>NZ_JAHBBF010000020.1 GCF_019331725.1 Bifidobacterium saguinibicoloris
AGACCATACTTCGCGCCATACACGAAACCCCAGATCAACGTGGACACCACCGCCGGCACCGCATACGGCAGGAACGTCGAGATACGGAAGAACTTCGTGCCATGCAGCTTCATCGAATCCAACGCCAGAGCCATGGCGGCGGACAGGAACAGCATGATCGGCACCTGCACGCAGGTGAACAGGGCCACGCGCACCACCGACGACCAGAACTGCTGGTCCCCGAACAGTCGGACGTAGTTCTCCACGCCAACGAACCGCGTACCGCCGATCATCTGCTTCTTGAAGAAACTGATATAGATCGCGTACACGATCGGGATGATGAACACGAACACGAACACCACCGCGAACGGTCCCATGAATTTCCAACCACGCCAGTCGGCCTTGTGTTTGTTCTCACGCACCGCGGCGGTGGGCGGCATACTCATCGATTTGCTCATTCGAATCACCCTGCTTGTGTCAATCACCGGTGCGGGACGGTCGGAACCATCGATGGGGACGGTTCCGACCGTCGGTCCCGACGCCGATTCCCGGACGGACGGCTACTTGACCGTGTATCCCTGTTCCTTGGCGTAGTCGATCAGTGCGTCCTGATAGGAGGCGACGGCCTTCTTCAGCGAGGTCTCACCCTGATATGCCTTGCTGATGTAGTCGCCGAAGATCGACTGGGCGTAGGTGCTGAAGGGCAGGAATTCGTAGGAGGAGGAATCCATCTGGGCTGCGCGGGAGAGCACTTCGTTCACCTTCTGGCCGCCGAAGTACTCGTTGGTCGCGTTCTTGAATTCGTCTCCGTTGAGGATGGACTTGAGGGCCGGGAAGTTGCCGTGGTCCACGAAGATCTGCGCGCCGTCACCGTGCGTGGCGTAGTTGATGAACGCCCATGCGGCCGCCTTGTTCTTGGATTGCGAGGGGATGGTGAACACGGAGCCGCCGTCCTCGGCGTTCGTGGGATGGTCCGGATCCCACTGCGGGATGTCGGCGGCACGCCACTTGCCCTTGGCGGCGCCGGAGCTGCTTTCGAGGTTGGTGGGCATCCATGCGCCGACCGCGAGGGAGGCCGTGGTACCGTCGGAGAGGCTGCGGAACCAGTCGTCGGTCCAGTTGCGGATGCTGGTGTTGACGAGGTCCTCGTCGATGAGCTTCTGTTGGAAGTCGATGAACTTCTTCACCTGCTTGTCGCCGGTCAGATCGATGGTGAGGTTCTCCCCATCGAGTTTGAACGGCTGCGCGGCGAGCTGCCAGAGCATGGCGTTGAATTCCGAGTAACTGTCGCGGTCGCCGGCGTTGTTGGTGATGTAGTAGTCGTCGCCGAGCGCGCGGATCTTCTTCGCGTCCTCGTACCATTCGTCCCAGGTGGTGGGAGGCGTGTCGATGCCGGCCTTGGAGAAGACCTCCTCGTTGTAGAAGAACACCATCGGGCCTCCGCCGATCGGCATGCCGTAGGTGGTGCCGCCGAACTGCGCCTGACCCCAGATGCCGGGGGCGAAATCCTTTCCCATGTCGTTCGCGCCGAACTCCTTGAGATCGGAGATGCTGCCCTCCTGGGCGAACTTGGAGACGTCGGTGCTGAGCATCATGCTCACGTCAGGGGCACCCTTGCCGGCGGCAATCACGTTGTTCAACGCCTTGGAGGTGTCGGCGCCGGTGCCGGTGCTCGAATACTTCACCTTGATCTTCGGGTAGGCCTTCTCGAACGCCGCGATGGTCTCGTTCATGCCGTTGCCCCAACCCCAGATGGTGATCTCGCCGGAGGCGTCCTTCGGGTCGGTGGAGGTGGTCTCCGAGGAGGAGCCGCAGGCTCCCAGCGGAACGATCATGGCGACGGCGGCGGCCGAGGCGATCATCGTCTTCTTCATATCGAGCAACTTCATTGTTTTCTCCTTACTTGTGCCTTCACCAGCCCGCGCGAACGGAATTGATAAAAACCAACTGTGGCCATTCACAGCCGGACGTGGGTACGGAACCGTTTGGCCCGTCGGTGGCTTCCTGCTCTTCCTGTCGAGTACCGACCGCTCCATTGCTGTGATTCGGCAATCGGCTCAACGTTTCGAGTAATTCAAGTGTACGTTCGCCCCACGTTCCGTCTTTCACTTTATCTGCCTTTCGATATGCAAAAATTGCGCATCGGTTCCCAATCACCATGGTTGAAAATTGCGTCTGTCGACGTTCCTTACGACCCTTGCGTTACAACCCTTGCGGCAACATGCGCAACGGGTGATGGGGCATGCGCATATGCGCATGCCCCATCACCCGTTGCGTCATGATGAACCGGCTCCTCACACCGCTACCGGGCGGATGCCCCGCCGATCACAGCACGTGACGGTTGTTGACCTCGTCCGCGAACAGATTCGCCTGGATGTGGCTCGGGTCGAGGCCCAGGGCCTCTCCGAGCAGCCGGGCGGCCTTGTCCTTGTCGCCGTTGCCGATGTTGGCGAGGGCCATGAGGTACAGGCAGTGGATGCGGTTCATCTTCGTGTAGTCGTTCTCGAAGATGAGGAAGTCGGGCAGCGAGACGGCGAAGTAGTCGATCCTGACCTGGTCGTCGAGGTGCTGCTCGCCGTAGTCCAGCAGTCGGTAGAAGCGGGCGTTGGCCGGGCCGTCCTCGCCGAGCGCCTTATGGGCGAGACCCTGGAAGAGGATCATCTCGGCCGGCTGGTCGTTGTAGTACATCGCGCCCTTGACCTCGTCGGGGCCGATGGTGGCCCTACGGATTTCGGCCTGTGCGGCGGTCTCGTCGCCGAGGTGGCGTTCGACGACACCGAGGTAGTAGTGGATGTCGTTGTCCTTCTGGCCTTCGAGTTTGCCTTCGCCGAGGTTGTGCGGGTAGGACAGGGTACGGGTCAGCAGGTCCTTGGCGCGCGTCCAGTCGCCGGCGGCCATCGCGTCCTTGGCGAGCAGGGTCAGCGCGATGCGGTATTGCGCGGTGACTTTGCCTTCGCCGCCCTCCCACGGGTGGAAGTGGCGTCGGCTCATGAGGTCATACGCCTTGGCGTAGTTGCCGGTCTGGTTGAGCACGGTGAGATATTCGATGAACAGGTCGTCACGTTCGGCGACCACGTCGAGGTGCTTGTCGAATTCGACGAGGCGTTGGGCGTAGGTCCAGCCGACCTTGCGGTGCAGCTGGTCGAGTTCCAGGAAGACGCGTGCGTCGGATTCGTCGAGGCGGTAGGCCTCCTCGATCTCGCGGCCGGCGGAGGCGGCGTCGCCGCGCTTGTTGTAGTAGGCGAGCGCCAGATTGCGGTGCACGGTGGGGAATTCCGGGTCGAGGTCGCGTGACCGTTCCCACAGGGCGATGGCCTTCTCGGCCTGGACCTTGTCGTAGTACAGGCATCCGAGGTAGTAGGAGGCCCTGGCGCCGTTCACGGTCTCGATGGCCTTGGCCAGCGGCGCGATGTCCTCGAGCTTGTTCGGGAAGCAGTAGTCGCTGGGCGCGGCCTCGGCGGCCTCGAACGCGGCCTTGGCCTGCGTTTCGCGGCCGAGGAGGGACAGGTAGTAGCCCTCGTAATACTTGACCATCGGCTTGCTCTGGTCGGCCTCGGCGAGCAGCGTCAATGCCTCGTCGTACGCGCCAAACAGGGCGTAGTCGCGGGCGGCCTGCAGGTAGTTCTCATGGAAGCCCCGCATGAGGCCTGCGAGTTCGGCCGGGTCGGCGCCGGCGATCACGCGCTCGTTGCCGGAGACGAAGTCGAATTCGTCGACGGTGAGGTTCTCGGCGAGCGCGGCGGCCGCCTCGTCCGCGCGTCCCAGCTTGCGCAGCAGGTAGGCCTTGAGTCCGCGTGCCTTGATGTTCATCGTGTTGCGGGTCAGGGCGTTCTCCACGTATTCGAGGGCGTCGGCGTAGTCGCCTCGACGGGCGGCGATGGCGGCCATGTAGAAGAAGGCGCGCTCCTTCTGCGTGTCGTCCCAGGTCGCCTTGTAGAAGGCGTCGAACGCCTTGTCATACTCGCCCTGGTAGAAGAGGGCGAGACCGAGGTTGTAGTGCGGTTCGGAGTCGTACGGCTGGGTGTTGTGCTTGGTCAGGCGCTTGATGGCGGCGCGGAAGTGGCCCTCCGCCTCGTCGAACACGCCGCGGCGCAGCAGCAGGCGGCCGTACGCGTTGTTGATGCGGGCGTCGCCCGGATCGCGCTTCAAACCTTCGAGGTAGTACGGGTCCGGCATGTATGTGGCGTGGCGGTACTGCTCGAGGTGCAGGCCGGCGAGCAGCAGCTCCTCGTTGGTGAGGATGTCCAGCGGGTCGTCGGCGGCCTTGGCCGGCTCCGGGAGCTTCTCGATTGTCTTCGGCTGTGGGGTGTAGTCGATGAGGATGTTGCCGTCCGCGTCGGCCACGGTGGCGGTGATGTCGGTGGCGGCCGCTTCCCCGGTCTCGAATTCGGCCTTGACGATGTCGTTGGGGCTGATGCGGCCGGTGTGGGAGTACAACGTCTCGCCGTTCTTCGTGGTCACGGTGACGGTGGCGTTCTCGTATACGGAGGTGGCGTACACGGTCACGCGGCCCTGTCCCGCCTTGAGCCCCTGGGCTTCCACGCCTTCGGTCTCGCCTGCGGCGCCGAAGGTGTCGGCGGGGCCGATCTCGAGGTTGACGGCGGCCTTGATGGAGGCGTTCTTGACCTGGCCGACGGCCTTGTACGGCATGAAGTACTGGGTGAAGGTCTTGCCTTCGTACGGCTTGAGCCAGGTGAAGTCGGGCTGGTTGTCGGTGAACACGCCGGTCATGAGCTCGACATACGGGCCGTTCGCGTCGGTGAGGTTCCTGTCCCATGCCTGGCCGAAGTCGCCGTTGCCCCAGGTCCACTGCTTCTTGCCGGGGCTCACATGGTGGTCGGCCACGTGCAGGATGCCGGCGCCGACGCCGAAGTCGTAGCCACCAACGAAGTTGTAGTCGGAGTGCGCGGCCATGTAGGAGGTCGGGACCGGCACGTTCTTGTATCGGCCGATGTCGACGCCTTCGGAGTAGTCGTGCTTGTAGTAGGTGCCGGTGGCGATCGGGTAGCGGGAGACGTCGCGCTTGCCGTGGTCCATGACGGCGGTGACGTCCGGCGGCATCACGGTCTTGGTGTGCTGGTTGACGGGCACGGCCGGGTTGGCCCACCACAGGAAGGTCTGCGGCAGCGAGGTGCCGTTGTACAGCTGGGCGGAGATCTCGATGTACGCCTTGCCGGGGTGCAGGGCGATCGTGGTGATGACCTGGGTGCCGTACATCTGGTCGGTGTCGTGGCACAGGACGGCCTTGCCGCCGTCGGCGAGGTTCTCGACTTTGTAGTCGACCGGCAGGTAGGTGGTGGGACGGTGGTGCTGCGGCCAGTTGAATTCGATGCCGCCGGAGATCCACGGTCCGGTGAGGCCCACGAGGGCGGGCTTGATGACGTCGTTGCGGTAGACGAAGTCGTAGTTGTTGGTCTTGTCTTTGGCGTACTGGATGCGGCCTCCGAGTTCGGGCAGGACGGTCACCTCGAGGTATTCGTTCTCGATGATGACGGCCTTGTACTGCTTGTCGCGCTTCTCGTCGCTGATGGTCTCGATGACCGGGTATGGGTAGACGCGGCCCGAGCTGCCCTGGTAGACGCGTTTTTCGATGAATTCCGGGTTCTTGTCCGCCTTGCCGATCTCGTAGGTCGGGATCGTGATGACGGTGTCCTTGATGGTCACGGCCATGGTTCTACTCCTTCGTTGGATGCCGCAATGCAGGTCACTGCATTCGTGATGTGTTGATTGCTTGCCTCCAAGCCTAAGACCGAATCCACGCCCGCCGCACAGTTTTCCTGCTCTGAAATATGCAAAAATTGCCGTCATCGCGGAAGGTCCTGTTTCACCGCCGGTTCCGCCGCGTACCGCGGGTCTTCCACGGTCCGCAACGGTTCACGGCACCTATGGACGGCATCCGATGATGATAATTGCAGCATTCGGTGTGAAAATTGCGCTTGTCATGCGCTTGCGGGCGTCCCTCTCCCCTTGTCGCACGAAATGTGGAATAATTGCCGCATCATGCATCGCGACCAAGGGAGGAGGGACGATGAAGCCGGCGGAGAGGCATATCAGCGACGAGGGCTCGGAATTCTACATCTACACGCCCAGCAGAACGGCTGTGCGGACCTTCCTGTATCCGCTGCGTGTGGGATTGTTCCGATATGAGCCGGGGTACCGTCAGGAGCGCAGCTCGTTCGACAGCTTCCTGCTGATGGCCGTGCGCCGCGGTTCGCTCGACGTCACCACCGAGAAGGGTACGATGCACGCCGGCAAGGGCGATTTCGTGCTGTTGGACTGCTACCGGCACCATTCCTACGGCACCGATGAGGGCAGTGAGGTCCTGTGGCTGCATTTCGACGGCGTCGCCGCACGCGCGTACTTCGATCTCATCGACGACAGGCTCGGTCCGGTGTTCGCGCTCAGGGATCCGGTCTATGTGATGACGCGGCTTACGGACATCTATGACACGTTCCATGACGCCGAACGCGTGAGCGAGCCGCGCATGTCGAAGACCATCACCGACATCCTCGCCGAGTTCGCGATGGCGGCCTGTGATGGCGATGTTTCCTCCCAACGCCAGCCGCATGCGATCGAGGACGTGCTCACCTACATCTCCGGTCATCTGGGCGAGCCGTTGCCCATCGACGAACTGGCGGCGCGCGCGTTCATGAGCGAATACCATTTCATCCGCGTGTTCAAGAAGAAGACCGGGTACACGCCGCACGCCTATATCATCGACGCGCGCATGCACGCCGCGAAGTATCTGCTCATCAATTCGGACATGCCTCTGAAGCGGCTGTGCGAGGAGTGCGGGTTCACCGACACGAGCTCGTTCTGCGCGACGTTCAAGCGCAGGAACGGCGTCTCCCCCATCGAGTTCCGCAGGCGCAGCGAGGTTCGTTGACGCGGGACACGCTCCGCGTCAACGCCTTCGCCCGAGC
Source organism: Bifidobacterium saguinibicoloris (assembly GCF_019331725.1). GTDB lineage: Bacteria > Actinomycetota > Actinomycetes > Actinomycetales > Bifidobacteriaceae > Bifidobacterium > Bifidobacterium saguinibicoloris. The sequence continues at coordinate 6,903 of NZ_JAHBBF010000020.1, forward strand.
GCGATGACGCGCCCCACGTTCTCTGCGGCGTTCGCGAGGTTCGCCGGCCCGTCCGCCAGCGCCTGTGCGAGGTCCGTCACGCCCGGCGTGATGGCGAACGCCGCGTCGATGCCGATGCCGTGCAGGGCGGCGGCGTCCACGTCGAGGGATCCGGCGAACGCGATGACGCCGATGTCCGGGTTGCCGCGGCGTACGGCCTGCGCCACGCCCATGGGCGTCTTGCCGTAGCGGGTCTGTGCGTCGATGTGTCCTTCGCCGGTGAGGCAGTAGTCGGCGTCGGCGGCCCTGTCGGCGAGCCGTGCGGTCTCGGCGACGAGGGCCGCGCCGGAACGCATCGTGGCTTGGGTGAAGGCGAGCAGTCCTGCGCCCAGTCCGCCCGCGGCGCCGGCGCCGGGTTGTCGTTCCACGTCGCGTCCGAGGCATCGTCGGATGACGTCGGCATAGTGCCGCAGGTTCCGGTCGAGCGTCTCGACCATGTCCGACGTGGCGCCTTTCTGCGGGCCGAACACGACGGAGGCCCCCGTGGGGCCGGTCAGCGGGTTGGTCACGTCGGAGGCGACGAGGATGTCCGTCGCCTTGATCCGTGGGTCGATGCCGGAGACGTCGATGCGTGCGAGACACCCGAGCGCGCCGCCGCCGCGCGGAATCGGCCGGCCTGCGGCGTCGAGGAGGCGCACGCCCAGGCTTTCCGCCATACCTGCGCCGCCGTCGTTGGTCGCCGATCCTCCGATGCCGAGGATGATGCGGCGCGCGCCGTCGTCGAGCGCGGCGCGGATGAGCTGTCCGGTCCCGTAGGTGGTGGCCGTGAGCGGGTCGAGGTCGGCGGCGTCCACATGTTGGATGCCGGACGCCTCGGCCATTTCGATGACGGCGGTGTGCCCGTCGCCGAGCATGCCGTATGTCGCGCGGATGGGTCGCTGCAGCGGGTCGAGCACGTCGGCCCCGCACAGGACGCCGCCGGTGGCGTCGACGAGCGAGGCCACGGTGCCTTCGCCGCCGTCGGCCATCGGCACCAGGTCGTATGCGGCGTCGGGAAACACGCGGGACAGGCCCTCCCGTATCGCCTCGGCGGCCTGCCGCGCGGTCATGCAGTGTTTGAACGAGTCCGGGGCGATGACGAACTTCAACGGGGCTCCCCTACCGCAGGTCGCGGAAATCGCGGATGGTGCGGTCGTACAGGCTCCGCAGGGCCGGGTCGGCGGTGACGTCGACGCGCGCGTATCCGGTGACTGCCACGACCGTGGCGCCGGCGGCGCGCGCCGCGGTGAGGCCGGGCACGGAATCCTCGAACACGACGCAACGGCGCATGAGCGCGGAGTCGACGGGAGCAATCGACAGCACGGCGCCGTCGGCGCCGGAGACGATGCCGGCGATGCGCGCTGCGGCCCAGTAGGGTTCGGGCGCGGGCTTGTGCGGCATGTCCTCCTCGCCGCTCACCGATCCGACGAACGCGCCGACCGGTGCGTGGGCGATCACGTTGTCCACGATGGGACGCGGCGATCCGGTGACCAGCACGGACGGCACGCCGGCCTCGGCCAATCCGGTCAGCACGTCGCGCACGCCGGGGATCCATGGCAGGCATTCATCCTCCATGCGCATCACGTCGGCGGTGAGGCGTGCCACAATGGCGTCATGGTCCATGCCGCTCACGCCGCGCTCGTGCAGCAGCCGCGTCACGGCGGGCAGGGATGCGCCCTGCATCGCTTCGGCGAGCGGATTGTCCCACACGCCGCCGTGCTCCTCCAACAGCGCGCGTTCGGCGCGCACCCAATACGGGTCGGAATCGATGAGCGTGCCGTCCAGATCCCAGAACACGGCCTCCGGCTTCTCGTCATGCCACCACATTTCATGCCTCCTTTGCATACCTCCCATCATGATGGCATTCGCAGGCATCGAATGCCGGAACGGCGCCCGGCGTGTCCCGGGAATCCGGATCGTCGCCGTTCCCCGGACCGGATATCCGGCATATGGACTCGCGCTCGTCTGACGAAGGCGAATTCGTCGAGGGGGGGGTGCCAAGATTGGGGCAAACCCCAAGCAATGCCGCATCAAGGATGCATTATGAATATGAAACAGGTCTCCTCTTCCAATAATCCGAAACCCAACATCGACCCCGTCACCACATCTCTTGCGTCTAAAACAGGCGGGAGTCTGCCGCCGGTCCCTCTGCCGCCTGACGCGGACGGCGAAGACAAGAAGACTGGCAGGCGTCCGAAGTGGCTGGTGCCGGCTGTCGCCGTCGTGGCGGTGGTGGCGCTTGCCGTGGGCGGCGGTCTGGGTTGGCGTGCGTGGACTGCGCATGAGCTGGAGGCGGCCAGGACGGCGTGCTTCCAGGCGGCGGACACGCTGCGCGGGCGGGTGAACGCATACAACGCGCTGGTGAACGGGGACGCGGCCCAGGCGGCTTCCATCAAGATCGCGGATGTGAAGGATGCGGGGACCGTGGACGCGCTGGCCAAGGCGCTGGCGGAGAAGACGCCCGGGTATCCGGGTTGCACGGCCGACGACAAGACGGGCCTGGACGAGGCGACCGCGACCATGGGCGAGCAGTCCGACTGGTACGGGAAGCACATGAAGAGCCTCAAGGCGGCCGTTGCGGCGGTGGATGCGTCGCACGAGGCGAAGCTTCTGGACGATGCGAGATCGGCGTTGCAGTCGAGCCTGGATGCGGGCGAGGCCAAGTACAAGGATTCGGACGGCAAAGTCCAGGATGAGAACACGCGCGCCTCGCTGCGCAGCGTGTTGGACGACGCGAAGAAGACGGTTGACGGCAAGCAGGCGGACGTAAAGGCCCTGTCGGATGCGAAGAGCAAGGTGGATGACGCGGTCAAGGCCGTGGACGCGTCCGTTAAGGCGAAGGAGGACGCGGACCGTCAGGCGGCGGAGGCCCAGGCGTCGTCCGGGGCGCGTTCCTCGTCCGGCGAGTCCACGTCCCGCAAGTCGTCGGGCGGTTCCACGTACCGGAAGTCGTCCGGTGGGTCCACGTATCGTGGGTCGTCGGGCAAGTCGTCCGGCGGATTATCCTCCGGCGGCAGCTCTTCTGGAAACTCCAATAGCGGAAACAGCAGTGGCCCTGACTGGTGGGGTGGATGTGAAGTATCTCAGTCCAATCCGTCTTGCGAATCGGACTGGATGACCCCCTGATAGACCTCTTCCTAGTCTTCTTTCCGCTTCTTGAGGGCGGCGGCACTCCCCGTGCCGTCGCCCTCTTCCCGTATCCGCCGGACGCATGCCCGGGGTCATGGCATCGTCACCGGGCTTCACTTCCGTATCTTCCTATGCGACTCCGTCTGATTCGCCCCATCGTACGATCCGCATAGACGCGGGTCGTGTCCGGCGAGTCCACGCCGGACCGGATGATTCGAAAGGAGCCGGAACCTATGGGGTTCTCATGGAAACAGGCGGCGCGCACGCTGACGGCGCTCGCGGTCGCCACCGCCACGCTCGCCGCGGGCGACGGCGGCAGCGGCTCCGGCGACGGAGGCTCTGGCAACGGAGGCGGCCAAGGCGAAGGCAAGATCAGCTGGGTGTACCAGGACTGGGGCACGCCGACCTGCTGAAGTAGCAATCGCACACCGCTTCTCCATGCCGATGCGGACCGACATCGCATTCGGCGACGGCCGACATCCCCTGCGTGCCATGAACGCCGACACGCTACCATTGTGAGCGGTAACAATCCGTTTTTCGGCGTCCGATTCGCGCGCCTGTCCACGAAGGAGTGTCACGTCATGGTTCTCAAACCCCGTACCGGCAACCAGCATTCGATCCGCAAAGGCGACTGGAGCGCCGTCGTCACCGAGCTGGGCGCGAGCCTGCGCGAGCTCAGATGGCAGGGCGAGGACATCATCGTCCCGTTCGACCCGAACAAGGTCATCCCCTGCTGCAACGGCTGGGTGCTGGCCCCGTACCCGAACCGCGTGACCGACGGCCAGTACACGTTCGACGGCGAAAGCTACCAGATGCCGATCGACGAGTTCGACCGCTCCGCCTCGCTGCACGGCTACGCGTACCGCTATATGTGGGAGCTCGAGGACCTGGGCGAAAGCCACGTCACGCTCTCCTGGCGCTCCCCCGACCTGGCCGGCTACCCGTTCGACATCACCGTCACCGCCACCTACGCGCTCGAGGAGGACGGTCTGCATGAGACGTTCACCGTCCACAACAACGACGAGGTAAGGGCTCCGTGGGCGTTCGGCATCCACCCGTGGCTCTCCAACGGCAAGACCTCCCACGGCCCCGCCATCACGCCGGACAACGAGCGGTGCCGTCTGACGCTTCCCTGCGCCACGCACGTCACCGTCGACGAGCATCTGCTGCCCACCGGCGAGGAGCCGGCCGCCGGCATCTACGACCTTCGCGACGACCCCACGCTTGAAGGACGCGGCTTCGACGACGCGTGGACGGACATCGTCGACCGCGACGCGGACGGCGGCACGTCGGCCGTGTTCACCCGTCCCGACGGCATCAAGGTGACGCTGACCGGCGACGGGACCATCAACTCGTGGCAGGTGTGCACGGGCAACGAGATCGGCGAGAAGGTGCGCCAGCCCGGTGTGGCCGTCGAGCCGATGACCGCGTACGCCGACGCGTTCCGCACCGGCAAGGACCTGGTCGTGCTGGAACCCGGCGACGACTACACGACGCGCGTCACGTTCCGGGCCGAACGGGTCTGACGCTTCCGCAGGGACCGTATGCCATGCGGCATCGGGTCCGAAGCCTGCCGGGAAATGCCGCATCGCGGCGCGCGGTTGAGAACGTCGCCGCGATGTGGCATAATGCCGAAGGCTTAATTATCTTCAGCAAAGGAGTCCATCATGGGCATGCGCGGACGTAAGCGCAAGGATCGTCGTAAGAAGGCCGCCAACCACGGCAAGCGCCCCAACGCCTGATCCCGTCGCAAGACATACGGAAACCCGCCTAGGCCTTTCGGCCGGGCGGGTTTTCTCATTGCGGGCGTCCGTACACATCCGTCCGATTGGAGCCAAGCCGCTTGGGGTGCGCGGTCACTGCCCGCAGCAATGGTCGAGGCACGCCTTGACACGCGCCTTGAGGCATTCCGGCGCCTCGTCGGGGCGCAGATACGCGCGCAGCGCGGCGATCATGGCCTGCTCCCGCTCCGAACAGCAGGTCGAGGGGTCGAAGCAGTCCCCGTCCACGGCCGGATCGTAGGAGACGGCCTCGTCCGTGTCGTCCGTGACGCGCACCTCGGTGCGACTGACCGTCCTGACCGTGCCGTCGGGCAGGGTATGCGTGATGGAGATGTGATGCACGCGTTCCACCTGTCGTCCGTTCATCGTGTCTCCTTTCCTCGTCCGGCGATGGGCGACGCCCCCGCATGGGGGCCTTTCCTCCCATTATGACCGGAAACCGCCGGTGCGGAAGGGGTTTCGGCGGACTTTGCTTTCGGTGAATCCGCGGTCTTGCCGGAACGTTCCGCGGGAAGCTTCGTCCCGTAGCCGTGCTCGCGCGCGTAGGACGCCAATTCGCGCTTGAGCTGCGTGCGCGCGCGGTTGAGCCGGCTCATGACGGTGCCGATCTTCACGCCCTGCTCGTCGGCGACCTGCTGGTACGACTTGCCGTCGATGGCCGCGTCGATGAACACCTGCCGGCGTTCCGGCGACAGCTTCGCCAACGCGTCCATGATCTCCTCGGGGGCGAACGCGTCGAGATACTCGTCCTCGGCGGATTTGAGTGCATCCGGGGAATGCTCCGACGCCGCGTACAGGTCCCAGTCGTCGTATTCGCCGTCGGCGTCGTTGGCGCGTTGTGGGCGCCGCTTGGCCTTCGCGTACTGGTTGAAGTAGGTGTTGCGTTCGATGGTGGTCATCCACGCCTCGAAGTTGGTGCCCGGCTGGAACGAATCGAACGCCTTGAACCCCTTCTCGAACGTGTCCTGCACCAGGTCCTGGGCGTCGTCCGGATTGTTCGTCAGACGCATCGCCCGCCGGTACAGCGCGTCGAGCGCTGGCATGGCGAGCCGTTCGAAGCGCGCGCGCTTCTCGGCGAGTGTCTCGGTCTGTGGGGTGGTCACGGTTGCCCATTGTAGCCACCGGACGCCGCGCCGGCGTCCGGGACGGGATGCGCTGCCGGTATGCTTACCGAACGGACACCTCCCATACAGGAAACTCCCGGTTTCGTCCGTCATCGTATACCCGTTCCGTCATCACGCATCATCCGTTCCCCGAAAGGACCTCTCATGGCTTTGACCTTGGATTCGGCCGCCTCCCTGCTCGAACGCCACCACCTGCTGCGCGAGGTGATCCATGGCGGCGAGTGGACGAGGACCGTCGACGGCATCGCGGACGCGGACAAGGCGTTCGCCGCCATCACCTACGACACCCGCAGCGTGGAGCCCGGCGCCCTGCTCGTCTGCAAGGGCCGGTTCAAGCCCGAATTCCTCGACGGCTGCGATGCGAAGGGCCTCGCCGCCTACGTGGCGGAGACCGACATGTCCGAGCACACCGCCGTGCCGGGGCTCATCGTCGACGACGCGCGCAAGGCCCTCGCCCTGCTCGCCGCCGAATTCTACGGACGTCCGCAGGACGAGCTCACCGTCATCGGCATCACCGGCACCAAAGGCAAGACCACCACCGCCTACTTCACGCAGGCCATCATCAACGCGTATTCGGGCGGACGCTGCGCCCTCTTCTCCTCCGTGGACAACTGCCTGGACGGCCGCACGTACGAGGAATCGGACCTCACCACGCCGGAATCCCTCGACGCGTTCCGCATGATGCGCGAAGCCGTCTCCAACGGCATGCGCTACCTCGTCATGGAGGTCAGCTCCCAGGCGTACAAGGTGCATCGCGTGTACGGGCTCACGTTCGACGTGGGCGCGTTCCTCAACATCTCCCCCGACCACATCAGCCCCATCGAACACCCCACGCTCGAGGACTACCTGTACTGCAAGCGCCGGATCGCGTACAACAGCCGCGCGCTCGTGCTCAACGCCGACGCCGCGCACGCCGACCTGCTGCGCGAGGACGCGGCCGCGGCCGGCATCCCCGTCACCACGTTCCGTCTGCTCGCCGACGAGCCGGCCGACGACGACGCACGCACCGCCGACGTCACCGGCGTGCCGGCCGACGCCGCGCACGACCACTACCGGTTCGCCCTGGACGGCGCCGACCTGGGCGACTACCGACTGCATCTGGTCGGCGACTTCAACTACGCGAACGCGCTCGCCGCGATCGCCCTCGCGCACGCCGCCGGCGTGCCCGCAGACGCCACGGACGCGCTGCACGCCATGGAGCCGACGCGCGTGTCCGGCCGCATGGAACTCACCGAAGACCCGGCGACCGACACGCACGTCATCGTCGACTACGCACACAACTACACGTCCGTCAAGGCGCTCCTCGACTTCGTCGCAGCGCGGTACGGCGACCGGAACCCGTACATCACGCTCGTGGCCGGTTCGGCCGGCAACAAGGCGTACGACAGGCGCAAGGAGATCGTCGACGCGGCGCAGGAGCGCATCGCGCGCTTCGTGTTCACCGCCGAGGACACGGACACCGAACCGTACGAGGACATCTGCCGCGACATGATGTCCAACGTGACGAACCCGGACGTGAAGGCGGACGTCATCGTCGACCGCGTCCAGGCCATCGCCGACGCCCTCGCGGACGCGCGCTCCCACCCGGACCGCACGGACGTCACGCTCATCATCGGCAAGGGCCACGAACGCTGGATCAAGGACCTCAACCGGCACGTGCCGTACGAGGGCGACGACCATGTCGTGCAGCGTCTCCTCGACGAACGCTGACCGGCGCGGGAGAACGGGGAACCGGCGCCGACGGAACGCATTGGATTGAGCACGGCGCCGGAGTAGTATCGGTGGGGCGCGCGAAACCCGCGCCGCCGAAGAAACAAGGGAGAGCCACATGTCCACCACGACTTCGCCGCTGAGCCTCGCCTCCGTGGCCAAGCTGCTGGAAGAACACCATCTGCTGCGCGAGATCGTCGCCGGCGACCATTGGACCATCGACGCCGACACGGTGCCCGGCGCCCACGATCCGATCCCGTCCATCACCTACGACACCCGCGAGGTGAAACCCGGATCGCTGCTGTTCATCAAGGGACGGTTCAAGCCCGAATTCCTCGACGGCATCGACGACAAGGGACTCGCCGTGTACGTGGCCGAGACCGAATACTCCGACCGCACGAAGGCGCCCGGCCTCATCGTGGACAACGTACACCGGGCCATGAGCCTCATCGCCGCCGAATACTTCGGACACCCGGAACGCGAACTCACCATGGTGGGCATCACCGGCACCAAGGGCAAGACCACCACCGACTACTACACGCACGCCATCCTCAACGCGTACACGCACGGCCACGCCGCCATGATGAGCTCCATCGCCGTGTGCCTCGACGGCAAGACCTTCGAGCCCTCGAAGCTCACCACGCCGGAGCCGCTGGACGCGTTCCGCATGCTGCGCGAGGCCGCGGACAACGGCATGACGCATCTGGTCATGGAGATCAGCTCCCAGGCGTACAAGATCCAGCGCATCTACGGGCTCACGTTCGACGTGGGCGCGTTCCTCAACATCTCCCCCGACCACATCAGCCCCATCGAACACCCCACGTTCGAGGACTACTTCCACTGCAAGAGGCAGATCATCGCGAACTCCCGCGCCATGGTGATCGGCGCCGACTCCGCCCACATCGGCCTGCTGCGCGAGGACGCCGCCGCCCACGGCGCGCCCGTCACCACGTTCGCCATGCACGATCCGGCCGCGGGCCTGCACACGCCGGCCGACGTGGTCGTGGCCGCCGACCCGCGCCGCAAGACCGGGTTCATCGCCGCCTGCGGCGACGAGGCGCGCCCGTTCGAGCTCGACATGCTCGGCGAATTCAACTTCCTCAACGCCGCCGCGGCCATCGCCATCGCCATGAAGGCCGGCGTGCCGTTCGACAGCGACGCGCTCGCCGCGATCGAGCACGTGCAGGTGCCGGGCCGCATGGAACGCTTCATCGGCGGCGACGACCTGCACGTGTACGTGGACTTCGCGCACAACTACATGTCCACCAAGGCGCTCGTCGACGAGATGATCCGCGTGTACGGCGAACGGAACCCGCGCATCACGCTCGTCTCCGGCACCACCGGAGGCAAGGCCATCGACCGCCGCGAAGGCATCGTCAAGGGCGCGCTGGGCCGCGCCGAATCGTTCATCTTCACGCTCGACGACCCGAACTTCGAGGACCCACGCAAGATCTGCGAGGAGATGGCCTCGTTCGTGCCGGACGACGGCAAGCAGACCGTGCAGATCATCGTGCCGCGTGAGGAGGCCATCGTGACCGCCATCGCACAGGCGAAGGAGTCCACCGAACACGACGGACGCTTCAACATCGTCCTCGTCATCGGCAAGGGCCATGAAACCCGCAACATCATCAACGGCAAGCACGTCTGGTGGCCGGGCGACGCCGTCATCGTGCGCCGCGAACTCGGCCTGGACGACGCGTCGTCGCAGACCGCATCGCAGACCACGCAGCAGCCGCAGGCGTGACGGCCGACACAGCACCGGCACAACGCATCAGTACAATGAGGCAACCATGAACCCACATACGCTCATCAAATCCGAACGGGACGTGTCCACCTACCTGCAGCCGGTCGTGCTCGGCGCGGACACGCTCTCCTACTCCTACGCCCGCTGCTTCCACGAGGCGTACGGCGTCAACAGCATCGTGATCGGCACCGCCGACCAGAAGTTCGTCTCCTCCAGCCGCTTCGTCGACTACCGCATGGTGCCGCACGCGGACCAGGAGGCCACCATGCTCGACTACCTCGACACGCTCGGCCGCGAGCTCGAAGGCAAGAAGGTGCCGATCCTCGTCGGCTGCGGCGACTGGTACGCGCGCATCTTCTCCCAGAACAAGCAGCGTCTCGAACGCTACTTCGTCGTGCCGTACATCGACTTCGACCTGCTGGACCGCATCACGCAGAAGGGCGAGTTCTACCGCATCTGCGAGAAGCTCGGCATCCCCTACCCCAAGACGTGGAGCTTCGACTGCTCCGACCCGAACGTGAGGATCCCGGTGGACGAGTTCACCTACCCGGTCATCGCCAAGCCCTCGAACTCGGCGCGCTACCACTACGCCGAATTCCCCGGCAAGGAGAAGGTCTTCACCATCGAGACCCCTGAGAAGCTCGAATACGTGTTCACCGAACTCCAGAAGTCCGTGTACGACAAGGACCTCATCGTCCAGGACTGCGTGCCCGGCGACGATGCGCACCTCAGGTCCATCACCTGCTTCTCCGACAAGGACGGCAACGTGCTGGTCTCCTGCATCGGGCAGGTGCTCCTGCAGGACCACCACCCCACCGCCATCGGCAACCCGGTGTGCATCATCGACGACAAGCAGCCCGACGTGGTGGCCCAAGCGGCGAAGTTCCTCAAGGAGACCCACTACGAGGGCTTCTCCAACTTCGACGCGAAATACGACGAACGCGACGGCACCTACAAGTTCTTCGAGGTGAACACGCGTCCCGGACGCAACACCTACTACCTGACGCTCGCCGGCGTGAACTTCGTCACCCTGTTCGTCGACCACTATGTGCTCGGCAAGACCATCGAGCCGCGCGTGGCCGACAAGGACTTCCTCTTCCAGATGGTGCCGAAGTCCGTCATCAAGCGCTACGTGGCCGAGCCGGAACGCTCCCGCGCGCTCACCCGCATCAAGGCCGGCGACGCCGGATGCCCGCTGTTCTACCGCAAGGACACGCTCGCGCACCTGTTCTGGTCGGCGATCAACTACTTCCACCAGATCACCAAGTTCCGCAAGTACCTCGGCAAGCCGCAGCACTGACCGGGCATTCCGCGGTTCACACGCAGCTTCCCCTACACATAAAGACGAGGCTTCCGATGAGGAAGCCTCGTCTCGTCATCGGCGCAGTTTCTGGCTCACCACGGCGGTGACGCCGTCGGCGCGCATCGTGACGCCGTAGAGCGCGTCGGCGATCGCCATGGTGCGCTGCTGGTGGGTGATGACGATGAGCTGGGCGTGCTCGCGCAGCCCTTCGATCGCGTCGAGCAGACGCGTGAGGTTCACGTCGTCGAGCGCGGCCTCCACCTCGTCCATCACGTAGAACGGGCTGGGACGCGCGGTGAAGATCGCGAACAGCAGGGCCAACGCGGTCAGGGAGCGTTCGCCGCCGGACAGCAGGCTCAGCTGCTTCACGCGTTTGCCCGCCGGGCTCGCCTCGACGATCACGCCGGTGGAGAGCATGTCGTCCGGGTTCTCGAGCCGCAGCCGGCCGGTGCCGCCCGGGAACAGGGTGGCGAACACCTGTTCGAACGCCTTGGCGGTGTCTTCGAACGCGGTGCGGAACACGTCCACCATGGTGGCGTCGAGGTCCTTGACGAGACGCATGAGGTCCTCACGCGAACGCATGATGTCGTCGCGCTGGTCGTTGAGGTATTTGTTGCGCGCGGTAAGCGCCTCGTATTCCTCGGTGGCCAGCGGGTTCACCTTGCCAAGTCTGGCGAGGTCGCGCTGCGCCTTCTCCAGCCGTTTGGTCTGCTCCTCGCGCACGTAGGGCACGGTCCGGTATGCGGTCGCGTCCGCAGGCGCATCCGCGTCCGGTCGTTTCGCGGTCTCCCCGTCCGACGTCTTCTCTTCCGGTTCCGTTTCGGGCTCCGTCTCCGCTTCCGTCTCCAGCGGGATCGGGTTGCCGTCGTCGTCCAGCACCGGCACCGGCTTGTCCGGTCCGTAGGATTCGACGAGCGCGTCCACGTCCATGCCGAGCTCGTCGCCCGCTTTGCGGACGACTTGTTCGTATTCGGCGGCGATACGCTCCCGTTCCACGTCGAGCGCATGCTCACGCCCGGACAGCTCCCCCACGGTTGGTTCGACGGCGGCGCGGCGCGTGCGCAGCGTCCTGAGTTCCTCGTCATGGCCGGAGAGCTCCGACCGGAGTCGTTCGCGTTCCTCCACGGTCTTCGAGATGGCCTCTTCGACCATGTGCGACGCCGCGCGCGCGTCCGCGGCGACGGCCACGGCCCGGGCCGCCTGGTCGCGAAGCCGCGCGTTCGATTCCTCGATGCGGGCGCGCCGCTCCCTCGCCTCCTTCGCGTTGCCGCGAAGCAGCGCCGCCTGCCTGCGCAATGATTCGGCCTTCCGGTCCGCTTCGGTCCACGCGATCTTCGTGGCGACCTCCTGGTCGCGCGCGGTGGACAGCGCCGTTTCAAGCTCGCGTTCCCGTGCGGACAGCTCGTCGGGGTCGGTGTCGCCGTGTTCGGCGTGTTCGGCCGCGTGCAGCGACTGCCGAAGGTCGGCGAGTTTGCCGCGATGCGTGTCGACGTCCTCCTTCGCCTTGGCGAGACGTTCGTCGAACTGTCCGAGTCGCCGTTCGGCGTCGTCGACGCGACGCCGCGCATCCTTGAGGGCCTTCGCCGCCTGTTCGGCCTTGAGACGCGCCTCGGTGCGTCTGCGGGAGGCTTCGTCAACCTGCCGCGCGGCTTGGTCGCACGCGGTCTTTGCCGCGGCGACGTCGGCGTCCGCCTGCACGGCCTGCCGTTCGAGCGCGGCGACGTCGTGCAGCGCCTTGTCGCGTCGGGCGGCGAGCGATAGATCGCTTTGCGTCGTCACGGAACCGCCCACGGCGGCGACCGACGCCGTGAACAGCTCCCCCGCATGGGTGGCCGCGCGCGCGGCGAGCCGTTCGGTCACGATGCGCTGCGCCTCGTCGGCGGTGTCCGCGACGGCGGTGTCCGCGACGAGCGTGCGCACCGTCGCCGCGACGCGGGCCGCCTGCACGGCGTCGGCGGCGTCGGGGTTCGCGTCGACGTACGTCGACAGCATGGCGACGTCGCCGTTTCCGGCACCGTCGACGGATGCGTCGCCCGCCGACGTGACGTCCCCGTCGTCGGAGACTTCGGCTGCGTCACCGGTTCCGTCCAATCGGACGACGACGGCCTGGCCGAGACGCTCCTCGCGGGCGTGTTCCAACGCGTGCAGCATGTTGCTCGCCTCCGGCACGACGACGGCGTTCGCGTAGACGCCGAGCGCTCTGGCGACGGCCTCCTCCCAGCCGTCACGCACGTGGATGAAGTCGGCGAGGCGTCCGAGCGCGCAGGTGTCGTCGTCCGCTTCGAGCATGCCGGATGCGTTGCGGCCGGACAGCGTGTCCTGCAGCGCGTCGGCCTTGGCCTTGAGCGAGATGATCTTCGACCGGATGGCCCGTTGCGCGTCGAGGGCCGCGTTCAGGGCGTCGCGGCGTTCGGCGAGCAGGGACCGTGCCTCGTCGAGTTCCCGTCCGTCGTCCGGAACCGTTTCGGCTTCGTCCTGCAGGCGCAGCCGTTGCGCGCGCGCCTCCTCGAGCTGCCCGCGGAACGCCGCACGCTGGTCGTTCAGGTCCGCGATGCGGCGTTCCTCCGATTGCACAGCCGTTTCCTCACGTGCTACGAGCTCACGCAGGCGTGCGATGCGCGCGTCCCGTTCGCGGGTCGTTCTGCGCAGTTCGGCGAGCGTCTGCCGGATGGACGCCAGACGTTTCTCGTCGCCGGCGCGCCGTTCGGTGGCCTGGTCGAGCGCGAGTCTCATGTCGTTCGCCGTGGCCGTCTGCGTTGCGGTCTGTCGTTCGAGTTCGGCGGCGCGGTTGTCGAGCAGGTCCGGGTCCTCACCGGGGTTCGTCACGACGCGGCCGAGCAGGGAGCGTCCGCGCTCGTCGGCGATCGAGGCGAGCGAATCGAACCGTTCGCGCAGCTGGCTGAGCGAGCGCCACGTCTGGTTGACCTTGTCGATGGCCGGATTGGATCTGCCGACCTGCGTTTCCACCTGTTCGATGCGGATGTTGGTCTGGGCGAGCTCCCGTCGCGCCTTGGCGAGGTCGCCTCTCACAGCGGCGAGTTCGGCGCGGTTGCGGTCGCGACGCCGCATGGCGTCGACGGCGTCGTCGGCGTAGATGCGGGACCGTGCGTCGCGCAGCGAGACCTGGATGGCGTCGGCCCGCCGGGAGATGCGGGCCTGCCTGCCGAGCGGGCCGAGCTGGCGGCGGATCTCCCCGAGCAAATCGTCCAGGCGTTCGAGGTTGGTCTGCGTGTTGGCGAGCTTGCGCTGCGCCCGCTCCTTGCGCTTGCGGTGCTTGAGGATGCCTGCGGCCTCCTCGATGAACGCGCGGTGTCCGGCGGGGTCGGCCCTGAGGATCGAGTCGAGCCTGCCCTGACCGACGATCACGTGCATCTGCTGGCCGAGACCCGTGTCGCTCAGCAGCTCCTGGATGTCGAGCAGACGGCAGGGGCTGCCGTTGATCGCGTATTCGGAGCCGCCGTTGCGGAAGATGGTGCGGGATATGGTGACTTCCGTGTAGTCGATGTCGAGCGCGCGGTCGGTGTTGTCGATGGTGAGCGACACCTGCGCGCGGCCGAGCGGCGGCCGGGAGGATGTGCCCGCGAAGATCACGTCCTCCATGTTGGAGCCGCGCAGGTTCCTGGCGCCCTGCTCGCCCATCACCCAGGTCAGGGCGTCCACGATGTTCGATTTGCCGGACCCGTTCGGTCCGACCACGGCGGTGATGCCGGGTTCGAAGCGCAACATGGTGGCGGATGCGAACGATTTGAATCCGCGGAGCGTCAGTTCCTTGAGATACACCTGGCCGTCGTCCTCCGTCCCGTCACTCGACGTCGGCGGCGGGGCCCACGCCGGTTGCGCCGGTTGCGCCGGCGGTTTCGGTGTCGTCGGCATCCTCGACGTCTTCGTCGTCCTCGCGACGCTCCGGTTCGACGACGGGCTGGTGGATGCCCATGGCCTTCTTCATGACGGGGCTGGCATGCTCCTCGAGCATGGTGCGCGCGTCGCCTGCGGTGACGAAGCTGCCGCAGATGAGCACGCCGTGACCATAGCCGACGCCGAGGTCGTCGGCCTCGTCGACGAGGTTCACGGCGGTCTGGATGGCGTCCGGCAGTTCCGGCTCCTTGATGACGCGGTCGCGGCCGAACACCTCGACGGCGATCTTCTCGAGCTCGTCCGCGGGCATGACGCGGTCACGCCAGGAGTTCTCGGTGACGACCACCTGGCTCAGGATCGGCTCGAGCACGCCGAGGTACTCCTCGACCTGCTTGTCCTCCATCATGGCGATGACTCCGACGAGCTGTTCGAAGTGGTAGTTCTCCTCGATGGCGGCACGCAGGGATTCGGCGGCGTTCACGTTGTGTCCGCCGTCCACGATGATGGTGGGCGAAGTGCGGATCTGCTCGATGCGTCCGGGAATCTTCACTCCGGAGAGCGCCTCGGCGACTATGTCACCGTCCAGCGCGCCGGAGACGGGAATGACGGCCTCGCAGGCGGCGAGCGCGGCGAGCGCGTTGTGCGCCTGGTGTTCGCCGAACTTGGCGATGGGCACTTCCGTGTAGGTGCCGAGCGGCGTGGCGAGCGTGGCGACCTGTCCGCCGACGGCGGGCATGCGGCTGACGACCTCCATCTCCTGCCCGTCGCGCACCAGCTTGGCGTGGTTGCGTTCGGCGGCGGCCTCGAGGATGGGCATGACGGCTTCGGCGTGCGGCTGCGGGCCGATGATGGCGGTGCAGTCCGGCTTGATGATGCCGGCCTTCTCGGTGGCGATCTGCTCGACGGTGTCGCCGAGCCACTTCATGTGGTCCATGTCGACGGGGCCGATGATGGCGGCGTCGGCGTCGAGCACGTTGGTGGCGTCCCATGCGCCGCCCATGCCGACCTCCACGACGGCCACGTCGACGGGCGCGTCGGCGAACTTCCAGATGGCCATGGCGGTGAGCACCTCGAAGAAGCTCATGCGCGGCTTGCCCTGTTCGGTCATCTTCGCGTCGACCATGGCGACGAGGTCCTTGATCTGGTCCCATGCATCGATGAAGTCATCGTCGGACAGCTGCTGGCCGTCGATGGCGATGCGTTCATTGACCTTCTCCAGATGCGGGGACGTGTAGAGTCCGGTGCGCATGCCGTAGGCGCGGCAGATGGCCTCGGCCATGCGGGCGGTGGACCCCTTGCCGTTGGTGCCGGTCACGTGGATCACGCGGAACGACTCCTCCGGGTGTCCCAGCAGGTCGAGCATGAGGTTCATGCGGTCCAGGTCGAGGTTGGTGGTGTTGTGTTCGGGGGGACGGCTCATGATGTCCAGTTCGACGTCCCTGATCGATTCGTTGTTCCTGTTCGGATGCTCGAATGACATGGTTCCTGTGCTCCTGCTCGTTCTTCCGTGCCGTTGCCGTGCCGCGGCCGGCATGTTCGCCGGGATTCCGTCTACGGTAGTCGGTTTCCCGGGCGGGGTTCCTCCCGCTGGGGGTTCCCGTCCGGGCGATTCCTGTCCGCAGGCGGCCAATCGGCCCCGCATGCCCACAAACTCCACAATGATAGCCGACCCCCTGCCGTCGTGCGGATTCCCTACGGACGTTCATCGCAGGGCGCACCGGCATCGTGGTCGCGTCGTTTCGCGCCGGCGGCGTCGTTTGTGTGCCATCGGTATCGCGCACGCGCCATCGGCGTCGTATGTGTGCCATTCACCGGCTGGAGACGACGCTAAGAGGCCTTCCAGCGTCGGCGCCGCGCCAACCGTGGCATGGAACCGACGCCAAACGCCTTCAAACGTCGCTTTCTGGCCAGCCATGGCACGGTAACGACGCTGAGCGGCCTCCAGGCGGCGGAACCGTGCCATCCTTGGCCAGGAACCGACGCGAAAGGCATGCCGCCGACGGTACCCGATACGACCTCGACGGAATCGGCTCATTATCGGATACACCGAATCCTGCCTAGGCACGGATGAAAGCCGCCTGAAATCCGGCGGCATCACGGTTATCCACATCCGACGTCTCATCCGCGAATCGGCTTGATTCCAACGATTTCCGTATCAGACACGCCGGGAGAGAGGGCTCCGACCACATCCGCCGGGAAAACAACATCCGTCATATCGGAATGATCTACGCTCGAAGCATGAGAGCACACAGGACCCTGACGAAGCTGATGGCCGACGCGCAACGCGAAGGCAGATGCGCGTATTCCCACGACGCCGCCGAGCAAGCGGCGCTGCGCAGACGCGCCCGGTCCGGAGACTTCGTGCGCGTCTATCCGGGAATCCCGTCACTGTATGCCGAAACGGCATATTGGAGCGGGCTGAAGCCTCCGGCACGCACGATGCATATCGCACGGTCGCTCGCACAGGTCCACCGCACATGGGTGTTCGGCGGCCTGGTAGCCGCGGTCTCCTACGGATTCGAACATCAATGGTGCCTTCACGATGGATCGGTGACGGTCGCCACGTCGGATCACGGCACGCATCGTCCCAACAGCCGCCACCTGAAACGTGTCTATGTGCCGAAGTCGTCCATGGTGCAGGTCGAGCATGAGAAGTCGGGGCTGCTTCTGCTGCCGCGCGCCATGACGCTGCTCGACTGCGCCGCCTCATATGAATTCCGTTTCGCGCTGCCGTTCTTCGACTCGGCGTTCGACAAAGGAATCACCACGGAGGATGTACTCGATGCAAGCGGTCGGATGCACACCGATCAAGCGACGACTCTGAGGCTGCTCCGACATGCGGATGCGAACAGCGAGAACGGCGGCGAATCGTTGGCGCGCGGGACGATGATCGAGGAGCGGTTCCCCACGCCACGACTTCAGGTACCGGTGCGTGATCCGCAATCCGGAGCGGAGTATCGTGCCGATTTCGTCTGGACGTTGGCCGACGGCACGGTGGTCGTCGGCGAATATGACGGCACACGCAAATACATCGATCCCGACATGACCGACAATCGCGGCGTGCAGGAGATGGTGGCGCGGGAACGCCGGCGGGATGAGGCTCTGAAACGTGCCGGCGCGCGCGAAATCGTCCATTTCTCCTATGACGACGTCATCAAGAGAGTCCCGCTGACGATGAAGCTGCTCAAAGCCGGAATCCCCCGCGGGAACGGCCCATGACGTACGTCCGCGCCTTCGCACCGACGCGAAGGGCATGCCGCCACGCGAGGGCTGATTTGACGGGAACGTCAGGACGGTCATATGGTGAATCCCGTTATGATTCGATACGCCATGTTCGATTGCGCCGGCGAGGAAGGCCGCGCGTTGCGACAGCAGATTGGGCTGCTGCCGCCGCTCGAACATGCCCTTGACGAGAAACGTCAATGGAAGGGGCTCCTGGCCGGGCTTTCCTCCACCACCACGCTCCCCCGCTGAAACCCGCATAACCGAATCATTCCTCCAAGGTCCCCGTCCGTCCAACGGCATGCCACGGCATAGGCGGCATCGCCGATCCACGCAATCCACGCGATTCATGCGATTCACGTACGGCACCGAATAACGCCTGCGGAACATACGTCACATGCGCACGCCGCGTGGAGACGGCCACTCGGCCGGTTCCGCCCCGCCACCGCCGACGACCGCGATCCGCCATGCAACGCCCCGATGACGGGAACCGAAGACACCAATCAATCCATTCCAAGGAAGGAGACAACCACATGAGGTATTTCACCACCGACACGCATTTCGGACATCCGCTGGTGAGCGTGCTGCGCGGATACACCCGCTTCGACCCCGGCCGCGAGCGCTACGCCGCGCTGCTCGCCGAACAGGGCCGCAAGGCCGCCGAGGACTGGGCGAAGGGCGTCGTGTTTGACGATTCGCGGCTCAGCTTCCGCACGGCCGCCGACACGGACGCGCATGATGCGGCCGTCGTCGCGAACATCAACCGTCTGGTCGGCGAGGACGACGAACTGTGGATCCTGGGCGACATCGGCTTCCGCACATCCGTCCGGCATCTCAAGTCGTGTCTGCGCCAGCTGCGCTGCCGTCACCTGCATGCGGTGATCGGCAACCACGACGACTGGTGGCTGGACGACCGGCCGGCGCGCAACTTGTTCGAGTCGATCGAGCCGAACGGCACGGTCGACGTCACCGGCCTTGACGCCACCCACCCGGAGCGGGCCGAGACCGTGAACCTGTCGCATTTCCCATACCGCGAGGATCTCGTCTACGGGTGGCCGGATGACGCCGTGCGCTTCCCGGACAAGGCGCTGCCGTTCGACGGCCGGCGTCTCCTGTACGGGCATACGCATCAGCTCTCGCCCGAGGGCGCACGCCCGGAGGCGCTCAACGTGGGTCTCGACGCGTGGGGTCTCGGGCCGGTGAGCGAAACCCGGATCGTCGAATGGTTCCATGGACATGCGGGTGTCGTGTCCGACACCGCGAAGCCCTGCACCGAGCCGTCCGATGCTCCGACGACGGAAAGGAGCTGACCCGATGGCGAAGCTGATCATCCTGCGCGGTCTGCCGGCATCCGGCAAGTCCACGTGGGCACGCCGATGGGCGGACGATTCCTCGAACACGTGGCCGCACTGCGTGGTCTCGTTGGACGCCATCCGCCTGATGGTCGCCGGTTCCGCGGCGAACCGGGACCGGATGCGGTCCCGTCACGCCAAGTCGTTCGAGACGATGGTCGTCGCCATGGGACGGCATATGGTCGCCGACGCGTTGGACGCCGGCTGGGACGTGGTCGCCGACGCCCAGCATGCGAACCCCCGGTACGCGTGCGAGCTGGCGTTGCTCGCCCGCAGGCATGGCGCCGTCTGGGAGACGAAGGACTTCGACGTGCCGTTGGACGAGCTGCTGCGGCGCAACGCCGCGCGCGGGGACGCCGACCGGGTGCCCGAGGAGTACATCCGTGAATCCTGGAGGCGGTTCCATGCCGTGATGTTCCGGCCGTTGGAGCCGGGAGACCCTGACGGGAACCTGTTGGACCGCATGCGTGCCGACCCGTATGTGCGGGTCGTCCCGGTGCGCGGCGAGACGGACGTCTTCGCCTGCAACTTCACGTCGGAGGCGTTCCGCGAGCATCGTTGGACGGCGCGCACGATCAACGCGCGCGGCCTGTTCCTCGACGGCGATGGCCGTGTGGTGCAGCGTGGTTTCGAGAAGTTCTTCGCCGTGGACGAGACCCCGGAGACCTCGTTCGAACGTGTGGTCGCGCACGCGCGCGGCCATGCCGGCGCGCTGCCCGTGCGTGTGGAGCGCAAGGAGAACGGGTTCCTGGGCCTGGTGGGAACCGGCGGCGATCCGGGGACGTTCCGGTTCTGGTCGAAGTCCGGGCAGACGGATTATTCCGCGCTGATCGAACGGCTGTTCCCCGAGGATCCGGCCGTTCGCGGCGAACTGTGGCGGATGCTGCGCGAATGGGACGTCACTGCGGCGTTCGAGGTGATCAACTGCGAGTCGGACCGTCATATCGTCGGCTATGACGGGTCGGGGCTGCGTCTGCTGCATCTGATCCGCAACGCCGAGACGTTCTCCATCGACTACGGGCATGAGACCGCGTTCACGCAGACGGGCGGGTTCGTCCGGCCGGAGACCGTGACGATCGCCCGCACGCCCGATGAGGTCGCGCAGGCGATCGTGGACGCCAAGGCGAGCCTCCGCGAAGGCGTGGTGCTGTATTTCGCCGACGGTTGGATGGTGAAGGTGAAGTCGGACCGGTACAAGCTGGTCAAGGCCATGCGTCCGCTGCTGCAGCGCATGCTGCTGCGTGGACGTCCGTGCAACAAGACGGGCGACGTGGCCGATCTGGCGCGCCGGATCGTCGACTACACCCGCGATCACGACATCGATCTGACGTATGAGCGGCAGGCGTTCGGCGAACGCGACGTGGATATGACCAAGGTCGGCGAGCTGGTCGATCTGGTGCGTTGACGCCGTCGCACGTCACGCGAGCGTCGGGTCGGCGAAACGCCGGTTGGCGAGTACCGGGAGCGATTCGCGGGCGTCGCGCAGCGTGTCGCGTCGAAGTTCAGCGGTGATGAGGCCGGGATGGGATCCGGCGGCCGCGACGACTTCGCCGAGCGGGTCGATGACGCGGCTCAGGCCGATGGTCCTGGTTCCCGTCTCGCTGCAGGCGAGCACGTAGCAGGTGTTCTCCAGCGCGCGGGCGGCGGTCAGGAGCTCCCAGTGGCGTTCCTTCCGCGCGCCGCGCACCCATGCGGCGCTGACGGCGATGACGTCCGCTCCGCGCACGGCAAGGGACCGTGCGGTCTCCGGGAACCGCACGTCGTAGCAGGTCATCACGCCGATACGCCAGCCGTCGACGTCGACGACCGGCGGCAGTTCGTCTCCGGGCGCGACCGTGTCGGATTCGCGTTCCGAGAACGCGTCGTACAGGTGGAGTTTGCGGTAGGCGGCGATGACGTCGCCGCCGCGGATGACGACGAACACGTTGGCGACGCGTCCCGTGACGGACGACGCCGGTTCCGACGACGTTTCCGGTTCCAGCGACGGCATGTGCACGGTGCCCATCAACGTGATGCCGTACCGTTCGCCGATCCGCCGCAGTCCGGCGACGAACGGCCCATCCGACGGTTGCGCCATGCGCGCCGTGAACGTCGGGTCGTCGTCGCGTGCGATGAGTCCTTCCGGCAGGAGCAGCAGTCGCGCGTCCTCGTCCGACGCACGACGCGCATATCCGTCGATGACGGCAAGGTTCGCGTCCGGTTCCCGCGTCACCGCGAACTGTGCGATGGCGACCTTCAGCGTCTCATCCGTGCGATACGTTCCGTCCGTCATGTCCGTTCCGATTCCCATGCCATGACATTATCGCCGTAGGTGGGCTTTGGCCTCGGGGCTTCCGGTACGCGGGCGCGGCGAGGGTCGCCGCGGGGTCGGATTCGCCCTGCGTCGACGCGCCTCCACGACGTCCCAGATGATGCCGACGATCAGCCAGACCGCACCCACTGCGGCGACGCACAATCCCACGAGCACCAGAATCGAGCAGAGAAAGCTCACGAACACCCCGCCGATGAGGTCCGTCAACGTCGACCCGAGCCAGCTCCAATCGTTGGGGCCGCCGGGCGTGCTGTGCCACGCCGCCTTCATACCGCCCGAGGCCAGCCAGGCGATGAGCGCGGACAATCCCGCCGCGGCTCCCCCGACACCCGTCACGATCAACGGCACGATGCTGTGCTTCATGAGACAACCCTATCGCCGGAACAATCCTCGTTCCACAACGTAGTCCCTGTCGCGTCCCGTCGTTTCGCAGTCTCCGCCGTTTCGCCGGCCATGCCGGATTCACACGCGACCGGGTACTAGGATGGGAGCGGTAACACGGGACCGTGATCCCTCGATGAAAAAGGAGCTTCCATGACCGATGTCGTCACCAGCAAGGACAAGGAGTACGAGGCGGAGGAGCGCAAGGCCGCGCCGGGGCCGGACCAGGCGATGAGCGACCGTGTGAACAACCGTTCGCTGCGTCCGCGTTCCGAGGCGTTCAAGGAGTTCATGCGTTCCGGCTGGGCGGATGACGAGCCGGACATCGAACCGCTCGAATCCTCGAAGTTCACGCCCGCCCGCCTCAAGGCGCTGGGCGCGGCGTTCCCTGGCGAACGTCTGGTGATTCCGGCGGGCCAGCCGAAGGTGCGCAACAACGACTGCGACTACATGTTCCGTCCGGACACGGCGTTCGCGTACTACACGGGTCTCGGCGTCGACTACGAGGCAGGCGCCGTGCTGGTCCTCAACCCCGTCGACCCGGACTCCCCGGAGGCCAAGGCCGGCGAAACGCACGTGCCGGAGCTGTTCGTCGCGCCGCGCGCCGACAACTCCACGACCGACTTCTTCATGAACGCGCACTACGGCGAGTACTGGGTCGGCCCGCGCGCGGGCCTCAAGGAGATGACCGCGATGACGGGCATCGAAACGCACGACATCGCGCAGCTGGCCGACGCGCTGTCCAAGGACGTCGGCGCCGAGGCGGGGGCGGTCCGGGTGCGCGTGATGCGCGAGACGGACCCCCAGGTCACCGCGCTCGTCGAGTCCGTGCGCGAGGCGAACGGCGCTACCGATCCGGACCGCAACGCCGCCGCCGACGACAAGCTGCACGAGTTCACGTCCGAGGCCCGTATGGTCAAGGACGCCTACGAGATCGGCGAGATGCGCAAGGCCGTGGCCGCGACCAAGCAGGGCTTCGACCGTCTGCTCTCCTCGCTGCCGTCCGCGCTCGACAAGCCTCGTTCCGAGCGCATCCTCGAAGGCGCGTTCAACGCCGTCTCCCGCGAGCTCGGCAACGCGGTCGGCTACGATTCGATCGTCGCCTCCGGCCCGCACGCCCCGATTCTGCACTGGATGCGCAACACCGGCGTCGTGAAGACCGGCGACATGCTGCTCGTCGATGCGGGCGTCGAGGTCGACTCCCTGTACACCGCGGACATCACCCGCACGTTCCCGACGAACGGCAAATTCACCGGCCTGCAGAAGCGCCTGTACCAGGCCGTGCTCGACTCCCAGCAGGCCGGTTTCGAGGCCGCCAAGCCGGGCGCCACCTACTCCGACATCCACCACGCCTGCATGCGCGTAATCGCCGAGAGGCTCCACGAGTGGGGCCTGCTGCCGGTGGACGTGGAGACGTCCCTGTCCCCCGAGGGCCAGCAGCACCGTCGCTGGCTCGCCTGCGGCGTGGCGCATCACCTCGGCCTCGACGTGCATGACTGCGCGCAGGCCCGCTTCGAGTCGTATCAGGGCGCCAAGATCCGCCCAGGCATGATCTTCACCATCGAGCCGGGCCTGTACTTCCGCGAGGATGACCTGCTCATCCCGCCGGAATACCGCGGCATCGGCATCCGCATCGAGGACGACGTGCTCATGACCGAAGACGGCCCCGAATGGATCTCCGCCGGCATCCCGAAGCAGATCACGGACGTCGAGCAGTGGATGGCCGACCGCGCCGCGGCGGCCAAGTGATCGAACCAACCCCTTCGGGCTCCCCGCATCAGGGAGCCCGACCCGTATAAGGAGGCAATATGCCGACACCGCAATTCGTGCTCGAACTGCGCAAAAAAATCGGCCATGACCTGCTGTGGCTCAACGGCGTGACCGGCTGCGTGCTCGACGGCGAAGGCCGCATCCTGCTCGGCCGACGCTCCGACACCGGCGAGTGGGCGATGGTCTACGGCATCAACGAGCCGGGCGAACAGCCCGCGGACACAGTGGTGCGCGAAATCAAGGAGGAGACGGGCGTCGACGCGGTCGTCACCGATCTGGTGGCCGTCACCTCTTCGGACAGAATCATCACCTACGCGAACGGCGACAACACGATGTACATGGACCATTCGTTCCTGTGCGCCCTGAAGCCGGGAGGCAACGCCGAGCCGTTCGTCGGCGACGAGGAGAGCCTCAACGTCGGCTGGTTCGACTTGGACGACCTGCCCGAGCCGCTGGCGAGGAGCACCGTCGAACGCCTGAAGCTGTTCCGCACATACATCGAGAACAAGCGGCGCGGCGACGCGCATGCGTTCTTCGTCTTCGACGGCGAACGGCGCTGACGCCCGCCACGAGTCGGGCCCCGGTGGGGAATCCCGCCGGGGCCCGACTCGTCCCCGACGCCCCTAGGTATGCGTCCCCACGCGAATCGCTGCAAGCATGACGTTATTCGTTAACAACCCTTACATGTGGCGAAAGCCTGTTCTGCCCTCGCCAATCAGGCATGCCGAGGCGCCGTATGAAGCTATACTGAAAAGGTAGTTGACTTAAATATTCCCGGCAACGAGGCCGGCAAGGCGCGCACCAAGGGCCTGCCCCATCACCGTGGCCGTCATCCGCATCCATCATGGGGACGACCGTCCGAAGACAACGACAGGAGAGGACGTCATGATCGTACAGGCACCTGCGGGCGCGTCGTTCCCGTTCACCGCGGGGAGACCCGCGAAAGCCAGCCCCTCGGACGTGCGGCGCATGAACCGCGCGCTGATCTTCAACCTGCTGTTCCCCTCGAACCGCCTGTCGCGCGCGGATCTCAGCCGCATGACCGGCCTGTCCCGGGTGGCCGTCTCCGATGTGGTCAGCGGCATGCTCGAGGAGGGACTCCTCCAGGAGAACGGCCATGAGGCGCCGGCCCGCGGCAAGGGGAAGCGGGCCACCCTGCTGAGCGTCGACCCGGGCCGCCTTCGCATCATCAGCGTGGACCTGTCCCAGGAGCATCTCATCCGAGGGGCGGTAACCAATCTGCACGGCATGCCCGAAGATCATATGGAGGTGGCGCTGGGACCGGACGACCGGATCGAGGCGGACGCCATCGTCCAGCTCATCGACCAGCTGCGCGCCGACATCGACGCCTCATCGCTGATCGGCATCGGCATCGCGGTGCCGGGCGTGGTGAACGACGGCGTCATCGAGGAGTCCACCGGTCTGGGCTGGCGCGACGTCGACCTCAGGACGCGTCTGGAGACACGGTTCACCGTGCCGGTCACCGTCTCCAACGACGTGGTCGCCTCCATGCTCACGGAACGGTTCTTCGGACAGGCCGGTCCGAATCTCATGTTCGTGCAGATCAACCGCGGCATCGGTTCGGCCACACTCATCGACGACGTCCCCGTGGTGGGCGAGCATCATGCCGGCGGCGAGATCGGCCATATCTCGCTCGACCCCGAACACGGGCCGGCTTGCCCGTGCGGCAAGCGCGGCTGCATGGAGCGGCTGATTTCGGCCAATGCCCTGCGCAGGCGCATGGCGGGCATGGACGACGAGGGGAAGACGGCCGTCGTGCGCGAGGCGGGCGTCCTGTTCGCCTCGGCCATGGCCATTACCGTGGGCCTGCTGGACATCGCCGACATCTGTCTGTACGGCCCGGCCGACATCGTCAACAACGTGTTCCTCCAGGCGGCGCAGGAGCGTCTGGACGCGATGACCACCTCGAAGTTCCACACGCGCACCGTCATCAGACGGTGCCAGTGCGGCGCGGGGGCCGCGCTGCGTGGCGCATCGGTCGCCGTGGCGTTGCGCCACCTGGAGGCTTGAGCCCGGCCGCCGCCGGGAACCGACGTCAGGCGCGCACCGCGGCGACCGCGGCCCGCACGGTGTCCCGATCGGTGCGTTCGACGGGAGTGTCGCCGCCTCCCCCGGGGCCTCCGGCGGCCGCGACGAGCTTCTTGGCGGACAGGTGCACGGCGTCGACGCCCGTCGCCTTCAACGCGGCGATGGAGGGGATCGTGACGCCGCCGCCCGCCTGGATCTCGATGCGTCCCGCCGCATGGTCCGCCAGTTCGCGCAACCGTCCGATGCCGCTCGGCGCATCCGGCGCGCCGCCCGAGGTGAGCACACGCGTATACCCCAGGCCGATGAGCTCGTCCAGGGCCGTGAATCCGTCGGGGGTCATGTCGAACGCCCGATGGAACGTCAACGCCACATCGCGTCCGACCTCACGTCCCGCGGCGCGCGCCGCTTCGGCGAGGGCGCCGGCGAACGGCACGTCGATGGCCCCGTCGTCCGTCAGTCCGCCGACGACGACGCCGCATGCGCCCGCGCGCACCGCCGCCCTGACGTCGGCCAGCTGCACCGCCTTCTCGTCCGCGTCGAACACGAACGAACCCGCACGTGGTCTGATAAGCGCCTGCACGCCGTACGGCAGGCCGACGGCGGCGCACGCGGCGATCAGGCCGACGCTGGCGGTCAGGCCACCGGTCGCGCCGAGCGCCACGCACAGTTCGATGCGGTCGGCCCCCTCCTCCTTGGCGATGCGTGCGCCTTCGACGTCCTGTACGGCTATTTCGAGCATGGTCATGGCGGTCCTCCTCATCGGGTCACTGCGGCAGACGACGGTCTACGGCGACCGTCCGGCACGCGTCCATGATAGCCGGGGTCATCGCCCCGGCATGCCCGGCCGTATGCCTACGCGCGACACGCCACGACACCTTAATTGCGTTCATGTATTAACGGCGTTAATATCTTAACGAAGTTCAGATTCGAGGAAGAGCGGACAACCACTCACGGACGCAAGGAGGTGTCGGAATGAATACCAGCGCTGAAGCCACGGCATCGCAGGCCTCTCTCGCCGAGTTCAACCGTTCCCGCATCCTCCAGCATCTCTACCACTACGGCATCAGCTCCCGGGCGCAGATCGCCAAGGCGCTGCACCTCACCCCCGCGGCCATCACCAAGATCACCGCCCAGCTCATCGAAGCCGGCGCCATCAAGGAGACCGGCGACATGGAGGGCGCGAAGAACCGCCGCTCCATCGGACTCGAACTCGATCCGAACGCCTTCCACATCATCGGCGTCAAATTCGCGCGTTCCCTCGTGCAGATCGGCGTCTTCGACCTGTGCGGCAACGCCTCCCACGTGGAGGACATGCCGCCGGTCACCAACGAGACCATCGCGGACGCCGTCGCCCTGCTCCACGAGCGCATCGAACGGCTGCTCTCCGATGACCGCGCCATCGTGGCCATCGGCATGGCCGTCCCCGGCCCCTACATGCGCGACGAGGGACGCACCGCCGTCGTCTCCTCCATGCAGGGATGGCGCGACGTCAACTTCATCGACGAATTCTCCCACGCATTCCCCGTGCCCGTATTCATCGAACAGGACGCGCGCGCCGGCATGCTGGCCCACTATCTCTTCGACGACGAAACGCACGGCGAGACCAACCTCGCCTACTGCCTGGTGGGCGAAGGCGTCGGCCTCGGCGTCATCGACAACGGCCGCATCATCAACGGCGATCTCGGCGCCGCCACCGAAATCGGCCACGTGTCCATCGACATCAACGGCAAGCCGTGCGACTGCGGCAACGTGGGATGTCTGGAACGCTACTGCTCCACCCCCGCCATCCATGAGATGCTCGTCGAGGACGGCACGCTCATCCCCGAAGCCGCGGCCATGACCAACACGCAGGCCACGCGCGAGCTCTTCAGGCTCGACCGCGAGGGCGACCCCCACGCCCGGGAGCTGGTGCTGCGCATCGCGCGGTACGTCGGCTACGGCTGCGTCAACATCTTCAACACGTTCAATCCCAAGTGCATCATCATCGGGGACATCGTCTCCGAAGCGGGCCAACCCCTGCTCGACGAGGTGCGCGCCACGGTACGGCGACGGTCAATCCCGGAGATCTACCGCGCCACCGACATCCGCCTGTCGACCATGCCCACGGACGCTACGGTCTGCGGCGCGGCCGCCGTGGCGGTCACCCAGTTCCTCGACCATCCTTCGATGTTCTTCGAACTGACCTGACCGGCACCCAAGATTTCCCAAACGGAAAACCACCACACAGCAAACAGCAAAGGAAAGGAACCATCATGTCCAAGCCCATCGTGCTCTCCCTCGGCGAACTCCTGTGGGACATGCTCCCCACCGGCAAGCGCGCCGGCGGCGCCCCCGTCAACTTCGCCTACCATTCGATGATGAACGGCGCCGACGGCTACTCCGTCTCCGCCGTGGGTGAGGACGAGCTCGGCGACGAGCTCCTGGCCGAGACCGCCAAGGCCGGCATCCACGCCGTCATCCAGCGCAACGCCTGGCCGACCTCCACCGTCGAGATCGAGCTCAGGAACGGCATCCCGGAGTACACCATCGTCAAGGGCGTCGCCTGGGACCACATCCTGTACACCCGTCAGCTCATCGACGTCGTCAAGCAGGCCGACGCCGTCTGCTACGGCACCCTGGCCCTGCGCTCCCCCGAGTCGCACGCCACCATCACCGAGCTCCTCAAGCACACCAAGCCGGGCGCGATGAAGTTCTTCGACATCAACCTGCGCGGCGACCACTACTCCAAGGAGCTCATCGAGGAGCTGCTCGGCTACGCCACCGTCTTCAAGATCAACGACGAGGAGCTGCTCCTCCTGCGCGACATGTTCGACATCCGCGGCACCTCCGGCGACGACGCCTCCCGCTGGTTCCTCGAGAAGTACGACCTCGACTACGTGATCCTGACCGCCGGCAGCGCCTACTCCACCATCATCTCCAAGAACGGCGAGATCTCCACCGTGGACACCCCGCGCGTCGAGGTCGTCGACACCGTCGGTGCCGGTGACTCCTTCTCCGGCACGTTCACCGCCCGCACCCTGCTGGGCGACTCCCTGTCCGAGGCGCACCGCAAGGCCGTCAACACCGCCGCCTTCGTGTGCACCCAGGCCGGTGCCTGGCCGGAGTACCCGGCCCAGATGCCGGACTACCTGGCCGAAGCCGGCAAGTGAGCCGACCCCACCCGCGTGCGCGCCGCGTCACCGTGGAACACCACCCATGACGCGGCGTACACGCCCCTTCACCTTTCCTTGGCGCAGGCCCCGCGCCGGGACAACGTCGTCCCGGCAATCTCCAACCGATTCCGAACCATGGAACCCGGCGCGGGCGCTATGCGCTCCAAGGCACCGATAACTGAATACCGACAACCATTTCGTCCGTCTCATTACAGATAGAAAAAGGGAAGTTTTTACCAATGAGCAACGAAACCACCAAGACCGGCAACGCCGGATTCGCCAAGATCCTGCCCGTGATGTTCGCGTTCTTCGTCATGGGCTTCGTCGACTTGGTCGGCACTGCGACGAACTACGTGAAGGCCGAGTTCAGCCTGAACGACGCCACCGCGAACCTGTTCACCACCATGGTGTTCTTCTGGTTCCTCATCTTCTCCGTGCCCACCGGCATGCTGATGAACAAGATCGGCCGCCGCAAGACCGTGCTGTGGTCCATCCTCGTCACCCTCGTGGCCATGGCCCTGCCGATCCTCGCCTACGTGGCCTTCCCGCTGAAGTCCACCGCCCAGCTGGTGCTCATCGTCATCTCCTTCGCGTTCCTCGGCATCGGCAACACCCTCATGCAGGTGTCCCTCAACCCGCTGCTGACGGTCTTCGTCAAGGGTGACAAGCTCGCCTCCACGCTCACCACCGGCCAGTTCGTCAAGGCCTTCGCCTCCCTGTTCGCCCCGTGGATCGCCCAGTGGGGCGCGAACTCCATCCAGGCCTACTCCTGGAGCTACGTCGACGCCAAGGGCCAGACCGTCGAGGTCGGCATGTGGTGGATTCTGTTCGTCATCTACTTCGTGGTCGGCATCCTCGGCTACATCCTGCTCGCCTTCGACAAGATCGAGGAGCCCGCTCCGGATTCCGGCACCACCACCATCGGCCGCTGCTTCAAGCTGCTGTTCTCCGACGGCATCGTCTTCCTGTGCTTCCTCGGCATCGTGGCCCACGTGGGTGTGGACGTCGGCATCAACGCGCAGGCGCCGCGCATCCTCATGGAGCACACCGACGTCGCCCTGGCCACGGCGACGAACGCCACCATGGTCTACTTCATCGCCCGTATGATCGGTTGCTTCACCGGCGGCATCGTACTGCAGAAGATCTCCAACAAGGTCGGCCTGCGCATCTGCGGCGTCATCATGACCGCCTCCGCCGTCTGCTTCGCGATCTTCGCCGCCACTCCGACGAACCCGCCGGTCTGGCTGTTCTGGACCGCGGTCGCGCTCGTCGGCTTCGGCAACTCCAATGTGTTCTCCCTGTTCCTCTCCCACGCGCTCATGTACCGTCCGGACCGTCAGAACGAAATCTCCGGCCTCATGCTCATGGGCCTGATCGGCGGCGCCATCTTCCCGCCGATCATGGGTGCGGCCGCGGGCGCCGGCCAGATCGGCGGCATCCTCGTGATGGCCGTCGGCTGCCTCTACGTCCTCGTCATGGGCTTCGCCTACAAGGTGCTCGAGGGCAAGAAGGCCTGACGCACCCGGTGTGGCGGACTTCATACCCTGACGTGAGGTCCGCCGCGACCCGATAAGACGTGACAGACAACGGCGAACGGCCGGCGCACTCTTCCAAGAAAGCATGCACCGGCCGTTCGCCGTTCCATATGTCGTGGCCGGTCAGACAGTCGGCCGCGCCGACGGAGCCGTCAGTGCAGATCGTCCGTGTCCAGCACGATGGTGACGGGTCCATCGTTGACGAGACCGACGCGCATGTGCGCGCCGAATCTGCCCTCCCTGACGGGCACACCGCCGGAACGCAGGGCCTCGTTGAATCTGATCCACATGACGTCCGCATGCTCCGGTTTGCCGGCCTTGATGAAGCTGGGACGGTTGCCCTTGCGCACGTCGGCGAACAGGGTGAACTGCGAGATGGAGAGGATCTCACCGCCGATGTCCTGGATGGAGCGGTTCATCTTGCCATGGTCGTCCTCGAAGACACGCAGGTTGAGGATCTTATGCGCCAGCCATGCGATCTCCTTGTCGCCGTCCTCGTCGGACACCCCGACCAGCAGCATGAATCCCGGCCCGATCTGCTGCGGCTCGAATGTGGGGTCCACTCCCCCGAGCTCGTTGACGACGTCCACCGACGCTTCCGACACGCGTTGCAATACGACTTTCATAAGCCATCAGCCTAGCCGGCCCACGTAACGAGACGGGAACGACGGGCAGGTCGCATCGCTTAGGGTCGTGGCAGGCATGGCACTGTGGCGTAGTACGCCTTCTATTGTCCCGCCAGAACGATAGGACCCTTTGATTGCGTATTCCCAATGATGTCTATTGTTCCAAATCGGCGTTTCGGGACAATAGAACCTTTAATGTCATGCGCATAACGGTTCTTTCACACGAAAAGGAACAATAGGACATGGAGTACAAGACCATCCGGCAGACCGTGCACATGAGCCGGTCGGGCGAACGGCCCGACATCATCGCCGAACATGAATACCGGCAACGGCTCGAAGGGTGGAGCACGTTCCGTTCCGGAGTCGTATTGCGCGGAAACGAGCCATTCGTCGTGAACTTCCGCGAGCTTGCCGTCATCGTCGAAGGCATCCGTGAGCGGGAGCACGACGTGGCCGACTTGTGGAACGGTCTGCCGCCGATCGCGCGCTGTGTTTTGTCAAGTTGTGGTAGGCCGTTTCGGCGTTTCTTTTGGTCCAGATGAGCGGCTGGTTTTAGGCCGTTTCAGCGTTGGCCGGTCCTGTCGTTGGTTGTTGTGGTCTTATTGCATGAGGGCG
>NZ_JAHBBF010000021.1 GCF_019331725.1 Bifidobacterium saguinibicoloris
CCGGCGGACGCATCGGACGGGGTGGACGACGCGGCGGGTGCCTCATCGGACGTACCGTCCGCATCGGCGTCCGCGCTCGCGGACACCGTCGGACCAGACGTAGACGCCGACGCGGCGGAACCGGCCTTCGCCTCCGCCTCCCTGAGATTCGCCTCGGTGATGCGGTAGTAGTCCGTGTCCGTGCCATAGCACTCGGCGATCACCGCAAGCGCCCGGCGATACCGGTCCGCCGCCTCGCCGAAGCGGCCCTCCGCGTACAGCACCTGCGCGAACCCGGCCAACGCGGACGCGAAATGCGCCGAATGCTCCAGATGCCCGTTCGCATAGATCTCCAACGCCTTCGCCGCATGCCGGTGCGCCTCCTGAAGCTTGCCCTCGCCGAGGAGCACCAGCGCCAGATTCGTGTGCGAGGACGCCACATCGATGTCCGCGTCCGGGTCCACGCTCGAAGCCTCGATGATGCGCAGCGCCTCCCGCAGCTCCGCCTCCGCCTTGCCGGGACGGTCCGTCTCGCTGTACAGCATCGACAGGTTGTTGTGCAGCGCCGCGAGACGACGGTCCGTGGGGTCGTAGTTGCGCTCGGCGCATGCCAGCGCCTGCGCGTACAGGTCTTCCGACTGGTCGTAGCGTTTCGCCGCGCGCATCGCGGTGGCGCAGTTGATGAGCGTGGTGGTCCACGCCTCGGAGCCCTCGAGCCCCATGCGCAGGGCCAGTTCGATGGCCCGCTGCACGATCCACTGGTTCTCCTCGTGGCGGCCCTGCGAACGGTAGAAGCCCATCGTCTCGTTGAGCACGGTGAGCAGGCCGGCGTCGTCGCCCGCGTTCTCCGCGTCCACGGCCGCCTGCTCGAGGTACGGGCCGGCCTTCCCGGCGGCGTCGTGCGCCTCGAAGATCGCGTCGAGCCCCTTGAGGAATCCGTTCACGTCGAACGTGCGGGCGGGGGAGGCGGAGGCGGAGGCGGAGGTGGAAGCGTCGGCGGGCGTTCCGGTTGCCGTGGACGTTCCGGTTGTGACGGACGCGACGGTCCCGGCGGGCTTGTCGAAGTCGTGCGCGTGCTTCGCCGCCATCCGTTCCAACGCCACCTCGAGCATCGAGTCCTTCGACGTCTCCTGCGACGCATCGGCGTCCGCGCCTGCGGCCACGTTCCCGGTCATATCGTCCGTCCCCTCCATCGCGACTACGTGTATACCGGTCTCCAGCGTACTGTGCGTGTCGCGCGCGCACGCTGTGAGTGTCGTTACATCGGCGGCCGCCGAGGGGCGCGCTTTACGGACGTTGCCGCACGGACGGGCCCGAAGACGGGGAGAGCCCCGCCGAAGCGGGGCTCTCGATGGACTGTGGTCCGGGCCTTGCGGAAGGTCCCGGCCGGTCGCTGTCAGTGCCGACGACGACGCACGGCGACGGTCGCGCCGCCGGCCGCGGCCAGCAGCACGACGACCGCGACGATGCCCGCCACGGATGCGCCGGTGCGGGAGAGTCCGGCGGTCCTGCCGTTGGCCTTGCCCTTGCCGGTGGTCGTGCCGCCGTCGCCCTTGCCGGGCGTCGGGTTCTGCGACTCGCCGCCCTGACCCGGCTGGCTGGGCTGACCCGGCTGGCTGGGCTGGCCGGGCTGTCCGCCGTTGGCGCGCGCCTGCTTGGCGGCGTCGATCTCCGCCTGCGTGTAGAGCATCTGCGGGTAGACGGAGGTGATGGCGGAACCGAACTTCGCCAGCTCGTCCGCGGTCAGCGTCCTGGTGACGGTGAACTCGGAGGGCTTGGCGGAGCCGAGGTCGTTGACGCCGAAGTCCACGCCGTTGACGTACAGGCCCAAGGCGAGCGGCTTCGGGCCGTTCGCGTACACCGGCAGGCCGAACGTGAGCGTCACCTTGCCGTTCTCCACGGACGAGGACTTGAGCTGGACGCCGGCGGGCGATTCGTCGCCCTTGACGTCCTTGTGCCTGCCGAGGTAGTCGATGAGACCCTGCACGTCCACCGTGCCGGTCAGGCGCGGCGCGCCCTGCGCGGTGAACCCGGTGAATCCGTCGCCGCCGGAGAGCAGGAACGAGTTGGCGGCCACGGTGACCGTGTCGTCGTCCTTGATCTGCTTGCCGTCGACGTACACGTCGGTGACGGTGGCGACCGGCACCTTGGTGTTCGCGTCGGGCGTCAGCGTGTAGGTGAACGTCACGTTCGACGAGATGCCGAGACGCACCACGTTGGACTTGCCGTCCTTCTCCTGCCACTGCTGGGCGAGCACCGTCTTGAGCTGCTTGCCGGTGAGGTCGACCACGCTGTTGTCGTTGCCGAACGGCAGCATGCCGTACGCTTCCTTGACGGTGATCTGCTTGTTCCCGTCGGGGTCGAGGTTGTCGGTGCGCAGGCCGCCCGGGTTGATGAAGCCGATGGTGGCGTTCCTGCCGACCTCCGTGTTCCTCGCGGATTCGAGCGCGGCGTCCGCGTTGAGCGTGCCGAGCTGGGTTTCGGCCGACCAGTCGCCCTTCGCGAAGTCCGCGGACTTGTCGATGGTGCCGACGACCTTGTCACCGGCTTCGGCGGAATCCGCCTGGGCCTGCTTGTAGACCTTCGCGGCCGGGCCGTTCGGATCGCCTTCGAAGCCCTTGGACGGCGCGGTGCCGTCCTTGTTCGTCACGAACGTGACGTCGTACTGGGAGGCGTTGCGCACGGTGACCTTCGCGTCCTTGCCGGTGCCGTCGATGAAGAGGTCCTGCGCGGCCGCGTCCCGGCCGTAGCTGCCGGCCTCGATGATCGGCGCGCCGGACTTCGTGGTGGAACCGTACTTGTTGCGGTGGCTGTGGCCGCCGTAGACGAGGTCGACGTTGGCGTCGAGTCCGGCGCCGTCGTCGCGGATCGTGTCGGCGTCCTCGTGGATGAGGGCCACGACCGCGTCCGCCTCGCCGTTCGACGGATCGCCGTCGGAGAGCTGGTCGGCCACCTTGTTGACGGCCTGGACCGGGTCGGTCACGGTGACGCCCTGCATGACGCTGGGGGAGACCACGTTCTTGAGGTCGGCGGTGATGGCGCCGACGAACGCGACCTTCTTGCCGTTGATCGTCTTGATCGTGTACGGCTTGAGCCGTTCGGAGGTGAGCTTGCCGCCGGAGATGTTCGCGGCCACCCAGTCGATGCCGTACTGCGGGTCGGCGATGCGGTCGTTGAAGTCGCCCGTGCCCTTGTCGAGCTCGTGGTTGCCCAGCGCGCTCACGCTCAGGCCCCAGGCCTTCGCCATCTCAAGTGTCGGCTTGTCCTGGAAGTAGGCGGATTCGAACGGGGAGGCGCCCACGAGGTCGCCGCTGGAGACGAACACGCTGTTGCCCGGGTTGTGGTCGACGGCGAGCTTCTTGTACGCGGCCTCGACCCACTGGCCGGTCTCGATGTGGCCGTGGAAGTCGGTGATGTCGAACACGGTCACCTGCTTGGCGTCCTTGCCCGGCTGGTCCGGGGTGGTGGAGCCGTTGCCGTCGGAGTCCGGGTGTCCGCCATTGTCGGCGTACTGTTCGCCGATCACGCTCGGCGCGCTCGCGCCCGGCTCGACCTTGACGACGTCGCCGTTCTCGTTCAGCGTGACCGTGGCGCTCAGTGCGGCGGCCAGGTTGATGCGCTGCCAGCCCGCGGACGTGGAGTCGAGCGGGTAGCCGCCGTCGATCGCGGTCTTCGCGAGGATAGCCTCGCGCTGGTCGCGGTGCAGCTTCGGGTAGGCGATCTTCAGCAGGTCGGCGGAGCCTTCCGGCGCGGTGAACGTAGTGCCGGCGGTGGTCTTGGGGAATCCGTAGGTCAGGCGGTTCGTGTACACGGCGATGGCGGACTTGCGGTCGGTGACCGTCTGCTTGCTTACCGCGTCGACGAAGCCGTTCGTGTAGCCGTTGGACGCGTTCGCGCCGAGGTTGTTCACGCATGCGGTGACGGTCGCGTAGTCGGAGGCCTGCTTGGCGGCGTGGCCGTCCGCCACGCACTTGGCGGCGAGGTACGCCTGCAGCTGGTCGGAGGCCGGCTTCACGTACTGGTCGTAGTAGGTGCTCCAGTAGTAGCCGTTCTGGGCTTCGCCGTCGATGCGGCCGCCCATGATGTCGAGCGGGTAGTGGACGCCGAGCACGATGCGGTTGTTGCCCGCCTCGGAGGTGCGGGCGAGGATCTCGGGCGCGAGCTGCGGGAACAAGCCGGCCAGCGCGATGCCCCACGAGTAGGCGCCGGTGGTGTGGCCGGACGGGAACGAGCCGGATCCGGCGAGGCCGTCGTATTCGGCGGAGTGCGTGTTGCCCTGCGCGTCGGTCCAGTCGGGCACGCGCTTGATGCCGGCGGAGATGTCGGTGATGTCGTTCCTGCCGCCGTCGGTGCGGTCCTCGAACGGACGCGGATGCTGGAAGTGCGTCTTGGCGGCGGAGGTGGAGATGGTGTCGTACTTGAAGATGTCGGACACCTTGTTCAGGCTGCCGTCGGCCAGGCCGTCGGAGAAGTACTTGCCGAGCACCGGGCCCAGGGAGTCCGGCAGGGTCTCGGCGGCGTTCAGGTCAGCGTCGACGAGGGCGCGCTGCTGCTGCGCGGTGGCGGTCTTGCCGTCGCCGCCTTCCGCCGCGGCGTTGTTGATCTGCTGGACGAATTCGTCGTCATGGTCGAGCACGGTCTTGTTGAGCACCTTGCCGCCGTCGGTTTCGGTGGCTGGCCGCCAATAGGAGTCGTATTCGCCGAGCAGCTGGACCAGGTTCGGCTTGGCGGCGCGCGCCGTGGGGCCGGCAGCATAGCCGGAGACGTCGTTCCCGGCGGCCGCGGCGTCGTAGCGGCCTTCGCTGGTGGCCGCGTACTTCGTGGCGTCGAACTTTCCGGTGGCGCCGCCGGCGCTGACGCCGGTGGCGGAGGCCGCGGGCGAGGCGGGCTCGTTCGCGGAGGCGGTCGCCACGGCGACGCTCGACAGCGTCGCGACGGCGGCCACCGCGGCGATCAGTCTCGCCGCGACATGCATGTTCCTCTTCACTGTGTATTCCCTTCGTTGCGGTCCGTGGCCCGGATTCGTCGGTTTCGGACATGGGCCGTCGGACTGCTCCCACGCTACGGCCGCAACATGGAATACAGGCGCAATCGGGAAGAACGCAGGGTGAACTTACTCCGTCTGTGGGCGATTGCACAGTGAGAGGCGATTATGCGGCGTGGGCCGGGGCGATTGCCCCGGCCCACGCCGTCCGTCACTCCACGTCGATCTCGCGCATGCGGTGGATCGCCTCGGTGTCGCCCTCGCAGCGCCACGAATAGAAGACCAGCAGCCCCGCGGACAGCAGCGCCAGCGGCAGGCCGCCCAGACCGGTGAACCGGTAGTCCATCGCGAACGTGGTGAGCATCGCGCCGCCGACCACCGAGCCGACCGCGTTGCCGAAGTTGAACGCCACCTGCACGGCGGCGCCGGCGATGAGCTCGCCGCCGCCCTGACCGGCCTCCGTCATGAGCAGCTGCTGCGGCGCGGAGATGAAGAACAGGCCGAACGCAATCCAGAACGTGAGGATCGCGGTGGTCACACGGTTGCCGGGGACGAGCAGCACCATCGCGAGACCGAGCAGCGAGATGAACTGTCCGAGCGCCGCCGTGCCCGCATGACGCCAGTTGTCCGTGATGCGGCCGCCGATGATGCCGCCCACCACCATGCCGAATCCGGCGAGCATCATGAGGAACGGCACCAGCGCGGACGGCCATCCGCCGGTCTTCTGCAGCCAGGGGGAGACGTAGCTCCACCAGCAGAACACGCCCGCGTTGCCGGTGAACACGGCCGCGAGGATCACCCACGGGCCGCGGCGGCGCAGGAAGCGGAACTGGCCGAGGATGCCCGTGTCCTTCACCGGCGGCACGAACGGGATCCACGCGAGGGTGAGCAGGATCGTCATCCCGGCCCATGCGGCGAGGATGCCGAACGCCAGACGCCAGGACAGGAACTCGGCCATCAGCGTGCCCGCCGGCACGCCCAGCATGTTCGCCACCGTCTGCCCGGTCACCATCACGGAGACGGACTGCGCCTCCTTGCCGGGTTCAGCCAGCGTCTTCGCGATGAGCGTGGCCGTGCCGAAGAACGCGCCGTGCGGCAGACCGGAGATGAAGCGCGCCGCGACGAGCATCACCCCGTTCACGCTGAACGCGCTCAGCAGGTTGCCGACGAGCGCGATGGCCATGAACAGGATGATGAGGTTCTTCGGCGGCACCTTCCTGCCGAACACGAGGATCAGCGTGCCCACGCACACGCCGATGGCGTATGCGGAGATGTAGTTGCCGGCCGTTGGGATGTCCACGCCGGTGGCGGCCGCCGCCTGGGGCAGGATGCCCATCATCACGAATTCGGCCGCGCCGAGGATGAACGCGCCGGCGGCCAGCGCCAGCAGGCTGAGCATGCTCTTCTTCATGGGGTCCCTTCCGGATATGAAAAAAGGGAACCGCTGATTTCTCAGCGGTTCCCTCGGTTGTCGGGCTGGCGGGATTTGAACCCGCGGCCTCTTCGTCCCGAACGAAGCGCGCTACCAAGCTGCGCTACAGCCCGTTTGGCAACGGGGGATATATTACATGCTTCGGTTCGCGAAGCAAACCTCGGCGTGTCGCGCCGGAAAACCGCGGATTTCCCTGATTCTGCGGCGCATGCGGCGGCGGCCCCGAGCCTGTATCGTCTCCTCGCTACACTGTGGGGCTATGTGTGAAACCCAAGAATCCCAAGCGAACGGGGAAGAGAACGCCGTTCCCCAGATGACCACCGTGGAACGCGCCGAGATGCTGCTGAGGCAGGATGCGGCCATCCGCGAGAAGATCAGGGAGGGCGCCTCCCTGGACGACGCCGTGGACCCGTCCAACAAGGAGTTCGGCCCGCTGGCCCACCCCGAGCAGGTGCAGATGCGCGTGGCCAAGCGCGCCATGATGCTCGAGGAGGGTGCCAACCCCTACCCGGTCCACCTCGACGTGACCGACACCATCGAAGACGTGCGCGCCAGGTATGACGGCAAGCTCGAACCCGGCCAGGAGACCGAGGACATGGTCGGCATCGCCGGCCGCGTGCTGTTCATCCGCAACGCCGGCGGCCTCAACTTCGTGCAGCTCGCCGCGGGCGACGGCACCAAGATCCAGGGCATGATCTCCAAGAAGGAGATCGGCGCCGACTCCCTCAAGCGCTTCAAGCAGCTCGTCGACCTCGGCGACCACCTGTTCCTGCGCGGCCGCGTCATCGCCTCCAAGACCGGCGAACTGTCCGTCTTCGCCACCGACTGGGCCATCGCCTCCAAGGCGCTCCAGCCGCTGCCGGCCCTGCACAAGGAGCTCAACGAGGACACCCGCACCCGCAAGCCGTACATCGGCATGATCGCCGACGACAAGATCCGCAACATGGTGCGCAACCGCTCCAAGGCGGTCTCCTCGCTGCGCCACACCTTCGAACGCCACGGCTTCCTCGAGGTCGAGACCCCGATGCTGCAGACCGTGCACGGCGGCGCCGCGGCCCGCCCGTTCACCACGCACATGAACGCGTTCGACCTGGACCTCTACCTGCGCATCGCGCCGGAACTGTTCCTCAAGCGCTGCCTCGTCGGCGGCATCGACCGCGTGTTCGAAATCAACCGCGACTTCCGCAACGAAGGCGTCGACGCCACCCACGCGCCCGAATTCACCATGCTCGAGGCGTACCAGGCGTACGGCACGTACGACACCATCGGCCAGCTTGTCAAGGAGCTCGTGCAGACCACCGCGAAGGACGTGTTCGGCTCCACCACCGTCACCCTGCTCGACGGCACCGAATACGACTTCGGCGGCGACGAATGGAAGAGCATGAGCATGTACGACTCCCTGTCCGAGGCGCTCGGCGAGGAGATCATCCCCAACGGCGGCCCGGACAACCCCGGCACCTCCGTCGAACATCTCGCCGCCATCGCCGACAAGCTCGGCGTGGAACGCGACGAGGTCGAGAACCACGGCAAGCTCGTCGAGCACCTGTGGGAGCACTTCTACGAGGACAAGCTCTACGAGCCCACCTTCGTGCGCGACTTCCCGGTCGAAACCTCCCCGCTCGTCAAGGGCCACCGCTCCAAGCCCGGCGTGGTGGAGAAGTGGGACCTCTACGTGCGCGGCTTCGAGCTCGCCACCGGCTACTCCGAGCTCAACGACCCGATCGTCCAGCGCGAACGCTTCGTGGCGCAGGCCAAGGACGCGCTCGCCGGCGACGAGGAGGCGTGCGACATCGACGAGGACTTCCTCGAGGCCCTCGGCGTGGGCATGCCGCCGGCCGGCGGCACCGGCATGGGCATCGACCGCCTGCTCATCGCCCTGACCGGCGCGACGATCCGCGAGACCATCACGTTCCCGCTCGTCAAGCCGCTCGTCGCCTGACGTACGGACGTACTGACATACGGATGGTTCCCTGAGGGGTTCCGTCCACGCTGTTCGGCTCCCCCTCCCATGCATGGGAAGGGGAGCCGTCTGCATTCGGCGGGCGTGCCGCTTTGGCCGCCGCCGCGGCGACCGTCGGTGCGACGGCCCGCGCCGTTGGATCGCCGTGTGCCGGCATGCTATAACGGGGGGATATGCGGCGCGGCGCCGCAGAGCCGCGGCCCGACGAAGATATGCAAGGGGGCAAGGATATGGCCGATATCGACGTGGGGGACACCTGCGACGGGCCCCTTCCCCGGCTGGTCGCCGGAACGCCCACCGCACGCGGACTCATCGACTATCTCATCGACGCGGCATGCGTGCTGGGCTTCGGCCCCAAGCCCGGCCGGAAGGCGGAGGACCTCGAGCCGCCGACCGGCATCCGAGACCCGAACTGGCAGTCCTCCTATTCGCTCGCCTGGTATTTCACCGACTACCTGGAGCAGGACCTTGCGAAGGCCCTCGGCCATCGTCCCGGCGGGACGGCGACCGCCGCGGGCGGATCCACCGACGACCCCCTCGTCGCGTTCCTCGGCATGGGACGATTGGATGACGCGCCCGCCGTCGGAACCTACCGTGCGGACGCGCGCCGCGAGGACGCCATACTGGACAGCCGTTTCCCGCAGGATACGAACGGGCTCAACCGCAAACAGCGGGAGGCGCTGCACAAGGCGCTCCACAACAAGGTGTCGATCATCAAAGGGCCTCCGGGAACCGGCAAGACCGAAGTGATCATGCACATCATCGCGCTGGCCGTCGAACGAGGGGAGACCGTGGCGGTCGTCTCCTCCAACAACTCCGCCGTGCGCAACGTGGTGGACAAGGCGACGGAAGCCTACCGGGCGTACATGCGGCGCGCCGGCGCGCCCGTCGCCGGCGTGGGCCCCGACGAGACGGACCTCGCCGCGGTGACCGCCACCATGCTCGCCGCGTTGGGCAGCACGCAGGTGCGGCGGGCGTGGCGCCCCATCGGCGCGGAAACCGACGAACCCGTCTTCGGCAAGCCGGAACCCCGCGTGGAGAAGGACGGGGACGGACACGTCACGGCCCGGTACTTCCCCAAGTCGGGCAAACCGTACATCGCCGGGGCGGAGACGAAGATCACCTTCGACGACTTCACCCGAAAGTATCCCATCGTCACCAGCACCATCCACTCGCTGAAGAAATGCTTCGCCGATGGCGCGGAACGAAAGTACGACCTGCTCATCATTGACGAGGCGTCGCAGACGAACGTGATCCAGGGCATCGTGGCGCTCAGCTGCGCCAGACGCGTGGTCATCGTCGGCGACGAGGAACAACTGCCGCCCGTGGTGAACGACGCGTACGCCGGCACGCTGACCGAGCTCGCCGAACACCACCGCGTATGCCGGCCGGCGGGCGAAGGCGACGCCGACGCGATCACGTCCCCATACGACCTGACCGACCCGGAAAGCAGCTTCCTGACGGCCTGCTACCGGGTGTTCGACCCCGTCTTCGTGCGCAGGAAGGCCGAACTGGAGTCGAGAACCGCCACGGACGGCACGGCGGGGAATGCCCGCACGGCCGTCGCCGACATCGACACCGACGTCACGACCACGCTGACCGAACACTACCGGTGCCCCGCCGCCATCATCGAATTCTGCAACCAATACGTCTACCGGGGCGTGCTCAAACCGGCCAAACCACGGAGGGAAGGCGACCCCGCCTTCCCGCTCGCCCTGCGCTGGTACGACGGCGACTACCGCGAAGGCTCCTGGCTCGGAAGCGCCGGCGGCAAGGACGGCAAGGACGGCAAAGGCTCGGGAGGTGGCCGCCGGTCCAGCTCGGTCAACGACAAACAGCTGACCGTCTTCCGCATGGAGGAACTGCCCTACCTCAAAC
This sequence comes from Bifidobacterium saguinibicoloris, assembly GCF_019331725.1. Taxonomy (GTDB): domain Bacteria; phylum Actinomycetota; class Actinomycetes; order Actinomycetales; family Bifidobacteriaceae; genus Bifidobacterium; species Bifidobacterium saguinibicoloris. The sequence continues at coordinate 10,234 of NZ_JAHBBF010000021.1, forward strand.
GCCGGCTCAAGGAGGGCGCCGACGCGGGCAGGCCCTTGTCGGTCTGCCTGCTCACGCCGTTCCGCGGGCAGCAGGAATGGCTCGAACGACTGCTGCGACGCGAACTCCAAGGCATCGTCGACGGCAAGGACATCGCGACCGAACGCTTGGACGGCACCAAGGACAATGACGGCGACGGCGACGCCCCCGCCGGCGGAGGCAGTCCCACGCGCGACGGAACGGAACGGGCGCAGGCCCTCACCATCCACAAATCGCAGGGACAGGGCTTCGACATCGTCTACCTCCTGCCGGTGGAGGACGGCAACTGGGAATGGCCATGGTCGCAGGGCCGGCACCTCATCAACGTGGCCGTCTCCCGCGCCAAACGGGAGCTGCGCGTCATCGCCTCCACCACGCTGATGTCACGGGAGCTGCAACGACGGCTCACCGGAGGCGAGGTGCCGGCGAACGCGCCGGCCGACGAACGCAGCCACGACCGGCGCAACCAGCAGATGTTCATCCGCAAGCTCGCCGACTACATCGCCGCCAACGCGCCGGTGGACGCCGCCGGACGGAACCTCGAGCCGGACTTCGGCGTCATCCGCTCCCGCGTACGGTCGATCTTCGACATCCGCCCCGCCGTGCAGGAACGCGACCGCGCGGTCGTCCGATCGCTGGAGCGCCGGGACCGGCAACGGTCCACGCAATACGCGCCGGAGAACATCGTGCTGGCCGCGGCGGCCCGCATCGCCGAGCACAACAGACTGGTCCTGCTGCACACCGTCAAATGGCCTGACGTGCTGCTGCCGGACGGCACCGCGCTCGCCGACGTCGACGAAGGCTTCCACCATTTCAAGGACCCGTCCAACACGGAATTCGACGTGGTGCTCGCCCGTCTCGACGGGCGCATCGTGATGGCGATCGAGGCGGACGGCGTATACCACCGCTTCGCCCGCGAGACGAGCCCCCAGGAAATCACGCCGTTCGAACGGCGGCAGCAGGACATGCGCCGTCTGGTCCACCGGCTGGCGGCGGGAGGCACCGACGTCGTCGGCGCATCGGCCGCCGCCTCGGGCGACGACGCGCGCCGGACGTACCCGCCGCGCGAGGACGTGATCGAACGCGACCTGCTCAAGGACCGGATCGTGATGTCCCACGCGCACGGGACCGTCGTCCATCTGGGTGCGGACAGCTCCTCCTCGGGCGGCGACCGTCGGCCCTATCTGGAGGATGTGCGTCTGCGCATCCTGGGACGACGGCCGCACTCCACCGCCGACGAGGACGGCGACCCCGACCACGCCGAGACCGACTCGTTCCGCGACGACGTCTTCACACCGGGCGCCATGACGGGCGTCGACGGGCTGGTGCTGCTGCGTGTACCTAGCGACGGCAGCACGTATCTCGAGACGGACGCCCTGCGACGGGCGGCGGGCATGCCGGACGTCGCGGACACCGTCGCGCCGCGTCCGACCATCGAGGACTACGTGCGCGCCTGCGACGCCGCCCTCGACGACGACGGCCACTTCGCGCTGCGCGTGAGGACGGAACGGGTGCACGCATGGCTGAGCGACGACGACCTGGAGGCCATCGTCGCGACGCGGCGCATGCTGGAACGCTACGAATCCGGACGGTAGGTCCGGACGGCAGGTTCGGACGGGCCGCGGCGTCGCCGCGTTCCGCCTTCCGGATGAGGGCGGACGGACGGCACGGGCGTCTAGACTGGCGGCCATGGGTAACGGAATGTGGAAGGCATGGCTGGGCGCGATCCGGCCGAAGACGCTGCCGCTCGCGGTCTCGCCGGTCGTCGCGGCCTCGATGGCGATGTGGAGCACCGTGTTCGAAGGCGTCTGGGGCGGCTCGTACCTGCACCGGCCGTGTCCGGTGGTCGGCGGCAGACCCCCATACCCGTACGGCGACTACGGCCGGTGCCTCACCTCGCCCGGCTGGTACGCCGCGGTGACGCTGCTGTGCGTGGGCGTCGCCCTGTTCCTCCAGATCGCCGCCAACCTCGCCAACGACTACTCCGACGGCATCCGCGGCGCGGACGAGACGCGCGGCGGCGACGAGGCGGTCAGCGGCAAGCCGCGGCGTCTCACCGCCTCCGGTCTGGTCTCGCCGAAGCGCGTGCTGCTCGCCGCCGGCGTCAGCGCGGCGCTCGCCTGCGTGTGCGGGCTCGCCGTGACCGTCCTCACCGGGCATTGGTGGTTCATCGCGCTCGGCTTCGTCTGCATCGTGGCCGGCTGGTGCTATGTGGGTGGTCGCCATCCGTACGGCTACCACGGGTTCGGCGAGCTCGCCGTGTTCGTGTTCTTCGGCCTCGTGGCCACGTGCGGCACGTCGTACGCTTTGTCCGACGAGGTGCCGTTCCTCGTCGTCTGGACCGCCGTCGCGCTCGGTTTCGTCGCCGTCGGCGTGCTGTGCGTCAACAATCTGCGCGACGTCGACGACGACGCGCTCCACGGCAAACGCACGTGGATGGTGCGGTTGGGCCGCGGCCGCGGTCTCGTGGCCGCCGAAGCGGCGTTGATCGTCCCCACGGCGATGGCGGCGATGTCGTACGTCTCCTACGCGCCGCTCATCCGGGTCGCGCGGCTCGCGGCGGACCCGCGTTGCGGCACCGTCTTCGACGGCGCGTCCGACACGACCGGGCACGTGGCGTGCGCCGGCATGCCGTGGTGGGATGTGACCGCGGCCTTCGCGGGGACGGCGATGCTGTGCGCGGCCATCGCGCTGTGTGTGGCCGCGGTGCGCGCGCTGCGCGGTGGCGCGTACCGCAGGGCGCTGCCGATGGCCGGGCTGCTTTCGCCCGCGGTGGCGCTGGTCTTCGGATGCGCCTACCTGATGGGGGCGTGAATCCGGCGGATGCCCGGGAGGTCCGGCGCCGACGGACGGGCGCCGACGGGTGAACATCGCCCGAACGTCGGCGAAAAAACATGGAACGGCTACTCGTGTCCGGCATACCGGGGCGGTAGACTGGCCGTATGTCTTACAAACTAGTACTGCTCCGTCACGGACAGAGCGCATGGAACAAAACCAATCAGTTCACCGGCTGGGTCGACGTCCCGCTGACCGAGCAGGGTGAAGCCGAAGCCAAGCGCGGCGGCGAGCTGCTCAAGGAGAAGAACGTCCTTCCGGACATCGTGTTCACCTCCCTGCTGCGCCGCGCCATCAACACCGCCAACATCGCGCTGGACGCCGCGGACCGCCTGTGGATCCCGGTCGAGCGCAACTGGCGTCTCAACGAGCGCCACTACGGCGCCCTGCAGGGCAAGAACAAGACGGAGATCCGTCAGGAGTACGGCGACGAGAAGTTCATGCTGTGGCGCCGCTCCTACGCCACTCCGCCGCCGGAGATCGATCCGAACGACGAGTACGCGCAGAACCACGACCCGCGCTACACCGGCGACCCGGTGCCGGAGGCCGAGTGCCTGGCCGACGTCGTCAAGCGCGTCGAGCCGTACTTCAAGTCCGCCATCGAGCCCGAGCTCAAGGCCGGCAAGACCGTCCTGATCGCCGCCCACGGCAACTCGCTGCGTGCCATCGTCAAGATGCTCGACAACCTGTCCGAGGAGGAGATCGCCAAGGTCAACATCCCGACCGCCATCCCGCTGCTCTACGAGCTGGACGAGGACTTCAAGCCGATCAAGCCGCGTGGCGAGTACCTGGATCCGGAGGCCGCCGCCGCCGGTGCCGCCGCCGTCGCCGCCCAGGGCCAGAAGTGAGCCTTCCGGTCCGCCGGTCCGATCGGATTGTCGGTCCGATGTAGCGGATTCGGCGGATCGATATGACGACAGGGGCATCCCGAATGCATTCGGGATGCCCCTGTCGTCATATATGCGATGCCCGTGTCATTACAATCGTGCTGGTTGTGCTGAGGGGATCGGCACTCCGCCGAACCAATCGACGGTCTTGATTATCGTGTCAGGATGCGGCCTTCTGAACTTCCTTACGGTAGTCGTCCAGCGTCAAACCGATTGATGCGCCTTGGATCGGGACGGATGATAGACGGCTTACGGTTCCATGGTCATCAACGGCCAGCACGCCGTCCTGTGGATTGATCGCGTCGTAGCTTTCATCGTTATAGGTATGCAGCAGCAATAGGAATTCGTTGTGGTCCGTCTCATTGAGCAGTACCGTGTGTTCCTCGCGCACTTCTTGCCCGTCGATGTGTCCGCCTACTTGTGTGATTGCGATGACCTCGTTCGGTGTGACGGCTCCTTTGAGTACCTCGAGTACCCTCACATCGGTCACGGTGACCGGTACCGCCAGAGCGTCCTTGTTGATTGCCTGGCGTGCAAGGCCATATTGCGGATTCGTTGCGGCATCGCCATTGGTCGTGTCGATGTGCGGATATGACAATTCCTCCCTGGACTCAAGAACGGTTCCGACTATGATGACGTCAGCCGCCTGTACGGATTCCGACAGGGTGGCGTATTGCGGGTAATCCGCCTGTATGACGTGTGACGTGGGCTCGTGGTGCGAAGACATGAGATACCCAGTTGCGAGTAGCGCTCCACAGAGCATGATCAGTGGCACGGTGCGTAGCATCACGCGTTTTATGACATGGTTCGTGTTCATCAGTAGCAGCTTTTCACGTAGGTGACGTCATATGATGTCGGTGATCCGATGGCGCTTCTATTTCTTCCATGATTCATCAACGAACCGTTGGGGGTGGAAGAAAGTGGATTAACAACGGCTGCGCGGGTCATATGATGGCGAAAGGTGTTCATATGTCAACCTCGCTGTCGAAGACTCGGCGTCAATGCCGATTACGACTATTATGCCATGCCGAGCCCGTCGCTGTTCTTTAAAGTGTTGCAAGATGTATGCGCAATGATTCCATACAAACAAAACGACGCAAGACCCGTGCAGGGCCGTTGCGTCGTTTCGGGTCTCCCCTCGGGGAGAAGTCTTCGGTTATGCCGGAATGTCCGGTTCGTCACGAGCTGCCGGAAAGCCCGGCCGCTCGTGGACGGTTCACTCGATGGCGCCGTCCTCGTCGCGGCTCGGCTCCTTGGACGGGTCGAAACCGGAGACGATGAACACCACGCGGCGCGCGGCGGACACGGCGTGATCGCCGAGGCGCTCGAGGAAGCGGCCCAGCAGGACCACGTCGACGATCTGCTGGCGGGTGATGTCGTTGTTCTCGTCGAGCGCCAGCTCGAAGGTCTTGTGGTGCAGGGCGTCCAGCTCGTCGTCGCCGGCGATGATGCGCTCGGCGGTCTTGGCGTCGCGGTCGGCGAGCATGCTCACCAGGTCGTCGGACGTCTTGTCGAGGAAGTCCTGCATCTGCTGGAACGTCTCCTTGGCCACGTCGGGCAGCGGGGAGGCGGGGTAGGCGCGGCGGGAGGTCTCCGCCACGTGCTTGGCGAGATCGCCCATACGCTCGAACGTGGTGGCCAGACGCATCGTGGAGACGACGATGCGCAGGTCGGTGGCGACAGGGGTCTGCTTGGCGAGCAGCTTGACGCACTGGTCGATGACGCTCTCCTCGAGGGCGTCGAGTTCGATATCACCGTCGATAACGCTCTGAGCGGCTTCGACATCCTGCTTGAGCAGGGCGTCTCCCGCTCCACGGATGGACTTGCGCACGCCCTGAACCATGCGGTCGAGGTCGTCGGCGACGGCCTTCATCTCCTCGTTAAAGATAACGCGCATTGTCATTTCAGCCTTTCATCTTCTGGTCGTGAAACTCCTACAGCAACCTGTACCAGTGTATTATTCCCGCCTCACAATTTCGACAACGTAGCGAAATCGCCATCTGAAGTTGGTCGAGCGTTCACGGAGCCGTTCACCTTCCATTCAGGTTCCCGGCATGTCGCCGTCATGTCGATGTCCGCTGTGGGAGAATGGGGCCCATGCTTGATTCCCCTGTGCCGTCGTTCATCGTCTCCTCGGTGTTCGGCGTGATCGGCGTCGCCATTGTCCTCGCCGTGGCGTTGTTCCTCATCGACCACATCGAACCGGTGGTGGAGCGTCTGCTGGGAGGGGCGTCCCTCGTCGAATGGCTCGGCAACCACGTGGGCGGGAGGTTGCGGCGCTGGCGCCGTTCCAAGGCGGACGACGACGTGGACGACGGCCTGGACGCGTCGGCCGAATCGCTGCTCTCCATCCTTTCGAGCGCGTCCCTGGTGGTCGACACCGACGACGAGGTGGTGCGGGCGAACCCGCAGGCCTACCGTTTCGGCATCATGGAGGACGACCGCATCGTCGACGCGAAGGTGCTCGAGGCGGTGCACGCCGTGCGCGAGCACGGCGGCAGGCGCCGGTTCGACCTGGAGACGCAGACCCCCGAGCGGTTCGTCTCGTCCCGTGCGTCCGACGACGGCGAGGGGACGTCGGCGAAGGGCGTGAAGCGGCCGAACTGGCTGAAGGTGACGGTGGGACGCGTCAACGAGCGGTTCGTCGTGGTCCTGTTCGACGACGTGAGCGAGACCGTCCGGTTCGCGCAGATCCGCGATTCGTTCATCGTGAACGTGTCCGAGCAGCTGCTGGAGCCGACGAAGGCGTTGGGGCGGCTGGCGGACCGGCTGGAGCATGAGCGTCCGGATCCGGAGCAGGTCCGGGCCGACGCGCGCGAGGTGCGTACCGCCAGCAACCATCTCAACCATATGGTCTCCGATCTGCTGCTGCTCATCAAGGCGCAGGAGCCGATCACGCCGTCCGCCGCGAACCGTCTGAACGTGATGGAGCAGCTGAAGGCCGTGACCGCGCCGCTCATGCCCCAGGCGGAGCGGGCGGGCGTGGGATTGCGCGTCGAGGGCGACGGGAAACTCGTCATCAACGGCGACCGGGGGCAGATCCGCACGGCCGTGACCAAGCTGGTGGAGAACGCCATCGCCTATTCGCCGCGTGGCGCGGTGGTCAGCGTGTCGTCCGGTCTGGACGAGACGGGCACGCATGCGGTGATCCGCGTCATCGACCAGGGCAAGGGCATCGCGAAATCGGAGCAGTCGCGCATCTTCGAGCGGTTCTACCGGGGCGTGGACCAGAGCGAGCGCACCGCGGACGGCGTGGGGCTCGGCCTGTCCATCGTCAAGCATGTGGCGCTGACGCACCACGGCACGGTCACGGTGTGGTCCGCTCCCGGCCAGGGCAGCACGTTCAGTCTCGTCCTGCCACTGGCCCGATAGGTGCGTTCCGGCGCGTTCCCCGTCCTGGTCCCGTTTTGATTCCGTCCTGTCCGGGCGGGCGCGGCTACTGGCCGAGCCGGCGGTAGTCCCAGCGGTCGAAATGCTCCCAGATGAGCATGAGCACGCCGATGGTCACACCGGCGCCGCAGACGGTGATCGCCTCGCCCACCGGGAAGTCCAGCGCGTTGAGGACGAGGCAGACGATGAGGGCGAGGCTCCAGAGCGCGGTGCCGGCGAGGAACACGGTGCGCAGGTCCACGCGCACCGGTTTGGGGGCGGGGCGGCGCACGGCCGGGTCGATGATCGGGGCGATCCTCAGCATCGCATCCTCCATTCGTGTAGGTTCTGTGTATGTCCGATTATGGTGCGGCATGCCGTCCGGGCGCGCCGCACCCGTCATGGCGTCCGTCTACAGATGCTCGACAACGTAGTCGATGCACTTGGTGAGCGCCACCACGTCCGAGGGCTCCACCGAGGGGAACACGCCGATGCGCAGCTGGTTGCGTCCCAGCTTGCGGTATCCGGCGGTGTCCACGATGCCGTTCTCGCGCAGTGCGGCGACGACGGCCGTGGCGCTGACCGCGTCGTCGAGGTCGATGGTGACGACGGCGCGGGACCGCGCCGCCTCGTCGGCGACGAACGGATGCGCGTATTCCGAACGTTCCGCCCACGAGTACAGCAGGGACGCCGACTTCGCGCAGCGGGCCGTCGCCCAGTCCATGCCGCCGTTGTCGTTGAGCCAGCGGATCTGGTTCTCCATCATGATGAGCGTGGCCACGGCCGGCGTGTTCAGCGTCTGGTTCTTGCGGGAGTTGGACAGCGCCTTCGTCAGCGAGAGGAACGGCGGCACCCAGCGGCTCGCGCCGGGCAGTCCCGCGTTCGATTCGATGCGTTCGGCGCGTTCGACGGCGGCGGGGGAGAGGATGGCCACCCACAGGCCGCCGTCCGAGCCGAACGCCTTCTGCGGTGAGAAGTAATAGGCGTCGGTCCGGTTCACGTCGACGGGCAGCGCGCCGGCGGCCGACGTGCCGTCGACCAGCGTGAGCGCGCCCTGCTCCACGCTGCCGGGCACGCGGTCCACGGGGGCGGCCACGCCGGTGGAGGTCTCGTTGTGCGCCCAGCAGTACGCGTCGACGTCCTCCGTCCACTCGGGAAGCCGGTATGTGCCCGGCTCGCCCTCGTAGACCGCGGGGTCCTCGAGGAACGGGGCGTTCGCCGCGGAGGCGGCGAACTTGGCGCTGAACGAGCCGTAGGCACCGAACGCCGCGCGGCGGGTGATCAGCGAGGCGCAGGCGATCTCCCAGAAGCAGCTGGCGCCGCCGTTGCCCAAGGCGACCTCATAGCCGTCGGGCAGCGAGAAGAAGGCGCGCAGTCCCTCGCGGATGGATCCGACGACCTGGCGGACCGGCGTCTGCCGGTGCGAGGTGCCGAGCAGCGTGCGGGCACCGGCCTCGAGCGCGGCGACCTGCTCGGGGCGGATCTTGCTGGGGCCGGAGCCGAATCGTCCGTCCTCGGGCAGCATGTCTTGGGGGATGTTCACAGAATTGGCCATGGCCACACACCTTAGCCGCCCATGCGGATGGACGGGGTGCGCGGCCGTATTCCGAACCTCGGCGCGTGGCCGTATGCCGGGCCGCACTGAGGGTCGAACCGGTTCGACACCCCTGGGTGATTTGGCCGAAGACCCTAGGGGGATGTAAGGTATCGCATTGTGAAGGCGAATGACGCCGGCTGCAGAGGCGTCGTCCCAACCCCCAAGGAGTATCGAAGTATGAGGCATGCTGCGCATAAAGCCACCAACGGTACCGTTCGCCGCAACGGATCGAACGGGGCCGGGGGGCTGTTCACGGCCGCGCGCGGCTCGCATTCCTACCGGAGCGTCCGCACCATGCAGATGGTGGAGGGTGGCGGCGCCGTGCTCGGTCTCGAGCCGGCCGTCGCACAGAAGCTCAACGAGATCGCCCCGATGACCCGCCGCTCCATCCGAGAGGCCGCCAAGGCCGCCGAACGCCGCAATTTCATCATGGGATCCGCGTCCCTCGCCGCGCTGGCCGGCACCGCCGCCACCGCCGTGGCCTTCGCCAGCCCCGACGACGTCGACATGCCGCTCGCCGACGACCCGACCACCACCACGCAGATCCAGCACGTCGCCGCCGCCTCCCGTTCCGACGCGCGCACCCCGCTCGAGGACACCGCCGCCGAATCCTCCACCGCCGCGGATACGACGACGGACCGTACCGCCACGTCCGTGGACGACTCCCAGACCCAGCAGACCACGAACAACGGTTCCTGGACGCTCGGCGCCGACAGCACCGAACTCGATTCCAAGCTCATGTCCCGTTCCCTGGCGAACAACGAGAACGTCGCCAAGCTCATGGACCAGGACGCCGACCTGCTGCCCGCCGGATTCGACCCGAACCACGCCACGGGCGACGTCGGTCTCGCCTACGAGTTCTCCCAGTGCACCTGGTGGGCGTACACGCGCCGCCAGCAGCTGGGCCTGCCCGTCGGCTCGCACTTCGGCAACGGCGCCCAGTGGGCCGCCAGCGCCAAGGCGCTCGGCTACTGGGTGGACAACACGCCTCGCCACGTCGGCGACATCATGGTGTTCCGCACCGGGCAGGAAGGCGCCAGCGCCGTGTACGGCCACGTGGCCATCGTGGAGAGCATCAACCCGGACGGCTCCGTCACCACCTCCGAATGCGGCTCCTCGCTGCAGGGGCGCACCGTCTCCCGCACGTTCACGAACGTCTCCGACTTCCAGTACATCCACTACTGATCCACACATTCCCGAACAATCCGTCACAACCGCACATCACGGCGTGTCGCCTGTCATTCCCCTAAGGGAGAACGTCAGGGTTTGGCGGCTGTTACCTGCGGATGGTACGGTGGTGAACCGATGAATACCTTTACGAAGACTGCATCCATGATTCTCGCCGGGGCCGCGTGCGTCGCCACCCTGGTCACCGTCGCGCCCGCGGCCACCGCCGCGGACCAGCCGAGCGTCGTTTCCTCCGAACGCTCGTTCCCGAAGACCGCCGCCGCCCGCAAGGACGTGCTCAAGGAAGCCACCTCCACCGATGTGGAGCAGGATTCCAACTGGGGCGGCATCGAATCCCTCGACGTGCCGAAGACCAAGTCCCAGGCCGAGAAGGACGCCGAAGCCAAGGCCGAGCAGGAGCGTCAGGCCGCCGCGGCCGCCGCCGCGAGCCGTTCCGCCTCCCGCCAGTCCCTGTCCTCGTCCTCCTCTTCGACCTCCGCGTCCACGTCCGCCAAGGCCATCGAGGCGCCTACCAGCTCCAACGGTTCCGGCCTCGTCTCCTACGCCCTCCAGTTCCAGGGCATCCCGTACGTCTACGGCGGCACCACCACGGCCGGCTTCGACTGCTCCGGCTTCACCCAGTACGTGTTCGCCCAGTTCGGCATCAGCCTGCCGCGCACCGACGCCCAGCAGCGTGCGTGGGCGCAGGCCAACGGCACGCTCGTGAGCAACCCGCAGCCCGGCGACCTCATGTGGAAGCCCGGCCACGTCGGCATCTACGCCGGCAACGGCATGATGGTCCACGCCACCAAGCCCGGCGACACCGTGCGCTACGCCCCGGTGTACAGCAGCTCCTTCGAGTACTACCGCATCCTCAAGTAGTCCGCCGGCCGCCACGGCCGCACCGATTCCGCCAGCAGTCTTCGACGGAAGATGAAGAACGGCGCCCTTCCCGCGGGGAGGGCGCCGTTCTCGTATCCGGGCACCCCCGGGACATGCCGGTCGCGAACTTTCGTGTCGGTTGCCGGACCAAACGCCCGGTGCGGGGTATCCTTGGAAGGCACAGGGGAGCGACGACGCCTACGCGCCGCCGCAGTGACTGTCAAGGAGGTCGTCATGATCAATGACAAGGCTATTCTCGTCGGAGTTGACGGGTCGAACGCCAGCTACAAGGCCGCATGGTGGGCGGCCAACTACGCCAAGCACGCGGGGCTCACGCTGCAGATCGTCTGCGCCTACTCGCTGCCCAGCTACGCCGCGGTGAGCTTCGATGCCACCTACACCGCCATGGGGGACGACAACGCGGCCCATTCCGACGCCCAGGAGATCCTCTCCAAGGCGAAGGCCATCGCGGACGAGCAGGGCGTCGAGGCGGCCACGCTCATCGTCACCGGCGATCCGGCGTCCGTCTTCGTGGAGCTGAGCCGCAACTACAACCTCATCGTCATAGGCAACCGCGGCAAGGGCGGACTGGCCGAACGCCTGCTCGGCACCACGTCCTCCTCGTTGCCCGCCTACGCGTACTGCCCGATCGTCGTCGTGCCCTACACCGACGACGACGGCAACCTCATGCACCTCAACAACACCATCACCAAGGTCGCCGTCGGCTCCGACGAATCCAAGTGGGGGCTCAAGGCCCTCGAGATCTCCGCGGACTTCGCGCACGCGTGGGGCGCCGAGCTCGACGTGATCTCCGCCGCGCCGCAGGTCAAGGGCGCCGACGACGCCGTCTATGAGTCCTACATGGAGGATCTCGAAACCCGCGTCAAGCCGCTCGAGGAACAGTACCCGGACCTCGTCATCAACAAGCGCATCGTGCCCGGCTCCGCCGTGGACACGCTCACCAAGGCCAGCTACGACCACGACGTCGTCGTCGTGGGCTCCCGCGGCCGCGGCGGCTTCACCGGCCTGCTCCTCGGCTCCATCAGCCAGGGGCTGCTGCAGCATGCGGCCGGACCGGTCTATGTGGTGCCCCGCAAGTACGTCGAGGCCGCCGAATCCCGTCTCGACACCGTGCCGGGCTCCCCGGCCGAGGTCAAGCCGAAGCCGCTCGACGACATCAGCGGCGTCGAGGAGGTCCCCGTGCCCACGGCCGAACCCGAGGTGGCGCGGAAGATCGAGCAGACCATCGATCCCGAACACTGACGGACGTCGGAACCGGACGGCCCGGACGATCGGACGTCCGGCAGGACGACGAAGGCTCCCGTCGCATCCTCATCGGACGCGACGGGAGCCTTTCCCATGCATGGCGGCGTGCGTCTGCGCGGACGCACGCCGGCGTGACGGTCAGTGCCTGACCGTCACCTCCATGCGCACCGGGGTCTCCTGCACGTACGTGTGCTTGACGGTGCAGCCCTTGTCGATGTGACGGGTGATGCGCTCCTTGAGCTTGTCGGCGTCCTCGTCGCTCAGACCCGCCTCGGAGGCGTCGACGACGACCTGCTCGCTGAAGTTGATGTACGCGTCGTTGTCGGCGTCGTACGTGCCGTCCACGACGATCTTCGCGCCCTTGCCCTCGCCCAGCGTGTGCTCGATGGCGAACTGGCTGGACAGCGCGGCGCAGCCGGCCAGAGCGATCTTCATCAGGTCGCCGGGCGTGAACTGGCCGCGGTCCTTGCCGAACTTGATGTGCGCGCCGTCGTCGCTGAACGCGTCCCAGGAACCGTCCTTGTTGCGCTCGACCCACAGTCGCTTGCCCATGCTGACTCCTTCGTGTCATCCGCGACGCGCCTGCCGCGTCGCGCTACGTCCAATCTAGCCCACGCCGCGCACGTGCGGCGGGGACATTCCGCCGACGACGGACGCACGGCGCGTCGGCGTCGTGCGCCGTGCGCGAACCGCGCCCCGGACGCCTCACGCTACACTGGGACGCATGGCTTTGACGGAAGAACAACTCGCGGCGATACGCGACCGCATCCCCGCACGACCCGACACCGACATCCCCATGCCGTACGAGGACCTCGTGCGCCGCATCCTCGAGCACGGCACCCTCAAATCGGACCGCACCGGCACCGGCACCATCTCCCTGTTCGGCCAGCAGATCCGCTTCGACCTGTCCCACGGCGAATTCCCGCTGCTCACCACCAAGACCGTGTTCTTCAAGGGACTCGCCTACGAGCTGCTCTGGTTCCTCAAAGGCTCGACCAACGTACGCTGGCTGCAGGAGCACGGCGTGCACATCTGGGACGAATGGGCCGACGCCAACGGCGACCTCGGACCCGTCTACGGCGCCCAGTGGCGCAGCTGGCCCGCGCCCACGCCCGAGGACCCGGACCGCACCATCGACCAGATCGCCAACGTGATGGACCTCATCCGCAACCATCCCGACTCGCGCCGCATGGTCGTCTCCGCATGGAACCCCGCCGAAGTCGAGCACATGGCCCTGCCGCCCTGCCACGCGCTGTTCCAGTTCTACGTGGCGGACGGACGCCTCAGCTGCCAGCTCTACCAGCGCTCGTGCGACATGTTCCTCGGCGTGCCGTTCAACATCGCCTCCTACAGCCTGCTCACGCTGATGATGGCCCAGCAGGCCGGACTGGAACCCGGCGAATTCGTCTGGACCGGCGGCGACTGCCACGTGTACGACAACCACATCGAACAGGTGCTCGAACAGCTCTCCCGCGATCCGTACCCGTACCCGCGGATCGCCATCGACAAGGCCGACAGCCTGTTCGACTACGCGTACGAGGACTTCCACATCATCGACTACCGCCACCACCCCACCATCAAGGCGCCCGTCGCCGTATGACGGTCGCCGTGTGACACTAGACTTCCCTCTAGTCCAACTCACCCAAGGAGTGAATGAAATGGAGCACGACAGTAGCCGAAGCGGCTATCACGAACCCGAGCCCGGTGACGCCGGGCTTGACGAGGTCGAGGATTGGGGCGACGATTTCCCCAAGACGTTCTCGGTGAACCTGATCTGGGCCGAAGCGCGCGACAAGGAAGGTCGTACGGGCGCCATCGGCTTCGACGGCGGCATGCCCTGGCACCTCGCCGAGGACATGAAGCATTTCAAGGAGCTCACCGTCTCCCACCCGGTGATCATGGGACGACGCACGTGGGAATCGCTCGGGCCGAAGTACCGACCGCTGCCCAACCGCGACAACATCGTCGTCTCGCATGACACCGGCTACCGCGCGCCGGGAGCCACCGTCGTCGACTCGCTCGAGGACGCGCTCGACCTGGCCCGTCAGGAGGCCATCCCGGACGACGGGCTCGACCGATCCGAGATCTGGGTCATCGGCGGCGCGCAGCTCTTCCAGGAGGTGCTGCCGCAGGCGAACAAGGTGTACGTCACCCTGCTCGACGCCCAGGTCGACGCCGATACGTACGCGCCCGACATCGCCGCGCTCGCCGAGGAAGGCCAGTGGGAGGTCATCGACCGCACGCCGTGGCTGGAGCCGAGGAAGCCGGACACCGGCATCGCCCGATACCGCTTCGTCACCTACGGCCGCGTCGACGGCGAGACGCGCTGAACCCGATACCGACCGCAAGACGACCTCACCAAGACGACCTCACAAGGAGTGAACCATGGCCGACAAGCACGGCGACACCCCGCACAAGTACACGGTGATGACCGTGTGCACCGGCAATATCTGCCGTTCGCCGATGGGCGAGATCATCCTGCGCCACTTCTTCGACGAGCGCGGCCTCGCGGACAAGGTGGACGTCGAATCCAGCGGCGTCTCCGACGAGGAGTGGAGTCATCCCATCGACCCGCGCGCCGTGCACGTGCTGCGCGAGCGCGGCTACGGCGACGAGATCCCTCGCGACCATTTCGCGCACCGGATCAGCCGCGACGAGATCGCCCGCACCGACCTGTTCCTGCCGATGACCGCCTCGCACATGCGCGCGCTGCTGCGCATGCTGCCGCCGGCGAAACGCGCCGAGGTGCACATGTACCGCAGCTTCGACCCGGACCTGCCGAAGCCGCCGGCCGGTCGCGAAAGCGAGATCGACCTGGTGGACCCGTGGTACGGCGGTCCGCACGAGTTCGAGGTCGCCATCGACCAGATCGAGCAGGTCGCCCCGTACATCGTCGACTGGGTGGCGAAGAGGTTGGAGACGGAGGGACGCTGACATCCCCGAAGACGCGTGAGGCCCGGCACTGAACAGTGCCGGGCCTCACGCGTTGAAGGAGAATGGAAGAGAAGAGAGGAAGGAAGGGAAGTGATGGGAGGCGTCCCGTCCGCGCCGTCATGGGGACGGACGGGACGGCCGGGAGATCAGCGGCTCACTTGACGGTGAAGCCCTGGTCCTTGGCGTAGTCCTTCATGGCCTTCTGCCACTTCGCGGCAGCGGACTTGATGTCGGACTTGCCGGAGAAGAAGGAGCCCATGTAGTCGTTGTAGATGGAGCGGGCGTACGGCTCGAAGGGCAGGAACTCCCACTTGCCGGTGACGTTCTCGGCCGCCTGGGAGAAGACCTCGTTGTACTTCTGGCCGCCGAAGAACTCGTTGTCGCTGCCGTCGGAGTTCTTGAGGGTGGTCTTGTCGAGGAAGTCCTTCTGGTTGAGGGTCGCGGTGGTGGCCGGGAAGCTGCCGTTGGAGACGCGGACGTCGATGCCCTCGTCGCTGGTGGTCACGTATTCGACGAACTTCTTGGCCGCGTCGAGCTTGCTGTCCGAGACCTCCTTGGTGATGGCGAGGCCGCTGCCGCCGTATTCGGCGTTGACGGTGCTGCCGTCGACGGTGGGCAGGAGGGCCACGCGGAACTTGCCGGTGGCCTGCGGCACGCCCTGCAGGAGGTTGTTGGCCATCCAGGCGCCGCTGATGAGGCTGGCGACGGAGCCGTCGCCCAGGGACTTCATCCAGTCGTCGGTCCAGGTCTTGGTGTGGACGTCGATGAGGTCCTCGTCGCGCATCTTCTGCCAGAGGTCCATGAACCGCTGGGCACCCTTGTCTCCGGTGACGTCGATGGTCAGGTTCTCGCCGTCGACCTTGTAGGCCTGGCCGCCCATGGCCCACATCATCGCGTTGAACAGGCCGGCGTCGCCGGAGTCGGAGGTGATGTAGGAGCCGGTGGCGCGGACCTTCTTCGCGTCCTCGTAGAATTCGTCCCAGGTGGTCGGCGGTTCGCTGATGCCGGCCTTGTCGAACACGTCCTTGTTATAGAAGTAGGCCATGGGGCCGGAGTCGGCGGGCATCGCGTACAGGCCGCCGTTGATGTTCACGGAGTTCCAGGTGCCGGGGGTGAACGTCTTCTTGAGCTTGGCGGTGTCGTAGAGGTCGCTGAGGTCCCTGAGCGTGCCGGAGTGCACGAACTGCGGGACGGCGAGGTATTCGATGAGGGTGACGTCGGGCAGGCCGCTGCCGGCCTGGGAGGCGTTGTTGAGGGCGGTGTAGGTCTCGTCGGTGCTGCCGACGTTGCTCACCTTCACCGTGATGTCCGGGTTGGCCTTCATGAAGGCCTCGGCGGCGCGGTCGATGCTCGTGTCCCACGACCACACCGTCAGCTTGGTCTTGCCCGAGCTGCTGGTCGCGGTCGTGTTGCCGCAGGCGGCGAGCGGGAAGAGCATCGAGGCGATGGCGGCGGTGGCTATGGCGGTGCGCGTGGTGTTGTTCATATCGACTTCTTTCTGCGCCCGACCGTCGTTGGTCGGATGTCGCATCTATTTTGTTTGGATGTCGAACATGATTGTACGCAAGCGTGGGAGGCTTGTCAAGACGGCGCGGGTTGCATAATGTCAGACCTCTTGCGGGTGCTATCCTGAAGCCGTTCGCGGATGGCGCGGGAGGCCGTCCCGACGCAGTTCCGTCGCATGTCCCGCCATCGATTCCGCGCAAGGAGACCGTCTGCCATGTACGTCAAGTCCAATCCCAGCGACGCGAGGGCCAACAACCGCAGGCTGCTGTTCCGGCTGCTGTTCCCCGACGGCCAGCTGTCCCGCGCCGACCTGTGCAAGAGGACGGGTCTCTCCCGGGCCACCGCCACGGATGTGACCGGCGAGATGATCGAGGACGGCCTGCTGAGGGAGCTGGGCGCGGCGCGCCGCGACGGCCGCGGCAAGCCGGGCACCCTGCTGGCCATCGACACGGACGCGCTCCGTCTGGTGTGCGTCGACCTGTCCCGCCCGTACGTGATGACCGGTGCCGTGATGGACCTGCGGGCCAGGATCGTCGAACGCCGCGAACGCGTGCTCGACGATGGCGACCGGATCGACCCCGGCGACGTGCTGTCGCTCGTCGACGAAATGGTCCGGCTCGCCGGGCCGCGTCTGGTCGGCATCGGCGTCGCCGTCCCCGGCGTGGTCTCCGGTTCGGGAAGGGTGGTCTCCAGCTCCAACCTCGGCTGGAGCGGCGTGGAGCTCCGTGACCTGCTCGAAGGCGAATTCTCGCTGCCCGTCCGCGTGGACAACGATGCGAGCGCCGCGCTGCTCGCCGACCGCTTCCTCGGACGCGGCGAGCCCAACTGCCTGCTCGTGCAGGTCACCCGAGGCATCGGCGCGTCGGTGCTGCTCAACGACGAGTTCGTGGAGGGCGACGACCATGCGGCCGGCGAGATCGGCCACGTCGTGGTCGACCCGTCCGGCCCGGCGTGCGCCTGCGGCAAGCACGGATGCCTGGAGACCTATGTCTCCGCCGTCGCGCTGCGCGAACGCATCCGCCGGGAGCCCGGGCGGCGCGCGGACATCCTGGCCGAGGCCGGGACGAGGCTCGGCGGCGCGCTGGTCATGCCCGTGAGCCTGCTGAACCTGCATGACATCGCCGTCTACGGCCCGCCCGACCTCGTCGGGGACGCGTTCCTCGACGCCTGCGCGGAGACCATCAACTCCCTGTCCCGCAGCGATTTCCAAAGCGTGGTGAGGGTGCGCCGGTGCGAGCTCGGCGACGACGCCACCCTGCGAGGGCAGGCGGTCTGCGTGCTGCGTGCGATTGTGGGCCGCCGTGGGCCGTCCGCGCCCGCCGCGTCCTGACGTCTCGCCTCTCCGTGGCGCCGGCCCTGCGCGTCATGGTGTATCATCGCTGGAGAAGTCAATATGTAAGGATTCCAAACATAATAGGCGGCGGACAAAGCGGAGGTCCGCCTCCTGATGGGAACGGAGACCAACCATGGAAACATGCGCCAGCAATGTCGCCGGAGCGAAGGACCTGCGCGTCGGCGTCGACGTCGGAGGCACGAAGATCGAGGCGGTGCTCGTCGACGCGGACGGCGTGGTCCTCGCGTCCGCGCGTGTGCCGGCCCGGCCGGGCGGCGCGGAAGTCGTCGAGGACGTGGCCGCCCTCGTGCCGCGGGTGGCCGGCGCGCGCGCCGGCGAGGTGCGGTCGGTGGGCGTGGGCATCCCCGGCCTGGTGCACCACCGCACCGGACTGGTCGAGAACGTCGTCAACCTCGGCATCGAGAGGCTTGAACTGGGGGAGCGCGCATCCTCGGCCCTCGGCCTGCCCGTGCAGGTGGACAACGACGTGAACGTGGCGGCCCTCGGCGCCTACGGCACCCTGCCCGCGGCATCGAGGCGCGGCAGGATGGCGTTCGTCAACCTGGGCACCGGCCTGGCCGCCGGCCTCGTCCATGACGGCGTCCTCGAGCACGGCGACACCGGCGCCCTCGGGGAGATCGGCCACCTGCCGGTGGACCCCAACCGCATGGCTTGTCCGTGCGGTCAGCGCGGATGTCTGGAGACCGCCTGCTCGGGGGGAGGCATGCGCCGCATGTGGCCCGCCGCCGATCCGCCCCTGCCCGACATCCTCGCGAAGGCCGCGCGAGGCGACGCCGCGGCGACGCGGGTGCGCGGCATCGTGCTGCACGCCCTAGCCGACGTCGTGCAGATCATCGCCCAGACCGCCGACCCGTCGGTCATCGTCATCGGCGGAGGCGTCGCGCACGCCGGCACCCCGCTGCTCGACGCGCTGCGCGGCGAACTGCGCGGCAGAGAGGCCGACAGCGGCTTCATCGCAAGCCTCAGGCTGCCGGAACGGCTGCGTCTCGTCGACCCGTCCGTGCCGATCGGCGCAATCGGCGCCGCCATCATCGCACGCTGACCCCGCCCGGCCGGCGACAGGAAAGGAGCATCATGAACGACCAGACGACCACGACGACGTGGACGATCATCCCCGAGCCCAGGACCATGCGGCTCATGGACGGCACACTGCTGTTGCCGATGCTCGGCCGGATCAACGAATCCCGCGACATCGGCGACGACCGGACCATACTCGCCGCGCAGCTCGTCGACGACATCCGCGAGACGACCGGACTGGACTGGGACATCGCCACCGGCGACCGGTGGCCCGGCGCCATCTCGCTGACCATCGGCGGCGACGCGGCCGACGGCACGCGCCGCCCCGGCGCGTACACGCTCGACGTCACGCCGGACGGCGTGACCGTCGCGGGCGCGGACTTCGAGGGCGTGCGCAACGGTGTGCAGACCCTGCGCCAGCTCATCCGCCAATGCGGCGCCGCCCTGCCCTGCCTGCACATCGAGGACGAGCCCGCCTTCCGCACACGCGGCTACTATCTCGACGTGACCCGCGGGCGCGTCCCCACCCTCGACTGGCTCAAGACCTGGGCCGACAAGCTCTGCCTGTACCGGTACAACCAGCTCCAGCTCTACGTCGAACACACCTTCGCGTTCGACGGGATGAGCGAGACCTGGCGCGGCAGCAGCCCGCTCACCCCGAAGGACATCCTCGAATTCGACGGGTACTGCGCCGAACGGGGCATCGAACTGGTCCCGTCGGTCTCCACGTTCGGGCACCTCTACATGGCCCTGCGCACGCAGGGCCTGCGCGACCTCGGCGAGTTCCCCGAGGATGTCGACGAGCCGTTCGGGTTCATCGACCGCATGCGCCACCACACGTTGAACATCAGCGACGACCGCGCCTTCGACCTGTCGTGCCGGCTCGTCGACGACTACCTGCAATTGTTCCGCTCCGACAAGTTCAACATCTGCGCCGACGAGACCTTCGACCTCGGCAAGGGCCGCTCTAAACCCCTCGCCGAGCGGATCGGCGTCGCCGCAATGTACGCCGACTACGTCACCCGCCTGTGCCGCCACCTCGAGACCCAAGGCAAACAGCCGATGATGTGGGGCGACATCGCCCTCGAACACCCCGAGATCCTGGAACGCCTGCCCGAAACCGTCACGCTGCTCAACTGGCAGTACGATCCGCAGGTCGACGACGGGAAGATCCGCGCCGTCTCCGAATCCGGCGCCACGCAGATCGTCTGCCCCGCCGTGTGGTGCTGGAACGCGCTCCTGCCGCGCCTCGACGACGCATGGAACAACATCGTCCGCATGGCCCGATACGGCGAGCAATACCATGCGCAAGGCATGCTCGTCACCGATTGGGGCGACTTCGGCCACGTCAACGACCCGCGCATGGCCATCCCCGGCATGATCGTCGGCGCGCAGGAGGCATGGGCTCCGGGACGCGTGGCCGACAAGGGCGAGATGCTCCGCCGCATCTCGCACGTCGAATACCACGACGCCGGCGGCGCACTGCCGGACATCCTCGACGGCGCCGGACACGCGGCCGCATTCGCATGGGGGCATCTCATCGCGTGGCTGGAACTCGACGACGGACACGGCGGCGTCGCCGCCGACGCGCTGCAGGCCATCCCGGGACTGCTGTCGCAGGACGAACGGCCTGACGCCGAGACCCTCGCCCTCCGGGACGACGGTCCGACGCCGTCGCCCGCCGCGGCCCGACGCATGCTGATGCACTGCCTGACGCGACGCCTCGCCTCCACCGATGCCGCGGACCGTACGCTTCGCGACCTCGCCCGCCGCATCGCCGCGACCGCCGCATCCGCGGGACCGCGCCTCGCAGGCGACGCCGCGGCATTCCGCATCGCCATCGAAGGACAACGGCTGCTGAACCGGATCGGACTGCACCTCGCGGCCGAAGCCGGAACCCTCGACGGCCCATGGCCGGACGCGGCGGCGCGACGCGGCGACGCGACACGCCTCGCCGGCGAACTGGAGATCTGGATGGAGGCGTACGCCGCGCAATGGCGCACGGTCAGCCGCGAATCCGAACTCCGCCGGCTGCAGGACGTCGTGTATGCGATCGCCGGACACCTGCGCTCGACGGGCGGCGCGCCGGTCACGCCGCCGACGCGAGGATGATAACGGGCACCAAGAAACATCTATAGGGGGACGGCCGTGTCGCGGCCGTCCCTCCGGTATGTGTTGGTGCCATGCGCGTTGCGAACACAGACACGGAACGGCCGGCAGAGAAGGACAGGTGGTCGTTCCGCGTCGGCAAACCATATGGGATCAGACAGGCCGGAAGCACGGAGGAATGGCTCGACACCGCCCTCCAGGCGGAGCGCTACATCCGCGGGTTCCAGCTCGAGGACGCCGACGGCCTCTACTGGGAGGGCGTCGGCGGCGAACGTCCGAACCCGGGATACGCCGACGGCTCCGCCGGCATCATGCACTTCTACATCCAGCTCGCCCGCGTGACCGGTGATCCCGGATACCGTGACACGGCCCGCCGCGCCGCGCAGTGGATCCAGGCCAAGGTGGACGAGGCGCCCGTCACCACGCTCGAAGGCTTCGACAGCTGCTACGGACTCATGCTGCTGGAGGCCGCCGACGTGTTCGACGACCCCACGTACGCGCAGACCGCCCTCCGGTTCGCGGAACGGTACCTGTCCCACTCCAAGGCGGGCGAACACGGTCCCTACTGGACCGGCAACACCGCATGGGTGAAGGACGGCGGCGTCATCCTGTTCCTCCTCGCGCTCGGCCGGCACCTCGACGACCCCGCGGTCCTCGACGTCGTCCGCCGTGCCGGCGAACAGTATCTCGCCGAAGGCAAGCCGGACAGCGAAGGACACTTGGTGTTCGACGGCCATTTCGGCGGCACCGCCACCTTCGAAGGCGTCGTCTTCCACATGGACCACAACATGCCCAACTGGGAGTTCGGCGCGGCCGGCAGCGGATACATCCTGCTCAAGCTGTACGAACTCACCGGCGAACAGCGCTACCTCGATGCCGCGCGCGACCAGCTGCGCTACCTGAAGTCGGTCGCCGTACCCCAGACCAAAGGCGTGCTCATCCCGCGCAGCCTCGCCCCCGAGGAACGCGACCTGTTCCCGCTCGGCCACTGCCACGGCATCGCCGGCACCGGACAGTTCCCATACCTGCTCCACCGGATCGCTAGGGACGAGGACGCAGCGACATTCCTCCACGCGCTCGCCGACGGGTTCGAATCCCTGGGAGCCCCCGAACACCAATCCCGCGGACTGTGGAACATCGACACGCTGTGCTGCGGGCACGCCGGACTGGTCCACTACTTCGTCGGCCTGTACCTCGCCACCGGCGAACAACGCTGGCACGACCTCGCAATCCGCTGTGGAAACGTCATCCTCGGCATGAAGGAGGACCTGGGCGACGGGCGGGCCGACTGGCCCATCGCGTTCTGGCGGCAGAAGCCCGACGACATCACCCGGCCCCACAGCCTCTTCCGCGGCGCGGCCGGCATCGGCCTCGCGCTGACCGAGATCTACATGATGGAGCGGGGCGACTTCACCCTCGACCGACTGATCGACGACCCGTTCCCCACCCGCTGGGCCGCCTGACGGCGGTCACGCCGGACGCGGGCGAACCGAATGCACATCGAACCGAACGCGGGCGAACCAACCGTACATCGAACCAACCGTACATCGCATCGAACGTACCAAAGGAAAAAAGAGAAGGAAAGAGCATATGAAACGCACCACACGCACCATACGTACCATCGTCGCGGCCATCGCCGCGGCCACGATGCTCGCCGGCTGCGGCGTCGCCTCCAACGGGGAGAACGCCGCGGACGGCAACGTCATCAGCCTCGGCATCGGCGAACCGCAGAACCCGCTCGTCCCCGGCGACACCAACGAAGGCAACGGCGCGCTCGTCCTCAACCGCGTCCTGTTCACCGGCCTGGTCGTGACCAAGGCCGACGGCAGCATCGTCAACGAGAACGCCGAGAAGATCGAGCCGAACGCCGACAACACGCAGTACACGGTCACCCTGCGCAATGGGCTGAAGTTCTCCGACGGCACCCCGATCACCGCCGAAAGCTACGTGAAGGCGTGGTCGTACACCGCCAACGTGAAGAACGCACAGAAGAACGCCGGATACCTCGCATACATCAAGGGCTACGACGACCTGCAGAAGGACGGGCTGAAAGGAGACGAACAGCTCTCCGGACTCTCCGTGCAGGACGACACGCACTTCACCATCACGCTCAACGCCGCCTCGGCCGTCTTCCCGACCGTCCTGACCTTCATGGCCTACGACCCGCTGCCGGAATCCTTCTACAAGGACCCGAAGGCCTTCGGCGAGAACCCGGTGGGCAACGGCCCCTACAAGTTCAAGTCCTGGAAGCACGACAGCCAGATCGAGGTCGTGCCGAACCCGAACTACACCGGCTACTACCAGCCGAAGAACGACGGCATCACCTACCGGATGTACACGGACACGAACGCGCAGTACGCCGACGTGCAGTCCGGCAACCTCGACATCACCAGCGCCATCCCGTCCAGCGCGTTGAAGAACCTCCTCAACGACAAGACCGTCAAGGCGTACAGCGAACCCGGCCCCGTGCGCGTCGCCCTCGGCATCCCCGAGGACCTCAAGCACTTCTCCGGCAAGGAGGGCGTGCTGCGCCGCAAGGCCATCAGCCTCGCCATCAACCGCAAGGCCATCACCGAGAAGATCATGAACGGGCTCGCGAGCCCCGCCACCGACTTCGCCTCCCCGGTGTTCAAGCCGTACTCCGGCAGCCTCAAGGGCGCTGACGTGCTCCGCCACGACGCCGCCGAAGCCAAGAAGCTGTGGGGGCAGGCGAACGAGATCAGCCCCTGGGACGGCGACTTCACCATCACCTACAACGCCGACGGCACCTACAAGGAGACGTACGACGCCATCGTGAACCAGCTCAAGAACACGCTCGGCATCGACGCGAAGACCGATCCGATCCCCACCCAGAAGGAGTACATCACCAACGCGTACGCCGGCAAGATCGACTCCGCGTACCACGATATCTGGGGTCCCGACTACCCGTCCGTCGAGGACTACCTCACGCCCATCTACGCGAGCAGCGCGCTCGGCGGCCGCAACTACGGCAAGTACAGCAACGCCGAGTTCGACGACCTGCTCGCCAAGGCCTCGGCCGCCGCGTCCACCGACGACGCGGACAAGCTGTACGTGCAGGCCGAGGAGATCCTTCTCGAGGACCTGCCCTCCATCCCCATCTACAACACGAACGCGACCAGCGCCACCGTCAAGGGGTTGAAGGGCGTCGGGTTCAACTGGGACAGCAGCCCGACCTTCTGGGCCATCTCGAAGCGCTGACGTCTGGTTGGAGTGGTGACGTCTGGTTGGACGCTGACGTCTGGTTGGACGCTGACGTCTGGTTGAAGCGCTGACGTCTGGCGAGTCCGATGATCCCACGTGTCCGATGGCCCCGCGCCGGGGGAGCGACGGCTCCTCCGGCGCGGGGCCATCGTGTATCGGACGTCGGAAGGACGCCGTCCGTCGCGTGACTTGGGCGGACGTCGTGGAAACGAAAAAAGGACCGGCGCGAAACCGGTCCTTGAGCGGTACCCCCAGAGAGAGTCGAACTCTAGCTAACGACTATTGCGGTGCTTGGAAACGTTGGAATTTCAACGAAATTCAATACCATGTATATCACATAAACCATGTGTAATCATACGGGTGCCGTCCAAAAACCGTCCAAAACCAGATGTGGTGAACAGCGTTCGTATGGCTATTGTGTCCCCGCTGCTCACGTCTGCGAACGTTTCGCCTAGCCATGGTGTAACGCCGTCGCGCTCGCCGACGTGACATGTGGGCCGTATGGGGTGAAACTGTCTTCATCCCATGCCGTGCCGCGTGCCCGTCTGTCGTCGTCCTCGCGTCGTCGTTCGTCCGCGTCCCGTGCCGGCTATGCTCCAGCACGTCGGCTCACGGCTGGATTGTTTGAAACGCGAAGACCTTCGGCGCGCCTCGCCGGCTGTCTTGTGTCCGACTGGTGGGGGACTGCCCCCGCCCCCTAC
>NZ_JAHBBF010000022.1 GCF_019331725.1 Bifidobacterium saguinibicoloris
GATCACATCCGCCGCGCAGCACTCGTACTGCACGTACAACTCGACCGCACGCCGCCGCTGCTCCCTCGTATACCTCGCCACGATGGGCTCCTCCCGGATCACAGTCCAAGAAAACGGCACCACCTCGTTTTCCCCGGTGTCGTCATCGTTTCCCGGTGATGTGAAGAGGCATCGGTTCCGCCGCCTGTATATTCCCGGATTGCAAGTCGATTCGATCCGGCCGGTTGCCGCCGGCCGGCGTTCCGGGAAGGAAAGGATCATGGCGATACCGATGCCCATTCAGCACGATATCAGGAGACTCGACCGTCAGGGGTTGTCTCGAGCGGAGATAGCGCGGCGGCTGCATGTCGACCGGGGGACGGTCGCGAAGTACGCGGATATGCGTGATATGAGTCCGAAACGGCCTGTGGACCGCAGGTATGGAACGAAGCTGGACGAGTTCATGCCGGTCGTGGACGGTTGGCTGGAGGCGGATTGCAGGTTGCCGCGCAAGCAGCGTCATACCGCCAGGCGCGTGTACGACCGGTTGGTACGCGAGCATGGGTTCGCGGGCTCGTATTCCGGGGTGCAGCGGTACGTGAAGCGTTGGCGGGAGACGAACCGGGATTCCTCGGACGGGTTCCTGGATCTCGAGTGGGCGCCGGGGGTGATGCAGGTCGATTTCGGCGTGGCGTTGGCGTTCGTCGCGGGCCGTGAGACGCAGACGCATTGCCTGGTGGTGTCGTTCCCGTATTCGAACATGCGGTTGTGCGTGGCGATGCCGGGCGAGAACGCGGAGTGCCTGTGCGAGGGGCTGATGCTGGTGTTCGAGCACGTGGGCGGCGTCCCGCCCCTGATGGTGCTGGACAACGCCACGGGCGCCGGCCATCGCAATGCGAAAGGCGAGATCACGTTGACCGGGGTGTTCTCCGCGTTCCTGGCGCATCACCGCGTCGAGGCCAGGTTCTGCAACCCGTATTCCGGGCATGAGAAGGGCAGCGTGGAGAACGCGGTCGGGTTCCTGCGGCGTAATCTCATGGTCCCGCCCATGCGTGCGGAGTCCTACGGCCAGCTGAGCCGTCTCATGCTCGAGCGGTGCGACGAACTGGCCGTCGGGTCGTACTGCCCGCGTCTGATGGACGTGCCCGTGGCGGAGGTGTTCGCCGGGGAGCGGGAGCGTCTGCTGCCTTTGCCGGCCGAACGGTTCGATCCGGTGCGTTGGGAGGAGCGGCGCGCCGACAAGCACGGCCGGATCCAGGTCGACTCGCGTTCCTATCTGGCGGGCGGGGCGTGGGCGCGCAGGCGCGTGCTGGCCGCCCCTGCGCTGGGACACGGTCACGCTCATGGACCCCTGTTCCGGCGAGGTCCTGGCCGAATACCCCCGCTCCTATGGCGACGGGCCGCGCGTCCTGCAGGACCCGGCGCTGGTGATGCCCATGCTCGCCGTGCGCCCCGGCGCATGGCGGGAAAGCCCGATCCGCCCCGACGTGCCCGACGACGTGCGCGGATGGCTCGACTCCATGGATGAGAGGACGTTGCGGGAAAGCCTCGGGGCGATCGGCGACGCGTGCCGTGCCGCCGGGTTCGAACCCGCGATGCGGGCATGCGACGAGATCCTGCGCCGCAACAAGGCCATGGGACTGCACGCGGACTCGCTCACCCCGATCGCGCTGCGCATGCGCGACGGCGACTGGGAATACCCCGGCGCGGTCGCCGAACCCGACCTGACCGGATACGACCGGTTCATCACCGACACGCACGACCAAGGAGAGGAAGGCCGATGAGCGCCAGACCCGACCCCGTGATCCCCGAGACGCGCCGCCGGCGCGCGTCCACGACCGAGAAGAGCGAACGCATCCTGAGGATGAGCCGCAGCCTGACCCTCACGCGCAGCGTGCTCGCGGACACGCTGGCCGACACCACCCCCAACCAGCTCGACCTCATCGAACGCTGGTTCCAGGCCGAGCTCGACTCACGCGAACGCTCCAAACGCACGCGTCTGCTGAAACAGGCCGGCTTCCCCGCCGACAAGACCCTCGACGGCTACGACTGGACCAACCTCAGGATGCCCGCCGACTGGGGGCGCGCCCAGCTCGAGAGCCTCGAATTCGTCGACGCCCGCGAGGACCTCGTGCTCTACGGGCCCGTCGGGGTCGGCAAAAGCCACCTCGCCATCGCCATCGGCAGGCTCGCCTGCGACAAAGGCGTACCAGTCAGGTTCTTCACCGCGACCGGACTGCTCATGCGCCTGCGCCGCGCCCAACAGGAGCACCGTCTCGACAGGGAGCTCGCCGCCATCGGCAAGGCGCGCCTGCTGATCATCGACGAGTTCGGCTACCTGCCCATCGATGAGGAAGGCAGCCGCCTCCTCTTCCAGATCATCAGCGACAGCTACGAGACAAGGAGCATCATCTACACCACCAACATCGAATTCAGCGGATGGGGACGCATCCTCGGCGACAAGAACATGGCCGCCGCCCTCATCGACCGCACCGTCCACCACGGACGACTCATCAGATTCGAGGGCCGCTCCTACCGAAGCGAACACGCCCTCATGACCAAATAACCCAACCACAACAACACAACACGCACACAGGCAGCGGCACCACCGCTCACGCCGCGGGAAACCCGCTGCCTACACTGCGGAAAACACCGCTCACAAAGCGGACGCCAACTTGCTAAAACACACCGCGCATGCGGGGAACACTCAACACGTCACCCTGAAAGGAAAGAAGCGACGGGATCATCCCCGCGTATGCGGGGAACACCTCGAGGATCCTCACGGCGGTGCCCCAATCGCGGGATCATCCCCGCGTATGCGGGGAACACGACTACGACGCGCCCAACCCGGCCACGCACCTGGGATCATCCCCACGTATGCGGGGAACACGACGAGGCCGCGCGCCCGTCCGGCGTGCTCACGGGATCATCCCCGCGTATGCGGGGAACACGAACGGGATGCTGGATTTTTTGTCGATGCCGCGGGATCATCCCCGCGTATGCGGGGGAACACGGCCTTCCCATTGCGCCACAGCATCGCCCCCAGGGATCATCCCCGCGTATGCGGGGAACACGAGCAAACCTTCGAAGTGCCCTTGACTGGCATGGGATCATCCCCGCGTATGCGGGGAACACCGCTCCACACGCCTTGGATGAAGCCGAGACCGGGGATCATCCCCGCGTATGCGGGGAACACGGTGTCGCGTCAACCGGGCAAGGAGTCGGGCGGGGGATCATCCCCGCGTATGCGGGGAACACGGTGTCGCGTCAACCGGGCAAGGAGTCGGGCGGGGGATCATCCCCGCGTATGCGGGGAACACAACGTGGTTGTAACTCGCGTGAAGGATGGATAGGGATCATCCCCGCGTATGCGGGGAACACTGGTAGTCGCGCCACTGGCCCGATTCAAGCCAGGGATCATCCCCGCGTATGCGGGGAACACGTCATGAGCACCGAGGGCACGGCCGACAGCACGGGATCATCCCCGCGTATGCGGGGAACACGGTAAACTTGGAAACGTCCATAATCGTAGCGCGGGATCATCCCCGCGTATGCGGGGAACACACGGAGAAATCTACTGGGACATTGATTTCGACGGGATCATCCCCGCGTATGCGGGGAACACGAACGGGCGTTCATTGAAAACACTCTCCAGCCGGAATCATCCCCGCGTATGCGGGGAACACGATGGATGGCGCATCAGGTTCGCGCACCGCACAGGATCATCCCCGCGTATGCGGGGAACACGGTGCGCAACCGCTCGTTCTCGTTCTCCGCCCGGGATCATCCCCGCGTATGCGGGGAACACATGACGAACCCGACTTCTGAGTCGTTCCCGGTGGGATCATCCCCGCGTATGCGGGGAACACACCGACATCCTCTCCGGCGGCCTGTCCGGCGCGGGATCATCCCCGCGTATGCGGGGAACACTCGGCGTCTGACGAGGGGTTGGGGTTGCACCAGGGATCATCCCCGCGTATGCGGGGAACACAAGCCGGATGGTTCGCAGACGGACAAGCGCGGGGGATCATCCCCGCGTATGCGGGGAACACCCTGTAGTCGCCGGCGTTGCTGATGCCCCACAGGGATCATCCCCGCGTATGCGGGGAACACTTGAGAATCTGCCTCACTTGGTACGCCTTGGCGGGATCATCCCCGCGTATGCGGGGAACACTCGTCGTCCACCAGTTCCACAGACTTGACGTAGGGATCATCCCCGCGTATGCGGGGAACACGTCAATGAGGGCGTTTTTCTCGTCGTCGGTGAGGGATCATCCCCGCGTATGCGGGGAACACGATGATTGTCATGGCCGCCCTTTCACTGTTCAGGGATCATCCCCGCGTATGCGGGGAACACGCACGGCGTCAAAGGCAAGACCGGCGTGGTCCGGGATCATCCCCGCGTATGCGGGGAACACGACGAACCCGAACACGTGTTCGAGATCGTGCCGGGATCATCCCCGCGTATGCGGGGAACACCTGTGGTGGTGTTCATTGCTTGTTCTCCTTTGGGGATCATCCCCGCGTATGCGGGGAACACGCAATGACGTGCCTCGAAGCGTTGGAGGCCGCGGGATCATCCCCGCGTATGCGGGGAACACGCAATGACGTGCCTCGAAGCGTTGGAGGCCGCGGGATCATCCCCGCGTATGCGGGGAACACCGATTCGGCTTCGCGGATCTCGTCTTCGGTTGGGGATCATCCCCGCGTATGCGGGGAACACGTCGACAGTTTCGAGGCGGCGGAGGTGGAGAAGGGATCATCCCCGCGTATGCGGGGAACACCGTGTTGTACCATTCCTTGAGCCCATCCGGCAGGGATCATCCCCGCGTATGCGGGGAACACCTTGTCCACGTACTGTCCGACCGACTGGGACGGGGATCATCCCCGCGTATGCGGGGAACACCTTGTCCACGTACTGTCCGACCGACTGGGACGGGGATCATCCCCGCGTATGCGGGGAACACGTTGTCCGGGACTATCTGGGTCAGCACGTACGGGGATCATCCCCGCGTATGCGGGGAACACTTCCCCGTTCTTTTGGAACGCTGCCACCAAGACGGGATCATCCCCGCGTATGCGGGGAACACCACCCATGGAAAAGCTTATGGACATCATCAACGGGATCATCCCCGCGTATGCGGGGAACACGAAGGCCGTGAGCGTCATGATTCGTCGCCTCCGGGATCATCCCCGCGTATGCGGGGAACACTTCGCCACCACCGCGACAAGCAACATGCAGACGGGATCATCCCCGCGTATGCGGGGAACACCTCATTTCGCGTGATTTCCCTTGTGTCCGTCAGGGATCATCCCCGCGTATGCGGGGAACACGGACGGGTATTGCGGCGCCGCGACAATCCGCCGGGATCATCCCCGCGTATGCGGGGAACACGCCGTTCGGCTGCTGTCCGTACGCTTGCTGGGGGGATCATCCCCGCGTATGCGGGGAACACACGATGGTGGCGGTGACGGTGATGCCGGTGAGGGGATCATCCCCGCGTATGCGGGGAACACCTGAAAGGTCTACTCGCCGATGCTGTGGAACCGGGATCATCCCCGCGTATGCGGGGAACACCGCTTGCACAGTCCGCGTCCGTACTTCGGGTCGGGATCATCCCCGCGTATGCGGGGAACACCGTCGGCCGCTCCAACTGCCGGACCGCCCCGGAGGATCATCCCCGCGTATGCGGGGAACACGCAATGACGTGCCTCGAAGCGTTGGAGGCCGCGGGATCATCCCCGCGTATGCGGGGAACACGTGGTGGTGTCGTCCGGCATGGCGCGCCTCCCGGGATCATCCCCGCGTATGCGGGGAACACAGCACGTAGACGCGCAGCTCCCGCTTGTACCGGGGATCATCCCCGCGTATGCGGGGAACACCGCAGCGCGGGCGTCCACACGCGGGAACGCCAGGGATCATCCCCGCGTATGCGGGGAACACCAATTCCACGGCCAGCCATTGCAGTTCGTTACGGGATCATCCCCGCGTATGCGGGGAACACCGCGCATGGCTGACCGCATTGCGGAACGCCGGGGGATCATCCCCGCGTATGCGGGGAACACCGCAACCGCCATTCGGTAAACCATTCCGGCCCGGGATCATCCCCGCGTATGCGGGGAACACGCGGCAGCATCGCCCGGCGTGAACACATGGCAGGGATCATCCCCGCGTATGCGGGGAACACCCTCGAAGCCGATTACACGTACAAGTACATTCGGGATCATCCCCGCGTATGCGGGGAACACTTTTTCACCGTGCTTACCACGTTGCCTATCATGGGATCATCCCCGCGTATGCGGGGAACACGAAACGGTATGATGAAACCAGCGCAAAAGCCCAGGATCATCCCCGCGTATGCGGGGAACACCATGTCGGTTTCGGCGAGCATGGCCTTGACGAGGGATCATCCCCGCGTATGCGGGGAACACCTCGAGGATCCTCACGGCGGTGCCCCAATCGCGGGATCATCCCCGCGTATGCGGGGAACACTCACCATTGCTAACAGCATTAACAACATAGGAGGGATCATCCCCGCGTATGCGGGGAACACGCCGCACGCGCGGTACTCGATTCGATACGACTGGGATCATCCCCGCGTATGCGGGGAACACTGCACGCCGTTCGCGGCAAGCTGGGAGGTCACGGGATCATCCCCGCGTATGCGGGGAACACCTGCCGCGCTGCGCGATGTACCAATGCTGACGGGGATCATCCCCGCGTATGCGGGGAACACACGTGAAGCCGTACAGTCTCCACGGCCCGACCGGGATCATCCCCGCGTATGCGGGGAACACGACGCGCCGGCGTTATACAACAGGTTGCCCACGGGATCATCCCCGCGTATGCGGGGAACACTGGATGAGCTTGATCTGGTCGGCGACCCACTCGGGATCATCCCCGCGTATGCGGGGAACACTAGGCCCGTCGTGGTGGCGGGAAGTCGGCCGCGGGATCATCCCCGCGTATGCGGGGAACACAACGCGTGGACGCCGGGCGAACACCTGACCGCGGGATCATCCCCGCGTATGCGGGGAACACCATGTCGGTTTCGGCGAGCATGGCCTTGACGAGGGATCATCCCCGCGTATGCGGGGAACACGACAGCATGCCCACCATGTATTCGTCCCGGTCGGGATCATCCCCGCGTATGCGGGGAACACGCGCTTGCGGCCGGCGACGACACCGCGTATGAGGGATCATCCCCGCGTATGCGGGGAACACTCCTCCATGCCCGGAAGAGTCATCTGCTTGTCGGGATCATCCCCGCGTATGCGGGGAACACCGCGCCGACTACGTGCTCAAAGTCCAGGACCAGGGATCATCCCCGCGTATGCGGGGAACACGCGACCCCGACACGGGCCGCATCCCCGCCAAGGGGATCATCCCCGCGTATGCGGGGAACACACTCGTTGGCGTCCTCGTGCTCCTTGAGCGCCTGGGGATCATCCCCGCGTATGCGGGGAACACGCTGCGGGGTTGGCGAGCAGCTTGTTGAGATAGGGATCATCCCCGCGTATGCGGGGAACACATTACATTCGGCCGTAGAGGGGCAATCTGCTCGGGATCATCCCCGCGTATGCGGGGAACACATCGTCCCGTCATTCGGCAACATCTTATAGGCGGGATCATCCCCGCGTATGCGGGGAACACGGAATGCAGGTAGGCACCATCAACACAGTTGTGGGATCATCCCCGCGTATGCGGGGAACACCCTCCCAATGGTCCGGGCGAGACTCACGCGATGGGATCATCCCCGCGTATGCGGGGAACACCCTCCGGAGTGGCCGCTGATCCAGCCGGTACCGGGATCATCCCCGCGTATGCGGGGAACACCACGCAGCGTAACGCCGCCGCCATCGCCGGCCGGGATCATCCCCGCGTATGCGGGGAACACCAGGCCCTTGGCCTTCTCGTAGTGCGTCTTGAGGGATCATCCCCGCGTATGCGGGGAACACAACGGCTGAACATGAAGGACGCGAAGCCCAGCACGGGATCATCCCCGCGTATGCGGGGAACACAAGCCGGTCGAAGGCGCGCCCGGATACTGGGAGGGATCATCCCCGCGTATGCGGGGAACACCGACTGTAGCTGGGCATCAGGGCCTCGCAATCGGGATCATCCCCGCGTATGTGGGGAACACCTGACCAATGAGGCCGCGAACGACGTGACCTGGGGATCATCCCCGCGTATGCGGGGAACACGATTACGGCCCCGCCGACATCGTGCATTGCAAAGGATCATCCCCGCGTATGCGGGGAACACTTGATAAGCAAAACTCAATCACCGCCGAGCGAGGGATCATCCCCGCGTATGCGGGGAACACGAGCATCGTCAGGGTGTCGAACCGGCCGGACTGGGATCATCCCCGCGTATGCGGGGAACACACTTCAAAATCCCTTATATACCAGCATATACGGTATGGAATCAAAGTTTTTTCATTCGGTTTCAGAGTGTCCATAGCCCAGAACGCTCTCTGATCATGCCATGCAATGCAACAGGGTCTCTTGCATATGCCAATCAGGCAACTGGCATATACAAGAGACCCTTAAATGATTCCAACCCAGAGGAACGTGTCACGGTCGGAGTAGCAAACGAATCCCCTCTATCGGACAGGTATCAACCATGTATCAGCGGGGCAGCATCATCGGACGCTGCGAGGCCGTGATCGGCGCGGGCAGCTCGCTGGTGTGCTCGCTGGACAGGTATTCGTCCACGGCGGCCGCGCAGGAGCGGCCCTCCGCGATGGCCCACACCACGAGGCTCTGGCCGCGGCCGGCGTCGCCGCACACGAAGACGCCGTCCTGGGAGGTGGCGAACTTGTCGTTGCGGGCGATATTGCCGCGCTTGTCGAGCTCGACGGGCAGCTGGTCGACGATGGTCGAAGTGTCCGGGTGCAGGAAGCCCACGGAGATGAGGACCAGGTCGGCGGGCAGCACGCGTTCGGTGCCGGGCTGACGGGTGAACGGACCGTTCTCGCCGGGGGCGACGGACACGACCTTGAGGCCGGTCACATGGCCGTGCTCGTCCGCCACGAAGCCTTCCGCGGTGGTGGAGTTCTCCACGTGGACGCGGGACTGCTCCTCCTCCGAGCCGATGAAGTTCACCGAATCGGTGGAGTACAGGTATTCGCCGCCTTCGGCCATCGACGTGGTCTTCTGGTAGAGGCGGGCGAAGGTAGGCCACGGCTGGTTGTCGGGACGCTTCGAAGGCTCCTTCGGCATGATCTGCAGGACGGTGACGTCCTTCGCGCCCTGGCGGATGGAGGTGCCGAGGCAGTCGGAGCCGGTGTCGCCGCCGCCGATGACGATGACGTGCTTGTCCTTGGCGGTGATGTCGTGCTCGAGCGGCGCGCCGTAGATGCGGCGGGTCGCGTCAGGCAGGAAGTCCATGGCGAAGTGGATGCCGTCGAGTTCACGGCCCGGAATCTTCATGTCGCGCGGCACGCGGGAGCCGATGGCGACGACGACCGCGTCGTACCGGTCGCGCAGGTCGTCCCAGCTGATGTCCTTGCCGATCTCCACGCCCGTCTCGAAGCGGGTGCCTTCGGCCTCCATCTGCTTGATGCGGCGGTCGATGAGCGTCTTCTCGAGCTTGAAGTTCGGGATGCCGTAGCGCATGAGGCCACCCAGCGCGTCGTCCTTCTCGTAGACGACGACGGTGTGGCCGGCGCGAGTGAGCTGCTGCGCGGCGGCGAGGCCGGACGGGCCGGAGCCGACGACCGCGACGGTCTGGTCGGTCAGACGCTGCGGCGGCATCGGCTTGACGTAGTCAAGGTCCCACGCCTGGTCGATGATCGTGCACTCGTCGTTCTTGATCATCGTCGGCGGCTGGTGGATGCCGAGCACGCAGGCCTGTTCGCACAGGGCCGGGCAGATGCGGCCGGTCACCTCGGGGAAGTTGTTGGTCAGGGAGAGCCGCTGGTAGGCGTCCTCCCACTGCTCCTGGCGGACCAGGTCGTTGAACTCCGGGATGAGGTTGCCCAGCGGGCAGCCGGTCATGCAGAACGGGGTGCCGCAGTCCATGCAGCGGGCCGCCTGTTCGGTGGTCCACGGTTGCAGACCGGATTCGGCGTGGACGTCGAACCAGTCCTTGATGCGCTCCTGGACGGGGCGCTCCGCCAGCTCCCTGCGGGTGCGGACTTTCAGGAATCCTCTCGGGTCGCCCATCTCAGCGCGCTCCTTCCATGACGTGCTCGTACACCTGCTCCCAGGCGCCGGGCGTGTTGAAATCGATGTGTTCCGCTTCGGCCTCGGCCATGGCCTTCTCCATGGCGATGAAGTGCTTGGGCACGACGTGCGTGAACCGCTTGGCGGTCGCGTCCCAATCCTCGAGCAGGCCGGCGGCGAACGCGGAGCCGGTCTCCTCGGCGTGCTTCTTGACGAGGCCCTTGACGAGGTCGGAGGTTTCGGCGTCGAGCGGCTCGAAGAGCAGCGCGCCGGATTCCACGGCCTCCGGGTTGACCTGCTTCATGTCGAGGTCGAGCACGTACGTGTTACCTCCGGAGAAGCCGGCGCCGAAGTTGCGGCCGGTCGGGCCGAGCACCACGACGGTGCCGCCGGTCATGTACTCGCAGCCGTGGTCGCCCACGCCCTCGACGACGAACGTGGCGCCGGAGTTGCGCACGGCGAAGCGTTCGCCCGCCTTGCCGGCGACGAACATCTCGCCGGAAGTGGCGCCGAAGCCGGTGACGTTGCCGGCGATGACGTCCTCATGCGGGTCGAAGGTCACGCCGTCCTCGGGACGGACGATGAGGCGTCCGCCGGACAGGCCCTTGCCGGCGTAGTCGTTGACCTCTCCGTACACGCGGATGGTCTCGCCGCGCGGGATGAACGCGCCGATGGACTGGCCGCCGGAGCCGTGCAGGGTCATGTCGATGGTGTCGTCGGGCAGACCGGGCGCGCCGTAGCGGCGGGTGATCTCGTAGCCGACCATCGTGCCGACGGTGCGGTTGACGTTGCGGATCGGCATCTCGATGCGCACAGGCTCCTTGCGTTCGAGCGCGGGCTCGGCGAGCTCGATGAGCTTGTTGTCGAGCGCCTTCTCGAGCTCGTGGTTCTGCGGCTCGGTGTTGTGCAGGATGGTGCCGGGGACCGGACCGGACTGCTTGAGCACGTTGGTCAGGTCGATGCCGTCGGACTTCCAGCGCTTGATGGCCTCGTCCTGATCCAGGCACTCGACGTGGCCGACGGCCTCCTCGAGCGTGCGGAAGCCGAGCTGGGCGAGGATCTCGCGCACCTCCTCGGCGATGAACATGAAGAAGTTCACGACGCTTTCGGGCTTGCCGCGGAAGCGGGCGCGAAGCTCCGGATCCTGGGTGGCGATGCCCTGCGGGCAGGTGTTCTTCTGGCATGCGCGCATCATGACGCAGCCTTCGACGATCAGCGCCGCGGTGGCGAAGCCGAACTCCTCGGCGCCGAGCAGCGCCGCGATGACGACGTCGCGTCCGGTCTTCAGCTCGCCGTCGCACTGGACGACGATGCGGGAGCGCAGGCCGTTGAGAATCAGCGTCTGCTGGGTCTCGGACAGGCCGATCTCCCACGGGGTGCCCGCGTGGCGGATCGCGTTGAGCGGGGCCGCACCGGTGCCGCCGTCGTAGCCGGAGATCAGCACCACGTCGGCATGGCACTTGGCCACGCCGGCGGCGATGGTGCCGACGCCGAACTCGGAGACGAGCTTGACGTGGACGCGCGCCTTCGGGTTCGCCATCTTCGCGTCGTTGATCAGCTGCTTGAGATCCTCGATGGAGTAGATGTCGTGGTGAGGCGGCGGGGAGATGAGCTCGACGCCCGGGGTGGCGTGGCGGACCTTGGCGATCCACGGCGGGACCTTGGCACCCGGCAGGTGGCCGCCTTCGCCCGGCTTGGCGCCCTGGGCGAGCTTGATCTGCAGGTCGGTGGCGTGGACCAGGTAGTCGGAGGTGACGCCGAAACGCGCGGACGCGATCTGCTTGATGCGGCTGTAGCGCTGCGGATCCTCGATACGGTCGTCGGATTCGCCGCCCTCGCCGGAGTTGGAGCGCGCGCCGATCCGGTTCATGGCGATGGCGAG
The DNA here is from genome assembly GCF_019331725.1 of Bifidobacterium saguinibicoloris. Classification (GTDB taxonomy): domain Bacteria; phylum Actinomycetota; class Actinomycetes; order Actinomycetales; family Bifidobacteriaceae; genus Bifidobacterium; species Bifidobacterium saguinibicoloris. Next base: position 12,032 of record NZ_JAHBBF010000022.1, read on the forward strand.
CGTCTCGTGCGCCTCCTGGGAGATGGAGCCGTAGCTCATCGCGCCGGTGGAGAAGCGCTTGACGATCTCGCTGGCCGGCTCGACCTCGGAGATGTCGATCGGCTTGCGCGTGTTGTTGAACTTCATGAGGCCGCGCAGCGTCATGAGCCTGTTGGAGGTGTCGTCGATGTGGTGCGAGTACTTCTTGAACATGCCGTAGTCGCCGCGCTGGGTGGACTGCTGCAGCAGGAAGATGGCCTCCGGGTCGTTGAGGTGATCCTCGCCGGTACGGCGCCACTTGTAGAGGCCGCCGGTGCGCAGGTTGCGGTGCGGGGACGCGGTCCACTGGTTCGGGTAGGCGACGCGATGGCGGGAGGCGACCTCCTCGGCGATCTCGTCGAGGCCGACGCCGCCCACGCGGGTGGTGGTGCCGGTGAAGTATTCGTCGACGACCTGCTGGCTCAGGCCCACGGCCTCGAACAGCTGGGCGCCGCGGTAGCTCATGATGGTGGAGACGCCCATCTTGGCCATGATCTTGAGCACGCCGATGGACAGCGCCTTGGTGAGGTTCTTCACGGCGGTGGCCGGATCGACCTTCACGTAGCCTTCGCGGGAGAGGTTCTCGACGGATTCGAACGCGAGGTACGGGTTCACGCAGGCGGCACCGTAGGCGATGAGCAGGGCCACGTGGTGAATCTCGCGCACGTCGCCGGCCTCGACGGCCATGGAGATCTGTGTGCGGGTGTGGCGGCGCAGCAGGTGGTGCTGCACGGCGGACGTGAGCAGCAGGGACGGAATCGGACCCCACGTGTGGTTGGAGTCGCGGTCGGACAGCACGATGAAGTTCTTGCCGTTGTCGATCGCCTCGTCGATCTCGGCGAAGATCTCGTCGAGACGCTCCTGGAGGGCGTCGCCGCCGCCGGCCACCTGGTAGAGGCCCTTGACGACGTACGGACGGTAGTAGCCGCCGAGGATGCGCGCCTTGTCGAGACGCTTGAGCTGGGCCATCTCGTCGGAGTTGATGACGGGCAGCGGGATGAGGATCTTCTTGGCGTGCAGCTCGGAATCAGTCAGCAGGTTCGGCTCCGGGCCGATGGCGGATTCGAGGCAGGTGACGATCTCCTCACGCTCCCAGTCGAGCGGCGGGTTGGTGACCTGCGCGAACTTCTGGTGGAAGTAGTCGAACAGCATGCGGCTGCGCTTCGACAGGACCGGCAGCGGGGTGTCGTTGCCCATCGAGCCGAGCGGCTCCTTGCCGGTGTTGGCCATCGGGGTGAGGACGAGCTTCAGGTCCTCCTCGGTGTACCCGAAGGCGCGCTGGCGGCGCTGGACGGACTGTCCGGAGTGGTTGACGTGCTCGCGGGCGGGCAGGTCGCTCATCTCCACGGAGTTGCCTTCGACCCACTGGCGGTACGGGTGCTGGGAGGCGAGGGTCTTCTTGATCTCCTCGTCCGGGATGATGCGACCTTCGGCCGTGTCGACGAGGAACATCTTGCCGGGCTCGAGACGGCCCTTGGAGACGATGTGCTTCTGCTCGACCTCCGGCAGGACGCCCGCCTCGGAGGCGAGCACGAGGTAGCCGTCGTCGGTGAGCTGCCAACGGCCGGGGCGGAAACCGTTGCGGTCGAGCAGGGCGCCCACCTGGGTGCCGTCGGTGAAGACGATGTCGGCCGGGCCGTCCCACGGCTCGATGAGCGTGTTGTTGTACTCGTAGAAGGCCTTGAGGTCCGGGTCGAGCTGGTCGTTCTTCTCCCAGGCCGGCGGCAGCATCATCGAGATAGCGTGCGGCAGGGAACGTCCGGCGAGGTGCAGCAGTTCGAGGCATTCGTCGAAGGTGCCGGAATCGGAGTAGCCGGGCGTGGTGATCGGCAGCAGCGGTTCGAATTCGCCGAGCAGTTCGGAGCTCAGACGGCCCTCGCGCGCGGACAGCCAGTTGCGGTTGCCCTGGATGGTGTTGATCTCGCCGTTGTGCGCGAGCAGGCGGAACGGCTGGGCCAGCGGCCAGCTCGGGAACGTGTTGGTGGAGAAGCGGGAGTGCACGATGGCGACGACGGCCTTCATGCGCTCGTCCACGAGGTCCGGGAAGAAGTGGGTCAGCTGCATGGTGGTCAGCATGCCCTTGTAGGTGATGGTGCGCGCGGACAGGGAGGCGAAGTAGACGCCCACCTCATGCTCGACGCGCTTGCGGATGCGGAAGGTCTTCCTGTCCAGTTCGATGCCGGCCAGTCCCCCGTCCGGATCGGCCACGACGAGCGTCTTGAAGCTCGGCATGGCGGCGAGCGCCTGCAGGCCGAGCCCGTCCGGGTTGGTGGGCACGACGCGCCAGGCGAGGACCTCGAGGCCCTCCTCGCGCACGATCTTCGCGATGGCCTGCTCCTGCTGGCCGGAGGTCTCGATGTCACGGTCGAGGAACGCGATGCCGGCGGCGTAGTGGCCGGCTTCGGGCAGTTCGGCGGGCACGGTGGCACGCATGAACTCGTCCGGCATGCTCATGAGGATGCCGGCACCGTCACCCGTGTTCTCCTCGGCGCCGACGGCGCCACGATGGTCGAGGTTGACGAGCACCTCGATGGCGTCCTTGACGATCTTGTGTTCGGGCTTCTTGTTGAGCGTGGTGACCATGCCCACACCACAGGCGTCATGCTCGTTGGAAGGGTCGTACATGCCGTCCGGAGCATGGACCGTGAGATCGAGCGGGGCTTTGAATGTCACCGGAATCACCTCAATCGTTAGCGGGCACGCCGAAGCGCGCCACCTCTGTCAGTTGCTGTTGACAGCGTAGCGTCGGCCTATGTCGTTTGCGTTTCGCTGTCCATATACCGAGTTGCGTGAAAAGTCAATACCCAATTTTACGCGATTCGGGTTTTCCTTGATCCGGCCGCGTCGTGCGGGCGTCCGGGAGGTCCGCATGACGCCCGTACGACGCCCGTCGGCGCGTTCAGGCGAGCGTCTCGAGCCATGCGCGCATGCGGCGCAGTCCCTCGGCCGTGTCGTCGGCCGTGCCCACGTACGAGATGCGCACGTATCCGGCGCCGCGCGCGCCGAAACCGGAGGCGGGCGTGACGGCCACGTGCGCCTCGTGCAGCAATCGCACGGCGAAGTCGCGGTCGGACAGACCGGTCCTCTTCACGTTGACGAGCGCGTAGAACGCGCCGTCGGGCTCGGCGCAACCCACCAGCGGCATGTCGGCGACGGCGTCGACCACCATACGCCGGTTCGCGCGGTAGGCGGCCTTCATGACGGGCAGGATATCGGCGGCGCCTTCGAGCGCGGCCACGGCGCCCGCCTGCAGCGCGCCCGGCACGCAGGAGACGACGTTCTCCTGCATGACGGTCATGCGGTCGACGGCGTCCTTCGAACCGAAGACGCAACCGATGCGCCATCCGGTCATCGCGTACGTCTTGGAGAACGAGTCGATGACGAGCGTACGCTCCCGCATGCCCGGCACCTGTGAGATGGAGCGGCATTCCGTCGCGTCGTCATAGACGAACGCGCGGTACACCTCATCGCTGATCACCCACAGGTCGTGCCGGCGTGCCACGTCGGCGATGCGTTCGAGCTCGTCCGGTCCGATGACGGCGCCGGTGGGGTTCGAAGGCGAGTTGAGCAGAAGCGCCCTAGTCCGCGGCGTGACGGCGGCCTCCACGTCCTGCGCGCGCATGCGCCAGCCGTGCTCCTCATGCAGGGGCACGGGCACCACGTTGACGCCCGTCATCTGGGCCTGGCCGAAGTAATTCGCGTATCCGGGGTCCGGGATGAGGATGTCGTCGCCGGCGTCCATGGCCGCGGTCATGGCGAGGAACACACCTTCCATGCCGCCGGCGGTGATGATGATGTCGGTGTCGGGATCGTAGTCGACGCCGTCGGCGCGGTTGCGGGAGGCGCACCATGCGCGGCGCAACGCAACCGTCCCCCTGTTGGGCGTGTAGTGCGTGTCCCCCGCGCGCGCGGCGGCGTACGCGGCGTCGACCACCTCGCGGGGCGTGTCGAACCCGGGTTCGCCGATCATGAAGGAGATGACGTCCTCCATGCCGGACGCCATCTCATACATCTCACGGACGGACGGGTACAGGGCCTCCTGGGCGCGACGCGACACTTCGGGCATATGCATCTCCTCATCGGACGGACGGAACGTGTCTGTCCGACGATGCTAGCGCCCGCGTGTTTCTCGACCGTCCGCCGTCTCACCAGCTCACCGTCCGTCTCACCCAACGCAATGGCTATTCCACCGATTTCAACGCGGCGAGCATGTCCACGTTCCTGAGCTGCCGGTAGACGACCACGCCGAGCACGGCCAGCACCACGGCGACGAGCACAGCGGGCGCCACGAACGCCGGCCATCCCAGCGCGGGGTCGAACATGACCTCGTCAGGCGGCACCTCGGTGATGATGTACCGGTGGAGCCCGGCGCCGAACCCGTAGCCGGCGAGGATGCCGAGCGCGGAGAGCACGATGGTCTCGCGGTAGATGTACATGGTGGTCTCGTTCGAGTGGAAGCCGAGCACCTTGATGGTCGACAGCTCGCGGATACGTTCGGACACGTTCAGATTCGTGAGGTTGTACAGGATCACCACGGCGAGCAGACCGGCCACGAGCACGAGCACCTCCATGATCTGGTTCAATGACTCGACGATCGTGGCGACCTGGTTCTTCATCGTGGTGTTCTGCACCACTCCCCTGACGCCGTCGTTCCTCATGAACCGTGCGCCTTGTTTCTCGGCGTTGGCGATGGAATCGTCTTTGAGGTTGACGAGATAGGCGTTCGACCGGTAGTCCCTGCCGAACACGTGCTCGTACCCGCCGGACGTCATGTACATGTAGTGCCCGATGTACGCCTCGCTCACGCCGTCGACGCGCACGGAGCGTTCGGCGCCGTCCTCGCCGGTGACGCGGATCGTGTCGCCGGCCTTCGCGCCGAGCATCGCGGCCATGCGTTCGGAGATGACTGCGCCGCGGTCGGTGAGGATCTGCGGCTTGTGGCCGACGCGCGAGCGCAGGGTCACGTAGTCGGAGAGGTTGTATGCGTCGTCGGTGACGAGCAGCGTGATCGACTGCTTGTCGTCGGCTTTGCCCGCGGTTCTGGTGAGCTCCTCGTAGCGGATCGGCATCGCCTGGTCCACGGCCTTGTCGGTCATGGCCTTGGCGACCGCGGCCCGCTGTTCGTCGTTGTCGTCGGGTTTCTCGGCGACGATCATGTCGTAGTGGACGACCTCGTCGAACTGGCGTTCACTGATCTGGTCGATGGACCCCTGCACGCCGAGTCCGGCGACGAGCAGCGACACGGCGCCCATGACGCCGAAGATCGTCATGAAGCCGCGCGTCTTGTAGCGGAAGAGGTTGCGCGCGGTGACCTTGCGTGTGAAGCTGAGCCGGTTCCAGATGAAGCCGAACCGTTCGAGAAGGATCTTCGAGCCGTTCGCCGGCGGTTTGGGCAGGAGAAGCGCGGCCGGCCTGTCCTTGAGTTCGCGTGCGGCGGCCAGTATGGCCGGCACGACGGCGCTCGTCCAGGCGAGCAGGAACGCGGCCACGGTGACGGCCGGATGGAACTTGAGTTCGATGAGCGGCATGGTGAACCCGTCGCTGTACGCGTGGTAGACGATGAGCGGCAGAATCGTGTGCCCGGCCGCGACGCCGAGGATGGTGCCGACGGTGGAGGCGGCGAATCCGTAGACCGTGAACTTCTTGAGGATGTCCGCGTTGCCGTAGCCGAGCGCCTTCAGCGTGCCGGAGTTGACGCGCTCCTCGTCGACCATGCGGCCCATCGTGGAGAACGTGACGAGCGCGGCCACGAAGTAGAGGAACACGGGGAAGATCATGGCGAGCTTGCCCACGATGTTCGCGATGGTTTCGTACACGCGGTAGCCGTTGGAGGTGAGGCCCTCACGCCTGCCGTCGATCGAGTAGGCGGGCACTTCGAGCGTGTCGACCTTCTCACGGGCGAGCGCGATGTCATGTTCCGCGTCCGCGATCTTCCGTTCGGCGGCGGGTTTCGCGTCGTTGAATTCCTGTAGTTTCGCGTTGTATTCGTCCTCGGCCTTGTCGATGTCGCGTTGGCCTTGGATGAGCTGCTTCGCGCCGGCCGAGGCGCTGCCGTCGTGTGACGCGCCTGCGGGCGCCTTGGAGATGGCCTGGCCGAGTTCGGCCTGTTTGTTCGCGAGCTGGTTGGAGGCGTCGGCGAGCGCGGAGGCGTTCCTCTGGTATTCCTCGGTATTCTGGTCGAGTTGCGCGGCGCCGTCGTTCCATTGCTTGAGCGCGGTGTCGTAGGCGTCCAGCTGCGTGTTGTATTGGGTGACGGCGTCGTTGTAGGCGGCGAGCGCCTTGTCGTATTGCGCTTTGATGGTGTCGTACACGCCACCGGTCAGGCCGCTGTCGGCCCAGTCGGTCAGCAGCTCGCCGGTTTTGTCGAGCACGGGTTTGACCGATTCGAGGGCGGCGCGCGCCGTGTCGAGTTGCGTCTTGGCCTGTGTGAGTTGGCTCCATGACGAGTCGAGTCGGACCTGTCCTTGCGCGAGCTGCTGCGCTCCGGCGGCGAGCTTGGTCTGTCCGGCGGTGATCTGCGAGCTGGCCGAGGCGATCTGCGCGAGTGCGCCGGAGAGTTCGGCGGCCGCGGACGAGCCTTGGTCGACGGCGTCGATCTCGCCTTGGGTCATCTGATCCTTGGCGGTTTCGATCTGGGTCTTCGCGTCGGTGAGCTGCTGTTCGGCATCGGTGAGCTGTTGCTTCGCGTCGTCGACCTTGGCCTGCGCCTTGTCGATCTGTGCGCGGCGGTCTTCGCGGATGGCGGCTTCGCGTGCTTCGGGTTGTCCGGAGAGGCGTTTGGTGAGCGTGTCCTTGTGCGCCTGCACGCGGTCGCGGTAGTCGGCGGTCCAGTAGTCGAGGTCTTGCGTGTCGTCGAAGGTGATGCGTCCGATCATCGTCACGTCCGAGTCGAACGTCTTCGGCACGACCACGCCGTAGCCGTCGAGTTCGCCGGTTCCGGCGGTGGATTGGCCCATGTTGAGGTCGGAGACGATCTCGCTGGCGTCGACGAATCCGACGACGGTGTATTCGGTCCGTTTGAGGATGGTGTCGCCGGCGATGTCGGGCAGTTCGGTGACGTTGACGGTGCTGTCGATCGCGTATTTGTCGCGTTCGCCTGAGTCGAGCGCGATCTCGCCGGTCTTGTCCGGTAGCCGGCCTTCGGTCACGTGGTATCCGGAGACGGCGTCAGGTTTGGAGTAGATGCGCAGGCTGTGGTCGCTGCCTTTGATCGTGACGTCTTTGAAGTAGCCGAATTCGGCCTGACGCACGCCGGCGGTGTCGCGGATGATGGTCTCGTCGTCGCGGCTCAATCCGTAGTCGCTGATGACGGTCACGTCGGCGAGATTGTGCTCGTCGTAGAAGGTCCTGCCGGTCGCCTGCATGTCGGGGCCGGTGGCGAACAGTCCGACGAGCGCGAATGAGCCGAGCAGCATGAGGCTGACGATCGAGGCGAAGCGTCCTTGGGATTTGGCGAGGGTGACGCGGATGTCCTTCCACAGCATGTGTTTGCGGGTCATGGCGGTCACCACTCCAGGTCGTTGATGTCCATCGGGTGCTCGTTGACGTCGATGGATTTGACGCGGGCGTCGTGCATGTGGATGACGCGGTCGGCGATGGGCGCGATGGCGGAGTTGTGGGTGACGATGACGACGGTCGCGCCTTTCTTCCTGCTTTGGTCCTGCAGGATCCTGAGGACCTGTTTGCCGGTGTTGTAGTCGAGTGCGCCGGTCGGCTCGTCGCACAGCAGGATCTTGGGGTTCTTGGCGACGGCGCGTGCGATGGCGACGCGCTGCTGTTCGCCGCCGGAGAGCTGCGCCGGGAAGTTGTCGATGCGGTCCTTGAGCCCCACGTCTATGAGCGTCTGCACCGGATCCTGCGCGTCCTGCACGATTTCGGAGGCGAGTTCGACGTTCTCCTTGGCGGTGAGGTTGGCGACGAGGTTATAGAACTGGAACACGAAGCCGATGTCGTGGCGGCGGTAGTCGGTGAGTTGGTGGGCGGTGTAGTTCGAGATGTCCTTGCCGTCGATGATGACCTGACCTTCGGAGTTGGTGTCCATGCCGCCGAGGATGTTGAGCACGGTGGATTTGCCGGCGCCGGACGAGCCGAGGATGATGGCGAGTTCGCCCTTCTCGATGCCGAAACTGACGTCGTTGTTGGCGGTGATGACGGTGTCTCCCATGTGATAGCGCTTGAAGCTGTGGACCATATCGATGTAGGCCATTGTCGGTTCCTTTCGCTCCTCAATAAACAACGTGTTGATTTAAGTTGGTTGTGATTCTAGATACGCCAGGAATGGCCGGTCAATGAACGTTTTCAGGGGTTCTGTTCAGATTGGACAGCCAGCCGGAAATTGTCGATTCAATCGCCAATATCGACAACATGTTGATATAATCGACTGTCGATACCACCGACGGGAGCACCATGACCACCAAACGAAACACCAAGACCGAGGCGAAGATCAAGGCCGCATTCACCAGCCTCGCGCAGTCCAAGGGATTCGACGCGATGACCGTGAGCGACCTCGCACGCACCGCGGGCATCAACCGGGGCACGTTCTACATGCACTACCTCGACAAGTTCGATCTCAGGGAGCAGCTCATCGACGACACGATCGAGGAGCTGACGACGATCCTTGTCGACAACTCCGATGCGGAAGCCCACACCACGTCGAGCGCCACCGGCCGGGCGATCTGCGATGCGTTCCAGACCGAGTCGATCTCCGCCGCGCTGCGCTATGTGCGGGACGACTACGCGTTCTTCAACGCGATTTCGCGCTCCGGCAACGACATGCAGCTCTACGACAAACTGAAGAAGGTGCTCAAGCAACTGATCGTGGCGCAGGCGACACGGTTCGGCGCCGATCCCCAGTCCTCCTACAACGGCATTCCGGCGGACTACGCGATGGAGATCCTCGTCTCGGCGGTCGCCTCGATCATCTGGCTGTGGATCCGGCGCGGCTGCAAGGAGACGCCGGAGGAGATCTGCCGCATCATCGAGATCAACAAGACCACCGCCCCGATCGACATCCTGTGGTGAGGACGCGGCGAGGCTACGGCGGAGCGGTGCGGACTCAACGGGCGGATACGCCGCCGGCCCCACCCGTTTCGAAACTGTCGACGCGGACGGCAAGCGCGGAGGGCGCCAGTTTGGCGAACACGCGATACAGCTTGTAGAACGCCAACGGCGTGTACTCGGCGCATCCGCGTTCCGCCTTCGCCAGCACCTTCCCGGTCTCCCGATGCAGGTCGAGGTACGGCAGTCGGGCGAGTTTGCCGGAGGCGGCGCCGCGCACGTTCATTTCGGTATCCATGTTGCCGGGGCTGAACAGCATCACGTTCACGCCGCGCGCATGTTCCTCCTCGTGCAACGCACGGGCGAGGAACCTCACGTACACCTTGCTCGCGGCATACACGGCCTGCCATGGAATCGGCGCGAAGGACGACACCGATCCGGTGATCACCTCGAAGCTTCCGCTGCTCATGTACGGCAGGCAGATACGGTTGACCATCGTCACGGCGGTCACATTGAGGTCGATCATCGTGCGGATGTCCGCCGGATCCATATCGCGCAGCAATCCTTCATGTTCGTAGCCGGCGTTGTTGATCAGCACGCGAATGTTCGGCCGCGCCTCTCTCAACAATGCGGTCAATTCCCCATGGGCTTCCGCCGCGGTGAGATCCAGCGGAATGACCCGTATGCGTGTATTCGGGTTGCCGTATCGTTCGGCGAGCGCGCGCAGCCGTTGCTCGCGTCGAGCGATGATCCAGATCTCATCGAGATTCCGGTATCGGGCGACGATCGCCTCGAGGAACGCCGCCCCAAGACCCGATGACGCACCGGTGACGATGGCGATATCCATTCGATGACTCCTTATTCATTTACTCGCATTTTCGGACCATTGAACGTTGACGGCAAAGATTACCGCCGCCCTTTGCGGCGACGCGGGGTGAGCGCTGCGGGACCGTGCTGCCCGAGGGCGAACAGCAGCGCCTTCAGGCCGCCGATGCGCGGATCGGGCCCCTCCCCGCGCGCGATGCGGTGCATCTGCAGTTCGAACCAGCTGATGACGAGGATGCCGCCGAACGCCTTGTCGAGGGCCCTGATGCCGGTCGTGACGCGGGGCAGCTCGACGCTGCCGTCCCATGGGTCGCGGATGATGCGCTTGGGCAGGTCGGGGACCAGAGCCAGAGGACGCGCGATGCCGATCATCTGCGTGATGCCCTCATCGAGCGCCCGTTCCATGTCGCGTGCGTTGCGGAAGCCGCCGGTCAGGGCGACCGGCACGGTCAGCTCGCCTTTGACGCGGCGTGCGAAGTCGGTGAAGTAGACGCCGCGCCTGCGGTCCTCGGCCGCGCCGCTGTTGGTCTGGATGACCGGCTTGGCGTAGGTGCCGCCGGAGATGTCGATGAGGTCGACGCCTCGGGTCTCCAGCTGCTTCATGACCCAGATGGACTCCTCCTCGCTGAAGCCGCCCGGCGCGCCGTCCTGCGCATTGAGTTTGACCGCCACGGGGAAATCGGGGCCGACCGCCTCGCGCACCGCGTCGAACACGTCGAACAGGAACCGGGCGCGGTTTTCGAGACTTCCGCCGTATTCGTCGGCACGCCGGTTGTCGAGCGGTGAGAGGAACTGGTTGATGAGGTATCCGTGCGCCGCATGGATCTCCACGCCGGTGAAGCCCGCCTTCTTCGCGATGCGCGCCGTGGTGGCGAACCGGCGCACGATGTCGCGGATCTGACCGACCGTGAGTTCGGTGGGCTCGGCGAAGAACCTGCCGTATTCGCCGTCGATTCCGCCGGCGCTCGGGGCGAGCGGATGCGGGTTGATGGTGATGGGCGACTGGCGCCCGGGGTGGTTGATCTGCATCCAGCAGTGCGCGCCGTGTTCAGTGCCGGCAGCCGCCCAGCGGCGCAGCATGTCCAGGTCACGCTCGTCCTCGACGGCGACGTTGCCGGGCTCGCCGAGCTGGGTGCGATCGACCATCACGTTGCCGGTGACAAGCACGCCCGCACCTCCCCTCGCCCACGTGCGGTAGAGACGCACGTGCTCCTCGGTCGGGGCGCAGTCGCGGCCGGCGAGCGCTTCGTTCATCGCGGATTTGTAGAACCGGTTCTTCACGGTCACTCCGCAGGGCAGGGTCAACGGTTCGGCGATCGGCGTCGCGGTCGCGGTCTTGCCACTGGCCAAGATCATGTCGTTCATCGTGATTCCAACTTTCCATACGTCTATGTTTTTACAGTTGTCTAAACTATCACATAGTTTTACAACTGCAAAATTCTGGACGATAGGATATGCTGGATGATCATGAAGAAGGATCTCAACGGCAAACTCACGCGCGGCACGCAGCGCACGCTCGACGCGTTCTTCGACGCGATGACCGGGCTGCTGGCGACCACACCGTTCACCGATATCAGCGTCAACGCACTGTGCGAACGGGCCGGCTATCCGCGCGCCACGTTCTACAACTACTTCGAGGACCGCGACGATCTGCTGAACTACTGTTGGACGGCATTGTCCATGCAAACGAATCTGACCGACCTCGCATCGTCCGAGCCGGAACATCGCGTGGACACCGCTCTTGACGCGATGGCCGACCTGCTGGAATCCAACGCGGATCTGCTGCGCGCGGTGCTGGAGCACAATCCGCCGGCGGGCCCCCTGTTCTCCAGCCTGCACATGTTCATCGAGGGACGGGCGCACGAGATCATGCGCACCTGCGTCGACCTCGACCGGTTCGACCTGCCGGCCGACCTCATCGCCGACCATTACGCGAACACGATGATGCTCGTGCTCGATTGGGCGTATCTGCGCGGGCACGAGCTCACCCGCGAGCAGCTGCACGCCTACGCGCACACCCTGCTGGGCGGCGTGGAGTAGCGGATTCCCGTCGTCTCGATGTTCGGCATGAACCGCCATTCGTTTCGGATTTTGCCTATGACCATTATCACTGTTCAGATGCGTTTCAGTTCGGCCATCGCGGCATAATGCAGCACCTCGAACCGTTCCGGGGCGATGCGCTCGAGCAGTGCCTTATGCTCCCGTTCCCACGCCGCAATCTCACGTGCGGGGAGCGACGCACCGATGCCCCGGCATGCCTTCACCCGTCCGTTCCAGCTCTCGCGTGTGAACGGCACGGCGAGTCTGTATTCCTCATGATGAACGAGTTCGAAACCGTCTGAGTAGCAGGCGGGGATGTCGATCGGACGCATCCGTTCCCCCGCGCCGCTCCAGTCCGGGTTGTATTTCAGAATCAGCCGTTCGCTCGCTCCCGCGATCGGATCCTCGAACGGCAGCCACGCCATATACAGCACGAGGATGCGCCCATTCGGTTTGAGGATGCGATGCAGTGTGCCGTGAATCGCCTCATGGTCGAAGTACCAGAAGCATTGGCATGCCGTGATCACGTCGAACATGCCGTCGGGAAAATCGATATGCTCCGCCGGCATCGTGCGATATACAATGCCCATGCCTTCGGAAAGCCTCCGCGCCTGGGCGATCTGCCGTTCGGAGATATCGACGCCGACCCAAGTCGCCCCATACCGGACCATGGCTCTCGGAATCACACCCGTACCGGTGCCCAAATCGAGGACGTACTGTCCGTCACGGCATAGGCCACGGTCGAGGATCCTCCGGTAGAACCGCGCCGGATAGATGTCGCGATAGCGCGCATATTCGTCCGATACGCGTCCCCAATCAAAGGGAACACCGTGATCGATGCGTTCATCGACTATCATCCGGCCACCTCCTTGGCGAACATGCTCTCCGGACTCTGCATATCATCCACCATCATCGGATATATCGACTTCGAGCGCTCGAAGTCAATACCGCCGGGCATCGATTCGCGGCGGCACGATCACGACAGGCCCACGTCGTCAGCCGTTCCGCTCGCTGTGCAGGAACACGAGCGGGATGACGATCAACGGGACCGCGCACGCACCCATGACCAGATACGTCAGGTTCAGGCCATGCATGTCCGCCGCGGACATGGTCATGCCGCCGGCGTGCGCGGACGCCGCCAACGCGGTCATCATCCCGACGAACACGGCCTGGCCGATCGCGCCGGCGATGGTGCGCAGCGCGGTGAGCAACGCGTTCGCATCGGCGAGACGCCCCTCCCCCGCGACTCCGGTGCCCCAGGTGACCAGCGGCATCATCAGGCAGCCGATCGCGAGCGACCGCGCCACGTTGATCGTGGCGGCCACCCAGATGGACGCCGACATCGGCAGCAGTCCCATGCACAGGTTGCTCGCGGTGAGGCAGACGCCGCCGACGAGGAACAGACGCCGCACGCCGAACCGGTCGTACAACCTGCCGGCCATCGGGCTGATGACCGCCATGGCGAGCGAGCCGGGCAGGCTCACCAGGCCGGCCATCGACGCCGAACCGCCCTTGATGGTCTGCACGTAGAGCGGCAGCATCACCGACGAGCCCATCATCGCGAAGTACAGCAGCATGCTGCCGACCACACTCAACGCGAACCCGCAATGACGCAAGATGCGCACATCGAGGAACGGGCGCTCGCGCTTCAGCTGCAGCATCACGAACCATACGGACGCCGCGACGCCCAGCGCCAGCGACGGCAGGACCGCCATGCTCGTCAACGGCATGGAGCCGATGTTGCCGATGCCGAGCGTCACACCACCGAACGCGACGATGCTCACCGCGAAGGACAGGACGTCGAAGGAGCGCCTCGACGTCCTCAGCACGTTGTCGAACACGAGGCAGGCCGCAATCAGCGACACCGCCATCACACCGACCACCAGATAGAAGATCGACCGCCAGCCGAACGCGTCGACCATCAGACCGGACAACGTCGGCGCGATCACCGGCGTGACACCGACCGCGAGGCCGTACCAGCCCATGATCGTGCCACGGCTGTCCGGATAGATGGTCATGAGCACGACCTGCGCCATCGCCATGAGCAGCCCGTTGCCGCACGCCTGCACCACGCGCCCGACCATGATGACGGCGAACGGCACCGGGGCCACGCAGATCAGCGAGCCGATGATGAACAGCACGGTGCCTGCGAGATACAGCGGCTTGGTCGGGAACCGGGTGATGAGGAACGCGGTCAACGGCATGACGATGCCCATGGCGAGCGAGTAGCCGCTGGTGAGCCATTGGCCGGTCTGCATGGTGACGCCCAGATCGGCCACGATGGGTGGCAGGGCCGTAGTGAGCGCCGTGGCCATGATGGTCATGGCGATGCACGAGAGCATGATGTTGACGAAGATGAGCGCGCGGCGGCGATTGCTCAATGGGGTTTGTCCACTGTTGGACATGGCGTTGCCTCGCATGGTCGATGTTCCTGCCGAGAATTCATGGTGATGTCGGTGACGCGCCGAGGGCACGGCACGGTTTCGGTTCCGGCCGTTCCGGCCGTCACGTGGCGGCGCTAGGCCCCACGTTCGTCGAGCTCCTGGTAATGGCGTTTGATCGCGGCGAGGATCTCACCGAATTGGACGCGTTGGTCTTCGCTGAGCGCCGCCAGCAGTTCGCCGGACGCGTTGTTGCCGGCGGACCGACGACGCATCGCCTCGGCCCTGCCCTCCCCGGTGAGCTCGACCAGGTAGGTGCGGCCATCCTCCGGATGCGGGGTGCGCGAGATCCAGCCACGCGCCTCCATCTTGCCGAGCAGTTCGCTCATCGATGCCGAGCGTATGCCCAGGATCGCCGCGAGCCGACGCTGGCTGACCGGGCCGAGACCGCCGAGGGTGAGCAGGCAGCGCGACTGCCCGCCGCCATGCGCGAGGGCGTCGTTGTTGCGCACCTCCCGCTGATGGCTGACGCGCGCCACGTCATGGAACAATTCCACCAGTTCCCGGTCGCTTGTCGTCATGGTATGCGGCGCCCCTCACGAAATTCTGCTAGGTACCTTGCAAATAATACAAGGTACCTAGCAAAAAGCAACTCATCGCGGTTCACACGCCGGCGAGGTCGAAGACGCGTTCGATGACGGCGTCGTTGAGCAAACGCCCCTTGCGCGTGGGGACGATGCGGGTATGGTTCCTAGCGTCGGATTCGATGACGACGAGTCCTTCCTCGACCATCGGCAACAGTTGCGCGGCGTCGATGGGACGCAGGGGCGTGGATCCGTCCGCCCCGCGTGCGGAGGCGATGGCCCGGTTGATGCGGTCCATGTCGAGACCCTCTCGGATGCGCAGGCCGAGCATGATGAGCTCCTCGAGGTTCTCCCCCGTCGTGATGGTTTCGCTGCCGCCCCACGGGATGCGGCCCTCGTTGATGGCGGTTGCCCACATGCGCGGGTGCGCGATGTCCCACGCGCGCAAGGCATGTGCCTCGGCGCTTTCGCTGTCGGCGACCGTGTTGTAGTGGGAATGGGCTCCGGGGCCGATGCCCGCCCAATCGACGTTGCGCCAGTAGCCGAGGTTGTGACGGCTCTCGTATCCGGGCTTCGCCCAGTTGGAGACCTCGTACCATGCGAGTCCGGCCGCCGTGAGCAGGTCGTCGGCGATCTCGTATTTCGCGGCCTCGTCGTCGTCATCAGGCTTGGGCAGGGTGCCGGCGGCGATGCGACGGCCCATCTTGGTGGTCGGCTCCACGGTCAGGGCGTATGCGGAGATGTGGTTGACGCCGAGGTCGATGGCGGTGCGCACCGACGTGCGCCAGTCGTCGAGGCTCTCCCCCGGCGCGCCGTAGATGAGGTCGACGCTGGACCGGAGCCCGGCCTTGTCGGCGGCCCTGACGCCCGCCGCCACGTTCGCGGGCGTATGCGTGCGGTCGAGCGTCTTCAGCACATGCGGCACGGCGGACTGCATGCCGAAGGAGATGCGTGTGAAGCCGCCTTCGGCGAGGCGGTTGATGTAGTACTCGTTGACGGTGTCCGGGTTGGCTTCGGTGGTGATCTCCGCGTCCGGAGCGACGCCCCAGATGCGGCGGATGGCGTCGAGCATCGCGACGAGGTCGTCCGCCGAGAGAATCGTGGGCGTGCCGCCGCCGAAGAAGACGGTGTCGGCCGGCGGTTCCTCGATGCCGTGCGCGAGCTGCCATTCGCGCGTGAGCTCCATCTCGCGCACGACCATGTCGGCATAGTTGCCCCGCGAGGCGCCGGCGCCGAGATCCACGGCCGTGTACGTGTTGAAATCGCAGTATCCGCAGCGCCGCAGACAGAACGGCACGTGGATGTAGACCTCGAACATCAGCCTTCGGTCTTCTGCGCGGCGCGGATCTTGTCCTTGGTGTCGCGGTCGTTCGCGTCCTCGCCGGTGGACAGGGCGGCGATGAACGCCTCCTGCGGCACCTCGACATGGCCGAGCATCTTCATGCGCTTCTTGCCCGCCTTCTGCTTCTCGAGCAGCTTGCGCTTACGCGTGATGTCGCCGCCATAGCACTTGGCGAGCACGTCCTTCCTCAAGGCGCGGATGTTCTCGCGGGCGATGATGCGCGAGCCGATCGCGGCCTGGATCGGGATCTCGAACTGCTGGCGCGGGATGAGCTCGCGCAGCTTCTTCGTCATCATCACGCCGTAGCTGTATGCCTTGTCGCGGTGGACGATGGCGCTGAACGCGTCCACCTTCTCGCCCTGGATGAGGATGTCGACCTTGACGAGATCGGCGGACTGTTCGCCGTCCTCATGGTAGTCGAGCGAAGCGTAGCCCTTGGTGCGGGACTTCAGCTGGTCGAAGAAGTCGAACACGATCTCGGCGAGCGGGATGCGGTAGTGCATCTCCACACGGTCGATGGAGATGTACTCCATCGTGCCCATCTGGCCGCGGTGGTCCTGGCACAGGTCCATGACCGCGCCGATGAACTCCTTGGGGGTGATGATGTCGGCGGCGACCATCGGCTCGACGATCTTCTTGATCTTGCCGTCCGGGAACTCGCTCGGATTGGTGACGTGATGTTCGGAGCCGTCCTCGGAGGTCACGTCGTAGGTGACGTTCGGGGCGGTCTGGATGAGGTCGAGACCGAACTCGCGCGACAGACGCTCGTTGACAATCTCCATGTGCAGGAGTCCCAGGAAGCCGCAGCGGAAGCCAAAGCCCAGCGCCACGGAGGTCTCCGGCGTGTAGATGAGGGCGGCGTCGTTGAGCTTGAGCTTGTCGAGCGCATCGCGCAGTTCGGGGAACTGGGCGTTGTCGATCGGGAACAGGCCCGCGTACACCATCGGCTTGGGGTCGCGGTAGCCGGGCAGCGGCTCCGTGGCGGGACGCACGGCGGAGGTCAGGGTGTCGCCGACCTTGGACTGGCTCACGTCCTTCGCGCCGGTGATGATGTAGCCGACCTCGCCGGCGCCGAGCGCCTTGGTGCGGGTCATGTCGGGGCTGATGACGCCGATCTCGATGGGATCGTGCGTCATGCCGATGCCCATCATGTGCACCTTCTCGCGGTCGTGCAGCTCGCCGTCCTCCATGCGGATGTAGGTGACGATGCCGCGGTAGGAGTCGTATACGGAATCGAAGATGAGGGCGCGCGCCGGGGCCGTCGGGTCGCCTTCGGGCGCGGGCACCTCCATGACGATGCGGTCGAGCAGGTCGGCCACGCCCTCGCCGGTCTTGCCGGAGACGCGCAGCACGTCGGACGCATCGCAGCCGATGAGATTCGCAATCTCCTCGGCGTGCTTGTCCGGTTCGGCGCTGGGCAGGTCGATCTTGTTGAGCACCGGGATGATGGTGAGGTTGTGGTCGATGGCCATGTACAGGTTCGACAGCGTCTGCGCCTCGATGCCCTGCGTGGCGTCCACGAGCAGCACGGCGCCCTCGCAAGCGGCCAGCGCTCGGGACACCTCGTAGGTGAAGTCGACGTGACCCGGGGTGTCGATCATGCCGAGCGTGTATTCGGTGCAGTCGAAGGTCCACGGCACGCGCACGGCCTGCGACTTGATGGTGATGCCGCGCTCCTGCTCGATGTCCATGCGGTCGAGGAAGCGGTCGCGCATCTCGCGTTCGGGCACGATGCCGCTCAGCTGCAGGATGCGGTCGGCCACGGTTGATTTGCCGTGGTCGATATGCGCGATGATGCAGAAATTGCGGATCAACGACTGGTCGGTGGAACCGGGCTGGTTGTGCTGGGTGGCCACTGAAGCATGCCTCCTACTCGACGTGCCTGAAGTCAAACTCACATTAGTGTACGCGACATGAAAGACCCCGCAGACGATGCGGTCTGCGGGGTCTTCCGGCCGTTCCGCCCGATGACGGGCGGAACCATGAATCACAGGGCGTTGATCGCCACGGCCAGACCGGACTTGCGGTTCGCGGCCTGGTTCTTGTGGATGACGCCGGCGCCGGCGGCCTTGTCCAGCTTCTTGGCGGCGACCTGGTAGGCGGCCTCGGCGGCGGCCTTGTCACCGGCGGCGATGGCCTCGCGGGTGTTGCGGACGGCGGTCTTCAGCGCGGACTTGACGGCCACGTTGCGCTTGTGCGCCTTCTCGTTGGTGATGACGCGCTTCTTCTGCGACTTGATGTTTGCCAATGTAACTCCAAACGACGTTTGCTATAAGGACATACAAAACATAGATGATAGCACGCCACCCGGATAACGGGACACGGAATGAAACCCCGGCACATAGGCGTGTCGCGGACCACGAAGGCGGGTCACTCCCGTTCATCACCGTCGTCGTCCCAGCGCGAACGCTTCGGCGTCTCCCCGCCCCTGGGCTTCGGCGTGATGTCCGGTCTGCGCAGATACCGTCCCTCCCCCGGCAGATATACGGTGCGGCGCTCCACCGCCCCCGGGAATTTGATGTTGAAGATGACCGAAGCCAGACGCAGCCCGACAATGAGGGCGATGATGACGATGTCCAAGGCGATCTCCTGCTCGGCGTCGAGCAACCCGGCGATGCGCCCCTTGCAGACGAACACGGTGAGCACACATCCCAGCGCCGACGGCACGGCGTACCAGTGCTTGTCGCGGATGATCATCGGCACGTCGTTGAGCAGCATGTCACGCACCAGTCCTCCGCCCAGGGCGGTCGCCATGCCGAGGAAGACGGAGGTCATGCCGGAGGAGCCGAGATACATGGCCTTCGACGTGCCGATCACGGCAAACAGGCCGAGAGCCAGCGCATCGAGCGTAAGCATCGACCATTTGAGCTTGTCGACCTCGAGATGCAGCACGGCGATGGCCACACCGGAGACCAACGCGGTGACCACGGACCATTTGTCGGTGATGCCGACGGGCGGCACCTCAAGCAGGACGTCGCGCAGCACGCCGCCACCCAAGGCGGTCAGCCACGCGGTGACGAGTATGGCGAACAGGTCGTACTCCTTATGGACAGCGGCGAGACCACCCACCAGACCGCAGCAGAACACGGCCACGTATTCGACCAGCATGAAGAAGAGGTTGCTCTCCAACGCGACCTGCACGATGCCCCTCCCCGTTCGGCGTTTCCCTACGATCACACGCTACCCCATCGCGGCGAAAAGACGACGTGGCGGACGCGAAATCCGACGCGGGGACGTCATCGAACAGGCTTTCGCCCGAATGGTCGGACCGCCCTAAAGCACGTCTCCTCAGCCTTGCAGGCGTAAAGGCTGAGGAGACATCATCGAACATGCGGCCAAGAGGAAATCTGCAGCCTCTCCGTCTCCCGACCGCCTCGAAACCATGCGGCCTGCATGCGATTGATGGAATCGCCCCCACCCTGATTATTGATTAATGCACGAGCTCGCGTTCGCGGTCCTCGGTTTTGATACGATCCGCCAGCCACATGTTGACAAGCGCGTTCCGGGACACCGCCAGATGCCCGGCCTCGCTATCGAGCCGTTCGACCATCCAAGTCGGCACGGTGAGATTCATCTTCCGCGTCGCCGATGTCTCAGGCTCCCTTACAACGGCCTTGGACATGTCGAAGTACTCCATCACATCCTCGCCGTCATCGAACTTGCGGTCGATGTCAGTGGCCTTCAATTGCGTTGTCATACGCTACCTCCTCGTTCTTGCGGGACCGGCGGACGGATATGATTCGCTTTTGTTGGCGCGCCGTCGAAAGGTCCCAATCTTTCGGCGGCATTCCTTTTAGTCGGGGTACCCGTCCGTAAGGTCGGACGGATGACACCGAAGGGCGCGGGATAATCGCAGTGCGTTATCAAGCGTCATGGAATGGACGTCGTAACGTCCAGTCTCGTATCCGCTCAATGTCGTTTGCGCTATCCCGGTCATCCGCGCCAACTTGACTTGTGTCAAACCGGCGCGTTTCCGTAGTTCGCGTAATCCCATAGGCTCACCTCGCTTGTTGTTCGGGAGCCCAATTCTACTAGAAAAATCTAATAGTCGCACGTACAGAAACACCATGGGCGTCCGGTACTTGCTGGGGTATCTCGCTCGATTGAACTCGATGACTATTAGATTATCCTAATAATCTTGGGTTGTAAAATCGGCGTGTCGTGATTAGGCCACGGCACGCCGATATGGTCAGTGACGTTTCTTCTTGTAGACCTCGCTACGATGCTCGACCTTGAACACCTCGACAGTAACCACACCATCATCGATGTTCGCAAGCACACGCCAATCACCCACACGATACCGCCACTTGCCGGAAAGATTGGCAGTCAGACCCTTGCCATGCACGCGCGGATCTTCACACCCGTCGATATGCTTACGCATCCAATCACGGACGCGCTTACTATCCGACGGCCCCATCTTGCGGAGCTGACGCACGGCCTCTTTCGTATACTCAAGACGCCACGCCATCAAGCATCCTATCCACGTCGTCCGCACTGTAACGGGTACCGTCATCATGCGCCATAGCCTCGTTCAACGCGGCCAAATCGTCCGCGTCCTCACGAGCCTCAGCCCAACCGGCAATAACCATCTGCAACCGCTCGACAAGCGTCATGCCCTCATCGCGCGAATCGCGTTCCGCGTCGTACAGCACATCCATATCGACCGAAATGTTGATAGTCGCACTAGTCATAGCACACCACCTTTCACTAGTAGTTATTCCAGCGTATCCCGTCTACCTTGGAACACGCTACAGTCCCTTACCCCCGCCATAAAGACGGCGAGTGAGGGTAGCCACGATATAGGGCGCATGGCCGCGCCCACTGAAAAACACACGCCACCTGGAATACCCCTAGTCACCTTGCGGCGGCTCGGAATCGTCCAAGAGTTTACGCGGGTTAGACACACGCAACGCGTCACAAATCGCAAGCGCGTTATCAAGCGAGACACCACCGATAGGGCGCTGTCCCGTCTCAATGGCCGCGATGCGTTGCCGCGTCACGCCGAGCCTGTCGGCTAATTGCTGTTGTGTCATCCCACGTTTTAGGCGTAGTTCTCTAAGTCCCATTGCTCCCACCTTACCTAGTTGGCCGGTGGGGCTCATTCTATCCAAGGGGGACGCCGGCGCGAAGCGTTTCGCGCCGGTACCCCCGGCATGGTCAGACGGTCACATGGATGACCAGTGTTCCGTCACTGTAGACGGCCACCGTCACCATATGGGATGTGCGGCAGACGCCGCACCATCGCACCACGCCACACGCTCGTAAAAGACGTGTTTTCATGGTAATATCCCCCTTGGAAACTATGGCGGGCGCAAATCGTAAGACTTGCGCCCGCGGCTTTTACCCCACCACGGTTATGGCGGGGTCGACTCTACCGGCGTATACGACGCGGGGTTTATCCCAGTCCGACAGGTACCCAAGGTTTCCCGGGCTGTAGGAACCAAACGTGGTGTTTTAGAAATCCCGGGCGTGGTACGGATGCTGCCGCAGGATCTCCGTTGCCTTCCTTTCCTTTTGCATCCA
Organism: Bifidobacterium saguinibicoloris; assembly: GCF_019331725.1. Classification (GTDB taxonomy): domain Bacteria; phylum Actinomycetota; class Actinomycetes; order Actinomycetales; family Bifidobacteriaceae; genus Bifidobacterium; species Bifidobacterium saguinibicoloris. The sequence continues at coordinate 33,742 of NZ_JAHBBF010000022.1, forward strand.
GGCCGAAGCTCGATGGATGATTCCCGTGATGCCGATGATGGCGCAGGCCAAGTCGAGGCCAACGCGGGTAATGTTCATGGCGCTGCCATTCTCGGAAGGGATGAGGATCGCGATCATGTCGATCAGGCTTTGCGTTACTTGCATGACGAATTCAATGATTTCCATGCATGACGGCTATGCGCGTCGGCATGCGGGTCAACGGACGTGTCCCTTGCGGATATAGAAGCCGGGTTCGTTGGCGGGGTCATCATGGTTATTAGTCTGGATGCCGTCGTCATAGGGCTTCGGCGAATCGTCGCCGTCCTTGTCCCGAGCGTGGCCGCTGACCAGGGGCCACCAGTGTTCGGGTCTGATCAGTGATGTGGGGTGTATTTCAAGTTGAGGTGGGCCGTTCGAGGTGGTGCCGTTTTCTTGGACTGTGATCCGGGAGGAGCCCATCGTGGCGAGGTATACGAGGGAGCAGCGGCGGCGTGCGGTCGAGTTGTACGTGCAGTACGAGTGCTGCGCGGCGGATGTGATC
>NZ_JAHBBF010000023.1 GCF_019331725.1 Bifidobacterium saguinibicoloris
GATGCGGGTGAGGAGGGCGGGGCGGGAGGTACGGTCGGGGCTGGTGGTGACGTCGGACTCACCCGAACGGGCGTCGCAATCGGCGCTGTCGGAATCGGCCGGACCGGTGGCGTCGGCCGGACCGACGCGGCCGGACCGACGTCGCATCGCCCACGACGCCGCAGCGACGCACGCGCACACGACGGCCATGGACGCCAGATAGAAGCCCCACCCCCATCGCACGTGCAGGCTGTACGCGACGACGCCACCGAGGCCGGCGACCGCCATCGCGACGACCGGCGCCAGAGCCGCGACCTCGAGCGGGCGGCGACTGCCCGCCGCCACGGCGACGCACGCGCCGGGCAGGTAGAGCCCTGCGAGGATGACCGCCGCCATCGGCGTCACTTCCAGCCATGTGGCAAGCTGCATGCCCACGATCCTTTCGACGATTCGGCTCCCGGACGTCCCGGTTCCGGTATGACGGACTTCAGCATGGCACAGCGGGACGTCAGACGGAACGGAACCCCACGAATCGCCACAAACGTCACAATCCGTGGGTGAGACGCGGAATTGGCACACGGAGTGTGCGTAGCCCATCGCTGGCCGTCGCGGCCTGCGTGGCCTGCGTGGCCCATTGCGGACTCGTCACGGCCTTGGCGGCCAATCGCAGGCTCCGTATAGTCTGTGCGGCCAATCGCGGCCTGCTTGAATCGCCCGCGACACGCCGCGCCACGCCGAAAGATGTGCAAATCCGCGAGCCATGCTATTCTTTCTCAATTGTGTGCTGAGCCCGCTTGTTCAGGGGTTCGGAGAAGCACATGGAGGATTCGCCTAGTGGTCTATGGCGCACGCTTGGAAAGCGTGTTGGTGTAACAGCCTCACGAGTTCGAATCTCGTATCCTCCGCCATCGCCCTTTTCCCACCCAAAGGAAAAGGGCTTTTTCCATACCGCCACCGCACCCGGACCGGCTCAGGGCAATGTGCCGATGTTGCTTCGCAGGTGTTCGATGAATCGTCTGGCCGTCAAGGGGAGCCTGTCGCGGTCGGCGTAGGCGATGGCGATGGTGCGGTCCACGGGCGGGTCGGTGGGACGCAGGACGATCCGGTAGTTGGTGCTGGTGCGGTGGAGGATGAGTTCGGCGAGGATGCTGAAGCCCAATCCGGCCTCGACCATGGTCATGATCGAGTAGTCGTCGTGGATGCGCAGACGCACGTTCGGTTTGAGCCCGACCGATGCGAACGCCTCCAACGGCTCGGAGTAGTGGCCTTCCTCCAGCAGGATCATGGGCTCCTTGGCGAGCGCGGCCAACGGCACACGGTCGAGCGCGGCGAGCGGATGGTCCTGCGGCAGAACGGCGAGCATGGCACCCCGTTTGCTGATGATGGTCTCGACGTCGCGTGCGGCGGCGGGGTTGATGAACCCGAAGTCGATGGTGCCGTTGTGAATCCATTCCTGGATGGTGGTGTAGTCGCCCTGATACAGGACGAACCGCACGTTCGGGTAGCGTTGCTGGAAGCCGCTGATGAGCCCCGGCAGCCAGTGGGCGGAGATGCTGGCGATGGTGCCCATGCGTATCACGCCGGTGTCGAGGCCGAGGATCTCGTCGGTTCGTTCGCGGATGCGCAGGCCGTCCTCCACATAGCGTTCGATGAGCGGGTAGAGCTGGCGCCCCTCCTCGGTGAGCGTGCATCCGCCGCGCTGCCGGTTGAGCAGGGTGACGTCGAGTTCCTTCTCCAGCGATGCGATCATCTGGCTGACGGCCGACTGGCTGCATCGCAGCTCGTCGGCGGCCGCGGAGAAGCTGCCGTATTCGACGATGTGCCGCAGGGCGAGATACCGGTTGTCCATGATTCACCATCATAGGCAGATGCATAAGCATCGCTTATGCAGTCATTAGCGAATTTGATTGTACTTATCGTATGTGGCCTGCATACGATGGCCGCCATCGGACATATCCAGCGCATTCCGGACCGTCCGGCACATGCGTCAGCAGCATCAGCGAAAGAAGGTTCTCCCGATATGGCGTTGACACGTACGTTGAGCACGGCGTTCCGCGCCGCGTTGCCGCCCACTCTGCCGATTGCCGCCGGCTTCCTGTTCTTCGGTGGATCCTATGGGCTGCTCATGCATGCCAAGGGGTTCTCGATCGTGTACCCGCTGGCCATGGGCTACGTCATTTTCGCCGGTTCCATGGAGTTCGTCACCGTGAATCTGTTGTTGTCCACATTCGATCCGTGGGCTGCGTTCCTGCTGGCGATCATGGTCAACGCGCGGCATCTGTTCTATGGCCTGTCGATGTTGGACAAATTTCGCGGATTGGGCTGGAAAAAGCCGTATCTGATCTTCACGATGATCGACGAGACGTTCGCCATCGATTCCAGCGTCCACATTCCGGCATCTGTCGACCGAGGATGGTTCATGATGTTCGTCTCGGCGCTTTGCCGTTCCTACTGGTTCGGTGGAATAGCCGTGGGCTGGCTGGCCGGCGGCGTGCTGCCGTTCGATACCAAAGGTATCGAGTTCGTGCTCGCCGCCTTGTTCCTGTCGATTCTCCTTAAGCAGTGGGACGACGACCGGAATCGGCAAAGGGGCGACGGGAGCCATTCGCGTCCACGATTGGCGATTGCGGATTTCACGGCATCGGCGCGAGCCCATGTGCCCGTATTGGTCGGCTTGCTGGCTTCCGCGGTCTGTCTGGCGCTGTTCGGCCCGGACCGGTTCATGATTCCGACCATGGCGTTGATGCTCGCGGCGTTCCTGATATTGCGTACACGATTGGAGGACGCGGACGATACGAATGGCGCCCGGAAGGGGAAGGAACAATGATGGCCATGACCACGTGGCAGGCCGTTGCGACCATCGCGGCGGTCTCGTTGGGCACCATGCTCACCCGATTCCTGCCGTTCACGCTGTTTCCCGATTCACGCCGCCCGCCCAGGACGGTGACCTATCTCGGCAAGGTTCTGCCACACGCGATGACCGGCCTGTTGGTTGTGTATGCACTCAAGGATGTGTCGCCGTTCTCCGGATCCCATGGGGTTCCGGAGACGATCGCGATCCTTGTGATCGTGCTGCTGCATCGGTGGCGCCATAGCATGCTGGTGTCCGTCGCCGGCGGAACCATCGTGTACATGATGCTCGTCCAGCTGGTGTTCGTCTGACGGGCTTGCGGCTCCCGCCACGTCATGAGCTCATGGCGGGGCATATGACGATCGGTGATGAAAGGCGGTTTGCGGACTATGGCCATACGACAGTATGTGGTGGATGCGTTCACGGATCAGGTGTTCAGGGGCAATCCGGCGGCGGTGTGCCTGCCGGAATCGTGGCCCTCGGACGAACTGATGGCGAATATCGCGATGGAGAACCGGTTCTCCGAGACCGCGTTTGCGGTGCGCGAGCCGGAAGGGTGGCGCCTGCGCTGGTTCACGCCGGGAGGCGAGATCGACCTGTGCGGGCACGCCACGCTCGCCACGGCGTATGTGATGTTCCGGTTCGTGGAGCCGGACGCCGATGTGGTGCGATTCCGCACGATGAGCGGTGTGCTGACCGTGACCCGACGGCGGGGTGACGGGCGTGATGGCGACGACCACGCCGGAGACGTGTTCACGATGGACTTCCCCGCCTTCGACCTCAAGCCCACGCCGGTCACCGACGCGATGGAGCAGGCTCTGGGCACGCGTCCGGCCGAAGCATGGCTCGGCCGCGACCTGCTGTGCGTGATGCCCGACGAGCGGACCGTGCGCAACCTCGATCCCGACCAGGAGCTGCTCAAGGAGCTGCCCGGCCTGCTGACCAACGTCACGGCGGCCGGCGACACGGATTCGGTCTTCGACTGCGTGTCCCGCTCGTTCGCACCGAAGCTCAACGTGCCCGAGGACCCGGTCTGCGGCTCCGGTCACTGCCACATCCTGCCATACTGGAGCAAACACCTCGGCAAGACCGCGCTCACCGCGTATCAGGCCTCGGCGCGTGGCGGCGTCATCCACGCCACGGTCGGCGACGGCCGCGTCAGCCTCGGCGGCGGTGCGGCGCTGTTCTCCATCGGCACCATCCTGCCCGACTGACGTTCCCGCACCGCCAGACCGACCGCATCCTGATGCTCCTTATCGAGTCCGGTCGGAGTACCGTCATCCTCGACGCCCAGATATACCGTGCCGCCATCCGAGTTCGCCAGCGCCACAACCGCATCAAGCAGGTCATCATCGGGCTCTCGGTATACTGCTGTAACCTGTTTTAGTCGGTATCGCCGCGGGGAGGGCAGCGCGGCCGTGTCCGAAGACGATTTCATGGATATCCAGACGGTCTGGTCGCACTTGCCTTGGAGACCGTCGGCGACGAGCGGCATGGCATCGCGCCCTCCGAGGCGTTCTGCATGTGGGTGGACGACGTGAGGGCCGGCCATGACGATCTGGCCTCGGACGATGCCGAGAAATAGGTGAGAATCAGCGTTCGATACCGTACTCGGCGTACATGTAGGCGTCGTATTGGCTGTCGTCGGCGTGCGACGCGTTGTAGTGCGCATCATAATGGTTGCTGTTCTGCATGGTCATCATCGTTCCTTTGTCCGAACCTCGTCCTTGCCGGAATACATCACCGGAATTCGCTGTCGGAATCCGATGTACTCCGCGCGCGTTTCCGCAGGGTGTGTGTTCGGCCACGCGCAGATGAACTCATACCGTCATCATCGTGAATGCGCCGAATCGGAAGACATCGCGATTCTCCCTCGGCGCCTCTCGATGAACCGGCCACCGCGGCACGCCGAACGAGAGCGACACAGATCAAGCGGCAAAGCGGTTAGGTGACACCATCGAGCGTTCCGGGGCCACAGAAACCGACACAACCTGGACCCGGAGCGACAATCCGGGACGTGCACGCGTTCCGGACCACGCCGCAATGGGCCGGAACGCGGAAACAGGCATTCCCCGCACTCCGGGTCCACGAATCGTGCCACCGGAAGACCAATCACCCTCATATTCCCGTTCCGGACCACAACCCCACGGGCCGGAACACGCAGACAGCACCGTTCCCGCACTCCGGGGCCACACAACCGTCGGGGACAGGCGCAAGACATCCCCGGGAGCAACACCTCACGTCAACCCGCAACACCTCACGCCGACCCGCAAACTCACACACGACGACACGCCACCCGCACGACGGACAATGAACGGGCCAAACGAATCACAAGGACGGATAATAGGGACGGACGGAAGGGGGATACCCGACCATTTCGGCACCACGCACGTCGGCCCGGCACCACACAACGCAACGCAACGAAGCACAACCGGAACAACACACACCAACAACACACACCAAACCAACAACACACCAACGAAGGAACCCACATGATCCTCAGACTCGACGAATTCGACAACATGATTGGCCGCTGCTCCTACGCGAACTGCGACGCGATCCGTACCGAATACGATGACGGCACCCCGTACGGCGACGTGTTCGAAGTGGAGGACGACCTGCACGAAGCCGGCTGGGTCACGCCCGACAACGGCGACATCTGGTATTGCCCGCGTCACGCGGCCTTCGGTGACCTCCCGATCATGCAGGTGCGCGAACCCGGGCATTTCACCGCCGCCGATTTCGCGCGCCTGCACGCCGCCGTCTATGGCCAGGCGGTCGGGGACGCGCTGGGCGTGCCCTACGAGTTCAAGACGCGCGACGCATTCGAATGCACCGACATGACCGGGCACGGCACGCACGACCAACCGGCCGGCACGTGGTCGGACGACACGGCGATGATGCTCGCCACGCTCGATTCCCTCGCGGACAACAAGGGCCGCGTCAACCCCAAAGACATGCTCGCCAAGTATCGCGCGTGGATCACGGACGGCGCGTACACGCCGGACGGCACCGTCTTCGACGTGGGCAACACCACCTCCCGCGCGCTCGCCACCGGCCATGGCGGCATCGGCGAGCGCGACAACGGCAACGGCTCGCTGATGCGCATCCTGCCGTTGGCGTTCGTCGATTGTTCCGACGACGACGTCCGTGCGGCGAGCGCCGTCACGCACGCGCATCGGATCAGCACGGAGGCGTGCGTGCGGTTCGTGCGCATCGCCCGTATCCTGCTTGCCGACGGCGCCGCGTTTTCGCGTACGGAGGTGTGCCGGGAGGCCGGCCTGATCGACGACCTGCGGTTCAGGAAGCGTCGTGAGGTGTCGTCCGGCGGGTTCGTGCTCGATACGCTGCAGGCGGCGTTGTGGTGTCTGGTCAATACGGCCAGCTTCCGCGACTGCGTGCTGGCGGCGGTGAATCTGGGTGGCGACACCGATACGACGGCCGCGGTCGCCGGCGGTCTGGCGGGTCTCGTGTACGGCGACGACGGCAACCCGTGGGAGGGTGAGATGCGCGGCGCCGACTTGTTGGAGTCGTTGGTCGCGAAGGCCGCGGTGTCGCTGCCGGGGCTGCATCCCCGCGTGTGGCGCGATGCGGCCGTACGTAAGGAGCGGGAGGCCGCCCGAAAGATGGATGCGGGCGTGCGCAAGCTGGTTGCGCTTGCGCCGCGTTTCGAGGAGGCGTGGGAGGAAGGCCGCAAGCTGTATGACGATTCCCACACGACGGACCGCGACGAGAACGGCGATTTCGTCTATCGCGGCGTCCGCTACGATCCGTTGGTCGACGAATGGTGGCATGCGGTGTACGAGGCGTGGGGCAATCGCGGCGACTACCATGACGTCCTCGAGGAACTCGGTCTTGAGGATCCGCGGGAGCGTGCCGAGTTCTACCGGGACGGCGACTTCGACACACTTGACTTGGATTCGACGCTCACGCTGCTGCTGTTCCCCACTCGTGAGGAGCGGTTCGGCGACGGCGCGTTGTGCTGGTATCTCGACAATGGTGCGATTCTGCGTCTGTTGCGTCATCTGACGGATTTCGATTCCGATTCCGACGCCGAGTGACGCGCGTTCCCTTCCGGTAGGTTGCGTGGCGCCGTCGGCGCCACGCGACCTACCGGCCGATCGGGAATCGGACGTGCGCGACGGCCCCGACTTGCGCGATGCGCGACCGCATGGCATGATGTACAGGTTGCCCGACGAGGCCAGACCGGACAGACCGTTCGGAAGCCGGCCGGGAAGGCGACGGCATGACGGTCACCGTCGCGCCCCGATAGCTCAGTGGTAGAGCACTTCCTTGGTAAGGAAGAGGTCGTGAGTCCAATTCTCACTCGGGGCTCTCCGAAAGGAAACCAACTACGCCCCTGTAGCTCAGTTGGTTAGAGCAGCTGACTCTTAATCAGCGTGTCCAGGGTTCGAATCCCTGCGGGGGCACAATCAAGGCCGGAACCGAAAGGTTCCGGCCTTGTGCGTTCCACGTCGATTTCGGCGTCCATCGGATTCGGCGTCCGCCAGGTTCGCGCGTCGCTTGGCCGACGCAACCAACCCGGCCAGCGCCTACTTGGTCGGCACCTTGCCTTCCTGGGCGTGGTCGAACTGCGGCACGTTCTTCGCGTCGAACTTGTACACGCCGATGTTGGCTGAGCTCGGATCGTTGCTGGAGTTGAACGGCCCGATGCCGGTCACGCCCTTGTAGTGGATGCTCTTGCCGGACTTGAGCAGCGTGAGACAGTCCTTGTACGTGCCGCATTCGGTGCCGCCGTCCGCGCCGGAGACGGCCGCCATGTTCTTCTGGATGGTTGCGCCGTCGGCGCTGCCGCCCTTCTGCGCGGCGAGCGCGGCGAGGATGATGCCGTCGTACGTTTCGGCGGCGTAGGTGAAGGTGTCGATGTCCTTGCCGTACGCGTCGAGGAGCTTCTTCTGGAAGTCGTCGGAGGCCTGGACGCCCGGGATGGTGCCTTTGGAGCCTTCGAGGATGCCCGCGTCGAGTTCCTTCGAATAGTCGGAGGTGTTGCCGTCGACGAAGTACAGCTTGTGGGTGTCGACGCCCTGCGACGCGAGTTCCTTGAGCAGCGGCTTGGTCTGGTCGAACGCGATGACGGCGACCGCGTCCGGTTTGGCGGCTTTGATGGCGGTGACGATGGAGGAGAAGTTCGTTTCGGTGGGGTCGAACGCGTCCTTCTCGCCGTAGACGACGTTCACGCCGGCGTCTTCGACGGTCTTGACGACGGTGTCGCGCAGTCCGGTGCCGTATTCGTCGTTGAAGACCGCGATGGCGAGGTTCTTCACGCCATCCTGTGCGATGACCTGGCCGAGCACAGTGCCTTGCACGGTGTCCGGCGGGACGGTGCGGAAGAAGTAGGGGCTCAGGCCGGAGAAGTCGGAGCTGGTGGCGCCCATGGAGAGCATGGGGATCTTCTGTTCGGTGATGGTCTTGTACACGTTCTTGACGACGGCGCTGGAGGCGGGGCCGATGACGAACGACGGGTTCTTCGAGAGCACGGATTGCACGGCGGACGTGTTCTGGTCGGCATGGTCCGCGTCGGAGGTGTCGGCGTCGGTGGTGGTCACGTCCTTGCCGAGGACGCCGCCGGCCGCGTTGATGTCGCCGACGGCGAGTTTTTCGGCGGCGAGCTCCGGCGGCGCCAGGTAGGCGAGCGAGCCGGTTTCCGGCCATAGGCCGGCGAGGACGAACGCGTCCTTCTTGCCGCCGCTTGCGTTGCCGCTGCTGGAGCTCGATGTGCTGCCGCAGCCGGCGAGTGCCATGACCGTGGCGGCGACGACCGCCGTGGCCGTGTACAGGATGTGCTTGTTGCTGTTCATGATTGCTTCCTCTCTCTGGCGAATATGAACATGCGTTGATGTGTGTTGAGTTGAGAAACGCCGAAGACACGCCATCATGGGCGACGTGTGCGGAGACGCCCGTCCAAGGGCGAAGGCGTGCTTCAGCACGTCGAGCGCCGAGGAAAGGGCGTATACGCTCCGTCACCGGCCTTCGTCTTGGACTTCCTGTTCAAGGTTGCCCAAATACAGGGAGATGACCTTCGGATCGTTGAGCAGGTCGCGTCCGCGTCCGGAGTAGGCGTTGCGTCCTTGGTCGAGCACGTAGCCGCGGTCGCAGATCTGCAGGCAGCGGCGGGCGTTCTGTTCGACGATGATGACGGAGACGCCGGCTTTGTTGACTTGGCGTACGCGGATGAAGGTTTCGTCCTGGAGCATGGGCGACAGGCCTGCGGAGGGCTCGTCGAGGAGCAGAACGGATGGGTTCATCATGAGCGCGCGGGCCATGGCGACCATCTGGCGTTCGCCGCCGGACAGGGATCCGGCGAGCTGGTCTTTGCGCTCCCCCAATCGGGGGAAGATGGAGCACACGTAGTCGAAGCGTTCGTTGAATTTCTTCGGCGCCTGGTAGGCGCCCATGTGCATGTTCTCCGCGATGGTGAGCGAGGGGAACACGTTTTCAGTCTGGGGGACGAATCCGACACCGAGGGAGACGAGCTTGTCGGCCCTGAGGTTGGTGATGTCCTCGCCTTTCAGGATCAGGTGTCCGGAGTGGATGTGGACGAGTCCGAACAACGATTTGAGGAGCGTGGATTTGCCGGCGCCGTTGGGGCCGATGATGCCGACGATCTCGCCTTGGTGGAGGGTGAGGGATGCGCCGTTGAGGATGTTGACGCCGGGGATGTATCCGGCGACGAGGTCGACGGCGTCGAGCAGCGGCTCGCCTTCGGGTTCGCCCACGTGGATTTCGGAGCGCGGACGGGCGTCCGCGACGGGTTCGTCGGAGGTGGTGGGTTCCAGCGTTGTGGTGTCGGTCATCGCGTCTCTCCTTTCTTTTCGATGTCGCCGGATTCGGCGTCTTCGACGACGGAGTCGTCGCCGAGGTCGATGTTGGCGTGCGCGCCGAGGTACGCGTCGATGACGGCGGGGTCGTTCATGACGCTCTTGGGTTGGCCTTCGGCGACGATCTTGCCTTCGGCCATGACGGTGACCCAGTCGGCGATGTGGCGGACCATGTTGATGTCGTGTTCGACGAACAGCACGGTGGTGCCTTCCTCGCGCAGCGACATGATGTGGTCGAGGAGCGACTGCTTCAATGCCGGGTTGACGCCGGCCATCGGCTCGTCGAGCATGACGAGCTGCGGGTCGCTCATGAGCGCGCGCGCCATTTCGAGGAGCTTGCGTTGGCCGCCGGAGAGCGAGCCGGCGAAATCGTTCTTCTTCTTGATGAGCAGGAAGCGTTCGAGCAGCGCTTCGGCTTTTTCGATGTTCGCTTTCTCCTGCTTCTTCCATAGGCCGGGCACAAGTGCGCGGAACAGGCCTTCGCCGGGTTGGACGGGCGCGCCGAGGAGCATGTTGTCGAGCACGGTGAGGCGGCTCATCACCTTGGTGAGCTGGAAGGTGCGGACCATGCCCATGCGGGCCACCTGTTCGGGGTGGACGTGGGCGAGGTCCTTGCCGTCGAACTGCCAGCTGCCGGTGTTGGGGGTGTCGAAGCCGGTCATGAGGTTGAAGAACGTGGTCTTGCCGGCGCCGTTGGGGCCGATGAGCGCGGTGATGCCGTGCCGTTCGATTTCGAAGTGCTTGACGTCCACTGCGGTCATGCCGCCGAACCTGCGGACGACGTTGTCGGCCACGAGGATCGGGTCGGGCTTGTGGACGCCGGGCTTGTTGTCCACGAACTTGAGGTCCTCCTGGACCTTGTCGCCGTAGGCGGTGGAGATGAGCTTCTCCCCCTCCGGCGCCTTGGTGGCCCATTGGGCGAGGTCGTGGAAGGGTTTGCCGGGGGCGGTGGGGTTCACGTCGGCTTCGGACAGGTTGCCGGGCGTCACGCCGGCGACGGTCTCGACGTCGTCCGTGGCGGATGCGGCGGACGCGGCGGACGCGTTTCTGGTTTCGGGCTTGTGCTCACGCATTGAAGGCCAACTCCTTTCGGTCTCCCAGCAGGCCTTGCGGTCTGAAGATCACCAGGCACATCAGTGCGACGCCGACGATCACCCATCCGAGGGATTCGACCTGGTTGGAGGAAATAACGGTTTCGGGGATGGCGCCGCGCATCAGCTCCTTGACGAAGGTGAGCAGCACCCACAGCAGGCAGGAGCCGAGGATCGGGCCGAAGATGGTGGCGGCGCCGCCGAGCAGCAGGATGGTCCACGCGTAGAAGGTGACGGCGCGGCCGAGGGAATCGGGCTGCACGGAACGCGGCAGGACGAAGATGATACCGCCGAGCGCGCCGAAGATGCCGCCGATGATGAGCGCCTGCATCTTGTACGTGGTGACGTTCTTGCCGAGCGAGCGGATGGCGTTCTCGTCCTCGCGGATGCCTTTGAGTACGCGGCCCCACGGGGAGTGGAACCAGCGCCAGCACAGGAGCAGGGCGATGGCGACGAGCGCCCAGCCGACGATGCGCAGCCACCAGGAGTTCGCGATGTTGTTCGAATACGTCCACAGCAGGAACGTGGTGGAGCCTTCGGGCAGGGGCGAAAGGGATTCGAACCGTTCGGTGAAGTCCTGCGGGGAGATGCCGGCGGAGCCGCCGGTGAGGTTCGTCAACGCGGTGGACCGTCCGATGATGCGGATGATCTCGGCGGCGGCCAGCGTGACCATGGCCAGATAGTCGGGGCCGAGTTTGAGCGTGGGGATGCCGAGCAGGAGCGCGTAGATCACGGCGAGCGCGATGGCGGCGCAGACGGAGGCGAACAGGTTCGCCCCCATCATCTGCGTGATGGCGAAGCCGTAGGCTCCGAGGAGCATGAAGCCCGCCTGTCCCATGTTCATCAGGCCGGTCATGCCGAAGTGGATGTTGAGGCCGATGGCGGCGAGCGCGTATGCGGCCGTGGTGGGGGCGAGGAGCTCGCCCAGCGTGTTGGTGATGATGGTCATGAAGTCCATGTCTCAGCCCACCCTTTGCTGTTTGCCGAAGATGCCCTGCGGACGGACCAGCAGGACGATGATGAGGATTGCCAGCGCGCTGGCGTAACGCATGTCGCTGGGGATGATGAGCGAGCTCGTGTCCGCGACGATGCCGATGATGAGGGAGCCGACGAGCGCGCCGTTGGCGGTGCCGAGACCGCCGAGGGTGACGGCCGCGAACATGAGGAGCAGCAGCGTGGCGCCGGTGTTCCAGGAGATGCCGTTGAGGTAGACGCCGAGGAGCACGCCGGACAGGGCGGCCATCGCGCAGGAGATGATCCAGACGATGCGCACCACCTGCTCCACGTTGATGCCGGATGCGGCGGCGAGCGCGGAGTTGTCGGAGACGGCTCGCGTGGCGCGGCCGAGGCGGGTCTTGTAGAGGAAGAGACTGACGCCCACGATGGCCACGATGGCGATGCCCGCGGAGACGAGGGTGGGCATGTCCGTGGTGATGGGTCCTATCTGGAAGCTGTCGGGCACGGATTTGACGATGCCTTTGATGTCGCCTCCGAAGAAGAACTGGAAGAGGTATTGGAGCGCCATGGACAGGCCGATGGTGACGATCATCTGCTGCATGGTGCCGACGCGCTTGCGCCTGAGCGGCGCCCAGACGATCTCGTTCTGGATCCAGCCGGTGAGGCCGCCGATGACGATCGCGAAGATCGCGGCGGGCACGAGCGGCCAGTGGAGGATCTGCGTGCCGACGAACGCCATGAGGCCGCCGAGCGTGACCTGCTCGCCGTGGGAGAAGGAGCTCAGACCGGTGGTGCCGTAGACGAGGTTCATGCCCACGCTCATGAGGCCGAGCATGAGGCCGAAGATGACGCCGGAGTAGAGCTGCTGCCAGAATCGGGCGCCGAGGTTGGCGCCGAGCGAGGAGCCGTCCCCACTGGAGGAGCCGGTGGAACCGCTGGAACCGGAGGCCGTCGAACCGGACGTCGAACCGCTCTTGCCGGATGCGCCGCCGCTGGTATCGGAGGGCGCGGGCTTGTCGAATCGGACGACCTGGCGGGCCGCGTCGAAGCTGTTCTTCTCGACCTTCACGGTGGCGGTGGCGGCCTTGAGCCCGTGCTCCTTGGCGACGGATTCGTCCATGCTCACGGTGTAGGAGCCGTCCTTGCCGACGCTGAACGCCCAGTCACCGTTCGCGTCGGTGGTGGTGGTCGCCTCTTCGGTGCCGCTCAGGGTGATGGTCACGCCGGCGATGGGCTTTTTGGAGGCGTCCTGCAGGATGCCGTTGACGCAGCCGTTGGTGGCGGAGGGGTTGCACGTGGGTACCGCTTCGGCCGCCATGGCTTGGTTGGGTGGAATGAAACAGAACGCCATCAGCAGGATCAACGCCGTAAACAGCAGCAATCCCATTCGATGACGCCGTTGGTTTGATTGCACGGCTGTCATAATGGATGTCCTCTCTGGATGTGGTTCATAACCTAGAGAGGCAATGGGCGCGCGCCGTTGCGCTGCCGTTTCTCTTGCGTTACCGTGCGCCCGGCATGTTACCGGCGCATGTCACCAGAGGCGGTTTTCCGCCCGTTCCGGCCGATTTCCGGCATGACGGGACGATAGTCGGCAGTAGGCGTCACCTCGTTTTTTTGTCGAGCATGTTACGTCGTGTGGTATTTCGTCACGTTGCGTGACGCAACGGACGCGATTCCGGCTGGAACCGTCTGCGTTTCGCGCGACGACGTGTGGGTTCGACGCACGTCGGACGCCATCGGTCGCCATCGGACCGACAGGACGGCCGACGGAACGTCAGTGCCCGAGCGACCCGATCCACCAACCGGCGGCGACGCACAGCAGCGGCACGAGAATCGTCGCCGCGATGTACGACGCGGCCGTCGCGAACTTGCGGGTGCGCAACAGCGACACCATCTCGTTGATGGCGGTGGAGAACGTGGAAAAACCACCGAGTAAGCCGGTGACGAACAGCAGATAGACGTTGTGGTCCACGGCGTTCGTCGCGTAGGCCGCGGCGGCGATGCCGGCGCAGAACGTGGCGATCACGTTGATGATGAACGTGGACATGGGGAACGCGCGCGCCCACCAACGCTGCACCGACGTGTTCACCACGAAACGGGTCATCGCCCCCAAACCGCCGCACAGGCTCACCAACAGGAACGTCATCGCGACACCTCCCCATCGGCGTGGGACGGAACGTGCCGCTCCCGGCCGTCACGGTCGTCGTCGCGCACGCCGCCGGTAATCGGATCGCCCACGGTGGGAATCTCGTCGGTGATGGGCGCAGGCTCGAACGCGGGCGCAAGCGGCGTGCCGACGGACGCGGCATCGGAAGCGGCGGACGGCAACGGCTGGCCGTAATCGCCTTGCGGCGGCGTGGACGCCTTGATCTCGACGGGACCGAACGCGGCGTCGCCCACCGCGATCGGCTTGTCGGCGAGCGCGACGCCGTCGACGTCGCGTTTGGGCGCGGCGTGCGCCGGCCCCTCGCCGGACGCGGCGGCCACGGCCTGCGCCACCACATGCGCGGAACGGCGGGAGGCGAGCGCCAGCGCGACCTTCACGCCGGCCGCGGCGACCAGCAGACCCACGGCGAAACTGAACAGCATGTAGAACAGGAAGCCGGCGATCTGCCCCTGATGGATGGCGGTGAGCTCCTCGATGACCATGGCGGACAGGGTGGAGAAACCACCGCACATGCCCATGCCCACGCCGCGCGACGTGAGCTGACGCACGCGCTTGCGGATCCACGAAGCCTGGGACATGTACGCGGTGAGCGCGGCGAAAATGAAGCAGGCCAGCATGTTCGCGGTGAACGTGGCCGTATGGAACGCGCTGAGGAACCCCCGCTCCGCGGCCGGCGTGGGCATGAGCAGGGACAGGCCGTAGCGCATTGCGGTGCCGACGAAGCCTCCGACGAACACCACGAGATAGATCATGCCGTCCGCAAGCGGGTTGAACTGCGCCTGCACACGCTTGGCGGGGGCGAGCGGGATGCGCGGCGGTTCGGCCGCGGCCGCGGCACCCGTGGGGCGCGGGGACGCCGTCGCGTACGAACGGGCGTGCGCGGCGGTCATCTCCTGCGTGGTGGGATCAGGTTCGGCGAAATATTCAGGCATGGGTTCGTCCGGTCGTTGCGGATTCGATCACCAGTCGCCAGTCGATGAGACAGGACGACCGTCAGTCGATGAGCGAGTGGACGGAGATGATGTGGTCGCGCTGCGGGCCGGTGCCGATCGCGGAGATACGGCAGTTGCTGAGCTCCTCGAGACGCTTCACGTACGCCTGGCAGGTGGCGGGCAGCTCGTCGAACGTATGGCAGTTGGAGATGTCCTCGGTCCAGCCGGGCATGGTCTCGTAGATCGGCTTGGCGGCGGCGAACGCGGCCTGGTCGGTCGGCATGTCGTCGTGACGGACGCCGTTCACGTCGTACGCCACGCAGATCGGGATCTCCTTGAGACCGGTGAGCACGTCCAGCTTGGTGAGGACGAGGTCGGTCAGGCCGTTGACCTGGCTGGCGTAGCGGTTGACGACCGCATCGAACCAGCCGCAGCGGCGCGGACGGCCGGTGGTCACACCGAACTCGTGGCCCTGCTGACGCAGCCACTCGCCGGACTCGTCGAACAGCTCGGTGGGGAACGGGCCCTCGCCCACGCGGGTCACGTACGCCTTGGAGACGCCGACCACGCGGGTGATCTTGGTGGGGCCCACGCCGGTGCCGGTGCAGGCGCCGCCGGCGGTCGGGTTGGAGGAGGTGACGAACGGGTAGGTGCCGTGGTCCACATCGAGCATGGTGGCCTGGGCGCCCTCGAACAGGACGGTCTTGCCCTCGTCGAGCGCCTTGTTGAGGATCAGGCCGGTGTTGGCCACGTACGGCTTGAGACGCTCGCCAAGCTTGAGCAGCTCCTCGGTGGTCTGGTCCACGTCGATGGCGCGGCGGTTGTACAGCTTGACGAGGATCTGGTTCTTCTGGTGGAGGCTGGCCTCGACCTTGTCGTGCAGGTGGTCGACGTTGAACAGGTCGTGCACGCGGATACCGACGCGGTTAATCTTGTCCGCGTAGGCCGGGCCGATGCCGCGGCCGGTGGTGCCGATCTTGTGCTTGCCGAGGAAGCGCTCGGTGACCTTGTCGAGCGTGCGGTGGTACGGCGCGATGATGTGCGCCGCCTCGCTCACCTTGAGGTGGGAGCAGTCGATGCCGCGGGCCTCGAGGCCGTCGATCTCCTCGAACAGGACCTCCGGGTCGACGACGACGCCGTTGCCGATGACCGGGGTGAGGTTCGGGTTGATGATGCCGGAGGGCAGCAGGTGCAGCGCGTAGGACTCGTCGCCCACGACCACGCTGTGGCCGGCGTTGTTGCCGCCGTTGAAACGGGCCACGAAGTCGACCTTCGTGCCGATAAGGTCCGTGGCCTTACCCTTGCCTTCGTCTCCCCACTGGGCGCCGATAAGAACGATTCCAGGCATGACGTTTCCTCCGCATTCCTTGCTGTGTGCGCGGTTCCCGCACGATTCCGCCGCGAAACAGCCTACCGTACGCCCTCTACCCGGGTGCACGGCGTCTCAGCACGAAGGCGCTCGGGCGCATACGGGCTCATCGCCGCATGCGCTGCTCCAATTTCATGATGAGCATGGGCGCGAAGGGCTGCAGCCTGCCGTTTCTGCCTTCCTGCAACGTACGCAGCCTGCTCGCACATTCCTGACGGAAGTCCTTGTCACAGCCATGCTGCTCGAACCAGTCGTAGAGCTCCTGCAACGCCCATTCCCGTTCCTCCTTCAACCACCGGTAGTTGAGGTTCAACGTATCGTTGAGGTCCTTGTCGATGTCGGGATCGCTCGATGCGATGGTCGCGTCGGACGGCTTATAACTGATCGTCGCGATATGGTCCGCGCGCCGAGGGTCGACGGTCAATCGTTGGTTGCCCCGACTCTGGTCGCAGGTCGTTTTGCCTTTGGTGCGCTTCCGATTGGTATCGGGTTGCGTCATAGGAGATGCCATGCCGACGGCAGAATCGTCACTCCCCGTCTTTCTCTTCTCGCCCTTCTTATCCTTGGCGTCCTTCTGGTACTTGCCGTCGCAGACCGCGAACAAGTTGTCGTAGTCCAACGAGAACTTGTCAAGGTCGCTTTGAGAATACTCGGGATATGGCAGTTTGTATTGCTTCCCCTCCTCCTTGGCTTTCGCTGCCGCCTGATAATCCTGATGCCGGGGGATGTAGTGCTCGTTATGAAGCTTGCGCGATACGCCAGGTTTCGGCTTGGTGTCGATGCGCCTCATGCAGTAGGCGCACAACCATCCTTGGTCAGCTCCCAGATGCTCCGAGAGGATGCCGACCAGAGACGACGCCTCCTTTACCTTGCCAAGGGAGTCATACTGCACGGCCACATGATTGGCGGGATCCTTCAGCACACGCTTCGCCGCGGCGATGGCATCGCTCGGGGCGATTCCCTTCTTTTTGTCGATGTACAGCATCAGTCGCTCACATCATCGGAGTAGAAGAAGTACTTGGACCGGGCCTTGCTGAGATCAGGGCTATCCGCGTCAATCTCCTGTGCCAGCTTCGCCAATGTCGCCTTGGCTCCGGCATAATCGCCGCCGTCCAGCTGGTCGCCGAACCTGTCGAACAGCTTCTGCACCGTCTCCGGCCTGTCCGGCGCGTCCATCACGTGACGGAGCACCACGCTTGTGTCGCTGCCGTAGGTCTCGTTGGACGGCATGACCGCCCGATACGTTCCTTCGCCCTCTCCGTCATGCTTGATGATGCGCAGCTCCTCGGCCCTCACGGTGGAGATCACCAACGGCGAGTGCGTGGTGACGATGAACTGGATCTGCGGGAACAGCGTCGTCAACACGTCCAGAATCCGCTCCTGCCACTTCGGATGCAGGTGCAGATCCACTTCGTCGATGAGCACCACGCCGGGGGTGACTTTGATGGCGTCCTTGCCGAAGAACGGGTTCAGTTGGGCCATGCGGCGGGCGATGTCCGCCACCATGCCGATGACAGCACGATAGCCATCGCTCAAAGTCTCGAACGGCTGGTCCTTGAGGCGCATACCGTCAGGCGCGGTATAACTCACCAGCAGGCGGCCGTCATCGAAATCGATGCCGGCGTCCTCAATGCCGGCCAGCAGCCTTAGGCTCTCGGCAATCGTGTGCCGCACCGCCTGGAATTCGGGGATCTCGATTTTCTTACGGTATTCGCGGGCAGTCATGCTCTCGAACCATGCCGACATCTGTTTGATGCTGACTTCATGATCCAGACACCCGTCATACCCGTTGAACCGGGTACGGGCCTGAAGGTACGCGGTGGAATGCGTCGCCCACTTCTGACGGTCCCGCGGCCACAGCCGGTCGGTGCCATAGCATGCAATCAGCGGCAGGTGGATGTTCGCTGTCTCGCGTACCTTCTGCTGATCGCGATCGCCGATGTCCACCATCGACTTGGCACCGGATACCGTGGTCGTCCCCCGCTCGCTGTGCTTCTCACGCCGCCACGTCAGATGGTCGTGGCCCATGACGTCGCCGGTCGCCTCAATCGTCACGGGGAACCGCTGCTGGAATTCCTCGGTCGATGTGTCCGGGGCCGTCACCACCGACCAACGTACGTCATCCTTCAGGATGGACGGCGCCTTGACGTCCGGAAACTTCACCAGATACGTGCCCAACGCGACGACGGCAGCATCCACGATTGCCGTCTTGCCGGAACCATTGTCGCCGACGAGTACCGCCAGCTGACCGGGTCGCCGACGCGACGACGTCTCGACACCGTCACCGCCGTCGGCATCCGATTCCGCACCCGCCGGCATGAAATCGACTGTCAGATCCTCGAACTTGCGATAGTTGTGCACCCTCAAGCTGCGCAGCAGCATATCGCCGCGGAACCTCGCATCATTTTCGGTAGCTTCCATCGCCCACCCCGCCATTCCTTACAAAGCAATGCCACTGATTCTATCGCAGGGCGGGCGGCCGAACCGGCGATACGAAACATCCGGACACGCATGTCGGCGTCCGATTCCATGGAATCGGACGCCGACATGAGTCTGCGGGGCTCCCGCCCCTCGGGACCGCTACTTCAGCGCCTTGCCGGCGGAACCGAGCTGCTCGCAGGCCTCCACCACGCGCGCGGCCATGGACGCCTCGGCCTTCTTGCCCCAGGAGCGCGGATCGTAGAACTTCTTCTTGCCGACCTCGCCGTCCACCTTGAGCACCGAGCTGTAATGCTCGAACATGTGCCCGGCGATGGCGCGTGTGAACGCGTACTGCGTGTCCGTATCGATGTTCATCTTCACCACGCCGTGGCTCACCGCCTCGGCGATCTCCTCCGGCGTGGAGCCGGAACCGCCGTGGAACACGAGTTCGAACGGCTTGCCGGCGGGGAAATCCACGATGCCGGCGGCGGAGGGCACACGCCCGTCCACCACGGCCTCGGCCACCTCGCGCTGAATGTCGCCGAGCAGGTCTGGACGCAGTTTGACGACGCCCGGCTTGTATGCGCCGTGCACGTTGCCGAACGTGAACGCCGCCATGTAGCGGCCGCGCTCCCCCAGGCCGAGACGCTGCGCGACCTTCACGCCGTCGGCCGGCGTGGAGTACAGTTTCTCGTCGATTTCGGCCGACTGTCCGTCCTCTTCGCCGCCGACGGCGCCGATTTCGATCTCGAGGATGGTGTGTGCGGCCTGCGACTTGTCGAGCAGCTCCTCGGCGATGGCGAGGTTCTCGTCGAGCGGCACGGTGGAGCCGTCCCACATGTGCGATTGGAACGTGGGTTCGTGGCCGTGCGCCACCTCGTCGGCCTCGTGCGCGAGCAGCGGGCGCACCCATTCGTCGAGGTACTGCTTGGCGCAATGGTCGGTGTGGAGGGCCACGGTGATGTTCGGATACTTCTTCGCCACCTCGTGCGCGAACGCGGCGAACGCCAGGGATCCGGTGACGCGGTCCTGCACCGCCTGTCCGGACAGGTACGCCGCGGAACCCACCGACACTTGGATGATGCCGTCCGATTCGGCTTCCGCAAAGCCCTGGAGGGCGGCGTTCAGGGTCTGGGTACTGGTCACGTTGATGGCGGGGTAGGCGTATCCGCCGCGACGGGCGGCGTCCAGCATTTCGGCATAGCGTTCCGGTGTTGCGATGGTCATGCGGCCATTATCCTCCGGGCGAATGACTTCATCCGCCGTTCACTTTCCGCCGTGTCACCCGTGTCCGTCGCGCACGATTCACCGTCCCGACGCGATTCACGCCGTCGCCCGCCCGAGGCCGCCCCTACAATGAGACAGGATCGCAGGCCACCGCAGCCCGCGGAACGGAATCGGCGTGCGGCGGAACCGCCGCACGCGGGATATGAGGACAGGACGATGAGCAGGAAGAAGCGGAAGCAACCGAACATCACACGCAAGCCGGTCTCCCCGACGAACCGGGGCGCGGGGAAGCCCACGGGCAATACGTCCGGAACACTGTCGGAGGATCCGGAGGAGCTGACGTTCGGGGACGCGGCGCACGTGTCGGAACGGTTCCGCAACCGCAATCGGAAGGCGGAGGAGAAGGCGCGCGCCAAAGCCGAAGAGCAGGCACGCGAGGAAGCCGAACGGGAGAGGCACGAACGCGAACAGGCGCAGCTGGAGGTCGAACGCCGCGAACGTGAGGACGAACGACGTCACGTCATCGAAGAGGAGTCGCTCGACGACTTCGCCGAGGACACGGATGGCGGCGCGACGTCCGACGGCGGCCGCACGGCGTCCCGCGGCGCGGCTCCGGCCGTGACACGGCCGGAATGCGACCGGACGGCCGAAACCATCGCCCTGAACCTCGACGGCCTGCACGGACTGGGCACGACCGGACTGGCCGCGGCGCCGAAACGCAAGCGCATCTGGCTGCGCGCACTCGTCGGACTGCTCGTGGCGGCGCTCGTCGCCGGAAGCGGCGCCGGCGGCTGGTGGATGTGGGAGAACCGCTGGCGTCCCATCGACGTCACCGTGAACGGCGCCACCGTACGCGCCAACGTACACACCACGCTCGCCCAACTCATCGCACGCAACGACAGCTTCGGCAAGAAACCCGGGCGCCTGCTCGCCGTCGACGGTTCCGTGCTCGACAAGACCGGCGGCAGGGCCGTCGCCGCCACCATCGGCGGACAGGCCATCGCCCCACGCGACAGGGACGCCGTGATCGTGCCGGAACACGCGGACATCACCGTCGCCTCCGGCAAGGACGTGACCGAAGCGCATACGGTGAAGAAGACCACCGTGCCGTTCGGCACGAACATCAACATCAAAGGCGGCGCCATCCAAGTGCGCACGCAGGCCGGCAAGGACGGCGAACGCGAGACGTGGACCGGCAAGCGGTCCGGCAAGACCGCCGACAAGGGCGTCACCGTGAAACCGGTCGACATGGTCGTCACCTCCTACAACCCGCGGCCGGAAGGCAAGAAGGTCATCGCGCTGACCTTCGACGACGGTCCGAGCCAATACAGCGCGCCGATGCTCGACATCCTCAAGGACAAGGGCGTCAAGGCCACGTTCTTCGACCTGGGACAGCAGTCGTCGGAATTCGCCGACGCGGAGAAACGCATGGTGGCGGAAGGCCATCAGGTGGCGTCGCACAGCTTCGACCATCCGAACATGCCGAAGCTCAGCCGCGACGCGCTGCGCGACAACATCACCAAGGGATTCACGGCGATGAAGCAGGCGTCCGGCGTGGACACCACGGTGTTCCGCTCGCCATACGGCGCGTTCGGCGACCAGCAGTGGAAGGACGCCGGCGACCTCATCGGCATGAACGTGCTGTGGACCATCGACACGGAGGATTGGAAGCGGCCCGGCGCGGACGCCATCCACGACGCGGTGCTCAACAACGCGTACGACGGCGCGATCGTGCTCATGCACGACGGCGGCGGCGACCGCGCGCAGGACATCGAGGCGCTGCCGCGCATCATCGACGACCTCAAGGGGCAGGGTTACGAGTTCGTGACCATCCAGCAGCTCATCGACATGAGTCCGAAGCCCGGGGAGTGACGTCGGGCGCGGACGAGTGGGGACGGGGCGTGAGGACGCGGAATCCGGAATGACCCTGCGAAATGCAAAGGAGCCGTTGGATTCCAACGGCTCCCAGTGGAGCGGATGACGGGAGTCGAACCCGCCTTTAAAGCTTGGGAAGCTTTCGTTCTACCGATGAACTACATCCGCGAAAGTGCGTCTTTTGGACGCGAGGCACGAGTATAGCACGGGACCGGTCTGTGGCCGGCGGCGTCTCACTACTCGAGCTTTGCGGGCCGGACGGGCCGGACGAAACAATCGGACCAGCCGGAACCGGCCGGAATCAGACGAAGCAATCGGATTCAGAACCGCACCTGAGGGGCAGAACCGGCGCCGAACACCTGCTGCGCATGCATCTCACGCGACATCTGCATGAGACGCGCGATGCGGTCCTCGGTAGGCGGGTGCGTGGAGAACAGCTTCGCGAAACCGACCGACGAGAACGGGTTCGCGATCATCATGGCGGACACGGACTGGGTGCCGGCGGTCTTGCGCATCGGCGTGGTCTGCGCACCATACGTGATCTTGTTGAGCGCGGAGGCGAGCGCCTCCGGATCGCCGGTGAGCCGGCTGCCGTCCTCGTCGGCGTCGTATTCTCGTGTGCGGGAGATGGCCAGCTGGATGAGCGACGCGGCGATGGGCGCGAGGATGATGCTGAACAGCACGCCGATAAGGCCGAGACCGCCGGAGGAGTTGTCGCGCTCGTCGCGTGAGGTGCCACCGCCGAAATACATGAGCGAGTAGCCGAGATATGTGATGACCGTGGCCATGGCGGAGGCGACGGCGGACGTGAGGATGTCGTGGTTGTACACGTGCATGAGCTCGTGGCCGAGCACGCCGCGGATCTCCCGTTCGTTGAGAATCCTGAGGATGCCCTGCGTGCAGCAGACCGCCGCATGACGTTCATTGCGGCCGGTGGCGAACGCGTTCGGACTCATCGTGGGAGCCACATAGATGCGGGGCATGGGTTTGCCCGCTCTGGCGGACAGTTCCCGGACGATCCGGTACAACGTAGGCGCCTCCGCCTCGCTGACCTCGCGTGCACCCATGGAGGCGATGGCGAGTTTGTCGGAGAACCAATAGGAGAAGAAGGTGGTACCGAGCCCGATGATGATATAGATGCCGAGCGTCTGCTGGCGAGCGCCCGTGGCCCACCAGACCAGCATGATGACGCCCCACATCAACCCAAACAAAAGGGTCGTCTTCAGGCCATTGAAGTGGCCGTGCACGCGCAAATTGCCATCCATAAGGCACACAGTAAATTCACGAGCTGAGTTTTAGCTGGGCATATGCCGGAAGGGTGCGGACGGAGGAGGGCGGGATGCGGACGGAGGAGGAGACGCGGGCCGCCGCGTCCGAACCTATAGAATCGGACGAAATGGAAGGACCGTACAAGGCCGCGGCATCCGAACCTATAGAATCGGACGCGGAAAAGGGGATACACGGGGGGTGGCAACGCCCGAACCTATAGAATCGGACGCGGAAAAGGGGACACACGGGGGTGGCAACGCCCGAACCTACAGAACCGGACGAAACCCGGCGACTCAGCCCGCTCCCCACGTCCGAACCTACAGAATCGGACGCGGAAAAGGGGACACACAGGGGTGGCAACGCCCGAACCTACAGAACCGGACGAAACGGGGTCTCCCGATCCGCCCTTTTCGTCCGAAGCTATAGAATCGGACGAAACGGAAGGACCGTACAAGGCCGCGGCATCCGAACCTATAGAATCGGGCGCGGAAAAGAGGACACACGGAGCGGCAACGCCCAAACCTACAGAATCGGACGAAACCACGGGCGTCAATCGGACATCCAGCACCAATCGAAACAACAGCAGGCTCCCCTCGGACGAGGGGAGCCTGCCAATCCAATCGGCCGGCAATCAGTCGACAATCAGTCGACAATCCGCCGCAGTCGAATCGCCTCATCGACGCAACGAAACGGCGAAACGAAACCAGTCGACGAAACGACGGATCGCGTCACTCGGCGTGGGCGAGCTCACGCATCTGGGCGGGCTCGATGACCTTCTTGTGCTCGCGTCCCTCCTTCGCGCCCTCGGCGCGCTCGAAGGCGTCGACCTTCTTCCAGCCGGCGAAGTCGATCGGCTTGACGCCGCGCTCGGCCAGCAGACGGTCGATGGACTCGGGGTCGCGGTCGGCCGCCACGCGACCGCCCTCGGCGGCCTTGGCCAGATCCTCGAGCATGTTCGTCACGATCGCGAGCGCATCGGACTTGGTCGAACCAATCAGGCCGACCGGGCCACGCTTGGCCCAACCGGTGGCGTACAGACGCTCGCGCACCTCACCGCCTTCGGCGGACGTGGTGATGCGGCCGTCGCCGTTCGCGTTGGCGAGGTGCGCGCCGTGCTCGTCGTACGCGATGCCGGGCGCCTCAGCCGGCTGGTAACCGATCGCGTGGTACACGGCCTCGACCGGGTAGTCGGTGAACTCGCCGGTGCGGTGCATCTTGCCGTCGGCGCCGGTCTCGGTGCGCTCGACGCGGATCGCCTTGACCTTGCCGTCCTCGCCGAGGATCTCGGTGGGCGCGGAGTTGAAGTGGACGTAGTACTTGCGGTCGGCCGGGTTGCCCTCGTAGTCGACGTCGCCGTCGTCCTCCATGTCCTCGGCCATCTCGCGGATGGCGAACAGCTCCTCGACCATCTGACGGGTGAGCTTGTCCTTGCCGGCGACCTCGATGGTGTCGTCGTCCAGTTCGAAGTCGTCCTCGTTGATGATGAGCTGCACGCCGGGCAGCTTCTCCATCTCGCGCAGCTCCTGCACGCTGAACTTCGCCTGGGCCACGCCGCGGCGGATGAACAGGTGCAGCACCTTGGCCTTGTTGTTCTGGATGCCTTCGTAGACGTTGTCCGGAATGTCGGTCTTGGCCTTGAGGTCGTCGGCGTTGCGCATGAGCTCGCGCGCGACGTCCATCGCGACGTTGCCGCCGCCGATCACGGCGACGTTTTCAGCCTCGAGCGGCCATTCGCGGGCGCCCGTGGGGTAGCCGTCGTACCATTCGACGAACTTGGCGGCGCCGTATACGCCGTCGAGGTCGGCGCCGGGGATGCGCAGCGGCTTGTCCTTGACAGCGCCGGTGGCGAACAGCACGGCGTCGTAGCGGGCGAGCAGGTCGTCGAGGGTGACGTCCTTGCCGAACTCCACGTCGCAGTACAGGTGGATGTCCGGGTTGTCGAGGGTCTTCTCGAGTGCGGAGGCGATGAACTTGATGGACGGGTGGTCGGGGGCCACGCCGTAGCGGACCAGGCCGAACGGCACGGGCAGCTTCTCGAACAGGTCGATGCGGGCCTTCGTGCCGAGGCCCAGCTCCTCGCCGAGCTTCTTGAGCTGACGGAGGAAGATGTCGGAGGAGTAGACGCCGGCCGGGCCAGCGCCGATCACGGCGATGCGAAGCTCGTTCGCGGACGCGGTGTTTGCAGTGGTATTCGAAGATTCAGTCACGCGTTACAGGGTATCTCAGACCCGCGAATCGCGGAAGAGTGATTCCTCGGGCTTTTCAGCGTCGGACGATGGAGCTCACTCCTGGCGGTATGGCGACACTGCGGTATGGCGCACAGCGGTATGGCGGCACGGCGGCACCACACCATTCCTCAGCGAAACAACCCGTCCGCACCCCCGGACCGCTTCGCCAAACCCCTCCCCAGCGAAACAACCCGTCGCAAACCGGACGACCCACACCGCAACACAGCCTCCCAGCGAAACGAATCGGACACGGCATATCCGATCCGTTTCGCAAGGAGGCCGAACAACCACTCACTCCCAATCGAGCACGGCGGTCAAGGCCCACAGGATACTCACCACATCGATGCCCTCCTGCAGGAATGCGCCAACGACCACCGGGATGAGGTCGAACGCGGCCGCGATCATGCCGACAAGCGCGAGCGCCAGTCCCAACACGACCGCCTGCAGCATGATGCGCTTCGTGCGACGGGCGATGCCAATCGCACGCGGCACGGCGTCGAGCCGGTCGTTCATGATGACGACCTGCGCCGATTCGGATGCGGCGGTGGAGGTGCCATCGGTCATGGCCACACCGATGCCGGCCGCGGCGAGCACGGGCGCGTCGTTCACGCCGTCGCCCACCATCATCGTGACGCCGCTGTTCCGTGTGACGCCGCTGTTTCTCGTGACGCCGCCGTTCCTCGTGACGCCGCCGTTCCTCGTGACGCCGCCGTCGGAGGAAGCGTCACGGACCGCGGCGACCTTGTCTTCGGGGAACAGTTCGGCGTGGACCTCGTCGATGCCGACCTCGCGCGCGATGACCGAGGCGGAGGAACGCTTGTCGCCGGTGAGCATCGTGAGCCTGGCGACGCCGAGCTCATGCAACCGCGCAAGCGTCGCCTTCGCGTCCGCACGCGGCACGTCACGCAGGACGATTCGGGCGACGAGACGCCCGTCCACCGCCACATAGGAGGCCATTTCGTCCGGAGCCAGCACGCCGAACCGCGCGCGGGACCGCTGACCACGGCAGGCGTCTTCAGCCCCGGTTCCAGTGCCGGCAGCATTCCCGACCGGCGTCTCAGAGCCTTCCCCGGCCTGCATGCGCCGAACCTCCGCTTCTGCGGATACTCCAATCCCGGCGCCGGACCCGACGCCAGCCCCAACGACAGGCACAGCCGCGGAGGAACCCACAGGCATGAAACCGTCGTCGCCGGCGGCCGCAAAGGAGAGCCGCCCCACGCGCACCCGATGCCCGTTGACTTCGGCCGCGATACCCTTGCCGGGCTCCTCGTGGACGCCAGTCACGACCGGATAGTCACGCCCATATCCGTCATGCGCCGCACCCGCTCCTTCCGGACACTCCCGACGACCGTCCGCATACCGGGCGCGCAAACGTCCAAGCGCCTCATGCCCGGCCACCGCGATGCCCTTGGCGAGCACGTGCACGGAGTAGCTTTCGACCACGCCGGCGAACATGAGCACGTGGTCCTCATCCAAGGGCATGCGGCCATCCCCTGCGTTCGTTCCTATAGAAACGGACGTATCAGTGTCCCTACCAGACACCTCAACACCCGTTCCTATAGAAACGGACGAACCAGCAACCCCAGCAGGCACCTCAACACCCGTTCCTATAGAAACGGACGGCATGACGCCCCTCACGGACGCATTATCGACCGAATCCGCAGAATCGGACGCAACAGCAGCGTTATCGGCCACACCCGCGTCCGTTCCTATAGAAACGGATGTCCCGGAAAACGCACCGGCACCCACCGCACCGGCACCACCCAACGGCATATCCACCATCTCGACGCGCACGACCTGCGGCTGCTTGACGGTCAACGTACCGGTCTTGTCGAAGAACACCTGCGTGACGCGCCCCAGCTGTTCGATGACGTCCTGCGTCTTGATGAGCACGCCGGCGGCGGCGAGACGCGACGTGCCGGCGATGTATGCGACGGGCGCGGCGATGAGCAGCGGGCAGGGCGTGGCGAGCACAAGCACCTGCGCGAACCGCAGCGGCGTGCCGGCGACCGCCCATGCCACGCCTGCGATGAGCAGCGCGAGCACGGTGAACGGCACGGCGAGCCTGTCGGCGGTGCGCACCACGGCCGGGCGCGATTCCTGCGCCTGGTTCACCATCGTGAGGATGCGCTGGTATTGCGAGTCGGCGGCGAGTTCGGTGGCGCGCATGGCGAGCGTGGTGGAGCCGTTGACCGCGCCGGACATGACGCGCGCGCCGGCGTACACTTCGCGCGGCACGGGTTCGCCGTTGATGGCGCTCAGGTCGAGCGTGGCCGATCCGGACAGCAGTTCGCCGTCGACGGGCACGGTTTCGCCGGGCAGCACGATGATGACGTCACCGACGCGCACCTGGTCGACGGGCACGGTGTCGAACCGCGCGTCCGCGTTCGGGCGCACGCGCGCGTCGGCGCGGGCGACGGCCGAGTCGCAGGCTTCGGCGTCGCGTCCGGTGAGTACGCACACGTCGTTCCGCCCATCCGCATTCCGTCCGACGCTCGTCACGTCGCCCGACCCGCCCACGTTCCGCTTGTCCGCGTTCCGCCCGTCCTCGCCCGCGCGTCCGGCGTCGCCGACGCGAGACGCCGCGACGTGGCGGAAGCCGTCGTCGCTACGGATCGGCGCGATGTTGCGGGCGGCGCGAGGTGCGCCATCGCCAGCGACAGCGCCCGCGGCGGCGGCCGCGGCGGAGACTCCGTCGGCCCCGGAAACGCCCGCGGCCGGACGCACGGCGGCCGATTCGCCGCGGGACGCCCGTCCCGATCCCCCGCCCACGCCGGGCAGGTTCGCGACGTGCGCGGTGCGCGGCGCCGCGTCGAGCAGCATGGTGAGGCTGTGTTCCGCCTTCGATTGCGCGTATTCCTCGATGGCCTCGCCGGAGGTGACCATGAGGACGACGGCCCAGCCCGCCCAGTATTCGCCCACGCCGATGGTGGACAGCATGGCGAGCACGGCGAGCAGGTCGATGCCGACCTGTCCGTGACGGATGTCGTCGATCATGCCGATGACGGTGCCGACGACGGTGTACGCGACGAGCGCGATGACAAGCCATTGGCCAATCGACGGCGTCGCCAACGCCGTGGCGACGTGCGCACCGACACGTGCGACGGCGTCCATTGCGCCCGCCATCGCAGCCGCTCCGCCCGTGGCCCACGGGCGGACATTCCACAGCAGAGCGACGGGAATCGCGGAGAGGATGACGACCGGCAGCATGGGCACGCGTCGGCACAGGTCGAGGACGACCGCGAGGATGCTGCGATGCGGGGCGTCGGGGACATGGGCGTCCGGAGTCTTGGAAACGTTGTAATCCGCGGTGACATGCGGCGTGGCGGAGGGGACCGGCCGTGTGCCGGAACCGTTGGGGGATGCGATGAGGCTGCTCATCCGCTGCTCCTTACGTTGGTACGGGCCGGGCGTGCCGCTTTGCTGCGTCCGGCTGGCATCGGCCTTCCGAAGGGTGGCAAAACGTGGCGCACGGCAGGTGCGGTCACGCCTTGTTAACCCATCGGCGGCATCGGATGCGGAGAGAAGGATTGCGGATTCCGAAGCGCGCGGACCACCATGGGCGGCCCGGGAGCCGATCGGCCACGGCCGATTTTCGGAGCCTGCGATTCCCCGCGTGATGCATCGCTCGATACACGGCGTAAAGAATCGGTATTCGGTTATTGCGCTGTCACTCTATCAGCGAGGCGAAGACATCGCAAACCCCGTGATGCCGTCGGCCTCGGCCGGCCCGTGAGGGTGCTGAACAGGCAGAAACCGCCTCATCAGCGTTTCCGGCTCATTCAGTTGGCCCTTGAAGCCTTCCGTTGGTAACGCACCCCGCCACCATGGCGAGCGTCCAATATGAAAATGGCGGTATGCCACGGTTCCCCGGCAATGTTCGGACTTGCATGAAGCCGCCGCTCTCCCCGACGTTACCAATGGAACCGCTCAGGAACCAATTGAAGGCGGGCCTCCTCGATTCCGAGAAAGCCCGCCTTCATGACGTTGGCCCGGGGCCGGATCCAGGCCCCGGATTGAAACGGGCCGGCGGCCGATGCCGCAGGGCAGCGCCCTCGCGACGGATGTCCGCCGGCCCCTAGCGACCGCGTCGGGTCACCACATGTTGAACGGGAATCCGTTGTTGCCGGAGCCGTCGGAACCGGAACCATCGGAGCCGTCGGAACCGGAGCCAGAACCGTCGCTGCCGTCGGAGCCCGAACCGTTGCTGGACTCGGAGCGGTTGGAGCCGTTGACCTTGTCCTCCTGCTGGTCGAGCGTGACGTCGACGTCCATGGTCTTGCCGTCGCGGACGATGGTGAGCGTCGCCTTGTCGCCGAGGGCGGCGGCGCGCACGAAGCCGAGGAGCGAGGCATTGCTGCTCACCGCGTTGCCGTTGAACGCGACGATGGTGTCACCCTCCTTCAGACCGGCCTTGTCGGCCGGGGAGCCGGAGACCACGGCGGAACCGGAGGAACCCTTGGTGATCTTCGCGCCGGCGCGGGTCACGCCGTCGGCCGTGACCGTGTCGGACGTGATGGTGATGCCGAGTGCCACGTGCTTGACGGAGCCGTTCTTGATGATCTCGTTGGCGACGCGCTTGACGAGGTTCGAGGGGATGGCGAAGCCGATGCCGATGGAGCCTGCGGTGCTGTTCGAAGAGGAGCTGGAGGTGGAGGCGATCGAGGAGTTGATGCCGATGACCTGGCCGGCCGCGTTGAAGGTCGGACCGCCGG
The DNA here is from genome assembly GCF_019331725.1 of Bifidobacterium saguinibicoloris. GTDB lineage: Bacteria > Actinomycetota > Actinomycetes > Actinomycetales > Bifidobacteriaceae > Bifidobacterium > Bifidobacterium saguinibicoloris. The sequence goes on from NZ_JAHBBF010000023.1 coordinate 29,924, forward strand.
AGTTGCCGGGGTTGATGGCCGCGTCGATCTGGACGGCGTTGGTGACGATGTCGTTGTTGTTGTCGTCCATCACGGTGACCGGGCGGTTCAGCGCGGACACGATGCCGGAGGTGGCGGTGTCGTCGTAGCCGAGCGGGTTGCCGACGGCCATGATGTTCTCACCGACGGCGAGCTTGTCGGAATCGGCGAATTCGACGGCCTTGAGGTCGCTCGGCGGGTTGTCGAGCTTGATGACCGCGAGATCGGTGGTGGTGTCGGTGCCGACGACCTGCGCGGAGTACATCTGGCCGTTGGAGAGCGTCACCTGGATCTGCTGGGCGCCGGAGATCACGTGGTTGTTGGTCACGATGTGGCCTTCGGTGTCGAGGATGGCGCCGGAGCCCTGGGCGCTGCCGTTGGACAGCTGAGTCTGGATGGAGACCACGGAGCCGGAGACCTCCTTGGCGACGGCCTGCCAATCCGGGGCGTCGCCGGACTTCGCGGTGGCGGAGCCGGAGCCGGACGTGCTGGAGTCCACACTGGACAGGGAGCTGGTGGTGGGCACCTTGACCAGGCCGCTGGTGATGGCGCCGTAGCCGACGCCGAGGCACAGGACGGCGCTCACCAGCGCCGCCATGACGCCGATGACCACGCCGCGCACGGTGCTGGAGGACTGCTTCGCGGCCACGGGTGCGTTGGGGTCGAACGCGCCCGGCTGACCCGGCTGGCCCGGCTGGCCGTAGAACGGATTGGACGGGCCGGACGGCGGGAACTGGCCGTTGCCGGCAGCACCGGCCTCACCGGGCTGGCGCTGGGTCTGCGGGGCTCCCGCGGTAAACGGGTTGCCGGTGGTGTACGGGTTGCGGTCCTGACCGGGCTGCTGCTGGCCGGACTCTTGGCCGGCAGCTGCGGGCTGCGTGGGCACGGGGCCGTACGCGCCGTATTCCGGCGCGGGCTTGTACTGGCCGTAGGCAGGCTGAGCGGGTTGGGCGTTCTGACCGCTCTGGGAGCCGGAGGCGTTCGGCTCGGCGGAGACGACAGTCTGCTCGCCCTTGGCGGAAGCGTAGTCGGGCGCGATCTCGCCGCTGTTCGCAGACGATGCGGCCGGGGGCTCAGAAGCCACCGGGCCGGCCGCGGTGTTGCCGGCCTGCGCGGTGGGGAAGGTCTGGGTGGGGGCGGCCGCGACGTCCGCCGCATGCTGCACGCCCTGAATGGCGGAGGGGTCGATGGTTTCGGTGGGCTGTTCGCCGTTCACCGGAGCGGCGATGGGGTCGATGTGCTGCGTCGGTGCGCCGTATT
>NZ_JAHBBF010000024.1 GCF_019331725.1 Bifidobacterium saguinibicoloris
CGCGGTCCTTCGGGCCGTCGGTGAACACGTGACCCAGATGGATCTGCGTGTCCGCGGTACGGATCTCGATGCGCGGGCGGCTGCTTCTGGGGTCTGGAACGCTACTTCCAGAACGTCGACGGCGTGACCGACACGACGGTCGGCTACGCGCAGTCCAAGGTCGAGAACCCGACCTACGAACAGGTCTGCTCCGGCGCGACCGACGCCGCCGAAACCGTGCAGGTGACGTTCGACCCGCAGCGCGTCACCCTGCGTACGCTGTCGCTGCTGTTCCTCGAGGTGATTGACCCGTTCTCCGTGGACCGTCAGGGCGAGGACACGGGCCGACAGTACCGCACCGGCATGTTCTTCACGTCCGAAGCGCAGAAGTCGACCTACATCGCCGCGATCGAACAGCTCATCGACCGCATCCCGCAGCGTCCGGCCGTGCTCATCGAAGAGCTGCGCAACTTCTACCCGGCCGAGGCGCACCATCAGGACTATCTCGTCAACAATCCCGGCGGCTACTGCCATATCCCGCTGGCGGCGATCGCGAACGTAAAGCGTCGCCAGAAGTACGTGGACAAGATCTGGGACCTCACGCTCGAACAGTTCGCGGTCACGCAGAACGCCGCCACCGAGCGCCCGTTCGTCAACGAGTACGACCACACGTTCGAACCGGGCATCTACGTGGACGTGGTGAGCGGCGAGCCGTTGTTCTCCTCGCGCGACAAGTTCGATTCCGGCTGCGGCTGGCCCGCGTTCTCGAAGCCGCTCGTCGCGTCTTCGCTCACCGAGCATGAGGACGACCGTGTGCCCGGCCGCCCGCGCATCGAGATCCGTACCGCGGACACGCAGATCCATCTGGGTCACGTGTTCACCGACGGCCCGAAGGACCGCGGCGGCCTGCGGTACTGCATGAACAGCGCGTCGCTGCGGTTCGTGCCGCGCTTGCGGATGGAGGCGGAGGGGTACGCCGCGTGGATTCCCGCCGTCGACGGCACTGAAGGCGACGCCGGCACTGACGCCACCGACGGCGAGTGACGTCGCCGACGGCGAGTGACGGTCCGACGTGACGTGCGGCGTCCGTCGCACGCCGTCGCACGCCACATCGGCATCGCGTCGTGTCAGGACAGTGCGGCGACGGCGTCGTACGCGACGGCGACGACGGACGAGTCCGGCATGAGCATCGTGAGGAAGCGCGTGTACGCGCCGGTGGCGGGGCTACCGGCGGTACCGGCATAGGCGCCCGTCGGCGCGCCGTACGTGCCGCCGGCGGGAGCGGCGGGCGCGGAGGACGCGACGTCGGTGACGGGCGCGAAGGCCGGCGCGGCGGAAGCCGGCGCGCCGTAGAACGCGTGGAGTACGCCGCTGCCGGTGTCGGCGATGACGCGCGTCAGCGTCGACTCGACGGTGCCGGGCAGTCCGCCGTCGAGGGCGATGACGAGCGCGGTGCGGTCCTGATGCATCAGGGAGTCGTGTCGCGTGACGCCTTCGTAGGATTCCGAATAGGTGAGCAGGTAGATGCGTACGTGCTGGCCGTGGAGCGGGCGGTCCATGAGCATGCCGATGGAGCGGTCGTAGGCGCGGTCGAACGGCGGGATTTCGCGCGGGATGGGGACGCCGGCGCGTGCGGCCACCTCGTCCAGTCCGTCCGGTCCGCCGATGACGGTGGTGCGGCCGCCGAAGCCGTGGATGGTGGTGTGCATGCCGGTCGTGCCGCGCAGCAGTCCGATGTAGGTGGCGCCGCAGCGTTCCGCGACGGCTTTCGCCTTCGCGTTGGTCCAGACGACCGCGGGTCCGCCGCCGATGGTTCCGGCGATGTAGGCGGATGCGACGGGCGCGGATGCGACGCCTGAGGGGTCGCCGTCCTTCGGTTTGCGTACCGCGACGACGATGCCCGCGATCGCCGCGGCGACGGCGAGCAGCAGTCCTCCTATGGTGACGGTCCAGATGATGATGTCCACCGCGCTCATTGCGGCTCCTTCCGTTGGGGATGTGCCGGCTGTTCGGATTCGTCTTGTCTGTTCGAATCCGTTCTGCACGGTCGCGTCCGTTTACTTCGATGGTAAACGCATCGGGGGCGCGATGGTGGGTGATGGTGCGCACGTCGGGCGATGGTGCGCGGCGCCGCGGCATGGTCAATCCCGCTTCACCACGTAACGGGTGCTGCGACCTGCGCCGATTTTCCGTATGCGGCCGGCGTCAAGCAGCGATTTCAATGCGCGTTCCACGGTGGTTGTGCTGATGTCCGGTAGTTGTTGCAGGATATCCGCCTTCGACATTGGGGTCAGCGTATGCGTGAACAGGTCGGCGATGCGCTGTTCCTTGGTCATCCTGCCGGAGTCGGCGTTCCTGGTCAAGACGTCCATGCGTTCGTCGAATGATCTGTACGCGGCGAGGGTGATGCCGAGCAGATAATTCACGAATGGCGCATAATCGTTGCGGTCGTCGTTCCAGCCTTGCGTGCTTGCAGCCAGCGCCTCGTAGTAGCTTTCCTTGCTGCGCTCGATGAGATGTTCGATGCTGATGTATTTGCCGACCTGGTAGCCGCTGCGGTAGAGCAGCAGAAGCGTCAGCAGTCGGCTCATGCGCCCGTTGCCGTCGTTGAACGGGTGGATGCAGGTGAAATCGAAGATGAACATGGCGATGACGAGTAGCGGGTCGATGTGCGGTTCGTGCATCGCATTCGCGTAGGCGGCACATGCGCGTTCGATGAATTCGGGTGTGACGAGTGCGCTGGGAGGTTCGAATCGTATCGTCTGGTTGCCTTCGTCGTCTCGTTCCACGATGATGTTGTCGCTGTCCTTGAAATGCCCGCCGAAAGTCAGTCCGGTGTATCGGAACAGGTCGCGATGCAGTTGAAGAATGACGTTCGGTGTGAGCGGGATGTAGTCGTGGCTTTCGTGGATGGTGGCGAGTACATCGCGATAGCCGGTAATCTCCTCTTCGGCACGGTTCCGCGGTGTGGTCTTTTCCATGACGATTGCGTTGAGGCGTGCATCGCTGGTGGAGATTCCTTCGATGCGGTTCGAGGCGTTGGTGCTTTGGATGCGTGCGACCCTGACCATGGTGTCGAGGACGTCCGGGCGGACTGCCGTCTGTATGCTTTGTCTGCCTTTGGCCTCGTGGATGGCGGTCAGCAACGAGGTGGTGCGAGGGGTGAGCAGTTGTTCGGCACGGTGTATGTAATCAAAGTTCTTCATGCTGCCTTTCCGCTGGTTCCCGGCGTTGGTTTTTCTGCCTCATGCGCGATTCTTCTGCATCATATTACCTATAAATGAGGCAGAAAGGGGGGGGGAGGTGGCGTCGAATAGGCGCATGTAATGTGGACTTTGGCGGTGAGGGGCAGATATAGTGCGGACGACGGGTCGCCCGCTCCGTTTTTTCTGCCGGTATGCGGCGCGTCGGTTCAGCGGGTCAGGTGGCGGTAGATTTCGGACGCCCACGCGGTGAACGGGTCGGTGCCGGGGGTTCCGTTCGTGCCGTCGAACGGCTGGTAGCCGACGTCCGTGTGGATCTCGTGGGTTTTGGCGTCCGCGGTGATGCGCAGTTCGGTCGGCTTGTCCACGTGGTAGGCGGCGCATGCGGCGCGGTAGTCGTCCATGAGTTCGCGTCCGTGTGCGAAGAACGCGCGACGGTCCTCGTCCGGTTGGTTCTTCAGCAGGTCTCCGGCGCCGACGAGTCCGTTGCCGGCGTGGAAGAAGCAGTCCCAGTGCGATTGGCCGTCTTGGACGAACGCGTGCACGTAGGCGGTGGTGACGCGTCCGCTGGCGATGGCGTCGGCGCTGATGAGACTGAGGGCGTGCATCGCCATGTTCCTCTGGAGGACTCCGGTCTGCACCGCGAATCGAGCGTTGATGGATCGTTGCGGGGGAGCGGCCGGTGTGGTGTCGCCGGGTTGCGTTGCGTCGGTGCGCATGGTCCGGACGGTGATGTGTACGTCCTGCGGTGCAGCGGGTTGCGTGTGGGCCTGCGGTGCGACGGGTTGTGCGGTCGGCCGTGTGGCCGGCTGCGCGACGGCGGGTTGCGCAGCCGGCCGCGGCGCGTCCGTCGCGCGTGTGCGACGTGCCTGCCGTGCCGCCCGTTCCATCGCGTCGCGCTGCTCCCGTGCGTACTTGCGTACGGTGAGGAAGAAGACGAGCCAGGCGAACAGCATCGCAAGGTCAATGGTGACGGCGAAGGTGAGTCCTTTGACGCCACCGTAGACGAGTACGCACACGATGGTCGCGATCACGCCGATGACGATGACCACCGGCAGTGCGATGAGGGTGTGGTGCAGTCGCTTTGCGTAGTCCGGCTGCTGTGGGTCGTGTTGGTTGTTGCCGTTGACCACGATGTCTTCTCCGTTTCCGCCGGCAGGCATGTCTTGCGTTGGCGCGTAGTGGTTTCATGCTATCGCCGGACGAAGGATGCTCCCGGTGCGTCGGACCTGAATTCATGCGATGTTCATGTCGCCGCCCGTGTGGGTTGCCCGGACGGGTCGCCCGGGCGACGACATGGTCCGTTCAGCTGGTCAGGTGGCGGTAGAGTTCTGGGTCGAGCGGGTGGGCCAGCCGCAGTGTGGACAGCGTCACGTTCACCGTGCCGCTGCCGTCCGCCTTCGGCTTGGTCGTCAACGTCGGATGCTCGAGGGCAGTGACATGTCCGACGTAGTAGTACTTGCCGTCGTTCTCCTCCGCCTTGCGCATGACGAACAGCGGAATGAAGTGCGTACGGTCCCAATCGGGGCTGTCCTGCCCTTCCTGGACCCATCGGAACTCCGGCGACTGCGGTGTGCGCCCGTTCTTGCTGTAGTAGCGCATCTCCTGCGTGTTGAGGAATTCATCCTCGTATTGGCTGGCCGCATACTTCACGAAGATCGGCATCGTGTCGGTGTCCTTGTCGAGCAGGTACCCACCCACGTTCTGCGGGGTATTCTCCTTCGACCAGCCGCACAGGCGCATGACGTCCGCCATCGAATACTTGTGCTCGTACAGGAACGCATGATCGAACGTGCGTTGGTTCGCTCGGGCCTCCTGGAACAGGTCACGGCAGTTGACGAGCCCCGTACGCAGCGTATCTGCGAAGAAGATGCGGAATGTGCGGTTCGATGCCAGCATGGAGGCGAACGCTTCACTGAGACGGTATGCGGGATTGTTTCCCGCCGCATCGGAGCCGATCGTCTCGATCAGCGGTTGTTCTCCGAAGCGCTTGCAGTTCGGGCCGGTGAAGTACGAGTAGTCGAGCACGCTGACGGCGGAGTCGAATTGCGCGTCGGACAGGTCGGCTTGTGGGAAGTCGCTGCGGATCGCGTCGATAAGCATGTTGCGGGTCAACGGTTCGGACGGCGTCCAAGCGTCACGGGATTCGGGATCGTCTCCCGGGCGTTCGTCGGCGAACCGGCACAGCCGGTCGAGGATGACCAGCTCGTGCGGGCGGATGCCCGGCAACAGCAGTTCCGTCGCCATTTTGAGGATGGAGTCCTCGACTTCGCTGACCGGTCCCAGCTGGTCCTCGAAGGACTGTTCCTTGCGTTTGCCGCCGCCGAGGCTCTTCTCGCGCGAGCGCACGAAATCGAGGTAGTTGCTGCGCTTCGACGCCAACGTGTACGGCAGCGAAGAATCGTAGGTGTAGATGTCCATGAGCATCGGGATTCGTCCCAGCTCGTAGCGCACCTGACGGTACTGTTCCGAAAGCCGTTTCATCTCGGACCAGTCGGCGGTATCCAACGACTTCAGTACGCGTTCCTTGGCGATCGGATCGAAGCTGATGGACGACAGTCCGATGGACTTGCGCTGCAGGTTCTTGCGCGCCTTGTCGCGGTCGCCGGTGTTGCCGTACAAGGCCACCGGAATCAGGTAGTTGTTGTTGTAGTTGCCGATGAAGTCGATGACGACGACGCTGTCCTTGTGCGGGAACTTGCGCAGGCCACGGCCCAGCTGCTGGGTGAAGATGATGCTCGATTCGGTGCTACGCAGCATCACGATCTGGTTGACCGCGGGAATATCGATGCCTTCGTTGAACATGTCGACCGTGAACAGGTAATCCAACTTGCCTTCGGTGAGTTGTCGCACGTATTTGTCGCGCTGTTCCTGGGAGAGCGGCTTGCCGTCCTCGTTTTTGCTGGTCACGGCCGCGGTGCGGTATAGGCGTTCCGCCTGTTGGTTCCACTGCTGGTTGAACAGTCGGGACAGCTCGTGCGCCTCCTCCTGACGGCTGCAGAATACCAGTCCGGTGACGGGCAGGTTGAACTGGCCATATTCCTGCAGCTTGTCGATGATGTAGCGCACGCGCTGCTCGCTGGCCAGCTGCTTGATCTCGTATTTGATCTGCTGGGATTCCTTGCCGCTGAGCCCTTGGGAGACGTCGAGCCGGTGGCCCACCGTGTGCGTGTGCCCCTGGTTGTCCTGATACGTGGCGTCCTGCGTGCCGAGATATTCGGCGACGCCGTAGTAGTGGAACGGGCAGAGCATGTTCTCGTCCAACGCCTTCTGCAGGCGGATTTCGTAGGCGATGTTGTGCCCGAACAGTTCGAAGATGTTGATGCCGTCGGTGCGTTCCGGAGTGGCCGTCATGCCGAGCATGAAGTCGGCGTCCCTGAAATGGTCGATGACGCGCTGGTAGCCATCGGCACCGGCGTGATGCACCTCATCGACCAGCACGTAATCGAATTCATCGGGCGCGAACTGCGCCAGCACTTCCGGTTGCCGCATGGTCTGCACGGTGGCGAACACGTACTTGCGGTCCTGCTGCTTGCTGGTGCCCGAGTAGAGTCCCAGTTCGGATTCATCGCAGCTGAGCACCTTCTGGTAGGACTTCATCGCCGCTTTGAGAATCATCTGCTGCTGCGCGATGTACAACATGCGCTTTGGCTTGTAGGTGCGTACGTCGAACGCGGACAGGTAGGTTTTGCCGGTGCCGGTGGCGGACACGATGATGGCGCGGTGCTCGCCCTGTTCGCGCAACTTCGTGAGATTCGCCAGTGCCTCACGCTGCATGGCGTTCGGCTGGATGTCCTGGCCTTCGAGGGATTTGAGGATATCGTGGCGCGGCGGCGCGTATCTCTTGAAGTCCTCCTCGTACTGCTGGATCCATTCCTCGGTGAGCGGTACGGAATCGGCGACCTGCGAGTCGATCTCTTCGCGCACTTGCTCGACGAGCTCTCCGTCCGCCAGCGAGGAGACTTTCAGATTCCATTCGCGCTGGGTGCTCAATGCGGCGCCGGTGAGGTTCGAGCTGCCGACGAACAGTTCGTAGTAGGGGGTGCCGTTGCGCATGCGACGTGCGAAGACATAGCCTTTCGGATGGAATGGTTGTCCCTGCGCGCGTGAGGTGTCGTCGTTGGTGCCCTCCCAGACTCGTACGTCGACGCCGGTCGTGTCCTGCAGGTGCAGCAGCTCCCAGAAGGCCTGCGGATCGTTGAAATGGTTCTTGGTGGATGTGATCAATCGGCTGGGCCGGCGTTCGGCGCCGTCGGCCGTGGCACTGGCTGCGGCATTGGCATGATGGCTGCGGAAATCCTCGAACAGGCTCAGCACCGCGCCCGGTGAGACGAACGCGACTGAGATGTCGAAGGCGTCGCTGTTTGTGATGGCGTCGCTGATCTGGTCGTGCATGGTGAGGCCGCCGGGACGGTTGGAGATCAGCGTCGGCTTGTAGTCGCCGGAAGCGTCCGGTCTGGGCGTGATGAGACCCGAGATGGCGCCTTCGATCACCGAGTGCATCGCATCGTCGTCGGTCTCCTGCGAGGCCGGGAGGTTGAGTTGCAGGTTGATGGTCGAGTCTTCGTTGGCCATGTGTCGTCTCCTGACTGTGGGTATGCAGGACGTCTTTTGTCCGTGGGTGTGAATGATGCGCGAGCGGTGCGTGGGGCGGGGTTATCTCGTCAGCGTCTGTTTGCCGGCGATGATGCCGACCGCTTCCCGGTCGACCGGCGCCCAGTCAAGCTGCGGCATTTCGGCCGGTTGCAGCCAGCGGATGTTCGTATGTTCGGTCAGTCGCGGCGTGCCCGCGGTCAGATGGCAGATGAACGTGGTGAGACGTACGGTGCCGAAGTCGTAGGCGTACTCGCTGGTGCACACCTCGTCGGCGACGTCGACCTCGCACAGCAGTTCCTCTTCGATCTCGCGATGCAGCGCCTGCCGTGCGGTCTCATGCGGTTCGATCTTGCCGCCGGGGAATTCCCAGTATCCGGCGAGCGATTTGCCCGGTCCGCGCTGCGCGCACAGCACCGCACCATCGCGGACGATCGCCGCGCCAACGACGTTGATGATCCTGGTCGTGGAGTTACCTGCTGCCATGCGGCCAGGATACAACGGTCATGCCCGATACGCGGCGATTTCGCAGCGATCGTGGATCGGTCGTGGATCTCCCGTTATGTGTGCAGCGAAGTGCGCTCTCATCGATCACGATGAATGACGAACAACAGGTCCGACTGATAGTGGCGGAATCGTCCGTAACGGACGGTCGGACGGAACGTCGTAAGGAGACTGATGATGAGCGTGCATATCCCCGCGTGTGTGACGTTCGTGATGCCGAAAGGCGAACGGATCCGCTGGTACAGCAACATTGTGGATGCCGTGGAAGCGGATGGTGAGACTGAAATCAACACGCGTGACCGGCTGGCGGGCGTCTTGGCCGATGCCGTGCCGTTGGCGGTGTCGGTGCTATTGCTGGACGACGGCTGGATGGGTGTTACCGATACCGACGATAGCGACGAATGATGACGAAGCCGGGCTTGGCCCGATACAGGAGACGAGCTACTTCCTGAACATGGTCTTGAGACGATTCAGTCCCTGTTTGTGGCTCGTACCGTCCTCGGATTGGTAGAGGCGCAACGCCTGTTCGGGGTCCATTTCGAACACTGCGATAGTCCAAGGAACGCTCTTGCCGTATATCTTTTCCAGATGCTGCTGCATGAACGGGAGATAAGTGGCGCCGCGACGGGTCAGGAGTTTTCGATCTGCACGCATGGGGATGTGCTCGATTGTTTTCGGAGACTTTGTGGTTGTCCCAGTCTTAGCGTCGCCGTCTTCGGCGTCGGGAATCAACGGAATCTGACCGGGCATGACGAACGCGTTGCCGGCGATGGGAACGACGGTTTTCGATGCTTCTTGACTGGATTCTACTTCTGACGGCATCAGGGCCATCAGATAGAAGTACTGCTTGATGAGGTCCTTCAATCCGGGGCTGCGCGTGACTCTCCCCTTCGGCTTGTCCTCCTGTTTCTTCTGTTGCTTCGGCGGTGTTATGGGCGCGTAGTTCGGGATGTAGTACTTCGCGTCAATGATGTAGCGCTTGGTGTCGTTCTTGTCGCGCGCAACCACATCCGGTTCCAACGGCGAGCTTTCGGCGCTTTGTGTATCGGCGTCATTCTCGCTGGTTTCAGCGTCGATGAGGTGCTTCTCCGAAGGCTCCGGAGATGTCGCGGCCCATGCCAACGGTTCCACGTACTTCCAGAGCTGCTTGTCGGTCTTGTGGAGCTCCTCCTCGTCGTTGAACAGTCTCTTGCAGACGTCCTCCCACACCAGATTGAACGAGCATGTCCCCTGCGCGAGCAACGGCATCGACTGGCCGCTGCTGCGCACTTCCAGGTATTGGATCAACGCGCGCAGCAGCAGACGCTTCCGTGTGACGAACTGGACGCGCAATTCCTTCCATAACAGGCGCAGCAACTGGTCGGCGTTTCCGATTTCAGCGAGCGTTTTCGGTGACGGTTCCGCGGTCGGCAATCGGAACAACGTGTTCAGCCCCGATGATTCCAGATAGTGTGAGATGTCCGTGATGACGGCGGCCTGGATCGTACGGATGATGGTCGTCGTGTCGGCGGTGGAGCGGGTGCTGATGACGTCGACGTAGACGGGTTTGCGCGAGGCTGTGCGCATCGGCATGATCTGATTGACGGTGCGGTTCCAATCGATTTCGCCATAGCCGTTCAGTTCGGTGATGCGGCGGGTGGACTGGTAGAGGCCGTTCTCCGCATAGTCGTTGAGCAGGAACCGGTATAGGTCGATGAGATTGCCGTCACTGTTGTCGACGGACGCTTCGTAGTCGAAGCCGATGGTGTCGTGCTTGTGGGCGGGGTCTGCGTTGTATTGGCGGATGGCGCCCATGATGGTCGCGAATTCCTCGAGCACCTCCGGTCCATGGCCGATGATGTTCTCCGGCGCGACTCCTCGATAATACTTGGGCAACACGGCGAACAGGTAAGGTCCGACCGTCAGTATTCCCACGAAGTTGAACTGGTAGGTATTCGATTCGGTTATCGTTCCCGATGAGCCTTTGCCGATCGTGAATATCGAGGTCCTGTTGATCTGCAGGCGTAGCAGATACCGGATCAATTGCTCGATATCGATGGCCGAAGTCTCCGGTTTCCCTTCGCTGTCATCAGTCGTCACGGCATCTCCTTGACCGAGGGTAGTCAAGGCGACATTGGCGCGCGTCAAGTCATCCGCGGAGTACTCCTGCTGCTCGCGGAAGAGGAAGTGGGCGATGTCGGGTGACTGAGCATTCATGGAGATTCCGTTCGCTTACATCACTTGAAAATGGCGAATTGTTTCTTGTCCCATGCGGTAAATAGGTCGCTTAAGGTCAAGGGGCTGCCGTTGGCGTCCCCGACTTCCTTTTCGTCAAATATTTCAGTGCGCTTATACCGGGCGGCGTCCTCGAACAGGTACATGATGACCTTGTTTTTGAATGCTTCGTTGAATTCGTCGGTGCCTGTAGTGAGGTTGGGCGAGCCGAGGAAGAACGGGCCAAGCAGTTTGTCTTCGGGCACCTTGGCTTTGGTGAGCAGTAGCGTATTAATCTTGTTGCGCCAGTCTCGCCACTTGGTGTCTTTGATTGCTTCGGCGCCATCGTTGATGCCTACATAACGGAAACTCCAGCGGCGCTTGAACGCCGTGTCCATTGGATACACGCCTTGGTCGGCTGAATTCATCGTGGCCCAGATAAGCATGTTGCTGGGCAGGGCGATGGAGAGGGACTTGGGTGCTTCGCCGGTCGCGTTGTAATGCTGACCGGTGATTTCCGCCAGCCGCTGCCTTCCGTGTTCATCGAGTCCGTCTTCTGACCATAGGTAGGCCTTCATGTCCTCGCTGACGGTGATGGGGTAGGTGCTGTTCCCGTCGTCGTTCCGATCCAGCAGCTGGAAGATGTCGCCGAACACCGAGGCCGGATCGGCGCGATTGATCTCTTCGATGACCAGCACATGATCCTGTTCGGAGTCTTGATCGTTGAGGGCGTCGATCAGCACACGGGTGAACGGCCCCGGAGTAAACGCATACGTGAAGTCGGCTTCGCCCTGCTCCCTGGCGAGGGCCTTCGGACGGAACGAGCCGACGAACTGCGCATGCAGATAATCCGAATAGAACGTCACGCGCTCGTATCGTCCATCGAACTGCTTCAGATCCTCGTTGAGCCTATAACTCTTACCGGTTCCTGGTGCCCCGAAATAGATGAGGTTACGGCTGAGGTCGTTAATTGGTGAAGATTTAAGGAATTCGGCGTAGAGATCAAGATCTCGTGCCGCGTATCCAGCGGTTACTTCTGGAGATTTCTCTGTCGGCGATTTGTATAGGGTGCGTGCGCCGATCCAATCAGATCGTATTTGTAGAAGTGTGTCGGAATCTATTAAGTCAAAGATCGTGTCAAACTTAGGAAGTTGATATGATGAAATTGGCTTCTTGTTATTTCCTACCAAAGATGTGTATTTTATATCTTTTACGGCATTGATATAGCTAGTTTTTGAGTTTGGATAAAGCTGCTCCAATTTGATGCTAAACAGCTTTTCCCTGATCTTGCTATTGTTGTAGCTGTTTGTGGATCTTCCTTTCGGATTGCATTCAGCATAGAATATGTCCGAGTAGTTTTGCAATGATGGATAGGTGGCAATATTGGGCCTGTGTATCGAGATAGTTAAGCGGTTCTGGTAATCAGAAAATAGTTTTTCTAATCGCGTGATTGTATTTTCAAAACTTATGTGGCCAGATCGTCCGGTCTTCTTATTATTTGAAGTTGTAGTGTTGCTAATATCGATAGTTGGTTCCTTGGCCGAGTGGGCATCCACCAGCAGATACTCGCCGTCGTGTTCGAGTTTGGCGAAGGTGAGCACCACGTCGGTGTCGCGGTATTCGTCGGAGTCGAACATGCCCTTCGGCAGGTCAAAGGTCTGTCCTGCCGCGCAGTAGTCGAGGGCGAGACGTCCCCGGCTGTCGAAGTGCCCGCGTCCATCGGTGGAGATCAACAAGGCGAAAATGCGCCCATTGGTTTGTGTGAACAGCTCGTGGAATTCCTTCTGCTCCGGCATAGTCCCCCGCTCCCATCATCATCGAGTTGCCGTCATCCTACCGCAGTATCGCGCAACGTCTGTGGATCGCCATTCCGGTGCGGATCGTCCGCTATTGTTTGGTGGCTCCTGCGCTGTCGCCGTCATCGTGCCGGGCAGTGTTTGGATGCTTGATGAAGCCGTATCGAACCGCGAATTTGCATCCGGTTGTGGCGAGCTGCTCACGTAGCTCTTCGGGTTTCCGGATGTCGATGGCAATATCGGCGTATTGCAGCGTCCACCAGTAGGCGGCTTTGATCGGGCTGCGTACGGTGACTTGATATCGGTTGGACGAATTCGGTCCGACGATCTTCGGACTGTCGAACCACTCGAACAGAGGATTGAATGCTTCGGGTGGAACCGTCATGACGATGGTGACGGGCTCATCGGTTACGGGGTATGGACGTTCGCGCATGTAGGTGATGGCGTCGAACTTCAATCGAGCCGCATTGAGGGGAATATCGGTGACTCGCAGGTTGATGATGCGGTCGATGCAGAATATACGCCGTTGAGTGGCCTTGTCATGTAGTGCGCAGACTAGGTAGTAACGGCCGTTCTTGAACACCATCTGGTAGGGGTCGACATGGTACCGCCGTGGCTTGCCCGTACTGTCCTCCAGCCGCGGACGAAGTTGTCCCTTGGCGTCGTAATTCGTGTAGTTGAACATCGCGGAGTGGCGATGCGTGATGGCTTCGTTGAGTAGTCCGATGGTGCGGAGAAACTCGCCGCTGAAATCGTCCTTGGCGCTGGTGGTGGTCAGATAGTCGTTGCCGATCGATATGCCGCCTACCAGTTCGTTGAGTTTGGCGACGATGTCGTAGATCGAATCGCGGCTGATGCGGGACAGGGCCAGGCCGTCGGCGAGCAGGCGCGCTTCGGAGGGTTCGAAGAACGTGCTCATGCGCCATCCGAGCTGCGGGTCGGCGGCTCCCTCGATTTCACCGGCGTCCTCCTCGTTGGTTTTGGGATCGAGTTTATGAATTTCTCTTCCCAGGAAGGTCCGTCCCTCCAAGGCGTTGAGTTGATTGGAAACGGTGCGGAGGGAAGGGGCGTCCTCTCCGAGTCGCTGCATCAAGGCGTCGTGGATTTCGCGAGTGGTGAGCCCATGCCCTGAGTAAGTGCGCCGCCATAGGATCTCGAGAATGTCCGGAGTGGTGCTGCTGGCGTAGCGCTGCTTGGATGGTGCGTTCACAGATGACTTCCCGTTGGCTTCCGTTCGGCTCATGAATCCTGATATTACGGGGGATTCACAAGGTCATGCCGTGCGATCTCAATATGGATTTCACGTTGATCGATAAGCAGCTTGGCAAAATTCTGCCGAGGTGGGAATTTGGGTATTCAATATGAACCAAGAGCTCGGACGGGCTCTGGAAAACAGCTGTTCCGCAGGGTGCGGGCAGGAAATCGACCTCTGGAAGGAGCCGGGAATATGGTTCAGAACGTAAGCGATGCTAACGGAGGCATCATCATCCGCTTCGAGAAGGAAGCAAGGCAGACCGTCGGAGAGACCACGAAGATCATTGGTCTGGTCCGTGCGAAGTATCTGATCAACGTCATCGACAGTCTCGATCTTCAGGCCAACCCGCGCAATTCCAAGACCGGCCCTGTGACGAAGGCCATCCAGCAGTCCATCGATGAGGACCCGATGCTGTTCCCCTTCAAGACCAAGGGGCTGCTGCTCGCCGCCTCCGACTACGAGGAGCTGCGTCGAGGCCGCATTCGTGTCATCTTCAAAGATCCGTCCACGGAAGGCATCCTCGATGGCGGGCACAACACCTTGGCCATCGGCCTGCTGATTCTGGAACGTGCTTTGGGATATGCGCGGGCGATGGGGAACACGCATGCCAAGATGCCGTCCGGTGCGAAGACATGGAGTGATTTCAAAGAGTTGTGGAAGGCCAACCGCGAGCTCATCGAGGCGTATCAGGAGTCGGTGCGCAAGGACGAGACGTTGGACTCCGGCGAGGAACCGCAAGGCGATGATCTGTCCTTCTACGTTCCCGTCGAGCTTCTGGTGCCGACCGTGCCCTCCGACCCAATCTGCGTTGAGGATTTCAGCAATAATCTGCTGGAGATCTGCGTGGCCCGCAACAACAACGCCGAACTCAACGCCAGCGCCAAGGCCAACCAGAAGGGCTACTTCGATGCCTTGGCCGATGCACTTGGCAAGGTCAGCCCCGAGGTCCATGACCGCATCGAGTGGAAGACCAACAACGGTGGCGACATCAAGGTTCAGGACATCATCGCTCTGACTTGGATCGTGCTGCGGCGGCTGTGCCCGGTCGAAGATGGCGATGGCAAGAAGGTGGAAGCCCCAGCGCCTACTAAGCTGTACGCCAGCAAGGGAGGCTGCCTGGCGCTGTTCGAGCGCTTCATGAGCTCGGAGAAGGTTACCAGCCAGGACCATGGCAGCTACCGTCATGGTCTGAGGAACGAGACCGTGCGCAAAGCCTTCGCGTTGGCCGCGCAGATCCCGGCGCTGTATGACAGGATCTATGCCGAATTCCCCGGACTGTACAACCGTGCAGGTGGAAGCTACGGGCGCATCACCGCGGTGAAGAATCTCAACGCCCGTACGGTGGAGAAGGTTGCGCCGTTCTCCGGTACGCCGGTTGATGCGGTCAGCCCTGACGGGTTCATTACGCCGCTGGTGTACGGTCTGACCGTCCTCGTCGATAAGGAGAAGATGGAATGGCGCACTGACCCTGCCGCGTTCCTCGACAAGTGGCTGCCCGGCATCGTGAAGCGCTATGCGCAGGTGTTCGTGCCGTGCGACTATGACCCGCAGAAGGTCGGCAAGTCCGCGGTGAGCTACAACACCGTCGAGGATGCCTACAAGATGGCGCTCGCCGACATCTTGTGATGATCTCCTGTCAATGACTTCATGGGGAGGTGAGACGCGGTCGTGGATCGGTCGTGGATCTCCTCCCCATGTGGCTATCGACGTGTGCGCTCGTCGATCACGATGGTCGTAATGTCATGATCATCGAGATGGAAGCGAGGTATGAATGCCGCCTCTTCGTTATCCGCAGCCGGACGGGTCCGTCGCTCCTACGCTCCGCAACATCGAACGGCGAATGACGCAACTGGACTCGAAGCTCTACAACAAGGCGTTGGAACAGTACCGGAACCGTGAGATTCACCCGGAATGGGAGTGCTACCAGCTGGACGGAAGCACGTTCATCACTCAGGAGGCGTTCGAGGCGATCGTCGGTGATGAACGTGAGCACTACATGGCCTGGAAGAACGGGTGCATCGATGAATGCTCCGCCCAATACTGGAACGAGCCGGCGGTCATGTCGTACCTCGTCGACCGCAGCATCGAGGAAGGTGACGGCGGTGAATGCTGCTGGATAGACGCCCAGCCGATCGACTATGCGCGGTCATGCACGTTCGCGCCAAGCGACCTGCTGCAACGTCGGAATTGTGATTGGCAGACGGTGGCAGCGGCGGACAACGGACTCACGTACGCGCTCTACCGTCATTCGCACGTTGATGTCGTCGAACGCGACGGCAAACCGACGTTCATCTCCGACCGCAATCCCGAACGCTCCGCTACCGCCGACTATCGCGAGGATGTATGGCGCATGCAGGCGTTCCTGCGCGACAAGCCATGTGCCGCTCCCGTCGCCTTCGACTGGCGTGGCGTGCCCTGCCTCGGCGAATATGACGAATCCCGTCGTCGTTTCCAGGCCGCGAAAGCGGCCTTCGCCTATGCGGTCGAATGGGTGGATGACGAGACCTGGTGACCATCAGAAAGAGGTGCCGTCGCCTTTATCGCCCCACCACCACGTCGCGGTCGCGGTTGATGAAGGTGATGCCGGCGTCGGCGTCGTATTCGTGACCGGGGACGGCGAGAACATCGCCGTCGTAATGCAACCGGCCAGCGGCGATCGTGAACCGGGCGCGAGTGACGGCCGCCGCGCCATCGCGTTCGCCGCAATACCGAGGCAGTGTGAACGAACGCGACGCATCCGCCGGAAACAGAATCGTGTGCGCCGGATGCGACTCCAACGCATGGTCGTATCCCATCGAATCGGCCGTCGTACGCAGACCGGTGCCGAACAGGCGCGACCGCACCCGAATCGCCACCAAACCATCCGGACCAATCGGGTCAATCGGACCAACTGAACCAGTCGAACCAGCCAGACCAACTGAACCATCCGACGCGGCGCGGGAGCCTCGTCGCGCGGCCGCGACCGACGCACCCCACGGCGCGCCCACCAGCAGCGCCAACGCCAACGGCACATCCCAATTCACGCCGAACGGCTGATCGCCATGCGTCATCCAACCGATCAGCAGCCGCCCATCCGTCAGCGCCAGCAGCGCGAACAGCACCACCCACGCAGCCGCCTCCGCAGCCCACGCCGCCGTGGACCTGCGGACCGGATCACGCCACACCCTCCGCGCCAACCGCGCGCTGCCCGTCAACCAGACATCCGGCGTGCCCTCCACGCGCGTGGACGGTCGCGCGAAGGGCCGCGCATCCAGCGGAGCCTCCGGAGACGCCTCCGATTGCGGATCCGTCATATGCGAGACCGTCGCCTGCGCATCCCTTTGCGGGTGAACCCCCAACCGCGTCATACGAATTCCCATACCGCCATTATCGGTCTTCCCGCGATGCACCGGAAGTGAGAGCCGGAACAATCGGCAAGCAATGCGTCGCTTGCTCGCTTTTACCGGTCATACTAGTAAAAGTGGGGAAACCTAGTAAACTTTTACTATCATACTAGTAAAAGTCTGGAGTCGAATATGAATCAGCCGCCGCAAACGTCTCAAGAGCAGCCGCAACAGCGGCGGCTGAAGAACCGTCCCACGTATCTCGCCAAGTTGCTCATCGCCAAAGACAACGGCCTCATCAAAGTCATCACCGGCATGCGCCGATGCGGCAAATCGTCGCTTCTCGAGCTTCTTGCCCAACGCCTCGTAGACGATGGCGTCCCCAGTGACCATGTCATCTCCATCAACCTTGAATCCTTCCGATACCATGCCTTCGACGCCGAACGGCTGTACCGGCACATCGATGGACTCATGCAACGGTCCGGACGCCACTACCTTCTCCTTGACGAAGTGCAACTCGTCGACGGTTGGGAACGGGCCGTTAACGCGCTACGCGTCGATAAGGACGTCGACATCTACCTGACTGGCTCGAACGCGCACCTGCTTTCCGGCCAACTCGCCACATTGTTGTCCGGACGGCACGTCGAAATCCGCGTGTTCCCGCTGTCGTTCCGCGAATTCCTGAACTACGCGGGAATCGACGATTCCCCTGCGGGTCGTACGCTCGCCTTCGAGCGGTACACGCGCTATGGCGGACTGCCGCCTGTCGTCGACCAAGGCTTGAACCAATCGCTCGTGCATACCGTTCTGTCCGGAATCTACGACACCATCCTCGTGCGTGACATCGCCCAGTATCTTCAGATCCGCAATCCCATGGTGTTCAATGACGTGACGCGTTACCTCGCCGACACGGCGGGATCGCCCGTGTCCATCAGCAACATCGAGCATCGGCTCAAAAGCGCACACAGGCCCACCTCCAACGAGACCATCGAACGGTACATCTCCGGCCTGTTGGACGCATTCCTGTTCTGCCGCGCGCAACGTGTCAACGTGAAGGGCGGTGGTTACCTGCAAGGGCTGAGCAAATACTATCCCGCCGACCTCGGCATCCGGAACATGCTGCTCGGATACCCGGCCGGTGACTTCGGATTCCTGCTCGAGAACGTCGTGCACAACGAATTGATCTCCCGCGGATACGATGTGCAGGTCGGTAAGATGGACAATCTTGAAATCGACTTCGTCGCCACCCGCATACGTGACGACCTCACCCGGGAACGACTGTTCATCCAAGTGAGCGCCAGCATTCTGGACCCGCATACGCGGTCGCGAGAGCTCGAACCGCTCCAGCGGCTTCGTCGGCTGGGACTTGACGGTGACGGCAAACGCATCGTGCTCACATTGGACACACTGGGTTTGGGCGTGATGCCGGACGGCGTCGGCATCATCAACGCACTGGATTGGCTGCTTGACCAGCCGGCGGCGGAGTCGTGACACACGATGCCCCAGACTCCTCCGGAGGCGCATCCGTCACCTGCCGACGTCGTCCCCGAGAGGTCGCCTGCCGCTTGTTGTCGTCCGCCGTCCGCCGTCACCTACCGCCGACGATCTCCTCATACAGCCGTTCCAGCCGCGCTTCGCGCACGGCCTTCGTCAGCTCGCACTCCCACACCACGATGACGCGCCATCCGGCCGCCTCCAGCTCCGCATGCTGACGGCGGTCGCGTTCGCGGTTGCGCGCGAGCTTCGCCGTCCAGAACTCCACGTTCGACTTCGGCGTGGAATGCCGCACACACCCCTCATGCGCATGCCAGAAACAGCCGTTCACGAACACAACCGTATGGTATTTCGGCAGCACCACGTCCGGATGCCCCGGGTAGCGTTTGTCGTTCTTGCGGAACCGCAGCCCACGCCGGAACAGGTAGCTGCGCACCAGCACCTCGATCGATGTGTCCTTGCCGCGGATATGCGACATCGTGTACGACCGCGTCCCGCGCGCGTACTTCTCCGTCTTTTCCGTCACCACGCGACCTGCGCCGCGCCGCCGGAGAACGGGGAACCGTCCGTGCCGGACGGGGCGACGGCCTGTGAATCGGAGCTGGACGGGGCAGACGCGAACGGGCGGAAGGACGAGGACGACGTGCCGGACGGGGCGGCGGACGCATCGGCCGGCCTTTCCGACGCGTCCGCCGCCAACTCGGCCAGGAACTCGTCGACCTCACCCACGTCGTACCCCTGCTTGAGTCGCACGGTGCTGAACGTCTGCGAACCAAGCTCCGCAGCGGTCATCGGCCTACCGGCCTTCATCCGTTCCATGACGACGTCGAGGAAGTCGTCGACCTCGTCGACGTCGTACCCCTCCCTGAACCGCACGGTCGAGAAAATCTTGTTACGGACGGTCTCCACGTCAATCATCGTCGTCCTCCTGTCTGCCGGCTGGGCGCACACGGCCCTTTGTCCGGTATGGTACGCGCAATTCGGGAGGATCATCGTGCAGACGGCCCCGGGCGAGACGTCGCCGCCGACCTGGCCGGCGTCATCGGCGACGCCACAATTTGGGCTATAGGAACCAAACGTGGTGTTTATGACTGGGGTTTGGCCTTGTGGCAGTAGGCGTGTCGGGGTGGTTTTAACACGATGTCGTGTTAAAGACCGTCGGTCCGGCCGTCCGGTGCCTGTTCGATGGGTGCATGAGGACGAAGTCGAAGAGGGCCCGGCTGTGCCCTGTATGCGGAAAACCGATGAGGAAGAACGGAAGGACGAAGGCCGGCTCCCAACGCTGGAAATGCACGGACTGCTCACTGGGGTCCACCGCGCCCAGAGCTGACAGGAAGCATGACGCCGACCTGCGGGCCTTCCTCGACTGGCTGCTTTCCGGCAGGACGCAGGGTGACATGGGCCCGGGGCCGCGCGCGTTTCGCAAACGCATCCAATGGTGCTGGAACATCCGACCCGTGATGCCGCCGTGCGCGGTGAGGCACCACACGGTGATGGCGGACGGCACGTACATGAACCATGATTGGTGCCTGATCGTCGCGATCGACGGCGGGACCGGCGAGGTGCTGGGCCTCCAGTGGTGCGAGCACGAGTCGAAGGCCGCGTACACGGCGCTGTTCTCCCGAATCCCCGCGCCCGACGTGCTGATCACGGACGGGCTGCGTGGCGCGGAGACGGCCTGCAACGCCGTATGGCCGGATACGAGGATCCAGCGCTGCCTGGTGCACGTGCAGCGCAACACGAGGACCGACCTGACATCGAAACCCAGGCTTGAGGCGGGCAGGGAGCTCAAGAAGCTCTCCGACAAGCTCACGAAGATCCATGACGCCGAGCAGGCGGCCAAATGGGCGGAGGCGCTCAACGCATGGCATATCAGGTGGAAGGACTTCATCGCCGAACGCACTTACGCGAGGGACGACCCGTCCAAAGGGCCACGTCCGTTGACCCGCGGGCCAATGCGCATAGCCGTCATGCATGGAAATCATTGAATACACCATGCAAGTAGCGCAAAGCCTGATCGACATGATCGCGACCCTCATCCCTTCCGCGAATGGCGGCACCATGAACATCACCCGCGCCGGCTTCGACCTGGCCTGCGCCATCATCGGCGTCATGGGAATCGTCCATCGGGCTTCGGTCTGGATGCAAAAGGAAAGGAGGCAACGGAAAATCCTGCGACAGCACCCGCGCCATGCCCGGGAACTCTAAAACACCACGTTTAGTTCCTATAGCCCCACAATTTGGCCTATAACCCGGCGCCCATGCCGTCCGACAACGCAAAAGGGCTGGAACCAATCGGTTCCAGCCCTTTGTTGCTGGTGCGAGTGGAGGGAGTTGAACCCTCACGAGCATACACTCACTGCCACCTGAAGACAGCGCGTCTACCATTCCGCCACACTCGCAGACAAGAGGACAACTTAGCACTGCCTCGGTCGAAAAGGCAAATCGAGCGTGTCTTCGGCGTGTCGCGACGCGATGGACCGGCGCACCCGATGCATCCGGCTCATGCGCGCCAACGACGGAGGGCATGAGCCGGGCGTCCACTCGGGAGCCATCGGCACGACGCCGTCAGCGCCAGACCACCTCATGCGGCGCCGCGCCGACCTCGAAGTGATACTTCGCGCACCCCAGCCCCACGTGCGCGAACAGGCCATCCAGCGCCTCGGCCGTCACCGAACCGTCGTCGGCATGCAGTGTGAAACGGAACGGCTGCTGGCTGAGCGACGTGGGCGCGGCCATCGCCGCCTCCATACCGCGCACGAACCAGTCGGGCCAATCCGCGGTATCCGCGGTCGCATCGCCATCGGACGCATCACGCGCGGCGGCATCGGACGCACTGCCCTCCACACTCGCCAACTCCGCCATCGGCTTCGAACGGCGATGGCCGCCCGGCCGCGCGCCGTGACCGAACGCAACCACCCACACGACGGACTCGCCGTCGGCCAACGACCACCACGCGTCGTCGTCGGAGACGCCTTCCGCGCCATCCAACACCGCCCACGACGTATCCAACCCAAGCCGCACGGCGTGCAGTACAAGACGCTCGCCGTAATAACCCATGCGCTCCTGCAGCGCGGCGGCCTCCGGCGAGACGGGCGAGCCGTCCGCATCCTTGAACGACTGCAACGTGGCGTCGGTCGTGTCGTCCGCGGGCGCGCGTCCGACGAGCGCGATTGCGTTGTGCACGCCCTTGAACCGGCCGTAATGCGTCTTCAGTCCGAGAAACGCGTCCTCCAGACCCGCGGCCATCTGGATGTGCAGGCCCGATTCGGCGTTGCACGCGTCGATTTCGGCCTGCAGCGCGGCGAGCGTATCCGGTGCGACCGGCTCGTCCGTGTACGCGCGGATGGCGTGACGCGCGTCGATCGCCTCGAGAAGACTCATCATGATGTCTGCCGTCATGTCTGCCGTCCCTTTCACTTGCCGTAGAAGTGCGCCAGCGACTCGTCACGGAACTCCTCGAAGTAGCCGCCGTCGATCGAGGCGCGGATGTCGTCGAGCAGCTTCACGAAGAACCGTTCGTTGTGGATCGTGGCCAGCGTGAAGCCGGTGAACTCGCGGGCGCGCAGCAGATGATCCACATAGGCGCGCGTGTAATGGCGGCACGTGTAGCAGTCGCAGCCCTCCTCGAGCGGCGCGAAATCGAACTTGTGCTGCGCGCGCTTGATGTTGTAGCGACCGTGGCGCGTGTAGATGGCGCCGTTGCGGGCGCAGCGGGCGGGGGCGACGCAGTCGAACGTGTCGCCGCCGTTCTCCACGCACGCGAAGATGTCGTCCATCTCCGCGATGCCGAGTACGTGGCGCGGGCGTTCCTCCGGCATCGCGTCGCAGATCCACGCGCACGTATCCCCGATGATGCGCTTCTCGATGGCGCCGCCGATGCCCACGCCGTCGAAGTCGAGCGAAGCGATCTGCTCGGCCGCATGCCGGCGCAGATCCTCGTAGTTCGCGCCTTGCACCACGCCGTACAACGCCTGATACGGCTTGCCGAGACGTGCCTCGGTGAGCCGCTGGTGCTCGGCCACGCAGCGCTTCGCCCAGCGGAACGTGCGCTCCACCGAATCCTCCTGATAGGAGCGCGTGTTCATCAGCGTGGTGAGCTCGTCGAACGCGAACATGATGTCCGCGCCAATCTTGTGCTGGATACCCATCGAGATCTCAGCGGAGAAACGGTGCTCATCGCCGTTGAGAGGCGATTTGAACGTCACGCCGTCCTCATCCACCCAAGCGAGCCGCTCCTTGCCGTCCGCGATGATGTCGTCCGACTTCATGCCGGTCACGTCCATCGCGAGCGTCTTCTTGAAGCCGACGCCCAGCGACATCACCTGGAAGCCGCCGGAATCGGTGAACGTGGGGCCATGCCAGTTCATGAAGCGGCCGAGACCGCCGGCCTGGTCGAGCACGTCCTCGCCGGGGCGTTCGAACAGGTGGAACGCGTTCGCGAGCAGGCACTGCGCGCCGAGGTCCTTCATCGATTCGGGCAGCACCGCCTTCATGGCGGCCTGCGTGGCCACGGGCACGAACGCGGGCGTACGGATGTCGCCGTGCGGCGTGTGGATGATGCCGGTGCGGCCGTATCGGGCGCCGTTCCGGCCCTTGCCGTCCGCGGCGTCGGGCAGTCGGGTGATGGTCTCGAAACGGAACGCGGAACGGTCACCGGGTTTGCCCGGGGCGGCGCCGCGCGGGCTCAGGTTGAAATCGGGTTCGGGGCTGTTGGTCATACCGTTCACTTTAAGCGGACAAGGGGATTGCGGGGCAGATGGGGGCGCAGTTCAGGCGGGGTGCGGCTGGGACGGCGGGTGCGGTTGGCGGTCCGCGCGCTGCGTGTGCGAGTGTCTCCCGGCACGATATCTGGCTGTCGTCTAAGTAACCCGCGCGCTGCGTGTGCGAGGGAGGGTTCTGCGTTGCGAGGGGTACATTCCGCTGGGTGCGGACATCTATCTGCGTTATGAGGGGTATTGGCCGAAGTAGACCTCGTCGGAAACGGCTTGATGACGGCAGCGGTTGGCCGTGATACCCAAGGATGCTGTGGCCTAGGTACCCCTTGTAAGCGAGAAAGACATCTGCAGCAGCGTGAAAATACCCCTCATAACGCGGATATGAGGAAAATCGAGGAGAGTTCACCTATCACTTCCAACGAACATTCAGGAAACGTACAGACCTGCTGCCTTTACTCTTAGGTAGCAATACGAGCCGGCGGGATTGCTGCAGTGGAACCGCGAGACGCCGGCCATATGAAGGAGTGAACGAACATGGCTGATGAGCAGAACAGCTGGAACCCCCAGGAGGGCCAGAACGCGCAGCCGCAGGAAACCCAGCCGCAAAACGGCGCCGCGCAGAACGCGCAGAACGGTACCGCGCAGAACGCGCAGAACGGCAACACACAGGGCGCGTACCAGCAGCCGCAATACGGCTCCCAGTACGGCAACCCGTACGGCACCGGATACGGCGCCCCGGCCCCCGTGTCCCCGGCGGCCCCCGTCGCCCAGCCGCAGCAGCCGCAATAC
>NZ_JAHBBF010000025.1 GCF_019331725.1 Bifidobacterium saguinibicoloris
CCCGCCAGGTCCTCGCCGACCAGCTCGCCCACGCCACACCAAGCCAGATGGAGTTCATGGAATCATGGATGACGGCCGAGATCGAGTCCCGGGAACGCTCCAAACGCTCCCGGCTCCTGAAACAGGCCGGGTTCCCGGCCGACAAGGAACTCGACGGGTACGACTGGACCCCGATCCGCTTCCCCGTCGACTACGGGCGCGAGCAGATCGAGACCCTCGACTTCGTCGACGGCCACGACGACCTCGTCCTGTTCGGCCCTCCCGGCACCGGCAAGACCCACCTCGCCATCGCATTGGGCCGCGCCGCCTGCCGCAGGGGCGCCCCCGTGCGCTACTCCACCGCGGCAGGTCTGGTCATGCGGCTCCTGCGCGCCCAATCGGACAACCGTCTCGACCGGGAACTCGCCGCCATAGGCAAGGTCCCGCTGCTCATCATCGACGAACTCGGCTACGTGCCCATCGACGAGGAAGGCAGCAGGCTCCTGTTCCAGGTCGTGACCAACGCGTACGAGACCCAGAGCGTCATCTACACCACCAACATCGAATTCAGCGGATGGGGCAGGATCTTCGGCGACCCCAACATGGCCGCCGCGATCATCGACCGCACCATCCACCACGGCAGGATGATTCGGTTCGAGGGCGAATCCTGGCGCAAGACCCACGCCCTCATGCAATAAGACCACAACAACCAACGACAGGACCGGCCAACGCTGAAACGGCCTAAAACCAGCCGCTCATCTGGACCAAAAGAAACGCCGAAACGGCCTACCACAACTTGACAAAACACATTGGGTTGAGCGGGGTGTGATGGATGCGGTGCGGCTGGGTTGGTCGGGGCGGATGTGGTACGGCTTGCGGCGGTACGGGTGTTTTATCGGACACCGGGTTGTCATGTGACGCGGCGGTCGTAACGGTTCCGTGTCCTGTTCTGCATGGTGTGGTGAAACCCGCATGGTGCGGTGGCGCGGCTTGATGTGTGGTGTGGCGGTCGGCTTGTGGCGGGACGGGTGTCTTATCGGACACCGGGTTGTCATGAGGCGTGTGCGGATGTGACGTGTGTGAGGTGCGCACGGATGCGCGTGTGCGGTTGCGGAACGTGCGGCGTGCGTGGATCTGCGCGACGTGCCGGCGGGCGGTGCGGTCGGCGGAAGGTGCGGTGGTGGGGGAATGTCGGTATTCCACCGTTATGGGGATTGTGCGTTGCCGCATCATGCGGGTGTGGATGGTGGTGTTGCGGCGGACTTGCGTGCGGCGCGCCGGCGGGTTGGGCGTCGGGTGCGGCGTGTGGTGGGACGGGTGTCTTATCGGACACCGGGTTGTCATGTGGCGTGTGCGGATGTGCGTGTGCGGTCGGGACGTGCGGTGGGGTGTCGCGGACTTGCGCGGGACGCCCTGCGCTTTGTGCGATTGCGCGCGTGAGTGGAGGTGTTCCGGCCTGTGTGGCGTACTGGTGGAGATGCCTCTCGCGCCTGTACGATTGCGCGCGTGAGTGGAGGTGTTCCGGCCTGTGCGGCGTACTGGCGGAGATGCGCCTCACGCCTGTGTGATTGCGGGTGCGATGTAGCATCTCCCGGCGGACAAGGAATGTGAATCATCTCACATTATGAGAATTCATGTCGTGTTAACTTTGCCGCTTCCGGCACTGCAAGTGCCGTCCGTCATTCGGGCGGATTCCGCGACGTGACGGGGATTGGTGGGTATGAATTAACCCGATTAAGCATTTTTGCCATCGTTTGCATCATTGCAATTCCGCGGGTTACGTAGTCGGATGTTCCGCGGGGGGGGGGGTAGGCTTGGTGTCCATATGTGGGACCAGTGGGTCCTCTGGGATGTCTGTACGAGTCTTGGGGAATTCGCGATCTCTCTAGTTGTGCAGAGAAGTCGAAGGAGTAGTAGGGATGCGCCTACTGAGCAATACCGTCGTGCGCGCGTTGATCGCCATGCTGGCCACCGTGGCCATGCTGGTCACCGGCGTGAACATCACCCCCGCGGCCAGCGCCGCCGAGGGGACGTACAACCCCGACGCTCCCGCGGTGCAGGTCACCAGCGGTGTGAGCGTCGAGGTCTACAAGGACAAGAACCACACGCAGAAGTTCGATCCGGCGACGGACAAGGCCGCGATCGGCCAGACGCTCTACGGCCAGATCAGCTTCGACTTCTCCGACGCACAGAAGCCCACGCTCGCCAGCCCCAACCGCTCCTACACGTTCCCGAAGAACATCCAGGTGAAGGACACGAAGTCCGCGCTGCTGTACGACAAGGACGGCAACGTGGCCGGCACTTGGGAGATCAAGGACGGCGTGGTCACCGCGCACTGGAACGAGGACTGGCTCAACAGCCACCCCTCCGACATCTCCTCCTATGTGAGCTTCGACTTCACGCTCGGTGAGGACGCCGGCGGCGACGGCGACAAGGAGGACATCCACTTCCCCGGTGGTGGCGGCGACATCACTATCACCATCGACAAGTCCAAGGTGAGCGGCGAGAAGGACTATGAGGTCAACGACGACGGCACCGTCACGTTCACCGTCACCCTCAAGCCCCAGTTCGCCGTGAAGAACATGGTCGTCACCGACACCATGGGCTCCAACTTCACCTTCGTGCCCGGCAGCTTCCAGCTCGACGGGAAGGACGTCAACGCCACCATCGACGGCCAGAAGGCCACCATCGACCTCGGCGACCTCGCCAAGGCCGACAAGAACGGCTACCAGCTCACCTACAAGGCGCAGCTCACCGACGAGGCCAAGCAGAAGCTCGCCAACGGCGAGAAGCTCAACGACGCCCAGAACACCGCCAACTGGACGTGGGACGGCGCCGACAAGCCCGGCGAGGCCGACGTCACCCCGAACCTCAGCTACAAGATGGTGCAGAAGTCCAACGGCTCCGGCACCGCCTCCGACATCAAGTGGACCGTCAAGCTCAATTCCGGCAACCTCAAGGCGGACATGGGCAACTACGTGTTCAAGGACTCCATCAAGGACGGCCAGCACTACACCGGCTCCTACACCGTGAAGGACGCCGACGGGAACACGGTGGCCACCGGCAAGCTCGACGGCTCGGCCAAGGACTTCAGCTACACGTTCCCGGCCGACGCCGGCGCGCAGCAGTACACCATCGAATACCACACCGCGCTCGACGACGCCTCGTCGACCGCCACAGTGGACAACCACGCCGAAGTGACTCCGCCTGACGACAAGCACCCCGGCGGCAGCGACGACGGCTCCTACACGCCGAAGGACAACAACACATACGTCACCAAGAAGCTCGACACCGACGAGACCGACATCGCCAAGGA
The DNA here is from genome assembly GCF_019331725.1 of Bifidobacterium saguinibicoloris. Classification (GTDB taxonomy): domain Bacteria; phylum Actinomycetota; class Actinomycetes; order Actinomycetales; family Bifidobacteriaceae; genus Bifidobacterium; species Bifidobacterium saguinibicoloris. The sequence continues at coordinate 3,296 of NZ_JAHBBF010000025.1, forward strand.
CGGTAAGGCCACGTGGACGTCCACCGTCGAATTCTCCAAGATGGCCGCCGGCACCGACCCGTCCAAGGTGACGTTCACCGACAAGCTCTCCGAGCCCGACGGCGCCACGTTCACGTTCGACGGCGAACCGACGCTCACCCTCGGCGGCACGACGCTCGTCAAGGACACCGACTACACGCTGTCCTTCAACAAGACCAACGACCAGTTCACCATCACGTTCAAGGTGACCGACGCGCTCAAGGCCGCCGTCGGCAAGCAGGACGTGACCGTCACGTACTCCACCACCGGCGACAAGACGCCCGGCACGTACAAGAACACGGCCAGCGTGAAGGTCAACGGCAAGACCACCTCCGCCAGCGACTCCTACGAGATCGAGAACACGAACCTCGTCTCCAAGACCGGCTCGATGAAGTGGGACAAGGACTTCGACTAGTCGACCATCGACCCGAACGACACCACCAAGGGCGCGTGGGTCGCCACGTGGAAGGTGACCGTCAACGAGGACAACGACCCGTACAACGGCGTCGGCAAGACCGAACTCAACGGCCAGCCGATCGTCGTCAACGACACCCTCCCGCAAGGCATGAGCTACGTGCCCGGCGGCACCTACAAGGTGCAGGCCGGATGGAAACCGAAAGCCACCGACACTGACAACGGCGCCGTCAACGGAAAGCTCGACGATGTCATGACGAACGCGAACGGCACGCTCACGTTCACGATCCCCACCGACGGCGTCATCCAGATGGACGGCTCCGACAAGGCGTTCGCGACGCTTTCGTACCAGACCGCCGCCAAGGGCACCGGTCAGGAGGTCGCCTTCACCAACAAGGCCACCGCCGACTCCGGCAGCACCCACTTCGGCGAGGATTCCAGCACCGTGACCGGCAGCAGCAAGGTCATCGACAAGTCCGCCGTACAGGTCAAAGACGTGAACCACGTGCGCTACACCATCAAGGTGAACCCGGAAGGCGCCGACCTCGTCAAGAACGCCGACACCGTCACCCTCACCGACACGATGGACCCCGAAGGCACGTTCCTGCCCGGCTCGCTCACCGTCGTCAACAGCACCACCGGTGCCACGCTCATCGTGCCGACCAAGGTGGAGGACGTGACCGTGGACGGCAAACCCGCCACCAAGCTCACGCTCACCCTGCCGGACTCCACGCCCGTCACCGTGACCTATGACGTCAAGCCCAACGGCAAGCCCGGCGACAAGGTGAACCTGAAGAACACCGCCACGCTCGAAGGCGTGGCCGGCGGCGAATCCGTCAACGACAAGAACTGGACCGTCAGCAATCCGACCTCCAGCACCGAAGGCGCCGCCGGTGTGATCTCCATCACCAAGACCGACGCGTCCGACCTGTCCCGCAAGCTCGCCGGCGCGAAGTTCGCGCTCTATCAGGTGGACATGGACAAGCTGTCCGGCACCAAGGTCACGTTCGATGACGTGAAGGCCGCCGCCACGAAGGTGGGCGGCGACGTGACCACCGACGCCAACGGCGTCGCCACGTTCGGTTCCACGGCCAAGCCGCTCGCCACCAACACGCTGTACTACTACGTGGAAACCGTGGCCCCGAAGGGCACCGACGGCACCGAGTACAAGCTCGACACCACGCCGCGCTACTTCATGCTGCCCGGCACGAAGGCCGATGAGGCCTCGGCGGCCCTTGCCAAGGCCAAGGCGTTCGGCCTGACCGTCTCCGACGGCACGTCGTTCAACGCGTACGACGAGCGCAAGCCCGCCGCCGTGAAGGGTTCCGTCACGCTGTACAAGCAGCTGACCGGCCGTGCGTGGAACGACTCCGACGCCTTCACCTTCGACCTTGCGCCGGATACGGCGAACAGCAAGGGCGTGAGCGAAGCCGCGCTTAAGGCCGCCATGCCCAAGGACACCACCGCCACCGCGCGGAAGACCGGCGACGGCGCCGACGGCAGCGCCTCGCCGTTCACGTTCGGCGACTTCACCTTCCCTGAGCCCGGCACCTACGCCTACACGGTCAAAGAGACCAGTACGGATGGCGACGGCGTGACCGTCGATACCCGCACCGCCAAGGTCTCGTTCACCGTGGAGCAGAACGCCTCCGGCAAGCTCGAGATCAAGGGCGGCCAGGCGAAGATCGAAGGCATCGACGAGAACCACGGCGACTGGACGTTCGACAACACGTACAAGCCCACGCCGACCACGGTCTCGAACGCCATCAAGGTGCAGAAGACGCTCGCCGGCCGCGCATGGCGCGACGGCGACTCCTTCGAGTTCCGCCTGCAGCCCGCCGCGCCCACCAAGGACGCCCCGCTGCCCAAGGACGCGAAGAACGGCTACGCCTCGCTCACGGTGAAGGACGCCGACGAACACGCGTTCGGCGACATCACCTACGACCGGGCCGGCGAATACCACTACACCGTGTTCGAGCACACGCCCACCGCGGACGGCGGCGAACAGTCCCTGCCCGGCGTCGACTATTCGAACGCCCTGTACAACGTGACCGTCACCATCACCGATGACGGCAACGGCAAACTCTCCAACGGCGGCGTCGTCATGACCAAGGCTCAGAACGACGACGGCACGTCCGCCGGCAACGCTGCGGTCGACGGCAACGTCGCAGCCGTAACCAACACCTTCAAGGCGCAGGAGGCCAACTTCAGCCTGCTCGTCACCAAGCAGTACACCGACGAGACCGGCTCCAAGCCGCTGACCGACGGCATGTTCTCGTTCACGCTCACCGCGAAGGACGGCGCCCCGCTGCCCGACGGCACCACCGGCGACTCCGCCACGGCGAACGTCACCACGGCCCACGTGGCCTCGTTCGGCCTCATCAAGCTCACCTCCGCGCGTGACGACGGCAAGACCTACGAGTACACGCTCAAGGAGAACGTGCCCGCAGGCGCCGTGACCAGCGCCGACGGCAAGACCGCCACGCTCAACGGCATGACCTACGACCTCACCACCTACACGGTGAAGGTCAAGGTCGGCCTCACCGAGGACAAGGACGGCAAGCAGGTGCTCGGCTACACCACCACCATCCTCGACGAGGACGGCAACACGGTCGACGCCTCCAAGCTCGACGGCGGCCGCCCGGTGTTCTCCAACACCTACAAGCTCAGCCCTGTGGACACTTCCGTCGCCGGACAGAAGACCCTGACCGGCCGCGACATGGACCAGAACGAGACGTTCACGTTCCGTCTCGCCGCCGCCTCCGACAACACGGACGCCGCCAAGGCCGCCCGCGCCGGCCTGAAGGACGACTCCATCGTCCTCGGCTCCGACACGAAGGCCGACACGCTCGAGACCACCGTCGCGAACGCGAAGGACGGCACGCCCGAAGGCTTCAGCTTCGACGGCCTCCACTTCACCAAGCCCGGCGTCTTCAAGTTCGCGGTCACCGAGACCGGCACCGTGAAGGACGGCACGCAGAAGGACGAGCACGTCGGATACGTCACCGTCACGGTGAAGGACAACGGCGACGGCACGCTCATCGCCTCCACCACCTACGACAACTCCAGCGCGACGGCCGACGCCGACAAGACACTGGCCGACAAGGTCGGCTTCACCAACGTCTACGCGCCCGCCGGACACGCGTTCTTCCTGCTGCACAAGAAGATCACCGCCGCGGACGGCGTCGCCGCCCCGGCGCTCAAGGCGGAGGAGTACACCTTCGGCCTGTACCAGGGCGACGTCACGGACGGCAAGACGCCGATCCAGACCAAGACGAACATCGCGCCGACGGCAGGCGAAGCCTCCGGCCACATCACCTTCGACTGGATCGACTACACGCCCGCCACGCTCGAGCAGGCGGTCAAGGACGGCTACGCCACGTATGACGCCGCCACGAAGACCTGGAACCTGACCTACACGGTGGCCGAACTCGGTCCCGACGGCCAGCCCGCCAAGGCCGGCGACGTGAAGGACGGCATCGCCTACGACACCACGACCCGCACGGTCGAAGTGACCGTCAAGGACACCGGCAGCGGCACGTTGCAGACCAGCTACGCGATCAGCGACGGCGACCCGAGCACGTCCGACGACCCCAACTCCGAGGGCGCCGCGTTCAACAACGTGTACACGCCCACGCCCGCCACCGCCGAACTGCACGCGAAGAAGCAGCTCGACGGCCGCGAGTGGAAGACCGACGGCACCGACCACTTCGACTTCAAGCTCGAAGCCGTGAGCGGCAAGCTCGCCGTCGACAAGTCGTCCGTCGCCAAGGCCGACATCCCCATGCCGGCCGGCGCCCAGGACGGCGTGCTCACGCACACCGCCACCAACGGCGACGTGTTCGGCTTCGGCGAGATGACCTACACGAAGGCCGGCACCTACGTGTACAACATCAGCGAGGTCCAGCCCTCGGCGGACGACGCCATCCCCGGCGTCAGCTACTCCACCGACCTGTACCGCGCCACCGTCACCGTGACCGACGACGGCAACGGCCAGCTGGCCGCCAAGACCGTCATGGAGCTCGTCTCCAAGGTCGATCCGAACGCCAAGCAGGGCAAGGCCGTCAAGGCCGATCCCGCTGCCGGCGAGCCGGTCGCGACGATCACCAACACGTACGCGAAGCTCTCCCAGAACTGGAGCCCGAAGGTGGTCAAGCGCTACACCGACCAGAGCGGCGCCAACCCGCTCGCCGCCGGCAAGTTCCAGTTCACGCTCACGCCGGTCGACGGCGCGCCGCTCCACGTGTTCGGCGCCGACGGCACGTTGAAGGACGTCACGAGCCTCAAGGCCGAGAACGCCGGCAATGGTGAGGCCGCGTTCAAGGACGTGCAGTACACCGATGCCGACCTCGCCGCCAACGGCGACCCGAAGACCTACAGCTACCGAATCGCCGAGGTCAAGGGTTCCGAAGCCGGCATGACCTATGACGACACCGTCTACACGGTCGACGTCACGGTCTCCGTGGACGCCAACGGCTACCTCGTCGTCGCCCCCACGTTCAAGGACAAGAACGGCGACCCGGTCACGGACGACAAGATCGACACCGGACGCCCCGTGTTCACGAACACGTACACGCCCACCAAGGTCGACGCGCAGCTCAAGGCCCACAAGACCCTGAACGGTGCAATGCTCAAGGACGGCGAGTTCACGTTCCAGCTGTACGACGGCACCCAGTTCGGCGACGGCGACCAGACGAAGCTGCTCCAGACGAAGACCAACGCCGCGAACGGCGACGTGACCTTCGACAAGCTCGACTTCGACACGGTCGGCACGCACATGTACTCCATCCGAGAGGTCGTGCCCGCCGACGCCGTGAACGACGTCAAGAACGGCGTGACCTACGACCACACGTGGCAGTACGTGCAGGTCAAGGTGACGCTCGACAAGACGACCGGCGCGCTCAAGGCCACCGTCACCGACGCGAACAGCGGCACCGACACCGCCGAGTTCACGAACACCTACAACGCCACCGGCGCGGCCACGCTCGGCGCGAAGAAGGCGTTCAAGAACGCGGACGGCTCTGCCCGCCCGATCCTGGAGAACGACTTCACGTTCCAGCTGCACGAAGGCGCGACCACGAACGGCAAGGTCCTCCAGACCAAGGCGGCCAAGACCGATGGTTCCGTGACGTTCGACCCAATCGCCTACAAGCTGGGCGACCTGGGCGGCGCGAAGTCGAAGACGTTCACTTACACCGTCAACGAGGTCACTCCCGCCGACAAGGACAAGCTGCCCGGCGTCACCTACGACCCCGCCAGCCACACCTACACGGTGACCGTCACCAACGCCGGCAACGGCAAACTCACCACCACGGTGAAGGTCGACGGCAAGTCCGGCGTCCAGCAGCCGACCTTCACCAACACGTACTCGGCAGCCGGCTCCACGGCCATCGCCGGCACGAAGCAGGTGAAGGGTGACGACGGCAAGGACTACACGTCCAGCTTCGGCGGCAAGTTCGCGTTCACGCTTACCGGCAAGGACGGCGCCCCCATCCATGTGGACGGCGACGGCTCCGACGCGGGCAAGCTCGTCGACAAGGCCTCGCTCGCCGCGAGCAACACCGCGGCCGGCGCAGTCTCCTTCGGCACGCTGCACTACACGCTCGCCGACCTGGCCGGCGTCACGCCCGCGGCCGACGGCACCCGCTCCAAGACCTTCACCTATGAGGTCGCGGAGGATGCCAAGACCGTCGCAGGCGTCACCAACGACGCGACCACCACGCACGACTTCACCGTCACGGTGAAGGACACCGGCGACGGCACGCTCGACGTGACCACCAACCCGGCCGACACGACCGCGCTGTTCACCTTCACGAACACGTACGCCGCCACCGCCACGCTGGACCTCACCGGCACGAAGACCATGACCGGCCGCAAGCTCACCGACGCCGACAAGTACACGTTCAACGTGTACGAAGGCACGGACGCCACCGGTACCCCGGTCTCCACCGGCACCAGCGACGCGACCGGCGCGATCACGTTCGACAAGGCGCTGAGCTACACGCTCAAGGACCTCGGGGACCACACGTACACCGTCGTCGAATCCGAAACGAACCTGCCCGGCGGCGTCACCGCCGTGACCCGCACCCACACGTTCACCGTGAACGTGACGGACCCGGACCACAACGGCACGCTCAAGCTCACCACGAGCGGCCTCGACGCGGATGCGGACGGCAACGGCGGACTCGCCTTCGAGAACAACTACACCACCACGGACTCCACCCCCATCGAGTTCAAGGGCGTGAAGCTGCTCGAGGACGGCGACTACGACACCACCCTCGCCCAGCTCAAGGGCAAGTTCACGTTCACGCTCAAGGGCAAGGACGGCGCGCCGCTGCACGTGCTCGGCACGGACGGCAAGACCACCGACGAGACCGAACTCACCGCGCAGAACGATGACGCCGGCAACGTCGACTTCGGCAAGGTCGTCTACCACTTCGCCGACCTCGCGGGTCAGACCGACCGCACGCTCACGTACACCGTCACCGAATCCGGCGACGTCGCGGGCGTCACGAACGACGCGGACCTCACGCGCGAATTCACCGTCACGCTGCACGACAACGGCGACGGCACGATGAGCGCCACCGCGTCCCCCGCCACCGGCGCGCTGTTCAGCTTCACGAACACGTACTCCGGCGGCACCACCACCGACGCGTTCGACTTCACCAAGACGCTCGACGGCCGCGCGCTCAACAAGGGCGAATTCACGTTCACCCTCACCGGCGCGACCGGCGCCGACGGCGCCGTCGCCCCGATGCCGGAAGGCGCGAAGGACGGCGTCAAGACCGTCACGAACGCCGCCGACGGCAAGGTCGCGTTCGGCGAGATCACGTACGACAAGCCCGGCACCTACGCGTACACCGTGCGCGAAACCGCCGGCGACCTCGGCGGCGTGACCTACGACGACACCGTCTACACCGTCACCGTCACCGTCAAGGACAACCACGACGGTACGATGACCGCCACGCACGCGATCACGCGCACCGCGCAGGCCGTCGACGGTTCGGACGGTACGGACGGTAAGGTCGAGTCCACGCCCGTCAAGGACGAGGATGCCGTGTTCGCCAACACGTACGCGCCCGCGCCCACCGCATTCACGTTCGAGGCCGCCAAGACCCTCAAGGGCCGCGACCTCAAGGACGGCGAATTCACGTTCGAGCTGCGCGACGCGGACGGCAAGACCGTCCAGACCGCGAAGAACTCGGCGGACGGCAAGATCGCGTTCACGCCCGTCACGTTCGACAAGGCCGGCGAGTACGAGTACACCGTCCGTGAAGTCAAGGGCGACGCCGACGGCGTCACCTACGACACCACCGTGTACACCGCGAAGGTCACCGTCAAGGACAACCTCGACGGCACGATGACCGCCACCGCCGCATGGTCGTCCGGCCTGTTCGGCACCGACCACAAGGCGCCCTCGTTCGAGAACACGTACACGCCGCCGCTGGCCAAGACCGGCGCAGGCATCACGGGTCTCGCCGCGCTCGCCGTGCTCGTGCTCGGCGGAGGCGTCACGGTCCTCGCCACGCGCCGCATGCGTCCGACGGCCGCCGCCGGCGCGGGACGCCACCGTCGCTGAGCGACGCGCCGATAGCCCCGGCCGTCGGCCTCGCCGATAGCGCGGCCGAGGCCCCGGTGAGGCCGACCTGACGAAGCCCCGATTCCCCGACGTAGGGGGAGTCGGGGCTTCGTGCGTTCCGGCCCCATCGTCCGCCCGCATAGAGAATCCGTGAGCGCAAGGCATGCTGGATGCCGCATCTTCCATCTTCTCGGTGTATAGTGACGCAAGCGTTGTACCCCCGACCCGAATGCCCCCGATAATGGGGATATTCGGGTCGGGGGCGTTCATCACCACATCCGACACGGTCGGAAGCGGTGCATCGGACCAGGTGAACGACACGCCACCCCACATGACACCTCCGGCATGAAGTCGATTGGTACACCGGTGGGGCGGCGGCGGATCGCACGGACGATGCGTCGCGCACACGGAGGAGGCGCCTATGGCGGATTTCACGGACGAAGAACTCAGCTACCTCAACGGACTGTCTGCAGTACACAGCGTGAGCATGGGGCGCATCCGATACGAACCCGCATTCCGCGACGAATGCATGCGCCGCTACTTGAGGGGCGAATCCCCGGTCACGATATTCCGCGAAGCTGGCCTCGGACCGGAGGTCATCGGCCGCAAACGCATCGAACGCTGCTTCGCACGGTGGCGGCAGCAACTCCCGAAACCACTGCAGGAAGGCATCAAGCAGAGCCGCTGGTGCGCCGCCGTCGACGGCGCGGCGGGTGGCGGCGCGGCGGGCGACACGCATGCCGCGGGCAGGCAGACGCACACCATCGCGGAACGGTTTCGGACGTCCGCGGCATCATATGCCGCAGTGGAAGGGCGGACGGTCATGCAGGATCCGCAGGCGCTGCTCTGCGAATACTTCCTCGCCCTCACCTCCGCCGACACCGACCCACGCGACGCCGTCATCGCCCAGCAGGCCCAACGCATCGGCGAACTCCAACGGGAGATCGGACGCCTCCAATACGCGCTGGACGGACTGACCAAAGCCCGCGCGCACGCGAAATCCAACGCACTGCCTACGCTGGAAACGGACCGGCAGACCGGCGAAACCGCCTGACGAAACCCCCGCGGCATCACGCGGAACCACACGGCATCGCACATAGGAAGGAACGCACATGGCGCTGTACCGCAACCTCGGACCCTACTCCACCACCGCCATCGGGCATGGCGAAATGCCTCTCACCATCGAAAACAACCGCGGACACGACGTCGGCATCGAAACCCTCCACGCCTCCCTCGACGCCGGCTGCCGCCACATCGACACCGCATGGGCCTACTACACGCCCGGCGAAGAGGAACAGACCGGCGAAAAGCTCGTGCGCGAGGCCCTCGACACGTGGAAGGGCCCGCGCGAAGAGGTCACCGTCGCCACGAAGATCGGCCTGCGCCGCGCGTGGGACGGAGACAAGCCCGTCTGGCCGCGCGACGGCAAGCCCGAACACCTGCTGCGCTACGGCAAGGAATCCGCCATGGCGCTCGGCGTCGACACCATCGACCTGCTCTACCTGCACCGCCACGATCCGGAAGTGCCGTACAACGAGTCCGTCGAAGCGTTGAAGCAGCTTGTCGACGAAGGCGTGGCGCGCGTCGCCGGCGTCTCCAACGTGACCATCGAGCAGCTGGACATCGCGCGTTCGATCCTCGGCGACAGGCTCGTCGCCGTGCAGAACCAGTACTCGCCGATCCACCTCGACACCCAGGACACGCTCGACTACTGCGCCAAGCTCGGCCTCGCGTTCGTGTGCTGGAGCCCGCTCGGCGGCTACCGCCACCCGTACGACGAGACGAAGTTCGATCCGTTCCGCGAGGTGGCCGCCGCCCACGGCGTGAGCTACCAGCAGGTTGTGCTCGCCTGGGAGCTCGCCAAGGGCGACCACATGTTCGTCATCCCCGGCGCGCACCGTCCGGAGACCATCCTCGATTCGCTCAAGGCCGACCGGCTCGAGCTCTCCCCGGAGGAGTTGGCCAAGCTCGGCTGATTGCCGCTGCTTTGGGGCTTCCGGGGCTCCAGGGCGTCACACCAGCTCGGCAAGCGTCTGCGCCGCGGCCGCGAACTCCTCCGGCGTGGTGTACGCGTAGCTCAGGCGCAGCGCGTTGTCGCCCTGGAAATCATAGATGTCGCCCGGATTCAGCAGCACGCCATGGTCGATGGCTCGCTGGAACAGACGCCCCATGCGCACCGGCTCATCGAACGTGAGCCAGATGTAGAAGCCGCCGCGTGGCACGTTCCACCGCGCGCGACCTGCGAACAGACGGTCCAACGTCTCCAACGCGGCGTCGCGCCGGCGCCTGAGCTCCATGCGCAGACCCTCCAGATATTCGGCGTACAGCCCGCTCGTCAGGAACCGTGCGAACACCCATTGGCTGAGCGCGCTCGCGCCGTAATCCATCTGCATCTTCACGTCGGCCAGACGGTGCACGATGCGCTCGTCCGCCACGACCCAGCCGATTCGCAGGCCCGGCGCGAGCGACTTCGACGCGCTGCCGAGCGTGATGACCATGCCGTTCTCGTCGAAGCTCTTGAGCGCGCGCGGCGATTCGCCCTCGAAGACGAGGTCCTGATACGCGCAATCCTCGATGATCGGCAGGCGGTTCGCCACGCATGCCTCGATGAGCGCGTGACGGCGCTGTTCGGGCATCGTACGGCCGGTGGGATTGTGGTTCGTCGGAATCGTGTACAGCACCGAGCCGCCGGTCCGGGCGGCTGACGCGCGGGACATGCCGGGCGCCAAGGCCGCGCCGGGGCCCGTGGAGACGCGCCCGCCGTCGGCGTCTTCGCCGGCACCCTCGCCCAGCATCCGGCCGAGGGCATCCGTGTCGAGGCCGTACTTGTCCATCGGCACGCCGGCGAGCCGCATGCCGGCCGATTGGAACACCTGCAGCGACTTGATGTAGCTCGGCGCCTCCGCATAGACCGTCGAACCGGACGACAGCAGACTCACCGAGATCATCTGCAATCCCTGCAGAGCGCCGGAGGAGACGAGCACCTCCTCCGGACGGCACGTGACGCCCCAATCGCGCATGTGCACGGCGATCGCCTCGCGCAGCACGTCCAGGCCTTCGGGCGGCGGATAGCCGAGCGAGTCGATCTCGTCGGCGGCCTCGCGCGCCACCCGGCGCCACATGTCGCGTGGGAAGAGCCGCGGATCGATCTCGCCGGTGCCGATGCGCGTCTTCGTATGGTCGAACTCCAGACGGTTGATGGTCTGGATGGTGGTGTTGTTCGCCTTGAAGAACCCGGATGAGACGTAGTCGGCCCAATCGGGCGCGCCGGGGAGCATCAGCGACCACGTGTTGCTCACGATGCGCGTGCCTGCGCCGCGCCGGCCCTCCACGATGCCGTAGTCGGCGAGCTCCTCGATGGCCGCGATGACGGTCGACCGGTTCACGCCGAACCGTTCGGCCATCGCGCGCTGGCTGGGCAGGCGTGAGCCGATCGGCCATGCGCCGGAGGAGATGCGCTCGCACATGAATCCTACGATCTGGTCCGTGACCGGCGTGCTGGACGTGCGGTCCGGTGCCCAGGCGATGTCGAGCGGCGCGCTGCGTGCCATATGCGGATCCTTTCGTTCAATTGCCGATTCGTTGGGGTACCGATTCGCGGGGCTTCGGCCGGGCGTCGATTGGTTCCCGGTTTCGTGCCCGGACGCTGACCGGTCCCCGATTCCGTGCCTGGCCTCCGGCTCCCTCCCGCCGAGGGGAAGCCGGCGGGAATGCGGACTGAGGGGAGGCTCCCGTTCGTCCATCCATCACGACCTGTTTGGCTGGGTAATGGCGAACTATCTTGGCTGGTTGTCAAGTGTAATCCGATGCGTACCATAGGGCAATGGCATTGGAATGAAGCGGGTTTGTGGGAATCGCGGCCTGCAGAGGAAAGCCGGTCGAACATGGTTTGGCTGGTTTTGGTTGGGTGGTGATAGCCCAGCCAAACATGAGGAATCAGGAAAGAAGAGACGTCGATGGGTCTGTACATTCAAGGACTGACGATGGGTTTGGCGTACATCGCACCGATCGGCATGCAGAATCTGTTCGTCATCAACTCGGCGTTGACGCGCACGCGTCGCAACGCCCTGATCACCGCGTTCATCGTCATCTGCTTCGACATGGCGCTGAGTCTCTCCTGCTTCTTCGGTGTCGGTGCCCTCATGCAGGCGCACCCGTGGCTCGAGACCATCGTGCTGGGGCTCGGCGGACTGGTCGTCGTGCGCATCGGCATGGGGCTGGTCCTGCCGAAGCGCCGGTCCGGCAAGACGGGGAAGACCGGGAAACCGGATGATGGGAACGGTCCGGCGACGCAGGCCGCCGCCGCATCCTCCGTGCAGACCGTCGCCCCCGCCAAGCGGCTCGGCGTGCGCGGCCTGCTCGACACCATCGGCACCGCCTGCGCGGTCACGTGGTTCAATCCGCAGGCCATCATCGACGGCACGCTCATGCTCGGCGCCTTCGCCGCCACGCTCAACGCCGGCCAGACCACGCCGTTCATCACCGGCGTGGAGACCGCATCCGTACTGTGGTTCCTCGGCGTGACGCTCATCGTCAACGCGTTCGCCCACAAGTTCAGCCCGAAGGTCATCGACGTCCTCAACCGCGTGTGCGGCGGCGTCATCACCCTCTACGGCATCAAGCTCCTCGTCGACTTCGCGCTCGCGCTCCTCTGACGGTTGTCGTCCATGGGATTCATCGTTCTCTACGGTTGTTGTGGATTCCGCTGACGATTTCAGCTTGGGGATTCCGCTGTTCTCCGATGGTTGTCCTTCGCGGTGCCCGTCGTTCTGATGATCATCATGAGCTCCGCTGTCCTTATTATTACGATGGATGGGCGTCTGGCCGTGCTATCTGCGCTACAAGGGGTACTTTCGCCTGTTTGCGAACATCTATCTCGTGTATGAGGGGTTCCTGCAGCAGGTATAGGAGCGCGGGAGCGGCATAACCGCAATGGGGTCAAGCCGTTTTCAGAGCACGATACTTGGACTCGGTACCCCTCGTATATGAGATAGACATCCGCGACCGCCATGATGTACCCCTTGTAATACAGATATGGCCGCACAGTCGGTTGTACCCTTGAACCTTACCTCGTCCCGCTACACCGCCTGCTGTGCCCGCCC
>NZ_JAHBBF010000026.1 GCF_019331725.1 Bifidobacterium saguinibicoloris
GCTGGGGCGGCCTCGGCCGCGTTGTTTTCGTTCTCGTTCGTATCGGTCATGTCCCCAAGCCTACTTGTGCAACGCACCGAGCATGCCGGCTATCTCGCCGGGCGTGACGGACGGCACATAGGCATGTGTGACGGCCAGCCCGATCTGCGCGAGTTTCGCCGCGTCCGGATAACACACGTACACCGGTTCCTCGCTCGGCTGGAACTTGCGTTTGAAGTTGAACAGCGAATGGAAGCCGTACGCCGGCTCCATCCAGTCGGCCACGAGCTGAAGCGCATGCTGCAGCACCTCCACGCCCTCGTCCATACGCCCGTCGGCGCCTGGCAGCGTGTTGTCGCGCTCCGGGTTCATCCCCGCCAGCGGCGCGGCGGACAGGCTCATGAACTCGACCGCCTGCTCCGGCGCGGCCTCCCCCTCGTCGCGCAACCGTTCCGCCATGCGCGCAATCAGGAACTCCATCACGCCGTTCGGACTGTCCGGACGATGACGCATGAAGTCGAGCGTCCATCCGACAATCCGCCCGTCACGCCACGTGGGCAGCCAGCTGGTCACGCCGAGCACGCGGCCGTCCGCATCCACCGCGTACAACAGGCGCACACGCGGGTCGCGCAGCTCCTCGACGCCGCCCAGCGTGAACTTCATCTCCGGCAGCGCCTTGCCCTGCGCCCACTCCTCGGAGATGTCCTCTATCTGCTCGCGCACGTCGAGCGGCGCGTCGAGGAACGTGGAGCACACGTCCACGACGCCCTGCCGTTTCGCCTTGTTGATGGCGGTGCGGATATCCTGCCATTTCTTGCCGGTGGTCTTCCACTGCCGCGGGTCGACGACCATCTCGCCACCCACTTCGATCGACTGCCAACCCATCGCGAGCAGCCGGTCGCGTTGCTCCCGATGCACCGCATAGAACGCGGGCGTCAACGACCGCGACGCGCAATACCGCGAAAACGCGACCAGATCGTCATCCCACTCGGACGGGTCACCGAACGGACCGGTGCAGGTGAGCGCCACGCCGCCCCACACGCGATACGCGACGGCGGACCGCTTGGAATCGGACATCCAATACTCGTTGCCCTCCCACGTGGTCATGAAACTCATCGATTCGCCGCCGGCTTCGACAAGCCGTTCCGCACGGGCGCGCGCACGCTCGTCGACCGCCGTCACGTCGCCCATCCAACGCACGACGACCACCAGCACGACGATCCAGAACACGAGTCCCACACCCTGGTACACCATCGACGCAAACGGCGTGACCGGCACGAACGCAAGCCGCACGTGACTGAGGAAACCGATCGGCAGGAACCGTCCCGGCAACTCGGCGAGCAGCGCCGCGGCCGTGGCGCGCGGCGCGAACTCGCCGGGCATCGCCAGACCGTACAACAGGTACACGGCCACGCACGCAAGCAGCGCAAGCACGCACGTCGCGACGCCTCCGGCCAACCGCCGCCACCCGACACGCACCGGGAACCGACGCAGGCCCACGAGCAGCGCCACGGCGAACGCGAACGGCGGCAGCGCGTTCGCGACGCACGCGGCGAGCGCGCCATGGTCGACGAGCGAATAGACGCCGTTCGGCGCGAACTGCAGCGGGACGACGAGATAGTAGGCGACGGCGACGCCCGCCGTGACGAGATTGACGGCGACGGAGGCGATCGCGGCGAACCGGCGGCCGCGGTACAGGCCCCACGCGAGCACGAGCGTGACGGCGGTGGGCAGCAGCGAGCGCAGCACCGCGCCGGGCATCGACGTACGCAGCAGGTCGAACTGGAGGAAGCAGTCGGCGCGCGTGGCACCGGCGACGCAGCGGGCGAGCGTGCCGTCATCGGCGGCGGCCGGACTCATGATGAGCCCCAACGTGCTCAACGGTCCGGCATGCGTGTGCGCGGTGATGGCGATCACCGGGCCGAGTGCAAGCACGACGGCGATTGCGGCGTACAGGCGACGGATCTCGTATGAGGTGCCACGCAGCCAATGCCAACGGGTTTCGGCGGCGACGGCATCGGCCGCGGCGGGCGTCGCGTCGAGAACGCCGACACGGCGTTCGTGCTGACGCATCGCCACGCCCGCGACATGTCCGACGACCGCCGCGGCGAGAATGCAGTAGCCGCCGGGATTGCCGCTGTACAGCAACGTGACCAGGATCGCCGCATAGCCGACGAGCCGGATGCGCTGCCGCCACAGATGCGTGCAGTACGCGCTGGCGGCCATCAGCGCGCCCACCGGCAGGGTGAGCGGGCTCAACACGAACAGGATGCGTTCGACGATGCGCGTGTCATGCAGCAGCATGCCGGTCCCGGCGCACAGCGTCAGCCCGACGATCACACCGCCGAGCGCGCAGCCGACCGCGACCGCGACGGTACGGCCGCGCCCCAGCCAACGTTCGGCGATGGACAGCATGACGAGCCACAGCAACGCATCGATGACGAGCTGGACGACGCCGCGCGCGAGGAACAGCGAGCACAGAAGCTTGCCGAGACTGAACTCGGCCATGCTGGTATGCAGACGCAGTGGGAAATCGAATCCGACGACCGCCGCCGCGATCCACGCGACGAGATTCACCGCTACGAACGCCAGAGTCGCACCGACCGCGAACCGATGGGCGTCCACCCACCGCCGTGCGTCCCCGGCGAGCGCATACCACGCCCGGCCGGGCTGTTGGGGCTGGGGGCGCTGCGCCGCCTTTCCGTCCATTCCCGCGTCTTCACTCATTCCTGCGTCTCCGCTCATTCCTGAACCTCCACTTGCGGATAGTCCCCGACGTTCTTCGTCATCGCGCCAAGCCCGGTACGCGCGCCGAACCAGTCGACGCCGGGACGCCACACAGCCTGCACGGCATGCCAGTCATGCCCGGTGCCGGGGACGACGATCTCCGTCACCTCGCTCACGCCGGCCTTACGCGCAGCCGCGGCGATCGTACGCATGTTGCGTACGGAATCGGTGTCGCGCTCCCCCGCGCCGGCGAACAAAGCGAGCCCGCCCGCATCGTCGGGATCGAGCGCGGCGAGCGCGTTGACCGGCACCTGCGCGTCGTAGTCGGCACGACGGCCACGGAAGTAGTTCCTCGTCATCTCGGCCACGGAACCGTTGGTCGGCTTCAGTTCGCCGTCGACGGGCAGCATCGCGCCGTACAGGTCCGGATGGCGCGGCGCAAGCTGCGTCGTGCAGGTGCCGCCCTGCGAGAATCCGCCGATCGCCCACATGCGCGGGGCGGTCGCGACGGGCAGCGTACGTTTCGCCCACGCGACGACGTCGCGCGTCAGATACGTTTCGGCATCGCCTTGGCTGGTGTCGGCGCACAGGCTGTTGTGCGTGTCAGCGCCGTTCTGGTCCGGCACGACGACGACCGGCGCGAGACCGTCATGCGTGGCGGCGTACGCGTTCATCATGCCCGCGATGTCCCCCGCCGCAATCAGACGCCCCGGACTGCCCGGCTGTCCGGCGAGCAGTTCCATGACCGGCAGACGCGGCGGCGTCTTCGCGAGCGCGGCCGGCGGCAGATACACCATCGCCTTGCGCGCCTGGAAATGGGATTTCGTGTTCGGGATGGTCACGGTCAGTATGCGGCCGTGCGCGGGATGGTCCGGCGCGTCGTGGCGCGAGGCGGCGGCACGCCACTGCGCGACCGTCATCGATGCATGGTGGACCGTCACCGACTCAAGCGACGCGTAGGGCGTGTACCCGACGAGGCTGCCAACGGTCTGGTATTCGCCGAAGGTCGCGTCGATGCTGAGACCGGTGGCGAGCAGCGTGAGGGGGATGAGGACGACGGCGATCGCACGGGTGACGCGGCGGGCGACGGCGCGGGGCGCGCGGCGGCGGTTCGCGACGACGATCACGGCCGTGAGCGCGCCGAGGCCTGCGAACCCGCAGGCTGCGGCGATGATGACCGGCCAGCCGAGCGAAACACCGAACACCATGATGCCGTCGGAAAGGAACCAAGCGAGGAGAAGACCGACGAGGCCGGCGGCGAGTGCGGCGGCGGGGACGGCGAGCACGGAGCGCACGGGGCGGAATGCGGCGGCGCGGGATGCGGGGGTGCAGGGTGCGGGGGAATCGGCGGAATCAACGAACTTGCCGGGCGCCGAGCGAAAGAGCGCGATGACGAGTGATATGACGAGTGCGACTGCGGCGCATGCGGTGACCGCGAACACGGTCCATGGCAATACGCCGTGCACCAACGACACCTGCATCAGCCATGCCGATGACGCCGTGTCCGATGTTGCGCCCGACGTTGAGACCGGCGTTGCGCCCAATGGTGCGCCCAACGTCGTGCCCAATGCTGAGACCGAAGCAGAACCCATCCCGATCATCCCCATGACATACTTCGCAATGCGCACGCAAGCCTAACGCGCGATTCACAAAAGTCGGAGGAATCCCATGGATCTCATGGCGAGTTCTCATGATGTCTTCAGCATTATCGGAAGCCTCGGCGGGGACAACCCGGTGCCCCATGATCCGCCCGCTTCGCGAGGCCCGGCCCATGGCTCCGCGAAGCCAACCCAGCCAACCCAGCCGAACCGGCCGAACCGGCCCAACCTCACACGTCACATGGCCTGGGCGTTCTCGATGAGCGCGGCCTTGAGGTCGGATTCGAGCTGACGCATCTTCACCTGCGCGGCGGCGCGGTTGGCCTTGCCTTCGCGCTGGATCTGCACGGTCTCCTTCAGCGTGGCGATGAGCTCGGAGTTGATCTTCTCCAGCGTCTCGATGTCCACCACGGACCGCTGGTTGGCCTTCTCCGCGTCGACGGCGCCCTTGTGGAGGGCGGCCGCGTTCTTCTGCAGGAGCTTGTTGGTCACGTCGTCGGCCTTGTGCTGGAGGTCGAGGGCCTTGCGCTGGTTGGACAGGCCCAGCGCGATCACCATCTGCGACTTCCACACGGGGATGGTGGTGGAGATGGTGGTGTCGATCTTGTCGACGATGGTCTGGTCGGCGTTCTGGATGATCTTGATCTGCGGCGCGGTCTGCAGGGTCACCACGGAGATGCGGTCGAGGTCGTCGAGGCGCTTTTCGAAGCGGTCGAGCTTGGACTTGAAGTCCTTGAGGATCTGCGCCTGCATGGCGTCGCCGCTTTTGGCCGCTTCGGCCTCGAGTCCGGGCAGCTGGTTGGCGCGGAAGTCGGCGAGCGCCTTCTTGCCGGCGAGCACGGTCATCTTGAGTTCGCGATACTGCTGCGCGTTCTGCTCGTACATGGTGTTGTACATGGAGATGTCGGCGACGAGCCTGGCCTGCGCGGCTTCGAGCTTGGTGATGATCTCGTCGATCTGCGAGTCGACCTTCTGGTAGCGGCGGCGCAGCTTGTCGATGCTGACGGCCACTTGGCCGAGGATCGGGATCTTGCGGAATCCGCCGAGTTCGGCCTCGTCGATGGTGACGAGCATGGTGTTGAGCAGTTCGCCGGCCTCGCCGGTGTCCTTGGAACGGGTTTCGGAGAGGATTTCGTCGGCGAAGGTGCTGGTGGCGCGTTGCGCGTCCTTGCCGTAGGTGGATTCGATGCCGTCGCGCGTGAAGTCGATCTGTCCGGCCATTTGGACGATGGCCTGCTGGTCGGCGGGCGGGAGTTTGGCGATCTGCTGGTCGGCGTTGAGCGCGGTGTCGGCTTGGGCCTGTGCGGCGGTGGGGACGAGCGCGTTGTCGCCGGCGCCGTCGAGTCCGGTGAGTGCCGGGTTGGTGACGGTGTTGCCTTTGGTGAGGTCGGCGAGTGAGAGTTGTGCCATGGCTGTGTTCCTTTCGTTGCGATGGCGTTGCGATGACGTGATGCGTCTGGTTGCGATGCGTCTGTTGCGGTGCGTCTGTTGCGGTGCGTCTGGTGGTGTCCGTGTCTGTCGGCCGATTATGGGCCGACGGTCGGGGCTTCCCGCCCCGGGGGCAGCGTCACTGCGGCTGCGGCGTCACTCCTTTGAGGATTTCGATGAGCTGCTGCATGGCGTTGTTCCGCGGCAGTTCGGAGACGGCGGTGATCTGGTCGAGCGTGCCGTTCACCTTGAACCGTTTGATGGAGTCGGTGCCCATGAAGTTGGCGGAGCGGAAGCCGTGGCGTTCCCAGGCGAGTTTCTGCACCTTGTTGGATTTGAGCAGGGTGAGGAGCTTCTCGCCTTTCTTGTCGAGCGCCATGAGCGTGTGGGTGCTCCAGACGGTGGGCGTGGGGTAGACGATGACGACGTCGTCCTTGATCTGCTTGTAGGCGTCGGGCTGGTTGACGGCGAGGTCGAGGATCTGGGATTCGTAGCCGACCATCATGGGCTTGGAACCGACGCCCAACGTGAGGAACTGGTTGAACGAGTCTTCGGAGCTGGTCTCCATCCATCCGGATTTGGCGAAGATGCTGGCGATCTTGTCGCCGTCACGGTCAAGCGAGTCGGTGGTGGCGGGCTGGCCGCCGTTCAGCACGGTGGCGATGAGGGCCGCGTATTCGTTGCCGGAGTTGGATTGGACGGGGTCGGTGGAGTCGATGCGGAACTGCCCGTAGCCGGCGGTGTAGCCGAGGTCGGCCCACGTTTTGTCGGCGAGCATGGCGTCGACGGCCTTGGCCATGTCGATGCTGTAGACGCCGTCCGCGCTTTTGCTCATGATGCCGCCGGAGACGAGGCCTTCGGCCACGGCCTTGTGCGTGTAGAGCACGATGGGCGAGTTGAAGACGATGTCGCTCTGGGTGGCTTTGACTCCTTGCGCCGAGCCGTATTCGACGGCCGCGCGCGAGGAGGGGAACAGGTAGTCCATGCCTTTGGAGTCCGAGGTCATCATGTTGAGGCTGCCGGCCTTGCGGTAGTTGACTTCGAGGCCTTGTTCGGCGGCGGCGTCCTTGAACTTCTGGTCGTCGAACAGCCCGATCTTCTCGCCGCCGAGGTATCCGTTGACCTGGGTGAGTTGGACGGGTGCGGCGGGTTTGGGTTGCGCCTGCCGCCAGACGAGGGTGCCGCCGATGATGGCGACGACGGCGAGCAACGCCACCAGTCCGATGATCTTCGATTTCGACAGTGTCATTGCTTCCTCTCTTGTTCGGACGTGGATTGTGCAGGTTGCGCCGGCTGCGACGCGACGTCGTAGCCGTCCATGCGCGCCAGCCGTTGGATGGCGTCGGAGTCGGCGGCGATGCCGAGCGTCTTGGCGCTGACGGCGCGGCTGAGTTCGCCTGCGGCGGTGCGTTCGAGCACCTGCAGCGCCTCGATGGTCTCGACGCGCGCCTTGGCGGCCTGGTCGCGCGCGCCGGACGATTCGACGTCCACGTAGGCGTGCAGCAGTTGTTCGGTCTGTTCGCCGTAGACGGTGGTGTAGTGGCGCAGCGTGGCGTAGGCGGAGGTGTCTTTGGTCACGTAGGCGACGAGCGAGCGTGTGGCGGCGATGAAGTCGTTCGCTTCGGCTTTGACCTGCGGGTCGCGCACCTGTGCGGCGAGGCGTGCGATGGAGGCGAGCCGCGCGTTGGTCTGGTCGATGGTTTCGGCCGCCTTCTGCCCGTTGGGCAGGGCGGAGGCGAGCATGTGCCCGATGCGCCGTTCCGGTTCGGTGAGGGTGGAGCCGGCCACGTAGCCGAGGGCGGCGAGCAGCAGGGCGACGACGAGCCCGAGGATACCGCCGCCCGCGATGCCGAATCCGAGGGCGGCGAGGATGAGGCCGGCGATGACGCCGCAGACGATCTGAAGCATCAGTTGAATCCCTTGACGGTGCGGAACACGGCCGCGAGGTCGCCGGAGCGGCCGTCGAAGACCTTCGCGTTGGAGAGTTTCGCGATCTGGTTGAGCTGGCTGGGGTCGGCGTCGCCGAACATGATCGGGAAGATCGGCACGTCGAGCTTCTCATCCTTGTATTCGCGGAAGCTGGCCTCGCGCTCGTCCACTTCGGAGCGGCCGTCGGTCATGAGCACGATGGCGACGGTGTATTCGCGCGCCTTGCTGCCGGTGGGCAGCTGCTTGAACGCGGCTTCGAGCCCCTGGTAGATGTCGGTGCCGCCGCTTGCGGCCGTGGCCTGCGCGGTGTGGAGCAGGTTGCCGGTGCTGGTGCCGTCGGCGCGGATGGGGTCGTGCGGTTCGCTTTCGAACGGGATGAGGATGTTGACGTCGCCGTCGCCGGGCTGGATACGCGCCTTGCGGGCCTGGTCCACATCGAGCGCGGCGTTGAGTCCCTGGACCACGCCGTCCTTGCCGTCGCCGGACATGGATCCGGAGTAGTCGACCACCCAGACGGTCCAGCTGGGCTTGCGCAGCGAGGTCTGGTAGATGTCGAGCGCCTTGGTGATGGTCTTGGCGGCCGGCATGGTGATGGTCTTGAGCATGCTCGGATCGGTGTCGATGCCCCATTCGGAGCGGAACGATTCCTTGACCTTGGCGTCGGAGGCGTAGGCGAGCGCGCCGCCGAGCCCGGTGCGGCGGCCGGCGCGTTCGAATTCGAGCTTGGATTCCTTCGATTGGAGGGCGCTGGCGAAGCTGCTGTACGCCTGCTTCACGTCCTGCTTCTGGCCGCGGTCCACGTAGCCGAGCGGGGAGTCGGAGACGGCGATGCCGTCGGACGGGTAGACGGCGACGAGCGGGTCGTGGCCCTGCTTGGTGAGGGTCTTGTCCGCCTGGATGACGAGCGATTCGTAGTTGACCATGGAGTCGAACCGGTCGGGGTTCTTGACGACCATGTCCTTGAGCCAGTCGGAGGAACCGGAGGAGCGGTCCACGCCCTCGAGGAGCGTGGTGACGTTGGTCTTGAGCGTGTCGTCGGTGAGGTCCGTGTCGGTGAGGGGGCCGTCGCCGCCGCGCAGCGCGGTCATGAACGCCAGGTAGGCGGAGGCGCCGGAGTTCGACTGCGTGGCGGAGGTCATGGAGAATTTGAGGTCGCCGGAGGAGACCTTGGCGAGGATGTCGGCGGTGGAGACGGGCTTGGTCTTGCCGTTCGAGTCCGCCCATCCGAGCTGTTCGGCCTTGGATTTGGCGATGCCGAACACGATGGGCGTGGTGGAGGTGCTCTTCGCCTCCTTGACGAGATGCTTGGTGTCGCCCATGGAGATCCACATGGAGGAGGCGGGCCAGACGGCGTCGTAGCCGTCGGCGCCGGATTCCAGCACGTTCATGATGTCCAGCGAGCCCATGTACTTCATGGTGACGGTCACGCCGGATTCGTCCACGGCGTGCTGGATGGCGGTGGCCACCTCTTTGTTCTCGGATCCGGAGGCGATGGTGATGTCGCCGGAGGATTTGCCGTTCGCGGGGGTGAACCGTTGCGTGTTGGCGTTGGAGGCGCCGTCCGCCTGGTCGTTCTGGTTGTTGCCCGTCGAGCACCCGGCCAGCGTCATCGCGGCGGCGCAGATGAGTGCCGCGACTGCGGCGATGCGACGGTGAATCCTGGATTGCGTTCCCATGTCTCCATTGTCGAACGCCGGTCTTACGCCGCCGGGACCGCCAAGCGACATGCAGGTGAACTCTGGGTGAAAAACTACACCCGACTACATAGTCGCGGCTTCCACCGCACCTTCCGCCGCGCCGTCTACTCCACTTCGGCGAGCACCGGGTCGCCGAAGAACGCGAGGATGCGTTCCAGATACGGCCCGTACACCACGTTCGGCATGGAGAACACCTCGTGCTCGGAATCGGCGAGATGCACGATGGCGGCATGCCCGCCGCCGTCCTTCACACGGTTCACGAACTCGGTCTGCGGCTGGTTGCGCACCCAGATGTCATGCCCGCACTGGAACAGCAGGATGGGCGTCTCGATCTCGGCGCAGGCGGCCGGGCTGAGCACGGCGCGGTTCATATGCATCGCCTGCCGCACCCATTCGAACGACGCGCAGTACGTCTGGTATTCGGGATGCTCGCAGCGCAGCCGGTGGTACCACCGTTCGCGCGGCTCGCTGGACAGCTGGTAGGGGCCCAGGTCGAG
Organism: Bifidobacterium saguinibicoloris; assembly: GCF_019331725.1. GTDB lineage: Bacteria > Actinomycetota > Actinomycetes > Actinomycetales > Bifidobacteriaceae > Bifidobacterium > Bifidobacterium saguinibicoloris. The sequence goes on from NZ_JAHBBF010000026.1 coordinate 9,856, forward strand.
CACGCCGTCGAAGTCCTTCTGGCCGAACACGCGGTGGCGTCCCAGACCGCACGCGCACAGCGTGCCGACGAGCGCGCGCGTCAGCCACATCGGCATGCCGGTCTGCGGGGCGATCATCGGCGCGGACAGCACGGCCCTGTCGAACAGCGTGGGATAGCGTTCCAGCACGGCCGCGCCGATGCCGCCGCCCATCGAATGGCAGAACAGGTTGAGCGGCTGCCCGTTGGCGTAATTCTGGCCCACGGTCTGGGCGAACGCGGCGAGGTCGGCCACGTAGCGGCGCCAGTCGTCTATCCACACGAGACTCGGATTGTCCACGTCGCGCGCGGACTTGCCGTGACCGCGATGGTCCATCACGCACACGGAATAGCCGGCGAGGAGGAAGTACCAGACGAGTTCGTCGTACTTCTCGGCGAACTCGGTGAAGCCATGGCTGATGACGATGGCGCCGCGGAACGTGGCCGTGGCGCCCTCCTCGCGTTCGCCGTCGAACTTGTTCGCGTCGTAGCACAGGTAGTGCAGCTGGCCGGAGCGGCCGCCAGTATCCATCGTGCCGGACAGGGGCGCGAGACCGGCGGCGCGCTCCGCCTCCGAGGGATCGAACCAGCCCTCCTCGCGGCAGGCCTCGAGCGCGGGGATCACCGTGCGTTCCATCGTCTCGGCGTAACGGCTCTCGTCGATCATGTTCAGCTGCGTCATGGGCTCATCTTAGGACACGGGGTGAGCCGCACGCATCCGGCACTTCACGCCCGCGTGCGCGGCTCCGACGGACGGGCCGCGCACGCGGCGCGCCGGCCGGCCAGTCAACCCGACCGACCGGCCGGCTCAATCAACCGGCCCGGTCAGTCGGCGAGCGCCTCCTTCAGGAAGTCGCGCTGCAGGACGAGCAGGTTCTCCGCGACCGTCTCGTCGTTCGTCATGTGCGTGATCCCGGTGAGCGGCAGGAACGTGTGCGGACGCCCGGCGGCCATGAGCGCCTGGGACAGGCGCAGGCTGTGGGCGATGGTCACGTTGTCGTCGGCGAACCCGTGGATCAGCATGAGCGGCCGCGTGAGCTTCGGCGCGTCCGCCACGATGGAGTTGCGCTCGTACACCGCCGGGTCGAGGCCGAGATAGCGCTCGGTGTAGTGGGTGTCGTACAGCGTCCAGTCGGTGGGCGGGGCGCCGGCGCACGCGGCCTTGAACACGTCGGGCGCGTCGAGGACGGCGAGCGCGGACAGGAACCCGCCGTACGACCATCCGATCATGCACACCTTGTCGAGGTCCGGAGCGGGAATCGGCGCCGACGACGCGGCGGTACCGCCGCGGGAGGCGTTGAGCGCGACGACCGCGTCCGGCAGGGCGCGGACGGCCTCGACCTGGTCGGCGAGGGTCACGTCCTTCATGTCCTCGAAGATCTCACGATCCCACTTCGGTCCGCGGCCGGTGGTGCCGCGGCCGTCCGCGGTGACGACGAGGAAGCCCTGATCGGCCCACCATTGCGCGTCCCAGTAGAACGACTGCGCGGCGACGACCTGCTGGAAGCCGGGGCCTCCGTACGGTTTCATTAGGACGGGCAGCTTCTCGGCGCGCGCGTACGGGCTGTCGGCGGAAGGCGCGACGATCGCCGTGTACAGGCGATGCGCGCCGAGACGCGTGAACGTCACGTTCGGCGTGAACCCGGGTTCGGCGGCGTGGCTGGCGACGGGCGCGGCGAGGATGCTGAGCTCCATGTCGTCGTTCCCCACGGCCACCGCGGACTCGTCGCGCGACACCTCCTCGTCGACCGTGCCGGCCGCGGCGTCGATGTCCGCCGGCGTTTCGGCGGCATCGGACGGCAGCGCGTAGGAGTGCGTCATCGTCGCCTTCGCATGAAGCATGTCGCGACCGGAGATGACGACGCCCTCGCCGGCGCGACTGGCCGTCCAGACGCCGGGACGCACGGTGAGCGGGGTGACCGAACCGTCGAAGCCGAAGCTCACCACGTCGAAACTGCGCGCGTCGTGCGCGCCGACGACGGACTCGTCCGCGTCGGCGGTTTCGGACAGACGCCACTCGACGGGTTCGTCGGGGGCGTTCTCGGGCGTGCGCTGGACGACGGCGAGCACGTCGTCGTCGGTCACATCGAGCACGTGACGCACCTGCCAGCCGGCGGGCGTGAACGCCTGACCGTCCACGGTGAGACGGTTCGTATCCGCATCCATGTCGTTCGACGCGCACACCAGACGGCCGTCGGGCGTGAACGCGGGCGTACCCGACACGAGGTCGATCCACTGCTCGTTCTCGTGCCGCTCCAGCACGCGCGGATAGCCGTACCAGCGCTTGCCGGACCTCACCGAAAGCACCTCGTCGCGGGTCTGACGGCGGTTCTGCACGAGCACGAGCGGATCATGGCCCTTCGTCCAGTTCACGGCGGCAACGTACTCATACGACTCGCGGTCCCACTCGACGTCCTTGGTGGCGGTGATGCCGGCGTAGCGGCCGTCCACGTCGAACGCGAGCGAAAGCAGGGTGAGATACACGTCGGCGTTGCGGGTGAGCGCACGCGGGTAGCGGCGCGGCGCGGCCGGACGCTCCGGGTCGGCCGGATCGCTGATGTGCCAGACCGGCTCGTCGGCGGTATCGAAGGACTCGAACAGCACCTGACGGGAATCGGGCGACCACCAGAAGCCGTCGTAGCGGTCCATCTCCTCGCCGGCGACGAACTCGGCCAGGCCGACACGCCACGTGTTCTCGGCGGGGTTGCCGTCCTCGTCCTCGACGGAGACGCCGTAGATGGCGGTGATGCGGTCGTCGAACGGGGCGTCGGGGCCGGCGGGGATGTCTGTGTCGGCGGTGGTGGCGTCGGCGGTGGCGATGTCGTCGGTGGCGATGTCGCCGGCGGTGTCAGGGGCGTCGCCCGGCCAATCGCCGATGTCGACGAGCATGAGATGCTCGCCGGTGGTGTACAGCACATGCTCGCCATCCGGGCTGATGCGCGGATTCAGTACCGGCGTATACAGGGCGGGGTCCTCGTCGAGCCATGCGCCGGCGAGCTCGCGCGTGCGGACGGTCGGCTCGCCTTCGGGCAGGCAGGGGGCGTTGATGTTCCTGAACGCCTCGTCGTCCAGGTCGTCTGAATCGGTCCCGTCCAGGTCGTCGGAGTCCCACAGGACCTCGGTGAGGAACAGACGGCCGTTGATGGTGAAGACCACACGATCCGCGTCCGCGCACACCGAATACGACACGATGCCCGTGCCGCCCTCGCGTGCACGCTCGCGGCGGGCGCGCTCTTCGGCGGGTACGTCCTCGCCGTCCGCGTGCGCGCCGAGCAGGTCGCGCGGATCGGCCAGCTTGGTTTCATGATGGTCGCCGTACGCGTCGAACCAGCTGAGCCATAGGGCGGTCACCAGGTCCTCGGGACCGTCGGAGCGCAGGAACAGGGCTTGGGAGCCATCGGCCATGACGTGCGCGGAGCGCGGAGAACCGCACGTGAACCGCAGGGTGCGGGCCTTGGCCCGGGGGAAATCATCGAGTGCATTATTCATATGTCTCACGGTACTCCGATTCGCCTCACGAACCGGCCTCCCTCGCGAACCGACCTCCCCCCCCAACCGACCTCACCCCCGAACCAACCCCCCCC
>NZ_JAHBBF010000027.1 GCF_019331725.1 Bifidobacterium saguinibicoloris
CGCCCCCACCACTCCGCAGTACGGCGCACAGCCTGGCCACGGTGCACCGGCTGTGCCGGCGGTGCCCGTACCGCCGCAACCGCAGCCACAGCGGCAAGGGCAGCAAGGAGGCCCAAGCCTGCCGCTGCCGCCACGCCGGTGATGTCGGTCATCACGCACGATTCGCGATGACCGGCGCACGCCGGTAACACGCACGCCGGCCGTCAACGATGGAGGTCGTGGAACCCAACCGGTTCCACGACCTCCATCCCGTTTCCGCCCCGCAATCGCCCTACCGCCGTCCCGCGCACGTGTCCCGGGCATGACAGGGGGCCTTGTACACTGGATGAGGCTCTTGCAAGGTTCGCTCACATAAGGACGGATACGAATGACGTCGCTGCTTGAAGGCACCCCGGACAAACGTATGGCGCTGGTCACTGGCCGCGCATACCCCGAACTGGCCGAGGAGGTGGCCACCTGCCTGGGCATCAAGGTGCTGCCCACCACCGCCTACGACTTCGCGAACGGCGAGATGTACGTCCGGTTCACCGAACCCGTGCGCGGCGCCGACATCTTCGTGCTCCAGTGCCACTACGGCCAGGTCAACAAGTGGATCATGGAGCAGCTCATCATGATCGACGCGCTCAAGCGCGCCTCCGCCCGCACCATCACCGTGGTGGCCCCGTTCATGGGCTACTCCCGTCAGGACAAGAAGCATCAGGGCCGCGAACCCATCACCGCCCGCCTCGTCTACGACCTGTTCCGCACCGCCGGCGCGGACCGCATCATGACCGTCGACCTGCACGCCTCCCAGGAGCAGGGCTTCTTCAACGCGCCCGTCGACCACCTCACCGCCACCCCGGTGCTGCTCGACTACGTGCGCAACCACATGCCGCTGGAGAACACCACCGTGGTCTCCCCGGACGCCGGCCGCATCAAGGTCTCCGAACGCTGGGCCGCGAAGCTCGGCAACCTGCCGCTCGCATTCATCCACAAGAGCCGCGACACCACCCGTCCGAACCACGCCGTGGCGCACGGCATCATCGGCGACGTGGCGGACCGCGACTGCGTCGTCGTCGACGACATGATCGACACCGCCGGCACGATCTGCGAGGCCGTGCGCACGCTGCGCAACGCCGGCGCCCGCTCCGTCACGCTCGTCGCCACGCACGGCCTGCTGTCCGGCCCCGCCGTGGAACGCCTCTCCAAGTGCGGCGCGAAGGAGATCGTCCTCATGGACACCGTGCCGGTGCCCGAGGAGAAGCGCCTGCCGAACATGACCGTGCTGTCCGTCGCGCCACTGCTGGCCGCCGGCATCCGCTCCGTGTTCGAGGAAGGCTCCGTGCAGACGCTGCTCGAAGGCCTGCCAGAGGACATGCGCCCGCGCAACATCTACGCGTGACGCAAGCCGTGACGCACCGACACTGCCACTGCCGCCGACACTAAACGCAACGACCACGCAATCGGGCTCCCACCGGACCATCGACGGGACGGACGGGAGCCCGTGCCATGCGGCGCCGCATGGCAAGACCCAAGACCCGAACCGGACGCGGCCACGCACGCGGTCCGCACCATCGCACGCCAAAGGAGGAACCGATGTTCGACTTCACCACCCTGCCCGACCGTCACGGCCACGACGCGCTCGCCGTCGACGCCATCGGCGAGGACAACGGCGACCCGCTGATGCGGCCGCCCGCCGCCCCACGCGACGGCTACGACGCGATTCCCATGTGGGTCGCCGACATGAACTTCGCCACCGCGCCCGCCGTGACCGACGCGATCGCCGCACGCCTCGCCCACCCGCTGTTCGGCTACTTCGAGCCCACGCAGGCGTACTACGACGCGATCATCGGGTGGCATCGCCGCCGCAACGGCGTGACCGGTCTCAAGCCGGAGCACATCGGCTACGAGAACGGCGTGCTCGGCGGCGTCGTGTCCGCGCTGCGCGCGTTCGCCACGCCCGGCGACGCCGTGCTCGTGCACTCCCCCACCTACAACGGCTTCACCATGACCATCGAAGGCGCAGGATTCCGCCTCGAACACAGTCCGCTGCGTCGCGACGCCGACGGCGTGTGGCGCATGGACTACGAGGACATGGACCGCCGGCTCAAGGCGAAGCGCATCCACGCGGCCGTGTTCTGCTCGCCGCACAACCCCACCGGACGCGTGTGGGAGCGTTGGGAGATCGAGCGCGCGATGGACGTGTTCCGCGCCAACGACTGCGTGGTCATCTCCGACGAGATCTGGTCCGACCTGATCCTCGACCGCGCCGTCCACCCGCACATCCCCACGCAGTCGGTGGGCGAGGACGCGCGCCGCCGGACCATCGCGCTGTACGCGCCCAGCAAGACGTTCAACCTGGCCGGCCTCATCGGCAGCTACCACGTGGTCTACGACCCGTACCTGCGCGACAGGCTCACGGCCGTCGAATCGAAGACGCCGTACAACGAGATGAACGTACTGTCCATGCACGCGCTGATCGGCGCCTACTCGCGCGAAGGCGAGGCGTGGCTGGACGAGCTGCTCGGCGTGCTGGCCGGGAACCTGCGCATCGGATACCGGTTCTTCGCCGGGGATGCCGCGGCGGGTGAGGCTGATGCGGCGGGTGCGGCGGGCGTTCCGGGCGTGGAGGTCGCGCGGCCGCAGGGCACGTACATGCTGTTCCTCGACTGCGAGCGCTGGTGCGCAGAGCATCGCGACGAACTGCTGGAGGCCGCGCGCCGGCGCGCGGCGGCGTCGGACGCCACAGGCGTTTCGGGTGTCTCGGGTGGTGTCGGCGGAACCCTTTCTGGAGAATCGGACGGAACCGGCGCGTTCCCGCCCCTGCTGCGCCCGGATGCGGACCCGTGCATGGACGAACTGCTGCGGCAGGGCTGGGACGTCGGCGTCGCATGGCAGGACGGCCGCGCCTTCGCCGGCCGCCACACCATCCGCATGAACTTCGCACTGCCCGAAGCCCGCGTGCGCGAGGCGCTGCACCGGCTCGCAACCCACGTGTTCACGCGCTGAGCGGCGTCCGTCCGGCATCGGAGGATGCGGCGCGCCGGAACAGCCGGACAGTCGGACAGTCGGGCGACCGGTGACGGGCGCCCGTGCGCGTGGCCTCGCGTACGGCACGCACGGATGGTCGACGAGGCCGCGATGCGGGCCTGCCGGCGGAACACGCGAGACACGCCCGGTCGAACATGTGTTCGATTACAATGGGCCGCGTGACATACCTCAGCCCGCAGAACCTCGAAGCCCTGATCACCCGTTGCCACATGACCCCGGAGGACATCAGCCAGGTCATGGGACTGCCCGTGGACCAAGTCCGCAAGGCCATCGACCGTCACGGCTCGTTGAGCAACGACGCGCGCGGCCGTCACTCGCGCCACGAGTGAGGTGACAACGTCAGCGTCCCCGCAATCAGCAATCGATTGCGGGGACGTTGACGGAAAGCAGCCGGCAATGGCCGGCAATGGCGGGGCATATCTACGGCCCTATGGCTCATGGCTGGTCATGAGCCATAGGGCCGTAGAGCTTTTCCTGGGACGTTCGGAAACCGCTTACTCCTCAGAGACGCCGGTGAGCTCCTGGTTGGAGGCGATGGCGGCCTTGGCGGCGGCATCGAGGCCGCTCGTGGCGGAACGCAGGTTCTCCGCGTACTCGCGGATCTGGTTCGTGGCCTCATCCACGTCCTTCTGGGAGCCGTTCGCCGGGCAGGTCGGCGCCTTGCCGAGCTTGTCCACCTCGGCCTGAGCGGCCTTGAGGTCCTTGAGCGTGGAAGCGTCCGCCACGTCCTTGGCGGTGAGCTTGGCGGCCGTGTCGGCCTCCTCCTGCGTGGTCTTCAGCGCCTCCTGGTGCGCGGACAGCGCCTGCAGCTGCAGATTGCACTCCTCCACGGACTCGGCGGACGCCTTGCCCACCACGTTCGGCACCAGCAGGGCCGCGGCAACGATAATCACCAGCACGACGATGGCGCCGATGATGAGGCCCTTGCGGGACTTGCCCTTCGCGGGCTGCTGGGGCTGCTGGGACTGCTCGGCCGAATTCTGCTGGCCATTCGTAGGCTGCTGCGTATTGTCGCTCATGGTTCTGATCCCTCCCATGCACTCGAATGCATCGTTCACGGTATACATGACGGCGTTCCGTCCGCCAGTCAACATGCGACCGTCAGCCAGTCGCAGGGCGGACCGGCCACATCTCTGCCGACGGAGCAACCAGCCAGACAGAACGCTCTGCCAGACGGAAAGCAAACGGCGGAAAGTCTACTCGCACGCTCTCTGAAATCAAATCCGTCTCGAAGTTGGCCCTCACCCATGGAACATGCACCACAACACGAGACGACAACCACGCCTACGGCCACGACCCGAGTCCTCACACACACGCCCGCACACGCCCGCACCCCGCACACGCACGCCCACACTGCACACGCCGCACACGCCGCACACGCACACCCCGCACCCGCGCACCCGCACACCCGCACACGCACCCCGCACCACACACCCGCCTCTCCCCGTCGCCGCGCCCTCACCCCGACGCGACTACACTGGAACGCACGCCGCCGGCACCGCAACAGCGAGGCGTCGGCATGCATCCCGCCGATCGCCGCATGGAGGAGCATCGTCATGTCCGTCAGCCCACAGCCCAAACGCATCCGCATCTTCGTGGCCGCCCACACGCCGGCCACCTTCCCGGACTGCGCGAGCATCCTGCCCATCCAGGTGGGCGCCGAACTCGCGGAGGCCGAAGGACGGCCCCTGTTCGAGGACACGCTGCACGACAACGACGGCGAGCACATCTCCGAACTCAACCCCATGTACAGCGAACTGACGGCCATGTACTGGGCGTGGAAGAACGTGGACACCGACTATTACGGCTTCTGCCAGTACCGTCGTTATCTGGACTTCGCGAGCACGGCGCAGGCGCCGCATCAGGAGGACGAGCTCGGCGAGGTGCCGGCCGGCTACATCGACGCGCAGTCGATCGCCGAATACGGTCTGGACGACGGCACGATCGCGCACGCCGTGGAAGGCTGGGACGTGGTGACCGGGCCACTGGTGGACGTGCGCCGCCTGCACGGCTTCATGACGCTCAAGGAGCAGTGGGACGCGGACCCGCATCTGCGCCTGCGCGACCTGCGGCACATGTACGACGTGCTGTGCGCGCGTCATCCGGAATACCGCGTGGACGCGGACGCGGTGCTCGACGGGCACACGCTGGTGCCGAACAACATGTTCGTGATGCGCAAGGGTCTGTTCCATGCGTACTGTGCGTGGCTGTTCCCCCTGCTCGACGAGTTCATGGCCAAGTGGGACCACGCGCACGCCGACGTGGAGACGCTGCGTACGCCGGGGCATCTGGCGGAGCGTCTGCTCACCATCTGGCTGGCGCATCTCGCCCGCGTGGGCGTCGCGTCCGTCACGTCCCACACGTCCGCTTCCGGTGACCTCGTCCCGGCTGACGTGCATACGTCCGTCAAGTCCGTCGCGCCCGATTCTTACGGTTCGGACGTTTCGGCCGCCTCACGCCCGCCCATTCCGTCCGATTCTATAGAATCGGGCGTTTCGACCGCCCCAAGCACCTCCGAAACGTCGGATTCTATAGAATCCGACGTTTCGGAGGTGCTTGGGGCGGTCGAAACG
>NZ_JAHBBF010000028.1 GCF_019331725.1 Bifidobacterium saguinibicoloris
CCCCGTTAGTACCGGTCAGCTCCACCGCTCGCGCGGCTTCCACGTCCGGCCTATCGACCACGTGTTCTGCATGGGGGGTCACGGACTCCCGAGGGAGTCCCAGGAATACTCATCTTGGAGCGGGCTTCCCGCTTAGATGCTTTCAGCGGTTATCCCTTCCGAACGCGGCCAACCAGCGGTGCCACTGGCGTGACAACTGGCGCACCGGAGGTTCGTCCACCCAGGTCCTCTCGTACTATGGGCAGGTCTCCTCAGTATTCCGACGAGCGCAGAGGATAGAGACCAAACTGTCTCACGACGTTCTGAACCCAGCTCGCGTGCCGCTTTGATCGGCGAACAGCCGAACCCTTGGGACCTGCTCCAGCCCCAGGATGCGACGAGCCGACATCGAGGTGCCAAACCATCCCGTCGATATGGACTCTTGGGAATGATCAGCCTGTTATCCCCGGGGTACCTTTTATCCGTTGAGCGATGCCGCGTCCGTACGCCGGCACCGGATCACTATCTCCGACTTTCGTCCCTGCTCGGACCGTCGTCCTCGCAGTCAAGCCCGCTTGTGCGATTGCACTCGACACCCGATTGCCAACCGGGCTGAGCGGACCTTTGAGCGCCTCCGTTACTCTTTGGGAGGCAACCGCCCCAGTTAAACTACCCGCCAGGCACTGTCCCAGACACGGATCACGTGTCGTGGTGAGACATCCAATGCGAACAGAACGGTATTTCACCTTGCGACTCCACCACGGCTGGCGCCGCGGCTTCGAAGTCTCCCGCCTATGCTACACAATCCACACCGAATGCCAATACCAAGGTATAGTAAAGGTCCCGGGGTCTTTTCGTCCTTCTGCGCTTAACGAGCATCTTTACTCGTACTGCAATTTCGCCGAGCTCCCGGTCGAGACAGTGGGGAAGTCGTTACGCCATTCGTGCAGGTCGGAACTTACCCGACAAGGAATTTCGCTACCTTAGGATGGTTATAGTTACCACCGCCGTTTACCGGGGCTTGAATTCACCGCTTCGCCACGAGGCTGACGGATCCTCTTAACCTTCCGGCACCGGGCAGGCGTCAGTGCATATACAGCGACTTCACGTCTTCGCATGCACCTGTGTTTTTGGTAAACAGTCGCTACCCCCTCTCATGTGCCACCCCCCAAGGCTCCGCGCGCATGGCGCCTCACCCGAGGGGGTCTCCCTTGAACCGAAGGAACGGGAGCAATTTGCCGAGTTCCTTGACCGGGATTCGCTCGATCGCCTTGGTATGCTCTACCAGACCACCAGTGTCGGTTTGGGGTACGGGCGGCCACGAGCCTCGCGCCGAAGCTTTTCTCGACGGACGGAACCACCGGATCCACCCATAAAGGGCGTCCCATCACACCTCGGACCATACATCCCCGGATTTGCCTGGGGAAGGCCCCGCATGCTTGGCCCACGGAAAACCACCTCCGGGGCCGGCCTACCGTCCGTGTCACTCCACGCGCTACCCTACCGGGAATAGGTTCCCAACACCCCCGCCATCCACACCCCGAAGGGCATATCAAGCGGGAACGGAGGTCAGCATCATCCTTTCAGGTCTTGCCGGCTCGGAACCGGTACGGGAATATCGACCCGTTCATCCATTCGACTACGCCTGTCGGCCTCGCCTTAGGACCCGACTCACCCAGGGACGACGAACGTGGCCCTGGAACCCTTGGTCATCCGGCGGACGGGATTTTAACCCGCCTCTCGCTACTCATGTCTGCATTCTCACTCCCAAACAGTCCACGGACGTTTCCACGCCCGCTTCGACCCGCATGGGACGCTCTCCTACCCAGCAGTACAAACTGCTGCCGCGTCTTCGGTGGCGTGCTTGAGCCCCGCTACATTGTCGGCGCGGAACCACTAGACCAGTGAGCTGTTACGCACTCTTTCAAGGATGGCTGCTTCTGAGCCAACCTCCTGGCTGTCTATGCGACTCCACATCCTTTCCCACTTAGCACGCGCTTCGGGACCTTAGACGACGGTCTGGGCTGTCTCCCTTTCGACGACGGAGCTTATCCCCCGCCGACTCACTGCCGCGATACGCTTCACGGGTATTCGGAGTTTGGTTGCTGTCGGTACCCGATACGGGCCCTCAAGCATCCAGTAGCTCTACCCCCCGGAAGTAATCACGCGACGCTGCACCCAAATGCATTTCGGAGAGAACCAGCTATCACGGAATTTGATTGGCCTTTCACCCCCAGCCCCAAGTCATCCCCCCGGTTTTCAACCCAGGTGGGTTCGGTCCTCCACACGGTCCTACCCGCGCTTCAACCTGCTCAGGGCTAGATCATCCCGCTTCGGGTCCAGGACGAGCGACTCCAAACGCCATATTTCGGACTCGCTTTCGCTACGCATACGCCACACGGCTTATGCTCGCCACCCGCCACTGACTCGCAGACTCATTTTTCGATAGGCACGCCGTCACCCCACTTTAGGAGGCTCCGACGGTTCGTAGGCGCACGGTTTCAGGAACTCTTTCACTCCCCTCCCGGGGTGCTTTTCACCTTTCCCTCACGGTACTAGTACGCTATCGGTCAGACAGGAATACTCAGGCTTACCCAACGGTCTGGGCGGATTCACACGGGATTCCACGAGGCCCGTGCTACTTGGGACACACGATCGGCAGGCATGCTGTCTTCGGCTACGGGGCCATCACCCTCCACGGCCAGGCATCCAATCCTGTTCGCCTCACAACACGCTTTATCACTGCCGCCCGCCGCGTCGGCGACGGGACACACGCTCCCACAACACCCCACACGCAACCCCCGACGGGTATCACACGCATGAGGTTTGGCCATCATCCGCTTTCGCTCGCCACTACTCACGGAGTATCCTTTCCTGCAGGTACTGAGATGTTTCACTTCCCTGCGTACCCCCCGCAACAACTGCGGTGACAGCCCATGACGGCTGCCGGGTCCCCCCATTCGGAAACCCTCGGATCAAAGCCCAGTCGGCGGCTCCCCGAGGACTATCGCGGCCCCTCGCGTCCTTCATCGGTCCTGTCTGCCAAGGCATCCACCATACGCCCCCCACGGACAAACATCCACGGGGATTCCAATCAAGCGGTAAACACCAGACGACACATCAACACATCGTAAATGATCACAAAACGATCGAAACGAACAACAACAATAGAAGTTCGTTCGAAATCAACAGAACAAGCACGACAACCCCAAAGGGCCGTCACGCTCGCTCGCGTCCACTATCCAGTTCTCAAACCACCAGCCCGCACGCGCGCCCCCGAACCCGCCGGCAACACCGGCGACCAGGAACCCGCATGGGAACCGGAACCGCACCCCACCCAAGGGGCGTGGCGGTCCGGGAACCCAAAAGCATGCCCATACCACCCCACACGCGCGCGCCCACGACAGACACACGCCAAGCCAACGATCTCTTCCACACCAGCAACCGGCCGCCACCGCGACTGTCGCGGCACGCCGGCACACACCGGCCCCCAGACAGGGGCCTGAATACTCCGTAGAAAGGAGGTGATCCAGCCGCACCTTCCGGTACGGCTACCTTGTTACGACTTAGTCCCAATCACGAGCCTCACCTTAGACGGCTCCATCCCTTACGGGTTAGGCCACCGGCTTCGGGTGCTGCCCACTTTCATGACTTGACGGGCGGTGTGTACAAGGCCCGGGAACGCATTCACCGCGGCGTTGCTGATCCGCGATTACTAGCGACTCCGCCTTCATGGAGTCGGGTTGCAGACTCCAATCCGAACTGAGACCGGTTTTCAGGGATCCGCTCCAAGTCGCCTTGTCGCATCCCGTTGTACCGGCCATTGTAGCATGCGTGAAGCCCTGGACGTAAGGGGCATGATGATCTGACGTCATCCCCACCTTCCTCCGAGTTAACCCCGGCGGTCCCCCGTGAGTTCCCGGCATAATCCGCTGGCAACACGGGGCGAGGGTTGCGCTCGTTGCGGGACTTAACCCAACATCTCACGACACGAGCTGACGACGACCATGCACCACCTGTGAACCCGCCCCGAAGGGAAACGACATCTCTGCCGTCGTCGGGAACATGTCAAGCCCAGGTAAGGTTCTTCGCGTTGCATCGAATTAATCCGCATGCTCCGCCGCTTGTGCGGGCCCCCGTCAATTTCTTTGAGTTTTAGCCTTGCGGCCGTACTCCCCAGGCGGGATGCTTAACGCGTTGGCTCCGACACGGAACACGTGGAACGTGCCCCACATCCAGCATCCACCGTTTACGGCGTGGACTACCAGGGTATCTAATCCTGTTCGCTCCCCACGCTTTCGCTCCTCAGCGTCAGTAACGGCCCAGAGACCTGCCTTCGCCATTGGTGTTCCTCCCGATATCTACACATTCCACCGTTACACCGGGAATTCCAGTCTCCCCTACCGCACTCCAGCCCGCCCGTACCCGGCGCAGTCCCACCGTTAAGCGATGGGATTTCACACCAGACGCGACGAACCGCCTACGAGCCCTTTACGCCCAATAATTCCGGATAACGCTTGCACCCTACGTATTACCGCGGCTGCTGGCACGTAGTTAGCCGGTGCTTATTCAACAGGTACACTCAACCGAAGCCTTGCTCCCTGCTAAAAGCGGTTTACAACCCGAAGGCCTTCATCCCGCACGCGGCGTCGCTGCATCAGGCTTGCGCCCATTGTGCAATATTCCCCACTGCTGCCTCCCGTAGGAGTCTGGGCCGTATCTCAGTCCCAATGTGGCCGGTCGCCCTCTCAGGCCGGCTACCCGTCGAAGCCACGGTAGGCCATCACCCCACCGTCAAGCTGATAGGACGCGACCCCATCCCATACCGGAAAAAACCTTTCCCGACACACCATGCAGTGCGCCGGAACATGCGGCATTACCACCCGTTTCCAGGAGCTATTCCGCAGTACGGGGCAGGTCGGTCACGCATTACTCACCCGTTCGCCACTCTCACCAGGATGCAAGCACCCTGGATCCCGTTCGACTTGCATGTGTTAAGCACGCCGCCAGCGTTCATCCTGAGCCAGAATCGAACCCTCCACAAAAAAACATGAAGAGAACCGAAAACGACTCTCGAAACAAAATTGACAGGAACGTCCTAATAAGGAAAGGACGCTCACACTCAAAAAACCCCGCCATCCTTCAACCAACCAAGGACCCGACCAACCCACGAAAGGCGGCCAGGCGGACGACGGACTGGCAATCATTGACTATAAAGAAGTAGTACAAACACACTCTTGAGTTCTCAAACCACCACACACACCAAAACCAACCCCGAACCGGAAGAACCCCGGCCGGAACCGCTCGGCGGCAGCGAAAGAACAACTTACACGCAAACCCCAACCAACGCAACCCCACCCCACCACAACACCCC
>NZ_JAHBBF010000029.1 GCF_019331725.1 Bifidobacterium saguinibicoloris
ATGCTGCTCGCCGCTGACCCCGACATCGCCATGCGGCTCACACAGGCGAAGGCCACCGCCGAAGCCGACGACCTGCGCAACCAGATCCGGGAACTGACCGCCCAACTCGACAAGACACGCCGCAAGCTCAAGGCCGAAAAAGGCTTCTCCAAACGCCTTCGCCGCAAGCTCGACGCACTCAACAACCAGACCAAGGAGGACACCATGACCGACCAGACCACCACCGAGACCCCGGAGCCGACCGCAGGCGGCACGACGGAGCGCGCCGAGGAACGCACCGCCGCAGGGCTTGCGGAGCACTCCCGGCATCTCACGGAACTGCTGGACGCCGCCACCAAGGAATGCAGGTTGCTTCGCCGGTACACGGCCGCAGCCGCCGCCACGCTCGCCATGAAGGAGGACGACGACAGTGAGTGAGACCACCATGCAGGAGACCACATCGGAGACCGTGACGCCGAAGGCCCCAGCATCCCCGAAGACGCCCACACCCCGCAAGCCCGACATGAACGGCATGGGCGAAGCGCTCAGGAAGGCCGACATGACCGGCGCGCTGGAGAAGGCCCGCAAGGAATCCGCCGACTACCGCCAGCGTCTCCACGCCATCACGGAGGAACGCGACCGCATCGGCGCGCAGCTCGCCCACATCCGCCGCGCCATGCTCATGACCCGCCCCGAGTTCGCCAAACTCCAGCCCACCGCCATCACCGACGCGCTGGACATGATGGACGACGAACATGTGGCCGCGTTGTTCACCGACGACGGGGAACCGGACGGCGACGCCATCGCCGCGCAGGTGGAGACCATCATCACCGAACGCCCGTACATGGCCAAGCCGAAGCCGGTCAGCGACCCGCTCGCCCGCAAGACGCTCGACCTTGCCGAGAACCCGCAGGGCGCGTTCCGCACCAAGAGGAACGATCTGCGCAGCGCATTGCACCGCTAATCCACGGTAACGAGTATCATTACCAGTAGCGAAAGGCCAGGAGCCGAGTAGCGCGGAATGTTCCCCGGAGGAGCCGCCAACCAACCAGTTGCGGCCCCTCCGTATCTTTTTGCAGGGCCGCGCAACCCGAAAGGCCCTAATCATGGCAATCACCACCAACGAATCGGTAGGGGGATGGAACCCCAGCCGTACTACGCTGCCGCCAACCGACGTCACCCCCGACGCACTCGTGCTCAATGACCTCGTGGCGACCGTCGCCGCCACCCCGCAGGGAGACGCCACCTATATCCGTGTGCCGTTCGTGCCCGCCGATCCGGCCGCCGCCATCGTCAAGGAAGGCGAGGAAATCCCCACCGGCGACACGTCGCGCGCCGAGATCCGCATCTACACGCAGAAGATCGCCATCGTCCAGAAGGTCAGCCGCGAAGCCTACGGACAACAGCTCACCGGCGACAACGCCACCGCGAACGCGTCCGACCTGTTCACGGACAGCCTCAAGCGCGCCGTCACCGCCAAGGCAGACGGAATGTTCGTCAACGCTCCCGAAGACAAGAACGACGTGTACGCGCCCGGCCTCGCCAACGACACAACCCCGGCCATCATCGACGGCGGCAACATCATCGACAATCTGGATCCGCTCATTGACGCCATCGCCACCATCGCGGACAACGGCGCCACGCCCGCGTGCATCCTCACGTCAAACAGCGGTTGGGCACGTCTCCAGCGCATGAAGTACGGGGACGGCCGCCCCGTCATCAACCCCGACGCGCAGGCCGAAGCACTCCCCCAGCTCGCCGGTCTGCCAGTGGTCCGCAATGGAGCCGTCCCCGCAAACAAGCTGTTCGTCATCGACCCGTCCAACATCATCGTTGGCTACTCTGACGTGGCCGTCGACGTGGACACCAGCGCCTACTTCACGTCCGACTGCATCGCAATCCGCGTCACCGCACGCCTCGGCTGGGGTATCGCCTACCGCGGCCGCATCGCCCGTCTCACCATCGGACAGGATGACACCGGCAAGACCACCAAGAAGACCATCGATCTCCACGTGGGCGCATAAGCCACGGCCCCATGCACGCCGCCGACATGGGGCCACCACACAGTCGACGGGGTTTCCATTTCCTCGATGTCCCCCACCGGCAAGGCGGCACACACACCACATACCCCCCCCGCAGGGAAGCCCCACCCCGGCAGCGCGCCGGGGCCGCTGGGCCAATGGTTCCGGCTGTTAATGCGGTCTGAAATAGTCGTGTTGGAAAAAACGTCACACCCCACCCACGTACCCGTGTAAGTCAGGCCGGTCGGAAGGATGGTGGACGACCGGCCGGGCGCTGGAAGCCGCGAAGGGTTTCCGCTTCTTTCCCCTTCGCGGCTGACCCCGCCAACCATTGCGGGAATCACAACAGTCGCCCGCCCACCACATTGCGTCAGGTGGCTCATTCTGGGACACCTCGCTAGCCGTACACATCATGTGTACGACTGCGAACCTTCTTCAACTGAGTATTTCCTACTCAGTTCCCCAACCAGCCAGTCACCGGGCAATGTGGATACCATCACCAATAGTGATGGAATAGATCTTCCGATACCGTCGCCATTACCGACTGTATGAACCACTGAAGGGCCTGCGCAAT
>NZ_JAHBBF010000003.1 GCF_019331725.1 Bifidobacterium saguinibicoloris
TTCCTACTCAGTTCCCCAACCAGCCAGTCACCGGGCAATGTGGATACCATCACCAATAGTGATGGAATAGATCTTCCGATACCGTCGCCATTACCGACTGTATGAACCACTGAAGGGCCTGCGCAATACACCCAACATCACTAATTGTGATGTTGGCGGAATTGCAACGATTACGAGGCCAACCGTGGCAGGTTCCGCCACGGTTCACGTGTCCAGCACCGGCGGACCCATCCCCCGAAGCATTGCGGCCGTCCGATAGCACACCCAGCCCGAAGCCCTGTAGGACGACGGAAGGACGGACGGCCTAAGAATCGATTACCGCCAGACTACACCCACGCCGACAGGTGTTAAATGATGTAACACCTGATGCATGATGAATCACCTGACGAGAACCACCCAATCCCCTCACACCGACAACAGCCGTGGGCATTATGACCACAACTGGCAGCCGTGGGCAGTTGTTTCGATTACCCCAACAACTGGCGTGGGCAGTTATTCGTATGACACGAACAACTGGCGCGGGGCAACTGTTGAGATTATCCCAACAACTGGCGCGGACGGCAGCACCCAAGCACACACGATTACCCGTGTTTTCTCGTTGCTCTCTCTGGAGAGATAACTTGCTCCCTTTGCTCCCTTTGGGTAATTCCAACGTTTTGGCCTGCTCTGATTGTGCACACTTTGTGCGCTGATTGCTCCCTTTGGGTAATTCCAACGATTTGCGGCATATGGGCGGATAGGATAGGGAGACGGCAGCACCCCGCATCCCTTGGAATCGTTGGCATCCCGGCAGTTCCTTTGGGCACAAATTGGGCACGTATTTATCAGAACTGGCCTAAATTCACCATGATTAGGCATAACTACACATATCTACGAATTGGGCGTTAGCCCTACTGCCATAAGGGTTTACGGCCATATCAAGCCGTTTCTAAAAATGGCACGTTGTGGGTTCGAGTCCCACCGAGGGCACGCTGATAATCCCCGCGATTCCAATGATTGCGGGGATTTTTCGTATCCTCTCCGTGTGCTCCGCGCATACGACGAGACCCCTCTCCGCGACATGTCGCGGAGAGGGGTCTCGCATAGGAGGGCCGGTCCGAGATTCACCCGGCTCCGGCCCTCACCGGCTCATGCACCGGACTGACGGAATCAGTCGCAGGCACCCACGGTGTGGACGTAGATGGAGTCGGTGCTGCCCGGCTGGTGCTCGCCCTGGGCGGAGCTCAGGATGACGATCTTGTCGCCGTTGACGACCTTGCCGGCGTCGCGCAGCAGCTTGTCGGTGAAGATCATCAGGTCCTTGCGGGACTTGTCGTGGTAGTCCTCGTCGAGCAGGAACGCCTCGGTGCCCCAGGAGAGGGCCAGCCAGTGGTAGGTGTGCTCGTTGTTGGTGATGCCGTAGATCGGGGCGGCCGGACGCTCGCGGGAGACGCGGTGAACGGTGTTGCCGGTCTGGGTGTAGGCGACGATGGCCTTGGCGTTGAGCTTGTCGGCCAGGTCGACGGCGGCGGAGGAGACGGCGCCGGTGGAGGACATGTCCAGGTTCTTGAGGTCCGGGATGCGGTCGAAGCCGTGCTCGGTGGCGAAGCCGGAGATGCGGGACATGGTGGCCACGGTGACGGCCGGGTACTCGCCGACGGCGGTCTCGTTGGAGGTCATGGTGGCGTCGGCGCCGTCGAGGACGGCGTTGGCGCAGTCGGAGGCCTCGGCGCGGGACGGGACCGGGGAGTGGACCATGGAGCCCAGGACCTCGGTGGCCACGATGACCGGCTTGGCGTACTGGCGAGACAGCTCGATGATGCGCTTGGTGGCCAGCGGGACCTCCTCGAGCGGGCACTCGACGGCCATGTCGCCACGGGCGGCCATGATGCCGTCGAAGGTCTTGACGATGTCCTCGAGGTTCTCGAGGGCCTGCGGCTTCTCGATCTTGGCGACGATCGGGATGCGACGGCCTTCCTCGTCCATGATCTCGTGGGCGCGGTCGATGTCGGTGGCGAAACGCACGAAGGACATGGCGATGATGTCGGCGCCGGTGCGGATGGCCCAGCGCAGGTCCTCCTCATCCTTCTCGGTCAGCGCCGGCAGGGAAACGGCGACGCCCGGCAGGTTGATGCCCTTGTGGGAGGACACGGGGCCGGCGACGACGACCTTGGTGTGGACGTTGTTGCCCTCGACCTTGGTGACCTCGAGACGGACCTTGCCGTCGTCGATGAGGATCGGGTCGCCCGGGTGGCAGTCGCCCGGCAGACCCTTGAAGGTGGTGGAGGTGATGTGCTCGTCGCCCTCGACGTCGTCGGTGGTGATGACGAACTCCTGGCCTTCCTTGAGCTCGACCTTGTCCTCGCCCTCGGCGTTCTTCTTGAACCAGCCGCAGCGGATCTTCGGACCCTGCAGGTCGACCAGCACGGCCACGTTGCGGCCGGCGGCCTTGGAGGCCTGACGCACGTTGTTGTAGACCTTGAGGTGGTCCTCCGGCGTGCCGTGGGAGCGGTTCAGACGGGCCACATCCATGCCGGCTTCGACGAGGCTGGTGATGCCTTCGAGCGACTCGCTGGCGGGGCCGATGGTATCGACGATCTTGGCTTTGCGCATGTTGCCTATTCCTAACTTTGCAACGGACGGGGCCGGATTGGCTCCGATTTCCATGCATCAGTGTACCCGCGTTCGTCGTTTCGTTCCACTTTTTCCGCCGGTGTGTTGTTAGCGCTCACACCCCAAGTCCCCCAATACTGAGAACGCTCACGGAACAACCCTTTTCACAGGGTGTTCCGTGAGCGTTCCCAGTCCGTTCACCATAAGCGGGGCGGCGTTCTCCGCACGCGCCCGCACGCCGGCGTCACTCGGCCTTCGAGCCCTCCACGGCACGCATCTTGACGACCGAGGCGAGCGCGGCCCCGCCGATGGCGACGACGATCACCGCGAGGGACAGCCACGTCGGCACCTCGGGCACCCAATGCACGCCATGGCCGCCGTTGATGAACGGCAGGGTGTTGCCGTGCAGCGCCTCCATGACGAGCTTGACGCCGATGAAGCCGAGCACGATGGACAGGCCCACCGGCAGGTAGACGAGCTTGTCGAGCAGCGCGCCCAGCAGGAAGTACAGCTGCTGGAGGCCCAGCAGGGCGAACACGTTCGAGGTGAACACCAGGAACGGGTCCTTGGTCAGGCCGAAGATGGCCGGAATCGAATCGAACGCGAACATCACGTCGGTGGTGCCGATGGTGAGGAACACGATGAGCATCGGCGTCCAGTAGCGCATGCCGTTGCGCGTGGTCCTGAGCTTCTCGCCGTCGTATTCGTCGGTGATGCGGATCACCTTGCGCAGGGTCCGGATGATGCCGTTCTCCTGGTACTCCTCGTCATCGTCCCCGCCGAGCACGAGCTTGACGGCGGTGTAGATGAGGAAGGCGCCGAAGATGAAGAACACCCAGGTGAACCGGCTGACGAGCGCGGCGCCGATGAGGATGAAGCAGCCGCGGAAGATCAGCGCGATGGTGATGCCCACGGACAGCACGTATTTCTGGATCTGCTTGGGCACGGCGAAGTTCGCCATGATGATGACGAACACGAACAGGTTGTCGATGGACAGCGAGTATTCGGTGAGCCATCCGGAATAGAACTCGATGGCCGGCTTCGACCCGGCGAAGTACCAGATGCAGCCGCCGAAGATCAACGCCATCACCACGAAGAAGGCGATGTGCTGCACGCACTCCTTGGTGGAGGGCACGTGCGGTCGGCGCCCGATGACGAACAGGTCGACGATGAAGAACAGGGCAAGCACCACGAACGTGGCGATTTCAAATGCAAGTGGGGTTTCGGCCATGGTTCCCTACCCTAAAATGACGCCTCTACTTCTACCGTCTCCCCTACTTGCCCGCCTCGGTCATCTGCCGCAGCTCCTTCTTGAGGTCGCGGATCTCGTCGCGCAGACGCGCCGCGAGCTCGAACTGGAGCTGTTCGGCGGCGGTGTGCATCTGCTCGCTGAGCTGGCGGATGAGGTCGGCGAGGTCCTGTGCGGGCAGGCCCGCCTTGAGGATCTCCTCATGCCGCCTGTCCGCCTCGCCGGCGTCGAACGCGGGCACGCCGAGATGCGTGTTGCCGGCCTTGCCGGCGTTGCGGTAGCCGCCTTCGAGCAGCGTGGCGGTGTCCACGTCCTCCTTGGCGAGCATGTCGTTGACGTCGCTGATCTTCTTGATGAGCGGCTTCGGGTCGATGCCATGCTCCTTGTTGTACGCGATCTGCTTCGCGCGGCGACGTTCGGTCTCGTCGATGGCCTTGCGCATCGCCTCGGTGACGTCGTCCGCGTACATGATGACGGTGCCGGACACGTTGCGGGCGGCGCGGCCGATGGTCTGGATGAGGGACCGGTAGGACCGCAGGAAGCCCTCCTTGTCGGCGTCGAGGATCGCCACGAGCGACACCTCGGGCAGGTCGAGACCCTCGCGCAGCAGGTTGATGCCGACGAGCACGTCGATCTTGCCTTCGCGCAGCATGCGCAGCAGCTCCACGCGGCGCAGCGTGTCCACGTCGGAGTGGAGGTATTCGACCTTGACGCCCTGCTCGATGAGGTAGTCGGTGAGGTCCTCGGCCATCTTCTTGGTGAGCGTGGTGACGAGCGTGCGCTCGTGCCGGGCCACGCGGTCCTTGATCTCGGCGAGCAGGTCGTCGATCTGCCCTTCGGTGGGGCGTACCTCCACCTTCGGGTCGAGCAGGCCGGTGGGACGGATGATCTGCTCGACCACGCCGTCGGACAGGCCGAGCTCGTAGTCGCCGGGCGTGGCGGACAGGTAGACGGTCTGACCCACGCGCTGGAGGAACTCGGGCCATTTGAGCGGACGGTTGTCCATCGCGGAGGGCAGACGGAACCCGTGCTCGACGAGCGTGCGCTTACGCGAGGCGTCGCCCTCGTACATGGCGCCGATCTGCGGCACGGTCACATGCGACTCGTCGATGACGAGCAGGAAGTCGTCGGGGAAGAAATCGAGCAGCGTGTGCGGCGGCGTGCCGGGCGCGCGCCCGTCGAAGTGCCGCGAATAGTTCTCCACGCCGGAGCAGACGCCCACCTGGGTGAGCATCTCCAGATCGTAGGTGGTGCGCATGGTGAGACGCTGCGCCTCGAGCTCCTTGCCCTGCTTCCTCAGTTCCGCGACGCGTTCGTCGAGCTCCTCGCGGATGGTCTTCAGCGCGCGTTCCATGCGCTCCGGTCCGGCCACGTAGTGCGAGGCGGGGAAGATGTGGACCTCGTTCTCCTCGTCGATCTCGTCGCCGGTGAGCGGGTGGAGGGTGGAGATGCGGTCGATCTCGTCGCCGAAGAACTCGATGCGCACGGCGAGCTCCTCATATACGGGGATGATCTCGACGGTGTCGCCGCGCACGCGGAACGTACCGCGCGTGAACGCGATGTCGTTGCGCTTGTACTGCATGGCGACGAATCTGCGCAGCAGGTCGTCGCGGTCGATCTGCTGGCCCACCTTGAGCAGCAGCATGCGCCCGGCGTACTCCTCGGGGGTGCCGAGGCCGTAGATGCAGGAGACGGTGGCGACGACCACGCAGTCCCGTCGGGTAAGGAGGTTGGCGGTGGCCTGGTGGCGCAGACGCTCCACGTCGTCGTTGATGTTCGAGTCCTTCTCGATGTACGTGTCGGTCTGCGGGATGTAGGCTTCCGGCTGGTAGTAGTCGTAGTAGCTCACGAAGTAGCTGACGGCGTTGTCTGGCATGAGCTCGCGGAATTCGGCGCACAGCTGCGCGGCCAGCGTCTTGTTCGGTTCGATGATGAGCGTGGGGCGTTGGAGCCGTTCGATGAGCCACGCGGTGGTGGCGGTCTTGCCGGTGCCGGTGGCGCCCATGAGCACGACGTCGTTCTCGCCGTTCTCGATGCGTGCGGCGAGCTCATCGATGGCCTGCGGCTGGTCGCCGCTCGGCTGGTACGGTGATTTGACGACGAACGGCCTGTTCGTGCGTTCGATGTCGAATCCCATCACTGCCCCTTCCGTTCGGCGCTCCATGCCGCGTACAGCCTATCAACCTCGTCGAACATCCGTTCGATGGGTTGCGTTGAGTCGATGACGGTATCGGCGATCGCCTCGCGTTCGGCGCGCGTCGACTGGTGGCGGATGCGCGCTTCGGCCTGTCCTCGCGTCATGCCGCGCGTGCGTTCCATGCGTGCGATGCGGGTTGCCTCCGGCGCCTCGACGGTGACGATGTGGTCGAAGCGGAACGGGATGTCGTCGATCACTTCGGCGAGCAGCGGCACGTCGTGCACGACGACGATCGGTCGTTCCCCCGATTCCCGCGCGACGTCCCGGGCCGCCGCGACGGCGTGTTCCTCCCACCGTCGCGCCTCGTCGTAGATGATCGGGTGTTCGATGGCGTCGAGCCGTTCGCGCGCGCCCGGGGCGGCCTCGGCGCCGAACACGTGGGCGGCCATCCATGCGCGGTCGAGCGCACCGTCCGCGGCGATGGCGTCGGCGCCGAACGCGCGTACGATCGCCGGCAACGCCGCTCCCCCGGGCGCGGTGATCGCGTGCGCGATCGCGTCGTAGTCGATGTGCACGGCGCCGAGCTCCCGAAGCCGCGCCGCCACCGTGCTCTTGCCGGCGGCGATCCCGCCCGTCAATCCGATGCGGATCATTTCCGCATGCCTCCCCTCTCGAAACATGGACCCTTACGAACCGAACCCTCGTACGACAACGACGAAGGTCCCCGGCTCCACAGGGGAACCGGGGACCTTCGCATCAGGCGTTACGCCGTGAGATCAATCCCGTGGGGGAAGGACTCACTTGCCGAGCAGCTGGTCGCGCAGGGCGGCGAGCTGATCGGAGTCGGCGAGCGTGCCGGTGGAGGTGTTGTCGGAGGAGTAGTTGGACACTTCCTCGACCTTCTCCTCCTTCGGGCCCTGGCCGTCGGCCGCGGCGGACTCCTCCGCGTGCTCGAGCTCCTTGGCCACGAACTCCTTGTGCTCCTCCCACAGCTGGTGGGCGGCCGCGTACTGGGACTCCCACTCCTCGCGCTGCTTCTCGTAGCCGGCGATCCACTCGTTGGTGTTCGGGTCGAAGCCTTCGGGGTACTTGTAGTTGCCCTCGTCGTCGTACTCGGCCGGCATGCCGTAGAGCGCCGGATCGAAGTCCTCGGAGGCCGGGTCGACGGAGTCGTTGGCCTGCTTGAGGGACAGGGAGATGCGGCGACGATCGAGGTCGACGTCGATCACCTTGACGAACACGATCTCGCCCGGCTTGACCACGGTCTCCGGGTTCTCGACGTGACGGTTGGCGAGCTCGGAGATGTGCACCAGGCCCTCGATGCCGTCCTCGACGGAGATGAACACGCCGAACTGGACGATCTTGGTGACCTTGCCCTTGACGATCTGGCCGGGGACGTGGGTGCGGGCGAAGCGCTGCCACGGATCCTCCTGGGTGGCCTTGAGCGACAGGGAGATGCGCTCGCGGTCCAGATCGACGTCGAGGACCTCGACGGTGACCTTGTCGCCGACCTTGACGACCTCGGACGGGTGGTCGATGTGCTTCCAGGACAGCTCGGAGACGTGGATGAGGCCGTCGACACCGCCGAGATCGACGAACGCGCCGAAGTTGACGATGGAGGACACGACGCCTTCGCGGATCTGGCCCTTCTTGAGCTGGGACAGGAAGGTCTCGCGCACCTCGGACTGGGTCTCCTCGAGGTACTGGCGACGGGACAGGACCACGTTGTTGCGGTTCTTGTCGAGCTCGAGGATCTTGGCCTGGATCTTCTGGCCGATGTACGGGGACAGGTCGCGCACGCGACGCATCTCGACCAGGGAGGCCGGCAGGAAGCCACGCAGGCCGATGTCCACGATGAGGCCGCCCTTGACGGCTTCGATGACGGTGCCCTCGACGACGCCGTCGGCTTCCTTGATCTTCTCGATGTCGCCCCAGGCGCGCTCGTACTGGGCGCGCTTCTTGGACAGGATCAGACGGCCTTCCTTGTCTTCCTTGGTGACGACAAGGGCCTCGACGGTATCGCCGACCTCGACGACCTCGTCCGGATCGACGTCCTTCTTGATGGAAAGCTCGCGGGAGGGAATCACACCCTCGGTCTTGTAGCCGATATCCAGGAGGACCTCGTCGTGATCGATCTTGACGACGGTACCCTCGACCAGATCACCATCATCGAAGTTCTTGATGGTGGAATCGACTGCCTTGATGAAGTCCTCTTCGGTGCCGATGTCGTTGATGGCGACCTTGGTGACCTCAGTGTTGTTCTCTGCCATGTAGATATATGGTTTCTAATAGTTGGATGGATAGTTACTCGATATTCAGTTATGCCCGCATGCCCCTTCAGACATACGAGCTCTAACCATACCTTCAGCCATGCCCAAAATTTCAGGCGTGTCGCACCCTCAGGCCTTCAGCCGCCGCTCCGCCATCTCGACGACGTTCGCGAGCAGCATGGCACGGGTCATCGGGCCGACGCCGCCGGGGTTCGGCGAGTAGGCGGAGGCCTTCTCATGGCAGGCCTTGTCGATGTCGCCCTTCACGCGCCAGCGGCCGGCCTCCTCGTCGAAGACGCGGGAGACGCCGACGTCGAGCAGGACGGCGCCGTCCTTGATCATGTCCGGCTTGACGAACCCGGCGGAACCCATCGCGGCGACGATCACGTCGGCACGGCGCATGTGGTCGACCACATCGCGCGTGCCGGTGTGGCACAGGGTGACGGTGGCGTTGACGGCACGACGCGTGAGCATGAGTCCCACGGTGCGTCCGATGGTGATGCCGCGGCCGAGCACGCACACCTCCTTGCCGTCGAGGTCGATGTCGTACGCCTTGAGCAGTTCGATGCAGCCGCGCGGCGTGCACGGCAGCGGGGTCGTCACGTCCTCGCGCACATGCAGCACGAGCTCGCCCAGGTTGTACGGGTGCATGCCGTCGGCGTCCTTGGCCGGGTCGATGAGGTCGATGATCGCGTTCTCGTCGATGCCCTTGGGCAGCGGCAGCTGAACGATGTAGCCGGTGCACGCCGGGTCCTCGTTCATGTCCCTCACCACGGCCGCGATGTCCTCGAAGGTGGCGTCGGCGGGCAGCTCGTGCTTGATGGAGCGGATGCCCACCTCGGCGCAGTCGGCATGCTTGCCGGCCACGTACTTGACCGATCCGGGATCGGATCCGACCAGCAGCGTGCCCAGACCGGGTTCGATGCCGGCCGCCTTGAGCCGTTCGACCCGCTCCTTGAGGTCAGCCTTGATCTGTGCGGACACGGCTTTGCCGTCGAGTTTCGTGGACATGCGGTTCTCCTTCACGAGGTCGTCGGATGTGCGTGATGGGTCCGGACGGTACTACGATGAGGTAACGTATCGGTTTCGACGAGGACGGGCCGCGGAGGCGGGAACGGCCGGCCGCGGACGATGAAAGGCGGGATCCATGGACGGACGGTTGCATACGGGGATCGGCCGCGCGGCGAGACGGGGCGCCGCCCTGCTGCTGTCCGCCGTGATGGCGTTCGCCGTCGCCGCATGCGGAGCAGGCACGTCCGGCGATACCGGCGACGACGTCGCCGCGAAGACCGGCGCGATCGACGTGGTCGCCTCCGTGAACCAGTGGGGCTCGCTCGCCGCGGAGATCGGCGGCAAGGACGTGAAGGTGACCTCCATACTGTCCTCCACCGGCGTGGACGCGCATGACTTCGAGCCAAAGACCTCCGATCTGGCCACGCTGAGCAAGGCGGAGGTCGTGGTGGCGAACGGCGCCGGATACGACTCCTGGGCCACGAAGACGCGCGGGCCGGACTCCACGCTGGTCTCCGCCGCGCAGATCGTGGGGGCCATGGACGGCGACAACCCGCACCTGTGGTTCTCGAAGGACGCGCGCAAAGGCATGGCGAAGGAACTGGCGAACGCGTTCTCCAAGGCCCGACCGAAGAAGCGCAAGGCGTTCGAGACGCGCCTCAAGGCATGGCAGAAGCGCGAGAAGACGCTCGACCAGGCGATGGACGACTTCAGTTCCCGCCACAAGGACCTTTCGTACGGCGCCACCGAGGCGGTGGTCTACTACCTGATGAGCGACATGTCGTTCGAGGACCGGACGCCGAAAGCCTACGCCCAGGCCGTGGCGAACGGCGGCGAGATAGCGCCGGCCGACCTGCAGACCTTCCAGTCGCTCATCGAGGACCATGGGATGGACGTGCTGGTGAACAACTCGCAGGAGGCCTCGGACGCCACGAACATGCTCGTCGGCACGGCCGGACGCTCCGACGTGCCAGTGGTGGACGTGAGCGAGCAGATGCCCGCGAAGTACGACACGCTCACCGATTGGATCGGAAAGCTTGTCGAGGAGCTCTTCACCGCCGTCGACCCGGACTACGACGTGGACGATCCGGACGGCACCGCGCAGGACGGCGACGACGCCGACACCGGCGGGAACGACGGCACGACACAGGACGAATCGACCGAATCGGACGGCACGGACGGCTCGACCGCGGACGCCGACGGCTCCGGCTGCTCCAACGGGGACGGCACGGGAGACTGCACGGCCACGGGCGACGACGGCTCCAACGCCGGACAGACCGATCCCGGCAAGTGACGGACCGAGGACCTACGACATCGGGGCGCCGTGCGTCGACTTGCCGGAAAATCCGCCGCACGGCGAGTCAAGTCGCCCGTACAGTCCCCCGGGACCGCATGACATACCGGAACCGACGTCGGTCCAGCGCATGGCCGCGATGGAACCCAATGCAATCGCCGCATGACCCGTTGGACCCATGACCCATCGGCACGCATGGGCGCCACGCGACCATCGGGCCACAATTGAGAACGGTTGTCAACATCATTTGCGATAATCCGAGGCGACAAGCAGCATCACTCGGGAAGGACCGCACATGGACGGGACGCGCGACGCCATCGTCTTCCGCAACGCCGCCGTACGCCGCGGCGACAGGACCATCTGGCAGCATGGCGACTTCGCCATCCCCACCGGCTCGGTCACGGCCATCGTCGGCACGAACGGCACCGGCAAGACCACGATGATGAAGGCGGAACTGGGACTGCTGCCGCTCGCTTCGGGCTCGGTCACGGTGCTCGGACGTCCGGCCGGCGAGGCGAACCGGCTCATCGGATACGTGCCGCAGAGCTACACCTCGGACATCGACTCGAACCTCACCGCGGAGCAATCGGTGCTGCTGGGGCTGACCGGCACGCGGTTCGGCATCCATCCGGTCACCAAGGCGCAGAAGGCCCGCGCACGGCAGGCCATGGCGTTCGTCGGCATCGACGACAAGGCGCGCTACCGCCTCTCCGAACTCTCCGGAGGCCTGCGCCAACGCGTCGCCATCGCGCAGGCCATCGTCTCCGATCCGCAGCTGCTCATGCTCGACGAACCGCTCGCCAACCTCGACCTCGCCTCACAGCGCGCTGTGGCGCACCTGCTCGCCCGCCTCAACCAGGAACTCGGCATGACCATCCAGGTGGTGGCGCACGACCTCAACATGCTGCTGCCCATCCTCACCGGCGCCGTCTACCTGCTCGACGGGCACCCCCACTACGCGGACATGCGCAAGGTGCTCGACTCCAAGCTGCTCACCCACCTGTACGGCACGAACGTGCAGGTCGTCACCACGCCCCAGGGCGACATGTTCGTCACACCGTCGTCCGACGAGCCCGAAGGACAGCCGATGGACATGCATCCCGCATCCGAAGTGGCGGAGCTGCACCACCATGCGCACACGCCGTCCATGCATCACGCCGGGACGACGGCAGCCCCCACGGCGGACGGCCCGCAGGAACGATAGGGAACGGCAAGGAGAAGACGACATGAGCCATATCGATTTCAGCTTCGACCCCAACTGGCTGGACACGCTCACCGCGCCGTTCATGACGAACGCGTTCCTCGCCGGCCTGTGCATCGCGTTCGCGGCCGGCGTGATGGGCTACTTCACCATCGCCCGCCACTCCACGTTCGCCGCGCACGCGCTGGCGCACATCGGACTGCCCGGCGCCACCGGGGCGGTGCTGCTGGGCCTTCCGGTCTCGCTCGGACTCGGCGCGTTCGCCCTCGGCGGGGCGCTCGTCATCGGCGCACTCGGCAAACGCGTCTCCGAACGCGAGATCGCCACCGGCACCGTGCTCGCGTTCGCCACCGGCCTCGGCCTCTTCTTCGCGAGACTCTCCTCGTCCGCGTCCCAGCAGATGCAGTCGATCCTGTTCGGGTCGATCCTCACCATCACCGACGCCCAGATCGCCGGATTCGCCGTGTTCGACGTCCTGCTGCTGGCGGTGTTGGCGGTGATCTACCGCCCTCTGTTGTTCAGCTCGCTCGACGAGCAGGTGGCCCAGGCCAAGGGCGTGCCGATCGGCTGGATGAACGTCGCGTTCATGGCGATCATGGCGGGCGTCATCACCATCGCCGTGCCCGCCGTGGGCACGCTGCTCATCTTCGCGCTGGTCATCACGCCGGCGGCCGCCGCGAACATCATCGCCGCCTCGCCGCTGAAGGCGATGGTCATCGCGTCCGTGATCTGTCTGGCGTCCATCTGGGGAGGTCTGGTGTTCGCCTCGATGTTCCCCGCTCCCCCGAGCTTCGTCATCGTGACGATTTCGACATTGTTCTGGGCCGTGGCGAAGGTGTTCGACTCGCTGCGTCGGCGGTGACCGGTTCGTCCGGCAATCACCGATGAGGTTCCGAGGCTTCTTCGTCCACCAGAGCGCTGGCCACGGCCGCGATGCCTTCGCCCCGTCCGGTGAACCCCATGCGGTCTGTGGTGGTGGCGGTCACCGAGACCGGGCATCCCACCGCCGCGGACAACGCCTTGGCGGCATCGCCCCTCCGGGGACCGATCTTCGGGCGGTTGCCGATGACGGCGACGGAGGCGCTGGACGGGACGAACCCGTTCCGGCGCAGCAGGTCCGCCGTCTCACGCAGCATGGCGGCGCCGTGCATGCCGGCCCCGCGGGCATGCCGCCCCACACCGAACAACGATCCGATGTCGCCGAGACCCGCCGCCGCGAGCAACGCGTCGATCAGTGCATGCGCGGCGACGTCGCCATCGGAGTCACCCTCGATGCCCGGGCCATCGTCCGACCAGACCAGTCCCGCAAGCCACAGCTCCCGTTCCGGATCATCCGAGAACCGATGGGCGTCGAATCCCTGTCCTATGCGCATGGCGCCTCCTTGACGCATTACCTTATTATCTTCATCGATTATCGGTCACAGCCGGCGCCATCATGGCGCACGCGCCTCCCGGATATGAAAAAGCCGCATCCCGTCCGTCGGAATCCGAATCGCTTCGGCACGACGATGGCATGCGGCCCATTCACGGACATGCGCCCGGCCCGATTCCGGCGGCCCGCCATCGGCCGGCCGCCGGACACCGCCGGTCAGCGCTTCTTCTTGCCCTTCTTCTCGGCGTCGAGACGCTCCATGGTCCTGCTCGCGGGCTCCTCGGGGGCCTGCGTATGATGCTTGTCGTCGCCGGGCTCGGGATCGCTGTATCCGAGGTTCACGTCGAGCAGACGCTGCGCCTCGGTCTCGTCGATCTTCTCGGACAGGGCGATCTCGGAGGTGAGGATGGAGCGCGCCTTGGTGAGCATGCGCTTCTCGCCGGCGGACAGGCCGTGGTCGTCCACGTCGCGCTGGGCGAGGTCACGCACCACCTCGGCGATCTTGTTGACGTCGCCGGTGGCGATCTTCTCCACGTTCAGCTTGTATCGGCGCGACCAGTTCATCTCCTTCTCGACGATCGGGGTGCGCAGGATCTCGAAGACCGTGGCCACCTCGTTGGCGTCGACGATGTCGCGCACGCCGACCTTCTTGGCGTTGTCGACGGGCACGTTGATCACCAGACCGTCGGAGGAGAGCACCGAAAGCTGGAGATATTCGCGGGTGACGCCCCTCACCGTGCGTTCGGTGACAGCCTCCACCCTCGCCGCGCCGTGACGCGGATAGACGACCATATCCCCGACCTTGTAACCCATGAGACCTCCGCTGGAGCTGACACACACAAAAAACCTGAAAAAGTATGCCATACCCCATGGACGGGCCTCCTGGAGCCGCCCGGACGTCCACAGCGACGCGCCACAACCCCGATGAGAACGTTTGTAGCCGTACACTATGGACATGGCTACAAACACGAAGATCAACGAAGATACGTTCGCCGTGCCTGTGAATCAGGGCGACCTCGACCAAGTCAGCAACGCTGAGTTCTACAACCCCCACGGCATCCTCGGCGGGCATCTCGCCGAAGGCGACCATGCCGGGGAGACCACCATCCGCGTGCTGCGGCCGATGGCCGAGAGCGTGACCGTCCTCACCCAGGACGGCGAATACCCCGCCATCCACGAGTTCAACGGCGTGTTCGTCACCGTCGTGCCCGCCGCGCAGGGCGAGCACGGCTACACGGTGCCGGACTACCGCGTGCGCACCACTTACGCCGACGGCACCACCGTCGTGGAGGATGACCCGTACCGCTACCTGCCCACCATCGGGGAGATGGACACCTACCTGTTCGGCGAGGGCCGCCACGAGCGTCTGTGGGAGGCGCTCGGCGCGCATGTGCGCCGCTATGACGACCCGATGGGCGGCGCGGACGGCACCCCCGGCGAGCAGGTCGTCGGCGTCTCCTTCGCCGTCTGGGCGCCGAACGCGCACGCCGTGCGCGTGATCGGCAACTTCAACTCCTGGGACGGCCGCCGCCACGCCATGCGCGCGCTCGGCTCGTCCGGCGTGTGGGAGATCTTCATCCCGGGCATCGGCGCCGGCGAGGTGTACAAGTACCAGATCCTCAACGCGAACCACGAGTGGGTCGACAAGGCCGACCCGATGGAGCGCTCGCACGAGGTGCCGCCCGCCACCGGCTCCATCGTCGTCGACTCGACGCACGAATGGGGCGACGAGGCGTGGATGGAGAACCGCGAGCAGTCCGACCCCATGTCCAAGCCGGTCGCCATCTACGAGATGAACGCGCTGAGCTGGCGCAAGGACGTCAAGAACTACCGCGAGCTGGCCGACAAGCTCGTGCCGTACGTCTCCAAGCTTGGCTTCACCCATGTGGAGTTCATGCCGCTGGCCCAGTACCCGTTCACCGGCTCCTGGGGCTACCAGGTCACCGGCTACTACGCGGTGGACTCCCGCCTCGGTGGCCCGGACGACTTCAAGTACCTCGTGGACCGTCTGCACGAGGCCGGCATCGGCGTGATCATGGACTGGGTGCCCGCGCACTTCCCGAAGGACGCGTTCGCGCTGGGCCGCTTCGACGGCACCCCGCTGTACGAGGACCCGGATCCCACGCGCGGCGAGCATCCGGACTGGGGCACCTACATCTTCAACTTCGGCCGTCGCGAGGTGCGCAACTTCCTCGTGGCGAACGCCTGCTTCTGGCTGGACGAATACCATATCGACGGCCTGCGCGTCGACGCGGTGAGCTCCATGCTGTATCTGGACTACAGCCGCGAGCCCGGCCAGTGGCATCCGAACATCTACGGCGGCCGCGAGAACCTCGAGGCCATCGACTTCCTCAAGGAGGCCAACGCCACCGCGTACAAGAACAACCCCGGCATCATGATGATCGCCGAGGAGTCCACCGCGTACCCGGGCATCACCGCGCCCACGAGCGCCGGCGGCATCGGCTTCGGCCTCAAGTGGAACATGGGCTGGATGCATGACACCCTCGAGTACCTGCACGAGGAGCCCATCAACCGCAAGTGGCACCACAACGAGATCACCTTCTCCATGGTGTACGCGTATTCGGAGCACTACGTGCTGCCGCTGAGCCATGACGAGGTCGTGTACGGCAAGGGCTCCCTGTACGGCAAGATGCCGGGCGACGGCTGGCAGAAGTACGCCGGCGTGCGCGCCCTGTTCGCCTACCAGTGGGCGCACCCGGGCAAGAAGCTCACGTTCATGGGCAACGAGCTGGCCCAGTGGGGCGAATGGAACCACAACACCTCCATCGACTGGGATTGCCTCGACTGGCAGGACCATGTCGGCGTGCAGGAGATGGTGGCGGACCTCAACGCCTTCTACAAGGAGACGCCGGCCATCTGGAGCCAGGACTTCACCCCGGACGGCTTCCAGTGGCTCACCAGCGACGACGCCGACCACAACACCCTGAGCTTCGTGCGCATCGGCAGCCACGGCGAGGAGTGCGTCGTGGTCGTCAACTTCTCCGGCGAGGCGTGGCAGGACTACCAGGTGGCCCTGCCGCAGGGCGGCAAGTGGACCGAGGTCTTCTCCACGGACGCGAAGAAGTACGGCGGTTCGGGCATCACCAACGGCACGTTCGAGGCCGACGCCGGCGAGTACCACTCGCGCCCCGCCTCCGCGAAACTCACCATCCCCGCGTTGGGCGCTGTATTCTTGAAGCCGGAAGAGTGACCCCGGTCGAAAGGCGGCAACAAGAACATGCTCAACTCCACCGCACGTCAGCAGGCCGCGCCGCGCACGGTGCTGGTCGTCGAGGACGAACCCACGCTGGCCACCGCCATCGCGCAGCGCATCACCGCCGAAGGATGGACGGCGCGCGTCGCGGGTGACGGCGCCAGCGCCGTCCAGGCGGCCACGCAGCTCAAGCCCGATCTGGTGATCATGGACATCATGCTGCCGGTGATGGACGGTCTCGAGGCCACGAAGCGGATCGTGGCGGCGCGCCCGGTGCCGGTGCTCATCCTCACCGCCCGGGACGACGAGGCGGACAAGGTTATCGGTCTCGGCGCCGGTGCGGACGACTACATGACCAAGCCGTTCTCGATGCGCGAGCTCATCGCCCGCTGCAAGGCGCTGCTGCGCCGCGTGGAACGTGCCAAGGTCATCGCGAAGAACGCCGAGAACGAGAAGATCCTCGATTTCGGCTCCCTCGTCATCGACCCCGCGCAGCGCACGGTGAGCCTCGACGGCGAGTTCGTGCACCTGACCCCCACGGAGTTCGACCTGCTCGCCACCCTCGCACGCAAGCCGAAGTCCGTGCTTACCAGGGAGAAGCTTCTCGAGGAGGTCTGGGACTGGGTGGACGCCTCCGGCACGCGTACCGTCGACAGCCATGTCAAAGCGCTGCGTCATAAGCTCGGCCCGAGCATGATCCGCACCGTGCACGGCGTCGGCTACGCGTTCGAACCGCCGGCCGGGAACGACGCCGAGTGAGCGACGGCATGTCCTCCCGGAAACCGCAGCGAGCGGCCGCACGCCACACCGGCGTGCGGCCGCTCGGCATGTTCTCCTCGCTCAAGCTCGAGCTTGGCGCGCTCATCGTCATGTCCACGGCGATCGCGTTCGCCATGTGCTGGTTCCTGCTCAAGTTCGGATGGAGCGGCTGGGTCGCCATGCCGGTCACGCTCGTCGTGGCCCTGGGCATCACCTACGGCTTCTCCCGTGGTCTGACCGCCCGGCTGCGTCAGCTGCGTGACGCCGCCGAGGCGATGGCGGACGGCGACTACACCGTGCGCGTGCCGATCGATGACACCAGCCATGACGAGGTGGGACAGCTGGCCCGTTCCTTCAACGAGATGGCGGCCGAGCTCGAACACGCCGACCGCATGCGCCGCGACATGGTGGCGAACGTGAGCCATGAGCTGCGCACCCCGGTCTCCGCCCTGCAGGCGCAGGTGGAGAACATGGCGGACGGCGTCACCGACCCCACGCCCGCCAATCTGGAGGGCATCCTCAACCAGACGCACCGGCTGAGCGACCTCATCGCGTTCCTGCTCGACCTGAGCCGCATGGAGGCGGGCGCCGCCAGTCTGGAGATCGAGCGCTTCGATTTCGCGGAATTCCTCGACGACACCATCGAGCCGTTGGAGATCGCCGACGGCGGCCACGCGCACGACATCCAGGTGCGGGTGGACGACGGCATCATGATCGAAGGCGACCAGAACCGCCTGCGCCAGCTGTTCACCAATATCATCGGCAACGCGCTCAAGCACTCCCCCGACGGCACGGCGGTGCTCATCGAGGTGCATGAGGACAAGGTGCACGGCACCGTCGTGACGAACGTCGTGAACTTCGGCTCGCAGATCGCCCCGGAATCACGCTCCGACATCTTCCGCCGGTTCGTCAAGGGGAAGACCGGTCCGGGCACCGAATCCGGCGGCACCGGCCTGGGATTGTCCATCGCGCGTTGGGCCGCACAGCTGCACGGCGGCACGGTGCGCGTGGTCGACGACATGCGCGGCGCCGATTTCGAGATCACCCTGCCGAAATACCATATCGAGGCGTAGCGGCCAGCACGAGGCCCGCCGACACATGCGCGCCGGCCCGCTCCAACGCCGTCATGCAGGCGCGCATCGTGGCGCCCGTGGTGATGATGTCGTCGACGACGATGACGTCGCGCCCGCGCACCATCGCCCCCGGCCGGACGCGGATCCGCCCCTCCACGCGCGCGGCGCGGTCGGTCGCGCCCGCGGTCTCCACCGACTTGCGCCCGGACAGGACGCCCGCACGACGGTACTCCAACGCGCGCATGACCTGCGGACGGACGTCGGGACGGTCCACGGAACGCGAAAGCGACCGGACCAGCGGATCGAGGTGCCGTCGGCCGCGCCGCCGCAGCGAGGCGCGCGATGAGGGCGCGGGCACGAGCAGCGGCCTGTACGGTCCGCCGGCCACCACGCCGCCGCCGTCACCGTCACCGCCCGCTCCCCCGCCGTCACCGTCATCACCCGCTCCACCGCGCCCGGCGTCGCCGCACGATCCGTATCCGCAGTCCCCGAGCGCACGGCGCAACGGCTCCCGCAGCAGCCGGGCGAACGGCCGGTCGCACTCCTCGTCGCCGTGGTCCTTCCAGGACAGCACCGCATGCCGGACCACGCCCTCGTACACGGCGCAGGCGTAAACGCGGCACGGCAGACCGGCCGCGGTCCCGACGACGACCGTTCCGTGGAACATGCCGGCGCATGACGGGCACAGGACCTCATCGGGCAGATCGCAGCCGGCGCATCCGCGCGGCAGGACGAGCCCCACCACGTCCCGCCACCAGGCCCCGGCCGCGGACATCACGCACCGTCGCCGTCATGCGCCGCGGTCCGTGCGGCCCGCACGGACCGCGGTATCCGCGGCAGCCTCGCGAGCAGGCCGTCGATGAACCGCAGCGTGTCCGCCGGGCAGGTGACCTCGACGCCCATGGCGCCGGCCTGCGCCGCGGGATAATCGTTGCCGCCGGGTCTCATACGGTCGCCGACGAACACGATGTCGCCCACATCCACGCCGGTGCAGGCGGAGAGTTCACGCAGCGCATACGCCTTGTCGATGCCCTTGCCGGCCACGTCCACGCTGGTGTATCCGCCGGCATGCACCTTGAGGTCGGGCAGGTCACCCGCCACCGCCTCCGCCAAGGCGGCCTTCAGCACGCCGGACGGGTCGAATCGGCACTTCTCCTCCAACGGCGCCTGCTGGCCCAGCACGGAGAACGTGATCTGCGATCCCCGGTCCTCGATGCGCTCCCCCCATACGCGTTCGAACCACAGGCCCTGCTCCCTCGCGCGGCGTTCGAGGCTGGCACGGGCGCGGACGCGCTGGTCGTCGGTGAGGTCGTGGACGAACACCGTGCGCCATTCCTCGCCGTCCCAGCGCCGGTAGCAGGTGCCGCTGGTGGGCATGAGATGCAGACGCCCGAGATCCGCGTCCGGATCGAGCACGTCGAGGATCTGGCTGATGACGAGCTCGTACCGTCCTCCGGTGACCACCGCCACGTCGATGCGTCGGGTGAGTTCGCTGAACCGCGCCGCCATCTCCGGCAGCATCGGCCGTTTCGAGTTGGCCAGCGTGTTGTCCAGGTCGAATCCGATGAGCCGCGCGCGACGGCACAGGACGTCCATGTCCCAGTCGTTCCATGCTCTGATCATCGTCGCCTCCCGCCGGTCCGAACAGCCCGCATGGTACGTATCCTATCGCACGGGCGCGCCGGCCGGTCCCGCCGCGCGGTCCATGCCGCCTCCTTGGCCTACAGTGGGAGGCATGCTTGAAGCCCCTTGGAACGCCAGAGTCTACCGCAACCGTCATGGACGCGGCGTGCGCACGCCGATGTTCGGCACCCGTCTGCCCCGCTACCGCACCCGTTCCGGCATGTTCGACGATCTGGTCGCCTCGCATATCCGTCGGCTTGCCGACGCCTGGCCGGAGCTGGTGCGCCCGGTGCAGTTCGCGGTGGAGGATGTGCCGCCGTCCGATCCCGCCCCGTGGGAGGTCGAGCCGAACGTCAATTCACGGCTGTTCCCGGCCACGCACGGCGCGCCCGCGCGCATCGTGCTGTATCGGATGCCGCTGCAGTCCCGTACGCGGGGGCGTGACGAGCTTCAGTGGGCCATCCGCGACGAACTGGTGATCCGTCTGGGCGAACTGTACGGGCGCAGGCCCGAGGAGATCGACCCCGACTTCGAATGGTGACGCTCAGCGGACGATGCCGTGGTTCTCGACGGAGGCCACGTTCTCCTCACGCACGGCCAATGCCGTGGGGGTGACGGCGGCGAGACCGGCGGTCTTCGCCGTGTCGAGTCCGGCGCCGGTGAGCCGTACGCCCCAGACGACGGTATCGTCGGCGTCGGCGACGACCACCGCCGATCCGGACGCCTTCATGGTGACGGCGGCGTGGGCCTTGACGGCCACGTCCTGCACGCTTCCGGCGTTGCCGTCGGCGTCCATGACGGTGACGTGCGCTGTGGAGTCCGCGTCGCCGGTGTTGGCGAGGACCACGTCGGCGTCGTAGCCGTCCGGCAGGGCTGTGCCGGTGGAGGCGGAGGCGGCCGGCGCGCCGAGCAACGCGAAGTCCTCCTGTCCGGACGCCCCCGTCCTCACGGCCTTGGCCATGGCGGAGACCTTCGCCCCGGCTTCGACGAGGATGGCGTGCGCGCCCTTGGGCGCGGCGCCGAGGTCGATGACGTCCACGCGGTCGGCGTCCGTCTTGACGGTGCGGATGGCGACGGGGCCGTCGTCGGTCATCCAGGACAGTCGTGTCCGGGTGGCCTTGGCGGCGTGCAGGTAGAGGGTCGTCCGGTCGCCTTCCGCGACGGAGGGGATGGCGACGGTCCCGGACGGCTGCTCGAGCGGCATGGCGAAGTCCGAGCCCTTGGGCGTCAGCCCGTCGGCGGCGAGCGTGCGCACCACGGCGGCGACGGGCGTCGCGTCGCTGGTCACCGTGACGTACAGGCCGTTCTGGCCGGACGCGGCGGCGGACAGATCGATGGTGGTTTCGGCGTTGGCCTCGACGGTCGTGGAGCCGGCGGTGGCGAGTCCCATGCGTCCGGACCGTTCGCTGCCGGTCACGGCGATGGTCACGCCGGTGGCCTTGGAGGAGGGGTTGGCGATGACGAGCTGCTGCGTCACGCCGGTGGTGGTGGCGGTGAGCAGGAACGATTGGCTGACCGCGGGGGTCGTGCAGGTGCCCGCGGAGATGCCCCGGAGGTCTCCGTCCGAGGCGTGCGAGGCGATGACGCCGGCGTGTCCGGAGCCGACGCCCGCCTGGAGCAGGTTCGTGGAGAGCGTGCGGGAGACGCCGTCGGCGTCCTTGGCCACCATGGCGTCCTCGCGTCCGGCGTTGGCCGGCGCCTCGAGCGTGACGTCGTCGCCCGAGCCGACGTCGAACGACGACGCCGTCGAGGCGTAGACGGAACCGAACGCCGCGTATGTGGCGGTGGTGGCGAGGTCTCCCTCGGAGGCGCGGTAGTCGCTGTCGCCCCAGTCCGTGGAATCCGACAGCCGCATGCGCGCGGGGCAGTATGCGGTCAGACGCTGCTGGACGATGTCGTGGTCCGCGGCGAGCGACGTCCCGGGGGCGTCGACGAAGACGTGCGGCAGGTCGACGACGGCCAGCACGGCGAACGCGCCGATGAGGACGATGCTGGAGATGACGGCGAGGATCACGCGGATCACGCGTTTCGCCGTGGCCATGGTGTTGCTCATGCTTCCTTCCTCTCCTCATCGTCATGTCCGTCCTCGCGCAGCGGCGTGCGGTGCCTTCGGGGTACGGCCACGAGCATGTAGAGGATGACGACGATCCCCAGGCAGGACAGCCATGCCGTACGCCAGGGGCTCCGCTGCATGCGCCGCTGCCATGCGGTGTCCACCGAGACGGTGTTGCCTTCCGCGGCGACGAGGCGATAGTAGGTCCCCTCGGAGGAGGCCACGACGGATTGCGTGCCCTCGGAGGCGGTGATGTTCGTCATGAGACGGTCGGATCCGCTGCCGCCCGCGACGACGTAGATGCCGCCGAAGCCCAGCGAGACGAGCTGGTCCACGGCCTCGCCGTCCTCGTTGGACAGCAGGCGTGCGGCGACGTCGCCGAGCTTGGCGTCCTCCTCGCTGCCCTGCCCGGAGGCCTGGCGGGCGCGCCATGCGGGCGAGGAGTCGATGAGGTCGCCGCGCGAGGTGTGCATCACCGCGTAGTCCACCTCGTTGGCGGAATCGGCGTAGACGGCCAGCACCCGCTGGTCCGGGTCGCGCTGGAGCGCATCCATGGCCACCATCGGCAGACCGGACGAGGTGACGGACGCGCCGCCGGCCGGATGGTGGGCGGCGGCGAGGCCGCTCCATGCGACCGTGCCGGCGAGCAGGACCACGCACATCGCGATCCTGCCGATGCGGAACATCGTCCGCGACCGTCTGTCGGACGGACGTCCCCTGCGCCGCTTCCCCGTGCCGTCGGCCGCTTCCGGCCTTCCGGCCCGGGCGGCGATCTCGGCGAACGGCGTGACGGCCCCGCCGGCCGTCAGGCACACGCAGGAGATGGCCCCCATCAGAGCGAGGGACAGGCCGGGCAGTACCGATCCGGCGATGGCGCCGTCCACGCCGACGGCGATGGCCACGCGGGACGAGACGAGACTCAACGCGCCGCCGGCGACGATGACCACCCACATCATGCGGGAGATGCGCAACACGGACGGCAGCATGAGCGCGACGACGGCAAGGACGACGATCACGGCGAGCACCGCCATCGTGACCATGCCGAACGGCTGCGCAAGCGTATCGAATCCGAACGCGCGGGCCGTCACGCCGTAGAGGTTGAGCGAGTCGGGCTCACCGTTCGAGGCGACGGACGGGACGGTCATGTCGCCGAACAGCTGGCGCCACTCCCCCGAACCGAAACGCCGCACGGCGTTGGCGAGCGTCGGGGCGACGAGGAGCGCGGCGGGGACGGGCATGAGCAGGAGCATGGCGCGGTGCCGCGGCACGAACAGGAGGAACACGACGAAGATCACGACGAGCGGCAGCAGCAGCTGCGGCTCGGCGGCCACGACTGGCATGAAGCACAGGGACGCGGCCGCGGCCGCCTGCACCGAGGGGCGCGGCCGCACCGGATCCTCGGTGCGGTAGCGGCCGACGGCGCGGAACGTGAACGCAAACGCGGCCGGCAGGAACATCATCACGGTGAGCATGGGCAGGTCCACGTCCGTCGTCAGTCCGGCGGCCATGCCGGACGCCGCCCACAGCAGGCCGCAGGTCACGCGGACCGCGTCGGAGCGGGTGAAGACGCCGGCCAGGGCCCAGAACGACAACGCCGAGACGGGGGCCGCGACGAACAGGATGAGCGAAGTGGCGGCGGCGACATGGCCGCCGGTGAGCAGCGAGGCGATGAGCAGCACCCACAGCCAGGGGGCGGGCGGGACGGACACGCCCGTGCCCACGCCCCACAGCCACTGCGTGGTGGCAGCCTGCGCGACCTGGCCGAGCGTGGCGTCCGTGGGCCACCACCGGTCCGAGACCAGCGATCCGCCGGACAGGGCGGAACGGAACAGCGTCCAATCCAACGCGACCACGGTGCCGAAGGCGACGGCGGCCATGAGCACGGCAAGCAGCCAACGTCTGAGCAGCCTTCCGCGCAGATGCGCGCGCACCAGCGGGCCGAGCAGCACGGTGCCGCGCTGGTCGAGGAGCGCGCGGCGGCGTTCCCTCCACCGCGCGATCTGGTCACGGCCGGCGGTGAGCATGGCCATCTGCGCGCGGGAGGCGGCGTTGCCGCGGGCCACGGCGCGGCGTGCCTTGCCGGAGCCGGGGATGCCGGCCAGGGCCCGCCATGGCATGCACAGGCGGCACCAGGCCTCGTACGGCTGCTTGCCGACGAGCAGCGCCAGCGCGCCGGCCAACGAGGCGACGAGCGACCAGAGCCATGTGAGAGGCCACATGGCCATGGGGATGTCGGTGTAGCGGTAGCGCTGCCACGCGTCCATCACGCGCATGGCCGGATTCACGGCGTCGTCGGCGTCCACCGGCCTGCCGGCCCGGGTGCGCAGCCCCTCGTACCGCGCCCGGCGATGCGCCACGCGGGCGCCGGGGACGACCACCACGCGTCCGCCTCCGCGGCAGATCCTGCGGCAGAGGTCGGCCCCTTCGGCGAACGTGCCCAGCCAGGCGGTCACCCCGGACGTGGCCGCGAGGGTCTCCACCGGGATCAGCGCGCCGGCCAGCGAGACGGCGAACACGTCGGCGCGTCCGTCGTACTGCTCCTGGTCCGGTTCGCCGTCCACCACCAGCGTGTTGATGCCGTGTCCGGAGGCGTAGGCGCCCACGCCGTGCAGGTTCTCCCCGGACCAGTCGAGCTGCTTGGCGCCCAGCAGCGAGGCGCCGGGCGTGTTGCGCATCGCCTCGACGAGCCGCTCGAGGCAGCGCTCGTCGGCCGGGCGTGAATCGTCGTGCAGCACCCACAGGGCGCGCGTGGAGGCGTCGAGATGCGCATAGGCGAGCGCGCGGCGCACGGCGTCGCCGAACGACCGCGCCCCTTGCGCGCGCACCAGCCGCACGCTGACGTTCATGGGCTCGGGCACTCGCTCGAGCGGCTCATGGGAGGCGGCGATCACCTCGAACGAGGTCTGGACCGGCTGGGCGGTGCCGCCCGTGCAGTCCGCCACCACGATGACGCCGGGCAGCGTGGTCTGCCGCAGCACCGCGGCGAGCGTGTCCGGCAGGAAGCTCAGGTCGTCCTCCACGCAGATGACGGCCGCCACCCCGGGTTCCACGCCCTGGCTGTGGGAATAGGGACGGGCGGACAATGCGTCGGCCAACACCTGACGCACGCCGCCCGTCTCCATGGTTGTCTCGTCCGGTTCCTGGTTCAAACCTGCTCCTTGCGCATCTTCTTGTACCTTCGCCGTTCGCGTTCGCTCATGCCGCCCCAGATGCCGAAGCGTTCGTCATGGTCGATGGCCCATTGGAGGCATTGCTCGCGCACCTCGCACTGCGCGCATACGCGCTTCGCGTCCCTGGTGGATCCGCCCTTCTCCGGGAAGAACGCCTCGGGGTCGGTCTGCGAGCACAACGCCTTATGCTGCCACGATACATCCTCGTCCGGCGGGAACAGCCCCCACAGCAGCTCCCCCAGCGAGCCGTCGGCGGAATCGTCCGACATCCCCCTCATGCGCGTCTTCCTTCCTGCCGTCGGTGTTTCGCCGTCCTTCGCCACTAGATTACACACTTGCGTTTTCCTTTTTGTCAAGTCATGCCGTGTCAATACCACGCTTCGGAGCGACTTGTGCTATGTGTCCGGACGCCGGGTCCGCCGCGTTCAGGTTTCTTTTCGCTTGCCTGCCGTACAATCGTCATGTTCCAGCCCCTACAGGAAGGTATTCAGCGTGAGCTCGAGACGATCCGCCGCAGGTGTGCCCAATCTCAACGGATGGGAGGACGCCGCGCCCCGGCACGGCACCGCGTACCGCGTGCAGCATCGCGTGCGCAACGTCATCGTGTGCGTGGTGGCGGCTCTGCTCACGTTCGCGGGCACCGCCTCGGCGTCCACGCTCCTGGACATCCAGCACACGATCAACAGCAGGTCGACGGATGTGATCGGGCAGGACGGCAAGACCGCCGACGTCTCGGTGGTCGACCCGAACGCGGGCAAGCCCATCAACGTGCTCGTGCTCGGTCAGGACACGCGCGAGGGCGCGGGCAACGCGGCGGTCGGCGGCGAAGGCGCGGACCTCGCCGCGAACCATCAGGCGGACACCACCATGGTCGTGCAGATCGCGGCGGACCGTTCGTACGTCAACCTGGTCTCCATCCCGCGCGACTCCATCGTCGACGTCCCCAGCTGCACCACCACGAACGGCACGATCGGCGCGCAGTACGACGTGATGTTCAACTCCATCTTCGCCACCGCCTACCAGCGCGCCGGTAACCTCTCCTCCGCGGCCAGCTGCACGATGAACGCGGTGAATTCGCTGACCGGGCTCGACATCCAGAACTTCATCGTCGTGGACTTCAACGGTCTGAAGACCATGATCGACGCCGTGGACGGCGTGGACCTGTGCATCCCGTCCGACGTCAACGACCCCAACACCGGCGTGGACCTCGCCAAGGGATGGCACCACCTGGACGGCATGGCCGCCACCCAGTACGCCCGTCTGCGGCACGGCGCCGGCGACGGGTCCGACATCCAGCGCACCACGCGTCAGCAGTATCTCGTCAAGCAGCTGCTCCAGCAGGCGCTCAACAAGAACATGCTCACCCAGTCCGGCCAGCTCTACCAGCTCGCCAAGGCCGCGCTGAAGTCGCTCAACATCTCCAAGGGCCTCGCCAACACCACCACGCTGGCCGGTCTCGCCATGAGCATGAAGAGCCTCGACACCTCGCACCTGTATGCGCGCACCGTGCCCGTCACGTCATGGGCCCGCGACCGCAACCGCGTGGTGTGGACCGCCGACGCGGACACGCTGTGGGCGAAGATGCGCAACGACACGCCGTTCGTCGAGCAGCAGGCGTCCTCCGGGGATTCCGGTTCCTCCTCCGACGCCAACGACTCGTCCGACGCCAACGGTTCCGACCAGCAGTCCGACACCTCCTCCCAGACGTCCGGCTCCCAGGATTCCACGGACAATTCCGGGCAGCAGTCCGAATCCTCCAAGCAGATCAGCTCCACCATCACCGAGGACGCCTCCGGCAACTACATCGACGCGAGCACCGGCGGCGTCATCGACAAGGACACCGGCATCATCAAGGACGCCACGACCGGCCTGGTGATCGGCATCTCCGAGGACTACCTCAACAACGTGGCGTGCAAGGCGAGCTGACCCGCCCGGGCACATGACCGGCACCGGTCCTGCGCCGGTCATGTGCCGGAAATGAGAAAATCCGCGACGCCCCGCCACCACGGGGCCGGTTATGTGCAACAGTTGCAGAAGTTTTCAAGCGACTGTGACTGATCGGGAGGCGGCATGACTCTGGAAGGCGATGGGATGGGCTCGCAGGCGACTCCGCCCAGCTTCATTCCCGCCGGATCGCGCCGACGTCCGCCCGCCGCCCCGTCCGTCCCCCACGTCGGAATCTCCTCCGACGCCGATACCGGGGACGGCGACATGCGCCGCGTCGCCGTCCCCCGCTCATCGTCGGTGGCCTCCCGTCGCGAGACCGCCGTCCCCCCAAGCTTCACGCCGCCCACGCAGCGTCGTGCCGGCGAACGCCGCGTGCCGCAGCCGTCGCAGCCGGCGGCCGCGGCGCAACCGGCGTCGTTCACACCGCGCACGTCGTCGTCGCATCGCGACGCGGCCGTCTCCGCACGGACCCGGAACCCGCGCGTAGCGGGATCGCAGCGCGGCGCCGGCCTCGAAGACGCGCTTCCGGCCCGCCCCACCCGACGCTCCGCCGGCTCCACCAGCGTCGCCTCCATACCCACGGATGCAGATTCCCGTCTGCCCCGACGCCGCACGGCACGTCCGATGAGGCCGCGGCATGCGGGACGGACAGCGCTCGTCGCAGTGGCCCTGCTCCTCGTCGCGCTGGCGCTGGCCGTGTTCGGCGCATGGAACTGGGTGGACTCCCGCCTCAACAAGGAGTCGGGCTGGCTCACCGGCTC
Organism: Bifidobacterium saguinibicoloris; assembly: GCF_019331725.1. Classification (GTDB taxonomy): domain Bacteria; phylum Actinomycetota; class Actinomycetes; order Actinomycetales; family Bifidobacteriaceae; genus Bifidobacterium; species Bifidobacterium saguinibicoloris. Next base: position 27,727 of record NZ_JAHBBF010000003.1, read on the forward strand.
CACGAACACGCACGGCGAATCATGGCTCATCCTCGGATCGGACGAACGCGACGGCACCACGGGCGGCAGCGCGGACGACACGCCGGGCTTCCGCACCGACACCATCCTGGTGCTCACCAAGCCGAACAACGGCGCGAGTTCGCTGATCTCCATACCCCGAGACTCCCTCGTCCAGGTGGACGGCACGTACATGAAGATCAACGCCGTGGCGCAGGTGGACGGCGGCAAGGCGCTGGTCTCCACCGTGGAGCGGATCACCGGACAGAACATCGACCACATCGCCAAGATCAAGTTCGGCGGCCTCAAGCACGTGGTGGACGCGATCGGCGGCGTGGAGCTGTGCTACGACCAGACCGTCAACGACGCGAAATCCGGTCTCGACTGGACCGCGGGATGCCATGTCGCGGATGGCGACACGGCCCTGGCGTTCTCCCGCATGCGCTATTCGGACGCGAACGGCGACTTCGGACGCGCCCAACGCCAGCGTCAGGTCATCGCCGCCATCGTGAAGAAGGCGTCGTCCAAGGAGGTGCTGGCGAGCCCGTCGACCGTCACGAAGACCGCGGACGCCGGCCTGGCCGCGCTGACCGTCGATGACAAGACCAATCCGCTCACGCTGCTGGACATGGCGTTGGCGTTCAAGGCCGCCACCGGGTCCAAGGGCATCACCGGCTCCGTGTACTGGACGAACCCGGACTATCAGGTGAGCGGGGTCGGCTCCTCGGTGCTGCTCGACGACAGCCGCAACACCGAACTGTTCTCCGAACTCGCCGCCGGCACGCATGCGGCGGGGACGGTGGGCACGCTCGCCGAATCCCAACAGTCGTCCTGACGGCGGCGGTGCGTGGCCCGTTCCGCTGCGTTCCCTTCGCATGTCGTCCCTCATATGCCGCCCCACGAGGATGTGAAGATTCCCGGGGGCTCTATCCACATCACCCGTTCGGCCTTGCGCCGCCCGTGTCATGGCGGCCACAGTGGACGCCATGACACGGGAACCAAGGAACCGCACTCCACGCAATCGGACACGCGCCTCACGCGACCGGACCACGCCACGCGACCGAACACGCACGCCACGCACGCCACGCACTCCACGCGACCGCGAGCGCACACTCGCCATGCTCGCAGCCGCGGCGCCACTGGCCGCGCAGGCGGTCATGCTCGTCATGCTGCTGGCCATGCGCCGGTGGCTGTACGCCGCCATGCTGGCGCCCACGATCATCGGCTGCGCCGCCATGCTGCTGCTCCAGCGGATGCGCGCCGCGTCCGCCTCCGGCTCCGGACCGCCGGATTCCGCGACGGCGGGCGGAACGGGAGGGTCGTCGGGCCGTGCCGGGCCTCCCCTCGACGACCATACGCGGCTGGATCTCCTGCATCCATGCGTGCTGGAGGATCTGCTGGGACTGGACGCGGCGCGCGATCCGCTGCCTTGGCGCACCGTGGTACGGCGATGGCTGGAGCCTCCGGGATTGGACGTCCCCGTGGGCGTCGATCTCGACGGCGTGTTCCGTCTCGATCTGGGCAGGCAGGGGCCGCACGCCCTGGTGGCGGGAACCACCGGTTCGGGCAAGTCGGTGCTGCTGCAGAGCTGGTGCCTGGCCATGGCGTGCCGCAATCCGCCGGATGCGTTGCGGTTCGTGTTCCTCGATTTCAAAGGCGGCGCGGCGTTCAGGCCGTTGGCGCGGCTGCCCCATTGCGTGGGCAACGTGTGCGATCTGGATCTGGCGCATGCGAAACGGGCGCTGCATGCCATCGAGGAGGAGCTGCGACGCCGTGAGCGTCTGGTGGCGTCGAGCGGTGCGCCGGATGTGGCGTCGATGCCGGAGGGGTTGGCGCCGCCGCGCATGGTGGTCGTGGCCGACGAGTTCCACGCGCTGCGCGACCAGTTGCCCGACGTGGTGGACCGGCTGGTGCGCATCGCCTCGCTGGGGCGTGCGCTGGGCATGCATGTGGTGGCGTGCACGCAGCATCCGTCCGGCCAGGTGGGTGCGGATATGAAGGCGAACATGTCGTTGGGGCTGTGTCTGCGCGTGCGCGACGCGTTGCAGTCGACGGAGCTCATCGGTTCGGCGAAGGCGGCGGCGATCCCGCCGTCCCTGCCCGGGGTGGCGTATGCGAACGACGGCGAGCGGGTGACGGCGTGGCGGTGCGCCGCCGCGGACGACATCGGACGCATCGTGGATGCGGTGCGGGCCGCCGCCGTGTTCGAGGGGTCGGTGCCGCCGCCTGCGTTGTTCACCGCTCCCCTGCCCCGCGTGGTGCGCGCGTTGGAGGCGGCTTCCGCGCGGGATGCGGTGCCGTTCGCGCTGCGCGACGACGGCGTGCGGCTGTCGACGGCGTTCCTGCCGCTGCTGCGCGGCAATGTGGGCGTGTTCGGACAGCATGGCCGTGGCAAGTCCACGCTGCTGTCGCATGTGGAACGCCGGATCGTGGCGCTGGCGCGCGAGTGCGGCGGGTTCGCGGTGCGGGTCACGTCATGCGGTCCCTGCGGTCCGGTCACCCGCGACGTGCATGTCGCCCCGGTCCAAGGCGCGTTCCCGTCCGGCGGCCCGCCCCCGTCTCCGCCACGTCGCGTGTGGATCGTCGACGACGCCGGCCCGCTGTTCGATCCGTTCGGGGACGACCCGCTGTGCGCCGAGCTGCGGGAGGCGTTGTCCGACCGGCGGGTCACCGTGGTGTTCGCGGCGGAGACGACCCGTCATGTGCGGGTTCCGGAGCATTGCGCGGTGCGCGTGGTGTTCCCCACCGGCGACCGCGCCGTCGACATGATGAACGGCGTGCCCGGCGACCTGTGGTCGTCGTTCGGCCCTGACGACATGGCGCTGCCGGGCCGCGCGGTGCTGGTCGACGGCGCCAGGGCGTGGGCCGTGCAATGCGCGTCCGGCACGCCCGCCCGCTCGGGGGCGCCATGAACCGCCGGCGTCTTCTTTGCGCGAAAGTCTTGAAAAAGACCATCGAACGTGCTTATGTAGTACAGGACACGATTGTTGGTATCGGATTGGAGTATGACGACGATGAGCAGTGCATTTGATTGGCGTGCCAAGGCTGCGTGCCGTGACAAGGATCCGGAATTGTTCTTCCCGGTGGGCAACACCGGCGCCGCCTACCAGCAGATCGAGGAGGCCAAGGCCGTGTGCCGCACCTGCAAGGTGATCGACGCCTGCCTCAAGTGCGCTCTGGACACGAACCAGGATTACGGCGTGTGGGGCGGCCTGAGCGAGGATGAGCGTCGTCAGCTCAAGCGCAAGGCCATGCGTCTGCGCCGCTCCCAGGCCATGCAGATGCAGATCTGACCATTCCGGTCTTTCGGAAGGAAAAAGCCTCGACCCTGTTCAGGGCCGAGGCTTTTCTCGTGGTGCGCGGTCACTCCGTGCCGCGCGTCACTCCGACTGCGCGGCGCGCAGGGTCATGTCGAGGACCACGCGGGTGCCGCCGCCGCGACGCGGCTCCCAGTGCACGGTGCCGCCGAAGTCGTTGGTGACGAACGTGTTGATGATCTGCGTGCCCAGTCCCGAGCCCGAGGAGCGGGCCATGCCGCCCTGCGCCTCGGTGTCGAGGCCGGTGCCGTTGTCTTCGACCACCACGTTGAGGTTGGAGCCGGAGCGGCCCACGGAGATGGTGATGCGCCCCTCCTTGCGGCCTTCGAACCCATGCTCCACGGAGTTCGTGATGAGCTCGGTGAGCACGAGGGACAGCGGCGTGGCGTCCTGGGCGGGCATCATGCCGAATTTGCCGACGAAGTCGATGTCGATGTGCTGGTCCCTCATGGAGGCCACGTCCACGGCCATCTTGAGCAGTCCGGCGATCACGTTGTCGAAGTCCACCACCTCGTCGACCGTCTGGCTCAGTCCCTCGTGCACCATGGCGATGGTCTGCACGCGCCGCTGCGCCTCCTTGAGCTCCTTCTTGACCTCCTCCGACTTGGTCTTGCGCGCCTGGAGGCGCAGCAGGGCGGAGACGGCCTGCAGGTTGTTCTTCACACGGTGGTGGATCTCGGAGATGGCCGCGTCCTTGGTCTGCAGCTCCTGCTCCCGCCGGCGCAGTTCGGTGACGTCACGGCACAGCACGATGCCGCCCGTGCGCCCGTTCATGTCGCACAGGGGCAGCGAGCGCACGGAGACGGCGGAGCGGTTCGTGGTGATCTCGGAGTCCACGGCCGCCTTGCCGCTGAGCACGAGCGGCAGCTGCTCGTCGACGATCTCGTCGTGTTCGTGCAGCAGGTCGGCGCCGAGCTCGCTCAGGTAGTGGCCCTGCATGGTGGTGAGCAGTCCCAGCCGGCGGAAGCAGCTGATCGCGTTCGGCGAGGCGTAGCGCACGATGCCGTCGAGAGTGAGGACGATGAAGCCGTCGGCCACGCGCGCCATGTGGCGCTGGCTCATGACGGAGTCCGAGTAGGGGAACTGCCCGCGGGGGATCATCTCATAGAGCTGCTTGCCGGCGTTGATGCTTTCGGATTCGTAGCGGCCGTTGGATTCGCGCGTGGCCATGTTCGTCTCGCGCACCACCAGGCCGAGGGTCTTGCCGCGGTGGCGCACGGGCGCATACACGTTGCACACGGTGGATTTGCCGACGGTGCGCAGCACGGTGGAGCGGAACACCACCGCGGATTCCATGGCGGCGTCGAGTTCGCCGGTCATGGCCTCGGGCATGACGTCGCCGACGACGTCGTCGGTGCGCAGCGTCATGACGGTGGAGGGGCGGCATTGTTCGGCCACCACGTAGCGCCCGTCGCCGTTCTGCATGATGAGCAGCAGGTCGGCGAAGCTCAGGTCGGCGATCACCTGCCAGTCGGCGACGAGCTGGTGCAGCCATTCGCGGTCCCGGTCATCGAGGTCGGGCCGCGTCGCGAGGATCTGTGAGAAATCTGCCATGGCCTCCATCATACGCAGGGCACGGGCCTTGCGTCCGTGGCCCGGCGGACCGCCCTTCCGGACGGCGTCGCCGGCGACGCCGCGGGGCGTCCGTTGACGGTGGGCTTGACTTTGCCCATGCTTACGCTATCGTAAGTTACGGTAACGTAAGTTAGTCTTTCGTCAAGACGGCCGGAGGGCCGGGACGAGTCCGGAGGGGATGTCAGACATGATGACGGACGACGATATCAAACGGAAGCGTCAGGCGGTCGTCGACGCGCGCGAACAGGCGCTCAAGGCCAGGGCGGACGCGGCGCGCTCCCGCGCCGAGCTCAAGGCGCAGGAGATCCGGCTCAAGGCCGAGGCCAAGGCCAAGCGCGTCATCGCCAAGGGCGAGGCCAAGGCCGCGAAGCTGGAGGGCGTCCCCCCGGAGAAGGTGGCGCGCAAGGTCCGTCTGGACGTGCATGGACGTCCCAAGCCGGCCATGCGTGGCTGGATCCACGCCGTGGCGTCGCCGCTGTCCCTGGCGGCCGGCATCGTGCTCATCTGCCTGGCGCAGGGCGCGGGCCTCAAATGGGCATGCGCCGTGTTCATGACGAGCTCCCTGGTGCTGTTCACCAACTCCGCCTGCTACCATCTGGGAGACTGGAGCCCCGGCGTGACCGACGTGCTGCGGCGCATCGACCATGTGAACATCTTCCTGCTCATCGCCGGCACGTACACGCCGGTCTCGTTCGCCCTGCAGCCGTTCTGGCGCGACTTCATCATCATCTCGATGTGGGCGTGCACCGCGGTGGCGCTCGTCATCCACGTGATCTGGATCAACGCCCCGCGATGGCTATACACGGTGGTGTACATCGTGTTCGGCATCTACGGCCTCGCGTTCATGGCGCTGTTCTGGACCTCGCCGTACGCCGGCCCGGCCGTGGTGATCCTGCTGTGCGCCGGCGGCGCCTGCTACATCCTCGGCGCCATCGTGTACGCGCTGCGCAAGCCGGATCCATGGCCGCGCGTGTTCGGCTTCCATGAGATCTTCCACTGCGGCACGGTGGCCGGATACGCCTGCCACATGGTGGCGATCTACATGGTGATCGTGGCGCTGTGGGTGTAGCGTCCGCGAACGCCGCATGACGGCCGCGAACGGTCCGCCGGCGGCCCTATGCCCATATATGACGAAGCCCTCCGCACGGGGATGCGGAGGGCTTCGTCATATCTTCCCGAACGCCCGGGAGACCCGGAACGCCCGGAACGGCCGATGGCTCACACCAGCGGCTTGGACTCCTTGATGGTCACGGAGATCTCGCGGCCGTTCGGGGCCTGATAGGTCACCGTGTCGCCGGCGGACGCGCCGTTGATGGCCGCGCCCATCGGCGATTCGGGGCTGATGATGTCATGGTCGGTGGCGATGGACAGGTCGCGCGTGCCGAGCACGAAGACGCGTTCGCGGCCCATCACCTCGAGCGTGACGAGGGAGCCGTCGCCCACCTTGCCGGCCGGCGGAGCGGTGAGGATCTTGGCGTTGCGCAGCTTGACGGTGAGCTCGTCGATGCGCCCCTGGTTGACGCGCTGCGCCTCGCGGGCAGCCTGGTAGCCGCCGTTCTCGCTCAGATCGCCCTCCGCACGCGCGGCGGACACCTTGGAGAGGATCTCGTCGCGGTATTCACCCTCACGCCAGGCGAGCTCCTCCTTCATCTTGTCGTATGCCTCCTGCGTGAGCAGGATGGTCTTCTCTTCGCTCATAATCGGTTTTCCTCTCGTTGGTTCGGATGGTCATAACCGTCCGGACGACGTCGGACGACGCCGGACGGCCTTGCGCCGCCATATGCGAAAGCGCCGGATCGGAGCTCCGGCGCCTGCGGCGGTCATGTGACGGACGGTGTGCGTCCGGTCAGCGCGTGGAGATGATGTCGATGACGAACACCAACGTGTCGCCGCCGCCGATGCCCGCCTGGGGCACGCCGCGGGAGCCGTAGCCGTACTCCGGCGGGATGGAGACGACGAGACGGGAGCCGACGTTGTGGCCCGGCACGGTCTGGTCCCAGCCCTTGATGACCTGGCCCACGCCGATGCCGAAGCTGGCCGGCTGGTGGCGGTCGAAGCTGGAATCGAACGGCTTGTCACCGCCCCACACCACGCCGTGGTAGTTCACGGTGACGGTGTCGCCGCGGCGCACCATCGGGCCGTCGCCCTCGACGATCTCGACGGCCTTGAGACCGGCCGGCGGTTCGGCGGTCGGGAACTCGATGACGGGCGTGGTGCCGAATTCGGCCTGCACGATGGGCATATCAGCCATGGTTGCCTCCTTGACGCATGCTGCTTGCGGACATAATGCCGCTCATATTAGCACCGAACCGCGCGGCCCGCATGGCCCGTCCGCCCTGCGCGACGTGCGACGCCGCGCCCGTGTTCAGCATTCGACGACGTTGACGGCGAGGCCGCCCTTGGACGTCTCCTTGTACTTGGCCATCATGTCCTCGCCGGTCTCGCGCATCGTCTCGATGGCCTGGTCGAGCGTGACGATGTGCGATCCGTCGCCGAGCATCGCCATGCGTACCGCGTTGATGGCGGTGTTCGCGGCCATGGCGTTGCGTTCGATGCACGGGATCTGCACGAGGCCGCCGACCGGGTCGCAGGTGAGTCCGAGATTGTGCTCGATGCCGATTTCGGCCGCGTTCTCCACCTGCTCGGGCGTGCCGCCCAGCACGGCGGCGAGTCCGGCGGCAGCCATCGAGCAGGCCGAGCCGACCTCGCCTTGGCATCCGACCTCCGCGCCGGAGATCGACGCGTTGCGCTTGAACAGGTAGCCAATGGCGCCGGCTGTGAGCAGGAACGTGACGACGCCCTCCTCGTTGGCGTCGTCCATGAAGTGCCAGTAGTAGTGGAGCACGGCGGGGATGATGCCGGCGGAGCCGTTGGTGGGGGCGGTGACGATGCGCCCTCCCCCGGCGTTCTCCTCGGACACGGCGAGCGCGAACAGGTTCACCCACGCGGAGTCGGAGGATTCGAGGACGGCGTCGCGGCGGGAACGGCCGCGCTTGAGCACATCGGAGTTGGAGGCGAGGCGCTCGTACATGCGCGGGGCGCGGCGAGGCACGTCGAGGCCGCCTGGCAGGACGGTCTCGGTGGAGGTGCAGCCGTGTTCGACGCATGCGCGCATGACGCGCCACACCTTGTCGATGTCGGTCCTGACCTGCACGGCCGAGCGGGTGGCGGTCTCGTTGGCCCAGACGAGTTCGGCGATGCTCAGATGATGCTCGCGGCACAGGGCCACGAGCTCGGAGCCGGAGGAGAACGGGTAGGGCGCGTCGGGACCGAAGTCGGTGCCCGAGTCGCCGCCGTCCTCGTCGGCGAACGTGCTGCCCTCCGGCGGACGCTCGTGGATGCCGATCATCAGGTCGTCGGGTGCGCCCTTGCGGATGAATCCGCCGCCGATGGAGTACCAGACCTGTTCGTCGACGAGGCTGCCGGCCGCGTCGAACGCCTGGAAGCGCATGCCGTTGGGGTGGGCGGCCATGCGGCGCCATTTGTCGAAGACCATGTCGCGGTCGTAGTCGAAGCCGATGCGTCTGGTGCCGGCGAAGTTGAGCGTGTCGTCGAGCGCGCACGTCTCGCGGATCCGCAGCATGTGCTGCGTGTCGACGGTGGCGGGCAGGTTGCCTTCGAGTCCGGCCATGACGGCGCGGTCGGTGCCGTGTCCGAGGCCGGTCAGGGACAGGGAGCCGTAGAGCGTCACCTTGACGCGGTCGGTGCGTTCGACGAGGCCGGCGTCGCGCATCGAGGCGACGAAGGCGTGCGCCGCGACCATCGGCCCCACGGTGTGCGAGGAGCTGGGGCCCACGCCGATGGTGAACATGTCGAGGACGCTGAACATTGGCGGTCTCCTTTCCGTCTGTACCGTCTTACCGTCTGCTTCCCGCCTGCCCGTCAGCCGAGGGCGGAGAACATCATGACGCCGACGACGAGGCCGAGCGCGGCGAGGACGAGCTGTGCGGCGAGCAGGCCGAACGCGAGGCTCTTCCGCGCGGCGACCTTGCCCGCGTACAGCTTCCCGAGGAGGTAGGCCACGAACCCGAACGCCGCGTAGTTGGCGGCGACGGCGAGCACGTCGCCGTTGGAGAGCACCACGCCGTTGAGCGGCTGGTCGAGCGAGTTCATGAGGGAGCTCATGACGAACAGGCCCCATATGCCGTAGCCGATGGCGCCGACGACGCCGTAGGCGAACGGCTTGAACTTGTCGCGCATGCGCAGCGTGAACGATTCCACGCACCACAGCAGGGCGAATCCCACGACGTACGTGTAGGCGACGGCCACGAGCGTGACGAGCAGGGCCCACGGCAGGAGGGAGGCGACGTTGCCGATCATCGACAGGTAGAAGCCGGAGCATGCGATGGCGCCGACGGTGAGGGCGGTGCCGATGATGACGTTCTGCGCGAGCATGACCGGGATTCCGGTGGCGGTGTCCTTGTCGACGTGGGTCCAGCTGGACGGCATGGCGTTCCTCTCCTTCGCGTTCCTGTGGTCGAAACGAGGGACAAGCCTATATGCCGTATGTTTCGGCGGCATGTTTCCGGATGATGACGAACGATGGCTGACGATGGAAGCGCCCCCGCAGGGATTCGAGCATATCGAGCTTCAGACAACAGACACCGCCAAGCTCCATACTTGCGGCCAGACAGATGTACTCACACTGACCGGCAACATCCTGCCATTCGGTTTCCTGACCATCATTATCAGAGGATCGTCCCTGAACACAGAACTCGAATTGCTGATCTGTTGGCTTTCGATTTCCTTCCCGATCAGCATGATGCTTACGTGTTGCAACAGGCCATTCTGGAAATCGCCATGCAGACTTCGAAGCTGGAAGAATCCAAGATTGAACTGGAGAGAGCCTTGGCTCTGGCAGAATCCTCTCATGCCTTCCCCATATTGGTCAAGGACGGAGCATAAGAAACAATCCCGCTTCCTATTCCAGGTGTCACGGAAGTGCCCGCCCACTTGGCACGGGCACTTCCAACCAGTTTCCTTCGCGGACTAGTTCACTTGGCTTTTGACCAGCCCGGTTCCGTACGGGAACAGTACCGTGTTGGGATCGATATATTTCTTGGTGATGTTGTTGGCTTCTTTCGGCCAGGTAGTCGTCAGGTGCCCGCTGAAGTCCCGATCTGCGGACAGCAGCACATCGGCCACACCCTCTCCTTCGGAACCGGGGAACCCGGCCATGACCACCGCATCCACCTGCTTGAGCTGGTCGGTGATGGTCAGCGCTCGGCCCGTGGTCAGTACCAGGACGATGGGCAGGTTCGGATGCGTTTTGCGGATGCTGGAGATCGTATTGATATCCTTCTGCTGCAATGTCAGTTGATCCGCAGTGCGGTCGCCGGCGTATTCCGCGTATGGGCTTTCCCCGGCGACGACGATGGCCGCATCATAGTTTCCGGTGAATGAACCGTCTTCCTTGAGATCGACGGTTTGTCCGTTCTCTTTGCCGGCCGTCTTGAGGCCCTCATAGATGGTGGTGCCGCTGGTGATGTCGCCAGCCGACCCCTGCCAGGTGATCGTCCATCCGCCGGACTGCATGCCGATGTCGTTGGCGGACGACCCCGCCACGACGATGCGCTTCATGGACGGCAAGTCGTTCATCAACGTGGAGCCATCATCGGTCGACCTGTTCTTGAGTAGCGTCAATGACTGCGCGACGGCCTCGCGGGCCACGGCGCGATGTGCCTCGCCGCCGAATTGCGACAGCAGTTCCTTATTTGAATAGGCCAGCTGTGGGTTCTCCAGCAGACCCATCTCATCCTTCACGTTGAGGATACGGGTCACCGCATCATCGACGCGCGCCATGGCGATATCCCCGGAGTTCACGCCGTCGATGACGGCCTGGCGTGCCGCGATCCACTTGGGTTGGGTTCCCTCGTGTTCGTCCACCATGAGCATGTCTACGCCGGCGTTCACGGCCTTCGCCACTTTCTGGGCGTAGTTCAGGTTGCCCTCGATCTGATCGATGCCGTTGTAGTCGGTTATGACGATGCCGGTGAATCCGAGTCCTCGTTTCAGCACGTTGGTGAGCAGGTCGGCGTTGCCGTGGCATTTTACACCGCCGATGGAGTTATAGGAGACCATCACCGATCTGACGTTCGCGTCCTGGACGGCCGCCCGGTAGGGCACCAGCAGTTCGCTGTCGAGAATCTTCCGGAATGCTTCGCTGTCGTAGTCGAGAGGCACGTCACCTTGGTTGACGCCGTCTTTGGTGATGCCCTCGCCGATGAAATGCTTCGCGGTGGCGATGGCGGAGTCCGAGCCGGCCAGCCCGCTGCCGCTTTCGCCCGCCTGCGAGCCTTCGATATAGGCGGCGCCGAGTTTGGCCGAGAGATCTGCGTTCTCACCGTATGCCTCATAGGTGCGGCCCCATCGTTCGTTTTTGGGCAGTCCCAGCGTGGGCGTGAATACCCAGTTGGAGCCGGTGGCTCGTACCTCGCTTGCCGTGATTGCTCCGATCTGCTTCACGAGTTCGGCGTTCCCGGTTTGGCCGAGGTTGACGTTGTGCGGGAACAGTGTGGCGTCGGCGACGTTGTTGTGGCCGTGTACCGCGTCCACGCCGTACAGCAGCGGGATGCCGGTCTCGTTGATGACGGCGTGCTGGTAGGAATCGGCGCGGTTCGCCCAATCGGATGCGCTGTTGCCTGATTCCGGGGCGGCACCGCCGCCGCTCAGTATGGAGCCGATATGGTATTCGGCGGCTTGTTGCGGCATGATGTGCCGGGTGTCCGGCTGCATCATCTGACCGACTTTATCTTCCAGGGACATCGAGGCCAGTAATCGTGCGACGCGGTCGTTCCGGGCGGTCACCATGGTGGCGGCCGGTTCCGCCTGTGAAGATGCGGGTTTCCGATGCGGGTTTCCGTCGTCGTTTGCCGAGGCCAATGGCACTGCGGCAAACATCAGCGATGCTGAGATCGCCATCGAAAGCAATGTGGTCGCCACTGCGTTGCGGCGTCGGATACGGTTGTGCATGGTCATCCCTTGTTCCTTATCTATAGAACGTTTGGATATTCATATCGAGTTTGGATGCGGCTCATGGCCGCGGCTGAAGGGAACGCCCGGAGACCTGCATTCTTACAGGCCTCCGGGCGCCCGTTCCCCTATCAGCGACGGCGGCTGCGGGCGCGCTTGGCTAGCAGAAGCGTCACGCCACCGCAAACGAGTACGAGGGCGACGGCCAAGGCGACACCGATGGCCGCGCCAGTCTTGCTCAGCGTTGTGTTCGTCTTGCGATCCGAGGACGCACCGTTGCCGCTGGACGGAATGACTTCCTGTTCCAGCCCGTCGATGGCCTGTTGGAGGGCGGATTTTGCTGCCTCGACCTGTTCCTTTGTGGCGTTATCCGAGTCAAGGATGGACTTCGCGGCGGCAATAGCCTTATCGAGGTTCGTCTTTGACGCGGCGGTGAAACGCTTGCCGTCATCTGGCTTCAGCGATTCGGCCTTTTCGACCAGTGCTTCGAGCGCGGACTTGTCGACGGTCGGCTTGGTGGGCTTGTCCTCCTCCTTCAGTCCGTCGAGCGCGGACTGCAATACCCGTGCCGCGTCGTCAACGGTCTGCTGGGTGGCCGTGCCGTCGGCGGAGACTTTGAGCGCGTTGGATAGTGCTTCATCCAGTGCGGCCTTCGATTCGGCGGTGAACTGCTTACCGTCTGCGGGCTTACGGTTCTGAGCCTGTTCGATCAGCTTGTTGAGCTGGGTCTTGTCCACTGTCGGCGGCGTGGGTTGGTCTGCGCTTTGGAGCGTGAGATTGACGTACCGGTAGTTGACCGCGCCTCCTTTGGCCACGATGCGAAGCAGATGTTCGCCTGCGGTGAGTGGGATTTTCTTCAGGCCGGTGGTGGCGTAGCTGTCCCAGCCGTATTGGGGCACGTCCAGCGCGGCCAGTTCGGTGATTGTGCCGTCCGCTGCGACCTCTTCGATCACGGTCGATGCGCTCTGGTCGTTGGTGGCGGCGTTGAGGCTGAACTGGTAGGTTCCACCCTGCTTGGCGTTGATGGAGAACTCTTGGTAGGAATTTTCCTCGCCCCATCCGACGTTACGCGTACTGCCGGTTCCTTGCAGACCCCAGGCCTTGTCGTCGGAGCCGCCAATGATCGCATCGGTGGCGAGTCTCACCTGGCCGGAGGTTCCGGTTGCAGTGCCGACGTCCGTGGCATGGACTTTGGTGAGTCGCAGATCCCAGATGCTGGCGTCATCGGCGGTCAGTGCCACGCGCAGCGTCTGCTCGCCTGCGACGAGGCGGATCCGCGTACGTCTTTCTCCGGTGTTCGCCACATCCCAGGTGTTCGGCAAGCTCACCGATACCGGTTCCAATCCGGAGCCGGAGATCCTGATCGCGTTCGGCACGGCTTTGGCGTTCACCCAGAAGCCGTAGGTCAGCGTATAGTCGCCTTCCTCGGCGACGTTCAGCGTGTATTCCGCGTAGTTGCCGTTCTTCTGGTTGTTGCTGAGGCTACCGTTGGAGTCAGAGGTCTTGTCTTCGTTCAGGGAGACGGTGTCACCACCGACGGCGATGGGCGTTATCGCCTTGGACAGGGTGAGCTTCAGGCTGCGGTAGTTGAGACTGGTCCCCTTGGTGAGCACGCGGATGCGGTGTTCGCCCTGGGTCAGCTGCACGGTGGCGGTCTGCGTCTTGTAATTGTCCCAGCCGGTATTCGGCACGTTGAGCTGCGTTAGATCGGTTGCCGTGGAGCCGTCGATTGTTTGGATGTGTGCAACGGCGCCGTCGGATCCGGTGGCCGCGTCGAGGGTGATGACGTACGTGCCGGTCTTGGCGACGTTCACCAGGTAATCCTGATAGGAGTCGACCTCGCCCCATCCGATGTTGCTCGGGTTGGAGCCTTGGATGGCCCATGCCTTGTCGGTGGAACCGTTGATGACATCTGAGGGTGCCAGTGTAGCCGGGGAATCGGCGTTCGTCTTCACCGCGTTTGCTTTGGCGATGCGGATGTTCCATAGGCTCGCGCCTTCGGCGTTGAGCTCGAAGCGCAGCGTCTGTCCGCCCGCCTTGAGGTGCAGGCCCGTTTTGTATTCGCCGGTGCCGTTGTACATGTTCGGCAGCGAGATGCTGGCGAGGTTGTCGGTGGCGAAACCGGTGCCTCCGGAGAGTTTGATGGCGTTCGGTACGGCGCCGTTGTCCCATACTCCGAAGGTGATGGTGTAGTCGCCTTCCTCGGTCACGTTCAGGTAGTAGTCCTGATAGTCGCCTTTCTTCTGCTTGTCGCTCAGCGATTCGACGCCGCGATATGGCTTGGCGTTCTCGCCGCCAAGCGTCACCTCCTGCTCGCCGACCGTAATGCCGGAGGGCATGTCGTTGGTGCCGTTGAAGGTCAGATCGGCGGACAAAGCGCCTTGGCCGTCGCTGTCGTCGTATCCGTTCGCTGCGACCGTCAAGCTGCCGGCGGTGCTGCCGTACAGCGTTTTCCCGGTCCAGTCGAGGGTAAGGGTGATGGTGTGGGCGTCTTTGCGTTCGGCTTTTGTCAGCGTCGCGTATGCGGCGATATCGCCGGTGAGCGAGACCACACCGTCGTCGGCGACGTGGTCGTTGAAGGTGCCTCCCGTGATGGTCACGTCCACGGATTTGGCCTGGTAGCCGATCTCGCCTGCGGAGAGCGATTCGGGATCGTTCACTGCGGTGAACGTGACCGGCACACTGATTGCGGTGCCTGCCTTACCGGAGTACTGGCTGGCATCCACGTTCATCATGGCGGTCATGTCGCTATCGAAGTCGACGTCCGATTCCGTGGTGAAGGTGACGCGCGCCGTGGTATCGTTTACGCGATCGACGGTGTATGCGATGCCGTGGGGCGCGTTGTCGAACGTCCACTTCGCGGGATCAAACGTCTGGACGAATTGGCCGTCGGCCAGTGTAAGGGTGACGCTTTTGCCGGTGAGCGATCCTTCGGTCAGTTGCTCCTGTTCGGCCGTGATGGCGTTGCCGATGACCATCGCCGAGAACGATTGCGCGGCGCGGTCGAGCTTGATGCGCAGGGCGGCGGTGCCCTTGGCGAGCTGGACAGCGGCCTTTGTCCCGTAGGCGTAGTCGCCGAGCTTGGTCTCCGTGCCATTACCGTCCACGGAGTACAGGCTCACGTCGGCCGTGTTGGTGTCGGCTACGGTACGTACATGCCCGGTGACCACGTCCGTGGTTGTGGTGACGTATGCGGATTCGTGAACGGTGGAGCCGTTGTCGCGCGACGGTTCTTCAGACTCATCGTCCATGTAAGGCTCGGCGGGATTGGCGGCGTTGCCGCCTTTCTGGTTCGTGCCGTTCTTCGATGAATCCTCATCAGGCGTTCCGTCACCGGATTCTTGCCGGGTGGAATCGCCGCCTGTCTCGGTCTTGGAGTCCGCGCCGGCATCGCCCGCATCGGGGACGGCTTCTGCATCGTTCCCTGAAACGTTCACGCCGGTGCCGCTGACCATGACGTCATAGGTGTCGGTCTTCTGCACGTTCACTGCGTAATCGAGATGATCGCCATCGGCTATCGCAACGGCCTTGCCGTCGGCGATGCGGACTCCGTCACGATCGGTGTAGTTCGTCGCGTCGAGTCGTCCGGGAATGCTTACGGTGTCCTGTGTCTTGGTGAAGGCGATGCCGGCATAGTTCACGCCGCCTTCAGGGAAGGCCACGCGTAGAATCTGGATGCCCTTGCCGAGTGTCACCGTGGTCTGGGCGGTGGAGATGGCGGCGTTGTCGGACGAGTAGTGCGCCGTGCCGAGTTCGTTGCCGCCAGAGGACAGCATGACTGGCGCGTTGCGTGTAGAACCGCTCGCGGCGGAGAGGGCGTACACCACCTTGTAAGTGCCGGCTCTGCGCACGTTCACCAGGTATTCCACGGTGCTGGTTTTGTCGAGCCCGGTGATGGCGGTGTCGTTTTTGGTGCCGGCGCCGTCGAGGGTGGCGTCGGCCAAGGTCAGGTCGGCGGTCACGTCCTTCACTTTGGTCTGGTCGATGGGCTGCCACCGGTAGGTGGCGACGTTCTTGGCCGGCACGCTGGACACGAACTGTGCACCATTGTTGACGACCTTGAATTTCTGTTCCTTGTCGGTTCGGTTGACGACCACCATGGAGACCTCACCGGTCTTGGGGTTCTTGAACGCCACATTGGTGAGCGTGTCCGGGGAGCCGGCCATACTGTCCACGCGCACGTCTCCCGGGCGGATGTACCGGCCGAACTGGCTGATAAGGTTCACTTCGGGCGTGTTGATCACGTCATCGGGGTTCTTCGCGTTCTGCACGAATGTGGTGGGATCGGGAGTCCCGACCCAATGATGGGTCTTACCTTCGCTGTCGAGCATGGAGACCCAGCTGTTGTAGCTCTGCGAGCCGTTGCGGAACCAGTCGACCATCCAGTTCGCACCGGTGGTGCCCCACCAGGAGCGTTCAGTCAGGTGGATGGACTTGTCCGGGTTGGCCTGGCTCAGTGCTCCCATCGTGCTGGGGTTGCCGCCGTAAGGATGGAAGGCTATGCCGTCCACGTTGGCCCAGTCCTCGGGACTTTGCTTCATCTCGCTCACGTAGGAGTCTGCGCCGTCGAAGTTGTGGTCGAACGCCCAGACCTGAACCTGTTTCTCACTATCATTCAACACAGTGCTGGCGGCGAGCTGTCTTTTGATGGCGGTGGCGAGCTTGGCTTCCTGCATACCGGTCATGTGGCAACTGGGGTAGTCGATTCCCAACAGGGGCTCGTTCTGCAATGTAAGCGCAGAGACTGGGATACCTTCCTTCTGGTATTCCTCAATGTAACGCACCAGGTACTTGGCATAGTCGTCGGTGTAGTCGCTGTTGAAGTCACCACCCTTGAGCAGCAGATCATTGTCCGCATAGGATGCGCTGGAGCTGGTCGGGGTCTTCATCCACCCTGGCGGGCTCCACGGTGAGGCGAAGAAGCTGATGTCGACGCCGAGGTTCTTGGCTTCGGATTGGAGCGCATGCACGAAGTCGATGATGTGTTCGTCACGGTCCTTCTGAATACTGAATCCAGTGATACCATCGCCGTCCCAATTGGGTTCCGCGCCGTTCAATGTGGCATTCGGGGCGTCGTAGTAGGTGTAGAAGTTCTTGTCGGTAAAGTCGGCGGCGCCGATAGTCAGTCGGAACGAGGTCAGCCCCATGCCGTTGACCGGGTCGAGCAGCGTCCTGATGAATTCAGCGCGCCTGGATTCGCTCATTTTCCACCAGTTGCCCACGGTGGAACCATCCACGGAGGTACCGATGCCGGTGATGGTCTGATAGGTTTTCGTGTCGTCCACTGAGATGTCGGTGATGTTCTCATCGGTGGTATCGGTGACGTTGGTCAGGTCGATGGCATCCTTGGCCGATACTGCATTGCTGACTGTCCAGTTGGGTTTGGATGCGTTCTTATCCGTCAGGTTCCAGAACCAGCCTGACTCCTGCGAGTGTTCCGTCGAGGACATCGTGACCTGGACTCCGCTGTTACGGATGACGATGCCAGTATCGGCCGCCAACGCGGCATTCATTGGGACCAGCATGGCCATCGAGACCGCAAGTCCCGTCAATGCGAGGCCGATTCGCCTTCGTTGTTTCATCATTCTCCTTCGAACTTCCTGTTTTCCATTGCGAGTCACGAACACGTCGCCGTTGAAACACTCCAATGTGCGGATGCGTTTCGTCGTCTCACTATGACACGCCTTTCATGCGCATGAAATTAAAACATTCGCATGAATAGTGCCACTTTATCGCAAAGCGACCGGAAAGTCAAAATTCATTCGAATGAAATTTGGGCGGATGTCACGCAAGCGACTGACAATATTTCACAGCAGGCACTGCAGTTGCGCGGTCGTTTGCGTCGCGGAATGCCAGGCACCGACAATACAGGTCACGAGTACAACAACCGTCGTGGCTGCGGATATGAAGACGGCCGGTACTCCACGCTTATCGTAGAGTACCGGCCGAAAACGGTTCCCGTGAGTATTGGTCATCTAGTCGACTCTCGCCAGATCGGCAGCTCCGATAATGCCTGCCTTGCCGCCGGCCTTGGCTTCCAGGATGTTGGCGTGCTGGCGGTACATGCTGGCCTGTAGGCATCGGTTGAATGCGGTGCTGGCGGGGCCGAGCAGCATGCTGCCGACTTCGGCCACGCCTCCGCCGATGACGAAGGTGTCGGGATCCAGCACGGCAGACAGGTTGGCCATGAGCCGGCCGAGCCAGTCGCCTAGGCGTTCGAACGCTTCGGTGGCGGTGGGGTCCCCCTGTTGGGCGGCATCACGCACCATGGGGCCGATGAGTTTGCTGCGGTCGTATTCGCATGCTTCGAGCAGGTGCTGTGATTGGTTAGGTAGGCGCCTGGCGGCCGACCATGCGAACCGTTCCAACGCCGAACCGGAGGCGTATTGCTCCGCGCAACCGAACAGGCCGCATCCGCAGGCTTCGCCGTCGGGGACCATGACCATGTGGCCGATCTCACCGGCCATGCCGAACGCGCCCCTGGCTAGGTGGCCGTCGACGATGATGGCGCCGCCGACACCGGTGCCCACGGTGATCATGATCATGTCCTGGGAGTCACGGCCGGCGCCGAAGCGGTATTCTCCCCATCCGGCGGCGTTGGCGTCGTTCTCGACGACCACCTTGACCCCGTCTCCGATCAAATCTTCGATGGCATCAGCAAGCGGGTACTGGTTCCATGCCGGCAGGTTCGCCGCGAAGCTGACGGTGCGTCGGTCGGATGCCACGTTGCCGGCAGCCGAGATGCCGATGGACCTGATGTCGCCCTCGTTTTTGCACCGTTGGTAGATGTCGGCCACGACGGCGTTGATGTCGGCGGCATCCTCCGGTGTGGGCACGCGCTGCAGGCAGCGGATGTTGCCTTCCTCGTCGCAGATGCCTCCGGCGATCTTTGTGCCGCCGATATCAATGCCGAGCGTTTCCATGTTGTTTGTCTCCTTGTGGTGTTCGTTGGTTGTGAAAACTGTGGTCGGGGCGCGTATGCCGCCCGGACGTCCCGTTCTCGTCTCTCGTGCGTGCCGGTACGGCATCCCGAATGCGAATCATCGCGTCTTTCTGCTGCGGAGGATTGTCGCCAGCAGCATGAGTCCGGAGGCGACGGCGAACAGTGTCGACGCTGCCAGCATGCTCATGCCAGTCACCGAACCGGTGAGGGGCAGGGCGGCCACCGTCGGGGTCCGCTTGTTGCGGAATGTCAGCGAATCGTCCGTGTAGTTCGAGCCGTCGAGCGTGATTGTCGCGTTCAGTTCGCGTCCGTCTGCGGTTTCCGTGACGGTCACGATGACATGGTGGGTGTTGGGATCGTATTCCACGCCCTGCTGCGCATCGTTGACCTCGCAAACCGTGTAGGTATAAACACCTGTCTTGTCGAATGTGAGCGCATCAAAGGTCACCGACCCGTCGGCGGTGTTTTTCGCGGTGCTGACGACCTGGCCGTCCTTGTCCTTGAGCTGGAACGAGAACCGTCCCTCCTGCAGCGCTATGGGATTGCCGTCGGCGTCAACGAATCGTTTCGTCGCCTTGAGGGTGAAGGTCGCCGGCGTTGGCGGGGCCGGGGGCGGCGTCTGCTGGTTCACGATGGCTTCGCCATTGTTGAACACCGGGCTCTTGGCGTTCGCGGTAATCGTGACGCTATAGCTTGCATCGTTCAGCTCATAGCCGTCGGGGGCTTTGGTCTCTTTCAGCGTGTAGGTGCCGTATGCCAGATGTTCCACGGTGAACTCGCCCGGATGCGGGTTGCCGTCCAATCCCCGGTAGCCGGTCTCGCCGGTGTTGTCGTCGATGGTCTGGCTGTAGTTGTTGTCCGCCGTCAATTGCCATTGCGAGCCGGCGAGTGGCTTGCTCTCATTATCGGAGCCTACTTTCGTCCAGGTCAGGGTGCCGTCGCCTTTCGGAGCGGTGGCCTGGTCGCCGTTCCAAGGGTAGTTGTGGCGTTCCAGGCCGAGGCCGGTTTCACTGGCCACCGGCTGATACAGGAAGATATCCCGCCCCGCGTACATGCGTCCGTTGGTCGTCACTTGGGCGGTGATGGTTTCCGGCGTGATGATGCTGCCGATCCAGCCGGCGGCGGCGTCGCCGGTGATGGCTTTTCCTTCAACGGTATTGACGGTGCCGCTGTTGGACAATGTCACACCGTCCTTGAAGTTCCACATCACGCTTGATGCCGCGTGGCGTAGGGCCGCGTGATTGGGAGTCACGGAATCATCGTTCCAGTATTGTTCCGCCACCTGCACATCATTCTTGGGATCGGTGCCGTTGTTCCACCACACGCGCCAGCCGACCGGTATGGTCGCCGCCGTGGCGTCCTTGGCGTTCACCAGCACCGAGGCGCTGTCCGGGATGTTGCGGAAGGTGAAGTCGATGCCGGTGTAGCCGCCGTTTGCGAATGCGGCGAGGATGGACGTCCAATCGATTTCGAACACTTGCTGGCGGGAAGTGCCGTCCCCGGTGAGGGTGACGTTCATCTCCTTGTCGAGCTTCAAAGTGGTCTTGCGACGCTGTGCGCCATTATTGCCGGTCCATGATTCGTCCCCGTCGCGCGGCTCGTCGTAGCCGTAGACCGCGTAGGCGTTATCGACGGGGGCTGGGGAAACGTTCGCGCCATTAACCTTAGTCACCGTGGAGCTGTCCGTGGACTTCCACTGGGCATAATCCTCCGACATCGCGGAAGGATTGAAATTGGTGTAGTCGATGCCGTTCACCGTCAACGGCGCGCCGCTTTTCGTGACCTGCGTGCCGGGTACGACGGGTTGCTGGTCCGAGTCCAGGGAGACGCGCAATGACGGCTGCCTCTGGTACCAAGGCTCCATCGGTTCGAGTATGTCCGGGTTTTCTCCGCCGTATTGGCCATTGCCGATCGACTGCAACGGCGTGGACCATGCCTTGGAGTCTCCGCCGACGGCGATGACGGTGGCATTGCGTTCCGGTGCCACGCCGGAGCCGAGTGCCACTTCTCCCAGGGTGAAGCCCCAGGCGTTGCCGGAATTGGCATACAGGTTCCTGTTCACTACCGTGAGTCCTTCGGCCTCGGCGGCGTACCCCATGGCCGGTTTGCCTGATGAATCCTGTGTTCCTCCGATGATCATGTCGTTGCCCGCGTAGGTGGCCACGTTGGAATCGGTGGATGGGGCTGCATCCGCTGGCTTCGAATCGGCGTGGGCGATGCAAGTCGTGCTTCCAGCCAGCAACGCCAGCGCTATGGCTCCGGCGATGCCGTATGCTGTTGTCTTTGTTCGCATTGTCAGAATTTCCTTATATGCAAAACGCGGGGCGGCGGCACATAGTCCGTCCGTCCCGCGTTCCTTTGGCGGCCCTAATATGCTGACCAGTATTGATGCTCAGTAGTTGCGGATGGCGTTGCGCAGGGGTAGGACGCTGGTGGGCGAGACGGACAGTTCGTCGAGTCCGATTTCGAGGAACGTGTCGGTCAGTTCCAGGTCCGCGCCGAGTTCGCCGCAGATGCCGCACCAGATGCCGTGACGATGCGCGGCCTCGGTGGCCATGCGGATCATGCGCAGCACGGCGGGCGAGTGCGGGTCGGCGAACCGTCCGAGGTTCGGGTTCTGCCGGTCGCAGGCCAGCGTGTACTGGGTCAGGTCATTGGTGCCGATGGAGAAGAAGTCGACCTCGGCGGCCAGTTCGTCGGCCATGATGACCGAGGCAGGCGTCTCGATCATGATGCCGACCTGAATGTGCTCGTTGAAGTCGACGTGCTCGCCGCGCAGCTCGCTCTTGACCTCGGCGAGAATCTTCTTGGCGTCGCGCACTTCTTGGACCGAGGTGATCATGGGCAGCATGATGGCGATGTTGCCGTACACCGAGGCTCGCAGCAGGGCGCGCAGCTGGACCTTGAAGATCTCCGGACGGGTCAGGCAGATGCGGATGGCGCGGTAGCCGAGGGCCGGGTTGTCCTCGTGCTCCAGGTTGAAATAGCCGACCTGCTTGTCCGCGCCGATGTCGAGCGTGCGGATGACGACGAGCCGGTCGCCCATCTTCTGCGCGACTTCCCGGTACGCCTCGAACTGGAACTCCTCGGTCGGGTAGTCCTCGCTCTCCAGATACAGGAACTCGCTGCGGAACAGGCCGATGCCCTCGGCGTCGTTGGCCAATACGGCGGTCACATCCGAGGGGCGGCCGATGTTGGCGTACAGGCGAACCCGCTGGCCGGACTTGGTTTCGGTGGGCTTGCCCTTGAGTTCCTGCAGGAGGCGCAGGTGTTCCTCGTACTTGGCTTTCTTGTCTCGGTATTCGGTCAGCGTGGCTTCGTCCGGGTCGATGAACACCAGGCCGCTGGTACCGTCAATCACGGCGGTGTGGCCGTCGTCGTCCGGGTCGAAGGCGTCGCCGATGCCGATGATGGCGGGCAGACCCATCGTGCGGGCCAGAATCGCGGTGTGCGAGTTCGCTGAGCCCTTGGCGGTCACGAAGCCCAAAACCTTGGCACGGTCGAGCTGCACGGTCTCGCTGGGGGCCAGGTCCTCGGCGATGATGATGTGGCTATCGCCGTCTGTGTCTGCCGCGGTGCCGCCGCGACGTCCTTCGAGCACGTTGATCACGCGGCGGGAAACATCCTTGACGTCGGCAGCGCGCGCCTGCATGTAGGAGTTGTCCATCGCGGCGAACATGGCGGCGAACTGTTCGGCGGTGCTGTTGACCGCGAACTCGGCGTTCACCTTGCTTGATGTGATCAGGTCCTCGATGCTTTCCACGTAGTCCGGGTCCTGGAGCATGAGCTGGTGGGTGTCGAACAGTTCGGCCTTGCCTTCGCCGAATTCGGCGGCGGTCCTGTTGCGCAGCTGCTTGAGCTGGTTGACGGCCGTGTCGCGGGCCGCACGGAAGCGTTCCACTTCGACCTTCGGGTCGTCGACCACGCGGCGTTCCACGGTGTGGTCGACGGTGTCGAGCACGCGGATCGCGCCGATGGCGATGCCGGAGGAGACGCCGGTGCCTTGTATCGTTCTCATCACAGGTTCGCCTTGAGGAACCGCTCGAATTCGGCGGCGGCCTTGACCTCGTCGTTGCCCTGCACCTTGACGGTGACCTCGTCGCCCTGCTTGACGCCGAGTCCCATGACGCCGAAGATGCGCTTGGCGTCCACGGACTTGCCGTTACGGGCGACGATGATGCTCGACTGGTATTCCTGGGCCTTGGCGACCAGCAAGCCTGCGGGGCGGGCGTGCATGCCCTCGGGGTCGGATACGGTAAACGTGAATTCCTGAGACATGATATTGCTCCTTATGCGTTTTATAGTTGTTCGCCGTTGGTGGCGATGACCTTCTGGTACCAGCCGAAGGATTTCTTGCGGCGGCGTTCGAAGGTGCCATGGCCTTCGTCGTCGGCGTCGACGTAGATCAATCCGTAGCGTTTCTTGAATTCGCCGGTGCCGAAGCTGACCACGTCGATGCAGCCCCACACGGTGTAGCCCATGACCTCCACGCCGTCGAGGTCGATGGCCTTGCCGACCTGTTCGATGTGGGCGCGCAGGTAGTCGATGCGGTCGTCGTCGTCGATGGTGCCATCCGGGTTGACGGTGTCGTATGCGCCGTAGCCGTTCTCCACGATGAAGATCGGCTTGCGGTAGCGTTCATACAGGACGCTCAGCGCGTAGCGCAGGCCGACGGGGTCGATCTGCCAGCCCCATTTGGTGGCGGGGATGTACGTGTTGCGCACCACGCCGGCGATGCCGGAGTCGAAGTCGCCGGGGGTGGAGTCGTCGGCGGACAAGGCCATCGACATGTAATAGCTGATGGAGATGAAGTCGACCGTGCCTTCGGCGATGGCCTTCTCGTCTCCCGGCTCCATGTGAGGGGTGATGTCCTCGCGGGCCCACATGTTCCTTGCGTAGTTCGGGTATTCGCCGTTGACGTACACGTCGCCGAACACGAGCCGGTCGCGCATGGCGACTTCGGCGCGCATCACGTCATCGGGGTTGCAGGTGGCCGGGTAGATCGGCACGATGGCCAGCATGCATCCGATCCGGAAGTCGGGGTTGATCTCGTGGCCGCGCTTGACGACCAAGGCGCTGGCGACGAACTCGTTGTGCACGGCCTGCCAGACCTTGCGTTTGCGGTCATGGATTGTGTCCGTCTCGGAGAACCGGATACCGGAGTCGGTGTAGGCGAAAATCGGGTTGTCGAGGTTCATCTGGTTGTTGACCTCGTTGAAGGTCAGCCAGTACTTCACCTTGTTCTTGTACCGTTCCATGACGGTGAGCGCGAACTTGACGAACAGGTCGATGAGCCTGCGATCAGTGAACCCGCCGTATTTAAGGCTCAGGTTCAACGGCATCTCGAAGTGGGAGAGCGTCACTACTGGCTCCATGCCCTTGGCCTTGAGGTCGTCGAACAGGTCGTCGTAGAACTTCAGTCCGGCCTCGTTGGGCTCGTCCTCCTCGCCGTTAGGGAAGATGCGCGACCAGGCGATGGAGGTGCGGAAGCATTTGAAGCCCATCTCCTGGAACAACGAGTCGTCGCCGCGGAAGCGGTGGTAGTAGTCGTTGCCCCAGTGGTTCGGGTAGATCTTGCCGGTCTCGACGCTATCGGTGATTTGTCGGGGCACGCCGTGCGCGCCCGCGGTCATCACGTCGGCGATGGACACGCCCTTGCCGTCTTCGTTCCATGCACCTTCGAGCTGGTGGGCGGCCACTGCGCCGCCCCACAGAAAGTTGCTTGGGAAACCCATGTTGTGTTCCTTTTCCTGATAGTCGTATGGGTCAGTTGATCTTCTTGTACAGCGCGATGAGCTCGTTGACCAGCAGTTTGACGGTCTCCGCGGCCATCATCTGGTCCTCGACGTGCGTCATGAGCAGGCTGACCTCGATCTTCTCGCCGGATGCCTCGCGCTGCACGAGGTTGGTGTGCAGGTCGTGGCCGGTCGCGAAGCTCTGGTCGCCGCTCTTGATGAGCTCATCGGCCTTGTCGTATTTGCCGGCCTTGGCCGCCTGCAATGCTTCGATGTAGTCGGATTTGGCGCTTCCCGCGGCCGTGATCATCTGGAAGCAGAGGGTCTCCCAGTCGAAGTCCTTGTTGTCTTCTGCCATTGTTACCACCCTTGGTTCGTTCGTTTGGTTGTGTTGTCTGTCTGTTTGGTGTCGGTTACTTGGAGGCGATGGCAATGGCGTGGTCGAGCACCTTGTCGCCGCGCACCATGCCGTAGTCCTGCGGGTTGATGGCCTCGACCGGCTTGCCGGGCAGTAGCTTCTTGACGTGGTCGAGCTCGTAGCGTACCTGCGGGCCGAGCAGCACGGCGTCGGCGTTCGCGGCCTTCTCCTCGACCTCGGAGATCGGGTAGGCGTCGATCTCGGCCTCGATGCCCTTGGCCTCGGCGGCGGCGCGCATCTTCTTGACCAGCATGCTGGTGGACATTCCGGCGTTGCAGCACAGTACGATCTTCATGGTGTTTTCCTTTCAGTGGGCCCCATACCGATCGTGGGGCGGTTGGTTGTTATGGGTGTTATTTAAGTGTTGATAAGGAGGGAGCCCGGCAAGGGTGGTTGCTCGTACCGGGCTCCCATGTCATCCGATCATTGCCGATCGGAAGAGTCGGGCCGTTCGGTGCGGCGGCTCAGGCCTTGGCCGCGGCGGCGGCAGTCTCGATGTCGGCGTCGTTGGCGGCCTGTTCGGCGACCCACGCCTGGTCCTGCTTCTTGACGAACGGCAGGTAGACGACCACGGAGATCACGAGGATGATGAGCTGGATGAGCGCGGCCTTCCAGCCGCCCAGCAGGAAGCCGGAGATGATCACCGGGGTGGTCCACGGCACCTGGACGGCGCCGAACGGGGGCAGGAAGCCGATGTACATCGCGCCGTAGGTGATGATCATGGCGATCAGCGGGACGACGATGAACGGGATCAGGAAGAACGGGTTGAACACGATCGGCAGGCCGAAGATAACCGGCTCGTTGATGTTGAACAGGCCGGGCACGACGGACAGCTTCGACATTTCCTTCATCTGGCTGGACTTGGCCACGATCAGGCCGGCGATGAGCAGGCCGAGGGTGATGCCGGTGCCGCCGAACTTGACGAAGCAGTCGACGATCTGCGGGGTGAGGATGTGGCCGCCGTCGGCGGTGGTCACGGCCTTGCCGGCATCCATGAGGGCCTGGTTGGCCACGGAGTTGGCGGTCAGCAGCGGGGCCATGATGCCCATGACGACGTTCGGGCCGTGGATGCCGCACCAGAAGAGGATTGAGATGAGCAGGGTGATGATGATCGCGCCGGCCCAGTTGTCGGTGAGGTTCTGCATCGGGGTCTGCAGGATCTTGAAGATGAGTTCGGTGAAGCTCACGCCGCCGAACAGCTGGCACAGGTGGTAGATGACGGCGGAGCCGAGCACCACGAAGAAGCCGGGGATCATGGCGGAGAACGCGTTGGACACGCCTTCGGGCACGGAGTCGGGCAGTTTGATCTTGAGGTTGTGCTTCATGCACTTGACGAACACCAGGCCGGACAGCAGGCCGACGATGATGGCGGTGATCACGCCGTTGCCGCCGGTCCATGAGGTGGAGATCGCGCCGGACACGGAGGCGGTGGTGCCCTCCTTGATCGCGTCGACGGTGCTGTGGTCGATGCTCACCGAGGACGGCGAGAGGATGAAGAAGGCGACCAAGGCCAGCAGACCGGAGGAGATGCCGTCTTCCTTCTCGTTGCGCGCGTATGCGTAGCCGATGCCGACCGCGATGATGACGGCCAGGATATTGAATGTTCCGGCGGACACCTGGTTCAGGCCGATGTTCCATTTGTCGGTGAGCAGGTTGTTCATGAAGTCCGTGTAGCCCTCGAACGGCAGGTTCGCGAGCAGCAGGAACAGCGATCCCACCAGGGTGGCCGGCATCGTGAGCACGAAGCCGTCCTTCAGAGCGGTGACCGCTTTGGTCGTCGCGAATTTCATGAAGCCGTTGAGCAGTTTGTTGCCGAACTCCTTCATTCTCGTCCTCCTTTGGACTGGTTGATGTCCCCGGCCGGCATCCTTGTTGCCGGCCCGATTTCTCTTGTTCAGTATCAAGTCATTCGAATGAATAGGCATAATCCGAATGACTTGACTACAATATACGAGTTTCATTCGTCTGTGTCAAATTCATTCGAATGATTTTTGGATACGGCGTGTCGCCTCCCCGAGGGAATACCGTGAAGCGGCGCCTCCCACCACCGGCGACGCCGCCTCACGCATATAAGGGACTACTTCAGGTCGGCGAAATTAAAAAACGTGGCCTTCTTATAGTGGTAGTAGACCGTGCCGGCGTTGAACATGCGGCCGCTGGCCAGATAGGCGTCGTCCTCGACCACCAGGGCGGGATCCCCCGCCGACAGGCCAAGAAGGTCGGCCCGACCATGATCCAGCTCTCGCGCGTATATCAGCTTGTCTGCAAATCCCGTACTCAGCCCCAGATCCTCGCGAATGTACGCGTAAATGGAGCCACTGGCGATCTCCTCGCTGAGATACGGCACGAACTCCTTGAGATACAGGGCGTACTCGATGGCGAACGGTTCGTCATCCAACAGACGCAGGCGCGAGACGCTATAGACTTTGGCGTCGACGGCGCACTTGAGGCGCGCGGAATCCGCGCCCGCCTCGCGCTGCTCCAGCTTGATCAGCTTGGAGGACACGGAATGGCCGGGAAACTCCGAAGTCATGCCTCTCGTGCCGTTGATATTGAGGCAGCCCTCACGCCTGTTCTCCCGGACGAACATGCCGCTGCCCTGCACCGGATACACATCACCAAGCTCGACCAACATGGCAATGGCGTTACGCACGCAGTACCGGGTCGCGCCGAACCGCTCCATGAGCTCGGGCTCGGTGGGCAGCTTTCCCGTGTCGCGGTATTTGCCCTTGTCGATCTCCACCTTGAGAATCTTCGCCAGTTCACGGTACTTCATATGACATGCCCTCCGAAATCGCATCATTCAGCCGCGCCACATCGCCGCAGCACATATAATCCATATTATCGCATGACTCATATTCATTCGAATTACAGACACATCCATCACCCACAATTGCATGATTCATTCGAATGAATTATTCTTAGGAACACCAACTACAGTTCAGACGCTGATGTCGACATTCCATAGGAGAGTACGCGCATGAGAAATCCCACGCTAGTGTTCATAGATATCGACGGCACACTGCTGGACAGCAGCCACCGCATTCCCGATTCCGCACGAGAGGAGTGCCGCCGAGCGCAACAGGCCGGGCACCGGCTGTTCATCTGTTCGGGCCGTGCGGCGCTGGACATCGATCCGCCGGTGCTCGCACTTGGGTTCGACGGCATCGTATCCGACGGCGGAGCATGTGCCGAACTCAACGGTGAGACCATCATCGACGAGCGCATGCCCGCTGAATCCGTCCGCGCGGCGACCTCGTTCTTCATCGCGCACTCCATGCCGTATGCCTGGCACTGCCCCGACGGCATGCACGCCACCGAACGCTACCTGCACCGGCTTGGCATCTGGCGCAAACTGCTGCGACATCCGCAGATGCGCGACTCCTGGCACACCATCACCGACCATTCTGCCACTCTACCTCCAGTCCGCAAAGGAACGTTCTACGTCCCCGAGAACGGCAGTCTTACCGTGGAAGACGTGCGTCGCGAGCTCGCTGACTACGCGACCATTATCCACGGATCAATCAACGCTTCCAGCGACGACAACGGCGAGATCCTCATCCCCGGAGTAGACAAGGGCACGGCGCTCATGAAAGTCTCTCAACGGCTCGGAGTTCCACTGTCCGACACGATCGCCATCGGCGACAGTGACAATGACCTTGAGATGATCCAGACCGCCGACATCGGCGTGGCGATGGGCAACGGCACCGAGGCCGTCAAATCAGTCGCCGACATGACCGCGCCAAACGTCGACAACAACGGCCTCGCGGCGGTACTGCACCGGCTACTCCACTAACACGCCACCCCGCTTCAGGAGAGAATGCTCCAGGCGGGGCTGTTCGACATACTCTCCTTCATCGGCGTGGGAACGCGGCCCCGAGCCATGCGCTCCGTCTTCGCTTCCTGCGCCGCGTCCCGTGCCGCTCCCGGGCCGCCACCCAACAGCCGCATGATTCCAACGCAATCGCAACATCGCCTATCGTCGAAAATACAAAACCCGGCCCACGATATTTCGTGAAGCCGGGTGATGAAGTGCCCCCGGCGGGACTCGAACCCGCACGCCTTGGCGATCGATTTTAAGTCGACTGCGTCTACCGATTCCGCCACGGGGGCCTGCCGGTCGCCCGGCCGTCCCATTGTACTATGCGCGGGACTCCGCGCCGGCCCGCGCAGCGAGCAGGCGCCGGCCGTAGTCGAGGACGATGCCGTCGAGCAGACCGTGCTCGCTGGCCACGTACGAGTCGATGACGCCGCCGTGGGTGCATTTCGCCGCTTCGCTCACCTTGGCGAGCACACGGTTCCAGACGAGCGCGCCGCCGCCGACCACGTCGATGCGGCCCGGATGGATGGTCTTGTAGGCGCGGCGCTCCTCGCGGGTCATCCGGAGGAACCGGTCGTCGACGGCGACGGCCTCGGCGATGGACAGCCGGTGGCCGTCGACGACGGTGTGGTCGTATTCGGTCAGGCCGAGGGCGAGGGCGGTCATGGTGGTGACGGTGCCGGACACGCCGATGATGGTGCGCGTCCTGCCGGCGGGCACGGTGCGGAACGCCTCGTCGATGTGCGCGTCGATGTCCGCGACGGCCTCGGCGATCTCCTCCTCGGTGGGCGGGTCGTGCCTGAGGTGGCGTTCGGTCATACGCACGGAGCCGATGTTCATGGAGTATGCGGCCGTCACCTTGGTGGCGGGCGTGTCCACGCCGTCGCCGCCGAGCACGAGTTCGGTGGAGCCGCCGCCGAGGTCCACCACGAGGTAGGGGGCGGGCAGGCTGCCGCGGTCCACCACGCTGGTGGCGCCGAGGAAGCTCAGGTCGGCCTCCTCGGTGCCGGGGATGACTTCGGGCCGGACGCCGAGGATGCGTTCGATGCCGTCCTCGAACTCCTCGCGGTTCTCCGCGTCGCGCGTGGCGGACGTGGCGACGAACCGGATGCCGTCGACGGGATGCTCGGCGAGTATGCCGGCGAATTCGCGCGCGGCCTCGTAGGCGCGGTCGAGCGCCTCCGACGCGAACCGGTGGGTCTTGTCGACGTCCTGGCCGAGCCGGATGACACGCAGCTGGCGCGGCACGATCTCGGTCATGCCGTGTTCGTCGACGCGTGCGATCTTGAGTCGGATCGAGTTGGTGCCGCAGTCCACGCCCGCGACGGTCACCGTGTTGCCCATGATGTTGGCTCCTTGTCTGGTTTCCCTGCCTGCCGGACGGTCTCCGTCCGCGGCCCCTGCACCGTTCCGGCGCGTCCTACGCCACGGTGCACCGGCATACGGCCGGATCGAATTCGTCCTTGACGCGCTCGAGGACCATGTCGCCGATGGGGTTGGCGCCCGGTCCCATCACCAGCGACTGGGCGATGAGCGCGTGCAGGCATTTGACGCGTACGGGCATGCCTCCGGCGGAGGTGCCTTCGATGTGCTCCTCGGAGTCCTTGACGCGGACCGCGATCTCATGGCGGAACGCGAGGTAGAGCTCGTGGGCGCGCCCATACGCGGCCTTGACGTCCTCGTCATGTTCGACGAGTTCGGTGTAGTCGCGCATGGCGCCTTCGGCCTCCACGTGGGACGCGGCCTTGACCGCCTCCGGGCTGGTGAGGTAGCAGGTGGTGGGGAACGGGACGCCGCCGGGCAGGACGGGGCGCGTGACGACGGCGAGGGGCCTGCCGCACACGCAGCGCGCCCCCACGGCGAGGATGCCGCGCGGGTATCGTCCCAGCTGCCGTTCGACGATGGCGATGTCCTCCTCGCTCGCCGGTTGCGCGAGGATGCGTTCCGCCAGTGCTGCGGGGTCGATGGTGGTCACTGCTGTCCTTCCTTGTCGGTGCCGTCGGACTCCGAGGCGCTGCCTGCGGTGCCGTCCTGCTGCGTGGTGCCCTTCTTCGTCGTGGTGCCGCCGGCCCCCGTCTTGACGGGCTGGTCGGCCTTCTTGAAGGCGTACGAAAGCTCACTGTACCAAGGCAGCTGGTTGGACGTGTCGTCGTTCTGCGAGTCCTGCGCGTCCTGCGTCTCGGCGCCGTCGGCGTCGCCGGTGACGGCCTGCGGGTTGAGCACGTGGACGGATTGCTCGCCGGGGAACACGAATCCGAGACGTTCGCGCGCCTGCGCGGCCACGTAGTTCTTGTCGTCCCAGCGGGAGATGTCGTTCTCGAGGTCCTGCTTCTTGGCGACGAGCGCCGCCTCCTCGCGTTTGAGGCTGTTGAGGTGGGCGAGGTCGGTGGCGTAGGTGTTGAACGTGGAGACGAGTTGGATAAGCCCGACGGCCACGATGAACAGGGAGATGAAGAACGCGATGGGTCCGGAGGTGCCGGAGCGCCTGCGCCTCTTCGTGCTCGACGATCGGTCTTCCGTCCGCGTACCCCGGTTCCGTGTGCTCATGGGACAACAAAATACCCGCCGCGTTCGACGGAACGCGGCGGGTATCGGAATCGTCAGGCCGGCCGGCCGGCGCAGGGTCCGGACGGTCTATGGCCTAGCGGACTCACTTGCCGATGTACTTCTTGCAGGCCTTGAAGGCGCTGTAGCCGGCGTACTTCGCGGTGGAGCCGAGCTCCTCCTCGATCTCGAGCAGGCGGTTGTACTTGGCGACGCGCTCGCCACGGGCCGGGGCACCGGTCTTGATCTGGCGGGTGTTCTTGGCGACGGCCAGGTCGGAGATGGTGGTGTCCGGGGTCTCGCCGGAGCGGTGGGAGACCATGGAGGTGTAGCCGTTGGCGGTGGCCAGCTCGATGGCGTCGAGGGTCTCGGTGACGGTGCCGATCTGGTTGAGCTTGACCAGCAGGGAGTTGGCGGCGCCGAGCTCGATGGCCTTGGCCAGGCGGGCCGGGTTGGTCACGAGCAGATCGTCGCCGACGAACTGCAGGCGGTCGCCCAGCAGCTTGGTGATGGCGGTCCAGTCTTCCCAGCCCTCCTCGTTGAACGGATCCTCGATGGAGACGATCGGGTACTCCTCGATGAGCTGCTCGTAGAAGTCGAGCATGTACTGGGAGTCACGCTCGTCGCCCTCGAAGTGGTACTTGCCGGTCTCCTTGTTGTAGAACTCGGAGGAGGCGACGTCGAGGGAGATGCCGATCTGCTTGCCCGGCTCGTAGCCGGCGGCGGAGATGGCGTCCATGATGTAGTTCAGGGAGTCCTTGTTGGACTTCATCTTCGGAGCGAAGCCGCCCTCGTCGCCGAGGCCGGTGTTCAGGCCTTCCTTCTTCAGGACGTTCTTGAGGGTGTGGTAGACCTCGACGCCGGCCTGCAGGGCCTCGGAGTAGGTGTCGAAGCCGTACGGGGAGATCATGTACTCCTGGATGTCGGTGGCGAAGTCCGCGTGGGCGCCGCCGTTCATGATGTTCATGTTCGGAACCGGCAGGATGTGGCCGTTGGTGCCGCCGATGTAGCGGTACAGCGGCTCGTCGGCGGACTCGGCGGCGGCGTACAGGGCGGCCAGGGAGACGCCCAGGATGGCGTTGGCGCC
Organism: Bifidobacterium saguinibicoloris; assembly: GCF_019331725.1. GTDB lineage: Bacteria > Actinomycetota > Actinomycetes > Actinomycetales > Bifidobacteriaceae > Bifidobacterium > Bifidobacterium saguinibicoloris. The sequence goes on from NZ_JAHBBF010000003.1 coordinate 60,135, forward strand.
GAGGCGGCCCTTGTTCGGGGTGCCGTCGAGCTCGATCATCAGGTCGTCGAGGGCGCGCTGGTCGGAAGCGTCCATGCCGATGACCTTCGGGGCGATCTCCTCGTTGACGGCCTTGACCGCGTTGAGGACGCCCTTGCCGCCGTAGACGGACTTGTCGCCGTCACGACGCTCCCAGGCCTCGGCCTCGCCGGTGGAGGCGCCGGACGGGACCAGGCCCAGACCACGGGCGCCGTCTTCGGTGTCCAGAACGACCTGGACGGTCGGGTTGCCGCGGGAATCGAGAATCTGACGCGCGTACACGCTTTCAATTACTGCCACAACTACTCCTTCAAACGTTGGGTTGTGATGACGTTGTCAAGGATAGTGTGATTGATGGACTACACGCAAGACCGTCCGCACGCGTGTTGTGAGCGCTCACAATCGTTGTATGTGAACGGAAGGCGACCTGTCGGACACCCAGCGTACACCCGCCGTCCACCCTTCGGTCCGCGGCTGCCGCGGACGGACCGTGTCCCGCGGGACGAGGGCGTTCCGGCGCGCGTCCGGGCGGACGGCGCGACGTTGTCCAACATGTGAGTTCCAATGGTGGACGACACGGGGTGCCCGGGCCGAACGCCTCAAACATGCTGGACCGCCGCGCGGAAGTGACGCGAAAGCGGGTCGGCTGGGCTGAGATCATACTCGTCGAACCTGATGTAGTTAGCACTAACGAAGGAAATGTCAGATGCACGATTCGTCCGTGTGTCCGTCAGACCATCGGTCGCCGACCATCCATCAGCACACCATCCGGGGCGAAGCCATACCCGCTTCCATCCCGGGGACGGCGTCCGCCGAGGCGGGGTTCGCGAGCCAGCGGACCCGGCGCCCGGGCGGAGCGGCGCACGTGCTGAGGGGTTGCGGCGTCTGGGCCTCGACGGCCGCCCTCTGCATATGGTGGTATTGCGCCACCCTCTCCCCCGCGGACACGCGGCCGTTGCCGTCGCCGGCGGAGGTCGCCGCCGCGTGGAACGACCTCGCGGCCGAGGGGCTGCTGTGGCCGTCGATCGGCATGAGCCTGGTGCGCGTGCTCCTCGGACTGGCGCTGGGCATCGCGCTGGCCGTACCGGCCGCGGTGCTCACCGGCGCGACGAGGCTCGGCTTCGCCGTCATCGACAAGCCGGTGCACATGCTGCGCGCCATCCCGTTCCCCGCGCTCTCGCCGCTGCTGATCATCTGGCTCGGCATCGACGAAACGATGAAGGTGGCGCTCATCGCCGTGGGCGTGTTCGGCCTCATCTACGTGAACCTGCGCGACGGCATCCGCGGCCTCGACCCGAAGCTGCTCGAACTGGCCCGCGCCTATCATCTGCCGCGCGCGCTCGTCTTCCGCCGCATCCTGTTCCGCGGCGCCCTGCCGAGCTTCATGACGGGCCTCAGATTCGCGATCACCGTGGCGTGGATCGCACTCGTCACCTGCGAGACGGTGAACTCCACCGTCGGCATCGGCTACATCCTCTCGCGCGCCCAGCAGTTCTCCCGCACCGACCAGATGGTGCTGTGCATCGTGCTGTACGCGCTGCTCGGCCTCGGCTCCGAGGCGCTCGTCGGCGCGCTGGAGAAGGCGCTGACGCCATGGAGGCGCCGCGCGGCCTGACGCACGTCCGGCACGTCCGGCGGAACCGCCTCCGCACAACCGCAAACAAGAAGAAGAAAAGGAAGGACCATCATGACCATCATCGACAACCACCCCACCGCACGCCGCGCAGGCGTGCGCGCCGCCGTCCGCCGCGCCCTGACCGCCGTGTGCGCCGCCGCGGCCGTCGTCTCGCTCGCCGCCTGCGGCGCCTCGTCGCAGGGCTCCGGCAAGGCCGACACGGACACGATCCGCATCGCGTACCTGTCGACCGCGAACTACCTGACGACCATCAAGGACGAAAGCTTCGTCAAGTCCACGATGGAGCCGTACAAGGCCGAGTTCTCCGGCCCGTTCAACCCACCGGACGACGCCTACAAGGTGATCCTCGCCGGCAAGGCCGACACGTCGAGCACCGGCACCGGCTACTTCATCAACCTCGTCGACCAGAAAGCACCGTGGGTGGCGTACGCGATCGAGTACTACGACGGCGACTCGCAGGGCCTCGTCGCCGCCCCCGGCTCCGGCGTGACCAGCCTCAAGGACCTGTACGGCAAGCGCGTCGGCATCGACAAGAAGGGCGCCACCGGCGACTACATCCTCAAGGCCGCGTTCGAGCACGCCGGGCTCGACTATGCGAAGGTCGAGGAGGTCGAGCTGAGCCAGACCGACTTCGCCGCCGCGTTCTCCTCCGGCAAGATCGACGCGCTGGCCACGTACGACCAGAACCTCGCCTCCGCAATCGCCACCCCGGGCGCGAAACTCATCACCACCGGCAAGGACTACGACTCGAAGAACGTGACCCTGCACATGGTCTCCCGCAAGTTCGCCACCGCGCACCCGGAGATCGTCAAGAAGCTCTACCAAGCGCTCGTCAAGGAGTCCGACAAGGCGCAGAAGGACCCGGAGTTCATCTACGACGCGTACAAGAAGTTCGGCGCGTCCGATTCGATCGTCAAGCAGGTGCGCAAATTCGACGTGCCGGAGATTCTGCCCGTCGACGCCAAGGGACGGAAGATGCTCGACGACATCGCGCAGCAGTACGTCGATTTCGGCTTCATCAAGACGAAGCCGAACCTCGACGACTACGTGCTCGACTGCACGAAGTGAGCGCGCCGATGACGGACGACACGAAGCCGGCTCCCACGACAGCTCCCACGACGACGCCCACCGGCACGACGCCCACGGACCATACGCCGCTCATCGACGCGTCGCACGCCGCGCTCGCCTTCGACGGCCGGCCGGTCCTCACGGACGTCTCGTTCACGCTGCGCGCCGGCGAATTCGTCTCGCTGATCGGCCGGTCCGGCTGCGGCAAGTCGACGCTGCTGCGCATCGTCGCCGGTCTGCTGGAGCCGACCGGCGGCGACGTGCGCGCCACCGGCTCGCAGGCGATCGGCTTCCAGGACTCGCGGCTCGTGCCGTGGATCAGGCTCTGGGACAACGTGACGCTGGGCCTGCCCGGATCGAAGGCCGAACGGCGCGAGATCGCACGAAAGGCGCTCGAGCAGGTGCAGCTCGCCGACCACATGGACTCGTGGCCGTCCTCCCTGTCCGGCGGCCAGGCGCAGCGCGCCTCGCTCGCGCGCGCCCTGGTGCGCACCCCGGAGCTGCTGCTGCTCGACGAGCCGTTCGGCGCCCTCGACTCGCTCACCCGCTACGACATGCAGGACCTGCTCGCCTCGCTCGAGGCGGAGCACGGCTGGGGCGTGCTCATGGTCACGCACGACATCGCCGAGGCGGTGCGCCTGTCCGACCGGGTGCTCGTGATGTCCGGAGGCGTCATCGCGCAGGACATCACGATCGACCGCTCGGAGACGGACGCCGAGGGCCGTCCCGCCGGGCATGTCGCCCTCGAGGACCGTCTGCGCGCCGCACTGCGGTAGCCGATGGACCGGTAAACCGGTAGACCTGCACGCCGCCAACGCCTCGCCGTATCCGCCCGGAACGCGACGAGACGTTGGCGGCGACCTGTATGATGGCGGAGCAGACAACGTCGTTACCGTCATAAGGAAGTGCGCATGACAACCCCCACCATCATCCACGCGGCCGCCGCCGACCCGGCCTGGCTCACCGACCCCACGGTCTTCGCGGTCAACCGCAACCAGGCGCATTCGGACCACCGCTGCTTCGACCATGATCCCCTGCCGGGCGAATCGTCCGACCTCGTGCAGAGCCTCGACGGCACGTGGCGGGTCGCCGTCGTCGAACAACCTCAGACCGGCTTCCCCACCCTGCTGGAGCAGACCGTGGCCGCCTCCGTGGAGGACGCGCCGGCGGACGACGACGCGGACGACGCATTCGCCGCGATCCCCGTCCCCTCCACGCTGGAGACGCAAGGCCTGCTCAAGCCGCAGTACGTCAACGTGCAGTACCCGTGGGACGGCCATGAGGGCCCGCTCACCCCGTACGACTCCGCCGACGCCGGCGCGACGCGCGTGGACATCCCACGCGGCGGCCATGTGGCCGTCTACCGCCGCGTCTTCGCCGCCGGCGCGCAGGTCGCCGCGGCGCTGCGCGAGGCGAGGCGCGTGACGCTCACGTTCCACGGCGCCTCTACCGCGATCTACGTGTGGCTCAACGGCGCGTTCGTCGGCTACGCGGAGGATTCGTACACGCCCAGCGAGTTCGACGTGGCGGACAAGCTGCGCGAGGGCGCCAACACGCTCGTCGTGGTCTGCTACGAGTTCGCGAGCGCCACGTGGCTCGAGGACCAGGACTTCTGGCGTCTGCACGGCCTGTTCCGCAGCGTGGAGCTCGCGGCCGTCCCGGCGGCGCACGTCGTGGACACGCACGTCACGGCCGATTGGGACGCGGACGCGCACGCCGGCTCGCTCGACGTGGACGCGTCCGTCGCGTGGCCGTCGGACGCCTCCGCCGGCACAATCGCCGCAACCCTGACCGACGCGGACGGCACGCTCGTCTGGCGGCAGGAGCGGAACGTCGACGGCACGGACGGCGACGCCGCGCACGTGCGCATCGCGTCGGACGCGCCGCTGACGGGCGTGCGCCCGTGGAGCGCCGAGGAGCCGAACCTGTACACGCTGACGCTCGCCCTGCGTACGGCCGACGGCACGACGCTGGAGGCCGCCACGCAGCGCGTCGGCTTCCGCCGGTTCGAGATCGTGGACGGCATCATGCGGCTCAACGGCGAACGCATCATCTTCCGCGGCGCCGACCGCCACGAGTTCGACGCGCGTCTGGGACGCGCCGTCGGCGAGCGGGAGATGCTCGAGGACATCGTCACCTGCAAGCGCAACAACATCAACGCGGTGCGCACCTCCCACTACCCGAACCAGTCCCGCTGGTACGAGCTGTGCGACGAATACGGCATCTACCTCATCGACGAGACGAACCTGGAGACGCACGGCACGTGGTCGAAGCCGGGACCGGACCGTCCCGGCGACGTGGAGACGCCGGACACGGCGGTCCCCGGCAGCCGTCCGGAATGGGAGGGCGCGTGCGTGGACCGCATCGCCTCGATGATCGGACGCGACCGCAACCATGCGAGCGTGCTGCTGTGGTCGCTCGGCAACGAATCGTACGCCGGCGAGGTGTTCCGCGCGATGGCCGCGCACGCGCGCCGCGAGGACCCCACGCGTCCGGTGCACTACGAGGGCGTGTTCCACCAGCGCGAGTTCGACGACGTGAGCGACGTGGAGTCGCGCATGTACGCGAAGCCCGCTGAGATCGAGGAGTACGTGGCCGCGGACCCGCCGAAGCCGTACATCTCCTGCGAATACATGCATGCGATGGGCAATTCGGTGGGCGGCATGCACCTGTACACCGCACTGGAACGCTACCCGAAGTACCAGGGCGGGTTCATCTGGGACTTCATCGACCAGGCGCTGGTGCAGCGGCTGGAGGACGGCTCCGAGCGGCTCACGTACGGCGGCGACTGGGACGACCGTCCGAGCGACTACGAGTTCTCCGGCAACGGCCTGGTGTTCGCCGACCACTCCCCCTCGCCGAAGCTGCAGGAGGTGAAGCGCCTGTACGCGCCGGTCCGGATCACGCCGGACGCGCACGGCGTGCGCATCGCCAACGGCAACCTATTCGTCTCCACCGCCGGCTTCACGTTCACGGCGCGCATGCTGGTGGACGGCACGGAGTACTGGAGCGCCGACCTGCGCTTCGACGTGCCCGCCGGCGGAAGCGCCGAATTCCCGGTGCCGTTCCCGGACGCGTCCAAGGCGGTCGCCGCGCTCGCCGGCGCGGGCGCCGGGCACGCGGAGGTCGTCTTCGAGGTGAGCCAGCGGCTCGCCGAGGCGACCGCGTGGGCGCCTGCCGGCTTCGAGCTCGCGTTCGGCCAGCATGCGCAGGTCGTGCCCGTGCCCGTGCCCGGCGTGTCCGGCGCGTCCGGCGCGTCCGCCGCGCGTCGCGACGGCGTGGTGACGATGGGCCGCTCCAACGTGGGCGTGCGCGCCGGTTCGACCGAGGTGCTGCTCTCCCGCGCGCAGGGCGGTCTGGTCTCGTTCACGCGCGACGGCCGCGAGATGGTGCTCCGCCGTCCGATGCTGACCACCTTCCGCCCGCTGACGGACAACGACCGCGGCAACGGCTCCGGTTTCGACCGCGCCCGCTGGTTCGCCGCCGGACGCTACGCGCGCTGCGTCGGCTACGGGTTCGAACCGTCCGAGGCCGGCGTCAAGGCCACGTACACGTACGCGCTGGCCGACCCGGACCATACGCCGGTGATCGTCGCGTACGACGTGGACGCGGCCGACGCAAGCGTGCATCTGACCGTCTCGTACCCGGGCGTCGAGGACGCGCCGTCGCTGCCGGCGTTCGGCCTCGAATGGATGCTGCCGAAGCGCTACGACCGTCTGCGCTTCTACGGCCTGGGCCCCGAGGAGACGTACCGGGACCGCCTGCACGGCGGCAGGCTGGGCGTGTTCGAACGCACGGCCGGGCAGGACGTCGCCCCCTATCTGGTGCCGCAGGAGACCGGCAACCATGAGGGCGTGCGCTGGGCCGAGGCGCTCGACGCGCACGGCCACGGCATGCGCGTCGCCGCGGGCGACCGCGCGGGCCTCGACGCCGACGGCAAGCCGGCCGCGCCGTTCGCGGCGAGCCTGCTGCCCTACTCCTCGCTCATGCTGGAGGACGCCACGCACATGAACGAGCTGCCGCCGGTGCGGCACACGTTCCTGCGTCTGCTCGCCGGGCAGATGGGCGTCGGCGGCGACGACTCGTGGGGCGCGCCCGTGCATGAGCCGTACCAGCTCAAGGCCGACGAGCCGCTCACGCTCGACGTGACGCTCTCGCTCCTCTGACGCACGTCCCATCGGAGCATCCACGAAAAGGGTCACATGTCCGCCATGTGACCCTTTTCGTTTCCCTCGCCGATTCCCTCGTATCGTTGCCCGGTAGATCAACGAGAGAACAAGAGAGGAATCGGTGATCGTGATGGATAATGTGAAGAAATTCGCCGACTGGCTGACCAAATGGTTCACGCTGATCGTGATCGTGTGGGCCGTGTTCAACTACTTCGTGCCCCAGACCTCGCTGTGGGGCAAGAGCTACACCGGCTACCTGCTGGGCATCGTGCTGTTCGGCATGGGCCTGACCCTGTCGCTTGACGACTTCAAGCGCATCCTCACGCAGCCGCTGATGGTGATCGTCGGCACGGTGGCGCACTTCGTGATCATGCCGCTCATCGCCGTGGCCCTGTGCGCGATCTTCCACCTGTCCGGCCCGCTGGCCGTGGGCGTGATCCTCGTGGGCTGCTGCCCGTCCGGCACTTCGTCCAACGTGATGAGCTACCTGTCCCGCGGCGACGTGGCGCTCGACGTGTCCATCGGCATCCTGTCCACGCTGTGCGCGCCGTTCATGATCCCGCTGCTCATGCAGCTGCTCGCCTCCCAGTACGTGACCGTGCCGGCCGAGTCCCTGTTCCTCAACGCCGTCAAGGTGGTGCTCTTCCCGATCGCCCTCGGCGTGGCCTGCCACATGATCTTCGGCAAGAAGATCGAGAAGGTCACCGTGGCGCTGCCGATCGTCTCCCAGGTGGCCATCCTGCTCATCATCGGCGTGGTGGTCGCCGCCAACGGCCCGAAGCTGTTCGCCCCGGCCTCGCTGCTCGCCATCCCGGTGGTCATGCTGCACAACCTGTGCGGCTACGGTCTGGGCTTCGGCTTCTCCAAGCTCATGTACCGCATCTACCCGAAGGGCTTCAAGTACGCGCAGCAGAAGGCCATCACCTTCGAGGTGGGCATGCAGGACTCCGCGCTGGGCGCGACCCTCGCCCTGACCTCCTTCGCCTCGAACCCGCTGGCCGCCGTGCCGTCCACGTTCTTCAGCGTGTGGCACAACATCTCCGGCTCCATCCTGTCCAGCTGGTGGCGCAACCACGATGACCGCCACGCCATCGCGCACGACTCCGAGAACGGCGAGAAGGGCTCGGCCAAGGCCGCTGCCGCCGCTCCGGTGGCCGTCGCCGCGAAGGCCGTGGCCTGATCCGGTCCGTCGCCTTCCGCGATAATTCCGCGCTGACGCGAACGAGGCCCGTTGTGATGTCGATGACATCACAACGGGCCTCGTCGTATCAGACGGCAACCGTCAGATCACGTGGTACTCGCGCAGCAGCGTGGCGATGTCGGTGCCGTCGAGCTTCTTCAGCACCTTGCCCAGCACAGCCTTCTCCACGAAGTTGAGCTTCATGTCCGTGACCGGCTTGCCGTCGCGCAGCTTGACGGTCGCGTTGAGGAGGTTGCGCACATCGTAGACGCTGCCCCACACCTCGGGCACTCCGCGGTCCACGTCGAGGAGCGTGTAGACGGCCTCCATGCCGGTGCGCATCGAGTACTCGGTGGTGAAGATCGTGTCGCGCGGGGTTTCGGCGAACTGGCCGAGGAACGCGAAGTTCACGGCGCCGTCCGGCACCACGTCCGGGCGGTCGCCGGCGGCGCGCGGCATGAAGAACGCGGTGATGTACGGCATCATGACCGGCACGGTGTTGGCGTGGTTCTTCGCCAGCGCCTCGATCTTGTCCGCCGGCACGCCCATGTGGTAGAGCCACTCCTGGCAGATCTCCTCGCCGGTGCATTCGGTCATCGGCTTCTTCACGTAGTCGCCGGGCTTGTCCGGGAACAGGCCGTAGACCCACACGCACAGCTGGTCCTTGGGCTGGTCGCGGAACTGCTGTTGGCGGTTGAGGGTCCAGCTCATCAGCCAGCTGGAGTCGGTGACGGTGACGATGCCGCCGGTGACGACCTTGCCGCTGAACGGGTCGCGCTTGCAGATGCGCTGGATGTACGGCGGGATCTCCTTGTCCAGAGTGGTCACGGTGGCGCTCATCCACTTGGTGGCGTTCGGATCGGAGCAGAACGTGTCCGGGTGGCCGAAGCTCGGGTCCTGGGCGGCGATGCGCCGCCACATGTCCCAGCCGCCGCCGGGCTTCAGGTCCGGGTTCCACGGGGCGGGCGCGTGCTGGGAGCCCATCGTGGAGTTCTCGACGCAGCCGCCGTTGGTGATGAACACGTAGTCGTGCTCGGTCAGGTCGATGGACGACTTCTCGCCCTCGTGGTCGATGTCGATGCGCACGGCGAGCTTCTTGGTCTGCGTCGAGTACGGGTTGCGCTTGAACACGCCGGAGGTCGCCTGGATCTTGAGGATCGTGTCCTGCCCCACGCCGGTGCGTTCGCGCCTGGGCCCGTCGCCGCCGCCGATCGCGAACTCGACGTTCTCGACCTTGGTGTCGTAATGGAACTTGACGCCGTGCGCCTCCAGGTACCTGACCATCGGCAGGATCATCGACTCGTACTGGTTGTAGCGGGTGAAACGCAGCGCGCTGAAGTCCGGGAGCCCGCCGATATGGTGGATGTAGCGCTTGATGTAGAGCTTCATCTCCAGCGCGGAATGCCAGTTCTCGAAGGCGAACATCGTGCGCCAGTACATCCAGAAGTTGGAGTCCAGCACCTCGTCGTCGAAGAAGTCGGTGATGGGCTTGTCGTAGAGCTCCTCGTCCGGGGTGAAGAAGAGCTTCATGATCTCCTGCGAGGCCTTGTCGGAGAGGCCGAACTTGCCGTTGGTGCCGGCGTCCTTCCCATGGTCCTTGGTGGCGCGGCACAGCGAGTAGTTCGGGTCCTCCTTGTTGAGCCAGTAGTATTCGTCGAGCACGGAGACGCCCTCGGTCTCGATGGAGGGGATGGAGCGGAACAGGTCCCACATGACCTCGAAGTGGTTGTCCATCTCGCGCCCGCCGCGCATCACGTAGCCGAGGCCGGGGATCTCGGCGCCGTCGCAGGCGCCGCCGGGCACGGAGTCCTTCTCGAGGATGTGGATGTTCTCGCCGGGCATCTGCGCGTCGCGTACGAGGTAGCATGCGGCGGACAAGGCCGCGAGTCCGGTGCCGATAATGTAGGCCGACTTGCCGTCGACGCCTTCCGGCTTCTTCGGACGGGCGAACGCCTCGTAGTTGCCGTTGGAATAGTACATGTTCCGCCTCCTTGGGGACGATGTTGACATTGCGTCAACATGCTTGATGGACATCCTGTCGCATTCGCTTCCCTCTCGCCATAGACAGTACGCCGTGTTTCGTCGGATATCCAGAAGGCCGCCCTCCCGCGGTGGGGAGGACGGCCTTCGACGATGGCGGGACGTGCGTCAGATGTTGCCGCGCACGTGCTGGTCGGCCCAGGACTGCGAATGCGTGAACGTCTCCGGGTCCGCGCTCACGTTGGCGTGCGGGTCGTCGAGCGCGTCGATGGCGGAGAGTTCGGCCGGCGTCAGGTCGAAGCCGGCGCTGGCGAGGTTCTCCCGCATGCGCGCGGCGTGCTTCGACTTCGGGATGACGATGCGTCCCTCCTGCGTGTGCCAGCGCAGCACCACCTGCGCAGGCGTCACGCCGTGCGCCTCGGCGGCGGCCGTGACGGGCGCGGAGGCGATGTCGGCGCCGTGTCCCAGCGGGCTGTACGCCTCCACGGTGACGCCGTGGCGCGCGCAGAAGGCGCGCAGGCCGGGCTGGTTGAACCGCGGGTGCGCCTCGACCTGGTCCACGGCGGGCGTCTCGCCGGAGTCGTCGATGATGGAGCGCAGGTGGGCGGGCAGGAAGTTGCTCACGCCGGGCACCCGCACGGCGCCCTCGTCGCGAAGCCGCAGCAGCGCGCGCCACGTCTCGCGGGTGAAGCCGGCGGCGGTGAACGGCCAGTGGATGAGGTACATGTCCACCACGTCCACCTTGAGCTTGCGGCGGGACTCCTCGAACGCGGCCAGCGCGGCGTCGTATCCCTGGTCGCAGTTGCGCAGCTTGGTGGTGACCCACACCTTGCCGGCCATGCCGGTGGCGGCGAGCGCGTCGCCCACCTGTTCCTCGTTGTAGTATGCGGCGGCCGTGTCGATGTGGCGGTAGCCGATCTCCAGCGCCTCCTCGACAGCGCGCTGCGTGTCTTCGGGCGGGATCTGGAACGTGCCGAACCCGATCTGCGGGATCTCGGTATGGTTCGCGTCGCCCAGCGTGACGGACGGCGATTCGACGGTCTGTTGCGTCTCGGTCATGACATGCCCCCTGTTCATGCGCGCGGTCCGATGCGGGCCGCGCTTCCGCCACCCATGCTAGTCGCGTCGGCGCAGCCGCGCCGTGACGGCGGTCATCGGATGACGAGGTACAGCAGCATGGCCACGGCGATCACCACCAGACCGACGACGATGACCGTGACCAGTCCGGCCCGGATGCCGAACGGATGCCCGCGGCCCTTCCCCGCAGCCTCCCCGGCGCGGTCCGCGGGCGGGACGGCCCTGCCGCTTTCGAGCAGCGCGGAGAACGCGCCGAACGCCACGAGGAGCGAGCCCATGACGACGAGCACCATGAGGGCGCGCGTGGGGAACGTCAGGCCGTCGCCCAACTGGATGGAGGCGATGACGAAGGAGATGATGCCGGCGAAGAAGCCGATGAACTCGAGCATGTCGATGCGTTCGTTGTCGAAGCGCCGGCCAAGCTCGTCCATCTTGTCGTCCAGCATGCGGGCGCGTTCCTCCTGCGACTCCTGCGCGCCGTCGATGACGGCGGACAGCGAGCGCATGTTCGACAGGACGTTGCAGGTGTTGCGCGCGTCGAAGATCTCGTTCATCTCGGTCACATACGTGCTGTTGCGCAGGGCGGTCTCGCGCGGGTCGGTCGAATCGTCGCATTCGTCGTTGTACCGCGAGTTCTCGAGGTCGACGGCGCGGTCGTATTCGGCGAGCGACTCGTCGTACCGGGCGAGGCATGCGAGGATGCGTCCGCGGCTCACGTGGAAGATGGGGTGCCACTGGTCGTCGGTGAGCGCGTCGAAGCGTTCGAGCAGGCGTTCAAGGGCCGCCTCGTCGTCGTCCTCGGGGCGCTGCCTGCCGGAGGAGATGAGCTCGTTCTCCACGCGGCCCACAATCTGCTCGGTGTACGAGTTGAGGAAGCCGATGTGCGCGGGGGCGATGTCGAGCGCGCGGCGCGCCGCCTCCTCGCCCTTGGCCGTGTCGCCCGCGTAGCGGTGGAACATGGACAGCGAGTACTGGTAGAGGGAGAAGCCGCCGAGGCACACGGCCATCATCGGCACGAAGCGCCGCCAGTACATCAGGCGGGCGTCGGTGTCGAACTCGCGGCGGTGGAACCATTCGAAGGCGATGAAGTAGGCGGGCAGCAGCGCCACGTCGCCTTTGTGGCGGACGCTCACGTCGAGCACGGAATCGCTCAGGTCGATGGCGTCGGCCTTGTCGAACAGTCCGGCGGAGACGACGTTCTCGCGCAGGTAGCGTTCGAACGCGGGGTCATCCGGCGAGATGGACGCGAGGTGCGCGTAGACGCCGCGCAGCCGTTCAACGACGTCCTCGGAGACGGGGAAATCGGAGCTTGCGAGTTCGCGCAGCAGCGCGTCGGCGCCGGGGAACGGGGACGCGCCGCCGCTCGTGCCGGCGTCCTCCTTGAGGGTTTCGGGGGATGCCGTGTTGCCTGTCCGCTCGTCCATGGGTGCCTCCGCTCATATAATCGTGGCATTCATGGTACATCCGGCCGCCGCCATGGCGGTGCGGGCGAAACAGAGGACGGAGAGGGGCGGAGGCCTGATGAAGCCGGTCGTGGCGTTGATGATGCAGTATTCGGAGACCGTTCCGGGGGCGTTCGACATCGACCCCGGCTACCCGCGGATGCTGGAGCTCGCCGGCGCCGACGTGCTGCGCGTCGACCCCTCGGACGACGACGCGTATCTCATGGGCATGCTGGACCGGGCGGACGGACTGCTCATCCCCGGCGGCAACGACATCGACCCGGACCTGTACGGCGGGAAGCACCTGCCCGGCATGGACGAGCCGGTGCCGCTGCGCGACCACGCCGAGAAGACGATGCTCGAGGCCGCGTACCAGCGCGGCATGCCGTATCTGGGCGTGTGCCGCGGACTGCAGATGATGTGCGTGCTGGCGGGCGGCGACCTCTACCAGCAGATCAGGGACGACGTCCCCGGGGCGCTCGACCACTGGCAGCGCACGCCGTTCAGCGAGCCCTCGCATGCGGTGACGCTCGCCGAAGGCACGCCCATCAACGCGATCATGGGCACGGACCGGCTCGAGGTCAACAGCGTGCATCATCAGGCGGTGCATCATCCGGGCGAGGGCGTCGTGGTGCAGGCGAGCGCGCCGGACGGCATCGTCGAATCCGCGTACCGTCCGGACCGTCCCTTCTTCATGGCGGTGCAGTGGCATCCGGAGCAGACCCCAGAGGCGGAGCCGAGCCGGCGTCTCGCCGGCGCGTTCGTCGAGGCGTGCCGCCGGTACGCCGACGGCACTGCCGCATCCGAATGACCCGGCGGGACACGCCGTCGGAAACGGCTACCCACCCCGCCGGAAAACGACTAGAACGGAAACCAGCCAAGGAATTCCGAGGGCGGGGTTCCCTCAGTCGCCGTCGCACGGCCGGCCGTCGATGATGCCGGGTCGGATGCGCGGGCGACGCGAGTCGAGGAGTCGACATGACCGACATTGACGAGAAGACACTGGATGACAAGCTGGCCGCGGCGCAGACCATCGACGAGGTGATGGCGATCGCCGAGGAGGCGGGGCACCCGCTCTCCTATGAGGAGGCCGACGCGTTCTTCGGCCGCATCGAACAAGCCAAGTCCGACACCGCCGAGCTGATAGGCGATTCGGTCAAGTCCGAGGCGGAGAAGGAGTTCGGCATCTGACGGCATGTACGTCGTCATGACGCGTGAGGGGGCGTCCGGCCGCACGGCCGGACGCCCCCTCACGCGCTTCACACTCATCCGCTCAGACGGCCGGATGGCGCCCGAGCAGGGCGCGGCCGGAGGCGAGGCGGTCGAGCACGCCGGTCTTCGCGAGGCCCAGCATGAGGAACCACGGCATCACACCGCTGAGCAGCGCGCCGCCGGTCAGCTCGGAGATCATGTGGACGATGCCGCGCGGGCTCGCGATCGACACGCCCTGATAGCGGAAGAACAGCAGGTAGAGACCGTATTCGAGCGCGACGAGCAGGCCGGAGGCGACGGCGACCGGCAGCGTGAAGCGGCGGTAGCGGGTCAGCGCGAACGGGATTTCGGCGAACAGGCCCTGCAGCAGTGCGGAGACGATGACGAACCCGATGCCGTACTGGCTGCCGATCACCGTCTCGACGAGCGTGCCGACGACGTTGACGTACGTCGCGGCACCCGGCTTGCGCAGCACGAGCAGGGCCAGCGTGCCGGAGAAGTACCACATCGCGTGCGTGACGGACGCGAGGCCCGGCAGGACGGCGCCGAGCACCGAGGAGATCGGCATGTACGCGAAGTCGAAGCCCCAGAAGATGACGCCACAGGCCGCGCCGAGCGCCGCGGCGACGGCGATGTCGAGCGGACGCCACCTGAGGTTGGGCGCGTCGGCGGCATGGGCGTCGCCGGAATCGGATGACGGATGGATGGTATGGATGGTGTTCGCGGACATGGTTCCCCCTGCCGAAAGGCCGCACACGGTGATACGAACGACGACGCTCCTTGACCTGTGCGGCTCGGGCGGGAACGCCGCACGCCAGTATACGAGCATCGAACACAGGCATGTAAACGCACAACACCGCACAGCGAAACCGCACAGAACGGCACAAATCGCGCCTTCATCCCCGGTTCACGGCTGCAAGTACCCTAAAGAGCTATGAAGCTTACCGATATCTCCCCCGCAATCGCACTGACGCCGCTCGACGGCCGCTACCACTCCGCCACCGCCCCGCTCGTCGAGTACCTGAGCGAGCCGGCCCTCAACCGCGAGCGCATGCGCGTCGAGGTCGAGTGGATGATCCTCCTGGCCAACGGCTTCGAAGGCAACGGCGACCAGCCGATCATCGACGGCGTCCACCCGTTCACCGAGGACGAGAAGGCGTTCCTCCGCGCGATCCCCGAGGACTTCGGCGCCGAGGGCATCAAGGCCCACGCCGCGCACGAGGCCGTCACCCACCACGACGTGAAGGCCGTGGAGTACTACATCGACGACCAGATCGACAAGGCCCCGGCCGAGCTCACGAACATCAACGAGCGCCTCAAGACCCTCGTCCACTTCGCCTGCACGTCCGAGGACATCAACAACCTTTCGATCGCCCGCTGCGTGAAGAACGCGATGGAGCGCGTGTGGACCCCGGCGTTCGAGGAGATCGTCGACCACCTTGCCGCCAAGGCCGACGAGTTCCGCGACATGCCGCTCCTCTCCCTCACCCACGGCCAGCCGGCCACGCCGACCACGCTCGGCAAGGAGCTCGCCGTCTACGTCTACCGTCTCAACCGTCAGCTGAAGCACCTCACGGCCCAGGAGTACCTCGGCAAGATCAACGGCGCGACCGGCACGTTCGGCGCCCACCTCGCCGCCTGCCCGGACGTCGACTGGATCGCCGTCTCCCGTGAGTTCGTCACCAACCGCATGGGCCTGACCTGGAACCCGCTGACCACGCAGATCGAATCCCATGACTGGCAGGCCGAGCTGTACTCGACCGTCTCCCACGCGAACCGCATCATGCACAACCTGTGTGTGGACGTGTGGATGTACATCTCCCGCGGCGTGTTCGCGCAGGTCCCCGTCAAGGGCGCGACCGGCTCCTCCACGATGCCGCACAAGGTCAACCCGATCCGCTTCGAGAACGCCGAAGCCAACTTCGAGCTCAGCTGCTCGCTGCTCGACACCCTGTCCGCCACGCTGGTGGAATCCCGCTGGCAGCGCGACCTGACCGATTCGACCACGCAGCGCAACATCGGCTCCGCGCTCGGCTACTCGCTGCTCGCCCTGCACAACCTCATGGGCGGCCTGAAGTCCATCCACCCGAACGAGCACGCCATCGCCCACGAGCTCGACACCAACTGGGAGGTGCTCGGCGAGCCGATCCAGACCGCGATGCGCGCCTGCGAGCTCAAGGGCCTGCCCGGTATGGACAAGCCGTACGAGAAGGTCAAGGAGCTCATGCGCGGCCACGAGATCAGCCAGGCCCAGGTCGAGGCGTTCATCGATCAGCAGTCCTTCGACCCCGAGACCGCCGCGCGTCTCAAGGCCCTCACGCCCGCCACCTACACGGGCGTCGCCTCGAAGCTCGTGGACTTCGACCGCTGACCCATACGCGCAACGGAGGGGCCGCGCCGCGGCCCCTCGATGACAATGCGTCACAAAGGCTCTTCATGACCGAACATACGCATGCGACCGTTTCCGGCGACGACGGGATGACCCCCGCGTCGCCGGAAACGCGTTTCCAGGACATTCCGGACGCCGCCCCGGGCAAGACCACGGGCGACGCCCCGCACATCGACGACGTGCCGCCGCGGCGCATCCACGATTTCGGCGACCTCATCCACGCCGCCGGCGCGGTGTTGCTCGCCGCCGTGGCCATGCTCTCCGCCACCTATCTCAGCGGCTTCATGATGGGCGTCGAATCCGACGCCCACAGCGCCGGGCAGGCGCTCAACTGGATGGTGGACCTGCCCACCACCATGCTGCAGCAGCTCGCCATCGTGGCCATCGTGCTCATAGTCATCGCGCAGCTGCTGGCCAGCCGAGAATGGCTGCTGTCGGTGCTGTCGATCCTCGCCATGTTCGCGGGGCTCGCCGCCGTCTGGGGCCTTTCGCTGGCGATATCGGCGTTCGACAACATCACGCTGATCTCCGCGCTGAGTTCGCCGAGCTCCACGTTCGGCGCGCGCCTCCTGCCGGACTTCTATGCGGGCGCCGGCGCGCTACTCACCGTGGCCGGCCCCCGCCGCACGCGTTCCACCGTGAAATGGGGTTGGAACGTCCTGTACGTGGTGGCGGCCATCCTCATCCTGCTGTCCGTGAACTCGGTGGCGGGCGTGCTCGTCTCGTTCGCCGCGGGACGTCTCGTCGGCATGCTCCTGCGGTTCGCCATCGGCACGAAGAACCAGGGCGCATGGGGCGAGGAGCTCGCCCAGGCACTGGCCGGCGTGGGCCTGCACGTCACCTCGCTGACCAGACGGTTCGATCTCGAGCCGGTCCACGGCGCGTTCCGCGCCTCGCTCGACGACGACCTGGTGGAGGGGTCCCGCCTGTACGACGCCGTGGACCGTCAGGGCCGCAGGTTCGTCGTCTCCGCGTTGGACAGCCAGGTGCATACGGCCGGATACATGCGCCAGCTGTGGCAGTGGATCCGGTTCACCGGCGTGTCCATGCGCCGCGACCGCTCCCCGCGCGAGGCCACCCAGCACCATATGGCCATGATCCTGGGGCTGAAGAACAGCGGTCTGCCCACGCCGCGCGTGTGGGGCGTAGCGGACACGGGCGAGACGTCAATCCTCGTGCTGCAGGGCAGCGACATCATGCACGAGTGCAATCTCAACACGTTGACGGACACGGATGCCAAGGCGCTCATGCGGTTCCTGTCGGTGGCGAACCGGCGCGGGTACACGCACCGGCGCATCACCCCGGACACGCTGGCGCGCCTCGAATCGGGCACGCCGATCATCGCCGGATGGCACAACGGCGACGACGCGAGCGCCGCCCCCAACGTGGCACTCGACCATGTGCAGCTGCTTGTCCTGCTCGCCGTGCTCATCGGCCCCGAACGGGCCGTGGCCGCGGGCCGCGACGTGTGGGGCGACGACACGATGATCGCGCTCACGCCGTTCGTGCAGAAGGCCGCCATCCCGTCCGACACGCGCGCCCTGGACGGCTGGGACAAGCATGTGGTGGACGACGTGCGCGGCCGTCTGCGCGCCCTCGCCCCCGAGGAGACGAACGAATCGCTGGCGCCGGTGAAGCTCTCCCGCTTCTCCCTGCGTTCCTTCCTCGGCATGGTGCTGCTCATGGTGGCCGTGGTGGTGGTCTTCACCCAGCTCAAGCCGGACGAGGTGATCGCCGCGGTGCGCAACGCCAACCCGGTGATGGCGATCGTCTGCCTGGTGTTCGAAGTGGTGGCGCTGCTCGGCTCCTCGCTCGAGTTGGGCGCGTTCATCGAGCGGGACAAGCGCAGGCCCATGGGCATCTTCATGTCGCAGGTGGCGCAGGGCTTCGCCATGGTGTCCATGCCGGCGGGCGTGGGCCCGGCGTTCGTGAACCTGCAGTTCCTGCGCAAAAGCGGATACCGGAACACCACGGCCACAGCGATCATGAGCGCCGTCATGGCGGTCTACTACGGCGGCACCGTGGTCATGCTGGTGCTGATCGGCCTGTTCACCGGATCGGACGCCCTGAGCTCGATGGTGCCGACGAACACGCTCATCATCATCGTCGGCATCGTGCTCATGGTGCTGGCGCTGGCCATGATGATCCCGCCGGTGCGCCACTATGCGGTGACCCGCCTGCTGCCCTGGGTGAAGGCGTACGCGCGCCAGCTCGTCGACGTGCTCACCAACCCGCGCCAGCTCGCGTTCAGCGTGCTGGGCATGCTGGTGCTCAACGTGGCGACGGGCCTGGAGTTCTGGGCCGCGCTGCTGGCGTTCGGCCAGATGACCAATCCGTTCGAGACGCTGTTCATCTTCCTCGTGGCCAACGCCATCGGCTCGGCCGTGCCCACGCCGGGCGGCCTGGGCGGCGTGGAGGCCGCGCTGACGTTCTCGTTCGGCGCCGCAGGCGTGCCCGCCGGCGTGGCCCTGTCCGCCACGCTGCTCTACCGCGCGCTCTACTACTGGCTGCGCATCCCGCTGGGCGCGCTGGCCATGAAGTGGCTGGACAAGCGCAACCTCGTGTGACCGGCAACGTGACCAACAGCGTGACCGGCAACGTGACCAACATCCGGAAACCGTTGCGCCGCAACGGTTTCCGGCCATATCGGACGCCAATCTTCACAAAACCATCGCAATACCCCCACACTTTGGCCAAGAATCCGGCCAGACGCCGGGAAAAAGCGCGAAAACCCTTATAAAACGCCGGTTTTGCCAAGACGATGCGCTATTATCGGTGATGACCAATAACGGACCGGCAAGCCTAGCCGTCGGTCCCCGGACAAAGAAGGATGCTTTCATGGCATACAACAAGTCTGATCTCGTCTCGAAGATCGCTCAGAAGTCCAACCTGACCAAGGCTCAGGCTGAGGCCGCCGTCAACGCCTTCCAGGATGTGTTCGTCGAGGCCCTGCAGTCCGGCGAAGGCCTGAAGCTCACCGGCCTGTTCTCCGCCGAGCGCGTCAAGCGCGCCGCCCGCACCGGCCGCAACCCGCGCACCGGCGAGACCATCGAGATCCCCGCCACCTACGGCGTGCGCATCTCCGCCGGCTCCCTGCTGAAGAAGGCCGTCACCAACAAGTGATCCTTCCCCGTCACGGCATGGAACAGCCCCGACCGGATACCCGGTCGGGGCTGTTTCGTATCGGAAAGCGGAGGACCATCCCTCACATCGCGGCCATCAACGCCTCGTAGTCCTCCGTCGGCGCGGCGCGGAACGGGTCAAGCAGCGTGACCTCATGGCGCACCGGCGAGGTGACCGTCATCGTGGTCCAATCGCAGGAGAACCGCGCGCCGGCGTCCAAAGCGCGCCGCACGAACGCGCCGCGCAGGGCCGCGCGCGTGTCGTGCGGCGGCGTGTGGCGCGCGGCGGCCACGGCGTCGGCGGCGAGACGCTCGTCGAGCCCGCCGTGGGCGACGAGCGAACCGTACAGGCGTCCGTTGGCCACGTCATGGTAGTCGAGTTCCAGCCGTTCCAGCTGCACGGGCGGCACGTCCGGACGGCGGCGGCGCATCGCCTGGGCCAGACGGTACTTGGCCGCCCAATCGACGCGGTGCGACAACGCGGCGAAATCACGGTCGTGCAACGCGTCCAACGCCCACCGCCATTGGGCGAGCACGTCGTCGACCGACGTCACCGGCAGCGACGCGTCGACCGCGTCGTGACGGTCGCGCACGAACGACGCGACCACCGCGTAGTAACGTTCCTGCATGGCCAGCGGGTCGACGTCACCCGCGCTTCCGGACACCGCACTTGCGGACACCGTCGAACCGAACTCCGTGTTTCCGGACGCCGCTCCCCCGTCGAGCCAACGGCTCACCGCACGGTTCGCGGCGGCCGGATCGGCGAATCCGAGCCCTTCGAACCCGCTCGGCACGCCGCGGCGCACCGAGTCCTCGATGACGCACAGCACAAGATGCGTCACGGCGAGCTTCATCCACGTGGCCCACTGCGACCGGTTGGAATCGCCGATGATGACGTGCAGGCGGCGGAACGCGTCCGGATCGGCGTGCGGCTCGTCGCGCGTGTTCACCATCGGCCGCGAGCGCGTGGTGGCCGAGGAGACGGCCTCGTCGAGGAAGTCGGCGCGCTGGGTGATCTGGAAGCCGTCCGCGGCGAACCGGCCCGCGCCCGTGTACAGCTGGCGGGTGATGAGGAACGGCAGCAGCTGGCGTTCGATGGTCTCCAACGGCACGAACCGGCGCACGAGGTAGTTCTCATGGCATCCGAACGCGTGTCCGGCGGAATCCACGTTGTTCTTGAACACGTGGATCGTGGCGCCCGCGCCGTGAACGCCGCGCAGCCGTTCCTGCGCCTGCGCGGCGAGGGACGCCATGATCCGCTCCCCCGCGGCGTCGGCGGCGAGGGCGTCCATCGGGTCGCGCGCCTCGGCCGTGGCGTATTCCGGGTGGGAGCCGACGTCCAGATAGAGGCGCGAGCCGTTGTCGAGGTACGTGTTGGTGGACCGGGAGCGGGAGACGACCGGCTGGAACATCGTCATCGCCACCTGTCCGGCGTCGATGGGATGGTCCGCGCCGGTGACGGCCACGCCGTATTCGGTCTCGACGCCGAAGATGCGCTGGAAGCCGTCGAGCTCCGCGGCCGGCACCCCGGCCTTCTCGTGGATGGCCCGTGTGCCGCTGTCGCGCAGCTGCGGCATCACTCGCCGCCCTTCTGCACGAAGCTGTTCACGTACTCCTCCGCGTTGGTCTCCAACGTGGATTCGATGTCGTCGAGCACCGCGTCGAGCGCGCCGAATTCGACGTCCGATGCGACGTCGGCGCCGGTCTGTGCGGCTCCGAGCGACGCGTCCTGCGTTTCGGCCTGCGTTTCGGCCTGCGGCTGCTGTTGCGGCTGTTCGAACTGCTGCGGCATGATGGGTCCTCCCTTGGTCTGCGTTTGCCTTCCTACGATACGCGAGGGCCCCGGGATCCTCATCCCGGGGCCCGTCATGCGGCCTTGCGCCCGCGCGAGGCTCACTCCTGCACGAGGTAGGGCTTGAGTTCGCGGTCGATCATGCCGTTGGTGCACAGGACGTCGTTGTTCTGACGCCAGTGGATGGCGTTGCCGTTCCAGCGGCGCAGGGTGCCCTGCGCCTCCCAGACGACCACCGCGCCGGCGGAGATCGCGGGGACGTCCCACTCGTGCAGCGTCGGCTCGAAGTACGCGTCGTACGTGCCGTCGGCCACCTTGCACAGGTCGAGCGACGCGGGGCCGACGCGCTTGATGTCGGCCGGACGGGCCTCGGCGAACGCGGCGACGGTCTTGAGCGCGCGTTCCGCCTCGCTCGGCACGTACGACATGCCGAAGCTCACGACGGCGCCGTCAAGCGTGGAGGTCATCGACGGGACGACCTTCTCGCGCTTCTCGCCGACCGGGGTGCTGCGGATGCGCAGCGCTCCGGCCCCGCGGGCGGCCAGGTAGGTCTCGCCGAGCGCCGGGGCATGCACGACGCCGAGGATCGGCTGCGCGGAGCCCTCCTCGTTGAATTCGAACAGGGAGACGGTGACCGTCCATTCGCTCATGTTGCGCACGTAGTTGATGGCGCCGTCGATCTTGCCGACGCACCAGTAGCGCTGCCCGGGGCGGGACTGCGCGGGACGGGTCTGCCAGAAGCCGTCGAAGTGCTCCATGTCGGCGAGACGTCCGGAGATGTAGCGCAGGAGACGGCCGTCCACCTCCACGTTGAACTGCTCGGTGGGGTTCTCGCGGGAGATAAGCATGTTGTGCGGGGCCATCTGGTCCTGCAGCGCGTGCCTGCCGGCGGCCTGGACGATGTCGGCGACCTTCATCGCGAGGTCGCGCAGATTCTCTTGTTGTGCCATAACTGCCGATTTTATCCGCTGTGGGTGTATCCGCGCAATGAGCGGCGGCTGCGACTGCCGCTGCGACGCACTTGGCCGGCCGTCCGCCGGCGTCCGACGGACGGTGCGGACGGTCAGCGTGCGCGCGCAATCGCGCCGACGACGTCGGCCGCGCACGTCGCGTGCGCGAACGCGCCCTCGACGTCCTCCTTGCGGAAGGCGAGCGGATCGGACATGTCGAGGCTGACGAGGTCGCCGGGACGCACGCTCGTCGCCTCGGCGGCGGACGTGTTGCCGTACGTGTCGGCGAACGCGTCCTCCCCCGCCGCGCGCGGCGTGCGGACGGTGACGTGCGACCAGCTTGCGGCGACGACGTCGGCCGGATACGTGCGTACGAGGGCGGCGCGCAGCCAGGCGCGCGTCGTCGCGGGGGCCTCGTCGGCGGCGCGGGCGAGCGTCGCGTCGTCGACGAGGCGTTCGGCCTGTCCGGCGGCCGCGAGTTTGGCGAAGACCGACTTCGTCGGCTCGAGCGCCGCCCAGCTCAGGTCGACCGCGGCGAGGCGCGAGTCGTCCCATGCGGCGCCGGTCTTGCGGCGCAGCTTCTCGAGGAGCTGCCATTTGAGGAGCCATTCGACGCGTCCCGCCTCGGCGCGCATCGTGAGGCGCGCGTCGTCGTCGGCGTGGCGGATGGCGGCGACGTCGGCGAGCGCCTGTCCCCACATGGCCATGATGTTGCGGGTCTGACGGTCCTCCCACGCGGGCTCGCCTGTGGTGTCGGTGCCGAGCGTGGCTGCCGCGACCTCGTAGACGGCGCGGCGCAGTTCGACCTGCATGAGCCAGGCGGTGGTCTCGCCGCCGTTGCCGAGCTTGAGCGGCGCGGACAGGGTCAGGTCGTGGGAGACGGTGTGGACGGCCTCCACCGGGTCGGCGAGCCGGAGCCGGTCGAGCAGCGTGGGGAGGTCGTAGCCGGCGGCATCCGCGTGTTCGAGCGCCCACAGCAGCATGGAGGTGACGCCGAGCTTGAGCGCCTGCGGCACGTCCATGCGGTTGGCGTCGCCGACGATGACGTGCAGGCGGCGTTTGTCGCCGGTGGCGTGCGGCTCGTCGCGCGTGTTGATGATGGGCCGGTCGAACGTGGTCTGCAGGCCGATCTTCGCGTGGATGTAGTCGGCGCGCTGGCTGAGCTGGTATCCGGGGGTCTCGCTCTTCTCGCCGATGCCGACCCTGCCGGAGCCGGCCCAGATCTGGCGGGAGACGAAGTGGAGGGTCATGAGGGCGGCGACGTCCGCGAACGGGACGGCCCGGTCCATCAGATAGTTCTCGTGCGTGCCCCAGCTGGCGCCCTTGCCGTCCACGTTGTTGCGGTGCAGCACGATCGGATGTCCGGTCGCGGCGATCTCGGGCGTGGCGCTCGCGGCGCGGGCGGCGGCGAGCATGAGCCGGTCGCCGGCGTGGTCGTAGGCGACGGCCTCGAACGGGTCGGTGGTCTCCGGCGCGGAGTATTCGGGGTGCGCGTGGTCCACGTAGATGCGTCCGCCGTTGGGCGCGATCACGTTGGTGATGTTGAGCTGCGGCGCGTCGGTGAGCATGTCGGGCCGGGCGGCGGCGCGGTCGAGGCGCGTGCCGCGCGCGTCGTTGACCGGGTCCTCCTGCCGGTAGTCCCAGCGGATGTGACGCGTGTCGTCCGTGGCGGCGGCGCCCACCACGTCGAAGCTCAGCCTGACCGGCTGGCCGTAGGCCACGCCCGGCTGCGAGACCGCGTATTCGGTTTCCGTTCCCATCACTCGTCTGACGCTCATGTGGTCCCATGATAGACGTGCGCCCGGCCCGCCTTGTGGGCGGTGCCGGGCGCATGTCCGTCAGGAATGGATCAGGCCGATGGCCTGGGGGCGTGGGTCACGCGGCCCCGAGGGGCCGGCGGGACTCACTTGGCGGTGGTGTACAGGCCGTTGTCGAACGCGAAGCCGGTGCACTCCTCGTACTCGGAGACCATCTGGTTCCAGGAGGCTTCGATGTCGTCGGTCAGGCCGAACAGGCCGGAGCGGCCGATGACGTAGACGTCCGGGTCGGCGTCGGAGATCATCTTCCAGTGGGCCTTGTTGGTGGAGCCGTCCATCTCGATCTCGTAGCCGTAGCCCTTCTCCTCGCGCAGCTTGCGCAGTTCGACGATCTTGTCGAGCGTCGACTCGAGGAAGCGCTGGCCGGCGAAGCCGGGGTCGATGGTCATGATGGTGATCTTGTCCAGCAGGTCGATGTACGGCTTGATGGTCTCGATGGAGGTCTCCGGGTTGAGCACGGCGCCGGCCTTGAGGCCCGCGGCGTGGATCTTGTCGATCATGGAGAAGGCCACGCCGTTGGCCACCTCGGACGGGAAGCAGATGTAGTCGCACTTGACCTCGATGAGGCGGTCGACCCAGAACGGGGCGTCCATCACCATCATGTGCGCGCTCATCGGCACGTCGGAGATCTTGCGCACCTGCTCCACGAACCACGGGGACAGGGTGATGTTCGGCACGAAGTGGCCGTCCATCACGTCGATGTGGAAGGAGTTGACCTTGTCGTTCAGGAACGTGATCTGCTCCTTGAACTGGTCGAGGTCCATCGTCATCAGGGACGGGGAGAGCTGAATCTTGCGGGTCATTGGTAGCTGATGCTCCTTAATGTTGCAATGTTCCTTGTTGGTTGTTGTTGCGTGGCCTGTCGTGTCGTCGCGGACGGACGGGTCACATGACCTTGATGTCGTCGAGGTCGAGTTCCTCTTCCTCGGCGGAGGAGGTATTCACCGCGTCGAGCTGGTCGGCCGGGATGTCCTTCTTGATGAGCGCGTAGACCACGCCGGTGACGAACACGTTGGCGGCGATGGCCAGGAGGCCGACCCACCAGTTGGCGCCCATGGTCGGCAGCATGAGGAAGCCGCCGAACGGGACGGTCGCGCCTTCGCCGTGGGCGAGGGACATGAGGATGGCGCCTTCCACGCAGCCGCCGAGGCCGGCCGCCACGATGCCGCGGACGAGGTCGTTCATGACGATCGGGATGGTGCCCTCGACGATGTTGACGACGCCCATCGGGACGGAGGACTTGAGGGTCTCGACCTCTTCACGGGTGTAGATGTTCTTGCGCAGCAGCTTGGCGACGAGGAACGCGAAGCCGAAGCCGATCGGGGTGGCGGTGTTGGTCAGCTGCAGGGCGGTGACGGCGCCGTTGAGGCCTTCGGCCTGGAGGGTCAGGGCGAACGCGAACGCGGTCTTGTTGATCGGGCCGCCGAAGTCGACGATGGACAGGGTGCCGAGCACGGCGCCGAAGATCAGGTTGGACGCGCCGGACATGGACTGCAGCAGGTTGGTCAGCCACTCGGTGAACCAGGCCACCGGGGTGCCGATGATGTAGACCATGATCAGGCCGGCGGCGAGGGAGGCGAGGAACGGCACGATCAGGGTCGGCATGAGGCCCTTGGCCCAGGCCGGGACCTTGACGAACTTGATGACGGCGACGGCGAGCCAACCGGCGATGTAGCCGCCGATGATGCCGCCGATGAAGCCGGCGGAGATGGAGTTGGCCGCGAGGCCGACCACGAAGCCGGGGGCGATGCCGGGCTTGCCGGCGATCGAGAAGGCGATGCCGGTGGCGATGATGACCGGCAGCATGCCCAGGGCCTTGCCGCCGAGGGTGGCGAGCGCCTGGAAGAAGTCGAACTGGCCGGACACGAGCGCGTCCTGGCTCTTGCCGCCGAACGCCATGCCGATGGCGATGACGAAGCCGGCGCCGCACACGATCGGGATCATGTACGAGATTGCGGTGAGCAGATGGCCCTTGAAGTTGGCCGCCTTCCAGAAGTTCTTCATTGCAACTTCCTTCCTTGTGGTTGTTTCTTGTTCTCTTCTGTTCTGTGTTCTATTCGGTTATGGGGTGGAGGCCGCGCCTTGTGGGCGGGGCCTCACGGCTGTGTCACTTGCCGGCGATCTCGTGCAGCTTGGCGACGAGCTTGTTCGGGGCCTTGATGGCGGTCTCAGTGGAGACCTTGACGACCTTCTTGCCGGCGAAACGGTCCTCGTTGGCGATCTTGATGTCGACGGCGAGGATGACGATGTCCGCGTCGGCGATGTCCTGGGCGGTCAGCTCGTTCTCGATGCCGATGGTGCCCTGGGTCTCGATCTTGACCTCGTCGCCCGCGGCCTTGGCGGCGTCCTCGAGCTTCTGCTGGGCCATGTAGGTGTGGGCGATGCCGACGGTGCAGGCGCTGACTCCGACGATCTTCATGATGGATTCTCCTTTGGTTTGTTGGTTGATTGGTTGGTTATGTTGGTTTCGCGTTGGAAGTGTGTGTGATGCGCGGCGTGGGGCCGCGGGACAGCTCAGTCCTGGAAGGCGGCGATGACCTCGTCGGCGTCCTTGGCCTGGAGCAGCGCGTCGACGACGGCCTGCTGGGCCATCTTGCGGGCGAACAGGGAGAGGAGGCGCAGGTGGTCGTTGGAGCCTTCGCCGGACGCGCCGACGGTGAACATGACGACGAGCTTGGCGCCGGTGTCGTCGAGGGACTCCCAATCGATCTCGTGGTCGAGGATGGCGATGGCGACGCCGTTGCGCTTGACGGTCTCGCTGCGGCCGTGCGGGATGGCGATGTGGTTGCCGATGCCGGTGGCGCCTTCCTTCTCACGGTCGTGCAGGGCGTCGATGAAGGCGTCGACGGACTCGACGTAGCCCTGCTCGAACAGGCGCTCGGCGAGGGTGCGGAACACGTCCTCCTTGGTTTCGGCCTTGACGTCCGTGAGGATCGTGTTGCGATCGAGCACGTCGTTGAGGGTGAGGGCGTTGTCTGCCATGATGGTTTCCTTTCTCCTGTGATTGGTCCCGTATGGTTGTCGGTTGTTGGTCTTGTGTGGTCGGGGTGCCGCGTCCGTGCGGCCGCGTCCGCCGTGTCCGTCAGAGGAAGTTCGATGCGACCTCGTCGCGGTCTCCCCGGCTGTAGACGCCGATCACGTCGTCGTCGGCCAGCGCGGTGAAGAACCGTTTGACGGCCTCGCCGTCCTCCTCGGATGGCTCCGGCGGCAGCACGGTGAACACGAACCGGTCCACCTGCGCCCCCGCGCTCCAGTCGGCGAGCGGCCGGGCGAGCTTGACGAAGAGGAAGACCCCCTCCCCCGCGTCCGGGCATGCGGCGTGCGGGATGGCCATGTTCTCCGCGGCGAGCGTGTCGCCCAGGTCCTCGCGCTCCATGAGCGCCTCGGCGAGGCCGCGGCACCGTTCGAGCGGGATGAGCCCGTGCTGCGCAAGGTAGACGGCCACGGTGTCGATGAGCGTGCGCTTGTCCGGCGCGGCGAGCGTGGGCTCCCAGATCATGAATCGTCTCATCGGGCCATCGCCTCCCTGCGGATGCGGTTGGCCTCCTGCTCGAGCCGGTCCTGGTCCTCGAGGGTGAGCATCGCGGACACCACGAGCGTGGGGACCGTGATCTCCTCGGGCAGGCGGACGGTGGAGACGACCAGGTCGATGTCCGGATGCTTGGCGAGCTCCTGCTTGAGGGTGCGCGAGGAGACGGTCTCGACGATGCGGAATCCGGAGAAGCGCTTGGCGATCTTCGCCTGGAGCAGCTGGGCGGTGCCGAGTCCGGTGGTGCACACGAGCAGCAGGTTGAGCGGCATGGGCGCGCGCTCCACGGCCTGCGCGAAGTGCACGGTGATGAAGCCGAGCTCCTCGTCGTCGATGTGGGCCAGGCCGCGGCGCTGCTCGATCTCGAGGCAGGCGGCGCTCACCACGTTGAACAGGTACGGGTATTCGAGCTTGATCTGCTCGAGCAGGTTGTTGGCCACGCGGATGTTGTTCCGCAGGCGGTTCATCAGCGGCTTCATGTGCAGCGACAGGTGGGCGAACAGGCCCTGCTTGTCGATGGTGCGGAACGCCGGGTCCTCGGTGACGAGGTCGATGAGCTCGTCGGTGACCTCGCGCACGTCCTCGGGGATCTCGTGCGGGTCGAGCTGCGCGAAGTCGATGCGCGAGGAGGTGAGGTACTGGTACAGGTAGTAGACCTCGATGCGCGGCAGCGTGGTGCCGAGGTAGGCGTCGAAGTTGCCGATGACCTTCTCGCACACCTGGGTGACGCCCTTGTGGTGCTCGAGCATGGCCTCGTCGAATTCGCTGGGTTCGCCGTCGTCGATGAGCGAGCCGACGCCGCGGAAGCGTTCGATGAGGATGTACAGGTGGGTGAACAGGTTGACGCTGTACGGGTAGGGCACCTCGGCGTGGGTGAGGTCCTCGATGAGGTCGAGCTGGTGGGAGACGAACGCCACGTCGCGCTGCTGCACGTCATGGTCGGCGCGCATGAACTGGCCGTTGGCGATCGCGTCGTCGGTGACGAGCAGGCTGGCCATGGCGCGGCGGATGTCGGTCTCGGTGCCGGACACCCAGATGATGTCGCCGCTGCGGGCGAGCTCGAGCTTGAACTTGGCGAGCATGCGGCGCAGGGTGCGCAGGTCCACGGCGATGGCGGACTCGCTGATGTAGAACTTGCCCCACAGGTCGTCCATGCGGTACTGCTGGGGAGCGGTGATGAGCAGGCGCTTGATGATCTCGTCGCGGCGCTCCACGGAGCTCAGCGCGCCGCTCTTCTCGCCTTCGCCGGCGAGGTCGCGCTGGGCGAAGTAGTTGGAGGAGTTGAGGCGGTAGCCGCGGCCGCGCTGCGACTCGACGATCGGACCGTTCGCGGACTGCTCGTTGACGTGCTTGACGATGCGGGAGATGGTCTTGGTGGACACGCCGAGGACCGCGGACAGCTCCGTTCCGGGGACGAAATCACGACGGTTCAGCAGGTAGTTGATCAGTGATTTGTTGTATCCGGCCGTCATCGCCATTCGCCTCCTTCGGTGGTCTCCATTGCCTTGCTTCGTTGACATACATCAATGTATGACAGCCTTGCAGCCGAAAAGTCCGTTGCAGCGACACATCTTTGTCCGTTGGCTAGGGACATTGCAACTTGTCCGTTGGCAACGGACAATCGCGTGTCCGTTGGCTGCGACATGGTCCCGTGTCCGTTGCCAAAAGCCCGGAACGGTGCGCCACGCCGCCCTCCACGGCCTCCGTCCGCCCTACGATGGGAGACGAGGGACGGGGTGTGTCCCTTGGGCAACGGACATCCGTTGAGGACATTCATAAGGACGTCCATAAGGACATTGCTACGGGAAGGAAACGCGATGAAGGGTTGGCCCGGTGAGAGGGAACTGACGGTGCCGTTCGACGAGGTGCTCGCGCTCGACGCGTCCGCCGCGCACGAGGGGGCGCCGATCCGCGACGTGATCTTCGATTTCGGCAACGTGCTGGTCGATTGGGATCCGGAGGCGCTGTTCATGCCACGGTATTCGCATGAGCGCGTCGAGGCGTTCCTCGACAACGACGTCTCCGGCTTCTACGACGCGTGCGACCGCATGGACTGCGGCATGAGTCCGGAGGACGGCATCGCGTGGATGCGCGAGACTCACGGCGAACGCTGGGCGGAGATGCTCACGTACTATTTCGACAACTTCCTCGACTCGCTCACCGGCACGATCCCCGGCATGCGCGTGCTCGTCGACGACGTCAAGGCCGCGGGACTCGGCGTGTGGGGTCTGTCCAACTGGCAGAGCCAGACCATCGGCATGGCCGAGGACGCGTACGCCGTCCTGCGCGCGCTGGACGGGCGCGTCATCTCCGGCGAGGTGCGCCTGCGCAAGCCGGACAAGGCCATCTACCGCAAGGCGTTGGAGACGTTCAGCATCGACGAGGCCACCGCCGTGTTCGTGGACGACAGGGCGTCGAACGTCATCGGCGCGAATCGGGCGGGCCTGCGCTGCATCCGCTTCCGCGACGAGCGCGGCTTGAGACAGACGCTCATCACGGCCGGCGTGCCGATCCCGCAGGTCGCCGACTGACGGCGTTCCGGAGGCGTCAAGCGGCGACGGGACGGATGGCGGTCACGGCGCCCGCGTCGAACCCGTTGACGCGCGACCATTGGACCGGATCGGAGTCGAGGAGCGAATCGCGGGTCTCCGCATACTCGTCCTCGACGGCCTTGGCGAGCATGTCCACGCCCAACGCCACGTCGCGTCCGGACGTGACGGACGCCTTGACCGCGTACGTCTTCGCGCGGTCCACCACGTTCCTCAGGCTCGCGCCGGAGACCACGTCGGCGAGGAACAGGGCGCGCCACACGCCGTTCTCGTCGCGCACGTCGGCCAGATGACGGCGTTCGGAACGCGTGTAGATGTCGCGCACGAGGACGGCGGTGAGCGCCTCCGCGTCCACGCCCGGCTCCAACGGCAGGTTGTCGGTCAGATAGTGGCGGACGATGGCCGCGGCGGCCTTGGCGTCCGGACGGTCGATGCGGATCTTCACGTCGAGGCGTCCCGGGCGCAGCACGGCCGGGTCGATCATGTCCACGCGGTTGGAGGCGCCGATCACCATGACGTTGCCGAGCGACTCCACGCCGTCGAGTTCGGCGAGGAACTGCGGCACGATGGTGGTCTCCACGTCGCTGGAGACGCCGGAGCCGCGTGTGCGCAGCAGCGAGTCCATCTCGTCGATGAACACGATGACCGGACGGCCGTCCGCGGCGCGTTCGCGCGCGCGGCGGAAGATGAGTCGGACGAGGCGCTCCGATTCGCCGACGAACTTGTTGAGCAGCTCCGGCCCCTTGACGGACAGGAACACGCCGGCGCCGTCCGGTCCGGCGCCGGAGCCTTCGGCGAGCGCGTGCGCGACGGCCTTGGCGATGAGCGTCTTGCCGTTGCCGGGCGGACCGTACAGGAGCACGCCCTTCGGCGGCTTGAGGTCGTAGCGTTCGAACAGGGCGCGGTGACGGAACGGCAGTTGGACGGCGTCGCGGATCCGGTCGATCTGCCGGTCGAGGCCGCCGATGTCGCGGAAGGTGACGTCCGGCGTCTCCTCGAGCACGAGGTCCGCGTCGTCCTCGTGCGGGAGCGCGCCGATGGCGAGCCTGCCGGACGGGTCGACGACGACGCGGTCGCCTTTGGCGAGCATGGCGTGCGCGAGCGGCGTGGAGCGGCGCGTCACCGTGGGGTTGCCGCCGCCGTCGGTGACGACGAGACGGCCATCGTCGAGCGTTTCGGCGACGGTGCGGACGGGGCCGACGCCGTCGACGTCGCGTTGTTCGACGAGGACCATCTTCTCGTTGAGCACGACGGTGTGTCCGGCGGCGAGACGCGCGGCGTTGAGGTTCGCGGCGACGGGCACGACCATGCGCCGCGCGCCGGCGATCACCTCGGCGCTGGCGTGCTGCACGCCCATGTCGTCGATGCGGGACGAATCGACCTTCACCATGGTGGCGAAGGTGAGCGGCGGCTGGGCGAGCTGCGCGAGCTGCGATTTCGCCTTGGTGAGCTCCTTGCCGGCGCGGTTCAGCGCCTCGGCGAGCGCGTGGTTCCTCGCCATGAGGCGGTCGTTCGCCTCCGCGAGCTCGCGTGCGGTCTGTTCGCGTGCGTTCTGCTCACGCACGTCACGATCGTCCATCGCGTCTCCTCTCCCGGACGTCCCCTTCCGGGACGTCCCGTCGTTCAGTCGTTCCGTCGCCTGTTCCCCATCACTGTACGTACCTTGCGTACGGCCCACACGGCGATGACCACGATGAAGGCGACGATGACCACGTTCTCGAACACGTCGAGGACGCCGAGGATCGAGCACCAGCCGGCGCCGAGGAAGTAGCCGGCGGAGACGAGGACCGTGTTCCAGACGGCGGAGCCGAGCAGCGTCCAGCCGGTGAACTGGAGGAAGTTCATGCGGTTGAATCCGGCGGGGATGGAGATGAGCGAACGGACCACGGGGATGATGCGGCCGACGAGCACGCTCCACGTGCCGTAGCGGGTGAACCAGTCGTTGGCCTTGTTCACGTCCTTGCGACTCACGCCGGGGATGACGTCGGCGGCCTTGTGGATGCGGTGCAGTCCCACCCAACGGGAGATGCCGTACAGCGCCCACGCGCCGATGAGGGAGCCGAGGGTGGCCCAGACGATCGCCCCGACGAGGGTGAACGTGCCGCGCGAGGCGGTGAAGCCGGCCAACGGCAGGATCACTTCGGAGGGGATCGGCGGGAAGATGGATTCGAGGGCGATGGCGAGCGCCACCCCGAGGCCGCCGACGGCGTCCATGAGGACGACGAGCCAGTCGGTGATGGTCTGGATGAGGCCGCCGCTGCCGGTGGGGCAGACCGGCTGGGCAGACGCCGCGAATGTGGCGGATGCCGTCGCGGCGGACGCGGCGGATATCGGGGTGGCCAGGGAGGCCGTCATGGATGTCATGGTCGTGGTGGCGTCGAGGATGGCGTCGGAAATCATACGGGGCATTGTCCCAAGGTTTTTCGACAATCGGAGGCATGACTGACGAAACTGCGCAATCCCTTGACGAGACCACCGTGGCCGGCCCGACGGGCGCCTGGGGCTTCCCGGAGCCGCCCACGCTGGCGAAGCCGGGCCTGCTGGTGATGGACATGGATTCCACGCTCATCGACGAGGAGGTCATCGACGAGCTCGGCGAGGCGGCCGGCTGCGGCGAGGAGATCGCGGCCGTGACGGAGCGTGCGATGCGCGGCGAACTGGAGTTCTGCGACGCGCTGCGTGCCCGCGTGGCGCTGTTGGAGGGGCTGCCGGTCTCCGTGTTCGACACGGTGCATGACCGGCTGCATTTCACGAACGGCGCGCTCGAGCTCATCGACGTGCTGCACGCGCACGGCTGGAAGGTGGGCGTCGTCTCCGGCGGATTCCACGAGGTGGTGGACCGGCTGGCCGAGGAGGCGCATCTCGACCACAGGCTCGCGAACCGTCTCGAGGTGAGGGACGGCAGGCTCACCGGCCGCGTGCTCGGCGAGATCGTGTGCAAGACGGTGAAGCTGCACGCGCTGCGCGAGTGGGCGAAGCGCGACGGCATCGACATGGCGCAGACCGTGGCGGTGGGCGACGGCGCGAACGACATCCCGATGATCCAGGCCGCAGGCCTCGGCGTCGCGTTCTGCGCGAAGCCGAAGACCCAACTGGCCGCGCACGCGTCCATCAACGAGCGCGACCTGACGAAGGTCCTCGACTTCCTGCGCCGCTAGTCCACGCCCATCCGCACCTCGTCCCGCCCGTCCCACGACGCGGTTGCGGTGGTGGGACGGGTGTCAGGCGAGGCGGGTGGTGGTCAGGCGAGGCGGGCGCCGGCGCCGAGACGGGCGCCGCGGGCCCAGTCGGCGGCGCGCATGGCCTTCTTGCCCTGCGCCTTGACCTCGGTGAGTTCGAGGGGCGTGGTGCCGGTGCCGACCCACACGTTCCGCTTGCCGGCCTTGAGTTCGCCGGGGGCGAGGGATTCAGGCGCGTTCGGGTTCACGCCCGGCTCGACCGGCTGTGCGCGCAGCACGTGCAGGGTGGTCGGCTGCGTATCGTCCCCGCCGCCGGCGTGGAGTTCGCACCAGGCGCCGGGGTGCGGTGTGCAGGCGCGGATCTGACGGTCGATGGCCTCCACTGGTTCGGTGAAGTCGATGCGCGCGTCCTCGACGGTGATCTTGTGCGCGTACGCGAAGTCGCCTTCGGGCTGGGGCGTGTACACGGCGGTCCCCTCCCCCACGCGCGCGAGCGCGTCCACGTACATGGGCGCGCCCTCGTGGGCGAGGCGGTCGAGCAGTTCGCCGGAGGTCTCGCGTCCGGTGAGTTCGACGCTCATCGTGGCGATGACGGGACCGTCGTCCAAACCTTCGCCCACTTTGAACACGTCGGCGCCGGTGGTCGTGTCGCCGGCCCAGATGGAACGCTGCACGGGGGCGGCGCCGCGCCACAGGGGCAGGTTGGAGAAGTGGAGGTTGTACCAGCCGAGCGGTACGGCGTCGAGCACGTCCTTGGGCAGGATGTTGCCGTAGGCGATGACGGCGGCGATGTCCACGTCGAGGCCGCGCAGCGTGTCGAGGAAGCCGGGGTCGCGGGGTTTCGCGTCGATGACGGGGATGCCGAGCTCGAGCGCCGCGGCCTTGACGGGGCTGGGCTTCAGTTTGCGGCCGCGGCCGGTGGGCGCGTCGGGGCGGGTGAGCACGGCCGCGACCTCGAAGCGCGGGTCCGCGGCGAACGCCTTGAGGGACGGCACGGCCACGTCGGGCGTGCCGGCGAACAACAGTCTGGTCATGTATGCGGTTTCCTTTCCCTGCGGTGTTTCGTGGGCATATGAGAGCCCCGCACCCAAGGATGCGGGGCGAGGTTCACGGTTTCGTGGTTTCGTGGTGAACGGATGGGGCGCCGGCCGCGAGGATCCTCACCGACCATGCGGACGGCGGGTCATGGCATGGGCCGTGCCGCCCCGTCCTGCCTCACTCCACGCTCTGCACGTCGGGGATGCCGACGCCGGCCTCGATGAGCAGTTCGCGCAGTCGGACCGGGTCCCGGAAGCGCACGCCGCGGATGCCGGCCGCATTGGCGCCGACGATGTTCATGGCCTTGTCGTCGATGAACACGGCGCCGTCCGCGGTGATGCCGAATTCCTGAAGCGCACGCTCGTAGATGTCCTTGTGGGGTTTGCGCAGCTTCACGTAGCCGGAGACGACCTTGCCGTCGAGCTGCTGGAGGATGGGCGTGGCCCGTTCGGCGATGGGGAACAGCTCCTTCTCCCAGTTGGACAGGCCCCATACGCCGATGCCGGCCGCCTTCAAGTCGTTGACGAGGACGCGCGCGCCGGGCACGACGCCGGTGAGGGAGTCCTCGAAGTTGTCGAGGTAGTACTTGAGCATGTCGGCCCATTGGTCGCCGCTGTGCTCACGCATCCAAGCGACGCCCTCCTCGGGGGTGGCGCCGCCGTCCATCTGGTCGTTGGCGTCGTAGAAGCGGGAGATGTCGTTGTCGAGGAACCGGTCGATGGTGGCCTGGTCGTAGCGTGGGATGAGCACGGCGGCGGGATCCCAGTAGATGAGCACGTTGCCGAAGTCGAAGATGACGTCGGTGATGGGTTTGCCCGCGTTGACGGCCGCCTCGCCGTCCGCGACGAGCACGTCGTATTCCATATCCGGTTCGCCCGGCCAACCCTTCATCGTGGCTCCTTCCGTTGCCGTGGTCCGATGTCCGTTCGTTACGTCCGTCGTGTCCGCGCACTGCGGGCGATGCCGTGCGGCGCGTTCCGCCTCCCATGTTCCCATGCGTGCGGGACGGGTCAGATGAGGTCCTTGCGGTCGAGTTGGAAGCGCAGTTCGCCCGGTTCGCGGGTGGCCGCGTGGCGTGCCGCCTCGTTTCTGAGCCGTTCGGCGAGTTCCTCGCGCCGCGCGTGGGGTACGCGGATGACGGCGCGGACGCGGTCCGCGGTCACTTCGAGTTCGCGCGCGTCCACGGTGCGCGGCTGCGGGATGGGTACCGGTCCGAGCACGCCGGGCATGGTCTGCGAGGGGTCGGCCCGCATGGCGGCGTCCATGTCGTCCGTGGGACTTCCCTCCTTCGTCTCGGTCGACTGTGCATCCTGTATGGAGCAGATGGCCATGTCGCCGTCGAGCGCGCCGACGGCTTTGAGCGCGCGCATGACGGTGTCCCGTCTGCCCCAGACGCAGGCGACGCTGACGACCGGCGGCATGCCGGTCTCGCGGCGTTCGGCGAGTTCGCGCGAGGCGAGGAGCGTGGAATCCCAGAGCATGAGCGATTGGGCGATGGCCGGGTCGGTCTCCCCGAGCAGCAGCACCTGGCCGCCGACGGTGCGCGGTGCGCAGAGGCTTGCGGCGCGCATCCACGCGGCGAGCGTGTCCACGCGGGCGTCGAGCCCCGGAGCGTACAGGCTTGTCCATGCGTCGAGAATCGCCACGGCCGCGTAGGAGCCGTACCGGGGCGTGCCTCCCGCTGTGTCTTGCGGCATGCGGACGCGTGGTTCGGCGCCGGGTGTGGCGATGACGATGACCGGCCGGTGGTCGATGAGTTCGATGGGTCCGCCGGGCTGGCTGGGGCTGGACAGCAGGACGGGGACGCCGCGGAACAGACCGCGCAGTTCGTCGGCGGTGCCGGCGGCGCCGACGCGTACGACGCGCAGACGGTCGCCGTGGCAGTGCGGGCAGGTCCAGTTGGAGGCGGCGGCGCCGCACCAGCGGCAGCGCGGCACGGGGTTGCCGCGCACGCGTTGCAGGGGCCCGGTGCATTTGCGGCATCGCGCCTGACGCAGGCATTTCGGGTTGGCGCAGCTCAATGTCTCCGAGATGCCGTCGGAGGGGATGGAGAAGAGGACGGGACCGCCGCGCAGCGCCTCGCGGATGTTGGCCACGGCCACGTGGGGCACGCGTGCGCCGATGGAGGGGTCGGCGAGCCGGGCGAGCTCCTCGCGGTTGAGCCAGCGCACCCATGGCGTCGCGTCCTTCAATACGGTGGGCAACGGGCGGATGGCGGTGCTCGGTCCACTCACCGCGTCCGCCATGCCGGTGCGTTCCGTAGCCTCGAGTTGGCTGATGGGGCTTCGCGCGTTGGCGAGCGCGACGAACACGCCGTCGTGCGACCGGGCGCGCAGACGCAGCACACCGCGGGCGTGCGCGTAGGGCATCATGCCGTCGGCCTGCTGGTAGGCGATGTCGTCCATGATGGCGAACAGGGCGGGCCCTTCGACGGGCGCGTACATGGCGGCGCGCGGGCCGATGGCGCATCGGACCTGTCCGGTGGCGAGGGCCAGGTAGGCGCGGTAGCGGTCCATGGGCGGCATTTCGGCGCTGAGCACGGCGACGTCGCCGGTCCAGCCGCCGGTGCCGGAACGGCCCGGACCGAACGGCGTCAGTCCGAGTTCCCCCAGCGAGGCGAGCACGTCGTATGTCTCCCTCATGCCGGGCAGGACGATGACGGCGGCGTGTCCGGCGGCGAGCGATTCGGCGGCCATCCAGGCGAGCGCCGTCGCCGCCTGCCCCACGCCGGGCAGCGGGTCGACGACGAAGGAGCGGAAGGTGCGGCCGCGCAACGCGTCGTGCAGGTCGCGCATGCCGTCGTCGTACATGGCGGCGATGCGGTCGTATCGTGCGTCGACGCGCGTCGACGCGCCATCGGGCAGGCCACGGCCATCCTGTCCCGTCGGACCGGAGGCGGGCCGTCGTCCGGCGAATCCGCCGGCCGCCGCTCCCCCGTCGCGGCTGAAGCCGGCGACGAGACGCTGCTCCTTCTCCACTTTGGCGACGCGCGGGGGCACGGCGAGACGCAGGATGTTGGCGCGCGTGCCGCCGTACGCGTCGGCGATGAGCGTGATGTCACGGCGCATGGAGGCGGGGACGAGCACGTCGCAGCCGAGCACGCGTTCGAGGTAGCGCAGGGCGGAGGGCGCGGTATCGCTGCGTTCGGCGCGCTCCCAGACGACGCCGTCGACGCGCCGTCCGCCGAACCGCACGCGCACGAGCGTGCCGGGCACGGCCGCATCCGCGTCCTTCTCGTCGACGAGATAGTCGAACGTGCGGCCCAAGTGCGTGGCCTGCACGTCGAGCACGACGCGCGCGATGGGGTCCTTCCCCGCCGGCGTATGCTCGGCGGGCGCGCGACGGCGCCGCCTGCGGGGGGCGAGCCCGTCCAACGCCAGCTGTTCCGCGTCCGTTCCTGTCATGGGACCCATGGTAGCGGCAACGACAAGGACCGGTAGATATCTACCGGTCCCTTATCGTTCAGGCGTGTCCGTGCGCCAGGTGCGTGGTCAGGCGAGTTCGGCGACGGCGGCCTTGAGCTCGTCGACCTTGTCCGTGGCCTCCCACGGGAAGTCGACGTCGGTGCGGCCGAAGTGGCCGTACGCGGCGGTCTTCGCGTAGATCGGGCGCTTGAGGTCGAGTTCGTCGATGATCGCGGCGGGGCGCAGGTCGAAGACCTTGCGCACGGCCTGCTGGATCTGGTCGCGGGTCACGCCGCCGATCTCGGTGCCGAACGTCTCGACGTTGATGGACACCGGCTCGGCCACGCCGATCGCGTACGCGACCTGCACCTCCACGCGGTGCGCGAGACCGGCCGCGACGATGTTCTTCGCCACCCAGCGGGTCGCGTACGCGGCGGAACGGTCCACCTTGGACGGGTCCTTGCCGCTGAACGCGCCGCCGCCGTGGTGGGCGGCGCCGCCGTACGTGTCGACGATGATCTTGCGGCCGGTGAGTCCGGCGTCGGCGGCCGGGCCGCCGAGGATGAACGAGCCGGTCGGGTTGACGAGCTGACGGTAGTCGTCGTGATTGAGCGTGTCGCCGAGCACGTCGTCGAGCACCGGGTCGATGACATGCTCCTTGAGCTCCTTCTCGAGCCATTCGTGCGTGGCCTCGGGATCGTGCTGCGTGGAGATGAGGACTGTGTCGACGCGCAGCGGCTTGTTGTCCTCGTCGTATTCGATGGTGACCTGCGTCTTGCCGTCCGGGCGCAGGTGCGGCACCTCGCCGCTCTTGCGCACCTCGGCCAGACGGTAGGCCAGACGGTGGGCCAGATGCACCGGCAGCGGCATGAGCACGTCGGTCTCGTCGGTGGCGTAGCCGAACATGACGCCCTGATCGCCGGCGCCCTGCGCCTCGTAGCGCTGTTCACGGCTGGCGGCGGATTCCTCGGCCTCGCTCAGACGGGAGACGCCCTGGTTGATTTCGGCGCTCTGGCCGGTGATGGCGACGATCACGCCGCAGGAGTCGGCGTCGAGGCCGACCTCGGACGAGGTGTAGCCGATGCGGCGCAGCGTCTCGCGCACCTTCGCCTGCACGTCCACGTAGCCTTCGGAGGTCACCTCGCCGAAGACGAGGAACACGCCGGTGGCGGCGGAGGTCTCGACGGCGACGTGGGACTGCGGGTCCTGACGGAGCAGGTCGTCGAGGATCTCGTCGGAGATCTGGTCGCACACCTTGTCCGGATGGCCTTCGGTGACGGATTCGGCGGAGATGAGCTTGCGCTCGTGGTTGGTCATATCATCCCTCTTTCGGACTTATCGCCCCGCTCGCGCATATCCGCCGGCGAGGCACAATGATACGGATTGTTCTGTTGTTGGGGACCGTACGGGCTTCGGACGCGCGTTGCCGCGCGCCTTGGACGCAGCCTCGCGGCTACGAAAAAGGCCCGTGCCAAACCGTGCGCGCGAATCATCGCGTGCACGGCCGGCGCGAGCCTCAGGTCGTTCGCTCCTGCCGTCCAGTTCTACACGACACGCCGCCGTGGGGCAAGCGTGTGTCGGGATTCTCCCCGCGATTCCAGTGGGTCCGAAGGGTCCGGGGATTCGGGACGGCGTGTGCGTCGGAAGATCAGTTGCCTTCGCTCAGGTCGTCCTCGCCGAGGGTCTCCTCGAGCAGGCCCTCGTCGATCTCGCGGAAGGCGATGGACAGCGGCTTCTCGTTGTTCTGATAGTCGACGAGCGGGCCGACGTTCTGCAGCAGGCCTTCGTTGAGCTGGGTGAAGTAGGAGTTGATCTGACGGGCGCGCTTGGCGGCGAAGATCGCCAGCGCGTACTTGGAGTCCGCATGCTCCATGAGATCGTCGATCGTCGGGCTGGCCAGACCGTCGGGGGTGGGGCTGGTGCCGAACTCCTCGTTGCCCTTGACCTCGGTGGTCTCGGTCTCGGTTTCTTCTGCCATATTCATGCTCCCAATCATGGAAAAACTATCTCAACCGCAACGAGTATAGCCATGCCCGGGGACCTGCCTGACCGGCCGGGGCCGCGGCGTGCAGAAGACATCCGGCTGTTGACCCGCCCGAGCCGCGCCCGGCGTGAACGTTACCAACGTAACATCCTCGTGAATTCCACATACTGACTCTTGACAAAACGCGTGTCCCGATTAGGGACTTGAATAGATGCCATGACTGAAATGCGATCTGCAAAACTCATGTCGGGCCGCGTCTTCGCAGGCGCCCGTGCCCTCTACCGCGCCGCCGGCGTCAGCGGGGAGGATATGGGCCGCAAGCCCATCATCGCCATCGCCAACTCCTTCGACGAGTTCCTCCCCGGCCACGTCCACCTCAACAAGGTCGGCCGCATCGTCTCCGAAGCCATCAAGGAAGCCGGTGGCATCCCCCGCGAGTTCAACACCATGGCCGTCGACGACGGCATCGCCATGGGCCACACCGGCATGCTGTACTCCCTGCCCTCCCGCGACATCATCGCGGACACCGTCGAATACCAGTGCAACGCGCACTGCGCCGACGCCCTGATCTGCATCCCGAACTGCGACAAGGTCGTCCCCGGCATGCTCATGGCCGCGCTGCGCCTCAACATCCCGACCGTGTTCGTCTCCGGCGGCCCGATGGAGGCCGGCACCACGGTGCTCGCCGACGGCACCGTGAAGAAGAACACCGACCTCATCTCCGTGATGTACGCCTCCGCCGACGACAACGTCTCCGAGGAGGACCTGCTCAACTACGAGAAGACCGTCTGCCCGACCTGCGGCTCCTGCGCCGGCATGTTCACCGCGAACTCGATGAACTGCCTGACCGAGGCCATCGGCCTCGCCCTGCCCGGCAACGGCACGATCCTCGCCTCCCACTCCTACCGCAAGGACCTGTTCAAGCGCGCCGCGCAGCAGGTCGTCAAGATCGCGAACCAGTACTACCAGGATTCCGACGACTCCGTGCTGCCGCGCTCCATCGCCACCAAGCACGCGTTCGAGAACGCGATGACCATGGACGTCGCCATGGGCGGCTCCACCAACACCGTGCTGCACATCCTCGCGATGGCCCAGTCCGCGGACGTGGACTTCACGCTCGACGACATCGAGCGCATCTCGCACACCGTGCCGTGCATCTGCAAGGCCAGCCCGTCCGGCAAGTGGGAGATCTCCGACGTGCACCGCGCCGGCGGCATCACCGGCATCCTCGGCGAGCTCGACCGCGCCGGCAAGCTACACAAGGACGTCCACTCCATCGACTACCCGTCGCTCGAGGCCAAGCTCGACGACTGGGACATCATGCGCCCCACCTGCACCGACGAGGCCAAGCAGATGTACAAGGCGGCCCCCGGCCACATCATCTCCCCGGAGCCGTGGACGCACACCACGCTGTTTGACACGCTCGACACCGACCGCGTCAACGGCGCCATCCACGACATCGACCACCCGGAGATCCACGAGGGCGGCCTCGCCGTGCTGCGCGGCAACCTCGCCCCCGACGGCTGCGTCGTCAAGACCGCCGGCGTGCCGCAGGAGATCTGGAAGTTCCGCGGACCCGCGCTGGTCGTCGAGTCCCAGGAGGAGGCCATCAAGGTCATCCTCGACGACACCCTGAAGCCGGGCATGGCGCTGGTCATCCGCTACGAGGGACCGAAGGGCGGCCCGGGCATGCAGGAGATGCTCTACCCGACCTCCTTCGTCAAGGGCAAGGGCATCGGCAAGCAGGTCGCCATGCTCACCGACGGCCGCTACTCCGGCGGCTCCTCGGGCCTGGCCATCGGCCACATCGCCCCCGAGGCCGCGAACAAGGGACCGATCGCCCTCATCAAGAACGGCGACATCATCAACATCGACATCGAGGCGCGTCAGGTGAACGTCGAGCTGACCGACGAGCAGCTCGCCGAACGCCGCGCCGAACTCGAGGCCGGCGACGGCTACGTGGCGCACCGCGACCGCAAGGTCAGCCAGGCCCTCAAGGCCTACGCCGCGTTCGCCCGCTCCGCCGACAAGGGCGCCACCCGCGACCCGGAGCTCATCAACAGGCTCTCCGGCCTCGCCTGATCGGAATCCGTCGCGCAAAGGCCGACGTCCACTACATGGGACGTCGGCCTTTGTCCTCTACACCCCGCTCGTATACTGCCGAACCGACAATTCAATACGCATCTTCAGGGCAGGGTGAAATTCCCGATCGGCGGTTCAGTCCGCGAGCATCACGATTGCAATCAGCAGTCGCGATGCCGAACCGGTGAGATTCCGGTACCGACAGTCATAGTCTGGATGAAAGAAGCTGCGGCGGCGTGGACCATCGGCCCGCGCACGCGACCGCATACTGTCGCGTGCGCGCATCGGCGATGCGCATCATGCGGCCCATCTCGAGCACCCTGGATTTCGAACGGAATCCGGGGTGTTCGCGTTTCGGCGCCGCGAAGCATGACGCATCTCGACCGATGCCCGGGCAACCGGAACCAAAACCGGCACACGGCCCCACCGCCACCATGAAGCACCCTGGACATGCCCTATCGCAAGGAAAGGGGATTTCGTGGACGATAGGGACCTCATGTCCGTGGCATTGCGCCACGCACGACTCGGAGCGGGCAAAGTCAACCCAAATCCGATGGTGGGGGCGGTCATCGCGCGCGACGGCGCGATCATCGCCACCGGACATCATGACCATTTCGGCGGCTGGCACGCCGAACGCGCCGCGCTCGAAGCCGCGAAACGCGACGGCGTCGACGTGCGCGGCGCCACGATCTACGTCACGTTGGAACCCTGCTGCCACACGGGCAAGCAGCCGCCGTGCACGCAGGCGCTCATCGACACCGGAATCGCCCGCGTGGTGGTCGGCTCCCCCGACCCGAACCCGCTGGTCGCCGGCAAAGGCGTGCGTCGGCTGCTCGACGCTGGCATCGAGGTCACGCAGGGCGTGCTGCGCGAGGAATGCGACGCGCTCAACGAAATCTTCCTGCACTACATCACCACGCACACGCCGTTCGTCATGTTCAAATACGCGATGACGCTCGACGGCCGCATTGCCACCGCATCGGGCCTGTCGCGCTGGATCACCGGCGAGGCCGCGCGCCGCCGCGTGCACGCGGACCGCGGCCGGTTCGCCTCGATCATGGTGGGCGTGGGCACGGTCATCGCCGACAATCCGCAGCTCACCTGCCGCATCGACGGCGGCCACGACCCGATCCGCGTGATATGCGACACCGATCTCAACACGCCTCATGACGCGGCGGTCGTCGCCACCGCGCGCGAGACGCCCACGATCATCGCCACCTGCTCGACCGACGAGACCCGCGCGCAGGCCTACCGCGACGCGGGCTGCGAGATCCTCCACGTGCCGGCCGACGCCGACGGGCACGCCTCCGTCGCCGCCATCGTCGAAACGCTCGGCGAGCGCGGCGTCGACAGCGTGATGATCGAGGGTGGCGGCGAACTCGCCTGGTCCGCGCTGCGCGATCGCGTGGTGACCAAAGTAAGCGCCTACGTCGCGCCGAAACTGTTCGGCGGCCGTACCGCGCCCGGCCCGGTGGGCGGCGCGGGCGTCGGCGCGCCGGACGACGCCTTCCTCCTCACGCACCGCACCGTCGCCGCGGTGGGCGACGACATCGTCATCGAAGGAGGCGTCGACTATGTTCACCGGAATCGTTGAGGACCTCGGCACGGTCGTCGGATTGGAGAACGGCGCGGATTTCGCGCGGCTGACCGTCGACTCGCCGACGGTGGTGACCGACCGCACGGCGATCGGCGAAAGCATCGCCGTCAATGGCGTGTGCCTGACCGTCACATCCGTGCGCGGCACGGCGTTCACCGCCGACGTGATGCACGAGACGCTGCGAC
This sequence comes from Bifidobacterium saguinibicoloris, assembly GCF_019331725.1. Taxonomy (GTDB): domain Bacteria; phylum Actinomycetota; class Actinomycetes; order Actinomycetales; family Bifidobacteriaceae; genus Bifidobacterium; species Bifidobacterium saguinibicoloris. The sequence continues at coordinate 103,534 of NZ_JAHBBF010000003.1, forward strand.
GCTCCTCCCTCGGCTCGCTCCGCCGCGGCGACCATGTGGACGTGGAGCGCGCGATGCCCGCCGACGGACGGTTCTCCGGACACATCGTCTCCGGACACATCGACGGCACCGGCGTGGTCACGTCGATCACGCGCGACGGCATCGCCGTCGTCTATACGATCCGCGCGCCGTACGCGCTCATGCGGTTCATCGCCGAGAAGGGATCGATCGCCGTCGAGGGGATCAGCCTGACGGTGACGCACGCCGGACTCGACTCGTTCGGCGTGTCGATCATCCCGCACACCGCCGCGCACACGGTGCTGGACGAACGGCGCATCGGCGACGTGGTCAACCTCGAAACCGATCCGATCGCCAAGTACGTCGATCGGCTGCTGGCCATGCCGGCTGGCGGCGGCGCGCAGGGCGGCCCGTCCGGGGCCGGACCGATCACCGAGGACTTCCTCGTCGCGCACGGGTTCTGACGCCGGCGCATCACGCAGGCATCACGCAGGGCAACGGGAAACGCATCAGGAACACATCGGAAAACACACCAAGGACGAAGGACGAACATGGCAGCACAGCACACACAACATGACGATCAGGCGCACGACGATCCGGTGGCGCGCGCCATCCGGGACATCGCCGCGGGACGCATCGTCGTCGTGGCGGACGACGAGAGCCGCGAGAACGAGGGCGACCTCATCTGCGCGGCCCGGCACGCCACCCCGAGCAACATCGCGTTCATGGCCACGCACGGCAGAGGTCTGATCTGCACGCCGATGAGCCCAGAGCTGGCGACGCGGCTCGACCTGCCGCCGATGTGCACGGCGAACACGGACAACCACCACACGGCGTTCACCGTGTCAATCGACCACGTGACCACCTCCACCGGCATCAGCGCGCGCGACCGCTCGCTCACCGCGCTGGCGTGCGTCGACCCGGACACGCGGCCGCAGGACTTCCGCCGCCCCGGGCACATGTTCCCGCTCGTCGCGCGCCCCGGCGGCGTACTGGAACGCAACGGACACACGGAGGCGACCGTCGACCTGGCGCGGCTGGCCGGACTCGAGCCGTGCGGACTGTGCTGCGAGATGATGAAGGCCGACGGCACGATGATGCGGCGCGACGGCCTCAAGCGCTTCGCCGACGAGCACGGACTGGCCTACATCACCATCGCGCAGCTGCAGGAATACCGTCGCACGCACGCGTTCCCACACACGGTGCGCCGCGTCGCGCGGATGAACCTGCCCACCGAATACGGGCGGTTCACGATGGTCGGCTACGAGTCGGACGACGGCGGCGAGCACGTGGCACTGGTGATGGGCGACGACATCGTCTCCGGGGAGCCCGTCCTGTGCCGCATCCACTCGCAGTGCCTGACCGGCGACGTGTTCGGCTCCCAGCGCTGCGACTGCGGGCCGCAGCTGCGCGAGGCGATGCGGCGCGTGGCCGAGGCCGGACGCGGCGTCATCCTGTATCTGAGCCAGGAGGGACGCGGCATCGGACTGCTCAACAAGCTGCGCGCCTACGAGCTGCAGGAACGCGGATTCGACACGCTCGACGCGAACCTGGAACTCGGGTTCCCCGCCGATGCGCGCGAATACGAGACGGCGGCGGCCATGCTGCGCGACCTAGGCGTCGCGTCGGTCGACCTGATGACCAACAACCCGGACAAGATCGGCCAGCTGGAGCAGGCGGGGATCGTCATCGCCTCGCGCATGCCTATCGTCATCCCCGCGAACGCGTACGACGCGAACTATCTGTCCACCAAGGAACACCGGATGGGACACCTGCTGGGCTCCCTGTCGGACATGACGAACCTGTCCACCACGACCAACATGTCGACCATGACGAACATGGCGACCACGACAAAGGAGAACTGAAATGACCGTATTCGAAGGACAACTGGTAGCCGGCACCACTTCCGCCGCCGGTGACGATTCCACCGCCGGCAAGCCGATCCGCATCGGCATCGTGGCGGCGAGGTTCAACGAGTTCATCACCTCGAAGCTGCTGTCCGGCGCGCAGGACGGCCTGCGCCGCCACGGCGTGGCCGACGAGGACGTGGACGTGGCGTGGGTGCCGGGCTCGTTCGAGATCCCGATCGCGGCCAAGCGCATGGTGTCCACCGGGCGTTACGACGCGGTGATCTGCCTCGGCGCGATCATCCGCGGCAGCACCTCCCACTACGACCTCGTGTGCAACGAGACCGCGAAGGGCATCGCGCAGGTGTCGCTGAACTCGGACGTGCCGGTGCTGTTCGGCGTGATTACCACCGAGAACATCGAGCAGGCCATCGAACGCGCCGGCACGAAGGCCGGCAACAAAGGCTTCGACTGCGCGCTCGGCGCCATCGAGATGGTCAACGTGCTGCGCGCCATCAGCGCCGGCGAGTGACGCCGACAAGGGCGCGCCCCGCGACCCGGAGCTCATCAACAGGCTCTCCGGCCTCGCCTGATCGGCGACGCATCCGCAAAGTCGGGGAATTCAGGGCTACTGCCCGCCGATTTCCCGGCTGAAACACCCGTTATCCGCGATTTACAGCGTTAAATAGGACAATTCCCACGTTGAAAACGTCCATTTCGCGCTGTAAATCGCGGATTTCGTCTATTTGGGCCCCTGTCATGCGGGCGCACGGCCATGATGGTCGATTCCCGCCATTCGCCGCCATCCGCCATCGCCCGATTCCCGCCATCCGCCATCGCCCGATTCCCGCCATCGTCCGCCATCATCCGCCGCCATCCGCCATCCACCCCGCACACTGACACAACAGCCACACGCATGCCTCGCGTGTATCCCGCGCTTCTCCCGCATGGTCCCGACCGCCGCGGTGGCCCCCGGTGCCCCTATACTGTGACGCGGCTAGAACATCCATGGCCGAAGACGCGCAGGCTCCTCACCTTACTGCTCCACGTCCCGGCCGCGAGCGCCCGCCCGCAGGCAGGCGCGGAAGGCAAGGTGAAATTCCCATGTCCCTCGCGAACCGTCTCAAGCGTCGCATCCCCACCGTCATCGCCGTCGTCCTGCTGTTCGTCGCATGGGAGGCGTGGGTACGGCTCGCCCACGTCCCATCCACGATGATCCCGGCGCCAAGCGAGATATTCCAGGCCACCCTCGAGGTGTGGGACACGCTGGGGCCGGCCGCCGCGGTCACCACGTACGAGGGCGTGGTGGGCTTCCTGTATGCAGTGCTGTTCGGCGTGCTCATCGGCATCGCCCTGTACTGCTCGCGCACGTTCAACGCGGCGTTCTACCCGCTGCTCGCGGCGGCGCAGACGATGCCGCTCATCTCCATCGCCCCGCTGTTCCTCATCTGGTTCGGGTTCGAGACGTCCGGCAAGATCGTGATCGTCGCGGTGTTCGGCCTGTTTCCGATCGCTGTGCAGACGGTGCGCGGCCTGGAGGCGGTGCCGTCGTTCTACTCCGACGTGGCACTCACCTGCGGCGCGACGCGCGCATGGACGCTGTGGCATGTGAAGCTGCGCGTGGCGGCGCGTCAGATCTACGGCGGCGTGCGCGTGTCCGCCGCATACATCTTCGCCACCGCCTCGACGGCCGAGTATCTGGGCGCGCGCAAGGGCCTGGGCATCTGGCTGCAGGCCGCGTACAACTCGTTCCGTACGCCGCTCATCTTCTCCGCCACGTTCACGATCATCATCATGACCTGCCTACTCATGCTCGCCGTGAACGCGAGTGAACGCCTGCTGCTCGGTCCGGCGGGCGACGACGAGGATCCGGACGCGGACCAGTGACCGGACGTCCCGGTAGCCGCATGCCCCTATAATGGCAACCGCCATGAGCCGACGTGTGGCAAACCGGCGGGCCCCTTTTCCTCATGACGTTCGGGGCCGTCGGGGGCGTCGGCCGGGCGGAACCCACGGCCCTCCCTATCGTTCTCTGCCGGTTCCGCCTGGGAGCAAGACACCCAGAGAACGATAGAGAGACAACGAACTAGGGATTCATCATGAAGCACAGCCTTGTGAACAAGGCGATCGCCCTCGTGGGCGCCGTCGCCATGGCCTTCGGCGTGTCCGCGTGCGGCCAGGCCAACGACTCCTCCGATTCCTCGAACGGCCTCAAGAAGGTCACGTTCATGCTGTCCTGGGCGCCGGACACCAACCACATCGGCGTCTACGTGGCGAAGAACAAGGGCTGGTTCAAGGACCAGGGCTACGACGTGGACATCGTGGCCGTGGCCCAAGCCGGCGCCGAGCAGGCCGTGAACAACGGCGTGGCCGACTTCGCCCTGTCCAACCTCACCAACGTGGGCATGTACGCGCTCAAGGGCGCGAAGATCAAGCAGGTGCTGCAGGTCCAGCAGAAGCCGAGCGCCATCTGGTGCTCACTCGCCTCGAACACGTCCATCAAGTCCCCGAAGGACTTCGACGGCAAGACGTTCGCCACGTTCGGCTCCAACGAGTCCGACGCGGTGATCCGCCGCATGATCCAGACCGACGGCGGCAAGGGCGAGTTCGACAAGGTCACCGTCGGCACCTCCACCTTCCAGACGATGGAATCCGGCAAGGCCGATTTCGGCGGCTTCTACGCCACCTGGGAGGGCGTGCAGGCCGAGATGTACGGTCCGAAGCTCAACTGCTTCACCGAACCGGACTACGGCGTGCCCGGCAACGCGGATTCGATCGGCGTGATCACCAGCGACAAGACCATCAAGGAGAACCCGGAGCTGGTAAGGAAGTTCACGCAGGCCACGCAGAAGGGCTACGAGTACGCGTACTCGCACCCGGACGACGCGGCGAAGATCCTCGTGGACGAGGCGAAGGACGCGAACCTCAAGCTCGACTTCGTCAAGAAGAGCATGCACACCATCGTCGACGGCCAGTACTGGGGCGATCCGGCGAAGATCAAGGACGGCTCGTTCGTGCTCGGCACCAACGACTTCACCGAACCGCAGAAGTACTTCGACTTCCTGGCCGAGGAGGACGCCTACACGGATTCCCACGACAAGGTAATCCACACGGCCCCGCAGACGAAGGATCTCGCCACCAACGAGTTCCTTGGCAAGTGATCCGGTGCCGACGTGGCGCACGTGACGTGGCTTCCGCGTCGTCGTGCACGCCGTGTCGCGCGGCATCGTACGTTGCATCGCGACCGTTCTCCGAACACCGCCCGCCGGCCATCCGCCGGCGGGCGGTTCCGCATCCGTCCACCGCTTCCGCCCGTCGCTGCAGGTGTCCGATGAGACACCGCCCTGTCACATCAAGGAGACCTTATGACCGTCCGCTCCCCCGCCCGCGTCGTCGCCTGCGTGGACACCGGCGTCGACGATGCGCTGGCTTTGGCGTACCTGCTGGCCTCGCCCGACGAATGCGACCTGATCGGCGTGGTCGCCGGTTACGGCAACGTGGACGAGCCGACCGCCTTCGCCAACACGCGTCTGACGCTCGACCTGTTCGGCCGCCCCGACATCCCCGTGCTCCACGGGGCCACGCATCCCTCGTGGGCGGACGCCTTCATTCCGGACGCCGGATGCGCGCAGTTCCACGGCGTCGACGGTCTGGGCGGACTGAGCGGCCGGACCGCGGCATCGCCCGATACGACGACGGTCGTCGCCGCGCGCGGCGACGACGCATCGCACCTCCACTCCCCCGTCGTGTCGGTCGGCGGCTACCGCACGGACGATCCGCACGCGAACCCGGCCGTCCCGGTCACGCACGGCCGCTCCTCCGGCATCGCCCGCGACCACGCCGCACACAACGCACACGACAAACGGCACGACGACGGCGTCGGCCTCATCATCGACCAAGTGCGGCGATACGGCCGCGACGTCACCATCCTCGCCACCGGACCGCTCACCGACGTGGACGCGGCCATCACCCGCGCGCCGGACATCGCGCCGAAACTCAGGCTCGTGATGATGGGCGGCACACTCACCCAACCGGGCAACTGCTGGGACGCGGTCGCCGAAACGAACGTCATCCAGGATCCGGAGGCCGCGGACCGCGTGTTCCACGCGGGCGCGGACGTGACGATGATCGGCCTCGACGTGACGCACCGGTGCCTGCTGCCGCGGCACGCCGCCGAACGGTGGCGCGAGTCCGGCACGGAACGAGGACGGTTCCTCGCCGGACTCGCCGAATTCTCCATCGCCGCGAACCTCGAGGCGGATCCGGCAATCTTCGCCGGAGGCATGCCGCTGCACGACCCGCTCGCGGCGGCCGTCGCCCTCGACCCCACGCTCGTGACGTGCGTCGACGTCGCGATGCGCGCCGAAACCGCGACCGGCGACTTCACCGGCGTGCGCGGCCGCACTACGGGCGACCCGATGGGCCTCGTCACACCGGACGCGCCGCGCACGCACGTCGCGCTCGGCGTCGACGCACCCCGCTTCGTGGACGGGTTCACCGACCGGCTCGCCGCGCTGTGCGGCGTCTGACGCTACTTCTTCACGCCGCCGAAGCGACGGTCGCGGTGGATGTAGTGGTCGATGGACCGCCACAACACGTCGCGGCCGCAGTCGGGGAACAGCTCAGGCACGAAATCGAGCTCCGCGTAGGCGGCCTGCCACGGCAGGAAGTTGGAGGTGCGCTGCTCGCCGGACGTGCGGATCACCAGATCGCAGTCGGGCACGTCGGGCAGGTAGAGGTGATCGGCGATCATCCTCTCGGTGACGCGGTCGCCGCTGATCCTGCCGTCGCGCACCTCGCGCGCGATGGCGGCGCAGGCGTCGGCGATCTCCGCGCGCCCGCCGTAGTTGATGCAGAACACCACGTCGATGACCTTGTTGTGCTTCGTGCGCTCCTGCGCCACCTCGAGCTCGTCGATGACCGACTTCCACAGCTTGGGGCGGCGGCCGGACCAGCGCACGCGCACGCCCCACTCGTCCATCTGCGCCACGCGGCGGTGGATGATCTCACGCGAGAAGCCCATGAGGAACCGCACCTCCTGCGGGCTGCGCTTCCAGTTCTCCGTGGAGAACGTGTACAGGCTCAGGTAGCGCACGCCGGCCTCGATGGCGCCGGCGATCGTGTCGAAGACGACCGGTTCGGCCGCCTGATGGCCGTTGGTGCGGATCATGCCGCGCTGCTTGGCCCAACGTCCGTTGCCGTCCATGATGACGCCGACATGGCGCGGCACCTTGTCCTTGGGGAAATCGGGGATGCGCGAGGGGTCGGAGAACGGTGCGGCGGGGATGTCCAGCGAAGTGTAGTCGACGTTTTCGAAAGCCATGGTTGTCAATCTAGCAGCCTCATGGAACGTAGCGGACGCTCCAGGTAGTACTCGGCCCAATCCTCCACGAGACGCACGGTCTCCGGCATGAGATCATGGCCGTCGAGCACGGGCCAGTCGCCCTCGACGAGCGCCTTGAGCTGCGTGACCGCGATGGCCGGCACGCGACGCGATTCGGGCGTGTGGTCCCTGGCACACATGAGGCCGCCGGCGGGGATGGAGAAGAACACGTCGCCCGCATCCCATCGACCACCGCACACCACGCAGCTGGTGAGCCGCGGCTCCCAGCCGGCGATGGCGAGCGCGCGCATCACGTACGACGACGAGATGTGCGCGGGCGCGTGGGCGTGCCTGGCGAGCGCGTTGAGCGCGCCGATGAGCAGCCGGTACTGCGCGACGGTACGTTCGTTCTCGGCCGTGACGAGTTTGTCCGCGGTCTCGACGATGACGTTCGCCGCGGTGTACGCGTCGTAGTCGGCGGTGATGGGGCCGGCGTACGCGGCGATCGAATCGGCCTGGGAGACGACGTCGAGCGAATGCCCTGTGGCGATGAGCAGGTCGGCGCGCATGAACGGTTCGAGGCGCGCGCCGAACCGCGATTTGGTGCGTCGCACGCCTTTGGCGACGGCGCGCACCTTGCCGTGGGCCTTGGTCAGCAGGGTGATGATGCGGTCGGCTTCGCCGAGCTTGGCGGTACGCAGCACCACGCCTTCGTCTCTGTAGAGGGGCATGGGACCATACTACGGCCGTGCCGCGGCCGCGGCCCGCACGGGCTGCCAAACATCCGTTCCTATAGAATCGGACGTTCCCGGAACCAAAGCAGACCCATACGCATTCGTTCCTATAGAATCGGACGTTCCCGGAACCAAAGCAGACCCATACGCATCCGTTCCTATAGAATCGGACGCTTCTCCATCTCACACGGCCTGCCAAACATCCGTTCCTATAGAATCGGACGTCGCGCGCACAGGCTCAGTAGATGAACAGCCCCCAGAACGCGAAGAAGAACAGGACGTGGAGCATGGACACGGCGGTGAGCCAGAACAGCACGCGTCCGAAGCGCGTGGCGGCGAGCACGGGCTCCGCGCCGGTCACCACGCCGCGGATGGCTCCGGGGCGCGGCGGCCAATCCAGCATGCCGCGTTCCACGGCCACTTCGATGAGCCGGGCGAACACGCGCGACCACGCCCAGACCACGAGCGTGCTCACCACCTGGATGACGGGCCAGCTCCACCACATCACGCCGGGCTGTTCGGCGGGCGCGGCGCCCCATGCGAGTTTGACCACGCCCATGACCACCTGTCCCAGACCCGCGGCGAACAGGAGCAGCGTGGCCATGGTGGTGACGGTCAACGTGATGAGCGCGTTGCCGAACCCGTTGCGGAAACCCAGCCCCGGATAGGGCACGCCGCGGTTGGCGCGGCATAGACGGAACCGGATGCGGCGTCCCAGCGCGGCCAGCCATGCCACGGCGGTGGCGACGAGCAGGAGGATGGTGCCCGCGTGCAGGATGGCGCCGTACACGGTGAGCGAGCGCCGGGGCTGGAGGTCATCGGGCACGGCGATGGACTGGTAGATGGTGTCGCCGGCCACGCGTTCGCTGGTCTGTCGTCTCCCCGCGGCCACGCCCGAAGTCCAGGAGACCACGTCGTCCACGTACGCGTCCGCGAACCGGGTGCCGCTTTCCGCCTCGTCGCCGAGTCTGAGCACATGGTTGGCCACCGGATAGCTGCGGACGGTCACGTCCCAATTGCCGGCCTTGTGGGCTTCGCGCAGGATGCGTTCGACGCCTTCGACCTGCGCGGTCATCACGTCCTTGGATCCGTACGCCACGAGCGTGGGGATCGCGTAGGCGGACGATTCGGGCAGGTCCAGGTCGAAGTTGTCGAGGCCGAAGAACGCGGTGTCGGCGTTGAACACGCGGCGCACGATGGACTGATAGCCGTCGTTGGCGCCGACGAGCGCGAAGTCCTGCGAGATGAAGAAGCCGAGCGAGCGCCGCGGGGTGAACACCATGGGGCTGAGGAGCACCTGGAACGCCACGTCGTGGTCTTCGGCGAGCAGGTATTGGCTGATCCATGTGGATTCGCTGGTGGCGTAGATGCCGATCTTGGCGGCGTCGACGTCCGCGCGTTTCCTGAGCATGCGGATGGCCGCGTCGTAGGCCCGCGCGGAGGCGGGATAGTCGCGGTTCACGTCGGTGGTGTCCCAGACGGGCTTGTCGATGACGGCGGTGACGAAGCCCGCGGAGGCGAGCGTTTCGGCCATGTCGCCGAACGAGTTGTAGGCGGTGCCGAAGCCGGCGCCGTGCATGAACAGGATGGCGGGCCGGGTGCCGGACGCGCCGGCCGGCCGGCGGACGAGCATGGTGATGGTCTGCGTGGCGTCCTCGCCCTTGCCCTGCACCTGCCAGGTGGCGTCCGATTCGGGGTCGACGGGCTGTTCCACGGCCTTGCCGACCTGTGTGCCGTCGCGTGCGATGGTCAGCGCGTACGATTCCTCCTCCACCTGGTAGAGGCCGGATTCGCCGCCGGACGCGTCCGTCTCGCCGCCGCCGTCGCCTTCGGCCCGGAAGGTGACGGCGGTGTCCCTGCTGAGGGTCGCGATGGTCTGTCCGGTGGGTTCGTTGTCCCACGGCACGGTGGTGAGGTTGGAGACGGAGACGAGCAGTCCGATGAGGATGATGAAGATGGGCAGGCTCACCGAGAGTCTGCGCCCGTTCGACCATGGGGCCGTCCGGGCGTTCCCGCCGCGGTCCGTCCGCCGTCCGGTCGCTTCCTTTCGTCCCCGTACGTCCGCCATGCCGCAGGCCGCCGTTCAGCGTCCGGGATGCTGGATGGGCACGACCACCGGTCCGGTGGAGCCTTCGGGCACCTTGCCCTCCGATTCCATCTGCGCGGCGATGTCGTTGGCGATGGTCAGCAGCGTCTCGACGATCTGGTCCTCGGGCACGGTCTTAATGACCTTGCCCTTGATGAAGATCTGGCCCTTGCCGTTGCCGGAGGCGACGCCGAGGTCGGCTTCGCGCGCCTCGCCCGGGCCGTTGACGATGCAGCCCATGACGGCCACGCGGATCGGCGCGGTGATGTCCTTGAGGCCTTCGGTGACGGCGGAGGCGAGCTGGATGACGTCCACCTGCGCGCGGCCGCAGCTCGGGCAGGAGATGATGTCGAACTTGCGCGGGCGCAGGCCCATGTATTCGAGCAGCTTGCAGCCGACCTTCACCTCTTCGACGGGCGGCGCGGACAGGGACACGCGGATCGTGTCGCCGATGCCTTCGGCGAGGAGCGCGCCGAACGCGAGGCACGACTTGATGGTGCCCTGCCATTGCGGGCCGGCCTCGGTGACGCCGAGGTGCAGCGGCCAGTCGCCCTTGGAGGCGAGCAGACGGTAGGTCTGCACCATGGTGATGACGTCGTGGTGCTTGACGGAGATCTTGAAGTCGTGGAAGCCGACGTCCTCGAACATGCGGGCCTCCTTGAGCGCGGAGGCGACGAGGGCCTCCGGGGTGGGACCGCCGTATTTGGCGTACAGCTCCTTGTCGAGCGACCCGGCGTTGACGCCGATGCGCAGGCTGATGCCCGCATCGGTCGCGGCCTTGCAGATGTCGGGACCGACCTGATCGAACTTGCGGATGTTGCCCGGGTTGACTCGCACGGCCGCGCAGCCGGCGTCGATGGCCTGGAACACGTACTTCGACTGGAAGTGGATGTCGGCGATGACCGGGATCGGCGACTTGCGGCAGATCTCCGGCAGCGCGTCGGCGTCGTCCTGGCTCGGCACGGCCACACGCACGATGTCGCAGCCTGCGGCGGTGAGTTCGGCGATCTGCTGGAGCGTGGCGGGCACGTCGGCGGTGAGCGTGTTGGTCATCGACTGCACGGAGATGGGCGCGCCGCCTCCGACCGGCACCGGCCCCACCATGATGCGGCGCGACTTGCGGCGCGGGTGCAGCGGCGATTCGCTGGTCAGCTCGACGGGGTCGCCGGTCTTGCGGAAGGGCTTTGCGGACGGGGTTTCAATGCTCAACGATGTCACCATTCCTCGGGTATCCGTGGGATTACATGCGTGCTCCCGCTGACGGGGACGCCGTCAGCGGGAGCACCGGAACATAATGCGCTACTGCCTGTCTATCAGTTCGTCGGCCTTGCGGCGGGCCTCGAGCTCGAGTCGCTCCATTTCCTCCACGTCACGGAACAGCGGGTCGCCGCGCAGTTCGGCGTCCATGTCGTCGAGCACGGCCTTGACCGTGTCCACGATGCCGAGGTACGGCAGGCGGTGGTCGAGGAACGCGTGCACGGCCTGCTCGTTGGCGGCGTTGAGGACGGCCGTGTGCTTCTCCGAGGCGGCGAGGCATTGGCGTGCGAGGGAGACGGCGGGGAACGCCTCGTCGTCGAGCGGCTCGAACGTCCATTCGGAGGCCTTCGTCCAGTCGCATGCGGCGGCCACGTCGCTCATGCGGTCCGGCGCGGACAGGCCCAGCGCGATGGGCAGGCGCATGTCCGGCGGCGAAGCCTGGGCGATGGTGGCGCCGTCGACGAATTCGACCATCGAATGGACGATGGACTGCGGGTGGACGGTCACGGCGATGCGTTCGGGCGGCACGTCGAACAGACGGGACGCCTCGATGACCTCGAGACCCTTGTTCATCAGGGTGGACGAGTTGATGGTGACGACCGGACCCATGTTCCACGTGGGGTGGTTCAACGCCTGTTCGGGCGTGATGTGGGTCATCTGTTCGCGCTTCATGCCGCGGAACGGCCCGCCGGAGGCGGTGACGACGAGACGCGCGACCTCGGCATGGGTGCCGGAGCGCAGCGACTGCCAGATGGCGGAATGCTCGGAGTCGACCGGGTTGATCTGGTCCTCGCGCACGCGCGCGCCGAACAGGAGGTGGCCGCCGGCCACGACGGATTCCTTGTTGGCGAGGGCGAGCTGGGATCCGGCCTTCAGCGCGGCGATCGAAGGTTCGAGGCCGATGGAGCCGGTGATGCCGTTGAGCACCACGGAGGCGCCGGAGCCGGCCATGGCGACGACCGCGTCGGGGCCGGCCTGGATCTGCGTGTAGGGGGCGCCGGCCTGGTCGAGCGCCTCGCGCAGCGCCTTGGCTTTGGAGGCGTCGTAGACCGCGACCTGCGGGACGCGGAACCGCGCGGCCTGCTGCGCGAGCAGGTCGATGTGGGAGCCGCCCGCCGCAAGTCCGGTGACGGTGAACCGTTCGGGATGACGGGAGATGACGTCAAGCCCCTGCGTGCCGATGGAACCGGTGGAGCCGAGGATGACGACGGTGTTGCTGTGGATCACTGCTGCTTCTTTTCGTTGGCGTTGGCGTTGCCGAGAGTGAGTGTGGGGAACGACAGGTCCGGAATCTCCAGGTCGTTGCTGGTGGTGGACAGCAGCGAGAACGGGGCGTCCGTGTGCGCGGCGTGGGCCGCGTGACGGGTCTGCGTCCCCGCGGACGGCGTGGAGGGGGCCGGCGCGGCAGCGGAGGTGACCGTGGACGTCGGTGCGGCCGCGGGGGTGGACGTGACGTCGGACGTCGGCAGGCTCCAGGACGGGGAGACGGACGGCGTCGTGGCCGGCGTCACGGACGGCGAGGCGACGGGGGCCGGCGAGAACGGCGTGTCGGCCGCCTTCGGTGCCTCGTACGCGGGGAACGCCGGCGCGGACGTCACCGGCGCAGGCGTCACAGTCGGGGCGGCGGCGCGGGACAGCGCGGCGAGCGAGGAATCGGAGGCCTGGGCCGCCGCCGACACGTCGATGGACGTGGTCGGCATGACGGACGGTGCAGGCATGGAAGGAGCCGGCGCGGACGTCACCGGAATGGGCGTCACGGAGACCGGCCTCGTCGCGGACGCCGTGGGCGTGAACGACGGCGGGACCGCGGCCGGGGCCGTCGCGGAAGGCTGGACGGACGGGGTCGCCTCCGGAGCGGGCGTGGACGCCGGGATGGGCGATGCGGGCGCCGACGCGAAGGACGGCACGTCGCCCGGCTTCGGCAGGAACGACGGCGTGGCGGAGGCGGCGGGCTGGACCGACACCGCCGGCGAGGGCGTCTGCGCGGCGGGCGCGGAGAACAGGTGCTGCTCGGCCTGACTCAGCGCATCGAAGCTTTCGGAGGAGGCCGCCTGGCCGAAGCCCTGGGACGGCTCCTGGACAGGGGCGGCGGGACGCGGGGTCGACGCGGGGAACAGCGGGGCGACGCCGTCGGCGTTCCGCGCCGGCTCCTCAGCCTTCGCAGCGGAGGCAGGCGCGGCATCCGCGTCGAGGGTGCCGTCCGCGTTGAGGTAGTCGGCGATGCGTTCGAACGATTCGAGACGGCTGAGCAGTTCCACGCACGAGTTCAGGAAGTAGTCGACCTGGCGCTCGTCGTACCCCTTCTTGCCCTTGCGCTGCGTGAACACGGCGTTGGCCACGTACTCGGCCGTGACGTTCTCCAGACCCTTCACGTCCTTGCGGGAGACGCCGTCGAGGTCGAGGTCGGCGGCGCACTTGTCGACGATCTGGTCGGTGAGCTTGTCGACCTGCTTGCGGTCGTAGGAGGGGACGCGCGGCTTGCCGGAGCCGAAGCGCTCGCCCGCGCCGCGGTCGGCGTGACGCGCGATCTCGCGGTACAGCTCCTCGGTCTGCGCCTTCCACGCCACGCGGCCGTGCTGGGAGATCTCCCACGTGGTCTGCTTGTCGACCACGGCGCGTTCGAGCCGGGCGAGCGCCGCGTCGACCTGCGCGATGACGTATCCGCCGCGCGTCAGGTCGAAGGAGACGTTCTGGATGTCCCGCTGGGTCAGCTGTGCGCCCTCGCTGTCGTACAGGGCGTGCGCGCGTTCGAGAAACGCGTCGACCTGGGCGGGGTCGTATCCCCACTTGCGCTTGCCCGCCTTGGGAATTCCGGCTTCGGATTGCTGCGCCATGGGCTATCAACCTCCTAGAGGAACAAACGGTACTGTGAGCCACCTTACGTGACCGATGCGACGCAATGGTGACATGGGACTGCGAAAACACGGGAAAAGCAGGCTTGATTCCCCACCCGGCACACCGGAACCACTGATTTTCACATAATGCACATATAAGAGAGCGTCGGACATCCTCCGTTTGCCTTCACGGCGGTGCCTGCGCTATGGTGTTCCCTTGCGGGCGATTAGCTCAGTCGGCTAGAGCGCCACCTTTACACGGTGGATGTCGGGGGTTCGAGCCCCTCATCGCCCACGGACGCCCATCGGCGCGCAATGGAAAAGGCTTGGAACCCTCACGTGGTTCCAAGCCTTTCGTCGTTCCTGGCCGTTCGATTCCGCCTCGGCCGTCAGCGGCCCTTGCCGTAGGCGCGCAGGTGGATGCCGTTCCAATCGGGGCTCACGGTGATCGGCGTGGCCGCGTTCATACCGGCGGTCTTCGCCGCGGACTGCACGGTGCTGGAGCTGGCGGCGCCCGGACGTCCCGGCTTGGGGGTGAGCACCCACAGCGGGCCGTCGTCGCCGACCACCGCATACGCGTCGACGATCGTGTCGGACAGCTCGTCCTCGTCGTCGCCGTCACGCCACCACAGAATCACGCCGTCCACGGCGGAGTCGTAGTCCTCGTCGACGAGGTCCTCGCCGGTGAGATCCTCGATCTTCTCTCGGATCGAATCGTCCACGTCGTCATCCCACAGCCATTCCTGCACGATGTCTCCGGGCTTAAAGCCAAATTCCTCAGCGTTCTGCGATGCGGTTTGATTCACAGGACAACACCATACCAACACACGACGAACACACGCGTTAACACGCGATGAATAGTGAGACGTCGCGTCGGGCGGCGCGGACAATCGGCCGGACGGGAGCGTATCAGGCCGTGCAGTGCGGCAGGTCCGCGCCCTTCCCCTTGCCGATGGCAACGAGCGCCTCGTACGCCTCGTCGATGGTCGAGACCTTCACGTCGCGCAGTCCCGCGGGCACGTGGCCCACGACCTCGTCGCAGTTCGAGGCGGGCGCGAGGAACCAGGTGGCGCCGTCGCGTTTCGCACCGCGCATCTTGAGCCGGATGCCTCCGATGGCCCCGACCTTGCCGGACGCGCTGATGGTGCCGGTGCCGGCGATGGTTTTGCCGCCGGTCTCGTCCTCGGGCGTGAGCTTGTCGATGAGGCCGAGCGTGTACATCATGCCGGCGGACGGGCCGCCGATGTCGTCCACGTGCATCGTCACGTCGAGCTTCGCGAGCGCGGACCCGTCGAACCCCTGGGATTTCAGGAACCGTTTGGCGGCCTTGACGGCCTTCTCCTGCGAGGAGGACATCTCCTTGCTCGTCTCCTCGCGGTATTCGCCGGTGGTCTGCCCGGGGGCCACCACGGCCTCGCGCGGCATGACGGTCCGCGCGGGGTCGAGCAGCGCCCAGACCACCTCCGCGTTGGTCACCGGATAGCCGGGGACGCCGTTGGCGGAGACGGTGACGAGCAGCAACCTGCCGGAGTCCTTGTGCGTGGCCGCCCCGGAGACGTCGATGACGTGCTCGGTCCCGCCGTCCACATCCACGGTGCCGAGCACGTCGCGCGTGAGGCCGGGCCATTCGGTGGAGTAGGCGCTCGGCAGGCAGAGCGTGACCACGCACAACACTACGGCGCACGCGCCGGCGAGATACCGCGGCGAACGGGCGCGCAGGTAGCGCGTCACGGCCGCCCCGAGGCCGTCGAGGCGCGCGCGGACCGGTTCGAGAATCGACATACCGGGCATCATACCAGCGCACGCTTTGCGCGAAACGGGAGCCTCCCCTCCTAAGATGGGAGCAACAAGATGGGAGCGACCGGACGGGGAGCGACCGTCACGCCGGGACTCCCGCGGGGTTCCGCTACAGAGAGGCACGAACATGGACGACAACGCTATCCACGAGTGGCTGATCAAATGCTTCGGCCCGGTACAGGGCGAGCTCGCCTGGCAGCAGATCTCGCAGCTGCCGGATTCGATTCGCGAGCAGCTCATGAGCCAGGATCCGAGCACGCTGCCGAATCCGGCGGAGGTGCAGCAGATGATGGCCGCGTTCACCGCCGGCGGGCTCAACACGATGGGCGACATGCGCCAGGTGGTGGAGGATGGCCCCATCAACGTGAAGCTCGCGAAGTCGCTGGCGCTGCAGCAGGCGAACGCGGACGGCTCGTGGCCCTCGGTCTCCGCGCAGGAGGGCGCGAAGGTGCGCCGCGCGATGAGCGAGGCGAACCTGTGGCTGGACACCGCGTGCGCGTTCGATCCGGCGCCGGGCGAGCCGAAGGCGCTCACCCGCGCCGGCTGGGTGGAGGACACGTTGGACGCGTGGGCGAAGTTCGCCGCGCCGGTGGCGGCCTCGATGGGCGAGGCCCTGTCCTCGGTGCTGTCCGAGCGGCTCGGCGGCGCGTTCGACGGCGAGGTCGCGGGCATGTTCGCCGGTCCGGTGCCGATTCCGATCCCGGACGGCATGAAGGATCCGAAGCAGCTGCTCAAGCTGCTCGGCAACACGTCGTTCGCGATGCAGCTGGGGCATGCGGCGGGCTCGCTCAGCCGCGAGGTGCACGGCGGCTTCGACCAGGGCATCGCGCTGTCGTCCAGTCCGGCGGGCGCGCTGGTGGCGCAGAACGTGGAGGAGTACGCGAGGCAGCTGAACGCCGACGTGTTCGGCGTGAACGGCAAGGACGCGGATGATGCGGACGCGTCGGAGTCCGGTTCCGGCAATCCGATCGGCTTCACGTCGGCGAAGGCGCCGTCCGACGGCGTTCCGTCCGGTTCGACGGACGCGTCCGATGACGTTCCGTCCAACGCCGACGACGCGCAGGTCAAGGCGCTGTTCGAGGATTTCGCCCGTCCCGATCCGATTCCGGCCGACGAGGTGATGGCGTTCCTCGCGTTGCGCGAGGTGGCGCACGCGCGTCTCTATTCGGCCGTGCCGTGGCTCATGCCCCGCTTCGAGGCGTTGATCGGCAAGTATGCGCGCGGCATCTCCATCGACTTGGATGCAATGGAGGAGCAGCTGCGTGACGCTGGCGCGCTCGACCCGGATTCGATCTCCGGTGCCGTGAACCTCACCAAGGTGGGCATTCCGGACACGCCGGAGCAGAAGGAGGCGCTCGCGGCGCTCGAATCGCTGCTCGCCATGGTCGAGGGCTGGGTGGATTGCGTGGTGTGGCGCGCCGGCATGGCCCACATCCCGCACATCGAGCAGCTGCGTGAGATGATCCGCCGCGAGCGCGCGGTGGGAGGCCCGGCGGAACGCACCTTCGAAAGCCTGTTGGGTCTGGAGCTGCGGCCGAAGCGCATGCGCGAGGCGGCGAACCTGTGGGAGATGACCACCACGGCGGAGGGCGTGGACGCCCGCGACGCGAAGTGGTCGCATCCGGACCTGCTGCCGGTGCTCGCCGAGGACGGGGCCGGTGCGCAGGGCGGCGCGAACCAGGCGCATCCCGCCGGGGGCTCCCCCGCCGCGGGTTCCGCGGCCGGCGCCGCGTCCGACGGCACCGATTGGGATGCGGAATTGTCCAAGCTGCTCGGTGAGGACGGCGGCGCCTCCGATGCGTCCGACGACGCGTCCGGTGACGGCACCGACGGCGACGCCCCGGACGACGGCGCGAAGTCCGGGAACTGACCCGGGTTCCCGCGCGGGATGGACAGGCGCGGAGTGCGCATGACCACGGCGTCGGACGCGATGCGTCCGACGCCGTCCTGTTTCAGCTCAGAAAACGGCTGAGCCTGCGCTGCTGCGGCCCCGAGCCGTCCTTGGATCTGGCGTAGGACATGTGCAGCGTGTCCTCGGCACGCGTGACGGCCACGTACATGAGCCGCCGCTCCTCCTCCAGCGCGTCGCCGGGGGCCGGCGAGCCATAGGGCATGAGGCCCTCCGAGCATCCGATGACGAACACGTGCTTGAATTCGAGGCCCTTCGAGGCGTGCACGGTGGAGACGGTGACGCGGCCCAGCTTCGCCATGACGGCCCTGAGGTCGCCGTCCGCATGACCCGGGGCGCCGGCGGCACCGCCGGCCGCGCGCCGCGCCTCGTCGCGTTCGCGCAGCGTCTGCGCCATGGCCACGCGCTGCGCGGCGTCCAGGTCGGCCACGGGGGTCGGCCCCGCTCCGCCCGAGTCCCTGCGCACCCGGTATCCGATGCCGACGCGCGAGAGCGCGGCGCAGCAGACGGCCTGCTGTGCGTTGATGCGGGTGAGGATCGCACAGTCCGAGGGGTTCACGCCAGAGGAGACGAGCCGCGCGATGCGCGCCGCCACGCCGCGGGCCTCGTCAAGGTCGGTCTCGTAGACGGTGCGTTCGACGCGCCGTCCGCCGTCCCGGCCGGAGGAGAGCCGAAGGTATTCGTGACGGACCGGCGAGGCGGCGAGCACGCGGTTCGCGTAGGAGACAATCTGCGGCGTGGAACGGTAGTCGGTGTTCAGGGAGATGTCCGCCGCGAGCGGCGCGAACTCGTCGGCGAAGGCGAGCAGGTCGTAGCTGGACGCGCCGGCGAACGAGTAGATGGTCTGCGCCGGGTCCCCCACCACGCACACGTTGCGGTTGTCCCCCAGCCACAGGCGCATGAGCCGGTGCTGCAGCGGCGAGACGTCCTGGTATTCGTCCACGGTGAGCCAGCCGATGGACCGGCGGATCGGCTCGGTCTCCTCACCGAACTCCTCGAACACGTGGCAGGCCATGAGCAGGATGTCGTCGAAGTCCATCTCGCCGCGCACGGTCTTCTCCCGCTCGTACGCGTCGTATACGTCGGCGAACCGCTCGGGCTCGAGCCCTGCGGGACGGCACCGTCCGGTCACGGCCGCCACGCGTTCCACCTGGTCCGGCGCGACCAGGGAGATCTTCGCCCAGTTGATCTCGTCGCGCACGGCGCGCACGCTCACGTCGTCCTCGTCCAACGTGGGGTCGACGCGGCGCATGGCGCGGGCGGTGACGTCGCGGGGGTCCTCCGCCAATCGGGGGAACGGCGCCTCGCAGACGTGCGTCCACACGCGGCGCAGCTGGGAGAGCGCCGCCGCGTGGAAGGTGGCGGCGCGCACCCGGTCGCCCACGCCGAGGCCGCCCAGCCGCACGCGCATCTCGGCGGCGGCCTTGACGGAGAAGGTGACGGCGAGCACGCGTTCCGGATCCCATGCGCCGCTGGCGCAGGCGTGGGCGATGCGCCGCGTCACCGTGCGCGTCTTGCCGGCGCCGGCGCCGGCGATGATGCGCACCGGCCCCTCCAACGCCGTGGCGGCGGCCAGCTGCGCCTCGTCCAATCCCTCCAATGCCACATCCATGGCTCTCATTGTGGCAACCGGCATGGCCACATGGCGGGTCCGCCCGCGGGACCGTCGCGGCCTGTCCGGGTCCGTGCGCGTCCGACCGTCCGCCGGCGTCCGCCGCGACGTGTCCCGCCGCTCGCGCGGGCGTCGTTGTATTAGTGTTGGAAGGGTGACTGAACGTAATGAACTCATGCTGGCCGCCCTGGCCTCCGCCGCCATGCCGTCCGTCGCCGTCGCCGGCGTGTTCCCCGGCGTGACGCGCACGAACGGCGTCGACCAGGCGCAGGTCCGGGACGTGACCGGCACGACGTACGACGTGTACGCCTCCGACGACGAGGAGGGGCGCAAGCGGCTCGCCGCGCGCGTGAAGGCCGCAAGGGCGCTGGCCGACGCGCGCGAGCCGGGCGGGCTCGGCTTCGCGCTCGACCGTGTGGTGGCGTTCGTGCCGGGCACGAACCGCCGCGGCCCCACCGGCGACACCGCCGTGATGGTGTCGAAGCATCAGGACGGCCGCGAGCGTCCGCTGGACCTGCTCACGCTGGACGACTGCGCGTCGATGGGCACCGCGATCGGCGCCATCCATCGTCTCAACCCGATGTTCATCGCGAAATCCGGCTATCCGGTGCATGTGACCAGTCAGATCCGCGCGCAGCTCACCGCGTGGATCGCCCGGTTGAAGAACGCCGGCCACGTGCCGCCGGAGATCACGGCGAGCTGGACGAAGATCATGGGCACCGAGGGCCTGTGGTCGTTCACCACGTGCCTGGTGCACGGTGGGTTCGAGGACGGCGACGTGCGCTTCAACGGCTCGACCATCACCGCCGTGAACAACTGGCAGAACATGCAGGTCAACGATCCGGCGCGCGATCTGGCGTGGGTGTTCGCCAAGCTCGACGAATCGCATCGCAACGCTGTGCTCACTGCATACGGCCGGATGATGGGCAACCGTCTCGACGATCTCATCATGCTCAGGGCCAACCTGTGGGTGCAGATGGAGCAGGTGGGCGATTTCATCCAGGCGCTGAGCCGCGGAGATTCCGCCAAGATCATCCAGTTCAAGGCGCAGGTGGACCGTCTGGCGCACCAGCTGGGCATCACCGTGCAGGCGGCGTCCGATCGTCCGGCGGCGAAGCGTCCCGGCTCCGCGCGTCCGGCCGCGGCCGGCGCGGGGAACGCGCCCGGCGCCGGCGATCCGCCGTCGACAATCACCGTAGGCACGCTGCTCAAGGACGGCGAACGGCGTCGCGCCGAGGCCGGCCGCAACGCCGCGACCGTCGCGAACGTGTCCGCGAACGCGGACGACCGTACCGGGTCGGCGAACATCGTGGCCGCGGGACGCATCGCGGTGCCGTCCGGCGAGACGGACGACACGAACAACACGCCGATCCGGGCGGCCGGCGAGGTCCGCGACGCGGGCACCGGGTCGACGTCGCCGCAGCCGATGCCGCCCTCCTACCCGAACATGCCCGAACCGAACTCGTCGGTGACTATCGCGTTCCGCGGCGGTTCCACGACCGCGGACGTGTCGTCCGTCCCGTCGGACGTCGACCCGGACGACACCGGCGAGCGCGACATCAAAGCCGCCGTGCGCGAGCCCGATCCGGACACGTCGGCCACCATCGTGATCCCGCTGCTGGAACGCGAGGAGCGTGCGCTGCGCGACGCCCGCGCCAGCCTCGAATTCGACGACGAGACGTTCGACGAGGTCGTCGCCGTCGACGCTTCCGAAACGTCGGAGCCGTCCGAAACGTCCGAAACGTCGGAATCCGACGGCCGGTCCGCCGCCGAAACGGAGGACGTCGACCCGGACGACACCGGCGAGGCGCACGTCACGGCGGCCGGTTCCGTCGCCGACGATGCCATCGCCTCCGACGACGCCTCCTCCCCCGCCGACGACGCCTCCGACGCGGCGACCCCGGACGGACAGGACCCGAACGCCGCAGACACGGAGGACGTCGACCCGGACGACACCGGCGAGGCGCAGGTCACGGCCACGCCCAACGCGTAAAACGGCACCGCCCGGACCGGCCGGACGGCCGGCCCGGGCACAATGGAACAATCGGACCGCGGGACCATACGGACCGCGGACAGGACCACCTACGAAGGAGCAACATGGACATCGAACTGGGCATCCGCAACGTGGCGCGCACCGTCACCTTCAGCACCGAGGACTCCGCGGACTCGGTGAACGACACGATCGCCAAGGCCGTGGCCGAGGGCACGCCCATCGCCCTCACCGACGACAAGGGCCGCCGCATCATCGTGCCGGCCGGGGCGCTCGGCTACGCCATCGTCGGCTCGGAGACCAAGCACGCCGTCGGCTTCGGCGCCCTGTGACGGACGACGCGTCGCATCCCATCGACGAAGGCCCCACGGCGCACGCCGCGGGGCCTTCCCATACCCGGCCGGCGGTGTCCGGCCGATGACGTCTGTTCCACGATCTATTCCACGAGCGCGATGGCGCCGCGACGCACGATCTCGCGCACGGTGGCGTCGTCGGTGAGGTTCTCGCCGAGCACGTTGGGCTTGCCGGCACCGTGCCAGTCGGAGCCGCCGGTGACGAGCAGCCCGTGGCGCCGCGCGATGGCGAGCAGCCGTTCGCGTTGTTCGGGCGGATTGCCGCGATGCCATATCTCGAGCCCGTCGAGTCCCTCCTCGATGAGCGCCTCGATCTGGGCGTCGGTCAGCAGGCGACGGTTGCGGCTCGGATCGCCGGCGTGGGCGATGACGACCACGCCGCCCGCCTCCCCCACGGCCCGCACCACCTCGTGCGTAGTGGGCGAGGGCGTGGGGATGTAGTATTTCGAGCCCGCGCTCACCGCGTCGGCGAACGCCTCCGAACGGGTGCGGTACACGCCGGCGGCGACCAGCGCGTCCGCGATGTGCGGACGGCCCACCGTGGTGCGTCCGCCCTCCTTGACCTGCGCCAGCACGGACTCCCAGGTGATGGGCAGGTCCTCGGCCATGCGCTCCACCATGTGCTTCGTGCGTTCGAGGCGCGCCTTGCGGGTGGAGGCGAACAGCTGGGAGATGCGCACGTTGCGCGGATCGTATTGGAAGCCGAGCATGTGCACGGACACGCCGTCGTCGTCGGCGGTGATCTCCGTGCCGCGGATCAGCGGCAGTCCGGCCTCGTGCGCGGCCCGTTCGGCGTCCGGCCAGCCGGCGGCGGTGTCGTGGTCGGTGATGGCCACGCCGTGCAGGCCGCGACGCCGCGCTTCGTCCACCATCTGCGCCGGTGTCCGGGTGCCGTCGGAGAACACGGTGTGGCAATGCAGGTCCCATCCGGCCGCAGGCGGTGCGGCCGGCGTCTTGTATCGCGTCATGTGTCCTATCGTAACCCGTGGCGCGGCCCCGCGACGCGGCTCAGCGGCCCTGCGTCTCGGAGGCGGTGAGCATGGCCTTGGTGACCTGCTCGTAGAGGTCCTGGTAGCCGCCGGGCGTGGAGGCGGGCAGCACCACGGTCTTCGCGTTGTTCGATTCGGACAGCGAGCGCATCACGTCGAGGTACTGGTTGAACAGCACCACGTTGTTCACGTCGTTGATGTTCATGCCCACGGCCTGCAGGCTCTTGATCTGGTCGACGATGCCGTTGGCGATCTCGCGGCGGTAGTTCGCCTGGCCCTCGCCCTGGAGGCGGGTCTTCTCGGCCTCGGCGGCGGCCTGCGTCTCGATCTGGATGCGCTGGGCCTCGGCGCGCTGGCGCGTGGCCTCCTTCTCGCGCTGGGCGGCGTTGATGGAGTCCATCGCATTCTTCACCTGCGGCGAGGGGTCGATGGCGGTGATGAGCGTCTTGACGACGGTGAAGCCGAAGCGGCTCATCTCGGCGCCGACGGTCTTCTGCACGTCGAACGCCACGTCGTCCTTGCGGGCGAACGCGTCGTCGAGCGTCAGGGCGGGGATGGCGCTGCGCAGCGCGTCCTCCATGTAGGAGCGCAGCTGGCCGGCCGGATCGCGCAGCTCGTAGTAGGCGGTGGCCACGTTCTGCGCGTTGACGCGGAACTGGGTGGACGCCACGACGGTGACGAAGACGTTGTCGAGCGTCTTGGTCTCCAGCTGCACGTTGAGCTGGTTGACACGCATGTTCGTCTTCATCGCGATGCGGTCGACGAACGGGATGCGCATGTGGATGCCGGCGAACTGCACCGACTGGAACTTGCCGAAACGTTCGATGATGTACGCCTGCTGCTGCGGCACGATGTAGACGGACGTGCACAGCAGCACGATGACGACCACCACGATGGGGAGCACCAGCCCCATCAACGTTCCCAATACCGCTCCCATGATCAGATCCCTTCGATCACGCCGGACCTCCGTCGACCCGGCTGCTGGTCCCAGCTTATCAGCGCGCGGCGGGAACCGCCCGATACCGAAGGTGAACTTCATCCGACATCCGTGCGCGCCCCTCCCGCCCGGAGCCATGCGGGCCTACACTGGGCGTCATGAACGAAGCCATGAACGAAGCACAGGCATCCGAACGTCTCATCGTCAACTGTCTCCCCCTCACCGACGAGGAACGCGCGGCGTTCCGCGCGGCCGCCCCCGGCGTGCGCCAGGAGTTCGCCGGCAACCCGATGGAGCGCGGCACCATGGTCTGGAAGGCCCGCGTGCCCGCGGACCTCAGGGGCGCGGCCACGGCGGTGGTCGGCAACATCCCGCCGGAGGACTGCTCCGGATATCCGCGGCTGGAATGGCTGCAGACGTGGAGCGCCGGCGTCGACAGATACGTCGCCCCCGGCGTCCTCGCCGAAGGCGTCACCGTGACCAACGCGACCGGCGCCTACGGGCAGACCGTCGGCGAACACCTGTTCGCGATGATGTGGGCGCTCATGCGCAACATCCCCGCCTACGCGCGCCAGCAGGACGAACGCCGCTGGCACGACCTGGGCCGCGCGCTCACCCCGGCCGGCGCCACCGTGCTCGTCATCGGCACCGGCGACATCGGCGCGCATTTCGCCACACTGTGCAAGGCCGTCGGCGCGCATACGGTGGGCGTGCGCCGCGACCGCACGAAGCCGGCGGACGGCATCGATGAGATGCACGGCTTCGATGAGCTCGACGCGCTCCTGCCGGAAGCCGACGTGGTGGCGCTCGCCGTGCCCGCCTCACCGCAGACCGACCATCTCATCGACGCGAAGCGTCTCCACCTGCTCAAATCCACGTGCGTGCTGCTCAACGCGGGACGTGGCAACGCCGTCGACCCGCTCGCCCTGGCGGCGGCGCTCGCCGAGGACCAGCTGCACGGCGCGGGGCTCGACGTGACCGAACCGGAGCCGCTGCCGGCGTCCAGCCCGCTATGGGACGAACCGCACTGCCTCATCACCCCGCATGTGGCGGGCGGCAACCATCTGGAGGCCACCGAACGGCGCATCATCGCCATCGCCCTGGAGAACGTGCGACGCTACGCGGCCGGCGAACCACTCATGAACGTACGGCGCTGAACCGCCCACGGCCCGCATACGCACGTGCGTCCGGTCCGCCGGACCGGACGCGCCGGACCGTTCACCCCTCGCTCACCCCTCGAGGAACGCGGGGATGGCGGCCGCGGCCGCATACCCCTTGCGGTACATCATCTCCAGACCCTCGAAGCTCTTCTTCAACGTGTTGAGTCCATACAGGTCTTCGGGCGCGAGGATGAGCACGCGCCCCTCCTCCTCATAGCGCTTCGCCAGCTCGATCTCCTCGTTGTACGTCCTGTAGCGCATGCGGAGCCGTTCGGCGGCCGCCGGATACGTGCGCTCCAGGATCCTCGCCGGCGCAAGGTCCTTCCTCTGCTGGCGCACCTCGTCGCGCAGACGCGACAGGATCAGGATCACCTTGTCGTAGCCGTCGTCCAGCGCCTTCTGCACAGGCACCGGATCGGCGATGCCGCCGTCGTAGTACGGCACGCCGTCCACCACGTACGGCTCGCACGCCACCGGCACGGCGGACGACGCCTTCACCGCGTCGAAGTCGTCGTAGCGGATGCGCGACTTGTCGAAGTACTTCGTCGACCCGTCCTCCGCGTTGCAGGCGATGACCGTGAAT
The DNA here is from genome assembly GCF_019331725.1 of Bifidobacterium saguinibicoloris. GTDB lineage: Bacteria > Actinomycetota > Actinomycetes > Actinomycetales > Bifidobacteriaceae > Bifidobacterium > Bifidobacterium saguinibicoloris. The sequence continues at coordinate 128,942 of NZ_JAHBBF010000003.1, forward strand.
CCGGTGGGGTTCGCCTCGAACGCCTCGAAGTCCACCGGATACTCGCCGTCGTGATTGCTCAACGTGCCGTAGATGTAGTCGAGGTTCGCGAAGTTGTGGTTTCTGAAGAAGCTCTCCGCGCTCGCGTACTCCTTGCGGAACGCGAACTTCGTGTAGAACGTGTGGTTGCGGCCGTGCTGGCGCGCGATGAACGAAGTCATGTTCGCGGCGCCCGCGGAGACGCCGTAGCACATGTCGACGTCGATGCCCTCCTCGAGCATGTAGTCCATCACGCCGCAGCCGAAGATGGCGCGGAAGCCGCCGCCCACGTCGATCATCGCGGTCCTGTATCCCATTGCGATCCCCCTTGCATCCGTCCGCACGTCCCGTACGCCGGAACGACGCGGTCCGCCGAAACGATACGGCGAGCCTACGCCCCGCGGCGGGACAATGCGACGTGAACCGGACGTTTCCGTTGCATCCGTCGCATAACCGGGCCTTCCGGCCTTCCGGCCGTCGGCCGCGGGACGGTTCACGCGTCGAGCAGCTGGCGCGACAGGCTTGCGATGCGCTCGGACGGGTCGGAGTTGTCGAGTTCGACGCTTCCGGCCGCGTCCTCCGGCGCAAGCCGTCCCAGCGATTCGAGCACGACGCCCAGGTGGCGCACGGTGCCCTCGTTGCCGTCGATGACGGCGGCGCGTTCGGGCAGCAGCTCGCGGAAGTAGTCGCGGTAGAAGACGAAGTGGGTGCAGCCGAGCACCACCGAGTCGATGCGGTCGAGGTCGTACTGGTCGAAGTAGCCGTACAGCGTGCGCATCACCAGGTCATGGTCGCCGAGCCGGCCGGATTCGACGATGTCCACGAGCCCGGGGCACGGCTCCTTGAAGATCTCGTTGTCGGAGTCGAAACGCTTCATAAGCTTCGCGAACTTGCGCTCGCGCAGCGTCAGCGGCGTGGCGGCCACGATGACGCGCTGCGGGATGTGGTGCGGGTCGGACGGCACGTCGCCGCGGTCGCACGCCACCTTGAGCGCCGGCTCCATGCCGATGATCGGGATGTCGTACGTGTCGCGCAGCTCGTTCACGGAGGCGGACGTGGCCGTGTTGCAGGCGATGACCACGGCCTTGACGCCCTGACGCATGAAGCGTTCGACGATGGCGAAGCTGAGCTCGCGCACCTGCTCCGGGGTCTTCACGCCGTACGGCGCGTTGGCGGAGTCGCCGTAGTAGAGCACGCGCTCATGGGGCATGTCCCGCCTGAGCTGCCGGACCACCGAAATGCCGCCCAAACCCGAATCGAACACGCCGATCGGAGCCGTCGAAGCCATACGCATCCTCCTTGCGCCCGGCGTCGCGGGCGCACGCCGCGCGACGCCATCCCACGTCCAACGTCATTCATCCGACAGCCTACTCACCTGAGACGGCCGTGCCAAACCCGCACGCGGTGAGTAAGCTGAACGCCATGAGCATCCCGCAGCAAGTCACCAAGGCGCACGCCACCGGCAACGATTTCGTCGTCTACGCCGATCCGGAAGGAACGTTCGAACCGACCGCCGAGGAGGTGCGGTTCCTCACGGACCGTCATTTCGGCGTGGGCGGCGACGGCCTGATCCGTCTGGCGCATCCGGCCGACGTGTCCGACCTGACGCCGGAGCAGGTGGCCGATTGCGCCGCGCACGACGCCGACTGGTTCATGGACTACCGCAACGCGGACGGCTCGCTCGCGGAGATGTGTGGCAACGGCACGCGCGCCATCACGCTGTTCGCGCAGCGCCGCGGCCTGTTCTCCGGCGACGTGTTCCGTCTGGGCACTCGCGCCGGCGTCAAGACGCTCACCGCTCTGGGCGACGTGGAGGGTCTGGGACGCGATGTGTTCCGCGTGGAGATGGGCGCGTGGCGGATCGGCGACGTCGACGGGTACGAGGTGACGATTCCCGGCACGCCCGGCGCGGCGCGCGGCACGTTCGTCGACATGGGCAACCCGCACGTGGTGGCCCTGGTGGAGGACGCGTTCTCCACGCTGCCGGTCGTCGAGGACCTCGACCTGGTCGTCAAGCCGGTGGTCGCCCCGGTCATCGAAAGCGACCAGAACGTCGAGTTCGTACGCGTCGACGAGATCGATGAGGCGACCGGCGTGGGCGAGGCGACGATGCGCGTCAACGAGCGCGGCTGCGGGGAGACGCTCTCCTGCGGCACCGGCCTGTGCGCCACGGCGGTCACGCTGCGCGCGAAGACGGGCGTCGACCATTGGCTGATCACCGTGCGCGGCGGCACGCTGCGCGTCGACGTGACCGGCACGGACGTGACGCTCACCGGATCGGCCACGCTCGTCGGCGACGTCACGCTGCTCTGACGACGCGGACATGGTCCGGGAATCGGGTTTTTCAGGAAGGGAACGACATATGGGGAAGAACATCGGGAAGACCGGCGCGGATGGCGAGGCGGAGAAGGAGACGACGGACGCACCCGTCCTGCGCCCCGAGGGGTGGCGTCACGGCGCCACGTGGACGTATCTGGTCATGCTGCTCGCCTCCGCCGTGGCGCTGCTCGTCTCGTTCGTGCTGAGCGCGGAGACGCTGCAGCTGGCACGGCATCCGGACCGGCAGCTCGGCTGCGACGTGAACGCGGTGCTGTCCTGTTCGACGGTGGCGCAGTCTTGGCAGTCGGAGATCGTGAGGCTCGGCGGGTTGAGCTATCCGAACGCGTTCTTCGGCATCGCCGCGGAATCGGTGTTCGTCACGATCGCGGTGATCGGGCTCGCGCGCGTCAAGGTGCCGCGCTGGTTCGCCGCCTGCACGTGGTTCGGCGGCCTGGCGGCGCTCCTGTACTCGTATTGGCTGACCTCGCAGTCCCTGTTCGTCATCAACGCGCTGTGCCCGTGGTGCCTGGCGCTCATGTTCTCCACCACCATCCAGTTCATGGCGCTCAGCCATGCCACCGCGGTGGTGCAGCGGCTGCCCGGCGGCTCCGGGGACTCCCCGCGCGGACTCGACACGTACTACCGTCTCAACTACGACCTCATGGTGGACGTGGTGTGGATCCTCGCGATCGTCGCGCTCATCGTCGTCAAGGACGGTGCCGCGCTGCTCGCGTGACACGTCTCGGGCACACACGACAGGGGGCGCGTCGGAACACAGGTTCCGACGCGCCCCTTCGTATACGTGCGGCTGCGGAGGCCGTCCCGTCCGCGGCCGGCGTCAGTAGGCGCCGGCGATGGCCTGGTCGAGGTCGGCGATGAGGTCGCCCGCGTCCTCGAGCCCGATGGACAGGCGGATGAGGTTGTCGGTGACGCCGGCGGCGATGCGCGCCTCGGCGGGCACCTCGCGGTGGGTGATGTGCGCCGGGTCCACGATGAGCGAGCGGGCGTCTCCGATGTTCGGCACGTAGGAGAACAGCTTCGTGCCGTCGATGATGCGGCGCACGTTGTCGGCGCTGCCGTCCACGAGGAACGAGAGGATCTGTCCCACGCCGTTCGGGAAGTAGCGGCGGACGAGCTCGAACTGCGGGGTGTTGCCGAGCCCGGAGTAGTTGACCTTCACCACGTGCGGCGTGCGCGTGAGGTGCGCGGCGATGCGCGTGGCGGTCTCGACCTGCCGCGAGACCCGCTGCGGCAGCGTCTCGAGGCCGACGAGCGAGAGATACGCGTTGAACGGGCTGGCCACGGCGCCGAACGTGCGCAGGTATTTGATGCGGATGCGCTTGATGAACGCGGCCGTCCCGAATTTCTCCGCGAAGCTGTGCCATACGCCCGCGCGGTCGTCGCTGATGACCTGCTGGCGCGCGGTGAACTGGGGGAAACGTCCGTTGGCCCAGTCGAACGTGCCGCCGGAGATGATGGCGCCGCCGATGGCGTTGCCGTGTCCGGTGATGCCCTTCGTGGTGGAGTGGACGACCACGTCCGCCCCGTGTTCGATGGGCCGCAGCAGGTAGGGTGTGGGCACCGTGTTGTCGACGATGAGGGCGACGCCGTGCGCGTGGGCGAGCTCGGCCAGCGGTTCGATGTCGAGCACCGCCGTGGACGGGTTGGCCACGGTCTCCGCGAAGACGGCGCGCGTGTCCGGGCCGATCTTGGAGGCGACCTCGTCGAGGTCGTTGATGTCGTCGACGAAGTCCGCGTGGATGCCGAACTGGGGCAGGAAATCGCCGAGCGCGTCCACGCTCGCGCCGTACAGGTCGTAGGGGGCGATGATGCGCCCGCCGCCCTCGCCGGCGCACATGAGCGCGTAAGTGACGGCGGCCATGCCCGATCCGACGGCCACCGCGCCGATGCCGCCCTCCAACGCGGCGAGACGCCGCTCCAGCGCGTCCACGGTGGGGTTGGCCACGCGCGAGTATTCGAAACCGTCGAGGTCGCCGGCGGCCAACGCGTCACCGCGCAGCGCGTCGCCCAGGTCGAACGCCGCCGAGGCGTAGACGGGCGGCACGGCCGCATGGTCGTGGTCGGCGGGATCGTATCCCGCATGGATGGCCTGTGTGGCGAATTTCGGCATCGGTCCCATTCCTTCCCCGCCGTGACGGCACGGGCGGCTCTGCATACTGACCCGAACATAGCAAACCGCGGCCGCGCGAACCGGCGGCGCGGTATCGCTTTTTCCGGGGCGAGCCTATAAGGGGCGGCTATAGGGTTTTGGACATCCCGGCGCGGCGCGGGAGGAATCCGCGTACGCGCCGGCCGCGCCGACGATTGCGGCGCCGGCGTTTTAGAACACCCTATAACCAACGGGTATAAAGGCACGGTTGCACGCCGATTCCGCGCTGCCGTACATTCGGAGCGTATTCGCCGGGGTCCGTCCGTCACGTCGTTTCGGGACATCGCCTCCCCGGCTTCCGGTCGGGCTGGGGACAGTGGGAGGCCGGACCATCTGAAAGGAACATGCGCATGAGGGCATATCGGATCCGCTACATCCTGGGCCGGCTCGGTCAGGCCGTCCTGGTGCTGTGGGCCGCCTACACCGTGGCCTACGTCATCCTCGAACTGCTGCCCGCCAACCCGCTGATGATGATCGCGCAGGCGAAGGGCGCCGACCTCTCCACGCTCAGCGCCGACCAGATTGCCGTGCTCAAGCGCACGTACGGGCTGAGCGACAACCCCCTCCAGCAGTACGCGTCGATGCTCGTCGGGGCACTGCACGGCGACTTCGGCATCTCCTACCAGCTGGACCAGCCGGTGGCGCAGCTCATCGCCTCGCGCGTCTCAAGCACGCTGCTCATCAGCCTGCTGGCCATCGCCCTGGCGCTCGTCGTCTCGTTCCTGCTGGCGTTCGCCGCCGCGTTCACCAACAACAGGGTCATCCGCTCCGTCCTCGATGCGCTGCCCACGTTCGGCGTCTCCGTGCCGCATTTCTGGGTGGGCCTGCTGCTCATGCAGGTGTTCTGCTTCTGGCTCGGATGGCTGCCCTCGATGGGCAATCAGGGCTGGCAGTCGCTCATCCTGCCGACCGTCACCATGTCCATCCCCACCACCGCGCTGCTGAGCCGTCTGCTCATGAGCGGGTTCGACGAGGTGCTCGACGAGCCGTTCGTCAAGGTGGCGGTGGCCCACGGTCTGGGCCGCAGCCGCATCATCATCCGCCATGCCGTCAAGAACGCGTCGCTGCCGGTGCTCACCATCCTGGGCCTCATCGTCGGCGACACCGTCACCGGCGCCATCGTGGCCGAGACCGTGTTCTCCCGGCAGGGGCTGGGCTCCCTCATCCAACAGTCCGTCTCCACGCAGGACATTCCCGTGGTGCTCGGCACCGTGGTGCTCGCCGCCGCCGCATTCGTCGTCGTCAACCTCGTCGTGGACCTCATCTATCCGCTGCTCGACCCGCGCATCGGATACTCGTCGCAAAGGATCGCATCATGAGTGAACTGTCCGTCGCCCCCGTGGAGCGTGCCGCCGTGAACGGCGCCGTCGTCTCCGTCCTCCGTCCCGCCGCGGGGATCACCCTGTCCGAGCGCCTGCGTTCGACGCTCTCCTACCCGCTGCGCCATCCCGCCACCTTCCTGGCCGGGGTCGTCGCCGCGCTGGTCATCGTCTCCGCGCTGCTGCCGCAGCTGGTCACCCCGGTGGACCCGACCCGGACCGTCCCCGCGGACAAGCTGCTCGCGCCGGGCGCCGCGCACTGGTTCGGCACCGACCAGCTGGGACGCGACATGTTCGCGCGCGTGGTCTACGGCGGCCGCGCCACCATCTCCGCGAGCCTGCTGTCCCTGGCGATCGCCGCGCTGGGCGGTCTCGCCATCGGCATCGTGGCCGGATACGCCGGCCGTGCCGTGGACGCGGCGGTCATGCGCCTCGTGGACGTGCTGCTCGCCATCCCGGGCCTCATGCTCGCCATCACCATCGTCACCGCCATCGGCTTCGGCACCATCCCCGTGGCCATCGCCATCGGCATCGGCATGATTCCGGCGTTCGCCCGCACCACCCGCTCCCAGGTGCTCACCGTCAAGGAGCGCTCCTACGTGGACGCGGCCCGCGTGTGCGGATGCTCCCCGCTGCGCATCGTGCTCACCCACATCCTGCCCAACTCGCTGGGCCCGGTGGTCGTGCTGGCCCTGCTCGACTTCGGCCGCGTCATCATGGCCGTGGCCACGCTGAGCTTCCTCGGCTTCGGCGCCAAGCCGCCGGCCGCCGAATGGGGCACACTCATCAACGACGGCAAGAACTACCTGCTCACCAGCCCGTGGGTGCCGCTCATCCCCGGTCTCGTGGTCGTGGCGACGGTCCTGTCCGTCACCGTGCTGGCGAACGCGGCCAAGAAGGCGGTGAACCAGTGACCGCCAATACCGTCCCCGCCACCGCCGTCCTCGAAGCCACGTCCCCGCAGGCCTCCCCCGCCGACGACGTCCCCGCCATCGCCATCGAGCATCTCACCATCACCTACGTGACCAACCGGCGCGAGGTGCATGCCGTGAAGGACGCGTCCTTCACCGTGGCGCGGGGGCGGACCGCCGCCATCGTCGGCGAATCCGGCTCCGGCAAATCCACCATCGCCGACGCGCTGCTCGGCATCCTGCCGTCCAGCGCGCGCACGTCCGGCAAGGCCGAGGTCCTCGGCCACGACCTGTTCGCCGCGGACGAGGACGAGCGCCGGTCCCTGCGCGGCAAGGTGGTGGCGTTCGTCCCGCAGGACCCGCAGACCAGCCTCGACCCGACGATGAAGATCGGCGCGCAGATCGACGAGGTGATCCGCGCGCATCAGGACCTGACGAAGGCGGAGGCTCGCGAGCGCACACTGAAGCTGCTGTCCGAAGTGGGCTTCGACGATCCGAAGCTGCGCGCCGGCCAGTATCCGCACGAACTGTCCGGCGGGCTCAAGCAGCGCGTGCTCATCGCCGCGGCGCTCGCCTCGGACCCGGACGTCATCGTGGCGGACGAGCCCACCAGCGCCCTCGACGTCACCGTGCAGAAGAAGGTGCTCGACCTGCTCGACAGGCTCGTCGGGGAGCGCGGCATCACGCTGCTCATGATCACGCACGACCTGGCCGTGGCCGCGGACCGCACCGACACGGTCATCGTGATGAACCACGGCGTCATCGTCGAACAGGGCCCCACCGCCCGCGTGCTCGAACACCCGCGGGACCCGTACACCGTCCGCCTGCTCGAATCCGCCCCCGCGTTCCACGTGGACGAGGAGACGGAACGCGACCTCGGCGAGGACGTGGACCGCATCGTCGACGAGGCGCAGGCCGAAGCCGACGGAACCCTGGGCACCGTGGAATGGCGCGACGTGACGAAACTGTTCAAGGTGGACGCCCCCGAACGCGAGTTCGCCGCCTCCAACCACGTGAGCCTCAAGGCCGAAGCGGGCAGGACGCTCGCCATCGTGGGCGAATCCGGCTCCGGCAAGACCACGCTGCTGCGCATGCTGCTCGCGCTGGAGCAGCCGACGAGCGGCACGATCCTCGTCGAAGGACAGGACGTCTCCGCGCTCAGGGGACGCCGCCTGCGCGAAGCGCGCCGCAACATCCAGCTCGTCCAGCAGAACCCGTTCGACTCTATCGACCCGCGCATGAGCATCCGCGACGCCATCGAGGAGCCGCTCAAGGCGTTCCGCATCGGCAACCGGGCGACGCGCGACGCGCGCGCCGCCGAACTCATCGAACGCGTGGCGCTCCCCCAGTCCGTGCTCAAGGCGCGGGCCGGCGAACTGTCCGGAGGCCAATGCCAGCGCGTCGCCATCGCACGCGCGCTGGCCATCCGGCCGCGCATCATCGTGCTCGACGAGCCGGTGTCCGCGCTGGACGTGACCGTGCAGGCGCAGATCCTCGACCTGCTGGACGAACTGCAGCGGGAGCTGGGACTGACCTACATCATCGTCTCGCACGATCTGGCGGTGGTGGCGCAGATCGCCGACCATGTCGCCGTCATCGAGAAAGGCAACCTGGTGGAGCAGGGCACGGTGGCCGAAGTGCTCGGCGACCCGAAGCACGCGTACACACGCCGCCTCGTCGACTCCATCCCCGGCATCCACTGACGCCCCACGGCCCGCGGGCCATCCATCGCATCCCCGGCCGAAACCGGCAGGAAACCAACCGAAACCCGTTCCGGACACCGGACACCGACCCAAGGAAAACCCCGACCATGACCTCATACGAAGCCGAATACGCCCACAAACACGTCGCCGTCGAAGAGGTGCTGCGCACCATCAAGGACCACAACGTGCTGTACACCGGCATCAAGGAGCCGCCGGGGTTCCTGCGCAAGCTGCACACCATCGGCGACGACGTGAAGGACGTGACGCTCCTGCACTGCCAGTTCGCCCACTCCTACCCGTTCCTCGAGACCGACCGGTACAAGGGCCACATCCAGGCGCGCACCACGTTCACCGACTTCCCGAGCATCAGGATCCACGACGCGAAGATCACCGACTTCGTGCCCGCAAACGTGCACAACGGCTACGGGCGCGACGAGAAGGCCGAACACATCGACCTGTACGTGGCACTCGTCTCCGCGATGGACGAGCACGGCTACTTCCATCTGGTGGCCGGCGGCTTCGAACGCGAGGCCATGGCCCACGCGGACAAGGTGGTCGTCGAGGTCAACCCCACACTGCCGCGCACGCTCGGCTACACGGAGATCCACATCTCCGAGGTCGACTTCATCACCGAAGACACCACCCCGGTGGACATGATCCCCGAGCAGACGCCGGACGAGGCGGACATCTCCATCGGACGCAACGTGGCCTCGCTCATCCACGACGGCGACACCATCCAGCTGGGCGTCGGCAAGATCCCGGACACCGCCGCGCATTTCCTCGGCGACAAGAACGACCTGGGCGTGCACACCGAGGTGGTCACCACCGCCATCGCCCAGCTCGCCAAGGACGGGGTCATCACCGGCAGGCGCAAGACGTTCCTGCCGCGCAAGATCGTGGCCACGTCCGTGGTGGGCACGCAGGAGCTGTTCGAATTCGTGGACGAGAACCCGGCCGTGTGGATCATGCCCGGCAGTTTCACCAACGACCCGCACATCATCGCCAAGAACGACAACATGATCTCCGTGAACTCCGCCATCGAGGTGGACCTCACCGGGCAGGTCTGCTCGGAGAGCATCGGCACGCTGCAGTACTCCGGCTCCGGCGGCGCCGCCGACTTCGCCATCGGCGCGAACCACTCGCGCGGCGGCAAGTCGATCATCGCCATCAAATCCACGGCGAAGCACGGCACCGTCTCGAAGATCAAGTCGATCCTCACGCCGGGCTCCATCGTGACGGTGGGCCGCAACGAAATCGACTACGTCGTCACCGAATACGGCATCGCCAAGCTCAAGGGCAAGTCCGTGGCGGACCGCGTGCGCGAGCTCATCGCCATCGCCCACCCCGATTTCCGTGACGAACTCGCCGCACAGGCCGAGGAATACAAGCTCTGGTGAGCCCGCGACCGCCGGCCATCCATCTCATGACATCCATCTCATGAAGGGGAACACATGACAGCAACGACCACCACGCCGAAGGCCGAACGGACGGCCGCGGCGAACCCCGCCGAAAGCACGGCCACCCTGCCGGGCGAATACGCGGACCCGCGCTACGAATTCGCGCGAGGCAAGGCGTATCCCACGCGCGAGGCCACGTCGCCGAAGGACTATCTCGAGGCCGCGCTGCGCGCCGAACGGTTCATCGCCACGCGCCAGGTGGAGGACGCCGACGGCATCCACTGGTCGCCGGACACGCCAGGCGACAACCCGAGCCTGACCCTGTACGCCGGCGTCGCGGGCCTCGCCTTCCTCTACAGCCAACTCGCGCGAATCACCTCGCAGGGCGAATACGACCGCATCGCCATCAAGGCAGGCCACTATCTGGCGCTGCACTGGCGCGACATCATCGACAAACGCACACTCACGCTCACGCACGACACCTCGAACTTCCCCTCCTACGAGGAGGGCTACGGCTCCGGCGTCGGCGGCGCGGGCGCCATCCTCCTGTACCTCGCGGAACACTACCGCGTACAGGAATTCGCCGACGCCGCGCGGGCCGTGGGCGAATACTACCGCGACACCGCCGTGCATGACGGCGCGGGCGCGCACTGGACCGGCAACACGGCGCTCTCGTTCGATGGCGGCATCCTCCTGTACCTCATCCGCCTGTACGAAAGCGTCCCCGAGGACTGGGTGCGCGACCTCATCGCCGAAGGGGCCGCATGGTTCCTCGCCCAGGGCGAGCCCGTGCCCGGGCCGGCGCTCGCGGACGGCATGCCGGGGCCGCAGGGGCTCAAATACGACGGCTTCAAAGGCATCATGCCCTACGAGCCATTGAACTTCTCCTACGGCACCGCGGGAGCCGGATACCTGCTGCTGCTCCTCAACGACGTGCTCGGCGACGAACGCTACCTCGAGGCGGCGAAGGCATGCGAACGCTACCTCGCCACGCAGTTCGTCCCGCAGGAGAAGGGCGCGCTGCTGCCCTACCTGCTGGGCACACGCAAGCCGTTCTACTATCTGGGCCACTGCCACGGGCCGGCCGGCACGAGCTCGTTCTACTACAAGCTGTACGAGAAGACCGGCGAGGAACGGTATCTCAAGGTCATCGAGGACATGGTCGACGGGCTCGAATCCTGGGGCGCCCCGGAACACATGTCCAAGGGCCTGTGGAACACGCCGAACCAGTGCTGCGGCACGGCCGGCCTGCTCCAACTGTTCGTCGACCTGTACGCGGCGGACGTGAACGGGCACCGCGCGCGCTGGAAGGCGCTGGCCGAACGCGCCGCGGCCGTGCTGCTCGGCTGGGAGTACCGCCACGAGGACGGCTCCTCCGACTGGCCCGTGGCGTGGGAGCGCCTGCACCCGGAGAACATCGGCACGCGTATCGGCTACAGCGACGGCACCGCCGGCGTGGCCGCCGCGCTCCTCCAGTTGTACGGCGTGGAGACCGGCACGCTCGACTGGCCGCACGGCGTGGAGGACCCGTTCCCCGGCACGCTGTGACCGTGCGCCGGTCGGCGGCGGACCGCGAGCCGTCCGCCGCCGACCGGCCATGACGCCTACAATCGGCAGCAACGGCTTGCACCACGCATACGGCCGTTCCAGGCCATCGACAAGGAGGTCACCATGACAGCATCCGCCATCCCGTTCCCGCCCGAAAGCGCCGGCGCCGATCCGGCCCGGAACGCCACGCTCGGCATCCTGGAAAGCCGGCGCACCATCCGCAAGTTCGCCGAGGAACCCATCGACCAGGAGACCATCGACGCCATCGAACAGGCGGCCCGGCAGACCGCCACCAGCGAATCGCTGAGCTCGTGGTCCGTGATCCGCGTCAAGGATCCGAAACTGCGCGAACTCGTCGCCTCGATCTGCGGGCATGCACGCATCGCCCGCGCTCCCCTGCTGTACATCTTCCTGGCGGACCAGCACCGCAACCTGCGCATCGCCGAGGAGAAGGGCGTCGATACGGCCGGCGGCGTCCTGTCCTCCACGCACCTGTTCCTGCAGGCGTACGACGACGCGGTGCTCGCCGTGCACGCCACCGAGACCGCGGCGGAATCATTGGGCCTCGGCGCGGTGATCCTCGGCGCCATCAGCCGCGGCGTCCCGCAGCTCGTCGAGGCCCTGCACCTGCCGAAGCACGTGTTCCCCGTGCTGGGCCTGGCCATCGGCAAGCCGGTCAAGGTGCCGGAGCTCAAGCCGCGCCCGCCGATCGCATTCCAATACTTCGACGACGTCTACCCGTCCGACGGGGACACGCCGGACCTCGTGGGCGCGCTCGCGGACTTCGACAAGGACGTACACGACTACTACGAGCGCCGCAACCCGGACAATCCACTGACCGGATTCACCGACTATGTGGCCGGCCTCGCCACACGCACCACGGACGTGAAGCTGTTCGAACAGATCAGGGAGCAGGGCTTCACCGAGTGACGGCCTCCGCCGGCGCGGACGCGCCGCGGCATGGACGACACGATTCGGCCCCGGCATGCGGACGCATGCCGGGGCCTTGTGATGCGGCGGACAGGCCGCATCCCACGGAACGTCGGAGGAAGCACATCGGAGAACACGCGAAAAAGTCGTCGCGGCCGGATCCCCCGAACCGGCCGCAACGACTTTCCCCTTTCCGAGCCCCTCCGTCGCTCCCGTCAGGCGAACACGCCGGACGCGAGCTGCGCGAACACGTCGGCTCCCGCGTGACGTTCCAGATACCTTGAGTAGGCGATGTCGAACGCCTGCCCCAGATCCTCGATGAGGTCGGCGGCGTCCTCGATGCCGACGGCGAGACGCACGAGCTCGTCGGTGATGCCCACCTTGAGCCGCTCCTCACGCGGCAGTTCGAAATGCGTCATGCGACACGGCAGCTCCGCGAGGCTCTCCACCGCGCCCAGCGAGACGGCCAGACGGAACACGTGCAGGTTGTCGAGCACGTCGGCCGGGTCCACGCCGGGCACGACCTCGAAGCTCAGCACGCCGCCCGCACCCTTGAGACCTTTCTCACGCAGCTCGGCCTCGCGCCCGGGCAGACCCGGGTAGTTCACGGTCTTGACGAGCGGATGGGCGAGCAGATACTGCGCGATGGCCTTCGCGTTGGCCTGCTGGCGGTCCATGCGCAGGGCGAGCGTCTGGATGCCGCGGCGCACCGCGTCGCATTCCAGAGGCGCGAGCACGCCGCCGAAGCGGTTCTGCGCGAAGTACAGCTTGTTGCCGACCTCCTCGCCGAGACTCACCACGAGTCCGGCGTTCACGTCGGAGTGGCCGGCCAGGTACTTGGTGGCGGAGTGGATGACGATGTCGGCGCCGAGATCCAGTGGACGCTGCAGGTACGGGGTGACGAACGTGTTGTCCACGATGGCGAGCGCCCCGTAACGGTGGGCGACGTTCGCGATGCCGCGCACGTCGTTCACGTCGAGCAGCGGGTTCGTGAGCACCTCGAAGTAGACGGCCTTCGCCGCGGGCACGTCGTTCGCAGGGTCGCCGGCGACGGCCGCCGTCAGCGCCTGGAAGTCGTGCGTGTCGACCGAGTCGAAGACGAGGCCGCGCTCGCCGAAGTACTCGTGGAACAGCGAATAGGTGCCGCCGTAGATGTTCTTGCCGACGACGATGCGGTCGCCCGGCTTGAAGATGCTCAGCGTGGCGTGGATGGCGGCGAGGCCGGAGGCGAACGCGAAGCCGCGGGTGCCGTGCTCGAGCTGCGCGATCTGGCGCTCGAGGAACTCGCGGGTGGGGTTGCCGCTGCGCGCGTAGTCGTAGCGGGGCATGGACCCGACCCCTTCGAAGGCATATGTCGTTGAGTTGTAGATCGGCGGGTTCACGGCGCCGGTGGCGTTGTCGCCCACCGGCAGGCCGTGCACGAGCTGAGTGTTGAACCTGGTCATTGCGCACCCCCTATCGTGTTCGCGTGGCGTTGCGCGGAGCCCTTCCCCGCGCGGCTGGTATCGACGATAACGCACGCGTCCCGCATGAAACGGGGTGTCGTTATACGGGTTGCTTATGGGGTGTTATGCACACCGCAGCCGGCCCGGCGCCCGCCTACACTGGGAATCATGACAAGTCCTATGACAATCACCAAGGCTTTGACACGTCTGAACGGTTCCGATTCCTCCGCCGACCCGGTGTTCGTGCTGCTGCACGGCTGGGGTTCCAACGAATACGACCTGCCCGACCTGCTGCGTTACTGCGGCGCCGGTTCGGCCGACTACGCGAGCCTCAGGGCTCCGATCGCGTACGGCATGGGCTACACGTGGTTCGGCGATTGGGCGCATGAGGGTGTGCCGGAGGGCGAGTCGCTGACCCGTCAGGCGTACGACGCGTCCGCGGCCATCGACGCGTGGGTGAAGGCGAACGTCCCGGCCGCGCGTCCGGTGGTCACGATGGGCTTCTCGCAAGGCGGTCTGCTGGCGGCGCACATGCTGCGCTTCGATCCGGCCCGCTATGCGGCGGCCGTGAGCTTCTCCGGCTGGCTCGCGCCGGGCGTGATGGACGGCGACAAGGCGCTCGAGGCCTCGCAGCCGCCGGTCTTCTACGGCCACGGCGCCGCCGACGACATCTTCCCGTCCGCGGACGTGGCGGCGATGGGCGCGTTCTGGCGCGCGCACGGCACGTTGAGCGAGCACATCTACCCGGGCATGGCGCATTCCATCAACATGGACGAACTGCGCGACGTGCAGCGTTTCCTCGAGTCGAACGGTCTGGTCCGTCCGCGGATCTGGTGACGCCGTCCGACGCCGCCGCGTCAGGCGCGTGCGGCGCGCGTCGCGTTCTCACGCCGTGGCGTATGGCACGTGCATGAATTCGGGCACCTTGTACCATTTCACCGGGTATCCGGCGCCGTGCGCGCAGAACACGGAATCGGGCGTGTGGTCCAGGTCGGCCTCCGGATCGTACCGGGCCTCCTCGATGACGCGCGTCTGATCGTGGCACGGCCGGTAACCGCCGAACGTGAGGGCGAGCCGGCCGCGTCCGTGCGTGTACGCGTTGACGTCCATCGCGTAGTCGCGCATCTCGGAGACCGGCGCCTCGCCTTCGATGAGCGCGTATCCGCCGTCCTGCGAGGACGGGCTGAACGTGCCGGACATGCGTTGGACGTCGGCCATCGCGCGTCCCAGCATGTCGTCCGGCACTTCGAGACGGAACCGGTACCACGGCTCCAGCACCACGCAATGGCCCGGGTCGGCGGCGACGGCCTTCGCCATCGCCGTGACGGCTTCGGCGCGGGCGTCGTCCGACGCGGCGGTCCCGCCCGTCGCGTCCTTGTCCGTCTTCTCCGACTTCGCCGACGACGCCGTCGCGTCGTCGGCGTCGTCATCGTCGATTGCGTACGCGGGACGCTGCGTGTCCCGTCCGACGACGGCGTGTCCGACGACGCCGGAACGCGCCTCCATCAGCCCCTGCCGGATCGCCCGGTACGTCGCCTGACGGAAGTCGCCGCCTTCGGTGTGCTTCAGGTGCGCGCGTGCGGCGACGAGCGTCATCACGACGTCGGTGAGCGGCGAGCCGGTGAGCACGCCGAGATGCTCGCGCTCGGTCAGATGCGTGAGGATGAGCCGCTGCCAGTTGCGGTCGAGCTCGTTCGTCGTGAGGGCCGACGCGACCTTCACGCCGCTGCCCGGCTCCCCCGGTTCGATGAGGATGTGCGCCTCGGCGTAGTGCCGCAGCGGTTCGAAGTGTCCGACGCCTTCGATGGGCTTCGTGATGGTCTCGCGGTAGAGGATCGATCCCGTGCCGAACGACACGTCCAATCCGAACCGTTCATGCAGGGTCTGCTGGATGATTTCGAGCTGAATCGCGCCCATGAGCTGCACGTGGATCTCCTGCACGCGTTCCACCCAGTTCACGTGCAGCAGCGGGTCCTCGTCCTCGAGCTCGCGCAGGGCGGTGAGGACCTTGTGCAGGGTGAGGTCGTCGAACCGGGACGTCGTGGCCGGGGACGGGACGTCGCCGCCGGCGCCGTCCGTTCCGGCCGCACCGGCCGCACCGGCGGGCAGCACGGTGTAGGTGAGGACCGGCTGCATGGAGGGCGATGCGGCGTCGGGTTCGCATCCCAGCCCTTCGCCGGGGAACGTGTGTTCGAGGCCGGTCACGGCGCACACCGCGCCGGCGGGCAGTTCGGTGGCGATGTCGAACCGCGCGCCGTTGTAGACACGCACCTGGTCGATCTTCTCGGTGTATCCGCCGGCGTCGGCGTCCACAGGCGCGTCGGACGGAACATCCGCGTCGGCGTCGCCTCCGGCGCCTACGCCCGTACGCACCAGCGACTTGGCCTTGAGCGTGCCGCCGGTCACCCGCAGCCAGGTGAGCCGGTTGTGCTTGTCGTCGTGCGAGACCTTGAACACGCGGGCGCCGAACCCCGCCGGCCAGACGGGTTCGCGCGCGTACGCGGCGAACCCGTCGAGGAACTCGCCGACGCCGTCGAGCTTCAACGCGGAACCGAAGAACACGGGGAACAGCGCGCGTGCGGCGACCATCGCGCGCACGCGGCCCAACGTAAGCGAACCGGCGTCGAAATACTCGTCCATCGCCCGCTCGTCCAACGCGGCGACGTCCTCCACCTCGTCGCCGAACGGCACGGGCGTCGCGTCGTCGGACGCCTCCCCCATCGCAGGCAGCGACTGGACCGCGTCGGACAGACGCCGGCGCAGCTGGGCGAGCACGGCGTCGCGGTCGAAGCCGGGCGCGTCGCACTTGTTGACGAAGACGAACGTGGGCACATGGTAGCGGTCGAGCAGACGCCACAGCGTCTCGGTGTGGCCCTGGACGCCGTCCGTGCCGGAGACCACGAGGATCGCGTAGTCGAGCACGCGCAGCACACGCTCGGTCTCCGCCGCGAAGTCGACGTGGCCGGGCGTGTCGAGCAGGGTGAGGCCGAGGTCGCCGTATTCGACGAGCGCCTGATGCGCGGAGATGGTGATGCCTCGCGCCTTCTCGAGGGCGTCGGTGTCGAGGAAGGCGTCGCCGTGGTCCACGCGGCCGAGCCTGCGGATCTCACCGGTGCGGTACAGCAGCGCCTCGGACAGCGTGGTCTTGCCGGCGTCCACGTGCGCCACGATTCCCGCCACGATCCGCGTCATCATCCGTCCTTCCGTCGTTCCGAACGCATATCCCACCAATATAGGACGGCGCGGGCGCGGAGGGCGAAGCGGGCGCCCCGCCGTGCGGCCCGGACAGGTCCCCGCATGTCCGCCCGTCTCCGCATGTCCGCCCGTCTCCGCATGTCCGCCCGTCCCCGCATGTCCGCCCGTCTCCGCATGTCCGTCTACTATGGGGTGGGCGTTTCGTGCCGCCGTCGCAGGGGCACGGCATCCACGCCCATCACCGCACTTGAGGGACAGGAGCACACCATGACCGTTTCCGGCATCACCACGTTCGGCCGGCAGCCGGATTCCGAGGACGTCACCGCTGAGGCCGCGGAACCCGCGGAGGCCGCCCGCGCGCCCCGCGTGGAGGGGTTCCCGTCCGACTACGTGGCGCTCGACCTGGAGACCACCGGCTTCTATCCGAACAGCTGCGCGATCACGGAGATCGGCGCGGTGCGCGTGCGCGACCGGCGCATCGTGGACCGGTTCCAGCGTCTGGTGAACCCGTTGAAGCCGATTCCGGCGCAGGTGGTCAAGCTCACCGGCATCACCGATGACATGGTCTCCGGGCTCGACCCCATCGACCAGGTGCTGCCGGAGTTCACCGCGTGGCTCGCGCAGGGCGCGGACGCGGCGGAGGACGCGGCGGACGCTGCGGGGAACGGGGTGGAGAACGCGGCGGACGGAGAGGCCGCCGGCGGCATCGCCGCAATCGAACCGCTCATCGGACACAACATCAAGTTCGACCTGAGCTTCATCGACTACAACTGCCGTCAGGTGCTCGGCGAGCCGTTCTCCTGTCTGGACTACGACACCATGCAGATCAGCCGCGCCATGTTCCCCGAACAGCGCCGCCACCGTCTGCTCGACCTCATCCAACGGTTCGGCATCGCGGACAACGAGGAGCATCGCGCGCTGAGCGACGCCATCCAAACGCAGCAGTGCTTCGAATGGATGCACAAGTACGCGGACCGTCACGCCGGACACAGCGGATTCCGCGGCGTAGACTGGAAGGCGACGCCCGCCAAGGGCAACAAGGCCATCCTCCACCGGCAGATCGTGCTGTACTGATCGGTGCCGTCCCGGCCGCCGGGTGGAGCCGAGGGCCACGAACCAAGGAGGTTCCCATGGGTTGGGGAGCTGGAAGGACGACGACCGTATCGTTCCCGCAACGTCCCATCGACGTCTACAACGCGCTCACGCGCATCGGGCCGGGTGTGGACGGGCTGGGACCCGCCATGCCCCACCCGGAATCGTGGATGGTGATGTTCAGCAAGGGCGTCGGTCTCACCTCGTGGGGTGAAAGGGTGACCGCGCAGGTCACCCAAGGGCCCGACGGACGGACGTGGGTGACCATCACCTCGGTGCTCGAGGTCGGTCTCGTGGACGTGTGGGGCAAGAACGACGACCATGTGAACGCCATCTGCAATGCGCTGTGCGCGCAATTGGGCCAGGCGCTCGTGGTCAGGCCTCTCGGCGACGCGTGACCTTCGGGACGGCGTGAGCCGTCATCGGCGTATCCGCGATTCATCGATGGGGTCGTCGTATCCGCACATCGCGCACTGCCAGTGACCGTTCCGATCGGTGAATCCGGATTGGTCGTTGAGATATGCCCCGCAGCCGTCACACCACCATGCGATGTCCGGCCACTGAAGGTCGCTGATCTCATACATCACGTCCTCGTCCCAGATGTCGTACTCCCACGAGCGCGCCGCGGACCCGCCATACCCATTGCTCCGGAACACGGTCTCCCCATGTTCGGATCCCTCGTCGGTGATGCGGTATGCGCCGGGCTCTCCTTCCAGAAAGCCCCGGTCCTTGAGCAGCACATTGACCTCGCGAGCCGTCAACCCCATCTTCTCCCCGAGAATCCGCGCGGACATCCTCGTCATCATCAATCACCTCCGGCGAAAGGCATCGTCGAATCCCCGTCGGCGCAGCGCTCGATGAGATGCAGCATCTTGCCTGGGATTTTCACCGCATGGAAGAACCGCTCCCTCTCGTTGAACAGCTCCTTACGATGAATCGCATAATTGCATAACGACCTCGTCTTATGCATCTCGACGGCAAGACCGTCTCCGATGAACGGCGCGGCGCATTCGATGAGC
This sequence comes from Bifidobacterium saguinibicoloris, assembly GCF_019331725.1. Classification (GTDB taxonomy): domain Bacteria; phylum Actinomycetota; class Actinomycetes; order Actinomycetales; family Bifidobacteriaceae; genus Bifidobacterium; species Bifidobacterium saguinibicoloris. Next base: position 148,008 of record NZ_JAHBBF010000003.1, read on the forward strand.
TCGTGCAGATCCTCCTGTCCATCCACTTCCGCCAGATGATAATCGAGAGTGCAGCGGACAGCCGATTCCATGGTCTGCCTAATCAAGGTCGCCTCCTGGGATCGAAGCAACGACCGCCGTACGTCGTCGATTTCCTCTCGGGCGAGTTCATCCAACCGGTATACCTCTGACATCGTCTCCATGACGATGTTCGCCTCATGCCGGTAGTTTCTGCAACGAATCAGCATGGTCCGCATGAGAGGCAGCCGGTCTCCGCTTTTCTCGGTTGCGATGTCTTCACACATGTCGCGTCCGGACACTGCATCCACCGCCGCCCGCTCAGCCATATCCGACGACGGGGATGAGATATCGCTTCTCGCCGCCGATGGGACCGCACCGTCGTCCGTCCCATGTTTGCCGATGGAAGATGACCACCACATCAACAGGCTTCCTGCAAGTACTCCCACGGTACCGATTCCGAACTGCAACGCCGCCGAATTCCAAATCTGCTGTTTCATGATCATCTCCTCAGACGTTCGAAATAGCGTGACGAGTGTCAGCATACGAACCCTGAGACCCTCTATCAATGAGTAGAATTAGAGCATGTCGCATTTATTATCCGATAATTCATCCATAAATGAACGATTCCGTCATCTTCAAGCGCAACGCCAACGTGACTTTCGGGAACGTCTTGCCTCATGCATGGCCGACTACCACAATGACGACGGCAGCACCGGCATCACGCAGAAGCGTCTGCGGAACATCCTGTTCGACCGTTATGGCGAACGCATCAGCGCAAGCACCCTATATCGCTGGATCCATCTCGGGGAACATGACGGCGACACCGCATTCCCCCGCTACGACTACCTGCTCATGCTGTCCGACACCTTCGGCGTCAGCGTGGCCTACCTGACCGGAGAGGACGACGGCACCACCCCGGCTGAAGACAAAGCCGCCGCATATACAGGACTCTCCACAAAGGCCATCGGCAATCTCCACCGCCACAACATATCTGCGGACGAGAACGTCCGGGAGGCACTCAGCGAATTCCTGGAACAGCGACACACCATCAGCAGGTTCGCGGCACAGCTGGCTTGGCACATCAACAGTATGAAGCTGATACGTGTCATGACGCTTATGCTCCCCCAAGGATTGTTCATTCCGCAACAGAACGCGGAACTGCACCACCTCGCCGCAGACCTTACGAATCTCATGCCCGACACTGATTTCGATATGTTTGACATCTTTCTCGAGGCATCCCGACACAAAGTCATCGCATCATTCGAAGGTATCCTTGACGCCCTCGAGCACCCCATCGACGAACTCTACCAGAATGCGCTCGACGCGGAACGCCAAGGACAAGACGTACGGCAGAAAACACGCGACATGTATGCCGATACGGGATTGACGGAAAAAATGGACGAGTGGCAGGCCTTCATGGAACATATGAACGGGCATGACACCTCCCCCTCACCTGATGTCGGAGCAACCTGACAGGTGGAGCGCCCATTCGCGTGTCCTCCGGCACATAACGTTCTCCGATGATGCAGCACCGGCATCCGGACACCGGCGTCGGAAACATGCCATACGCGTAGGGAGCGCGCCATCCGCGTCGGGAGCGTTCCACGGCTTACATGGAACCGGCGCCAACGGGACGGAAACGTCGCATGCGTGCCACGGATGGCAGGGAGGCGACGCTACGAAACTCCCCAGCGTCGGAAGCGCGCCAAGGATGGCACGGAGGCGATGCTACGAGGCCCCTCAGCATCGCATGCGTGCCACGGCTGGCATGGAACCGACGCCGACCGGCCATGCGCGTCGGAAGCGCGCCAAAGATGGCAGGGATACGACGGGATTGGCACGGAAACGACTCCCCCAACCCCGTCCCGCCATCAATCCATCGCCCTCCATCCTGCTACCCGCACATCCAACCATCCCCATACATCAACCGGATGCCCGCCGCGGGGACTAGGCTGGGCGGTATGAGTGCAACATCAGCAACCACCACGCCGGCGTTGAAGGCCGGCATCGATCCGGCGTCGTTCTCCGGCGTCATCAAGCCCTCCGAGGACCTGTTCCGCTACGTGAACGGCCCGTGGATCGACACGTACCGTCTGCCCGACGACCGTTCCCGCTACGGTTCGTTCGACAAGCTCGCCGAGGACGCGGAGAACCAGATCCGCGACATCCTCGAGGACGAGGACGAATCCGGCGACGCCCCGGAGCACGGCGAAGGCCGTCCGGCCGCGAAATCGCGAGCCCTGTACCGTTCGTTCCTCAACACCGAAGCGATCGAGAAGGCCGGCATCAGCCCGATCAGACCGGCGCTCGACATCATCGACGCCGTGACGGACAAGGCGGGCATGACCCGCGCGCTCGGCAGGCTCAACGCCGAGGGCGGCTCCGACATCCTCGGCATCGCCGTCTACGGCGACCCGGGCGACCCGGACCACAACATCCTGCACATCGAGCAGGCCGGCCTGCTGCTGCCGGACGAGGCCTACTACCGTGAGGACCACTACGCGCCGGTGCGCGAGGCGTACGTGCGCATGGTCGCCACCCAGCTGGTGAACGCCGGCTACGCGCCCGCCGCCGAGGACAATCCGAACGTCGACGACGAGATTCCGACGCACGGCGACGCCTCCGACGAGGATGCCGCGGATTCCGGCGAATCCCCGATCCCCACTCCGAGCGAGGCGGCTCTCGACATGGCCCGCCGCTTCCTCGACGTGGAGACCCGCATCGCCGCGAACCATTGGGACAACGTGGCCACGCGCGACTCGGTGAAGACCTACAACCCCACCGACTTCGCCGAGCTGTCCGAGGAGCTGAAGCACTTCGACATCGGCGCGTGGATCGACGCCTGCCAGGCCGGCTACGACGCCAAGCCCGCGTCGGCCGTGCAGCCGCTCGACTTCCGCGCGGTCTTCAGCCGCGTGATCGTGCACGAGCCGAGTTTCCTGACCGGTCTCGACGCGTTCTGGGAAGCGGCCGATCTGGAGGACCTCAAGCTGTGGGCGCGCGTCCACATGATCGTCGGCGGCGCCTCCTACCTGTCGCATGAGTTCGACCGGACGAACTTCGATTTCTTCGGCAAGGTGCTGTCCGGCCAGAAGAAGCAGCGCGACCGCTGGAAGCGCGGCGTGGGCATGGTCAACGGCGTGTGCGGCGAGGACGTGGGCCGCGAGTACGTGCGCCGCCACTTCCCGGAAAGCTCGAAGAAGCGCATGGAGCAGCTGGTCGCGAACCTCATCGACGCGTACCGCGTGTCCATCACGAACTCGGACTGGCTGAGCGAGGACACCAAGGCGAAGGCGCTGGAGAAGCTCTCCAAGTTCACGCCGAAGATCGGCTACACGAACCACTGGCGCGACTATGCGGCGCTGGACGTGCACGAGGACGCGGTGTTCGCCGACAACATGAAGGCCGTGGCCCTGTATGTGATGGGCTACGAGCTGGGCAAGGCCGGCAAGCCGGTCGACAAGGACGAATGGCTGATGAACCCGCAGACGGTGAACGCCTACTACGAGCCGACGATGAACGTCATCGTGTTCCCGGCGGCCATCCTGCAGCCTCCGTTCTTCGACCCGGACGCGGAGGACGCGGCCAACTACGGCGGCATCGGCGCGGTGATCGGTCACGAGATCGGCCACGGCTTCGACGACCAGGGCGCCCAGTACGACGGCGACGGCAGGCTCCACGACTGGTGGACGGCCGACGACAAGGCGAACTTCGAGGCGCGCACGAAGGCGCTCATCGAGCAGTACGACGCGTTCGTGCCCAAGCAGCTTCAGGAGAAGTACGCGGACGAGCCGGACAAGGCCCCGCACGTCAACGGCGCGCTGACGATCGGCGAGAACATCGGCGACTTGGGCGGCGTGAACATCGCGCTCAAGGCGTACGCGTTCGCACTCGACAAGGCCGCTGGCCGTCCCGAGGACGGCTCCGCCGAGGCCATCGAGGCGTCGCTCGCGACCGCCCCGGAGCTGGACGGCTTCACCGGTCTGCAGCGCTTCTTCCTGAGCTACGCATCGATCTGGCGCACGAAGAACCGTGACGAGCTGGCCGAGCAGTACCTGCAGATCGACCCGCACTCCCCCGCCGAATGCCGCACGAACGGCATCGTGCGCAATGTGGACCTGTTCTACCAGGCGTTCGACGTGAAGCCGGGCGACCCGATGTACCTCGCGCCGGAAGCGCGCGTGCGCATCTGGTAGCGGTCCGTAGGACCACGCCGCACGGGCCGCGCCGCGGCCATCCCGGGTGTGCCCGGACGGATGCCCACATCCGTCCGGGCACACCCGTTTCCGTTGCCGCGGAATCCGTCACCCGCACGCGTCCTATTGGAAGTCGCCCGGCTCGAAGCCGTCCTCGGGCTCCGATAGGGGTGTTCCGTCGGCCGATGCCGTCTGCACGGCGGTGGAGGGACCGCCACCGGCCGTCGCGCCGGTCTCGCGGATCTCACCGGTGGCGAGGTCGACCGGCTGTCCGGCCGGCTGCGGTTGCGCGGCGGGAATCTGCACGCCGGCCGGCTGCGGCGGTACGACGGGTGCCTGCACGACCGGTGCCTGCACTGTGCCGGCACCCCCGGAGCCGCCGGCCGTCTGCACGTTGGTCTGCATGTTGCCTTGCGTGTTGGCCTGCTGCCCCATGTTCGGCTGTCCCATGTTCGGCTGCCTGCGCCGTCCGAAGTTGGCGACACCCTGGCTCAGGTCGTGGCCGACGGCGTTCGCCTCGATGACGGGCATCTCCCGGTCCACGCCGTCCTTCTGCCAGCGGTCGCTGTGCAGCGTGCCGGTCACGATGACCGGGTCTCCTTTGTTGAGCGAGCCCATGATGTTCATGGCCAGCGTGCGGTAGGCGCGCACGTTGATCCATGAGGTGTTCCGGTCGCGCCATTGCCCGGAACGCGAATCGTAGTAGCGCGGCGTCACGCCCACCCTGAATGAGCAGGCCGGCGTGCCGTCCTTGCCGGAGAACGAGGTGGGGTTGGCCCCGAGGTTGCCGGTGACGGTCACCAGCCCTTGTTGGATGCCCATGTGCGGTCCTTTCCGTATGCGGCCGATCGGCCGGTTCGACGATTGGACCGAAGGACCGCATGCGTTGCGACGAAAACGTGCGCCGGCCGCCGTGTCGCCGTGCGTCCCGTCCGGGTCCGCATCGGCCCTTCGGTGTCTCCAGCGTGCGGCATCGGAGGCCGGTGCGGCAACGGGGACCGGGCATTGTGGTCGGAGCCCCGCCCGCCGGGCGTGTTGTGGACGGCGTGTGGATGGCGGACCGGTTATCCACATTCGTGCCAAGGGTCTTTCCATGGACGCATCCCCACATACGAACAATCCCGCCGCATCCCCGAAACGAAACAGGGATGCGACGGGATTCCCATACCGCCTTATGCCATTCGATGGCGCCTGTCGGACCGCCTGTCGTGCGGCCGGAACATCATCCGGCCACACGCGGCATGCCCCTTACAGGCGCTTGAGCAGCTCGTCGACGGCGTCGGCGGCGGGCACGGCAACCTTGTCGGAGCCGTCGCGTCCGCGCACCTCGATGGTGCCGTCGTTGACGTAGTCGCGGCCCACCACGGCGATGACCGGCACGCCGATGAGCTCGGCGTCCTTGAACTTCACGCCCGGGGACACCTTCTTGCGGTCGTCGTAGATGACCTCGACGCCCTTGGCCTCGAGCTCCTCCACCAGCTTCTCGGCGCCTTCGAACGCCTTCTCGTCCTTGCCGGTGGCGACGACGTGCACCTGGGCCGGCGCGATGACGGTCGGCCAGGCGAGGCCGCGCTCGTCGTGGTGCGTCTCGGCGACGCAGGCGAGCACACGGGAGACGCCGATGCCGTAACAGCCCATCCACACCGGGACGGCCTTGCCGTTCTGGTCGAGGACCTTGAGGCCCAGCGCGTTGGAGTACTTGAGACCCAGCTGGAAGACCTGGCCGATCTCCACGCCGCGCTCGAAGCTCAACGGGCCGGAGCCGTCCGGGCTCATGTCGCCGTGACGGACCTCGACGGCCTCGACGGTGCCGTCGGCCTCGAAGTCGCGTCCGTAGACGAGGTCGTAGTAGTCGACCTCGTGCTCGTCGGCGCCGGTGAACCATGCGGAGCCCTTGACGACGTGCGCGTCGACGAAGTAGCGGCACGGGTTCTCGACGCCCGCGGCCTTCGCCTGGGGGCCGAGCACCATCGGTCCGATGTAGCCGAGCACCAGTTCGGGGTGCTGCTTGAGGTCGTCCTCGGTGGCCTCCTCGATCTCGGCCGGCGCGAACTGCGCCTCGAGACGCTTCATGTCGACGGTGCGGTCGCCCGGCACGCCCACGACGACGACTTCACGCCACGGCTCGTCGTGGTCCTCGTCCTCGGGGTGCTTGACGGTGATGGCGACGTTCTTGAGGATGTCGGAGGCCGCCCACGTGCGGCCGTCGGTGCGCGGATGGTCGGCGTCGGCGCGTTCGATCATCTTGTCGATGGTCTTGGCGTCCGGGGTCGCCTCCTTGTGCGCGGCCGGAGTGTTCGAGGCGTCGATCTCCGGCAGTTCCGGCGTGTGCAGGGCCTCGACGTTCCAGGCCTTGCCGGACGGGGCGAGCGCGAACGTGTCCTCGCCGATCGGCATCGGGGCGAGGAACTCCTCGGATGCGGAGCCGCCCATCGGGCCGGACATCGCGAACACCGGCACGTACTTGAGGTCGAGGCGCTGGAACACGCGCTCGTACGCGCCGCGCTCGTCGTAGTACGCCTTCTTGAGGCCCTCCTCGTCGATGCTGAACGAGTAGGCGTCCTTCATCACGAACTCGCGGCCGCGGATGAGGCCGGCACGCGGACGGAACTCGTCGCGGTACTTGGTCTGGATCTGGTAGAGAGTGACCGGCAGGTCCTTGTAGGACGAGTACATGTCCTTGACCAGGAGGGTGAACATCTCCTCGTGGGTCGGCGCGAGCAGGTAGTCGGCCTGGTGACGGTCCTTGAGACGGAAGATGTTGTCGCCGTATTCCTCCCAGCGGTGGGTGGCCTCGTACGGCTCGCGCGGCAGCAGGGCCGGGAAGTGCACCTCCTGGGCGCCGATGCCGGCCATCTCCTCGCGGATGATGGCCTCGATCTTGTTGAGCACGCGCAGGCCGAGCGGCAGCCAGGTCCAGATGCCGGGCGCGGCCTTGCGGATGTATCCGGCGCGCTGCAGGAGCTTCGCGGAATCGACGTCCGCGTCGGCGGGGTCCTCGCGCAGGGTGCGCAGGAACAGGGTAGACATACGAAGGGTTTTGGAAGTCATAGGCTCCAAGATATTCACGTCAAACGACAAGCCGCCCCGGCTCCCCGCATCCCATCCGCGCATGCTTGGTTTTCCCGTCGTTCGGTGCGACAATGGTGACACATAGGGGAACAGGAGGGGCGCGATGACGCAACCACAGCCACGACCGGACATGCAGCCGCAGCCGCCATATCAGCCGGCATATCAGTCGACGTACCAGCCGTCGCCGTATCCGCAACCGGGAATGCAATCGGGCCCGCAGCCGCAACCGCAGCCACAAACGTCGCCGTATCCGCAGACGCCATATCAGCAGTACCCGCAGCCGTCGCCGTATCCGCAATCGGGCCCGCAGCCCTATCCGCAGACGCAGCCACAGCCGCAGACGCAACCGCAGCCCTACCCGCCGCGGCGCCCCCATTCGAGCGTGCAGACGCTGCTGCTCGTGCTGGGCGTGGCGTTGGTCGTGCTGGCCGTCATCGCGTTCGGATGGTTCGCGTACGGTCTGCTCGGCGACTTCGGCCGCGCGGTCTGCATCGGCGTGGTCGGCGCGGCCGCGCTGGCGGCCGGCGTCCCGCTCGCCCGGCGTCTGCGCGTCACGGCCGAGGGCCTGTCGTGGGCCGGACTGCTCGCGTTGTCGGCGAGCGCGTTCCTGTTCGGCGACGTCTCCCCGATTCCGGCCGCGGCCGGCGGCGACAGGCTGCTGTCCGGCATCCTGCTCGCCGTGCTGTCGTTCGTGGCGCTCGGGCTGCGTCTGATGCCGCATGGGGAGGACGTGCCGCCGTTGCGCGCGTATGCGTTGTTCGTGACGCCGGCGCTGCCGTTGTCGGTGATGATGATGCTGTACGCCCTGCCGGTGCGGGGTGGCGAGACGCTGGTCTCGCTTGAGTTGGCGGGCGGCGCGTTGACGGCGGTCGCGTTGGCGTTCCTGTTGCCGTCCGACAGGCGTTCCCGCCATGCGGATTTCGAGTGGCTGTGCGCCGCGATCGTGGCGATGGCCCTGTCTGCGCCGGCGTCGTTGCTGTTGTATCCGGGGATGGATTACGGCGACCCGCTGTGGTTCGCGCTCTGTCCGCTGCCGCTGGTGCTGGCCGTCTGGCTGCTGTTGCTCACGGTGCTGCATGTGCGGCGCGGTTCCGCGGGCCGCCCGGTCGCGCACGGGCTGCGTGTGCCGCCGGTGATCGGTCTGGTCGTGGCGGCGGCGAGCGTGTCGGTGCCGTTGCTGCGGGTGCTGCGTCCGATGCTGGGCGAGGATTGGGGCCGTGCCTGGGCGAATCTGGCGACGGTGCTCGTGGCCGCGATCGCGGTGGGCGTGGGTTGTCTCACGTCGGATCGGGTCACGGTGGTAAGCGCGCCGGAGCGTGTGGCCGCCACGCTGTCCGGTTCCGCGCTGGCGACGATCATGGTGTGCAGCGAGTTCTCCCGGTTCGACGGCCCGTCGTTGCTGCCGTCGTTGACGGCCTACGGCGCGTTGGCGGCCGGCGCGGCGGGCGCGTGGATGCTTGCCGCGCGTCCGGTGGAGAAGACCGTCGTGCTGCGTCCGGCGCCCCCGCAAGGTCCGATGGCTCCCGGCGGCGGTCCGATGCCGCCGTTGGGTCCGATGCCGCCGTTGAATCCGGTGCCGGCCCCGGCCTCCGCCCCCGGATATGCCGGTCCGATGCCCGAGCCGCCGATGGGTGGCCCGGCGCCCGTCGGCCAGGTCATGCCCGCTCCGGCGTATTCCGCCGCCCCCATGCCCCAGCCGGAGCCGATGCCGTTGGCCGCCCCCGTTCCGGCGGAGCGCACCGCCACGGTGACCGCCGCCAAGGGCATGGATGCGAACGGCATCATCGCCGTGGCGTTCGCCGTCATCGCCACGGCCTATCTGTTCCTGTCCACGTTGTTCACGCCGCACCCGTACGTGTCCATCGATCTGATCATCGACATCGTGGGAGTGGCGGCGCTGCTGGTGGGTCTGCGCTGGATGATGCTGTGGCCGGCGTTGCGCAGCGCGCCGGCGCTCGCGCCGGGACTGGTGCTGCTGACCGCGCCTTCGCTGCTCATCAGCTGGCGGGGGACGCCGTCGTTCCTGCGCATGTTCGCCTTGTTCGCCATCGCCGTGGGCATGGTGCTGCTGGGTGCGATCGGCCGGTTGCAGTTCCCGCTGGTGTATGGTTCGGTGGTGCTCGTCGTGCATGTCGTCACGGTGCTGTGGCCGTGGATCAGCGCGTTCTCCCGTGATTTCTGGTGGGTGTGGCTGCTTATCGCCGGCGTGCTGCTCATCGCGACCGCCGCACGGTACGAGGCGAGCCTGAAGTCGATGCGCACGCTCGCCTCGCGCATCGGCGACCTGCGCTGACCGGACGTGGGCGGCCCGACGGGCCGCCCGACGCGCACGACGTGTACGACGCCGCCGTCCGTTACGCCCAGCGGCCCGCTATCGGCGTGCCGCATGCGGGGCAGCGGCCGTCCGTGCCGCGCAATCGGTCCTCGACGATCCGGTACCAGTCGCGCACGATGAGCGCGGCATGGCAGTCCGGGTTCGGGCAGTAGGTGGTGTCGCCCTCGCTGTCGTGCACGTTGCCGGTATACACGTACCGCAGTCCCTCCCCCATCGCGATCGTCCGGGCGCGGGTCAGCGTCGCGTGCGGCGTGGGCGGCACGTCGGTCATCTTCCACGCCGGGTGGAACGCGGAGAAGTGCAATGGCACGTCCGGTCCGCAGTGTTCGCGGATCCATGCGCATTCGGCGTGCAGCTGCGCGTCGTCGTCGTTGAGTCCGGGGATGAGCAGCGTGGTGAGCTCCACCCACACGTGCCGTCCGTCCGGGGTGCGCGCCTCGTTGACCGCGTAGTCGATGGTGTCGAGCACGTCCTTCAGGTGCGTGCCGGTGACCTTCCGATAGAAGTCCTCGGTGAACCCTTTGAGGTCGATGTTGGCGGCGTCCATCATCCCGTAGAATTCGGGCCGGGCCGGCGCGGCCATGTATCCGGCGGTGACGGCGATCGGGTGGATGCCGCGCGCACGGCAGGCGGCCGCCGTGTCGATGGCGTATTCGGCGAACACGATGGGGTCGTTGTACGTGAACGCGACGGAGTCGATGCCGCGTTCGGCGGCGACGGCCGCGATCCGCTCCGGGCTCGCCTCGACGCCGAGCCGGTCGAAGTCGCGCGCCTTGGAGATGTCCCAGTTCTGGCAGAACCGGCATCCGGAGTTGCATCCGGCCGTGCCGAAGCTCAATACGCTCGATCCGGGATGGAAGTGGTTGAGCGGCTTCTTCTCCACCGGGTCGACGGCGAAGCCGGAGCTGCGCCCGTACGTGTCGGACACGATGAATCCTTCGTGGTTGGAGCGCACGAAGCAGAAGCCGCGTTGGCCGGGTCTCAGCACGCAGCGCCGCGGGCACAGTTCGCAGCGGGCGCGTCCGGTGCCGTCTGCGAACCGCGTCTGCCAGCGTCCGAGCGCGGGGCCGTACTTGGCCCGCGCGTCCGCGGCCGATATGATCGTGGTCCCGCCGCCGGCGTGTCCGGCGTAGGCCGTCTCACGCGTGTTCGGCATACGCCGTCACCTCGTAGCGTTCACAGGCGATCTCGCCGTCCCGCCAGTCGAGGTCCGCGGGCAGGCCGGCCTTGGCGAGCAGGTGCGAGACGAAATCGTGCGGGGAGGGCAGCTGCTCCCATACCTGCGGCAGGAACGTCGCCCGGCGGCCGCGTCCGCCGCGTTCGACGAGCACGAGCCCGTCCTCGCCGGGTCTCAAGGCCCGTTCGAGTTCGTTGCGCGAGCGCACGGGGTGCACGGACGGTTCGGCGGCCGTCATGCCGTCGTCCCCGCGCCGCCATACGGGCGTCACGACTTCGATGGGTTCGGGTTTGCCCAGCACCGACACCTCGACGTCGAGCAGCGGGTATTCCTCCGCGGTGACGGGCGCGAAGCGCGGGTCACGGCTGGCGGCGTCGACCGCGTGGGCGGCCACGTCGCAGCCGAGCGGCCGGTACGCCTGCAGCGTGCCGATGCAGCCGCGCAGATCCCCGCCTTCGGTGAGGGTGACGAAGCTCGCGCCGTTCCCGTAGAGCCATGGGTGGCGTTCGATGATCGCGTTCGGCCGATCCTCGGGCGCGTCGTCCAGTTCCAGGTGTTCGCGGATCGCGGCGCGTGCGAGGCGCAGCAGCACGTCGCCGTGCGATGCGTCGGCGTCGCCGCCGTCCTCATCGGTCATGTCCGCCGTGCCTTCGGCGTCCGCGCTTCCGGCCGCGACCGCCGCTTCCGCCGTCGCCGTGCCGTCGTCATCGGCCGCCACGGCCGTCTGCCAGACGGCGAACGACGCGTAGCCGACGACGGCCTCGTCCGGGTCGTCCATGCGCGGACGCGGCTCGCCGGCGGGCGCGACCACACCGTCGTCGCCGGACGTGCTGCGGCCGAGCAGCCGCAGGTCGAACGCGACGTCGTCGTCGGCAGGACCGTCGCCGTGCGCTTTCGGACGCAGTCCACGCGTCAGCACGTCGAGCAGGCCGTCGACCGGATACGCGCCGCATGCGCGACGCGGGTGGATGGGCCCGTCGAGATGCGCGATCGCGTCGATGGTCTCGTCGTCCAACGCGCGCGCGACCTCCTGCGGATGATAGTGGGACAGGTCGGAGCTGATGACGATGACGGTCTCAGACCCTCCCCACAGGGCGCGCAGCACGTCGCCGACCTCGCGCGGGAAGGCGTCGCCGGCGTTCAACGGCACGATTTCGAGATCCGGACCGAGCACGGTCTCAAGAAACGGGATCTGCACCTCGACGGCATGCTCACGTGCATGCGTCGGGTCGTGGACGATGAGCGCGGGCGCGGGGGCGTCCGGCGCGGCCGTCATGCCGGAACGCAACGGCGTGTCGGACGGCAGTCCCAGCGCGCGGCGTTCGGACGCGACGTCGATCGGCGTCACGCCGAGCGGTGTCTCGAACGCGTCGGCGGAACAGCAGGCGACGCCGCGCACGGCCACGCGATGCGTGGGTCCGACGATGACCGCGCGGCGAATCGTGCCACGTCCGCGTGCGAGCAGCGCGTAGGCGAGCGCCGCCGTCGTGCCGGAATAGACGTATCCGGCATGCGGCACGATCACCGCCTTCGGCGCGCCGGCGGGCAGGGACTCCCCCATGGCCGCGACCAGCTTGCGCCCGTAGTCGAGCTGCCGGTCGATCATCCCCGTCAGCTCGTCACGGTCCGCGGGATAGAAGGCGCCGGCCACCGCGGCCGGACGCACGGAAAGGGAACGCTTCATGACGACCACCTCTTCGACTCCCATGGTAGTCGGGTCGACGTCGCTTCCGCGCGAACAATCCGGCTTGGACGGTCAGAACAACGGCTGGGCGAAATCGTCGTCGGACGCCGCATCGGACCCCGAAGCGGCGCCGCCGGACGCGCCGGGACGGAACGCGGACGGGCCGGCGTCGGCGAGACGGTCGGACGCCGCCGCGGACGCCTCCCTGAGGTCGCCGTCAAGCATGACCGCCTCGGGAGAGACCGCGAACATGCGGTTGTTGACGCCCTCCAGATACAGGCCGGAGAGCCGTTCCACGCGGGAGAGCGCCACATAGCCCATGCCGGGCGCGAACGTACGTTTGAGGTCCATGACGGCGCGGTCGAGGGTCATGCCCTGCGACTTGTGGATGGTGATGCCCCACGCGCAGCGCAACGGCACCTGGGAGACGGAGGCGAGCACGACGTCGCCGTCCGTCATCTCCCAGGAGACCGGTTTCATCGTGACGATGTTGCCGTTCTCGAATGCGACGATCGGCCATCCGCCCTTGCGTTCGTCCGCGAACGCGCGCACGGTGCCGAGCGAGCCGTTGACGAACTGGTGGTCGGCGTCGTTGCGCAGGGCCATGACGGCCGCGCCCTCCTTGAGCACGAGCCGTTCCGGGGCGAGCATGTTGCGTTTGAGGCGTGCGACGAGGTTCGCGGGGCCCCGCTGCTCGGCGAAGAACTCGTGCGGGTCGGCGGTGATGCGGGCGAGCCGCATGTCGTTGAGGTTGTCGGCCTGACGGTTCATCGGGAACAGGTGCGTGGCCACCACGCCTTCCGCCGGCGCCACGCCGAGGCGGGTGACGAGCGCGTCCCGGTCGTCGTCGTCCACGCGGCTTTCGCGGATGTGCGTGAGCACGGTGAGGAGACGCCCGTCGTCCTGACGATGCTGTTCGGTCAGATAGCAGACGACCGGGGCGAGCTCCTGCCAGACGAGCGATTCGGTGACGAAGCCCTCCGGGTCGAGCCCGGCCTTCGCGTAGCGTTCGCGTGCGGCCGTGAATTCGGGCGGCGGCGGGAGCACGTCCCGGTTGCGCGCCGCCACGGAGACGGGCGGCAGCTGGAACAGGTCGCCGGAGAGCACGACCTGCAGGCCGCCGAACGGGCGCGGATCGCGGCGGATCTCACGGCACACCTGGTCGACCATGTCGAACAGCCACGCGTGCAGCATCGACACCTCGTCGATGACGAGCACGTCGGTGGCCTGGATGCGGCGCCGGCGTCTGGTCCTGATGGTCTTGAGCAGGCTGGGCGTGAGCACGTTCGCGAGGCCGATGCCGCTCCACGAGTGGATGGTCTGCCCGTCGACGTGCGTGGCGGCGATGCCGGTGGACGCGGTGACGGCCACGTCGGCGCCGCGCGCGCGAGCGTCACGGATGAACTCGTTGAGCACGTACGTCTTGCCCGCGCCGGGCGCGCCCGTCAGGAACACGTTCGCGCCGGCGTTCAGGATCGCGAGGGCCTCGCTCTGCCGCATGGACCGGTCCGCCCCTACTCGCCGTCGGAACCGATGAGCCGGCGCACCGCCTTGAGGACGCCGTGCTCGGTGTTGGCGGGGGCGATCCAATGCGCCGCCGCCTTGAGGTCATCGTGCGCATTGGCCATCGCGAACGACCATTCGCCGGCCTCGAGCATCTCGAGGTCGTTGAGGTAGTCGCCGAACACGGCGGTCTGGGCGGGGGTGACGCCGAAATGCCGCTGCAGCGCCACCACGCCCTGACGCTTGTTGGTGTCCGGGTCCATGATGTCCACCCAATGCGCGCCGGAGACGACCACCGCGTGCGTGCGCGCCACGTCACCAAGCAGGTCGGCGGCCATCGGCTCGGCGTCGCCGAAGTCGAAGATCGCGAGCTTGAGCACGGTCTCGCCGGGCGTGCCGAGCACGTCATGCAGGTCGTCGACGATCTCCAACGCGTGGTAGTACTTCAGGCATTCGTCGACGAACGGCTTGTCCTTGCGCTGGATGTACGCGGTCTTCAGGCCGCACACCACCAGGCCGATGTCGTGGGTGCCGTCCGCGACGGCCCGGTCGACGATGTCGACGAGCGTGCGGGTCAGGTCCCAGCCGACGCCGTGCACGTCGACGACGTCGCCGTCGGCGACGACGACGTTGCCGTTCTCCGCGACGAACGACATGGCCCTGCCGTCGGCGTTTGCGTCAGTTGGGTCGACGCCTTCGAACATCGACTTGAGCGTGGCGAGCTGGCGGCCGGATGCGGGCACGAATTCGATGCCGCGGGCCTTGAGGTCGGCGAGCAGCGGCCAGAAGCCGTCGGGGATGCGGCTTTCGCCGTCGAGCAGCGTGCCGTCCATGTCCGCGACGACGAGGCGGATGTCGTGAGGGCCGGGGGCGATGGCCGTCCAATCCTGAGCTGTCATGGTCTGGTCCTTTCTTCCTGTGGGTTATCGTGCGTACATCGTATGCGCCGTCACGCCTGGCCTTGTCCCGGCAGGCTCAGACGCCGGCGCTTGCTCATCTCCAGCTGCTTCCTGTCCACCATGTCCGTGACGATGCCGCGCAGCAGGTCCTTGTCGAAACGGCCCTTGAGCTCGCCGAACCGGGGGTGGGAGGTCAGTCCCGCCTCGACGATGAAGTCGGCGTCCTCACCGGCGAGCGTGTACGTGACCGAGGAGAGCGCCGGGTCCTCACCGGTGGAGGCGCGCAGGTCCGCCACCATCGACAAGATGGCGCGTTCCGCGGCGGCGCGCTCGCCGCCGTCGACCGCGCCGACGCGCGCGGCGAGCGCCTTCCTGCGCTCCTCCACCTCGGCCTGCTGGGCCAGCTTCTTCTCGCTGGGCCGCTTCTCGGTCGGCCGCTTCCCGGTGGGCTGCTTCGCCTTGGCCGTCTTCTGCTTGCCGGCGGCCGTGATGCGTTTGCGTTCGGCGGCGGTCAGCACGGCCAGCGTGTTGTCCTCGTGTTCGCACACGCTGCAGTCGTCGCATCTGGACGGCGCCTTCTCGCCGAAGTAGGCGAGCATCTCGGCGCGCAGGCATCGTTTCGCCTCACAGTAGCGGCTCACCGCGTTGAGGCGTTCGGTGGCGGCCTGGCGGGCCATCTTCTGGTCATTGGGGTCGGTCAGGGCGCTGCCGGCGTCGTCGAGTCGCCGGCGGAGGTTCACGAAGTCGCCGTCGCTCCACATGAGCACGGCGGTGGAGCGGTCGCGGTCGCGGCCGGCGCGGCCGGCCATCTGGTAGTACTCCTCCATGCTGGCAGGCGCGGAATCGTTGATGACCCAGCGCACGTCGGACTTGTCGACGCCCATGCCGAACGCGGTGGTGGCGCAGATCACGCGGATGTCGCCCTTGAGGAACGCGTCCTGCACCTCGCCCTTGCGGTCCTCGGGCATCTTCGCGTGGAAGTATTCCGCGTTCACGCCGGCGGTCTTGAGCGTCTGCGCCATCTGCTCGGTGCGCTTGCGCGACGGGCAGTACACGATGCCGCATTCCTCGGCGTGCATGTGCGCCCAGGCGACGATCTGCTCCATGCGTTCCTTCGGCGTGGCCTTGATGACGCGGAAATGGATGTTGGGGCGATCGAAGCTGGTCGTGATGCGGTAGGGGTGGTCGAGCCCCAGGTTGTTGATGATCTCATCGCGCTGCGCGGGTGTGGCGGTGGCGGTGAACGCGGCGATGACGGGCCGGTGCGGCAGTCTGCGCACGAAATCGGCGATGTTGCGGTAGTCGGGGCGGAAGTCGGAACCCCATTGCAGCACGCAGTGCGCCTCGTCGACCACGATCATGTCGATGCGCACCTTCGAGGCGAAGTCGAGGAAGTCTCGGCTCTGCAGGCGTTCGGGGGCGGCGTACAGCATCCTGAGGCCGTGCGTGGCGGCGGACTGGTAGATGGCGTTGCGCCCGCGCCAGTCGACCTGGCTGTCGATGAGCGCGGCGGGGATGCCGCGCGCCTCGAGATGCTGCACCTGGTCGCGCATGAGGGCGCGCAGCGGCGTGATCACCAGGGTGAGCGTGTTCGGCACGGTGGCGGGCAGCTGGTAGCACATGGATTTGCCGGCGCCGGTGGGCATGATTGCCATCACGTCACGCCCGTTGAGGATGGAGTTGATTACCTTGAACTGGCCGGGGCGGAATTCGTCGTAGCCGAAGTAGTGTTTGAGCGCGGCGTGGGCCTGGGCGGAAAAGTCGCGCTGTCCCCAGGGGACGTCTTCACCCTTGGGGCGGGGCTGCGGCGCGGCCGGCTGCGGCTGGGGTGCCTGTTGTTGGACCGGCTGCTGGACCGGCTGCTGCGGGTACGCAGGCTGCTGCGGCTGCGGCCGGGGCGGCATGGGCGGCAACGGCACCTGCTGCTGCGGTCGGGGCGGCATCGGTGGCAACGGCACACGCGGCTGCGGCTGGGGCGGCGGGAAGGCCGCCCCCTGTCCCTGCGGAGGCATATACGGCGTGTTCCCTGTCATGTCCATCATTTCCGTTCCTTCCGTCTCTCCGATGAGCTTCCGCGCGCTGCGCGCGTCCCCGGCGTGGGACGCGAC
This sequence comes from Bifidobacterium saguinibicoloris, assembly GCF_019331725.1. Taxonomy (GTDB): domain Bacteria; phylum Actinomycetota; class Actinomycetes; order Actinomycetales; family Bifidobacteriaceae; genus Bifidobacterium; species Bifidobacterium saguinibicoloris. The sequence continues at coordinate 164,982 of NZ_JAHBBF010000003.1, forward strand.
GCCGCCCGCCCGTTCCGTCTATCCGTCTATTCCGCCGCGTTGATGCTGGTCGCGACGATCTCGTCGCGGATGCGCGCGGCCTCGGCCGCGTCCGGGCCGGGGGCCGCCGCCATGACGGCAGCACGGTAGTAGCGCAGCTCGTCGAGCGATTCGATGATGTCGGCGAGCGCGCGGTGGCCGCCGTTCTTCGGCGGGCGGTTCTCGTACACAGCCGGGTACCAGCGGCGGGCGAGCTCCTTGAACGTGCTCACGTCGATGCTGCGGTAGTGCAGGTGGCTCATGAGGTCCGGCATGTAGTGGTCAAGGAACTTCTTGTCGCTTCCGATGGTGTTGCCGGCGAGCAGCGGTTTGACTCCCTCCGGCGTGAAGCGGAGTACGTACTCGGTGACCTTCCGCTCGGCTTCCTCGAGGCTGAGGCCGTGCTCCCACTCGTTGATGAGGCCGGAGCGGGTGTGCATCTGGCGCACGAAGTCGTTCATGTGTGCCACGGCCTTGTCGCTCGGCTTGATGACGTAGTCGACGCCCTCGTCCAGCACGTTCAGGTCGAAGTCGGTGGGCACGACGGACACCTCGACGAGCTCGTCGCCGCCGAAGATGTCGAGTCCGGTCATCTCGCAGTCGATCCAGATGAGGCGCGAGTCCTTCGCGCTGTAGGTTTCGGCGTCATGTGCGTCAACCATCGTCAGTCCTCTTTCGTCATTGGTCCGTCTTCAAAGAACAGTTCAGACTATATCGCGGCTCCTACATATCAGACGGCGTCGCGCCGGGCCGTACCCCCGCCGGACGGTTCCGGAAGGTCCCGGAAAACGGGAAAGGCTCCCCTTGGGGAGCCTTTCGTCGTAATGCCGGATCGTGTCGTCCGATGGACGGGAGCCGCGGATCAGTTGGCGTGGAAGCCGGAGTAGTTCGGGGCCTCGGCCGTCATCACGATGTCGTGCGGGTGGGATTCGCGCAGGCCGGCGTCGGTGATGCGGATGAAGCGGCCCTTCTCGGCCATCTCGCCGATGTTGTGGGCGCCGATGTAGAACATCGACTGGTGCAGGCCGCCGAGCATCTGGTAGAGCACGGCGTTGAGCGGTCCACGGTACGGCACCTCGCCTTCGACGCCCTCCGGCACGACCTTGTCGTTGGAGGTGACGTCGGCCTGGAAGTAGCGGTCCTTGGAGTAGGACTTCTTGCCGCGCGGGGCCATCGCGCCGAGGGAGCCCATGCCGCGGTACAGCTTGTACTGCTTGCCGTGCAGGAGGACCTTCTCGCCCGGGGCCTCCTCGCAGCCGGCGAGGGTGCCGCCGAGCATGACGGAGGACGCGCCGGCCACGAGGGCCTTGGCGATGTCGCCGGAGTAGTGGATGCCGCCGTCGGCGATGCAGGGCACGCCGGCCGCGCGGCAGGCCTGGGCGGCCTCGTACACGGCGGTCAGCTGCGGGACGCCGACGCCGGCGACCACGCGGGTGGTGCAGATGGAGCCCGGTCCGATGCCGACCTTGACGGCGTCGGCGCCGGCGTCGATCATCGCCTGGGCGCCGGAGCGGGTGCCGACGTTGCCGCCGATGATCTGCACGCCGTCGAACGCGGAGTCGTGCTTGAGGCGGGAGATCATGTCGAGGGCGAGGCGGGCCTCGCCGTTGGCGGTGTCGACGACGAGCACGTCGACGCCGGCCTCCATCAGAGCGGAGGCACGCTGCCAGGCGTCGCCGAGGAAGCCGACGCCGGCGGCGACGCGCAGGCGGCCCTGCTCGTCCTTGGTGGCGTCCGGGTACTGCTCGGTCTTGACGAAGTCCTTGACGGTGATGAGGCCGGTCAGGTGGCCTTCGGCGTCGACGAGCGGCAGCTTCTCGACCTTGTGCTCGGCGAGCAGACGGTGGGCGTCCTCCTTGGAGATGTTGGACGGGCCGGTGACCAGGTTCTCCTTGGTCATGACGTCCTTGACCTTGAGGTGGTCGTAGTCCTCGGACGCGATGAAGCGCATGTCGCGGTTGGTAATGATGCCGACGAGCTTGTTGTCCTTGTCGACGACCGGCAGGCCGGAGATGTGGAACTTGCCGCACAGCTTGTCGAGGTCGGCGAGGGTGACGTCCGGGTTGACGGTCAGCGGGTCGGTGATCATGCCGGACTCGGAGCGCTTGACGACGTCGACCTGGGCGGCCTGGTCGTCGATGGAGAGGTTGCGGTGCAGCACGCCGATGCCGCCGTTGCGGGCCATGGCGATGGCCATCTCGGATTCGGTCACGGTGTCCATGGCGGCGGAGAGGACCGGGGCCTTCATCGTGATCTTGCGGGTCAGGTGGGTGGTGGTGTCCACCTCGGAGGGGATGACGTCCGTCTCGTTCGGCAGCAGCAGCACATCGTCATAGGCGAGGCCGAGCTTCGCGAAAATCGGCGGAAGGGGAGCGTACGCGGATTCTGCGTTCATATCGAGGTTTGTAGCCATGTGACCACTATATGAATGTGTGTTGACGTTGGACGGGGAACACGACTATACGGCGTTCCGCCGGACCTCATGCCGTCGTTCCGCTCCCGTTCCCCGACGGTTCACCGCCCGTTCGCATGGCTACTTGCCGTCGCCGTCGCGTCCCTCACGTCCGTCGCGCACGTGCTGCGCGCCCTCGCTCTCCGCCCTGAGCTCCGGGATGCGGTGCTTGAGGTACGGGTACATGGTGATCACGGCGAGCACCACGGCCGCCACGGTCATGCCGATGAACACGTGCCACGCCTTGAAGAATAGGATGCCGAGCGAGCCGAACGAGATGAGCGCCGCCCACGCCCACAGGATGAGCACGGCGCCGCGCACCGAATGCCCGATGCGCAGCATGCGGTGGTGCAGGTGCATGCGGTCCGGGTGCATCGGCGACTGGCCCTTGGCGAGACGCCGCGTGATGGCGAGGCACATGTCGAGTACGGGCAGGAACAGCACGAGGATGGGCAGCAGGATCGGCATGAACACCGGCAGGTACACGCTGGTGTGCACGGAGGCCGGGTCGATGCGCCCGGTCATCACGATGGACGCGCAGGTGATGAGATAGCCGAGCAGCATGGAGCCGGAATCGCCCATGAACAGCTTCGCCGGATGCCAGTTGTGCATAATGAAGCCCACGCAGATGCCGACGAGCGCCACATCGATGAGCGTGGCCATCGAAGCGTAGGAGGGCGAGGTGCGCGCCAGGATGTACGAGTAGATGGCGAACGCCACGCCGCCGAACGCCACGATGCCGGAGGCGAGGCCGTCCAGGCCGTCGACGAAGTTGACCGCGTTGATCGAGGCGACGATGAGGAACGCGGTGATCGCCATGGACAGGCTGGGCGAGGCCGTGACGAGCGAGCCCATCGGCAGAGAGATGATCTGCAGGCCTCCCCACGCCACGAACACGGAGATGAGCAGCTGTCCGGCGAGCTTGAGCATCCAGTCGAGGTCCCACAGGTCGTCGGCCATGCCGAGCAGGCAGATCATCACGGCGCCGGCGAGCACCACCCACGCCTGTCTGCTCTCCTGGAACAGCCCCTGGATGAAGGGGATGCGGCTGGCGAACAGCATGGCCACGGCGAAGCCGAACATCATGCCGAGGCCGCCCATGCGGGGCGTGGGCACGGTGTGCACGTCGCGCGCGCGGACCTCGCCCACGGCGCCGATCTCGATGGCCACGTGCCGCACGATCGGCGTGAGCAGATAGGTGGCGCCGCCGGCCACCGCCGCGATGAACAGGTAGATCCTCATGCGCCCAGTCCCCCTCCGTTCACGTGCAGCGCGGCGCGGATGGCGCTCTGCGGGATGATGCCCTCGCGCAGGATGCGGATGCCGTCACGCTCGTGCGGGTCGGCGGCCACCACGGTGGAGGCCACGTGCCCGGGCGTGGCGCCGCCGTCGAGGTACAGCGACACGCTGTCGCCGAACGCCTCGACCGCCTCGTGCACGGTCTGCGCGCTCTGGCCGCCGGACAGGTTCGCGCTGGACGCGGCGAGCGGACCGGTGGCCGCGAGCACGCGCAGCGCGGCCTGCGAGTTCGGCACGCGCACGCCCTGCGTGCCGTCGCCGGCGAGCGTGCCGAGCGTGCAGCCCTCGCGCGCCACGGCGATCGGCGAGAACGCGCCGGGCATGAATCGTGCGGCGAGACGGTTGAGCGGCACCGGCAGGTCGAGGCCCAGCCCGTCGATGTCGGCGATGTCGGCGAGCAGCACCTGCAGCGCCTTGAACCGGGGCCGCCGCTTGAGCCGGTAGATGCGGTCGATGGCGCGGCGGTCGCGCGGGTCCCCGGCGATGCCGTACACGGTGTCGGTGGGGATGACCACCAGTCCCCCGTCCCTCACGATCGAGGCCGCCAGCGCCAGCGACGCCTCGTCGATCGCGCGAATCTCACTCATCACACGCCTCCTGAACCTGATTTTCCACAATCCATCATTGCACCATCGCGCCCCGACGACCAGACCTGCCGCCGATTGGACGGCGCGGGACCCCGCGGGCGAACGCCCCGGAACGGTATCCGGCGGCGCCACGCGACGACACTCCGCAAACGTTCGCATCGCCGTACCGGGTACGGTCGCAGCCCTAAGCTGGTGCCGTCCACGACGCCACCGCCGCCCGGACGGGACGGCCGCATCCGCGCCGCACGCATCCGCCACCCGCAAAGGAGCATCCATGACCGACACCACACCCGCGCAACCGTCGCAGCCCGCAACGTCCACAGCGTCCGCATCGGACGGACCGTTCCCCTCCCCCGTCCCGCCGGTGGAGCTGCGCACGCCGCGCGCGTCGGAACGCGAGGAGATGCTCGCCGGCAAGCTGTACGACGCCTCCGATCCGGAACTCGCCGCACTGCGCGACAAGGCCGCCGACCTGTGCACCCGCTTCAACGCCACCTCGCGTCACGACGCGGCCGAACGCGCCGCAATCCTCGACGAGCTGCTGCCGGGCCACGGCGGGAACCTGGACGTGATGGGCCCCGTCTTCTTCGACTACGGCTGCCACACGACGATCGGCGACCGCGTGTTCGCGAACTTCAACTTCACCGTGCTCGACTGCGCGCCGGTGACCATCGGCGACGACGTCCTGTTCGGGCCGAACGTGTCCCTGCTGCCGCCGATGCACCCGCTCAGATGGCAGGACCGCAACGTGCGCACGCGCGAGGACGGCACCTCCTACGACTACGAGTACGGCCGTCCCATCGTCATCGGGTCGAACTGCTGGTTCGGCGGCAACGTGACGGTGCTGGGCGGCGTGACCATCGGGGACGGCTGCGTGATCGGCGCCGGCGCGGTCGTCACGAAGGACATCCCGGCGAATTCGGTGGCCGTGGGCAACCCGGCGCGCGTCATCAGGACCATCACCGACGCGGACGCCTCCGTCTACCAGAAGTACGCCGCGTAGTCAGCCTTTGACGGCGAACAGGAACCGGGGGCGGCCGGTCCAGTCGTTCCCGGTACGCGCCTCGGCGAAGCCGTTGGCGTGCGCGAAGGCGACGAGGCGGTCGCCCTGCGTCACGTCATGCTCCATGACGAGCGCACCGCCGGAACGCAGCAGACAGCCCGCGCGCAGGACGATCCGCTCGGGGATGAGGACGCCGTCGGCGGAGCCGCCGTACAGGGCCATGTCCGGGTCATGGTCGCGCACCTCGGGCTGTTCGGGCACCTGCGTCTGCGGCACGTACGGCGGGTTGGTGATGACGATGTCGATGGTGCCGTCGAGCTGCGGCAGGGTGAGCGGGCTGGTCGCGTCGCCGCGTTCGAGATGATAGTCGTAGCCGGCCAGCGGGTCGCGGCGCGCGACGCGCTCCCGGTTGCGTTCGGTCCACGCGCACGCGTCCGGTGACAGTTCGACGGCCCACACCTCGGCGCCGCGCACCTCGGTGGCGACGGACAGGCCGATCGCGCCGGATCCGGCGCACAGGTCGACCACGCGCGGCGTGGCGATGCGGTTGCGGACGATCCAGTCGATGCCCTCCTGCACGACCATCTCGGTCTCCGGACGCGGGATGAACACGCTGGGACCGACCTCGAGGTCGAGGTAGCGGAACGGCGCATGCCCCACGATGTACTGCAACGGCTCGCGCTTGGCGCGGCGGGCGACCATCCCGTCGAAGCGGGCCTCGTCGAACGCGAGCGGCTCCCCCATCAGCAGGGCCTTGTCCACGTCGCGCAGGTCCACGCCGGCCGCTTCGGCGAGCAGCAGCTTCGCGTCATGCTCCGGCGTGTCCACGCCGGCCTCGCGCAGCGTCGCCGCCGCATCGCGGATCACATCGGTCAGGGACACGACCATCCTCCCCATCGTCTTCGGATCGATATGCGGGCCGGGCGCGGACCGTTCGGCACGGCCCGTCCGCGGCTACTTCTGGTTGGCGAGGCGCTCCGCCTCGTCGGCCTGGATGTCGGAGTCGATGACGGCCTGCAGGTCGCCGTCGAGCACCTGGTCGAGGTTGTACGCCTTGTAGTTGGTGCGGTGGTCGACGATGCGGTTCTCCGGGAAGTTGTAGGTGCGGATGCGCTCGGAGCGGTCGAGGGAACGCACTTGGGAGTGGCGCATGTCGGCGGCCTCGGCGGCCTCCTGCTCGTGCTTCATGGCGAGCAGACGGCTCTTGAGGACGCGCAGCGCGGCGGCGCGGTTCTGGATCTGCGACTTCTCGTCCTGCATGTTCACTGTGATGCCGGTGGGCAGGTGGGTCATGCGCACGGCGGAGTACGTGGTGTTCACGGACTGGCCGCCGGGGCCGGAGCTCATGAAGATGTCGATCTTGAGGTCCTTCGGGTCGATCTCGATCTCGTCGTCGTCCTCGTCGGCCTCCGGGAAGACGATGACGCCGGCCGCGGAGGTCTGGATGCGGCCCTGGGATTCGGTGACGGGAATGCGCTGCACGCGGTGCACGCCGCCCTCGTACTTGAGGGAGGCCCACACGCCGTCCTCCGGGGCGGGCGTGCCCTTGGCGCGGATGGCCATCTGCACGTCCTTGACGCCGCCGAGCTCGGTGGTGTTCTCGGACTGGACGGTGACGGTCCAGCCGCGCTTCTCGGCGTAACGCGTGTACATGCGCATGAGGTCGCCGGCGAACAGCGCGGCCTCCTCGCCGCCGGTGCCGGCCTTGATCTCCATGATGGTGTCACGCGCGTCATCCGGGTCGCGCGGGATGAGCGCGGTGCGGAGCTTCTCCTCGACGGCCGGCAGCTCGGCTTCGAGCCGCTTGGCCTCCTCGGCGAAGTCCGGGTCCTCACCGGCCATCTCCTGCGCGGCCTCGAGGTCGTCGCGCACGGACAGGTACGCCTGATATGCGGAGACGATGGCGCCGAGTTCGGCGTGGCGCCGTCCCAGTTTGCGCATCTTGTCCGGATTCGTCACCACTTCCGGGCTGGCCATCTGCTCTTCGATGGAGCGGTATTCCTCCAGTGCGGTGGCCGCCGCGGGGAACTGTTCGTCTGCCATGGGCGCGTCTTCCTGTCTGATGGCGCCGGTGCGGTCCGGCGCGGTGGGTTGTGGGAGTGTCGGGCGGAACGTCGGCTGGACGTTCCGGGAGGTATGAGGTGCCGGCTGTGGTGGTCGGCCGCGCGGATGCGCGCCGCCCGCCGGTCATGGCCCGGTCAGGGCATACAAAAACGCCAGTCCCGTGGCGTGCGGGACGGGTATGCGCCGAGGCGCGCCCCGTCCCGCACGAGGGGACTGGCGTCACGTTTGCTACTTGGTCTTCTTGCCGTAGCGACGCTCGAAGCGGGCGACGCGGCCGCCGGTATCGAGGATCTTCTGCTTGCCGGTGTAGAAGGGGTGGCACTTCGAGCACACGTCGACCGTCATGTGGTCGCCCTTGTAGGTGGAACGGGTGACGAAGGTGTTGCCGCACGAGCACAGGACCTCGACGGCATGGTAATCGGGATGGATACCCTGCTTCATAGTGTCTCCTAAGGAATTCAGGTGACCCGGGTCGCCATGCCCCTATGGCTGGCGTGAACCGGAACCTTCAAGATGATAGACCCCCGCCGCGACACGGCGTTTTTAGACGAAGGCGAACGACAGTGAGCCAGAAACCAGTGGCACGGAACGTGCCCCCGCGGGCTGAGCCGTGAAGAAAACGCCAGAGGCGTTTTTAGGCGAAGGCGAACGACAGTGAGCCAGAAACCAGTGGCACGAAGTGCCCCCGCTGGGACTTGAACCCAGGACAAACACCTTATAAGGGTGCTGCTCTAACCGACTGAGCTACGGGGGCGACCCACACGATTGTACCGGCGCCGCGGACGGTCACGCGACACGCCGCACGGCTCCGTCGAGGCGACCATGAATGTTCGTTTCGACATGTTTTCTACCATCATCACCATCGAACATCATCGCAATCCGAACATGAAACCAAGCAGACGCACAATACCGACCACTCAGGTGAAGTCCACGTAAACAAGATCGAAAATCGCATGATTCCAACATGGTGAACGCTCACATCGTGCTAGTCTGTGTTGCAGACGACAGCGCAGGCAGTCAATAAATCCGCAATCGTCATCAACAAGAACGTACATTTTCTCACGTCATAAACGAACATCTTCCATGTTCGTTTATGGCGAAAGGAGCCGATATGGCACAGCAGGACAAGGTCATCACCGTCAACTTCGACATGTTCGACAAGACCCCGGAGGAGAAGACCGCCGAGGCCAACAAGGTCGCAAAGTCGTTCGGCATCAGCGACGAGGCCATCGCCGAGGTCGAGGACTACAAGAACAAGCTCACCCGCTACAACGCCTGGGACCTGCCGTTCATGGGCTACGTAAACGACGACGGCTACGGCTACGCCTACGTGCCGGACGCCGCCATCGTGCGCGAACCCTACTGGGACGCCCACAAGGCGTTCCTCGCGCTGCCGGAGGACGTGCAGACCGCGTTCGCGATCCGCATGCTGTTCACCCACCGTCCGGTCGACCGCTACGGCGCCAGCATGTTCCTCCACTACCAGCGCGGCTTCAAGGTGAACTTCATCGGCGAAGGCGCCAACAAGTACTGATCCGCGCCTGCGCGACGCGCACCGGCGCAATGGGGCGCCCATACTTCCACCACCTCCAGGGCCGTGGGACGGAGTGACGCTCCGTCCCACGGCCCTCACGCGTCCACGAATCCCATCGGTCGACGGACGGATCGCCGCACTTCGGGTGATAATCGAATCATGCGCATAGTGGAGAAGACGATAACCGGCATCGACGGCAGCACGGCACGACTCACCGGTTACGTGGCCGAATCCAGTAGCGAGATGGCCGATACGGCCCGGCCGGCGATGCTCATCCTGCCCGGCGGAGGATACGCGATGACCTCCGACCGCGAATCCGACCCGATCGCACTGCGGTTCACGGCGGCCGGATACCAGACGTTCATATTGCGATACTCGTGCGCGCCGAGCCGCCACCCCGTGGCGTTGCTGCAGGCCGCCCAAGCCATGCGCCTCATCCGCGCCCATGCGGACGATTGGCGCGTGGACCCCGCACGCGTGGCGTTGCTCGGCTTCTCGGCGGGAGGCCATCTCGCGGCGACGCTCGCCACCGCATCCGGCGAGGCCGCGCTGCGGGAACATGGGTTCACGGAACCGCAGGAGGTCCGCCCGGACGCATTGCTGCTCGCCTACCCGGTCATCACGACCGGACCACACGCGCATCGCAGAAGCATCAGCACGCTGCTCGGGCCGGAGCACCGGCATGATGCCGCACTGTTGGACATGCTGTCCATCGAACGGCATATCGACGGACGCACGCCGCCCGTGTTCGTATGGCATACGATGACCGACCCCACCGTGCCCGTGGAGAACACGCTGATGCTCATCCAAGCCTGCCACGAGGCAGGAGTGCGGGTGGAGGCGCATCTCTTCCCCGAAGGCGGGCACGGATTGTCGCTGGCCACACGCGCCACGGCCAGGGCGGGTTCGCCGGGAGCCGCAGGCGAACCGGACCCGGACAACGTGGTGCCGGCCGTCCAGATCTGGCCGGACCTCGCGCTCACGTTCCTCGCCGGCACGTTCGCCGATCGTCCGTAGGCGGTACCCTACGGAGGGCCCGGAACGCTCCGGTGACCGGCGACCATAGGACAGGAGACAATATGCCACAGGGACGCGTCACGGCGGACGCGGCGGACGACGGAACCCACTCCCCGCAGCATGTCATCCAGACGCCGAAGGGCGTCGCGGCGACGCTCGCGCAGGCGTTCGTGTACGGCATGTTCCCGCTCTACTGGGCCGCCCTGGCCACGGTCCCCTCGATGAACGTGATGCTCTACCGCATCGTCACCGCCGCCGCCGTCATGATCCTGTTCATGCTGCTCACCCGACGCTGGCGCGGATTCGTCGAGGCCGTACAGGCCATGTGGCACGAGCCACGCATCTTCTGGGCCGAGGTCGCCGCCGCCGTGCTCGTCACCATCGACTGGGTGGTGTACATCCAACTCGTCGCCGTGGGACGCACCTCGGAGGCGAGCGCCGCGAACTTCCTCATGCCGCTCATCAACATGGCGCTCGCGCTCATCATCCTGCGCGAGCGGACCACGCGTCTCGGCCTCGTCTCGATGGCGATCGCGCTCGCGGGCGGCGCGCTCTACGTGCTCGACACGGGCGCGTTCCCCGGACTCGCGCTGCTCATGACCGTCAGCTACTCGGGATACTGTCTCATCAAACGGTTCATCCCGCTCGACCCGTTCCAATCATTGACGTTCGAGACCGGCGTGCTCGCGCCGTTCGCGTTCGCGGCGCTCGCCGTCCAGCCGCGCTTCGGCGTGCCCGCCGGCGAACCGTGGTGGGTGTGGGCGCTGCTCGGCGGCTGCGGCCTGCTCACCGCCGTCCCGTTGGTGCTCACCTCGTACGGCGTGCGGCATGCGGCATTCCTCACGCTGAGCTTCACCCAGTACATCACGCCCACCATCCAGCTGGTCCTCGGCATCATGGTGCTCGGGGAGCATGTGCCCGCCCACCGGTTTATCTCGTTTTCGGTGATCTGGCTCGCCCTCGCCGTCTACACGTTCGATCTGGCGCGTCGCCACCTGGAACGCCCGAAACGGCCAAAACGACCGTAAGCCCCGATGCCGCATGCACGACGACGGACGGCACCCGCGGCACGCCTTGAAGAAGAACGTCCCGTTTCCAATCAGTACGGCTGGTTGGCATGGATGATGACGCCGCGTTCGTGTTTGAGGAACTGGCGCGCCGATTCGTGGTCGACGTCATGCCCGGCGGTCAGACTCTCGTAGACGACCGCGGTCTGCGCGCCGCGGCTGAGCCGGCTGAACGCCTCATAAGCGTTCCAACCGTCCCGGGCCACGGCGAACGTCGGCTCCTGCACATAGCCGTATCCGGCGGCGTTGCAGTAGCCGTTGAACGGCAGCCCCCAAGCCCGGTGCGCGTCGAGCAGACGCCCGTATTCGGCGGCTTCGGCGAATTCGGCGTCGGTGACGCCTTCCCGACGGGCCAGAGCGACGGCGTGGTCATGGTCGTAGCCGCAGTCTCGCGGCGGAACGGGCAACGGCATATGTCCTCCTCAATATGGCCGGGCGCGGCGTCGGTCCGGCGGTTTCCGCGGCCAGACTATCGCCGCCGCGCCGCCGCCCGTCAATGAGTTGCAGCCTGTTGCAGCGGCTGGCATATCCATGGTCCGACAGAACGTCCCCCATCGGCCTCCCCGCCGCCCAGCCGATTCTCCGCGCCCAGCCGATTCTCCGCGCCTCGCCGCCGCGCCTCCGCCACATACGCGGACGCGGCCGCGGAATCGCTTGATTCCACGGCCGCGTCCGGGACCTGTTCGGATCGTCTGGTCGGTGCCGACGTCAGCGCATCGGGTTGCGCCTGATGTACGCGGCCATGGCGGCTGCGAGCGTCATGAGCACGGCCACGGCCGCGAGGCCGGCCACGTTGGCGCCGGTGCGCGCCAGAGGCTTCGTCCGCGCGTTTCCGTCGGCCGGGTCGGCCTTGTCGGTCTTGTCCTTGCCGTCGGCGGCTCCGTCACCGGGCTTGGTCTGGTCGGTCGGCGTGTCCGGATCGGGTGTGCCGGGCTTGTCCGGGTCGGGCGTCGGTTCCGGATCGGGATCCGGGTCGGGCGTCTCCGCGCTCTTCTCCCACTGGGCGACGAGGTTGATGGGGCCGGTCGGGTTCTCGATGGCCTGATCGAAGTCGAAGACCTGCGTGGCGTCGGAGGCGAGGACCCAGCCCTTGAACGTGTAGCCGTCGCGGGTCGGGTCGGCGGGCTTCGTGACCTTCTCCCCCTTGCCGAACGTCTCCATCGCCACGGCGGATCCGCCTGCGGCATCGAACGTGACCGGCCACTTGTCATTGTCGAAGGCGGCGTGGATGCGGTCGTACTCCTCGCTGGTGATGTTGAGGAAGCTGCCGTGCTTCTTGATGGTCTCACCCTTGGCCGGGTCCTGATGGAAGTCGACGAGGTCGTCGCGGTGCCATTCGGCGGGGGTCGTGGCGGCGAGGTCGTTGGTCCTCACGATGCCGAAGCCCTTCTCCTCCTTGAACTGGTCGGCCACGATGGCGTATTTGTAGCCGAGCTCGTCGATGTCGTCCTTGTTGGTGACGAGGAACTCGTTGCCTTCGACCTGCTTGTTGTTCACGGAGAGCGCGGACTGCACCTGGGTGAGGTACTTCCATTCCTTGGTGTCGTCGGCCTTGCGGGTCTTCTCCTTGAAGGAGGTGGCGTACAGGTTCTTCGTGCGTTCGATGATGCCGGCGTTGTGCACGCGGTACCAGTAGCCGTCATCGGCCTTCATCATCGTGGAGTCGAGCGTGTAGCCCTTGCGGTCGATCCACTTGACCGGGTCCGAGAAGGTCACGAAGTCCTTCGTGGTGGCGTAGTACTGGTTCGGCGAGTCGGAGCGGCCGTACTGGTCGTCCACACCGGAGTTGGTGGACCAGTACACGAAGTACTGCTGGTTCTCCTCGTCCCACACGGCTTCGGGAGCCCAGACCATGCCTTCCTTCTTCGCGCTGGAGGGGATCTTGGAGCCGACGTCCACGGCGCGCGGCTGGCTCCAGTTCACCAGATCGGTGGATTCCCAGATGATGATCTTGCGGGAGCCGTCCACGTTCCATCCGCAGCCGGGGTTGCCCTTGTTCACCTGGTTCTGGTCGGTGGCGAGGATGTAGAACTTCGAGCCGTCCGGGGAGCGCAGCAGGAACGGGTCGCGGATGCCGTTGCAGCCCACGGTGGATGTGAGCACGGGCAGCGTGGCCTTGTGCAGGTCGGTCCACTCGCGGCTGTCATGGCTGGTGGCGAAGTAGACCTGCTCCTCCCACAGGTTGTAGTCGGCGGCGGTCACGAAGTACGCCATGAGGTAGTCGGTGGTGTTCTCGCCCTGGTGGTTGTCCGGGTAGGCGGGATCGTAGTCCGCGGATCCGGAGCCACCTTCGGTGCCGGAGCCATTCCCGGCCCCGCCTTCCGTGCCGCCTTCCGAACCGGCCCCGGTTCCGCCGAGCGGCATGACCTTGGCGAGGAAGTCGAGTTCGTTGGCGATGGCGGTCTCGTTGTAGAAGGCCGCGCTGCCGTGCCCGCCGGTCTCGGGGTAGTATTCGACGACCTTGTCGGCGCCGATGGTCTCCTTGAGCTTGGCGGCGAAGTCCTTGCTGATCTGCTGCCTGACCTTGTTGTCATCGGCGGCGTGCGCGATGTAGAACGGCACGTCGTCGGCGGTCACGTAGTTCAGCGGACTGGCGGCTTTCGCCTGGTCGGCGGTGTATCCGGATCCAAGCAGGTTGGTGGACTTGTAGCGGGTGAGGTCGGCGATGCCGTAGTCGGAGAGCACGGCCTGCACGGCGCTGGAAACGCCGGCGTTGCCCATCGTGGCGTCGTCCCAGGTGTCGTCGCCGTTGGTGACGCCGAGGAACTGGGCGAGGTGTCCGCCGGCGGAGGCGCCGAGCGCGGCGAAATGCTCCGCGTCGAGGCCGTACTCGGCGGCGTGGGCGCGCAGGTAGCGCACGGCGGCCTTGACGTCGAGGATCTGGGCGGGCCACTGGGCCTCGTCGGTGAGCCGGTAGTTGACGGCGGCCACGGCGTAGCCCTTGGCGAGGGCGGCCTTGACGTCAGCCTTCTGCGTGAGCACTTCGGCCATGGAGCCGTAGTTGCCCTTGCTCCATCCGCCGCCGTGGATGTAGATGAGCACCGGGTAGGGTCCGGAGCCGGTTTCGGGCAGTTGGATGAAGAGCTGTTGGGCGGGGTTGGTGGAGCCGTCCACGTACTGCACGTTGTCGAATACGCGCTGGGTGGTGGCGGTCATGGTGCCGGTGGCGCCGGCCGTGGGCGTCGTGGCTTCCGACGTCGCGACGATGCCGGCGGAGGCGGTGGCGTCCGCGGCGAGCGCAGCGGGTGCCGCCGTGGCGAACGCGGTGGCGAACGCGGTGGCGAGGGCGAGGGCCGCCGCGGCGATGGGACGCCCTGGGTTGCGGGTGTGCATGTGTCTTCCTTCTTCGTTGAGGGGATTGTGTGCGGCGTGCTTCCGTGCGCCGTGCGGGCGCGTCGCGCGGAAGCGCCGGATACGGGAATGGGATGGGCGGGGTTCCCGTCGGCCGACCGGACGGATCGCCGACCGGCCGACGGGAACCCGTGTGGGCTGCGGGTCAGCGGTCGGTGTCGCGCCTGCGCAGGGCGAACGCGGCGCCGCCGGCGGCGAGCGTCAGCACGGCGGCCGCGGCGACCGTCGCCACGGAGGAGCCGGTGCGGGACAGGCGCCGCGTCGTACCGGAGCCGTCATTCTTGCCGTCGGCATCGGAACCGCCGTCGTCCCTGCCGCCATCGTCCTTACCGTCACCGTTCTGGCCGCCGTCACCGTCCTGGTCGCCCTTGCCATCGCCGTCCGGATCCGGGGTCGGGGTGACGGCCGGCTTGGTCTTGAGCGCGGCGGTCTTCGCGGCGAGGTCGTCGGCGGCCGCATCCACGGCCTTCTGGTCGGTCGGCGCGGCGAGCACCTTCTCGGCCTCGGCGAGGGCCGTGGCGAACGGCGTCCACGTGTCGGCGATGTAGGCGTCCTCGCCGAGGGCGGCCTTGGCCTTGGCCTCGTTGACGGCGAGTTCCAGCTTGGCCGTGTTGATTGCGGGCGCGGGCTTCTCGTCGACGGTCATGGTGCGGGTCGCGGTGCCGGTGAGCTTGCCGGAGTCGGTGGCCGTGTAGGTGACGGTGTACGTGCCGGGCACGGTGGTGTCGATCTTGTCGACGGTCCTGCCGTCGAGGGTGATGGCGACCGTGGCCTTGAGGTCGGCGTCCGTGTCGTCGGTGACGGTGACGTCATCGGCGGTCGGCTGCGCGAAGTCGGCGCCGTAGTCGAGGGTCACGGCCGCATCCACGCCCGCGTTGAGCGTGACGACCGGAGCCTTGTTCTCCGCGGCGGGCTTCCTGCCGTCGGTGACGAGCTTGGTCTTGGCCGCGGCGAGCGCGGTGACGGCGGCGTCGACCTCGTCCTGCGTGGCGTCCGCATCGGCCGCCACGGCCTTGGCCGCGTCGAGCGCCTTCTGGAATGCGGCCCATGCCTCGGCGGTGTAGTCGTCCTCCTTGAGGGCGGAGTCCTCGCCGTCGTATGCGTCGATGAGGCGGTTCAGACGGGTCTTGTCCGCGGACGGCGTGGTCTCGTCCTTGCGGGTGATCTGGAGCAGGTAGTCGCGGCTGAGCTTGCCGTCGGCGCTCTTGACGAACACGTGCACGTTGTTGAGGCCTTCGAGGCTGATGGTCAGGTCGCGGCTTTCGACCTTCTTGGAGCCGATGTACACCACGTGTCCGGCGTTCGCGGCCTTGGCCTTGACGGTGACCTTGCTGTTGGCGAGCGGCACGGTGGCGGCGTAGGTGTCGGTCTTGCCGCTCACGGGGGTGAGCGTGACCTGCTTGCCGTCCTTGTCGAACAGCTGCGGGTAGCCGTCGGCGAACACGAGGTCGGCGGTCGGGTCGGTCACTTCGCCGGCGGCGGTGTCCGCGTCGAAGGACTGGTAGTAGGGGTTGCCGTCGATGAGGGCGGCCACGCGGTACGTGTAGTCCTTGGCCTTGTCGAGGCCGGTGTCGGTGTAGGCGAGCGTGTCGGCGGGCACGTCAGCCACGGCGGTGAACTCGGTGGAGCCTTTGTCGGCGCGGTAGACGCGGTATCCGCCCACGCCCACGCCCCAGATGCGGCCGTCGGTGGCGGCGGTCCAGGTGACGGCGGCGTCGGCGCCGTGCTTCGTGGCGGTGACGGTCGGGACGGTCACGCCGGCGAAGAGCATGGTCTGGCGGTGGGCCGGCTGGTTGTAGGCGGTGTTCTGCCAAGCGAGGCCCTCACGGTAGGAGCGGGACTGGAGGGACGTGGCGATGGAGTACGGGGTGGCGATGTCCGTGGAGTACAGGCGCACGATGGACGGGTCCTTGGTGTCGCGCACGATGATCTCGTCGCGCCAGTCGCCCATGATGTCACCGATGAGGTTCGCGTTGCCCTTGGAGCCGTTGTTGGTGGAGGCGGCCGCATCCTCCCAGATCACGTCGGTGGTCTGCGTCTCCGGGTTCCACTTCTGCACCTGCGGGGCCACGCGGTCCTGGTGTGCGGTGGTGATGGACGAGTCCTGCGTGCCGCTGTATTCGAACAGCTCGTCGAGCAGGTCGCCGTCCCAGTGGAGGGAGAAGTTGGCGCTGGCGGGCTTGACCTTGCTGTAGATCTTCTTGACGCATGGCGTCGGGCTCTTGGCGGTGCAGGAGGTCTTGTCAGCGGGCGCGGGGGTGACGGCGTTGTAAGTGTTCGCGTCCATCGCGCTCCACAGTTCGGCGCCGGGGTATCGGGCGTCGATGTCGGCGGCCATGCCGCGGCCGTTGTCGCCGCTCACAGACTGGCGGAACATCACCTGTCCGGTGGCCGGGTTGGTGAGCGTGGCGTCGCGCTTGCCTTCGTGCACGTTCCACGTGTCGAGCACGCCGTCGTCGTTCCAGTCGCTGATGTGCTGGGCGTCGCCGTGGCCGAGCTTGGAGCTGGCCAGGCCGGTGCCGTCGCTTTTGACGGTCATGGAGCCGAAGACGATGTCGTCCTTGCCGTCACCGTCCACGTCGTTGATGGACAGGTTGTGGAAGCCCTGCTGCGCGAAGTCGGGGTTCTCCACCCAGCTCGGGTCCTTGCCGGACGAGGTGTCCTTGTTGGCGCGGAAGTGCCAGTTGAGTTTGAGCTTGCCGTCCTGGAGCGAGTAGGTGGCGATCTCGGTGCGGAAGTAGTAGCCGCGGGAGAACACGGCGTAGGGTCTGCCGTTCTCGCCGTCGAGGTATGCGGTGGCGGCGAGGAAGCGGTCGACGATGTTCGCGTCGGAGGGCCCCCAGTGCCATAGTCCGTCGTCGCGGCTCGGCTGGAAGTCGGTGGTGTCGATGATGTGGCCGTCGTCGCCGGCGAAGGCGGTGAGATACTCCGGGCCGGAGTTGATCTTGCCGTTCTTCTTGTCCTTCGGGTCGCTGGCCTTGCCGGTCATGCGGTAGTCGTGCTTGGCGGCGCCGCTCACCGTGTCGGTGGGCAGGTCCTCGGCGCTGGCGGCGCCCACGTGCCCGGTCTCGACGAGTTTGCCGGCCTCGTCCTTGTAGGTGGAGGTGCCGTCGGCGGTCTTGACGAGCACTTCGGCCTTGCCGTCGCCGTCGTAGTCCCATACCTGGAACTGCGTGTAGTGCGCGCCGGAGCGGATGTTCACGCCCAGGTCGATGCGCCACAGGCGCTTGGTGGCGCCGGTGGAGCGGTCGAACGTGTAGCCGTCGAGGAACGTGGTGCCGGTGAAGCCGGCGTAGTAGTTGTCCTGCCAGTTGCTCGGATCCCATTTGACGACGAGGTCGAGCACGCCGTCACCGTCGAGGTCGGCGGTGGACATGTCGTTGGCGGTGTAGGTGGCGACCTGGTCCACGCCGGTGGTCTGTCCGGCGGGCATCTGCTGGTCGGCCGGCGGGTCGAGCTTCAGGGTGAGGGACTTGGAGGCCCATGCGGTGGCGGTCTCCTCGCCGTATGCGCCCTTGCTGGCGGACAGCGTGTAGGTGTCGCCGGGTTTGCCGTCCTTGTCGGTGTAGTTGGTGGTGGTTCCCGTGTACACGACGGCGCCGTTGCGTTTGAGCGTGAACGTGGTGTCCTTCGCGTCGTTCGCGTAGAGGCGCCAGGTGGCGAGCACGCCTTGGGTGGTGGGGACCACGGTGAGCGCGCGGTCGGCGTATTGCTCGGCCGTCCAGGAGGTGCCGTTGTCGGCGGTGTCGAGGGAGCCGTCGTAGGCGTAGGCGGCGGGCGCTCCCGCGATCGCCACGGTGCCGAGCGTGGCGGCTCCGGCGAGCGCGGCCACGGCCCGCTTGAGCCATGGCCTCCTGTTCTTGTCTGTCTTCATTGATGGACCATCCTTTGGATGTCGCGGCCGTGCCCTCCGGTGGGTGCGGCCTGTGTGTGCGTCCGCCGTCGTCGACGATGGCGGATCGGTTGTGTGAGTGGTTGATGGGTGGGCATGGGGGTCGGCGCGCCGCCTTCCGCTTCCTCTCATCGCGGTCGTCGCGATTCCGGGAGGCGGCGCGCCAAGTGGGTGGTCGGGTCGGTCGTCAGCGGCGTTCCCGGCGGATGGCGGTGGTCGCGAGGCCGCCGGCCAGGGCGAGGACGGCCAGCGCGGCGATCGCGGCGACGGCGGATCCGGTGCGCACGAGCGTCCCGTCTTGGGTGCCGTCGGCGGGTTTCGCGGCGTCGGGCTTGCCACCAGACTGTCCGTCGTCGGGCTTCTCGGCGGGCTTGTCCCCGTCGTCCCTGCCTCCGTCGGGCGGGTTCGGGGTGTCGCCGCCGGCGAACGCGGCGCGCATGGCGGCGCGGACGACGGGCACGTAGTACCGTTCGATGGCCGGGAAGTTCGGGTGGGTGCCGGAGGTCGAGCCGCTGGTCTGCGGCAGGCCGGTGGAGCCGAGCGCGGTGAACGAGAACTCGCCCTGGTTGGCGTCGGTCACCTCGAACGTGTCGTACACGTCGGCCACGGTCACGCCCTTGGCGGCGCACACCTTGTCCTGGATGTCGTGCAGCGTGGCCTGGATCGCGGCGTCGCGGGTGTTGAGCTTGGGCACCTGGACGAACACGATCTTCGCGTCCGGCCACTTGGCCTTCATCTGGTCGATGACGCCGCCCAGCTGCTCCTCGTACATGGCGGTGGTCCACTTGTCGCTGGCCTTGTCGATGGACATGGCGTCGTTGGTGCCGCCGTCGAAGATCACCATGTCCGGCGATGCGGCCGGCGCCTTGTCAATCTGCGCGGCGAGGTAGCGGGTGGACCAGTCGGCGGCGCCCTTGATGACGGTGGCGCCGTTCTGCGCGTAGCGTCGGACGGTCACGCCCTCCTCGGCTCCGGCGAAGGTGGCGAAGCTGGCGTCCGCGTACTTGTGTCCGGCCACGATGGAGTCGCCGAACGCGTAGGCGGTCTTGCCGTTGAGCGGCAGGTCGAGGTCGGCGGCCTTCGTCGCGCCGGCGAACAGCACGTCGTCGATGGTGTGGACGGCGGTGCCTTCGTAGTTGACGGCGAACAGCGCGGCCATGGAGGTGGCGCGGGTGGCCGCCTCCCCGGAGACGATCGGGTCGCCGCCCGCGGCGGGGGTGATCGCGTACGTCACCGTGCCGGCCGTGAAGTCGGCGCGCACCTTGACCTGGTAGGCGGCGGTGGCGTCGGCTTCGGTGGCGGTCCAGGTGGGTTCACCGTTCCTGAACTGCTTGGCGCCGACGGTGGAGGCGGTCCATTCGATGTCGCGCGGGGCTGCGGTCGCGTATCGTACGGTCTGCTTGGATCCGTCGTTGCCGGCGGCGATGGCGAACAGGAGGCGTCCGTAGGCGTCACGCAGTTCGATGCCGGACTTGGCGGTGGCGTCGGCCTTCCACGTGAACTGCGCTTCGGCGGTCTTCTGGGCGCGCACGGCGATCGGCAGCGCGGCTTTGACGGCCTTGCCGGCGGCGAGGTCCGTGCCGCCGGTCAGCGTGCCGTCCGTCACGGCGGCGTTGCCGGTGAATCCGAGGTTCTCCGGGTCGGTCTGCTGCGTGAAGTCGGCGGAGAGCAGCGGGCTGAGGTCAGTGGCGGGCGGGTTCGGCGTGGTTCCGCCGGAGCCGGAGCGCGCGACCTTGATGACGTAGTCGGCGGTGTCCCCGGCGAATTCGTCGACGTTCACGTCGATGGTGTTCTCGCCGTCCGTAAGGGCCACGTCGGCGGTGTCGCCGGTGGTCTTGGCGCCGTTGACGAGCACGGTCTGTCCGTCCCAGCCGCGCGTGAACGTGAGCGTGAGGCTCTTCACGGAGTCCGGCACGGTGACGGTGTACGGGTTCTCGGCGCCGAGGCGCGTGTGGTCGAAGGCGGGCGTGAGTTCGTGGCCGTCCACGGCGAGCGCCTTGAGCGCGGCCGTCTGGGTGGCGTCGGCGCGGGTGATGACGGCCGTGTACGTGGCGGTCCTGCCGCTCTTGGAGGTGACGACGAGTTCGACGTTGTTCGGTCCGGTGGCGAGCGGCACGTCCGCGGTGGCGGCGGCGGAGGCCGTGCCGCCGTTGATGGCGACCTTGGCTCCGGCGCTGTTGGCCTTGGCGGTGAGCGTCGCGGTCTCGGCGTACGGGCCGGCGTCGGCGGCGTACGTGCCGTCCTCGGCCTGCGTAAACGTGAGGTCGCCGTAGGCGGAGGTGGCGGTGAGCGATCCGAGCGTGGTGTCGTCGGTGGTCTTGACGAGGTCGAAGTCGACGGTGGTGGTCTGCGCGAGCTTCACGGCCACGTCCGTCACGGTGCGGGTCGCGTAGTTCTTGCGGGAGGCGGTCACCGTGTAGCCTTCGCCGGGGGCGACGGCGAACGAGTAGGCGCCGGGGTGGGCCGGGTCGGCGGAGCCGAGCGTGCTGGTCGTGGTGTCGAGGGTCTTGCCGTCCTTGTCCTTGAGGGTGACGGTGATGCCGCCGACGGCGCTGCCGTTCACCGTGGTCGTGCCGGCGATGGTGCCGGTGGTCGTGGTGGCCTCGCCGAGCGTGAGGTCGGCGGCGACGGTCTGTCCCTTGGCGACGGTGACGGTCGTGGCGGCGGAGTCCTTGTGGCCGGGGGCGGTGGCGACGAGCGTGTGGCCGCCGGCCTTGAGGCTCAGCGTGTACGCGCCTGCCGCGTTGGTGGAGGCCGTCTTGGCGGCGTCGCCGTCGGCGGTGACGGTCGCGCCTTCGACGGGCGTGCCGTCCGCGGTCTTCACGGTGCCGGTGACGGTGCCGGCCTCGGCGTCGGCTTGGACGCCGGCGGGGCCGATGGACGGCGGATCGGCGATCGGGTTGCCGAAGAAGTCGGCGGCGATCGGGTTGTCGTTCGCGCCGTCGGCGCCGGTGGCGGTGAAGCCGGGCATGATGGCGGCGAGGTCGACGGCCTTGCCGGCGCCGATGAGCGGGGAGCCTTCGCCGGGCTTCGCGTTGTCGAGGCCTTCGGCGGGGTTTCCGATCTTCGGGTCGTCGGTGACGGCGGCCTGGTCCGCGGCGGCGGGGGTCATGTGCTCGCCCCAGTAGGCGTTGTTGGAGAAGGTGACGCCGGTCTTGGAGTCGGAGAACGTGACGCCCTTGACGTCCTTGGCGTTGAGGTTGACGAACGTGTTGTTGAACACGTAGTGGAGGTTCTTCGTGTTGAAGTAGCTGGATCCGGACGAGCCGAAGAATCCGACGTTGCCGTTGGATTTGCTCCACGGCTTGATGGTGTTGACCATCAGGTTGTTGTAGATGGCGTTCACGCCGGTGGAGCCGTGGCCGTTGACGTAGTAGCGTTCGACGTCCTGGATGATGTTGTAGCGCACGACGGCGGTGCTGAAGCCGAAGCCGCACAGGAGGATGCCTTCGCCGGAGTCATGCACGTAGTTGCCTTGGATGACGATGTTGGAGGTGCCGCGGTCCGGGTCGATGCCGTTGGAGTCGGCGGCGTTGGGGCGGGCGGCGAGCTCGGCGACCTCGTTGTTCTGCACGACGATGTCGTCCGCGTAGTACATCTCGATGCCGGAGACGCCGGCGCCGTCCACCACGTTGTTCTCCACGGTGGCGCCCTTGACGGACGTGAGGTACATGGAGTCCCAGCCGAACTGGGTGTCGCGGTTGGTCATGTAGTTGCCGGAGATGGTGACGCCGGTGTGCGGGGCCCAGTCCGAATCCTCCTTGACGGTGCCGTTCACGGCGGCCTTGCCGACGGCGCGGTCGCCCCAGCCGGGGGCGTGGTCCTTGTACTTGTCGGTGCCCATGCCGGAGAACTGCTTGAAGACGAGGTTGCCGAAGGAGGTGTTGGCGATCACGTTGTCGCGCACGGTCACGTCGGTGAACGTGGAGGCGGTCTTCGCGTCGCCCTTGAGGCCTTCGAACATGATGCCGCCGGTGCGCTTGGAGCGGTCGAGGCCCCACGCTCCGATGGCCCACTTCTGGCCGGACACGTCGTGTACGTACAGGCCGTGGATGTCGTAGCCGGCGAGGACGCCGGCGCTTTCGCCCTGGATGTGCACGCCCCTCAGGTCGCCGGCCTTGGGGTCCTCGTCGGAGGTGAACCTGGAGGGGTCGAAGCCGTCGGTGAGGTTGGAGATGTCGAGGTTGGAGATGTCCCAGTGCTGCTGGTTGGTGAGCTGCAGCACGTCGTTGACGACGCCGCGGCCTTCCAGCTTGGGGGCCGGGTCGGCGTCCGCGTCGCCGTCGCCATAGCTGGACAGGACGATCGGCTTCTCGGCGGTGCCGGAGCCCTTGGGCGCGAGCAGGGCGGTGGGGGCCGCGCCGTCCACGTCGGTGCCGGCACCGTTCTTCCACGTGGTGTAGTCGTAGGCCTCCTTGGCGACGGCGTCGCCTTCGGCGGTCCAGGTGCTTCCGGCCTTGAGCAGGATGCGGTCGCCGGGCTGGAACTCCTTGGCGTTCACATTCGCGAAGGTCTTCCATGCGGTGGCTTCGCTGGTGCCGTCGGCGGCGTCGTCGCCGCCCGCGGAGTCGACGTAGTAGGTGGTGCCGTCGCCGGCTGGGGCGGAGTCGTCGGCGACGAGCAGGCTTCCCGCCTTGACGACGTTCCGTCCGGCTTCCTTGAGCGCGGTCTTGTCGGTGTACCCGGTGAAGCCCGCGGCCGCGGACGCGTCGGCGAAGGCCGACGTCGTCGGCATCATCGCCGCGGCCATTGCGGCGGAGACGCCTATCGTGACGACGCGTGCAGCCCATTGTCTGAATGCACCCATGCGTTTCCTTTCCTCTGATCGGCCCACTATGGATGCCGGATGCGGCGTTGCGGTGGACCTGAGGCAAAGCCAACTTTGGCTTGCCATATTTTCTGCAAACTTTCCATTAATTTGCTTAGATACAGCATAACATGAAAAAACGCGTCCGCCACCCAAGCATAGAATTGCTTTGGCAACGGACGCGCGTTGTTGCAACGGACACTACCGCCGGCGGCGCGCCAGCAGCACAGCTCCCCCGAATACGGCCGCCATCAGTGCCGCCGCGAGCGCCGCGGACACCGACGAACCCGAGTTGGCAAGGGTTTCCATTTGTTCGAAACCATTTGCATGATGTTGCGGTGAATCGTCCCCGGCATCGGGTTTCCCGGTCTCGGACGCGCCACCGCCGGAGCCGTCCCCCGTTCCGCCGGAGCCCTGCGTACCGTCGCCGGATCCGTCGGAACCACCCGCATCGCCGCCCGTACCCTCGGGACCGTCCGTCTCCCCGCCGGCGCCGATCGGTTCGATGTTCCGTTCCGGGGTGATCGGCTGCCCGTCGGTGCCGAGCGGCGTGTCGAAGCCCAGGTAGTAGTCGAGCTCGTGGTCCTGCATGTAGCCCTTGACGGTCATGTCGTTGCGGTAGGCGGGGTTCTGCGCCAATGTGGCCACCCGGTAGTCGGTGGGCTGGTCGGTGGTGAAGATGAGTAGTTCCCCGAACGAGGCGTCCGTGTAGACCACCTCCTCGCGCCAGTCGCCGAACAGATCGCCGTAGAACAGCGGACGGAAGGTGCGTGTGCCGGACGATTCGTAGCCGCCGCGCGAGGCCACGGCGCCGAAGCTCTTCGCGTTGAGCCCCGTGCCGGAGGCGGAGGTGATGCGCCTGAGCTTCTTCGCGGCCGGATCCCATTCGTTGAAGGTCATCGAGTTGAGCAGTTCGCGGCCGAGGTCGCCGTCCCACAGCACGCCCATGTCGGGCCAGATGCTGCCGGAGACGCCCGCCTGGCGCGGCGCGATGGTCTCGCCGGTGGCGGCGTTCTTGAGGCCGGTGCTGCTGGACCACACCTCGGCGCCGGGCACGTCGGGGTCGATGTCGCCCACCATGCCGCGTCCCACGTCCTCGGCCACGCCGTCCCACTCGCCGCTCGAGGCCGGGTATTTCCATAAGGTGGCACCGGGCTCCTCCCCCACGTAGGCGGGGTCGTACACGTATTCCTTCATGCCGTTCGGGTTGAGCTGCTGCACCGCGTATCCTTCGAGCCCGTCGCGGTCCGGCAGCAGGTCGGTGATGTAGAACCGGTCGCCGTGGTGCGTGCCCTCGGAGGCGGCGAACGACTGCCGCAGCGTGCCGTCCGGGGTGAAGCAGAAGAGGATGGAGCAGGTCTCGTCGCGGCCGTCGCCGTCCACGTCGACGATGCGGATGTTGTGCGCGTCGTCGGTGAGGTCGGCAGGCGCGTCCCATTCCCACCGGCGGTTCAGCGACGTGCCGTCGAAGTCCCACGCGGTGTACATGAGGTTGAAGTCGCCGGCGTTGGGTTTGCCGTTCGTCCCGTCCTGCCGGTTCTTCAACGCGGCGATGAGGCTGGGCGTGCGCCCGTCCAGGTAGCCGACGCCGAAGCGCGCGTACATGGGCCCGTCGGCGAGGTACGTCTCGGGTACGGGCGCGACGGCGCGCATCGCGCCGGTCTCGCCGTCGATGACGGCGATGGCCTGCCGCACGTCGCCGTCGAGTCCCTCGTACGTCGTGCCGTCGGCGAAGGTCGTGCCGTTCGCGATGCGCACGGCGACCTCCGCCTTGCCGTCGGAGTCGAGGTCGTAGACGGTGACGCCGTCGGCGGACCCTTGGTCCACGGTGGCCGATCCGCCTTCGATGCGCCCGCGGTCGAGGCTGTTGCGTCCGAGGTCCACGCGCCACAGGAGCGTGCCGTCGGAGGAGTACGCCTCGAGTTTCTGCGTGCCGGCGGCCGTGGACGTGTCTTCCGGCTGGCGGTCGATGACGTAGTCGTATTCGCCGTCGCCGTCGAGGTCGCCGGGCCACAGGTAGGCGATCGGGTCGTGCGAGGCGTCCACGGGGATGCGCACGATCGGTTCGGCCGCGGCGCCGGCCTTGAGGGTGAACGAGTTCGCGTCTCCCCCGGTGCTCCGTCCGTATTGTGCCGTCATCTCCTCGCCGTCGATGACGGGGACGACGTGGTACGTGTTGTCGACGTCCGGGTCGGCGGTCGTGTCGACGAGGTTCGTGCCGCCGGTCAGCGGCGCGTCGTTGAGCTTCACCGGCGCGCCGCCGGCGGGCGTGCGATACACGTCGAACGCGATGTCGGACGGGTCCTTCGCGAGCAGACGCCAGGTGACGATGACCTCCGTGGCGTTGCGGCGCACGGCGACGACGCCGCGCGCGAGGTTCTCCATCAGCCGCCCGTCCCCGGAGGCCGCGGCGTGCGTGCCGACGACGGACGCGACGCCCCCATCGTCCGCCACGGCCGCCTGCGGCGCGCACGCCAACGTCATCGCCATGCCGGCCG
This sequence comes from Bifidobacterium saguinibicoloris, assembly GCF_019331725.1. Classification (GTDB taxonomy): domain Bacteria; phylum Actinomycetota; class Actinomycetes; order Actinomycetales; family Bifidobacteriaceae; genus Bifidobacterium; species Bifidobacterium saguinibicoloris. The sequence goes on from NZ_JAHBBF010000003.1 coordinate 190,571, forward strand.
CGCACAGCACGGCCCCCAATCGCCGCACCGTCGCGGCATGTCGTGCGTCCCTCATCGGACGTCCTCACTTTCGTTTTTTCGGCACCCCTTCCCCGGGGCGACGTCCTTGCGGTTCAGGCGGCGCGACCCACGCTGTGGCGCAGCACCAGTCGGGCCGGCACGGTCACCGAGGTGCCGGGCACGTCGCCGCCGCTCAGACGGCTGAGCAGAGCCGCCGCGGCGTCGGCGCCCAACGCGGCGGCCGGCATGTGGATGGAGGTGAGCGACGGGTTGTTGAGCGCCGCCACCTTGTCGTTGTCGAAGCCGATGACGGACACGGAATCCGGGCAGTCGTAGCCGCGCTTGCGCATGCCGGCCACGAAACCCAGCGCCATGAGGTCGTTGTAGGCGATGACGGCCCCGGTGGGGTTCACCAGATACTCGTCCACGAACACGGTGCCGCCGTCGATGGTGGGCAGGCACGGGTGGGAGCGGCGCAGTGTCATGTTGCGCGCGTTGCATTCGTCGGAGATGGTGCGCCATTTCACGCCGCCCACCCAGGAGGTGGGAGGGCCGTCCAGGTAGGTGATCCGGTGGAAGCCCATCATGGCGAAGTAGCGGATGGCCTGCTTGACGGCGTCGCCGATGTCGATGATCACGTTGGGCACGCCGCGCACGTTGCGATTGACCACCACGATGGGGCACAGCTGGGCGCATTTGCGGATCATCACGTCGGGCATGCGCGGGGACACGAGCAGCACGCCGCGCACGTAGGGCAGCACCTCGTCGAAGATGATGCGCTCCTTGGCCACGACCTCGCGCGATTCGCTCACCACCATGCCGAAGCCGCGCGCCGAGCATTCGTCCTGCACGCTGCGGCAGATGGCCGCGAAGAACGGATTGGACAGGTCCGGCACGATGACCGCCACGAGGCCCTTGCCGGTGCCGGACCTGCGCGTGGGCACGGGGGCGGCGTGATAGCCGAGCGCGTCGGCGGCCTCCTGCACCTTCTGCGCGGTGGCGGCGCTCACGCGCCCGGGGGCGGCGAACGTGCGCGAGACGGTGGACGGCGCCACGCCCGCAAGCTTCGCCACGTCGTAGATCGTCACCTTGCCGTTCATCGCGCATCCTCCCGCCCGAAATCACCGGAATCGACCACGACGAACCGCTTCATGCCATCCCATGCGGCGAACACGCCGATCAGGGCGATGAGCGAGAAACCGAACAGCGGCATGACGACCACCGTGTACGGCAGGAACGCGTAGGTGGCGACGAGCACCACGGCCGAGGCCGCGAACGCAAGCAGCATCCATCCCAGACGCATCTGCGTGACCAGCGCCGCGTTCCTGAGCACCCGACGCACGGGCAGGTCGGTGAACGCCACCATCGGGAACGCCATCATCATGGTCATGACGTCGAACACGGCCACCACGAGGCACACGCCGCCGAGCGCCATGCCGGCGGGCATGCCGGAACGCGGGTAGAACAGCACGCCGAACAGGGCGAGCGCCAGCACGCCGAACAGCGCCAGGCCGCACAGGCTGGAACGTTTCCATTCGCGCGTGAACGCACGCCAATAGTCGTGGACCGGATAGCAGACGCGGCGCTGCACCAGACGTCCGGCCACCGCGCTCATCGCGGTCATCGCGCACGGGATGGTCACGACGGGCAGGCAGGAGAGGATGAACATGAGGTTGAGGCCGATCAGCCGGCCCCAATGCCACCTGATGACGGCGAAGAACAGGGCGATGCCCTTGGGGTTGGCCTGGCGGTCGCTCTCATGCGCGCCGCCGTTGTAGAGCATCGAATACAGGCTCATGGCGCACCACTTTCGTAAGGACGGATGGAACAGATGGAAACCACGTGACGGCGATGCGTCCGGCACCATGCCGGAAGGAAGGAGAAGCAAGAAGCATGGTGCCGGACGCATCGGTTGTTGGTTGGTTGGTGTTATCCCTTCAGACCCGAGGTGCTGACGCCTTCCACCAGGTACTTCTGGAAGAAGAGGAAGATCAGGACGGAGGGAAGGATGGAGACGGACGCCATGGCGAACAGGGCGCCGTAGTCGGAGGAGGAGCCGGGGTCGGAGAACAGCTTCAAAGCCAAGGCCACCGGATACTTCTCGGTGTCGGACACGTACAGCAGGGCTCCGAGGAAGTCGTCCCAGCGCCACATGAAGGAGAAGATGCAGCCGGTGACGAGAGCCGGGGTGAGCAGCGGGAAGATGACGCGGGCGAAGATGCCGTAGAAGGAGCAGCCGTCGATCTTCGCGGCCTCGTCGAGGCTCTTCGGGATGCCTTCGATGAAGTTCATCATGAGGTAGATGAAGAAGCCCTGGATGGCGAAGCAGTAGGGGACGATGAGCGGCAGGTAGGAGTTCGTCCAGCCGAGCTTCTGGTACCACAGGTACTGCGGGACCATGAGCACCTGGGCGGGCAGCATCATCGAGATCATCATGGCGACGAACAGGAGCCTGCGTCCCTTGAACCTCAGGCGGCTCAGCGCGTAGGCCACGATGGCGGAGGAGAACACGGTGCCGATGGTGGCGGTCACGGCGATGAACAGCGAGTTGCCGATGTAGCGGAAGAACGGGATGCCGGGTTCGAAGCCGCGGAAGCCGTTGACGTAGTTGTCGAGCGTCCACGTGGTCGGGAGGAGCTGGCCGGCGGTGGTGAACACGGTCTTGGTGGGCTTGAAGGAGCTGAACACCATCCATGCGATGGGGTACAGCATGAGCAGCGCGAAGGCGCAGACCAGCACGTGGTAGACCACGCGGCCCGGCTTGATGCGCGGCTTGGACGCGGTGACGGTGGTGGAAGCGGTTGCAGCGGTCATGATGGATCAGGCCTCCTCGTCGTAGACCCAGAAACGCTTGGTGGCGAACAGGAACAGGGTGACGGCGCCGACCAGAAGAAGCATGACCCACGCCATCGCGGCGCCGTAGCCGGCATGGTAGTTGGTGAAGGATTCGTCGTACATGTGCACCATGTAGAACAGCGTGGAGTTCATCGGCTTGCCCTGCGTGATGATGTAGCACTGGGTGAAGGCCAGGAAGCCGTTGATCATCTGCATGACCAGGTTGAAGAAGATGGTCGGGGTGAGCAGGGGCAGGGTGATCTTCCAGAACTGCGTCCACTTGCTGGCGCCGTCGACGCTCGCGGCCTCGTACAGTTCGGCGGGGATCTGCTTGAGGGAGGCGAGGAAGATGAGCATGGAGGAGCCGAACTGCCAGACGGCCAGGATGATGAGGGTCCAGATGGCGGTCTTCGTGTTGCCGAGCCATGCGAAGTCGGACTTGACGCCGAACAGGCCGAGCACCTGGTTGATGGTGCCGTCGGAGGCGAACATCTGCTTCCACAGGACGGCGATGGCCACGGAGCCGCCGAGGATGGACGGCAGGTAGTAGGCGGCGCGGTAGAAGCCGGAGGCCTTGGAGTTCTTGAGGAGCAGCATGGCCACGAGGAGGGCGAAGATCAGCTTGAGCGGCACGGAGATGAGGGCGAACAGGAAGGTCACGCCGAGGGACTTCCAGAAGAGGTCGTCCTTGGTGAACATCTCGACGTAGTTGTCGAGGCCGATCCAGGAGGCCTCGCCGATGATGCTGTAGTCGGTGAAGGAGTAGTACAGCGAGAGCACCATCGGGACGATCATGAACATGAGGAAGCCGATGATGAACGGCGAGGCGCAGACATACCCTGAGACGCTTTCCTTGTGCAGGAAGCCGCGGATCGCGCCTTCCTTGCGGAAGCTCACCCCGGATGTCGTCTTGGCCCGTAGACCGTTCGCCCTGGGGGCGACTGCGGTTGCGTGAGACATGGCAATGCCTTTCGAAATCTGATGCTGAAGAGGTGTGGTCGTACACGGTTCGGGCCGGGGCACATGCATGTCCAGCCGTGTCCCGGCCCGAATCGTGAAGGAGAAGATGGGAAGGAAAAGGAGAAAAAGGAGGAGGGAGGGAGTCGGCGGTCCGGCGGATCGCCGCGGGGTTGGTGGGGTTGGCATGTCCTGGCGGACCGGAACCGGAGGAGGTGTGTTGGCGGGAAGAGGCTCGTCACCCCGGTCCGGGTCCGTCAGAACAAGTGTGTTCGGCTTGTGGCTGTCACGCTCGCTTTCGTCACTTGCCGCTGGCGAGCGCGTCGTTGGCCTCGTCGACCAAGGTCTTGGCGGCCTCGGCGGCGGTGTTCTTCTTGTACAGGACGTTCTCCTCGGCGGTGGGCAGCATCGTGGAGTTGAACTCGGTGGCGGCGGCCGGGGCCGGCGGGTTGATCTTGGAGCTGTTCGGAATCACCTGGTCGTTGAGGAAGGCGACGGACTTCTTGTCGGTGTCGGCGAGGGTCGGCTCGAGGGCGTCCATCATCTTGGAGTTGATGGGCAGGCCGCGGTCGGTGGACATGGCCTTCACGGCCTTCTCGTTGTTGGTGTAGAAGTCGATGTACTTGGCGGCGAGCTCGGGGTTCTTGGCGCTCTTGGAGATTGCGAAGAACATGGCGGGCTTGACGTAGTCGGCCTTCTTGACGTTCTTGGCCGGCCAGGTGGTCATGGCCAGTTCGGTGCCGTCGGTGAGCACGGACTGCATCGAAGTGAAGTGCGAGGTGAACTTGAAGGAGCACCAGGAGCGGGCGGACGGGTCGGAGCCGTAGACCAGCGGATCCTGCTCCACGGAGCCCGCCTTGATCTGGGCGAAGATCTCCGGGGCGATGTGCCAGCCGTCCTCGATGCCGGTCTGGTAGACGTCGAGGTACTTCTCCACGTCCTTGGCGCTGGCGCCGAGCTTGCCGTCGCCGAACAGGGTCTTGCCTTCGCCGCGCAGCTGGTATTCGAGCAGTTCGGAGGCCTCGTAGTAGCGGTAGTTGGTCTTGACGCCGGTCTTCTCGTACACCTGCTTGGAGATGTCGATGAAGTCGTCGGTGGTCATCTGGTCCGGGACCTCGATGCCGGCCTTGTCGAGCAGGGTCTTGTTGTAGATGAGGGCCGGTGCGGTGTTGCCGAGGCTCAGCGCATAGGTCTTGCCGTCGAGCTTGCCGGCCTGGAGCACGTTCTTGTCGATGTCGTCGGTCTTGATGGTCTTGCCGAGGTAGTCGTCGAGATCGAGCAGGAGGCCGTTGTCGACGTACTGCTGCAGGTAGGAGTAGTCCATGGCGATGACGTCGGGCATCTGCTTGCCGGCGGCGTTGGTGGACAGCTTCTTCCAGTAGTCGTCCCACTCGGAGAACTGTCCGTTGACGGTCACGCCCTTGTTGGCCTCCTCGAACAGCTTGTTGACCTTCGCCTGGCGCTCGTTGCGCTGCTGGTTGCCCCACCATGCGACGGTCAGGGTGTTGGCGTCCTTGCCATCGGAGGAGGTGGAGTTGCCGCACGCGGCCATCGAGAACATCGCCGCACCGGCGGCGATCGCGGCCACGATCTTCTTATAGGTCTTCATCCTGCGAACCTTTCTTGTACTGCCGAAGGCGTGATCTTCATCGACCGTCGGCTGTGTGGAATCCGTCTTCTATGACGTTTTCCTTGACAAGAAAGACTATAGCAAAGATTTCCATAACAACACGCCTTGTTGCAACTTGTTTCCGCAATTATTTCCACAAATCATTGCAGCAAGGCGTGCAAACAACAGAGAAGCGGCTTTCGCCGCTTCTCTCAATCCTTGTTTTCCGCCGTTTCCGGAGGTTCCTGGCTTTCCGGGGGTTCCAGCACCGGCGCCATGCCCGTGGATTCCCTGGTGACGAGGATTTCCGGAACGAGTTCCACCCGCGGCTCCCGATATTCGGGGTCCTCGTCGCCGAGCGCCAACGACTCTATTTTGTTGATGAGCATCTGCATGGCGAGGGCGCCCATGCGCTCCTGCCTCACGTCGATGGTGGTGAGCTGCGGGCGCACCACGCGCGACAGGATGCTGTCGTCCACGCCGATCACGCTCATCTCGCCGGGGATGTCGACGCCGCGTTCCTGCAGACGCCCCATCACGCCGGAGGCGACGAGGTCGTTGAACGCCACCACGCCGGTGATCCCCTGCTCGAGCAGGAGCGCGTCGCCCGCGTTGACGCCGCCCGCGTAGGACGGTTCGAACGGCCCGATGACGATGCAGTCCATACCGAAGGACTTGGCGGCATCCACGCAGGTGGCGCAACGCACCTTGTTGGCGTAGGAGTTGCCGGCGCCGGAGACGTACGCGATGGTGCGGTGCCCCAAGGAGGCGAGGTGCCGCACGGCCTGGAGGATGCCGGAGGCGTCGTCGATGCCCACGCACGAGTAGCCCTCCACCTGGCGGTTGGTGAATACGGTGGTGGCCGGGTCGCAGTAGCGGCGTAGCTCGGCGTCGCTCAGACGCGGTGAGACGAGCAGCTGCCCCTCGGAGGCGCCGATGACGCTCTGGATGGTCTCGCCGCGGTCCGTGGAGACGTCGATGTCGGTCACGAACAGACGGTATTTGGCGTTCTGGGCCACGGAGAACAGACCCTTGAAGATGTCGGTGAAGTAGTAGTTGCCGATGTCGGTGACGAGCACCGCGATGTTGCCGCGGCTGCTGCCGTCGCCGGACGGGGCGGGGGCCGCGGCCACGGCGCCGTTGCGGTACCCCATCTGACGGGCGAGTTGGATGATGCGTTCGCGGGTCTCGGCCTTGACGTTGCCTCCGTTGAGGGCGCGGGAGACCGTGGACGCGGCCACGCCCGCCGCCTTGGCGACGTCGGTGATGGTGGCTTCCGACATGTATGGACCTCCGTTTCGAAAAGTCATCATTGGTTTCCAATGGTACACAGCGGTGTACCACCCGATTTGCACAAGCGTTTCCAATATGGACGCCGTTTATGGGAAAGGCCGGGGAGCGCATGATGCTCCCCGGCCTTGGTTGCGAAAGGTCGTGCAAACGCCGTCGGTCAGTCGATCAGGGACAGCACGTAGTCCTTGATCTCGCCGTCCTCGGCGTTGGCGGTGAACAGTTCGCGGAAGTGCTCGCCCGCGAAGGCCCCCTTGACGAGTTCGGGGTCAAGGTCCCTGTAGATGTCGACAAGCGGACGGTAGGCGGCGGCGCGCACGCCGTCGAGAATCCGCTTGTTGCGCTGCTCGGGCACGACGCGCTCCTTCGGGTAGCCGCCGCCCGGCTCCTCGAGCCAGAGCTTCTCGAACGTGTATTCGAGGTTGAGCTCCTGGCCCCAGCCGTTCTTGAGGGCGAACGGGATGGCGACGGCGTTGCCGTCGTTGATCTGGGCGAAGGTGTAGGCGTCGAGCGGGTCCTCGACGTGTCCGCAGATCACGCCGGGGAAGCTGTTGAGTGCGAGCATGGCGCCTTCGCCGGTGCCGCAGCCGGTGACGACGAAGTCGGCGGCCCTGGTGTTGAGGAGGGCGGCGGCGAGGATGCCGTTCTGCACGTAGGTGAGCTGAGCGGCGTCGTCGGCGGCGTACATGCCGTAGTTGTCGACCTCATGGCCGTGGGTGGCGGCGACCTTCTTCAGCGCGCCGTAGATGACGTCGTTCTTGGCTGCCTGCGAGTTCTCGTTGATGAGTGCGATTCTCATATGCGTTGGTTCCTTGTGATGGGTGGCGGTTGGTTGTATGGGAGACCACGATGACGCGTGTGGCCGCAAGGCGCACCGAGGGAAGGCGTGCGAAGGCACGTCGACCGAGGGCAACGCCGCGGACGCTCCGTCATCGCGCGTCTCCGCTCACTGGGGCTGCTTGCCGATGTACGCCAGGATGCCGCCGTCCACGTAGAGCACGTGGCCGTTGACGAAGTCGGAGGCGTCGGAGGCGAGGAAGATGGCCGGGCCCTGCAGGTCCTCGGGGGTGCCCCAGCGGGCGGCCGGGGTCTTGGCCACGATGAAGGCGTCGAACGGGTGGCGGGAGCCGTCGGGCTGGCGTTCGCGCAGCGGCGCGGTCTGCGGGGTGGCGATGTAGCCGGGGCCGATGGCGTTGCACTGGATGTTGGCCTCGCCGTATTCGGAACAGATGTTGCGGGTGAGCATCTTGAGCCCGCCCTTGGCGGCGGCGTAGGCGGCGACGGTCTCGCGGCCGAGTTCGCTCATCATCGAGCAGATGTTGATGATCTTGCCGTGGCCCTTGGCGATCATGCCGGGGATGACGGCCTTGGAAACGATGAACGGCGCGTTGAGGTCGACGTCGACGACCTTGCGGAAGTCGGCGGCGGACATCTCGAGCATGGGGATGCGCTTGATGATGCCGGCGTTGTTGACGAGGATGTCGATGGTGCCGAGGTCGCGCTCGATGTTCTCGACGAGGCCGGCGACGGCCTCCTCGTCGGTGACGTCGGCGACGTAGCCCTTGGCGTCGATGCCCGCTTCCGCGTAGTTCTTCAGTCCGCGTTCGACGGCGGCCTCGTTGATGTCGTTGAAGGCGATCTTCGCGCCGGCGGCGGCGAAGGCCGAGGCGATGGCGAAGCCGATGCCGTAGCTGGCGCCGGTGACGAGGGCCACCTTGCCTTCGAGGGAGAATCTGCTCATGTCGTAGCTCATGGTGTGTGTCCTTTCCGCGGGTGTCCCGCTTGGTTGTCGGAGAGCTGGAGCGTGTTCGGTTATGGGTGTGGATGCCGCCGCGCCGCGCAGGAGTAAGGAGGTTGGAAGATCGCGGTGCGGCGGCTGGTCTGGATGGCCGGTCAGCAGTAGGAGACCAGCATTTCGGTGAAGGCGAGGATGGTGAGCGACTGGCCGTAGGGCATCGGGGAGATCTCGATGTTGCGGTAGTAGTCAAGGTCGGCGCCCATGCCGGTGCCGACGGACACGTTGCCGACCTCGCCGTACGGGCCGATCTGGGCGATGAGGCCCTTGACCGCCTTGTAGGCCACGTCGAGGAAGCGTTCGTCGAGGAGTCCGGTGTGCACGGCCTTGAGGATGCCGTAGGCGATGCCGGCGGTGCCGGACGATTCGAGGTACGAGGTCTCGTCGTCGATGAGCGTGTGCCACAGGCCGCTGGCGTCCTGGTGTTCGGCCAGGGCCTCGACCTGCGCCTCGAGGGTCTCGACGAGCCAGGTGCGCAGCGCGTCGCGCTCGTCGAGGCCGAGGATGGCGATGGCCTCTGGGATGGCCATGGTGGCCCAGCAGTTGCCGCGGGCCCAGTGGGCGCCGACGAAGTTGTGGCGTTCATCGAAGGTCCAGCCGTGGTACCACAGGCCGCTGGCGTTGTCCGCCAGGTATTTGATGTGGATCTGGAACTGGTACTTGGCCTCCTCGACGTATTTGGAGATGCCGAGCATCCTGCCGATCTTGGCGAGGGGCAGCACGGTCATGACGAGGGTGTCGGCCCACAGCTGGTTGTGGTGGGGTTCGCCCAGGGTGATGTGCTGCATGCCGCGGTGGTCGGTGCGGGGCATGTCCTCGTAGGCCCATTTCGCCCACTGCTCGAGGTAGGGGCGCAGTTTGGGGTCGCCGGTGCGCTCGTACAGCAGCGCCATGGTGAGCAGCGGGCACATGGTGTTGACGTTCTTGGGCGGGGTGCCCTGCGCGAACGCGCGTTCGTACCATTGTCGGACGGCGTCGAGCGCCTTGGCGGAACCGGTGACCTCGAAGGTGCGGTACAGGCCGTAGAGGCCCACGCCCTGCGGCCAGTTCCAGACGTTCCAGCTTTTGTCGTCGATGACGACGTCGCCGACTTTCCATAATCCCTCGCCGTCGTTGGACGCGATGGTGACGAGATTGTCGGACATGGCGTCGATCAGCCGCAGCAGCTGGTCACGGGTGGCCGGCATCTGTGGTGTGTCCATGTGTCCTCGTTTCTGATGGTGCGGAGCGCCGGGCTGGGTCTGCCTTGACCGTCCCCGGCGAGAAAGCGACTGGAGGTGTCGTTGTCGCTTTCATGCAAGAGTTTACATCATTTTCCACAAATATGGAAATTCATTTGCAGCGTGTTTCCGCGGATTGTGCATTTTCCGCGGAAACACGCCGCCGGATGCGTCACACGTCGCGGTATGTGGCGATGGCCCGTGCGATGGCGTCCCCCTTCGTCTCCTCGGTGATGACCGGCAGGTACGGACGGTACCGCTCCACGACGCGCAGCGCGTCGCCGATGCGCATGACGCCCTCGCCGATGTCGCACATTTCCAGTTCTCGCTGTCCCGGCACCGGACGGAAGTCCTTGAGATGCATGGCCACGATGCGGTCGCCGAACGTGCGGAACGCCTCCTCGATGAGGTCGATCTGGCCGGTGAACGTCTCGCCGTCGATGAGCACGGAGGGGTCGAGCACGATGCCCATCCACGGCGAGTCGATGTCGTGGATGAGCCGGCGGATGGTGTCGAGGTCGTGGATGGGATGGTTGCGGCCGGGTTCGATGCCCACGAGCGTGTGGTGGCGTTCGCCGGCGGCGACGAGTCGCCGGATCACGCCCACGGTGTCCAGATACACGTCCTCCGTGAAGTTGGCCTCCGTATACACGCCGAGCGTCTCGAGCACGGATCCGGTCTCGCTGGCCACCATGGGCGCGCCGAAGTAGCGCGCGTGGCGCAGATACGCCTCGAACTTGCGCAGCAGCCCCTCCCGGATCTCCGGATCCGGATGGATCATGTTGATGTAGCAGCTGAGCACGGCGATCCCAATGCCTTGTTCGCCGAGCACACGACGGAAATACATGCCCATGCCGGGGTTGATCTCCTCCGCGCCGGACTTGAGGTCGGGAAACAGCGCGTTCAGCGCGAACTGCACGTTGTGCGCGCCGGTGGCGGCGATGCCGCGCGCCAGATCCTCGGGCGTCCCGTCGAACGGCACGTCATGGCCGCGGACTCCGAAATTGATGGTCATCGATGCTCCTTCGTCTTGTCATGGAAACGCCGGCGCGGTGACGGGATCGAGGCAGGAGATGGCCCCGTCACGGGCGCCGGCGGGAATGGGATGGGCCGCGGACGGCCGCAGGTCAGGCGCGCGCCTTCGCGACGGCCTCGCGGGCGGAACGGCAGGCTTCGGCCACGGCATTCCAGTCCTGCGCCTTCTGGGCGGCGGACGGCACCGGGAAGCTGCCGCCGACGGCGAACACGTTCTTCAGCGCGGCGTAGTCGGCCACGTTCTTCAGGTTCACGCCGCCGGTAGGCAGGAACCGCATCTCGCCGAACGGGCCGGCGAGCGCCTTCAGCGTCTTCACGCCGCCGTACGCCTCCGCCGGGAAGAACTTGGCGTAGCGCAAGCCGCGGTCGTACGCCTTCTCGATGTCGGAAGGGACGGCGGTGCCGGGCAGGACGAGCACGTCGCTGTCGAGGCACCAGTCCACCACGCGCTCGTCGAAGCTCGGGGTGACGATGCCGACGCAGCCGGCGGCGACGGCCTGGCGCGCCTGCTCCACGCTGTGCACGGTGCCGGCGATGAGCATCACCTCGGGCACGTAGTCGTGGATGCGGGCCATGCCGGCGAGCGCGGCCTCGGACCGGAAAGTGACCTCGGCAATCGGCACGCCGCCCTCATACAGGGCGTGCGCCAACGGGATGGCCTCGTCCGCGGTGTTGAGGGTGACCAGCGGCACGACGCCCAGCGTGGTCATCGCGTCGAGATACTGCTGCTTGTCCGTCAGGGTGGCGACGGGTTCCAGGATTGCGGTGCTCATGTTCGTCTCCTTATATATAGGCGATTGTGCGATTGCGATTCGTATGGGGATCGGGGATGCCGCCCGTTCAGACCAGGGAGGCCTGGGCCGGCGTGGCGCGTTCGTGCAGCATCATGAATTCGTCGAGGCGGTCGGCGGTGGGCAGGCCCTCGTTGTCGGAGACGACCTGCGTCTGCATGGCGCCCACCGCGCATCCGCGCTCCATGGCCACCGCGATGCCGTGGCCTTCGAGCAGCGCGGAGAGCAGTCCGGCGGCGAAGCCGTCGCCGGCGCCCACGGTGTCGACCACATGGTCCACCACGAAGCCGGGCACGTACACGGAATCGGTACCGTTGGTGGCGTAGGCGCCGCGCGGCCCGTCCTTGACGACCACGACGCGGGCGCCGTTGTCGATGAACGCCCGGCCTATCGATTCGACGTCGTCCACGCCGAACAGCTCGCGTCCTTCGGCGATGCCCGGCAGGACGAGGTCGGACTGCGCGCACAGGTGGCGCAGCGTGGACTTCATCACGGCCTCGTTCACCCACAGGGCGGGGCGGAGGTTCGGGTCGAAGGACAGGAACAGGTTGTTGCGTCGGGCGAACACCACCATCGCCTCGGCCGCATCCATCGTGGACGGGGACAGCGGCGGCAGGATGCCGGTGAGATGGACGAGCGAGAGGCCGGACGGGTCGACGGCGTCGATGTCGGCGCTGGAGATGGTGGAGGCGGCGGAGCCCTTGCGGTAGTAGTAGGTCTTCGGGTCGCCCTTGGTCTCGCGGGTCTTCATCATGAAGCCGGTGTGGTGGCGCGCGTCCACGGAGACCAGACGCTGGTCGAGCCGCTCGGATTCCATGAGCATGCGGATGCGCACGCCGAGCGGGTCGTCGCCCACCTTGGTGAGGTATGCGGGATGCTGTCCGAGCCGCTTGAGGCCGATGGCCACGTTGAGCTCGGCGCCGGCCACGGAGGCCTGGAAGGTGCCCACGGTGCTGCAGGGGCCCTCCTGTCCGGCGGTGAACAGGCCCATGGCCTCGCCGGCGAGCAGCACGCCGCCCGGTCTGATGCCCGGGACATGGAAATCGGTGTCGTTGCGCATGGTCTGCCTCGATTCCTTCGGATGGTCGCGTCACGTCCGTCGTGCCGGCCCTCACCACTGCGTTCGGGCCGTTTGCCTTGATGGCCCCAACGGTACAAAGGACATGAAGGTTCCCACGAATCCGTTGCCGTCGGTTCCACGGAACACGCCGGGCGTTCCATGTCAATGCACCTTTACCGGGTGCCCGGAACCCTACTCCCCCAACGCTTCAGGCACCGACGTCCTCGTCGCCTCACGCTGGAAGCAGTGCCGCAATCGCGGCGAAAACCGTTGCAATCGCATTGCGGCGCCACACGGCGGAACCCACGCACGACGTTACGGGACACAGGGCGCGGGCCGGCGACCCCACGCAAACGGAACGGCCCGTCGCATCGCGCACATCCTGTGTGCGCGACGCGACGGGCCGTCGACCTACGGCCGCCCGCGGGCGGCCGGATCGGACTCAGTACGCCGGACCATCTCCGTATCCGCCGTCGGCATAGCCGTCGGTGTATCCGTCGCCGTCGGAATCCATGAACTCGCGCGTGCTCACACGGTTCACGTTGCGCGCGTCGTCCACCGCATGCTGCAGGACGCGACGCACGTCGAAGCCGTGGATGACGTTCTTCAGGACGATGCGTCCGCCGCTGGACTGGTCGCGCGCGTCGATGACGATGGTGCTCAGCCCGAACAGGCGCTGCAGCAGCGAACGTTCGATGGTGATGTCGATGATGCGGAACAGTTTGGTGGTGTCGAACGTCTGACGCAGCACGCCGGTCTTCACGCCGAGCTCGTCCGCGGTGAGCGTGTAGACGGTGAAGGTGAACGGCGTACGGCACCAGTTGCGCTTGCGCTGCGTCCAGATCACGTCCCCGTCGGCCATATTCGTTCCCATAGTTGCCCTCCCCTGTGCGCGGCGATGTCGTCATCGACCATTGTACGGCGGCGGAAACGAAAAAGGGCTTCCGACGAATCGGAAGCCCTTGCAGTGGCGACCACGACCGGACTTGAACCGGCGACCTCCGCCGTGACAGGGCGGCGCTCTAACCAACTGAGCTACGCGGCCGTTTCGCACCTTTCATCAAGGCACGAGTGGATATATTACATGACTTGCCGCAATCGCCAAACCCGGCGTGTCGCGCCGGACGGCGCGGACGCCCGGCGCGGCTTCCGCCCGATGGACGGCGGGAGGCACGGACCGCACCCCATCGACTAGCATTCATCTGTCCACGGTTCGCCGGAACCGCCCCCACGGCATCCGGCGGCCGAGCAGCCGGAAGGAAGGAAAGGACGTGCGAGGCATGGGCAACGGCATCACGGATGCACGGAGGAGAGGCGGGACGATACCGGCGGCGTTCAGGACGGCGTTCCCGCTGACTGTGCCGATCGCCGCCGGATTCCTGTTCCTCGGCTGCTCGTACGGGCTGCTCATGCACGCCAAGGGCTTCGCCTTCTGGTATCCGGTGGCGATGGCCTACTTCATCTTCGCCGGGTCGATGGAGTTCGTCACCGTGAACCTGCTGCTGAGCGCGTTCGCGCCACTGGCCGCGTTCCTGCTGACGCTCATGGTCAACGCGCGCCACCTGTTCTACGGCCTGTCCATGCTGGACAGGTTCCGTGGGCTCGGCTGGAAGAAGCCGTATCTGATCTTCGCGATGTGCGACGAAAGCTTCGCCATCAACTCCGGCGCACGCATCCCCCAGGACGTGGACCGCGGCTGGTTCATGATGTTCGTCTCGCTGCTCAACCGGTGGTATTGGATCATAGGCACGGCGCTGGGATGGCTCATCGGCGGCCTGCTGCCGTTCAGCACGAAGGGCATCGAATTCGTGCTCACCGCGCTGTTCCTCACGATCCTCCTCGGCCAGTGGGACGAGGTCGACGAGACGGACGTGCCGCACGACGACCGCGGCCATGACCGCCCGTCCGCGGCGTTGCGCGCGCTGCGGCGCCACGCCCCCGCGCTGGTGGGCGTGCTCGCCTCGCTGGCGTGTCTGGTCGTGCTCGGCCCGGACCGCTTCATGATCCCCTCGCTGGCGTTGATGCTCGTCCTGTTCCTCGCGCTGCGCCCATGGCTGGACGACGGGCGCGACGGCGACGCGGCCGGAGCGGCCGGGGACGGACGTGACGGCAACGACGGACGCGACGCAACCAACGGAGAGGAGACCGCACGATGATGACCATGACCGTCTGGCAGGCCGTCGCCACCATCGCCGTGGTGGCGGTAGGCACCATGCTCACCAGGTTCCTGCCGTTCCTTCTGTTCCCCGATTCCAAGCGTCCGCCACGGGTCGTCGAGTATCTCGGGCACGTGCTGCCGGCCGCGATGACCGGACTGCTGGTCGTCTATGCGCTCAAGGACACGTCCCTGACCTCCGGCTCGCACGGCATTCCCGAGGCGATCTCCGTGCTCGCGATCATCCTGCTGCACAAGTGGCGGCACAGCATGCTGCTGTCCATCGCCGGCGGCACCGTCCTCTACATGGTGCTCGTGCAGCTCGTCTTCGTGTGAGGGTCGAGGCGTCGCCGGGGTCCCGGACTACGCCTCGACCAGCTCCGGCGGACGGCGCATGGAGAACCGGAACATGAGCGCGGCGAGCGCCTCGCCGCACACGGCCATGCCCGTGATGGGCCACATGCTCCACGAGAACCCCTGGAGATAGGAGACGGACTCCCCCACGCCACCGCGCGCCGCCATCGCCGAGAATTCGGAGATCAGCGTGCTCGCCACAGCGGTGCCGACCGCGCCGGCGAGCTGCTGGACGGTGTTCATCACGGCCGAACCGTCGGCGTTGAGACGGGACGGCAGCTGGTTCAGGGCGTGGGTCTGGTCGGGCACGAGCACGAATCCGGAGCAGGCCATGAACAGCGCGTAGGAGAGGGCAACCGCCCACACATTGCGGGAGGCGACGATCAGCACCACATCCATCACGGTGACGCCGGCGAAGCCGACGAGGATGAATTTCGGCGGGAAATGCCGCTTGAGCGCGCCTCCAATCATGGGCGCGGCGAGCGCGCCGACCACCGCGCCGGGCAGCAGGATGAGCGCGGCGACGAGCGAGCCGAAGCCGAACCCGCGCTGCAGCAGGATCGGCAGCATGAAATTGAGGCCTAGCACGCCACCGGAGGCCATGAGCAGGATGAGCATGCCGAGCGAGAATCCCGGATAGGCGAACACACGCACCTCGACGAGGGGCCGGGCCATCCTCAGCTGCACGGCGGCGAACACGGCGAGCACGATGACGGCCGCGGCGAGCGTCATCCAGAACCGCCAGTCGCCGTTCCATTCGGCGAAGAAGCTCACCGCCACGATGAGGCCGGACAGGCCGAGCGCGACCATCAGCAGCGACGGCACGCTGATCGAAGCCCGCTCCGCATCGCCCTTATGCCGAATCTCCGGAACGGTGGCGACGCCCATCGCGAACGAGACGGCGAGGAACGGCAGCATCGTATAGAAGATCCAATGCCAGTCGAGGTATTCCATCACCACGCCGCCGAACACGGGGCCGATGGCGGGCGCGGCGCAGGTGACGAGGCTCACGATGCCGAGCATCGCGCCTCGCTGTTCGAGCGGCGCCTTCTCCAGGATGATGGTGGTGATGAGCGGCAGGGAGATGCCGGTGCCGAGCGCCATGACGAGTCTCGCGGCGAGCAGCATCGGGAAGCTGACGGCGAGCGCGCCGATCAGCGTGCCGACCGTGAAGACCGCGACGGCCGCGACGAACAGGGTCCTCGTGGCGAACCGCCGCACCATGAACGGCGAACTTGGAATTGCGACGGACAGGAGCAGCAGGTATCCGGTGGTGAGCCATTGCACTGTGGACGCGCCGATCGAGAACTCCCCCATCAGCGTGGAGTAGGCGATGTTGAGCGACGTCTCGGACAGGATGCCGAGGAACGTGAGGATTGCGAGCGCGACCACGCAGACGACGAGCCTGGCGGGGACAGGACGCTTGGCGGACGTGGAGGAGCCGGCCGCCGGCGCGCCGGCCGCGCGTCGGGCGGCCTCCGTCCCCTCGCCCGCACGCAGCGACCGCAGATCCCGTTCGTCCGTCTGGTTCATGTACCCGTCCTTTCCGCCGCACCCCGCGGCGATTGTTGCATATCAAACAATGTCATGGTACGGGCGAATGTTACGCGAAACTCACCGTGACGGACCGGGCTGGCCTCACGCGTCGTCGGACGGCCGACGCGCGTCGCCGGCGAGCACCGCCACCACGCACTGGCCGAAGGCGAGCGCGGTGAACAGGACGAGGGGCGCGGTCCACGCGCCGGACCATTCGGCCAGCGCACCGAAGGCGAGCGGACCGACGGAGGCGACCAGATAGCCGATCGACTGCGCCATGCCGGACAGCGCGACCGTCTCCTCCGGCGTGCGCCCACGCAGCGAGATCAGCGTGAACGCGACGACCAGCGAAGCGCCCTGCCCCATGCCACCGACCACGCTCCAGAGCGGCGACGCCGCGGGAGCCGCCAGCCAGCCGATGCCGGCGACGGCCATCGGCGCGCTGGCGGCGAGCGCCGCGCACACCTGGTTCCCGCGCACGTGCATCAGCGCGGGGATGAGCAGTCCGGACAGGATGCCCAACGATTGGAAGACGAACAGCTGCACGCCGGCCTGCGTTTCGGTGAAGCCCGCGGCCGAGACGAGCGACGGCAGCCAGTTCGACATCGTGTAGAACGCGGCCGACTGCAATCCCATGAACAGCGTGACCCACCACGTCATCGGGCGGCGCCACAGCGGGCGGGGATGCGACGTTTCGGCCGGGACCGGACCGGATGCGGGCGCGGGCGGACGGCCCATCGGCGCGACGGCCCCACTCACGGCCCCCTTCACGCCCCTTGGGCCGCGGCCGTTCCGCGAGCCCCATGCCACGCGGACCGACCACAACACGGCGACGGCCAACGCCGGAACGGCCCATACGGCGAGCGACGGCCGCCATCCGCCGAGCGACGTGGCGAGCCACGCCGAGGTGAGGCCGGCGATGGCGGAACCGGCGGTGATGCAGCCTGAGTAGACGCCGGCGGCGAGGGCGACATGCCTCGCGTAATCGCGTTTCGCGATGACCGGGACGAGCACGTTGCCGGCGGCGATGCCCGCGCCGACGGCGAACGTGCCGAGCCACACCCCCGTCGGACCGCCGAACGACCGCACGAGGTCGCCGGCGGCGAGCACGAGCAGCGCGACGAGGATCGTGCGGTCGACGCCGAGCCGTCTCGTCACGAACCGCACCAACGGGCTGACGGCGGCGAACGCCCACAGCGGCATCGCGCCGAGCACGCCGAGCACGCCCTCGCCCCAACCGAGGTCGTCGCCGATGCGCGCCAGCACCGGGCCGACCGCCGCAATCGCCGGCCGGAGATTCAACGCCACCAGGAAGACCAACGCCGCCAGCAACGCCGGTACCGCCGGAACCGGGGAGGACGCATCCGTCGCGTCCCCGTCATGCCGGCGCGTGCCTGCCGCATCCCGCCGTTCGATTTCATTCATTCCTCATATTGTAGGAACCTCCGCACCGGCCCTCGCCTGCCCGGGCCGGCGCACGCGCACATGGCGACGAACGCCGCCATTCCAGCCCTTCCGATAGCATGGTGGGCGGTGGTTTGGCCTGCGTCCGGCCGCTATGCGGACGGGCGCCGACGGCGACGCCGCACGGGGCGGCCGACATGTGCAAACCAAGGAACGGCGGAATTCCAACCTTTAAGGAGTAACTGCAAGTGGCAGAATTCGTATTCCAGATGATCAAGGCCCGCAAGGCGTTCGGCGACCGCGTCATCCTCGACGACGTGACGCTGAGCTTCCTGCCGGGAGCGAAGATCGGCGTGGTGGGCCCGAACGGCATGGGCAAGTCCACGCTGCTCAAGATCATGGCCGGCCTCGAGACCGTGTCCAACGGCGAGGCCACCCTGACCCCGGGCTACACGGTCGGCATCCTGCAGCAGGAACCGCCGCTGGACGACACCAAGACCGTGGGCGAGAACATCAAGATGGCGTTCGGCCCGATCGCAGAGAAGGTCGCCCGCTTCAACGAGATCGGCGAGGAGATGGCCAACCCGGACGCCGACTTCGACGCGCTGATGGAGGAGATGGGCAAGCTCCAGACCGAGATCGACGCCGCCAACGGCTGGGATCTTGACTCCCAGCTCGAGCAGGCGATGGACGCCCTGCAGTGCCCGGATCCGGACACCCCGGTGAACGTGTGCTCCGGCGGCGAGCGCCGCCGCGTGGCCCTGTGCAAGCTCCTGCTCGAGGCCCCGGACCTGCTGCTGCTCGACGAGCCCACCAACCACCTGGACGCCGAGTCCATCCTGTGGCTGGAGCAGTTCCTGCACCAGTACAAGGGCGCCGTCATCGCCGTCACCCACGACCGCTACTTCATGGACAACGTGGCCGAGTGGATCTGCGAGGTCGACCGCGGCCACCTGTACCCGTACAAGGGCAACTACTCCACCTACCTGGAGACCAAGGCCAAGCGTATGGAGATCCAGGGCGCCAAGGACGCGAAGCTCGCCAAGCGCCTCAAGGACGAGCTCGACTGGGTCCGCTCCTCCCCGAAGGCCCGCCAGGCCAAGAACAAGGCCCGTCTGGAGCGCTACGATCAGATGGAGCAGGAGGCGCGCAACAACAAGAAGCTCGACTTCTCCGAGATCCAGATCCCGGCCGGCCCGCGTCTGGGTTCGCTGGTGCTCGAAGCCAACCACATCCACAAGGCGTTCGGCGACCGCGTGCTCATCGACGACCTCAGCTTCACGCTGCCGCGCAACGGCATCGTCGGCGTGATCGGTCCGAACGGCGTCGGCAAGTCCACGCTGTTCAAAACGATCGTGGGCCTCGAGCCGCTGACCTCCGGCGAGCTCAAGATCGGCGACACCGTGAAGATCAGCTACGTCGACCAGAACCGCGAGGGCCTCGACCCGAACAAGAACCTGTGGGAGGCGGTCTCCGGCGGCCTCGACTTCATCGAGGTGGCGGGCGTCGAGGTGCCGACCCGCGCCTACGTGGCGAGCTTCGGCTTCAAGGGCTCCGACCAGCAGAAGCTCACGGGCGTGCTCTCCGGCGGCGAGCGCAACCGTCTGAACCTCGCCCTGACCCTGAAGCAGGGCGGCAACCTGCTGCTCCTCGACGAGCCCACGAACGACCTCGACGTCGAGACGCTGGAGAGCCTCGAGAACGCGCTGCTCGGCTTCCCGGGCTGCGCCGTGGTCATCTCCCACGACCGTTGGTTCCTCGACCGCGTCGCCACGCACATCCTCGCGTGGGAGGGCGACGACGAGAACCCGGCCAAGTGGTACTGGTTCGAAGGCAACTTCCAGGCGTACCAGGAGAACCGCGTCGCCCGCCTCGGCGAGGACGCGGCCCGTCCGCACCGTCTGCACAAGAAGCTCGTGCGCGGCTGACGCGTCAGGCGGCGTGACACACCGCCGTCGGCCACGCGTCACGCCGGCCGCACGCCGTACCGCAGGAGCCCGTCACCATCGGTGGCGGGCTCCTCCCGTCTTCGCGGCCACCCCCGCGCCATCCGCACCATCCGCGGCCGCCCAGATCGCGCCGCGGCTCCTCGTCATAACCGGCCGTTCACGTAGCTCACGCGCTCGTTACAATCGTCCCGCCAGCCATTAACGCCCCGCCGTTACAGTGATGACCATCAGTGATGACCATCACGCCCCGGACGGACGGTCCCGCGCGGACCGTCGTTGCGATACCATCGACCGGGCGTTATGTATCACGCACAATTGAACATTCGACCATCGAACGCAGCTAAGGGGAAGACCATGACGGACGGCACGACGACACCATTGGAGCACCTGGTGAAGGTGCTGAAGCTGGGCAGGCCCTCCGACTACCGCAACCACACGTACGTGAACGGCGAAAGCCTCTACTTCCCCACCGGACGCGTGTACGGCGGCCAGGTCATCGCGCAGTCGCTGATGGCGGCCGCGAAGACGGTGGCCCCGAACCGTCTGCCGCACTCCATCCACGGCTATTTCGTGGCCCCCGGCGACATTCGTCAGGACCTGCTGTTCGACGTGGAGACGCTGCGCGACGGACGGTCGTTCTCCGCGCGCCGCGTCAACGTCACGCAGGCGGAGGGACCGATCCTCACCGCCATCGCCTCGTTCCAGCTGGAGGGGCAGTCCGGCGTGGAGTTCGCCGACCCGATGCCGTCCGACTTGCCTGATCCGGAGTCGCTGACCAGCGCGAAGGACCTCATGGCCCCCTACGCCGGCAAGTCGCCGTTCGCGAACTACTATGCGGAGAAGTCGCCGTTCGACATCCGCCACATCACCCGCACGATCATGCTCGGACCGGACAAGGAGTCCGCCGCGGCCGATTCGGGCCGCCAGATGGTGTGGATGAAGGCGGACGGCGAGGTCGAGGTGCCGCAGCTCATGCACCGCGCCATGCTGGCGCTCGGCTGCGACCAGGTGATGATGGAGCCGGTGCTGCGACGCGCCGGCCTGTCGATCTCCACGCCGGGCATCTCGTACGCCTCCATCGACCATTCGATGTGGTGGTACCGGGACGTCGATATCAACCAGTGGCATCTGTACGTGCAGGACACGCCTACCGCCGCGCACGGCAGGGGGCTGGGTCTCGCGAAGGTGTATTCGCAGGACGGCGAGCTGGTCGCGGCCATCGCGCAGGAGGCGATGATCCGCGTCCCGCAGGACTGACGCGACCGACGCGACCAACGCGACCAACGCGACCAACGGAATCGCGCACTCGTGAAGGGCCGGCGACGGATGGGCATCCGTCGCCGGCCCTTCACATGTATGACGTCAGCGCCCCGTCTTCGCCGCGGTCGGCGCCACACCGCGCTCCTTGGCGGCCTTGCGCATCCTGGGGTTCTCCGGCCCTTCGCCGGGCGGCAGCTGGCACAGCCGCTCCCCCACGATGCCGATGACCATGTCGATGAGGCAGACCACGGCGGTCACGGCGCATTCGAGCACCGCCTGCGCGTAGTATTCGGCCTCGATGTGCGCCACGGCGGGGATGATTTGCCCGCCGTACCAGCCGGCGAGCGCCGCCCCGGCGAGGATGAGCGCCTTGCACAGGACGAGCGTGTTGAACGCGAGCGTGGGGTTGATGAACGTGTTGGGGCGTTTGCGTGGGTCGGTGTTGGCGTATTTGTGCACGTTGACGGCGAGCACGAGCACGATGACGCCGATGGCGATGAGCACGGCGGCCACGAACCATGGCGCGCCGATGAGCGTGAGGTTGAACCGTTCGCCGAGTTCGGCCACGCCGGCGCCGGCGGCGACGCCCGCCGCGATCGCGACGGCCGGATGCCACCAGGGGGTGCGTCGCGCGTTCATCGGAGGTCTCCTTCCCCGCCTTGGATGATCCAGTTGTCGGACAGGAGTCCCACGCGTCCGGCGTCCGGCGCCATGGCCAGCAGGAAGGAGACCGGGTCGCCGCCGAGCCGGGCTTCGGGGTCCATGTCCATCCAGGGGGCGAGGACGGACGCGTGTTCGCGCGCGGTGGGCCAGGGGACGCGGCAGTCGGGTTCGTCGCAGGTCACGCCGTCCATGTCGATGAGGTCCAGGTCGAGGGCGCGTGCGCCGTCG
This sequence comes from Bifidobacterium saguinibicoloris, assembly GCF_019331725.1. Lineage (GTDB taxonomy): Bacteria > Actinomycetota > Actinomycetes > Actinomycetales > Bifidobacteriaceae > Bifidobacterium > Bifidobacterium saguinibicoloris. Next base: position 212,712 of record NZ_JAHBBF010000003.1, read on the forward strand.
CCGGGTTCCGCGCCGGCGCGTCCGTGTTCGATGGCGTCCAGCGCGCCGATGAGTTCGCGCGCGCCGAGCTTCGTCTCGACTTGGATGACGGCGGCCATCGCGTCGGGTCCGTCGAGGTTGCTCACGTGGTAGAGCGGCGAGATGCCTTCCACCTGGTTGCCGGGGATGCCGTCGATGGCGACGATGGCCTCGCGGAAGAGGCGTTCGGCGTCGGTGCGTGTGGAGTCCATGGAGATGACGGCTCTGCGGGAGGTGAGGCCGTCGCCGGCGTGCACGCCGTCCGACTGTCCCACCTGTCCTTCATTCGGCGCGGTCGTCGCCGCAGGCGCCGCCGTTCGGGTCGTCGCCGCGGCCGTGTCCGTGCGCGTGCCGCTCATCCAGTCGCGCGCCTCGAGCGTCACCGGCGGTTCGTCGGGGTCGGCTTCGGCGAGGATCCCTTCGGCGAGTTCGGCGACCGGTCCGCCGTGCATGCCGGGCAGGTCGGCCTTGGGGTCGAGCGCCGACCAGGGGACGAGCACGAACGCGCGCTGCCATGCGCGCGGATGCGGCAGGGTGAGCGCGGGGTCGTCCGATTCCCTGCCGTCGTAGTCGATGATGTCGAGGTCGAGCGGGCGGTCCGCCCAGTGTTCGGTGTGCGTGCGGCCGTGCGCGGTCTCGATGCGACGCAGCGCGGCGAGCAGGTCGCGCGCGTCCAGCAGCGTGGTCGCCTCGACCACGGCGTTGAGGAAGTCGGGGGTGCCGTCGAGCATGCCCCATGCGGCGGTGCGGTAGAGGGGTGAGACGCCGACGATCTGCGTGCCGTCGAGCGCGTCGATGTCGCGCACGGCGGCGCGCAGGGTGGCGGCCACGTCGCCTTGGTTGCCGCCGAGAGCGATGACGGTGCGGTGGATGACGTCCGAGGCGACGGACGCGGCGCACGCGTCCGTCGTGTGCGCTTCCGCGGCGCCCTCCGTGCGTCCGCGCGTGATGGTGACGGCCACGTCGTCGAACGGCACGGTGATGGGCGCGTGCGGCTTGTGCACGGTGACGTCGACGGCCGCGACGGCGACATGGGCGAGGATACGGTCGGCGATGCGCTGCGCGAGCGCCTCGATGAGGTCGACGTGGTCCCCTTCGATGACGTCGGTGATGTCGCGGGCGATACGCCCGTAGTCGACGGTGTCCTCGAGCGCGTCGGTCAATCCGGCGCGCGTCAGGTCGAGATGCAGCGTCGCGTCGACGATGAACGTCTGCGCGCGCTCGTGTTCGAAGTCGAGTACGCCGTGCGTGCCGTTGGCACGCACGCCGGTCAGTCGTATCGTATCCATCGGGTTCCTTTCCGATTGCGGCGTCGCGGCCGTCAGCGGCCGGACGGCACCCCTTCGTGCGTCGCGGGACGGTCGGCGTCGTCGGCGTATCGACGCCACGCGTCGCCCACGGCGACGGCGGCCTTGGAGCGCGCCACGTCGTGGACGCGCACGGCCCATGCGCCGTGTTCCGCGCACAGGGCGCTGAGCGCCGCGGTGGCGTCGTCGCGCGCGGCCATGTCCGGGTCCTCGATGCCGGCCTCGCCGAGGACGGCGGTCACGAAGCGTTTGCGGGATTGGCCGATGAGCACCGGGTAGCCGGTGGCGCGGAACGCGGCGATGCCGGCGAGCAGGGGCAGGTTGTGTTCGATGCCGGGTTTGGAGAAGCCCAGTCCCGGGTCGATGACGATGCGTTCGGGGTCGACGCCGGCGGCGAGCACGCGGTCCACCTGACGCATGAGCTCGTCGCGCACGTCGGCGAGCACGCCGTGCTCGTAGTGCGAGGTGTCGGCGTCGGGCGTGGCGCCGTGCGAGCCGGCGAGCCAGCCGCGCCAATGCTGCACGACGTACAGGCAGTCGTGGTCGGCCGCCACGTGGGGCAGGTCCGGGTCGAGGGTGCCGCCGGAGACGTCGTTGATGATGTGCGCGCCCTCGTCGAGCGCGGCGGCGGCCACGGCGGCGCGCGTGGTGTCGATGGACAGCACTGCTCCGGAGGGGGCGAGGGCCTTGACGGCGTGGACGATCCGGGCGCGTTCGTCCTGTTCGGCCACGCGTTTGGCGCCCGGCCGGGTCGATTCGGCGCCGATGTCGATGATGTCGGCGCCTTGGGCGGCCATGGCCCTGCCGTGCGCCGCCGCGGCGTCCGGGTCGAGCCAGAGGCCTCCGTCCGAGAACGAGTCCTCGGTGATGTTGAGCACGCCCATCACCAGCGTGTGGTCGGCTTCGTGCAGTGCACGCAGGTCCGTCATGTCCGTCTCCCCTCAATGGCTCCGTGTTCCGTCCGATAACTGCGGCGAGGCTCCCTCATCGGGAGCCTCGCCGCGGTATCGGTCAATGGTTCATGATCAGGCTCATGGCCTCGGCCCTGGTGGCTGGGTTGCGCAGCAATCCCCTCACCGCCGAGGTCACGGTGCGCGCCTCGGATTTCCTCACGCCGCGCATCGACATGCACAGGTGCTCGCATTCGGTGACGACGATCACGCCGCGCGCGTGGGCGTATTCGACGAGCGCGTCGGCGATCTGCTGGGTGAGGCGTTCCTGTACCTGCGGACGCCGCGCGTACACTTCGACGAGCCGGGCGAGCTTGCTCAAGCCCATGACACCGTCCTTGGCGGGGATGTAGCCCACATGGGCCACGCCGTGGAACGGCAGCAGGTGATGCTCGCATACCGAGTACAGTTCGATGTCCTTGACGAGCACCAGTTCGTCGGTGTCCACGGCGAACCGCTTCTCCAGCACGTGCTCGGGCGAGGCGGACAGGCCGGCGAACAGCTCACGGCCGGCGCGGGCGATGCGGTCCGGCGTCTCGGCCAGCCCCTCGCGGTCCGGATCCTCGCCGATCGACGTGAGGAACAGCCTCACGGCCCGGCGCACGCCGTCCTCGTCGTACCGGACGGGACGCGCCAACCGTGCCGGGCGGGGCGTCCGCTCCTCCACGGACGGCATGTCCACGGCGGGACGGTCCGCGGGGACGGGCGCCTTCGGCGCTCTCGGCGTTCCGGACTGCGGCGCGGGACGGCGGGCGGCGTCGGGGACGCTATGCGCATGTCTGGCCATGCGCTCACTCACCGGCCTTCATGCCCACGGATCGCTTGAGCGATTCGGGGATCTCGACGGGCGGGGTGTCGGAATCGGGGCGCCTGTCGTCGGACAGCCACACCTGGCGTTCCGGTGCCTTGCGGATGGGCGCGAAAATCTGGGCGAGCTCCTTCTCGTTGAGGGTCTCCTTGACGAGCAGCTGACGCACGAGCTCGTCGAGAATGTCCCTGTTCGCGTTGATGATCTCCCAGGCCTCGGTGTGCGCGGTCTCGACGAGCTTGAGGACCTCCTCGTCGATGATCTCGGCGGTGCGGTTCGAGTAGTTGTGCGGCGCGAGGCTCTCCAGGTCGCCGCTCTGCGCGTCGTCGTCCGACCACTTGATGGCGCCGAGCTTCGCGGAGAAGCCGTACTGGGTGATCATGGTGCGGGCGATCTTCGTGGCCTTCTCGATGTCGTTGGACGCACCGGTGGTGGGGTCGTGGAACACGATCTCCTCGGCGGTGCGGCCGCCCATCGCGTACGCCATCTGGTCGAGCAGCTGGTTGCGCGATTCGGAGTAGCGGTCGGATGTCGGCATGACGGCGGTGTAGCCGAGCGCGCGGCCACGCGGCAGGATGGTCACCTTGGTGACCGGGTCGGTGTGGTGGAGCGCGGCGGCGACGAGCGCGTGGCCGCCCTCATGGTAGGCGGTGTTGCGCAGCTCGTCGAGGGCCATGCCCTTCGACTTGCGCTTCGGGCCGGCCTGGACGCGGTCGATGGCCTCGTCGATGGCGCGGTTATCGATGAGCTGGGCGCCGGCGCGGGCGCACAGCAGGGCGGCCTCGTTGAGCACGTTGGCCAGGTCGGCGCCGGTGAAGCCCGGCGTGCGCACGGCCACCATGTGCAGGTCGACGTCCGGCACGAACGGCTTGCCCTTGGCGTGGACCTTGAGGATCGCCTCGCGGCCTTCGAGGTCCGGCGCGGCCACACCCACCTGACGGTCGAAGCGGCCCGGGCGCAGCAGGGCCGGGTCGAGCACGTCGGGACGGTTGGTGGCGGCGATGATGATGAGGTTGGTGTCGTTGTCGAAGCCGTCCATCTCGACGAGCAGCTGGTTCAGGGTCTGTTCACGCTCGTCGTGGCCGCCGCCCATGCCGGAGCCGCGCTTGCGGCCCACGGCGTCGATCTCGTCGATGAAGATGATGGCGGGGGCGTTCTTCTTCGCCTCGTCGAACAGGTCACGCACGCGGGAGGCGCCGAGACCGACGAACATCTCGACGAAGTCGGAGCCGGCCATCGCGTAGAACGGCACGCCGGCCTCGCCGGCGATGGCGCGCGCGAGCAGCGTCTTGCCGGTGCCGGGAGGGCCGTACAGGAGCACGCCGCGCGGGATGCGCGCGCCGAGCGCCTTGTACTTGGACGGGTCCTTGAGGAAGTCCTTGATCTCCTCGACCTCGGCGAGGGCCTCGTCCTCGCCGGCCACGTCGGAGAACTTCGTGGTGGGCGTCTGGCCTTCGAGCAGCTTGCCGTTGTTCTTCTTGCCGCCCATGCCGAGCATGCCGGAGGCGCCGCCCATGCGGCTCATCAGCCACCAGAACAGCACGAAGAAGATGATGAACGGCAGGATGGAGGTGACCAGGTAGCTGAGCATGCTGGTCTGCTCGATGTCGGCGCTCCACCCCTTGGAGGGCTCGGCCTTCTCCACGGCCTTGAGGATATCCTGCCCCTGGGCGAACGTGTAGTAGAACTGGACCTTCTTGCCGTAGTCGTGGTTCTTGCCGGTGTCCGGGTCCTTCTTGTTGAAGTCGTCCTTGAGCTCGAGGGTGACCTTCTGCTTGTTGTCGACGATCTTCGCGTAGGTGGCCTGGCCGTCCTTGAGCAGCTGCAGGCCGTCCTTGGTGTCGATGGTCTGGGTGCCGGTGCCGGCGAACAGCTGGAACATCACCGCGACGAGCACCACGATGACGGCGCCCCACAGCCACGGGGACTGCCAGACCGGCCTGCCCTCGCCGTTCCTGTTCGGCTTGTTGCCGTTGCCGCGGTTGTCGTCGTTGCGGTGGAACGGGTTGGTGAACGGGTTGTTGCCGTTGCCGCCGTTGTTGTTCGGTCCCGGCCCCTGGGGGAAGCTCATGCCTGTCCTCCTTGGTAGACGTGCGGCTTGAGCACCGCGATCGAATCGAGGTTGCGGTATTTCTCCGCATAGTCCAGACCGAAGCCCACGACGAACTCGTCCGGAATCTCACGCCCCTTGTACTTCACATCGACCTTCACCTCGTGCCTGGACGGCTTCTCCAGCAGGGCGAAGATCTCGACGGACGCGGCGCCGCGGCGTTTGAGCTCCTCCACCAGCCACGCGAGCGTCCTGCCGGAATCCACGATATCCTCGACGATGAGAATGTGCCGACCGCGAACATCGGTGGACAGATCCTGACGAATCGTCACGGTTCCACTGGATTCAGTGCCGGATCCATAGCTGGACAGGCTCATGAAGTCCAGCTGGCAGGGGATGGACAGCGCCTGCGAGAATGCGGCGATGGTGTTCACCGCGCCTTTGAGCACGGCGACCAGCAGCGGGTCCTTCCCCGCGTAGTCCCGGCTCGCCTCGGCGGCCGCCCGGTCGATGATGGCGTGGATTTCCTCTGTGCTGACCAGCTCGTGGTCGATGTCGTCTTGTACGTCAGCGATTCGCATGCCCACCATCTTGGCACACGAGAGTGACGTGTTTCTGGGTGGTTCCTGTGAGGGTTCTAGAGTTTCACCAAACCGGCGACCATCTGGTCGATGGCCTTGTTGGCGGCCCATTCGTTGCTGGCGTGGTTGACGATGACCGCGAAGATGAGCTCGCCGCCGCCGGTGCGCGAGACGTTGCCGACGAGCGAGCGCACGCCTGTGAGCGATCCGGTCTTCACGCGCACCAGACCGCGCACGGCGTCGTCGGCCACGCGGTTCTTCGCGGTGCCCACGAGACCGGGGATGGACAGTCCTTCGGACGCGGCGGCGGCCCCGCCGTCCGGGTCGGCGAGCTTGGCCTGCACGCCGATGAGCGTGGACACGGTGATGGTGGTGCCGGGGGCGAGGCCCGAGCAGCTGCTCAGGGTGAGCCCCTCGGTGGTGATGCCGTTGTCCTTGAGGACCTTGGCCACGGCCGCGGTGTCGCCGGCGATGGAGTTCTCCTGTCCGGTCTTCAGCGCGGTGAGGCGTCCGAACAGTTCGGCGAGCGTGTTGTCCGAATGGCGCATCATGAACGCCATGATCTCGTTGAGGGGCGCGGAGCTCACGGCGGCGATGCGGTTGGAGTCCTCCTGCCCGCTGATGTCGGTGGAGTCGGTGACGGTGATGCCCCGTTCGGAGAGCAGCGTCTTGAACGTGGCGGCGACGTCCTGCGCGGTGTGCTGGGAGAGCGCGGGGTATTCGGTGAACTGGTCCTTGTCCTGGGTCTCGAGTCCGGTCCAGTCGCGTCCGCCGTCGATGGCCATCGTGGAGATGGGCGTGTAGTAGCGGCCTTCGGGATTGTTGTCGACCATGTCGGGCGTGCGGTCCTCGCCGAAGAGCGTGTCGTCGGCGGCGAGCGCCACGGCGGTGATGCCCCGCTTCCCGAGCGCCTCGACGGTCCGGTCGGCGAGCGTGGCCAGCCCGGCCCGCCCGTTGATGTGGTCCGGGTCGCTCTGCCCGGCGCCGAGCAGCATGTCGCCGTGTCCTTTGAGCACGATGACGGGGGTGCCGTCGGTGTGGGTCAGGTGGACGGTGGTGTCGAGCGTCGAGCCCATGTCGAGGGTCGCGGCGGCCGCGTACGCGGTGAGTGATTTGGTGGTGGAGGCCGGTTCCCGCGGGGTGTCCGCCTCATGCTGCGCCACGATGGTGCCGTCCGTGGCGGCGATGACGGCCGAGTAGTCCGAGCCGACGCCTTCGGCCGTCCCCAACGCGTCGATGAGCGCCTGCGCCGCGGAGGCGTCGATGGGCTTGTCCTTCTCCGCGTCCCCGGCGATGGTCCCGGCCGCAATGGTGGAGGCCGGGTCGGCGTAGGTGCGGACGGTGGTCTGCCGGAGGGTGAGCGGTCCGGGAACGACGTCGGCGATGTCGCCGGCCGCGTACGCCACGCCCCCGGCGAGCGTCAACGCCACGGCCACGGCGCATGTGATGACGCGATGTCCGACAGGTCTCCTGCCTCGTGCCCTGCGTGCCACCTGGTTCCACCGTCCTTACCAGTCGATGTCCTGCTTCCATATGGCCCGTGGCGGTTCGCCGACGGGCCCGTTGCCCCACCAGCGTACCGCCATGCCTTGAGACCGGCGCGGCCGTCCGGTCATCCCTTGTGGGCGATGGGCTTCCACTGGGCCTTGGAGAAGATGGCCTGGAAGGAGATCGGCACGTAGGAGAGGATGTAGATGGGGAAGGCGAGCACGTAGGCGAACAGCTCCTTGTTGGTGGCGCCGATCTGCTTGCGTTCGGCCACGATGGTCAACGCGGCCAGGCCCATCATGGCGACGATGGACAGCACGATGCCGTTGGCCCATCCGGTGAGCGAGCTCAGCTGGCTGCTCCAGGTGACGAATCCGAACGCGGCGAACAGGAGTCCCAGAAGGATGCGCGCCACGCCGAGCACGGTGAACGGGCAGAGCAGGAGCGTGAAGTCCACGGCGGAGAAGTCGCGTTCGCGGACGGCGCGGCGGATGAGCGCGGGGCCGTAGTACCGGAACACCTGCAGGAAGCCCTTGCTCCAGCGCAGGCGCTGCCGCCAGCTCTGCGCGAAGGTGACGGGCTGCTCGTCGTAGAGGATGGCGGTACCGCAGTAGCCGACGCGGTCGCCGTGGAGCACGGAGTCCATCGTGAACTCGAGGTCCTCGGTGAGCAGGTGGAACTTCCATCCCTTGTTGCGCTTCATGATCTCCTTGGAGAACATGAAGCCGGTGCCGCCCACGTGGCAGCTGGATCCGAACAGCATGCGCGAGTTGTTGAGGAACCTGGATTCGCGGATGAACCACAGCGCGGAGCCGGAGGACACCCAGTTGTCGTTGAGGTTCACGGAGTTGCGGTAGCTGGTGAGGATGCGGAAGCCCGATTGGAAGGCCTTGTTCATCTCCTCGAAGTAGTGCCTGTCGAGACGGTTGTCGGCGTCGAACACGAAGTAGGCGTCATAGTCGTCGGCGATGCCTTCGTCGATCATGTGGTCGAGCAGGTAGGTGAGCGCATAGCCCTTGCCGATGAGCTTGTCGTTGTGACGTTCCACCACGTGGCATCCCAGGTCGCGCACGACCTGGGCGGTGCGGTCGGTGCAGTTGTCGGCGACGAGCCAGATGTCGATGAGGTCGGACGGATAGGTCTGGTCGTGGATGCATCCGATGAGGTTGCCGATGACGTTCTCCTCGTTGCGCGCGGAGATGAGCACCGCGTACCTGCGGTCCATCGGCGCCTCGGGGAAACGCACCGGCTTGGAGAACAGGGACATGAGCACGCAGGCGCCCTGGTAGATCATGCCGACGGCGCCGACCACGAACAGCAGCATGTCGAGTACGGTGAGCAGGACCATCAGTGCCACCTCGCACGGGGGTTGTCGTCCGTCGCGGCATCGGACGGAACGTCGGAGGAATCGGACGAAGCCGCGTCATCGGACGGGACGGAACCGTCGGACGACGCGTCGTCGTCGGACGGACCGTCGTCGCCCACACCCTTGAGACCGGACGCGGCGCGACGGGACAGCACGCCCTTCGGAATGGCGACGGTGGCGGAATCGTCGCCCTCGCCCTCCCCCGCCTCGTCGGACGGAATGGCGTAGATCGCCTCCTGGAGACGGCGGATCTCGTCGTTCATCGGCACGCGGCTGGTGGAGCCCTTGGCCGCACGCGGCATATGGTCGCCGATCGGATGGAGCACATGCTCGTTGAACGCCTCGGACGCCTCGACCACCTTCGACTTGCGTTCCGTCACCGGATCGTTCATCAACGGCGAATCGACGAGCTCGTACCGACGCGTGTACACGCGGAAGATCACCTGCAGCGAGGCCGTCACCGGCAGCGCGAGGAACGCGCCCAACGCGCCGAACACGGAGCCGAACGCCAGCACGGCAAGGAACGCCACGGCCTCGTTGATGTCCATCGTGCGGCGGGAGATGATCGGCGAGAGCAGCAGGTTCTCGATCTGCTGGTACACGATGATGAACACGAGCACCGCCACCGCATACGTCCACCCGCGGTTGCCCCACGCGAACACCACCGGCAGCGCGCCGCCGATGTACGTGCCCACCGTCGGGATGAACTGGGAGACCACGCCGCAGAACAGGGCGAGCGGCAGCCAGTACGGCACGTTGAGCACCTCGAGGAAGATGGCCGTGCAGGCGGCGTTGATCATCGCGAGGATCGAACGGGAGAACAGGAACGAGGAGATCTGGTCCTGCGCCACCGTCCACACCAGTAGGAAGCGCTTCTGCATGCCCGGCGCCATCCACTGGCAGAAGGAGCGGCGGAGCTTCGGGCCGGCCGCGGAGATGTAGTAGGTGGTCATCACCACGGTGAGCAGCTGGAGCAGGAAGGAGAACAGCCCGCCCACCGTGCTGATCGCCGTGCCGGCGAAGTCGCTCACCCACGAGCTCTGGATGTTCTTGAGCAGATCGGACTTCATGAGCTCGGAGCCGAGATTGTCCATGTCGGGGATGTCCACCGAGAACTGGTCCACCACGAACGTCCTGATCTGCTCGTAGGTGGCGGGGATGCCGTAGATCATGGCGATCATCTGCTGGAGGAACATGCTGCCGAACAGGGAGAGCAGCACGCCGATGACGACCGCCACCGTCAACAGGCCGGCCAGCGAGGCGAAGCTGCGCTTCCAGCCGTGGCGGACCAGCGCCACGACCATCGGCTCGATGGCGAGCGCCAGGAAGAAGGAGATGATGATGTCGAGCACCAGATAGTCGATCTTGCCCCACGAGCGCCAGCAGAAGGCGAAGACGATGATGGCGATGGCCACGTAGAGCAACGCGCGGCTGAACCATTCCGGAGGTTTGCGCGGATCGCCCTTCGAGGGGAAGAGGGTGCCGAAATCCCAACGCTGTTCGGCGTCCTCGGCTGCGGTATGCTCACGCACGCTTTGATTCATGGCTCCCCATTGTAGCGACCGGGGCGATGGCCACGGAAAGTTCTCCTGCTGTTCGCTTTCAGGGCGCGCCACGGCCGTGTCCGCATCACCCCGTGTACGCCGACAGCATTATTCTTGGACATCATGTTGAACGTCTCGATCGTCATCCCGGCCTGGAACGAGGCCGAACGCATCGCCGACTGCCTGCTCAACACCATCCGGCAGACCGTGATGCCCTACGAAATCCTGGTCGTCGACAACCGGTCCACGGACAACACGTGCGCCATCGTCGAACGGTTCATGAAGGAGCATCCGGAGGCGCCCGTCAAGCTGCTGCACCAGGACGCCGAACAGGGCCTCATCCCCACGCGCGACTACGGCCTGAACCATGCCACCGGCGACGTGCTGGGCCGCTTCGACGCGGACTGCATGATCAAGCCCGACTGGGTGGAGGTCGTCTCCGGCATCTTCACCGAGGACCCGGAGGCGATGGGCGCCACCGGTCCGGTGATGTACTACGACATGCCGTCGCGTCACTTCGGCCTCAAGAGCGACAACTCGCTGCGCAGGCGCATCTACCGCGCGGACGGCGGCCAGCCGCTGCTGTTCGGCTCGAACATGGCGCTGCGCGCCTCCGCCTGGCATGCGATCGCCGGCGAGGTGTGCCGGGACAAGGCCGACGTGATGCACGAGGACATCGACATCTCCCTGCACCTCATGGGCAAGGGGCTCAAGACCGTGTACTCGCCGCGCATGATCGCCGGCATGAGCGCGCGTCGCATGGACACGTCGCTCTCCTCGTTCCGCAACTACATGAAGCGGTTCCGCAACACGTTCGACGCCCACCCGCAGCATTGGCGCAAGCACAAGCCGGAGATCCTGTTCACCGCCATGTACCCGGTGATGCACCTGTTCTACCCCGTGTGGCAGAAGGTGCTCAACACGGCGGACATCAACCCGGCCGAGGCGGCGTGGATCAACGAGCAGATGGAGCTCGCGGAGAAGGAGGGGCACGAGCTCTACGACGAGACGCCCACCGACGAGACCTACGACGAGAAGCACGAGTGACTTTGGGTCCGTCCGGGACGTCCGGGACGTCCGGTTCACGATCGCCATACCTGTGGAACCGTGAACCGGCCCCCTGTGCGACCGAACACGACAAAGCCCGGAATCAGGCCGAAGCCGATTCCGGGCTTTGTTCGTTCCTGTTCGTTGCTGGTTCCCGATTCCCCGGAAGAGGAAATCGGGAACCAGCCTCACATCACATCAGGGACTTGTAGATGGCGAGGATGTCCTCCTCGGTGGCCTTGCGCGGGTTGCCCGGCGTGCACACGTCGTTGAACGCGTCGTGGGCCAGCGGCTCGAGGTCGGCCTCGGTGGCGCCGACCTCGGAGATCGTGGTCGGGTTCTTCAGGTCCACGGTGAGCTTGTGGACGGCCTGCACGGCCTCCTCGCGCACCTTCTCCAGATCGCCGGTGTAGGCGTCCTCGACGCCGAACGCGTCCGCGATGTCGCGGTACTTCTCGCCGGTGTAGTCCTTGTTGTACTCCATGACCGGGGCCAGCAGGATGCCGTTGGCCACGCCGTGCGCCACGCCGAGGCGGCCGCCCAACGGGTGGGCCATGCCGTGCACCAGGCCGAGGCCCACATTGGAGTAGGCCATGCCGGTGATGTAGGAGGCGTACGCCATCTGCTCGCCGGCCGGCACGTCGCCGTCGGCGCTCTTGGCGAGGTTCTTGGCGATCATGCGGATGGTCTGCATGGACAGGCAGTCGGACAGGCTCCAGGCGCCCGGGGTGATGTAGCCCTCGATGGCGTGGGTCAGGGCGTCGAGGCCGGTGGCGACCTTGAGGCCGCGCGGCATGGAGTCGGTCAGGTCCGGGTCGACGAACGCGACGATTGGGATGTCGTGCGGGTCGACGGCCACGAACTTACGCTTGTTGGCGGTGTCCGTGATCACGTAGTTGATGGTGGTCTCGGAGGCGGTGCCGGCGGTGGTCGGCACGCCGAAGATCGGGACGGACGGGTTCTTGGTGTCCGCCACGCCCTCGAGGGACAGCACGTCGGAGAACTCCGGGTTGGCGGTGATGATGCCGATGCCCTTGCAAGTGTCCTGCGGGGAGCCGCCGCCCAGACCGATGAGGAAGTCGGCGCCGGAGGCGGCGAACTTCTCGACGCCGTCCTTGATGCACTCGACCGGCGGGTTCGGCTTGACGTTGGAGAACACCTCGTACGGCAGGCCGGCCTCGTCGAGGACCTTGGTGACCTTCTCGGCGGTGCCGGTCTCGAGCAGGACCGGATCGGTGACGATGAACGCCTTCGTGAAGCCGTGCTGCTTGGCGACGGCCGGAATCTCCTTGATCGCGCCGCGTCCGAAGTAGGCGGTCTGGTTGAAGATCATGCGATAGACCATGAGGCTCTCCTTTAAGCTATGTCCATTGTGTTCACTGCGGGCCGGTACATCGCTGCACCGCCCGACAGCCTCTTAGTGTACTCGCGGCTGCGGGCGTCGCCGGCATCCCGCCGGAGAATTTCCCGGGAATTCCCTGAGACGGTGTCGCGGCGACGCCCCGTTCCGGCCGCCGTCCTTGCCGAAACCGCGGAAATCGGCGCTAAACCGCGGCACGCCGGCGATGTCAACGAAACCATCATCACGCGGCCATACTCCACAGCGCACGGCGTTTCCTCCAAAAAGCCCGGGACTAGGATATGCCTCGAAACGGGGTTTCATACGGACCGTGCGGCGGTTCCATGCACGGTGATGACAAGAACACGGATGGAGGCAGTGACATGGCGAATGGAAAATCGATGACGGTCGGGGAGATGGTGGGCCTGTTCCTCAAGGACGACGCGCCCGTGCGGGTGGACGCGTTCGACGGCTCGCATTTCGGTTCGGCGGACGCCGCGCTCAAGGTCCGCATCACCAGCCCGAACTGCATGTACCAGCTGCTCGCCCATCCGAACGAGATCGGAGTGGTGCGCGCCTATGTGCTGGGCGACTTCGACGTGGACGGCATCGACTACGCCGACCCGTATCCGGCGATGCGCGCGATGGTGTCGATGGCGAAGTACGTCAAGCCGTTCACGCCGGTCTCGCTGGCCCGCGTCTCGGCGGGCATCCTCAGCCACGGGTTCCGCAGGCCGCCGGTGCCGGCCACCGAGGGGCCGAGCAAGTTCGCGCGCATCAAGGAGGGGCTGCTCCCACACACCGAGAAGGCGGACTCCGAGACGGTGAGCTTCCACTACGACATGTCCAACGAGTTCTACGCCGACTTCCTCGGCCCATCGATGACCTACACCTGCGCGGTGTTCGAGAACGAGGATATGAGCCTCGAGGACGCTCAGGCCAACAAGCTGCGCCTCATCCTCGACAAGCTGGGTCTTGAGCCCGGGCAGCGCCTGCTCGACATCGGCTGCGGATGGGGTTCGATGGTCATCGCCGCCGCGCGTCGCGGCATCAAGGCGTTGGGCGTCACGCTCTCCAAGGAGCAGGCGGCGTACGCGAACGAGTGGATCGCCCGCGAAGGACTGCAGGATCTGGCCGAGGTGCGCGTGCAGGACTACCGCGAGGTGCCGGAGCGCGACTTCGACGGCATCAGCTCGATCGGCATGATGGAGCATGTGGGCGTGAAGAACTACCAGAGCTACTTCGAGGAGATGTACAAGCTGCTGAAGCCGATGGGACGTCTCCTCAACCACCAGATCACCATCAGCCACGACAAGCCGGACGGCAAGCCCGGCACCGACGAGTTTCTGGACCGCTACATCTTCCCGGACGGCGATCTCGGCGCGCCCGGCTTCATCGAATCCTGCATCCACGACGCCGGCTTCAACGTGGTGCATCAGGAGAACCTGCGCCAGCATTACGCGCTGACGCTGCATCATTGGAACCATAACCTGTCCGAGCATTGGGACGACGCGGTGAAACAGGTCGGATTCGAACGTGCGAAGGTGTGGGGCCTGTACATGGCCGCGTGCGCGCTCAACTTCGAGCTCGACGGCATCCAGATCCACCAGTTCCTCGCCGTCCGTCCGGACCGTGTGGGACATCCGGACGGCAAGTGGTATCCGCTGCGCCCGTGGTGGAGGGCGTGAGCCGTCCGGCACGGCACGTCGGGTGACGAACCGATGACGACGCCCGCCGCGGTCTTTCGGGACCGCGGCGGGCGTCGTCGCATACGGGCCATATTGGGCCGTATTCAGGACCGTCAGAACTGGATGTAGTCGATCTCCTCGTGCTCCCCCGTCTCCAGCCACTTCGCCAGATCCTCGGGCCCGGAGAACACCATCGTCACGGCCTGGGCCACCATGAGGTTCACCCGGTCCATGGGGGTGAGCCCCTCCCGGTAGCCGTACACGGGTTTGCCCTGCGCGTACGCGTATCCGATCTCGAACATGGTGCCGGCGTCCTCGTCCATGAGGTTCGCGATGACGGCCTTCGAGGCGTTGATGCCGGCGATGTCGTCGCGGAAGCATCCGTCCGGGCCGACGTCCTCGATCTGGCTGACGAACCGCGGTTTGAACAGCGTCTTGCCGTGGTCCTCCAAGGTGCGTTCCAGCCGTTCCATGCTGTCCGACTGTTCCGGGTCGAAGAACGGCCCGGCCACGTAGTAGTCGTATGTCCTGTCTGTTTCGTTCACGTCCACCATTGAACACACGCCGTGCGCGATCACGTTCCACTCAGTCACGTTTCGGACATCCGGCCGCATAATGGTCACTATGTGAAATCCGGCGCCTGTCGACCCGCCTCCATTGGCGAAACGGCTCGTCACGATCCGGCCATACCGCGTCGCGGAACGGCTCCCCCGCGAAACAACTCGTCAGGAATCAACCGACCTACTTCGCGGAAGCACCCCTCAGCGAAGCAACCCGCCACAACCCGGCCAACTCGCATCGCCCACACCCCTCTTCACGAACCGATTCCGTAGCACATCACCAAACCACCTCGCCGATATGGCCCCGGAACTCGGGAACGGCCCTGTTGCATCCCTCCGGCCCACCGGGTCTTGGTCCGGAACGGCGATACCCACACGAATCGGGTTCCGGGCTCATATGTTGCGGCCCTGGAACAGGGAAACTGCATCACCGCGCGTTCCGGCCCACCACACGCCGGCCCGGAACATACACACATCCCGGATTCCTGCTCCGGGGCCACGGCACCGTTCCAGGCACCGCTTTGCCAGTGAATGTGCGGGACGAACGTGTGAATAACCCCAGAGTTGGAGGTGGGCCAGACCGCGGCGGCGAATATGCGAAACCCCGTGAGCCTTGTGATTGCTTGGCTCACGGGGTTTCCCGTGGTGGCTCCGAACGGCGTCGATCCGTTGACCTAGCGATTTTCAGTCGCTCGCTCTACCAACTGAGCTACAGAGCCAGAGACAGTATAAAAGCCCGAGAACCGGGCTTTCAGACCATCCAGCGACCACGACCGGACTTGAACCGGCGACCTCCGCCGTGACAGGGCGGCGCTCTAACCAACTGAGCTACGCGGCCGTTGTTTCTCGCGTTTCCGTGAGGCAACGAGTAGATATATTACTCACACCGAGCCATCGTGCAAGTTACGGCGTGTCGCCTTATATCGCAACGGTTTCCACCCTACTCCCAGGGCGACCGGCATCATCCGGGACACCGCCGAACACATCCGCCATCACCTCGAAAGCCCACCTGCCTCCGGCGCGAAACGCGCGTGGGGCGCGCCCGACGAACGGACGCGCCCCACGGCATCGAATGGCGCCGCAACGGCACCGGACGGGACCGGATCAGTCGGCCTGCTTCCAGTGCTCGACGTCGATGTGGTGCTCCGGGTTGGCCTGCCATGCGGCCCACGCGGACTTCACGATGTCCTCGACGTTGTACTTGGCATGCCAGCCCATCTCCTCGTTGATGCGCTTCGGGGAGCCGATGAGGTGCGGCGGATCGCCGGCGCGACGGCCCTGGACATGCTCCTCGAACGGGATGCCGGTGACCTTCTTGAGCTCGTCGACGATCTGGCGCACGGAGGTGCCCTCGCCGGTGCCGACGTTGAAGGCGTCGTACTTGCGCTCGTCACGATCGAGGTACTTCAGCGCGGCGAGGTGGGCGTCGGCCAGGTCGGAGACGTGGATGTAGTCACGCACGCAGGTGCCGTCCGGGGTCGGGTAGTCGTCGCCGAAGATGAGCGGGGCCTTGCCCTTCTTGAGGCGGTCGAGCAGCATCGGGATGAGGTTGAGGATGGCCGGATCCTCGAGTTCGACGGGGCCGCAGCCGGCCACGTTGAAGTAGCGCAGGGCGCAGAAGCGGATGCCGTAGCGGCCTTCGCAGGCGCGGGCCATCCACTCGCCGAACAGCTTGGTCTGGCCGTACGGGTTGATCGGCAGCATCGGGACGACGTCCTCGGGCACCACGTCGACCGGCGGGACGCCGTAGGTGGCTGCGGAGGAGGAGAAGACCAGCTTGCGGGTCTTCTTGGACTTGCTCATGCCGGTGAGGACGTTGAGCATGCCGCCGATGTTCTGCTGGTAGTACCACAGCGGCTTCTCGACGGACTCGCCGACCTGCTTGCGGGCGGCGAAGTGGATGACGGCGTCGACGTCCTCGGCATCGAGGATCTCGGCGAGACGCTCGCCGGCGCCCGGCGCGGAGATGTCCATGCCGTACAGGCGGGAGCCTTCGATGCGCGTGGGCTTGCCGTAGCTCAGATCGTCGACGACGACGACCTTTTCGCCGGCCTCGTGAAGCGCGTGGACGACGTGGGCGCCGATGTAACCGCACCCACCGGTGACGAGAACAGTCATGTCTGACCTTTCCTTTGATGAGACATTGGCGTGCGGTCCGACCACGCGAGCCGCTGTTCGCTTCTGCTCACATTTGTTATTTTTTCGAACAATTTGAGTATAACACGTAACAAGACCGAACACACGCGGTTTCTCCGACCGCGTGGTGAATAATGGGACACAGGAAACGGACGAACAGGCATCCGCACGGACGCACGGACGACGACATCGGAAGGCAACACCCGGAAACGACGCCCGGCGACGGAACGGCGACCGCATCGCGGAGCCGCGCGGATCGGCCGTCGATCGACGAATCGCGCATCGGACACCCCCGAAAGGAAGACACGCCCCATGGCCACCACGGACCAGAACACCACGGACCAGACGCCCCCCACGCACCCCATGAACGACACGGCCGCCGGCACGGCCGACGCCACGGCGCCGACGGCGCCGGACACCACCGCAGCCGCAACCGCAACCACCGCCACAACCACCGCCGAAGGCCACCCCATGCACCGGGTGCTGTCGTTCGTCCGCCGGTCGGCGCGCCTGGACGCGCGACTGCAACGCGCCTGGGACAACTACGCGCACGACTACCTGCTCGACATCAACGACGGCGAGGGCTCGCTCGACGTGCGCCCCGACTTCACGCTCGACAAGGAGACCGTACGTCGCCTCTGGGGCGACGACAAGCCGCTCGTCATCGAAATCGGCACCGGACAGGGCGAGAACGTCGTCGCGGCCGCCGAGGCCCACCCGGACGAGAACTTCCTGGCGCTCGAGGTCTACGAGCCCGGCGTGGCGCACACGCTGCTGCTCGCCGGCAAACGCGGCCTGACGAACCTGCGCGTCGCGCAGGTCAACGCCCCCGAACTGTTCAAGGCGTGCGCCGACGGCGTCGCCGCCGAGGTCTGGACCTTCTTCCCCGACCCCTGGCCGAAGAAGAAGCACCACAAGCGTCGCATCGTCCAGCCGGCGCTGGCCGCCGACGTGCGCCGCACCCTGACCGACGGCGGCGCATGGCGCATCGCCACCGACATCGAGGACTACGCCCTGCACGTGCACGAGGTGATGGACGGACTCGAGGGCTGGCGCAACGAGGGCGGCGTCACCGTGAGCCTGCCCACCGGACACGTAGGCAAGGGCAACGCCGACCTCGCGGCCGACATGCCACACGCCGACTTCCCCGAGTCGCCGCGGTTCGAGGGACGCGTGCTCACCAACTTCGAGCGAAAGGGCCTCGAGGCCGGACGCGTCATCCACGACTTCACCTACCGCAAGGCGTGACCGGACACGATCAGACACGACCGGACACAATCAGGCACGACCGGGCGCGACCGCAACGGCCGACGACACGCCGGGCTTGCGCAACGGCGACAGCTTGCGTATTGTTGGGCGAGTTGTCACGCCCCCATCGTCTAACGGTTAGGACACCAGACTTTCAATCTGACAACGAGAGTTCGACTCTCTCTGGGGGTACTCGCGGCGAGAGCCACGAAAAGCGCTGAAACCCAAGGTTTTTGGCGCTTTTCTGTTTTCCGGGTTGAGTCGTTTTGGACGGAATTTGGACGGCAACGGTATTGGACGGCTCGCACATGGCCTCTTGAATGAGCGCTTCTTGAGCCTTCGCCGCTTCCCTGTCCAGCGCTTCGCCGTACACATGAAGGTCATCCGTGAATAGATCGGCGTAGTAGTCCATCGTCATGGAGAACGTCTTGTGTCCCGCGATGGCCTGAACCACCTTCGCCGGCACCTTCGCGTGAACGGCAAGGCTCACGGCCGTGTGCCGTAGATCATGCAGCGTCATAGGCGGTAAGCCGGCCTCTTCCACGGAGACCGCAAACCACCCGTCGCGCCTGTCAGGCGGGCGCATGTAGTCGGCTTCGGTCAGGTGACGCCCATCGTTGAGCGCGCCGGGACGCTCGAACACGAGGGCGTCGGAGTCCTTGAACTCGCACGCCTTGCGCAGTCGCTCGCCTAACAGCCCCTTGGGGAACACCACCGTTCTATCGTCGCCGTTCTTCGCGGTGTTCAGATGCCACCCGCTCTCAGACCACACGGCGTTTTCGCAGACGCGCACAGTGCCCTTGGCAAGGTCGATGTTCTTCACACGCAACGCGGTGGTTTCACCGAATCTCATACCAGTGGTACCCATGAACAGCACCATGGTTGAGTAATCGCAACGTTTGCGAGCGCTCGCCGTCGTACCGAGTGTGAGCAGCTGCCGCATGGTGAGATATCGGCGGGGCTTCTGAACTTCGGCGCGGGGTAGTTCGATGCCGTCGCACGGGTTTTCGGCGATTCGTTTGTCTCGCACGGCCTGACGTAGCACCATGCCTAGTACGCTCACGATGCCGCGCGTCTGTTTGCTGCTGTACCGGCCGGCGAGGTCGCTTACCCAGCGCTGCACGTCGCCGTGGGTCACGTCGGATACGGCGACCGCGCCCCATTTCGGCTTCACGTGGCAGTTCCACAGGCTTGCGTATTTGTCGTATGAGGCTTGTTTGACAACGCTTTTCTTGGCTTCCAGCCATGCCGTGCCGAGGTCGGCGACGGTGCAGCGGCCGCGTTGTGGGTCGATGTATTTCCCGGCGTTCATTTCGGCCAATACTCGCGTACGTTCTCGTTGCGCGTCTATGCGGCGCTCGAAACCACGCCGCTTGTGTTCCCGTCCTTGGCGATCGGTGTAGCGGAATCCGAAGCCGTAACCTTTGGGGAACTTCTTGGCGGAGTACTTGAAGACGCCGTCTTTCGACTTTTCTTCGATGACACTCACAGGGCATCACCCCACATGTCTTCGGAATCGAAACGGGGTACCGTGACTTTATAGGGGGCGACTTTGTTTTGCAGTAAGGTTACTGCCGATTCCGTGAATCTCGCCGCAAGGCCGCTCTTCGCATCGGGGATTATCACGCCTTCATCAATGAGGATTTGCCTTTGTTCCACGAAACCCCCCAATGAGACACACATGGATTGCCGGGTTTCCCATTGTTCCTGTTCCTCTATCGCGGCCAACTCGGCAGCGCTAAGGCCTATTTCACGGGATTCTGCAACGTAATCGACTTGGCGTTTACCTGATTCGGTCTCTTCCAACTCTTTTAGCGAAGAAATCACAGACGCGCGGCTTCTCACGGCATCGTCAAGCGCCAACCCGATTCGTTGTCCCTTGCGCATGTATTCCGGGTACGACTCCGTAAACCTGTCGAAAACGACACCGCCCGTCATACGCCGCATGGCTTGATAGTTGCATAGCCCATCGAACCCGGGGAAATCAGCGCGCAAGAACGGTTGTTCGAGGTCGATAATGAGGCATAGCGGCGAGACGTGAAGCATATGGGCGAAGCGCAGTACTTCGGCCATGGTCACGCCTTCCAGCTTGCGGCCGGTCTCTATCGCGGTGATGACGCTTCGCGTGGTGGTTCCTTCGCCATATTCGGCGTTCACCATTTCGGCAAGCTTTTCCGCGCCTATCTTCTGGGATTTGCGGCAGCGCTGCAAGCGTTGCCCGAATGTGGACACAGGGGTATCCGTCGTTTGAGTCATCGTGTCACCGAAGCCTTTTGTCTGTCAAAACAACAACACGCCGATTGTAGGCATACTTTTACCATCGTGTCAAACATTGGCTAATGTGATAAACACTCCGGTACGACCGGATACGAAAAAAAGGGCCTCACCGGGTAGCAGCCGGCGAAGCCCCGCAAGCCCCCGACGCGGCACGGCCGCGCCCTGACCACAGGAAACGAGGACTCAATGAGCCACACTACTAACGCGGCGGCGAGGAACACGCCCGACACGGCATCCAAGACGCTCACGAACTCACAGACCGCCGAAATGCTGGGAGTGAGCACGAAATACCTGAACAACATGCGCTATACGGGACGCGGTCCCACGTTCATCCGCCTGAGCAAGAGGCGCGTCGTCTACAAATCCGACGTCGTGGAAGCATGGATGCAAGCCCACACCATAGCAACGGTCGGAGCGTGACACATGCCGCCCCGGAACAAACAAAACCCCGCACGGGGCGGGGCTTCGGTGACGACGCCCATATTACCACCCGACAGCCGGCGAGCGCGAACGGCGGTGACGGATGGGTAAGAGACTAATCGAGCAAGCGGAATGGCTGGGAGGCCGCGACCGACTCAAGCTCGCCGCTACCACCCGGCTCGTATTGCAGCACATGGCGCTAAGGGCATGGGACAACGGCGGCATGGGCGTAGGCGACGAACGGCGGTATGGACAGACCAAGAAGGGAGATCCGGCCCAATTGTTCACCGAGTCGCGCGAAAAGTCTTGCGACACCCTCGGTATCAGCCCGCGCAAGTTCGCGGAACACGTTCGGAAACTCGCCGGCATAGGCATTATCGAGCGCGTTTCACCGGGGCACAAAGGCAGCACAGCCGCCTATCGTCTGCACGTCGCCGAGATGTACGACCAATGGCAAGGACCGGAAAAGACCTGATTGGCGCTCGCCGGCATCTCGGGGGCATCCGTTTCGGACACCCCTTTTCCCATGCCGTCGTAAGGGTGCCCGATTCGGGCACCCTTAGCGGAACGAAGCACCCCGTCACACATGAATATGCGACCTGAATCGGGCACCCTTTACGCCCTGATTCAGGTCACAAAGGGTGACTAAATCGGGTCACATAGGATGCCTGATTCGGGTCACATAGGATGCCCGATTCGGACACCCCTAATACAAGTAATCCAATAGAATCCAAGAGAATCCAATCTGAATAAAGCAAGGATGCCGATTTGGGCACCCTATTCACCGGCGCGTCATTCGGGCGGCACCGGCAACAGCGCACACCGACGAGCACCGACCGCGCCCCATGGCAACGGTCACAGCATGGAGAGGGCGCATATCACCCCACCTACGCGCGAAGAGGTAGACGAACCTACCCGATACGACGGGGACAGCACCCGCAACGACCACGCGAACACACCCACGAAACGCCCGCCACATCCGTCCCGGCGTGAATCGTCGGGGACAACAGGCAGCAAGCACCGGCGATCACCACAACACGACGCGGCACCGGCACCGCCCATCACGCCCCGTCACGAAACCGGCCCATAGAACGCCCGACAGCCACGACACGGGAAACCCCCATCACGGCATACGGGACGCGCCTAGACGACGCCACCGGGACGAAATACGGGGCACACGCGGGCGAGGGCACCGGCAGCAACCACGCGACGACAACGAGATTCACCGCGCACACGACGTGTCACGCGCGCTGCGCTCGCCGGCCATTGGAGCCGCCGACAACCGGGAAGGGCGGTGGAATCGTCGGCGTCTTCGCGGCCGGGACACTATCCGCATGCCCGCGCTTCCCCTCTCCCCGCGACGGGGCACCCCATCATGCGCGCGCGAGGGGTGCGCGCGCCGACGCCGGCAGCGGCCGGCACGGACGCGTCACGCGAGACGGACGCGCCGCCACGATCCCAGCCGAAGGCGACGCGACCCCCGTGGGGGAAGTCTCCGAACGTGACTGCCTATGACCGGTGGACAGCACGCCCGTTCGTGCACACGCGACGAAACCCGGTCCCGCCTTCTGTTGCGAAAATGGCCGGAACCGTTGCGGCAGCAAGGACGACGGGCGATGACACGCGTTCGTGACGGATGCGAGGCAAACACCGTGGCCGCGTCGCCGGGCACCGCCACCAACATACCGGGGGTGGGGTGGGTTCCGGCGTGGGCGAGACCGCCGGTGAGGTCTCCGAGAAGTACGCGGGGTTCAAAACTTCGCGCACACGCCGCCATCGCCGGCCATACCGCCGTCCGTCCCCCGTCCGACGCTCCCACGGGCCGCCCCTATGG
>NZ_JAHBBF010000030.1 GCF_019331725.1 Bifidobacterium saguinibicoloris
GTGGGAGAGTAGCACGCCGCCGCATCACACTCACGAGGACCCCCGGTCGAGCACCACGCTCCCAGGGGTCCTCTTCGCATACACACGCCCAAACACACACGCCGACCGGACGCCAAACCCGGCACACGCAGACGCGACGACGCGCGCGTGTCCCGGACGGGACCACACCCACCAACCCACACGGCACCCGTCGCATCGTGGAAGACCCGCGACGTGACGGATGCATCGCCGGCCTATCGGCCCAGACGGAATCCCTGGGCTTCGGCGTTGGTGAGCAGCGGCTTGTTGCCGGTGTCCTGACCGCCGGCCTTGACGATCTGCGCGCTGAACGCGTCGACGGGGCGTTCGGTGTTGCGCAGGTCGTAGTATTCGTGGACGGTCGCGTCGAACCCGTCCAATCCGGACAGCGCCGCGTCGGCGTCGGCGGGATAGACGTTGTCGAAGAACTGCATCGAGCGCGGCATGCGCGGCTTCAGCGCGGGCGCCTGGTCGGGTTCGCCGATCGCGAGGGCGAGCACCGGGTACGTGTACTCCGGCAGCCTGCATGCCTCGATGAGGCCGGGAATGTCGTTGAGTACGGAGCCGAGGATCACGCAGCCGAGTCCCAGCGAGTATGCGGCGGTCTCCATCGCGTGCAGCGCCAGGACGGCGTCGTTCTGCGCCTGCGTGAAGTGATAGCTGGCGGCGAGCCACCAGTCGGGGGAGGACGTGTCGACGCCCTGGCGTTCGGCGATGCGGGCGTTGCGCTGCTCGTCGATGACGAACAGGTACAGCAGCGGCGCCTCGGCGATGTACGGCTGGCGGCCGAACTCGGCGAACTTCGCCTTGAGCGCCGGGTCGGTCACGCGGATCGCGGACCAGTCGTTGAGGTATTGGCTGGAGGCGGCGCGCTGCGCGACGGTCTCCAGCACCGCGCGGGTGTCGTCGTCGATCGGATCGGGCTTGAACTTGCGGATGGAACGACGGTTCAGCAGCGTCTGGATCGTCTCGTTGTCGAGATCATGTGTTGTTCCCATGCGTCCATTATCACAGTTCCCGGGGCTTCCGTGGCGCATGGTTCACGGTCGGGATAACCCGTCGCGACGGTGCGTGGAGGGATGGTAGGGGCGGGCGACGGTGCGTGGAGGGGCGCGCGGGCGTCCTGTTCTCCCGGCGTGGGACCATGGTGCCATGGTCTCGCGTGCTGTCGTCGTGCTTCGTGGTTGCGGGTTCGTCCTGGTCGCTCCGGTGGCGGCTCTGTGGTGGAGCCCATTCTACGATGCCGTCTCCTCGTTGTTCCCGGCCGACGCCGTCGTCCTGCCGGCCATATCGCTCGCGATGTATGCGGCGGGTGTGCTGCTGTGGCTTGTCGCGTTCGTGCTGTCGTTGGTGTCCGTGACGAAGGCGGACCTGGTACCGGGGCCGGGTTCGGGAGCGGCGGTGGATCCGGCGGTTCGTCGTCGTCGGATGGTCTGGGCCGTCGTCCGCGTCGTCTCGGCGTGGGTGCTCGCCGTCATGGCCGCGCCCGTCGCGTTCGTGGCGTTGCTGACGGTGCTCATCGCCATCGGCGGGACCGGGGCCGCGTGACGCGTGGTCGCCTCCGACTGCCGATCCGGGCGATTCTGCGTGTCTCCGGCCGGCACTCCGCTCGGGAGTTGGTTCGGTGGGGTGGCGCCGATTCGTTTCGCTGGGTGGCCTGTTGGCGATGCGGTTCGGTGGGGGCGTGACGGTGCGTTTCGCTGAGGGGATGGTTTGTGAAGCGGTTCCGGCATTGGCTGTCTGGTTGTTTCGCCGAGGGGCCGTTTCGTGATGCAGTCGGGTCGCGGGGTGCCGTCCTGTTTCGCGAACCGGCTTCTCCGCGACGCGGTTCGGCATGTCTTGTCCGGTTCGTTTCGCTGGCGGCCCGTTCCGCGACACGCCGGGTGTGAGTGGAATGGGTCTTTTTCTTCAGTGGTTTTGTTGTGGGGTGGGTGGGTTTGTTGTCGTGTTTTTGGTGTTTTCGACACGCCGGTGGTTTGTTGTGTTTCCGGGGTTTGCGGGGTGTTGTGGTGGGGTGGGGTTGCGTTGGTTGGGGTTTGCGTGTAAGTTGTTCTTTCGCTGCCGCCGAGCGGTTCCGGCCGG
>NZ_JAHBBF010000031.1 GCF_019331725.1 Bifidobacterium saguinibicoloris
GCCTGTTTCAGGAGCCGGGAGCGTTTGGAGCGTTCCCGGGACTCGATCTCGGCCGTCATCCATGATTCCATGAACTCCATCTGGCTTGGTGTGGCGTGGGCGAGCTGGTCGGCGAGGACCTGGCGGGTCAGGGGCATGCGGCGCGCGAGGTCCATGATCGTTTCGATCTTCTCGCCGGTGGAGGCGCGGCGGCGTTTCATGTCGGGCATGACGACCGACGGCCTGTGGGTTCCCATGTTCACGCCTCCTTCCTTTCCCGTGTCCCGCGAGGCCGCATGAACACGTCGTATCCGGTCAGGTCGGGAGCGGTCTGCTCGTACGGTTTCTCGCCGGCGGCGATGCGCCGGGCCATGGTGGCCAGACTCGCCTCGTCGAGCGGATGGCCCTGTTCGATCAGGTGTTCGCCGGCCTGGACGGCGGCCTCGAAACCGGATGCGCCGCTGGTCTTGTCGATGAGACGGAACGTGGCCCTGCGCGCCTTGGCATCCATGTGGTCGATCGCGAGACGGAGCTTGTCGGGGAAATCGTCACGAATGATGGAATCGCCCCACGCGCGGGTCTTGCGGCTCAGTGCGGGCAGGAGCGTGGCGGGATTGCGCACCGTGGCCGGCGCGTCGCCGTATACGCGCGGCAGCCTGGCGCAGGTGCGCCCGTCCTGGGTGCGGATCGTCACGTCGAACGCGCGCAGCCCGATGTCGAGGGTCCAGCCGCGCCATGAGGGACCGGCGAGATAGTAGTTGCCGTCGACCTGCACGCGCCCATCCCCGTCGGCCTTCCTGACCTCCCATCTGACCGCGTCATAGGGTTTGGAGGGCAGCGGCCTCATCTCGGCCCGTTCCTCGGTGAACAGCTCCCCGATCGGCGCGCCCTTACGGTAATGCGCCGTCTCGGCCATCGCGTCGCACCGTTCCAGCGTGTACCGGGTCAATTGGGCATACGACTCCGCGTTGAGCAGGGGCACCATGATGTTGCGCCGCAGGAACCCGACCGCGTTCTCCACGCTGCCCTTCTCATTGCCCGAGTTCGGGTTGCAGAACCGCGTCTCCAGCCGATAGTGCGCTATGAACAGCTCGAACACCTTGACGACGCTGACCTTGTCCCACGCGACCCGGTGGCCGGCGCCGGTGGCGTTGTCGAGCACCAGCACCGACGGGGCCATGCCGACGTGCTCGAACACCATACGCAGCCCCGTGCACACGCATTCCGCGTTCTCGCCGGGCAAAGCCACGCAGTAGCGCATGTTCGAATACGGGAATGTGACGACCAGGCAATGCACGTCGATTCGATCCCCGCCGATCACGGCCTGCGACAGGCCGAAATCGACCTGCGCCTCGCCCGGATGCCATTGCAGTTCCAGGAACCCCTCCTCCGGGAGCCGATGCTCCTGCCTCCACCGCTTCACATACCGTTGCACCGGCGAGTACGAGCCCTGGTAGCCCTTCTCCGCGACGAGCCGGTCGTACACGCGTTTGGCGGTGTGCCGCTGCTTGCGCGGCATGAACCGGTCCGCCTCCAACCATCCGTCGACCGTCGCCTTGAACGGGTCGAGCTTCGACGGCCTCGATGCCGGGTGTTCCGGCTCGGGAGAGCAATCCTCCTTCCCGGCGTATTTCGCGACGGTGTCGCGGGCCACGCCCACCTCCTTGGCTATATGCCGCCATGACACGCCACGCGCGTCAAGCACTCTGATACGTTGTTGCACGGACACCGGTACCGTCATTCCTTTCCTTTCCCGAGAAACCGACTTCAACTCGGGAAACTAGTCCGGGCAGGACGGGCCGGTGTTCATTTCTCACCACACGCCGAAGTGGACTAAATCCTGCCGCTCACATGGAGACTTTCCACACGCTCACACGGCCCACTTTCTATTGAACAGACACA
>NZ_JAHBBF010000032.1 GCF_019331725.1 Bifidobacterium saguinibicoloris
CGAGGTGGTGCCGTTTTCTTGGACTGTGATCCGGGAGGAGCCCATCGTGGCGAGGTATACGAGGGAGCAGCGGCGGCGTGCGGTCGAGTTGTACGTGCAGTACGAGTGCTGCGCGGCGGATGTGATCCGGGAGCTGGGGTATCCCAGCCGGGTGGCGTTGCGCATGTGGCATCGGGACTGGCTCGAGGAGCGGGAGACGGGTGTGCCCTCGCGGCGGGGCGAACGGTATGCGCGTTATACGCAGGAGCGGAAGCGCGCGGCCGTGGACCATTACCTGACGCATGGTCGGCGGGCGAGCCGTACGATGCGCCGGATGGGGTATCCGAGCAAGGAGGTGCTGGCCGCGTGGATCGACGGGCTCGCGCGGGGCGAACGCCGTATCAGGCGCGGACCGGTCCCAGAAACGCTCAAGCGTGAGGCGGTGCTCAGGGTCGCGTCCGGCGAATCGAGCTCGCGCGAGGCCGCACGGGCGGTGGGTGTGGATTCTTCGGTCGTGCGAAACTGGAAGCGTCAACTGCTCGGCGGCTCGAAAGGACTCATGGTGGCGAAGAGGGAACCGGGGGGGGGCGCGGGGATTCCTCGCCGCAGGACGATCCGGACGCGCTGCGCGGCGAGATCGCCGCGTTGCGCGCCGACCTCGAGCGTCTGCGCGCCGAACAGCGGGCCATGGAGATCCGATTGGCGATCATGAGGGGTTCGGCGGAACTGGTGGGAAAAGAGCCGGGCGCAGACCCGGACAACCTGACCAACCGAGAAAAGGCCCTTCTGGTCAAAAAGGTCAGTGAGGCGCTGCACGCCGACGCGGAGAGCCTGCTGGCGGAGGTCGGCATCGCGCGCAGCACGTACTACTACCAGCTCAAGGCCATGAACCGTCCCGACAAGGACAAGGGGCCGCTCGCCCTGATACGCGAGGCGTTCGAGAACAGCAGGCGACGCTACGGGTACAAGCGCATCCACCTCGAGCTCAGGAGCGCGGGCGTCGTCGTGTCGGCCAAGCGGGTCATGCGCCTGATGACGGCTCACGGGCTCGTGCCCGTGTTCAAGAGCGCGAAGCGCTACAGCTCGTACAAGGGCGAGATCGGCGGCGCGCCGGCCAATCTCGTGGACCGGGACTTCCACGCCACCGCGCCGAACCGGCTGTGGGCCACGGACATCACCGAGTTCTCGATCCCCGCGGGCAAGGTGTACCTGTCGCCGGTCATCGACTGCTTCGACGGCATGCCGGTCGCATGGACGATCGGCGCGAGCCCGAACGCCGCCCTGGCCAACGGGATGCTCGAGACCGCGTGCGCCACGCTCAGACCGGGCGAGACGCCGGTCATCCACTCGGACCGGGGCTGCCGCTACCGGTGGCCCGAATGGATCCGCATCTGCACGGACCACGGGCAGGCCAGGTCGATGACCGCGAAGGAGTGCAGCCCGGACAACGCGGCCGCTGAGGGGTTCTTCGGACGGCTCAAGCAGGAGTTCCTCCACAAGCGCGGCTTCCAAGGCGTCTCCATCGACGAGTTCGCCGCGATGCTGGACGAGTACATGGTCTGGTACAGGGACAAGCGCATCAAGACCGAATACGGCATGAGCATCATGGACAAACGCGTCGAGCTCGGGCTCGTCGCCTGAACACCTGCGATAACGTGCTGAACGACCATACAGACAACGA
>NZ_JAHBBF010000033.1 GCF_019331725.1 Bifidobacterium saguinibicoloris
GTGCGGGGTGCGTGGGTGCGTGCGGGTGCCGGTCCGTCCGCCGCACGCGTACCCGGCCGCGCCCGACGCGTCGCCTACTGCTTGCCCTGGATACGACGGGCGATCACCTTGATCGCCTCGCGCTGACGGGAGCCAAGCGGCGCCACCTTGTCCACGTACCTGCGGACCGGACTGTCCTCCGCGATCGCACGCTCGTGGAACACGGCGCGCTTCGGCTTCGCCACGTCCGCCAGCATCGCCATCACCTGCAGCGAGAACGGCGTCAGACGGGCGTAGCTCCAGTACAGCGGGCCGAAATCGCACCACGGATTCGTCCACGGCTTGTCGTGGCCCGCATAATGCACGATCTTCGGCGCTTGACGCGCCTGCACATACCCGCGATACGCCTCCGCCGGCGCGAACCGGAAGATGCCATGCATGCGGCCGCCGCAGTCATGCAGCACGTTCCACGCGAACGGCAGATACGTCACGTCGCCCTCGCACTCCATGTTGAGCACGTCCTGATCGTGGTGGATGAACCGCGGGCTGCGCGCCAGGCGCAGCCACTCCGGCACCGTATGCAGCTCGCGCATGCGCTCCAGGTCCATCACCAGCACGCCGGTCTGGAAGTAGCCGAACGGGTCCCGCATGTGCAGGCGCGACTGCGGCCCCGACGCGTATGCGGCCGCCCGGCCGTCCTTCCGGTTCAGGTTTCCGAGGAAGTCTAGGTCCGGCACCGCGCCCACCGCGTGCCCCTCGAGGTCCGTGTCGTACAGTTCGGCCACGTCGCCGTTGACCACGACGTCGCAGTCCAGGTACAGCACCTTCGTGTAGAAGGGCAGCGCGTCCTGGATGACGAAGCGGTAGCAGGTCTCCGCGGCGAGACGATGGTCCGCGGCCAGCGATTCGGACGTGAAGGGCGATGCCGTCGCCGCGACGGCGTGCCGCGCGGCGAGCGGGCCGACGGCGGGTGCGGCGGTGCCGTTGCGGCCGTCGGGTCCGCTAGGGTTGTCGGTCCGGCCGGTTTGGGTGGTTGGGCCGGTTGGGCCGGCGTAGTCGTCCTCGTCGGACAGGTGGTAGCTGGCGATGGCGCGGCCCACGTCGTAGAAGCGGATCGTGGCGTTCGGGAACCGTTCGAGGTCCGCGGCCAGCGTCCGCCGGTTCTCCTCCGTGATGTCGCGTTCCAGCACGATTACGTCGTAGTGGCGGTCCGGGTTGGCGTTGCGCAGCATCGACGTGACCGCCGTGGCCAGCACCGGCACGTAGTCGTCGTCCGCGGCGAAGATCACCGGTACCGTGAAGCGGGGGTTCGCGTCCAACGGCTCCAACGGCAGGAACGGTTCCGGATGGGCGAAACGCACGCACTGGAGGCGCTTGAGCTTCAGCGGGCGGGTGGTGGGGGTGGC
>NZ_JAHBBF010000034.1 GCF_019331725.1 Bifidobacterium saguinibicoloris
GGGTGTGGGAGAGTAGCACGCCGCCGCATTCATACTCACGAGGACCCCCGGTCGAGCACCACGCTCCCAGGGGTCCTCTTCACATATACACGCCCAAACACACACGCCGACCGGACACCAAACCCGGCACACGCAGACGCGACCACGCGCGCGTGCCCCGGACGGGACCACACCCACCAAGCCACACGGCACCCGTCGCATCGCGGAAGACCCACGACGCGACGGATGCAGGGTGCAGCTCTATCGGCCCAGACGGAATCCCAGCGGAAGAGCAGCGTGATGGAGAGGATTCATCGGCATCCCCTCAGGAAATCATGGAAACGGCGGCACATGAATTGCGCGACGCTCTCGCTGACGAGCTGCTCCAGGCTGTCATGGCGCAAAGCCCGTACTTCTTCGAGCATCTCGTGGGCAGGCTTCTTATCGCCATGGGGTATGGTGAAACGCCGGACAGTGCGGCCGAGGTCACCAAGAAGAGTGGTGACGAGGGAATCGACGGCATCGTCAAAGAGGACCGTCTCGGATTCGACAGCGTGTATTATCAGGCCAAACGCTGGGATCTCGATAGGACAGTCGGACGACCTGAGGTTCAGGCATTCGTCGGCGCTCTTTCAGGAAGAGGCGCGGACCGGGGACTGTTCATCACGACGGCGCGGTTCTCCAAGGCTGCGCGTGAATATGCGGAGGGGATTCGGGGACAGAAGCTCGTGCTTGTCGATGGTGCTTCTCTCGCCGGATTGATGATTGACTATGGGGTCGGCGTCAGTACGTTGAAGACCTACGAAGTGAAGGCCGTCGACACGGATTTCTTCAACGTGGCATAGCTTGCTACCGTCACGGTCGGCATTGTTGATGTCTGCATGATCCGCTGGTGTCCCATCCGTGTCGGATCGCCGTTGTGCGTAACCAACGGAATCCGGATCGCTTACGGCACCGCTGCCGGACGATTCTCTGCTTGCCACGTCTTATCTGACATAAGGTACGTTATCGGAAATTGACGATACCGGTGTCTGTATCAGCCGCCTTGTGTGTAAGGCCGTCTGAGTGCCCGCTTGCCAATGTGGCCAGGTTGCTGTTACGAGGTGATCGGTATCGTGCGACACGCCGGGTGTGGGTGGATTGGGTCTTTTCTTCAGTGGTTTTGTTGTGGGGTGGGTGGGTTTGTTGTCGTGTTTTTGGTGTTTTCGACACGCCGAGGGTTTGTTGTGTTTCCGGGGTTTGTGGGGTGTTGTGGTGGGGTGGGGTTGCGTTGGTTGGGGTTTGCGTGTAAGTTGTTCTT
>NZ_JAHBBF010000004.1 GCF_019331725.1 Bifidobacterium saguinibicoloris
AAACCACCACACACACCAAAACCAACCCCGAACCGGAAGAACCCCGGCCGGAACCGCTCGGCGGCAGCGAAAGAACAACTTACACGCAAACCCCAACCAACGCAACCCCACCCCACCACAACACCCCACAAACCCCGGAAACACAACAAACCACCGGCGTGTCGAAAACACCAAAAACAACACCGGAAACCAGCCAACAAACCACATCGCAGGTCCATCAACGACGAATCGACATGCACCGACGTCATACCGCTTGAGACAGGAGGCGGGCGCGCGGCTACTACACTGGTGTGCGGGAGGCGAGTCCTATGAGAATTCTGGTCGCGGTAGCCAACGCGGCGTTGTCGCAGGCGATCCGAAACACGCTCGGCAAAGCCGGATACACGGTCGACGCCATCGAACCGAAGAACATGGCGTCACCGGAATCGGCCGTCTCCGCACTGACGGCAACGCTCGCCGGACCTGCCGACGATGCCGTCGCAGCCGCGAACGACACGGACGGCGCGAACGGCACCGTATCGGCCGGAACGACACCCCGCACAGCGAACCGAACAACCGGAACGACGGACGCAACGCAACCCGCGACGCTCGACATCGCCATCGTCGATTCGCCGACCGTCATCGCAACCATGAAGACCGCACAACCGTCGATACGGACGCTGCTGCTCGCCACCACGTCGCTGCGCCGGAACCTGTCCGGCGGCACAGCCGACAACGCGGATCCGGCCGCCAACCCCACAACGACACCGGACGCAACGCTCCGCATGCCGTTCTCCGACACCGAACTGCTCTCCTACGTGGAGATGCTCGCGCGCGAATCGTCCGGCGCTGGCATGGGCACGATGCTCATCCGCGGAGACCTCACACTGGACCTTAAAAACCGCAAGGCGTATTTCGCAAGCACGCGCAACGCGATGCCACTCTCCCGCCTCGAATACGACATCCTCGAGACGCTGGTGCGCGCGAGCGGCCGGTTCGTCGGGCTCGACGAACTCCAGCACGCCGCCGGCGGCTCATACTTCACACAGGAAGGCCTGGTGCGCCGCGGCGTCGAATCCCTTGACCGCAAACTACGCAACGCCGGCCTCATCATGACCAAACGCGACGGGCAATACCGCGTGCTGTAGTTCCGATACGCATCAGAGCCGCGATGGCTACCTTCACCGCAGACCGGCCGCATAATCGTCAAGCACATTCAGAATCCCACAATGCTCCCAAATGACATTGCGGCGCATCCCCCCCACGACGCGTCAATACCCCGGCCTCCTCAAGACGCCTTACCGACCGTTCGGCCTGTGGTTTGCTCAATAACCAAGGCACGACCGCAACGGCCATTGCCGTCAGCAAACGGGTGGATGGTTTCGAATTGCGCATGAGCGATGGCACACTGCATCAGCACCGGTACATCATCGCGATTGGTGAAACCCACGAGATCCGCCATGCAGTCCGTCACCAGCTCCGGTTGGTGCGCCACATGGGACGCGCCTCGCGGACCGACGGCCGATGAACGATACGTTCATCGCCCGTTCGTCGTCGTGATGCGGACACAACGGAACGAAACTTGTTTCCGTTGCGGAAAGTGATATTGTTTTCCACAACGGAAAGTGGTTTCGTTCCCAGAGAGGCATCATCATGACAGACGACATACGCGACGCCGTATCATCCGACTTGGCGCACACCGGCCCCGGAACCGGACGCGACGAGTACGGGACGGACGCACTGGACGCGCTCGAATCGCTGCGCGCGCTGGACACGGACCGCAAAACAGTCAACGACCGACCCGTCACCGCGACGATGGCGACATGGAGCGCGGCGTTCACGGGAACCGTCATGACGATCAACGCCGTCGCCTACTGGCTTCTGGGCTGGACTCTGCTGGGCGGGCACGCCGCGTTCACACGAGCCGAATACTGGCTCTACGTCGGCGGCGCGGTGCTGCTCGTCACGCTATCCACCGCCCTGCTGGCATACGGCCAGAAGCGAAGCGGCATCGGCGTATGGAACGGCAGACTGTTCTGGCCCGACAAGCGCCTACTGAAGGACGGACGATACCGTCGGGTCTTCACCATCTACCTGACGTTCGTGTTCGCCGCACCCGTGGCGATGCTCCTCATCGGCGTTCTCTACGCGCCGTGGTGGCCGGTCGTCGCACTCGCGCCGATATGCGGACTCGTCTCGGCGTGGATCAGCCGCCGGCAGACCGAGGCGTACGCACAGGTCATCACCACCCCGCTGGCGCTGGACGCGTCGGATACGCCGGGCAAACCGGACAGGCCGGGCGGACCGCAAGGGACGCACGGCACTCCCGGAACGGAGGCGACCCATGACATCGGATGATCCGGAACCCGTCTTCAATGAGGTGATCCACGCGCCGGTCCGGTTGCGGATATGCGGCCTGCTCGACACGTACGGCACCGTCCGGTTCGACATGCTGCGCGACACCATCGGCGTGAGCGACGCCGTCTGCTCCAAACACCTGAAGACCCTCGCCGAGCACGGCTACGTGACGCTCGACAAGAAGGCCGACGGCGGCACAAGCAAGGCGTACAAGGTCACGTGGGTCAGGCTCACCCCCGAGGGCGAAGCGGCGTTCCGCTCGCATGTAGCCGCGCTCAGGCAGATTGTGGCGGGGCGGTAAGCCGGCCTGAATCCACGCGTTCTCTCTTCGCGTTGCTCCGCCTCCGATGCATCACCTGCATCACCGTCTACATCACCACCCCGGCGCAAGCCTGCCCGAAAACGGGATTCCCTCGCACCGCCCAAGTCCCCATCACTCTTCATCACACTTCATCACCCTTCATCACTCCTCGAGGCGCATCATGAAAGCGATTCTCTACAAGGACCTCATGCAGATCCGGCACAACACCGCGATGCTGGCCGTCGCCGTCCTCGGCGTCGTCATGTCGATATTGCTCGTCATGCTCATACCGACCACGGGCATGGATTCGCCGATGGCGGTCACCGTATACCGATTCGCCGTGGTCTCGTTCGCCATGTGTCTGGCGCCCACGGTGTCGCTGGACGCGATCCACGACGACCTCGCCAACGGCGTCATCCCCTCGGCCAGGGCGTGCGGACGTCCCTTGCGCCAGTACTTCGCCGCGCAGCTCGTCTACGCGCTCGTCCCGATCACCGTGCTGTCGCTGGCGTTGATGGCGATCTCGTACCTGTCCGCGCCCATGCTGCACGGCTTCATCGCAAGTCCGCAAGGCATCGTGACGGCGTTCATCCCTACGCTCGCCGCGTTGGCGATGGCCCTGTGGTCGATACTCATCAAAGGAAAGGCAATGATCATGACCGCACCCACGCTCGGTCCCGCTCCCACTCCGACGTCCTCCCCCGCTTCCGCGACGCACGCCTCCCCCATCCCGACCGCGGTCCGCGTCACGGACATGACGTTCGGCTATCGGCGCAACAAGCCGGTCCTTGAACACATCGACCTCGACGTGCCGGCCGGACAGTCGCTCGGCATCCTCGGCTACAACGGCGTGGGCAAGACCACCCTGTTCGGCGTCATCACGGGTCTGCTGCGCCCGCAACACGGTTCGGCCACGATCAACGCCGACGTGTTCCATTCGATGCGCGAGGTGTTCCAGCTCACCGATTCGGGCAACCTCTCCGCGAACATGACCGTGCGCGAGAACCTGAGGTTCCGCGCGATGCTGTACGCCACGCATGACGACCCGCATCCGATCGACCTGAAGCACTTGGACGCACTGCCAATGGTCAGGGCGTTCGAACTCCAGGACCATCTCGACAAGAAGGTCAGGGACCTCTCATCCGGATTGCGCAAGCGCGCGGGCATCGTGGCGGGCATGCTCTTCGACCCCAAGCTCATCCTGTTCGACGAGCCGACCAACGCGGTCGACCCGATCACCCGCCAACTGCTCATCGACCTGATGCGTCAGCTCAAGGCGGACGGTCGCACGATCCTGACCATCACACACGACCTCGACTACTGCTGGGAGGTCGTCAACCGCGTCGTCATTCTCGACGACAGGCATCTGGTCAAGGACGTCATGCTCGCCGATTTCCCCGACGTCGACGCGTTCAAACGTGCCGCCACGCTCGGCCGCGAGCGCGACCACGTCGATTTCGGCCTCGGCGTCACCGTCAGGGGGACGGAATCCGCCACCGTCTGAACTTCATACCGGTAAGGAGCATCATCATGAAGGCATTGTTGTATCGCGATTGGCTGTTGTGGCGCAGGAGCCGCCTGTGTGTGGCCGCGGTCGTCGTGGCCTGTCTGTTCATCCCAGTCGTGCTGGCGGTGCTCGCGGGCTCGGACCCGCGTGGTGCCGATTCGTTCGAGGCGTTGCCGGTGTTGGAGTCGCTCGGTCCTTGGTATGGCTATGTCGCCGCGTTGCTGTCGGCGTACACGTTGTTCTCCAACGCCACCACGATGGACATGGGTGCCACGTTGCTCGCGGACGGCACGTTGGAGAACTACCGCGGGTCGGGTCGATCCATGCTTGGTTACTGTCTGGGCAAGAGCCTGCTGCCGATGCTGCTCGCGGAGTTCATGACGGGTTCGCTGTTCGCGTATCTCCTCTGGGCGGGGTTGGTACATGCCGGTTCCGGCACCGTCCTCTCCGTGGTGTTCGGGACCATCGGCGCGATCGCCGGCCCCGCGGTGCTCGCGTTCGCCACCGTGCAGATGCTGCTCGCCACGCATGCGGCCACGGCAGGTTCGTTCTCGATGGTGACGTTCGTCGCAGCGATTCCGATGACCGTGTTCATCGTGCTTGGTTTGAGGCTTTCCTCCCTCTGGCAGCTGATCACGTTGATTGTATTCGGCATGATCGCGTTGCTGCATACCGCGGCCTCCGTGCGTCGTCGCTATCCGAACACGCTGCGACCGATCCTATAGAATGTGCCGGTCCAGCAGCCACAAACCCGTCTCCAACAACCGTTTCTATAGAATGCACCATTCCACGGGCCACGAACAGGCCATCCGCGTCCGAACCTATAGAATCGGACGTTTCCGGAGCGGAAGCAGGACTTCCAGCGCCCGATTCTATAGAATGTGGCATTCCGCAGGCCACGAACAGGCTGTCCACGACCGAACCTATAGGATGTGCGAGAATTCATAGGTGATGCCCATGCATCCGCACGGGATAGTTCCACACGGGAGAGCTCCGCAACATCCGCAACAGGAAGGGTCCGGTCATGACACCGATCGAGTTGGAGACGCGGCGGCGCGTCACGGGTTTGACGTCGAGCGAGTTCGCACGGCTGTTCGTGACCGTCGAGCGGAAGGTCGACGGCGAGTCGGCGCAGTGGGACGCCTCCGACGTCGAATCATGGGAGATCGTGGTACCGCCGGTGACCGCCGACCAGCATATCGTCGACACGTTGGCGGCGGCGAACGAGTTCGTCGCCACGCTCGCCCGGAAACTGCACCGCATGATCACGCCGGCCGACGAGAACACGGTCGTCACCGTGTTCGCCGACGACCTCACGTTCTGGGCCGACCAGCCCGATCTGGGCGGCATCCCGCACGCGCTGTGGAACATCGCCGCGTTGCAGGCCATCGAGTGGGTGCGTCAGGAGACGGGCGTCGTCTGCACGCTCGACACGCGTCCCTCAATCGTCTGAACCAGACGGTTTCGCCGACGACGGCATCCGACGTCCGGCATCCGGCGTCCACCGAAGCCGACGGCGATCCGACATCCGGCACCGGCCACGTACCGCTCACACCGGGCGCCACCGACATCCGCCCCGAACGCCGACGCCGGCGGCACGTGACCCGCGAAACAGATCCGACAATGCCGGATGGTGCATTCCCGCTTCAGTACAGCCGCATGCCCTGCGGCACCGGGGTGAATCCGGCCTGGTGGAGCACGCGCGCGTAGGGGTTGCGCCCGTTCAATGGTTCGCCGTTGACGTCGGCGAAGGTGGTCGTGCCGGGTCCTCCCCTGCGCAGCACGTAGGCCAGTTCCGCGAATGCGGGACGCAGCCGTGCGGCGTCATCGTCCGATGTCGCCCCGCCCGATACAGCCCCGTCCGACGTGGTTCCGTCCGATGCCGTCTGTTGCGATGGTTCGACCCGTTTCGACCGTCCGGCCTGTTTCGACTGTTCGACCCGTTCCGACCGATGCGGCGTTTCCGACGGTTCCACCGACTCCGACGACGACGCCGACTCCGACGACGCCGTCGCGCCCTCTTCCGTCACGTCCTTTCCCACCACGGCCCGGCTTGGCCCGAACACTGTCAGATGCTTCGACTTCGGTGTCGCATAGGACACCGGCCTGCCATCCGCGAGCACCACGACGCCGCCCTCGCGCCTTGCCGGTTTGGCGGCGCCTTTCGGGACGGCGGGCCATGCGATTGCGGAACCATAGAGATTCGCGGGATCAAGCACGCTGAGGGCCACGGCCGAACGCATATGCCCCGTCTCGTCCATGCCACGGCCCGTCCCGGACGCCTCGCCCTGCCCCGGTCCCATATGCCGCAGCACGTCGACGACGTCCTTCTCGGCGAACTGGGCGGCGCCGAAACCGCGGACGAACATGCCTCGCACGAGCCGCCCATGTTCCTCCATGCGTTTGAGCAGCGGATACAGGCCCGAGAAGCCACCGGGGACGCTTTCCTTGTCGATGAGCGGCTGGGCGATGACGCCGTACCGGTCGAGCAGGATCTCCACCCGTTCGAGCGCCTGCTGTTCCGGAGTGCCGGCGTCGACGCACGCGTCGGCATCCGTCATGTCTCCGCCGACGGCCGACCACAGGCCGCCCATCGTCATCGGTGTGCGTGGCGCGGTCATGCGGATGCGTCGGCGTGATGCGCGCGCGGGCGCACGCACCGTGCGTTTCCCGGTTCCGGCGCCCAGCGCGCGCATGGGGACGAACGAACTGTTGGTGACCTTGCCCTGCCAGACCAGAGACCAGAGCGCCTCCTCGAACTGGCTGTCGGACCATGGCTGCGATTGCGTCCATCCGTCCGGCATGTCCCGTACGGGCGACGGCCGTCTGGATACGGCCGGCATCGTGATGATCTCGCCGGTCTCCGGATCGACGGTCTCATCCGCCCCGGTTTCGTCCGTCATCGTTCCGTCCACTCCGTCCGCTCCGGCCGTGGCGTCCGTTCCGTCCGACCCGGACACGCCGTCCGACCGACCTGCGTTCGCGGCCCGCCACCGTTCGCGGGTCATCGCGGCGAGCTGTGAGGCGTGGTAGGCGCCGCCCGAGGCGAGCACGGCCAGGATGGCTTCGGGAATGGTCATGCCGGATGACGGGCCGCGTCCCGCCGGATCATCGCCGTCACCGGTCTCAAGCAGCATCGAACCCGCCGGGTGGAACGTGACGAGCCCGGGTTCGTTCGCCTTGGTATCGCCGGTTTTGGAACCGACCCAGACGATCTCGCCGCCGGCGAGCAGCTCGTCGAGCATCGCGGGCGAGTATCCGGCCACGCGTGCGGGGAACACCGCCGATTCCCATGTGCCCGCAGGCAAGGCGACGCCCTCCAATTGTTCGATGACGCGCATCAGCCCGTCCGCGCCCTCGTACCGTTCGCCGCCTACCGGACCGACGCCCTGCCGGTCGAGCAGGAACGACTGGTAGGCGGCCGGTTCCACCGGTTTGACCGCTTCGCGCGCCTTGGCGAGCGACCGTGCGCGGATGCGCCGGAACACGTCCTTGTGGAGCCATTGCGTCGCGTCCGTCCGGAATCCCGCATCGCCACGCGATTCGCCGTCATCACCGCCGCCCTGACCGCCCTGACCGCCCTGACCGCCGTCCTGACCGTCGCGCCCGTCGCCGTGCATGTCGACGAAATGCCCGGACAGCAGTTCGCCGCGTTGCGCGAGTTCGTCGAGCGCGTGCACGGCGTCGGCCGCATCGAGCCGCAGGTCCCCGATCATCCGCTCCGCGGTGAACGGCCCATGGGTCTTCGCGTACCGGGTCACACGACCGGTCACATCGTCGGGCGCGAGCTCGTTCCAGAACGTGCGCTCGGCGAGCTCCCCTTCAACCGCGGCGATGACGTCCGGGTCGAGCACGGTGGCCATGTCGGTCGTGCCGAGCAGCTTCTCCAGCACTTCGGGATCCATCGAGAGCAGACGCACGCCACGTTCTGCCTGCGGCACGTCGTACTGGTACATGACCGAGCCGACGAAACCGAACAACAGGTTCTCGGCGAACGGCGACGGCGTGTCCGTCGTCGTCTCTTTCAGAGTGACGGCGCCGCCGTTCAATCTGGTCATCAGCGAGCGCAGCGCGTCGAGGTCGTAGACGTCCTGGAGACATTCGCGCGCGGTTTCGAGCAGGAGCGGGAAGTTGCGGCGCATGCGGGCGGCGTTGAGCAGTTGGGCGGCGCGCAGGCGCTGCTGCCAGAGGGGCACGCGTCTGCCTGGTTCGGTGCGCGGCAGGAACAGGGAGCGTGCGGCGCATTCGCGGAACCGGGCGGCGTACAGCACGCTCTCCCCCACTTGGGTTTCGATGATGCGCGTGAGGTCGTCCGGATCGAACAGGAGCAGATCTCGGATGGGGATTTCGCCGACGCCGTCGGGGATGCGGATGACGATGCCGTCGTCGGCCGCGTACGCCTGCCCGTCGAAGCCGTAGCGTTGCGTGAGCCGTGCGGTGACGGCCATCGCCCACGGTTCGTGGACGCGGCGGCCGTACGGCGAGTGGATGATGACGCGCCAGTCGCCCTCCTCGTCGGGGCAGCGTTCGACGACGATGGTCTCGTCGGAGGGGACGACGCCGGTGGCGGCCTGCTGTTCGGCGAGGAGCCGGGCGAGGTTGTCGACGGCGTTGCGGTCGAGGCCGTCGGCTTTGAGACGATGCAGGATGGGCGGCGTGAAGGTCGGTTCGGCTTCCGGCCGCTGCGACGACGCGTGGACGAGACCGGCGGCCGTCTCGCGCAGGAACCGTCCTTTGGCGCGGCCGAAGCCGGCGTCGCGGCCCGTCTCCTCGCCGTGCCAGAACGGCAGGCGTGCGGTGCGTCCGGGGGCGGGGGTGACGACGACGCGGTCGCGCGTGATCTCCTGAATCTGCCAGGTGGACGTGCCGAGGGTGATGACGTCGCCGACGCGCGACTCGTAGACCATCTCCTCATCGAGTTCGCCGACGCGGCGCTGCCCGCCGCGTCCCGTATCCGCTTCGGGCAGGACCACCGTGTAGAGACCGCGGTCCGGGATCGTGCCGCCGGAGGTGACGGCGAGGCGTTGCGCGCCGGGACGCGCGGCGATGAGGTCGGCCTCATGGTTCCACATGAGGGGCGGGCGGAACGCGGAGAACTCCTCGGTGTCGTACGCGCCGGTCATCATGCCCATGACCGCGTCGAACATGCTCCGGTCGAGGTCGGCGAACGGTGCGGCGCGACGTACGGTCGCATACCAGTCGTCGGGTTTGAGGTCGTCCATCGCGGCGGCTGCGACGGTCTGCTGGGCGAGGATGTCGAGCGGGTTGCGCGGCACGGCCAACGGTTCGATGTCGCCCGCGCGCATGCTTTCGATGGAGGCGGCGACGCCGACGATCTGCTCGCGCGTCAGCGGATAGAACAGGGCGTGCGAGACGCCGCCGACGCGATGGTCGGCGCGGCCCACGCGCTGCAGGCCGGAGGCGACGGACAGGGGCGGCGCGATCTGGATGACGAGGTCGACCGAGCCCATGTCGATGCCGAGTTCGAGGCTGCTGGTCGCGACCACGCAACGGAGTTCGCCGCGCTTCAACCGTTCCTCGATCTGCTTGCGCCGGTCCTTGGAGACCGAGCCGTGGTGGGCCATCGCGATGACGTCGTCCACGCCGTGCGAGCCGACGAGCATCGTGGTCGAGCCGACGACCGAATCGTAGTGCCGGGCGAAGCCCTCGCGTCCCTCCGGCGAGCCTTTGTCGGCGGACATGCCGGACAAGCCGGGGATGCCGAATCCCGCGAGTCCATCGGATGCGCCGGACGCGCCGGACGCGGCCGACGCACCGGACGGGCCGGACGAATCGGTCACGCCGCTCCCCCGGCGTTCGGCGTACAGGTCGTTCAATCGCGCGGTGAGTTTTTCCGCCAACCCACGTGAGTTGACGAACACGAGCGTGGTGCGGTGGGCTAGGATCTCGTCGAGGACGCTTGCCTCGACGACCGGCCATATCGAGCCGGACGTGCGGTCGCCGGCGGCGCCGGTGACCGCGGACGAATCGGCGTTCCACCGGTCCGTTCCGTCGGTTCCGCCGGAACCACCGGAACCACCGTCGACAATCCCCTTGCGTTCGGCGAGACGCCGCATGGCGGGCGTGACGCCGGAGATGTGCGGCGCCGCCGCGCGTTCCGCGTCGACGCCGCCGGCGCGGTGCGCGACGTTCGCCGATTGCAGGTCGCGCATGTCGGCCAACGGTTCCACGACCTTCAAGTCCATGTCGGGCTGGGCCCCCGGGTCGACGATGGTGACGGGACGTACGCCGCCGAGGAAGCGCGCGGCCTCGGCGGGCGGGTTCACGGTGGCGGACAGGCCGATGCGTTGGGCGGGCCGGCCGGCGGACGCATCCGTCGCCGCATCGCCGTGGTGACGCCGATTCGCGGCGCTTCCGGTGATGAGGTCGTCGAGCCGTTCGAGGCTCAATGCGAGGTGGGCACCGCGTTTGCCGCCGGCGAGCGCATGCACTTCGTCGACGATGACGGTGTCCACGGTCCTGAGGATGGTCCTCGCCTTGGAGGTGAGGATGAGGTAGAGGGATTCGGGTGTGGTGACGAGGATGTCCGGCGGATGCGCGGCGATGGCGCGGCGCTCCTTGGGCGTGGTGTCGCCGCTGCGCGTGGCGATGCGGATGGCGGGCGCGGGCGCGCCTGTGGCCGCGCAGGCGGCGGCGATGCCGTCCAACGGCGCTTCGAGGTTCTTGGCGACGTCGACGGCGAGCGCCTTGAGCGGCGAGATGTAGAGGACGCGCACGCCCTTGGTCTTGCGGGAGCGGGTGGTGGGCGCGTCCGTCATGAGACGGTCGATGGCGGAGAGGAAGGCGCACAGGGTCTTGCCGGAGCCGGTGGGGGCGATGACGAGCGTGTCCGCGCCGGAGCGGATGACGGGCCATGCCTCGCGCTGCGCTTCGGTGGGCGCGCCGAACGCATGCCGGAACCATTCCCGGGTGGGTTTCGAGAACGCTTCCAGACATTCGCACATATGTTCGATGCTAGTGCCGCGCTGCGACGAGCGCGGGCGCACGGATCGGCCGTACGGGTCAGTCGTCGACGTATTCGAGGATGTCGCCGGGCTGGCAGTCAAGGACGCGGCAGATGTTGTCGAGGGTGGTGAAGCGTACGGCCTTGGCGCGCCCGTTCTTGAGGACGGACACGTTGGCGGGGGTGATGCCGACGCGGTCGGCGAGTTCGTTGACGCCCATCTTGCGTTTGGCGAGCATGACGTCGAGGTTGACGCGGATGGCCATGTCAGATCACCTCCGCGAGTTCGTCGCGCTGCGCGATGGCGGCCTTGAGCAGGGACCGCATGACGAGCAGGAGCAGGATGAAGGCGGCGATGAGCAGCAGCGCCACGACGCATGCCGCGCTCATGGCCGCGGCGCCCATCGCAACGTCCACGGCGACGCCCTGCGCCGGATCGTAGTATTCGGCGTGCGCGAGCGAGCCGTAGAGCAGCACGAAGAGGACGAGCACGCCTTCGGCCGCGGCGCAGACGATGATGGCGTCGGTCCAGGTGACGGCCCTGCCGGAGAACACGTCGCGCCGTCTGGCGAGCGTGAGCAGCCGCCACAGGGGGATCAGCGCGGCTTCGAAGCACAGGATGCCGAGTATGCCGGCGATCGCGTACGGCCATCGGGCGGGGGCGAGTTCCGGGTACGTGGCGACGATGTCGCCGGAGAGGACGACCACGGCGTACTGTCCCCACAGGCAGACCAGTTCGAAGAGGACGATGAGCGCCTTGAGCGCCGTGATGGCGGCGGGATGGTATTCGGGCCAGCGTTCGTTCGACGTGTCGGCCATGATGTGCTCCTTCCGGTTGGAGCGGCTCCCCCTCGGGCGCCACCCCGAATGTATTGCAAGACGATAATAACCTATCGTTTTTCAATATGTCAACACCGTGAAGAATTGCATGTCGATAGATTCATATCGTTTTTCGATAGTTACGATGGCGGCAGCCATACGGAACCGTCGCCCACATGCGACGCACGTTCCCACGCATCGGACCCAAGGAGCACGACATGACCGAACCGACCACCATCGCACGCACGCCGTCGGATGCACACACGGCACCGCCATCGGACGTTCCGCCATCGGACGGCATGACGCGACGGCCCGCCGACGGACCGACGCGACCGGCGCAGGACGGGCGCGGCCTGCGCCTGCTCGTCGCGGCGTTCGCCGTCACGCTCCTGTTCGACCGGCTCGTCGTCGCCACGTGGACCGACATGCCCTCATGGGTGTACCAGTGGGGCTATCTCACGCCGCTGGCCGTGTTCTGGCTCGTCTGCCTCGCCGTCATGACGGCCCTCCACCCGCGCACGGCGCTCACTCGCCCGCTCATCTGGACGGTGACCCTCGCCGTCGTGGCTCTGGCCGCATGGTGCATGCTCGCCGAAACGCGTTTCCAAGGCAACCTCGAATTCGAGCTCATCACCGTCGTCCTCGTCATGCCCGCGCTGCTCATGCTCCACGCGCAGCTCGCGAACGGCCTGTACGACGTGCGCCGTCCCCTCGGCGTCGTCGTCAACTGGTTCGCGGGATGGGTGGTCAAGCCGTTCACGCGGATCGGCGGGCTCTTCCGGCTACTGGACGGCTTGGGGCGGAATCTGCGCGCCTGCGGCCCGGACGGCACGCGGCGAATCGGAGGCGCCGCACGCAAGGCGGGCCTCGCCATGCTCATCGGGCTGCCGCTGCTCGCCGTCCTGCTCGCCCTGCTCTCCGGCGCGGACATGGTGTTCCGCTACGGACTGACGCGTCTCTTCGGCGATTTCGACCTGCGCTCCCTGTGCACGCACGCCGCATGGACGCTGCTGCCGCTGCCGTTCCTGTTCTCCCTGCTGGCGCATGCGGACGACACGTCGGACAAGGCGAAGGCCTCGTACGCGATGCGTGCCGGACTGCGGTTCGATGGCACGGTGAC
Organism: Bifidobacterium saguinibicoloris; assembly: GCF_019331725.1. Lineage (GTDB taxonomy): Bacteria > Actinomycetota > Actinomycetes > Actinomycetales > Bifidobacteriaceae > Bifidobacterium > Bifidobacterium saguinibicoloris. Next base: position 13,049 of record NZ_JAHBBF010000004.1, read on the forward strand.
GGTTATCGTGCTCGGCATGGCGCTCGCCGCGTACGCCGTGTTCTGCGGCGTGCAGTTCACGTTCCTGTTCGCCGGCGCCGGTCTGCCGGACGGACTCACCTACGCCGAATACGCACGCTCCGGATTCTTCCAGCTGCTCGCCGTGGCCGCCATCAACCTGACGATGTTCGGGCTGGCGCACACGTACGCGCGCCGGACGCGCACGCTCGTCGTCATGCTCGTCGGGCTGGTCGGCGCCACCGGCGTGATGCTCGCCTCCGCCGCCAGACGGCTGCTGCTGTACATCGCCGCGTACGGGCTGACGTGGATGCGGTATGCGGCGGGCGCGTTCATCGGACTGCTGGCAGTGATGCTGCTGCTCGCCTTGGTTAAGATGGTCCTCCCCCGTCTGCCGTTGACGGCCGCCTGCCTCGTGGCGTTCCTCGTCTGGTACGTGGCGTTCGGCTGGAGCGACCCGGCGTACGTCATCGGCACGTTCGACGCGGCGCACGGGTTCGGCATGGGGCCGACGATCGTCCCGTGAGCCGGCCGCCGCGTCTCAGCCGCGCTTGCGGCGCAGCGCCTCGTGCATGACGACCATGACGGCGAGGAACGCGAGCAGGAAGAACGGGAACAGGGCGATGGTCAGATACTGGGCGATGAGACCAAACAACGGCGGCATGAGCATCGACCCGACGTAGGCGGCGGCCATCTGCACGCCCACGATGGCCTGCGAGCGCTCCTCGCCGAAATAGGCTGGCGTGGAGTGGATGATGCACGGGTAGATGGGCGCGCAGCCGAGACCCACCACGGTGAGACCCGCGAACACGCCGAGATGATGCGGCAACGGCAGCAGCATGACGACGATGCCGGCGAGGATGAGCGCCTGGCCGAGGCGGATCATCTCGTGGTCGGCGAGCCGCATCGTGAGGAAGCCGCTCAGGCCGCGGCCCACGGTGATGCCGATGAAGAACAGGCTGATCCAGCTGGCGGCCTCCGCCTTGCCGATACCGTGACCCAGGACCATATAGCTCGCGCCCCACAGCATGCACGTGGATTCGACGGCGCAATAGCACAGGAACATGAGCAGGATCTCGCGGGCGCCGCGGATGGCGAGTACGCCCTTGAGCCCCAACGGTTCACGCTTCGGCGCGGAGGGCGCGGCGGACGACGCGTCGGATGAATCCGGTGTATCGGGCACACCGGACACGGACGCACCGGACGCCGTGCGGGACTTCCACAACGGCAGGCTGAACGTGATGACCACGGTGAGCGCGATCTGCAGGAACGCGATGTACCGGTAGCCCCACGGCCACCCCTGTCCGCCGGAGAGCGCGTAGCCCATCACATACGGGCCGGTCAGGGCGCCCACGCCCCACATGCAGTGCAGCCAGCTCATATGCCGGCTCTCATAGTGGATGGCCACGTAGTTGTTGAGCGCGGCGTCCACGCCGCCGGCGCCGAGCCCGTACGGCACGGCGAGCGCGAGCAGCGTCCAGTAGTTCGGGGCGAACGAGAAGCCGAGCAGAGCGGCGGCGGTGAGCCCCACGGACGCCGCGGTGACGCGACCGGCGCCGAACCGCAGGGTCATGCGGTCGCTCATGAGCGCCGAGCAGATGGTCGCCGCGGAGATCGTCATCGAGATGCCGCCCGCCCACGACAGGGGTGCACCGAGATCCTGGCTCATGGTGGGCCATGCGGCGCCGAGCAGCGCGTCCGGCAGCCCCAGACTGATGAACGACAGGTAGATCACGGCGAGCAGCAGACTCGTCATCGGGCCTCCTCGGAATCATGGGAATCGCCGGACCGCGGGAACGTACGGCACGGTGCGGTGCAGCCGTTCATGATACCGGCATCGGGAAGACGACGGGCCCGGACACGCATGCATCGGCCGGACGGACAATCGGACGGATCGGACGGCCAGGGCCGGCCGGAACCGAAGGCGTCTACTCGGCGGGCGTGAAGTAGTCGGCGATCTCCTCGGCGGTGCCGAACGAGGATTGCGCACCGAGCTTGGTGGCGGCGTACGCGGCCACATAGGAGCCGATCTGCGCGGACTGGAGCAGCGAATACCCGGCGGCGAGACCGGCGAGCACGGTGCCCATGAACGAGTCGCCGCAGCCGGTGGTGTCGACCGCCTCGACGATGGCCTGGCCCACGCGGAACCATTGCCCGTCCTCGATGACGATGGACCCCTCCTCGCCGAGGGTGACGATGCCCCGGGTGAAGCCGTAGTCGGTGAACCGGTCGACCACGTCGGCCCAATCGTGCGTGGACCAGGTGCCTTCGACGAGGTCCGGCAGTTCGAGCAGGTCGGCGGCCTCGTGCTCGTTGACGAGGAGGATGTCGGTGGCTTCGATGAGCTCGTGCGGCAGCTCCGCCATGAACGGGGACTCGTTGAGCAGCACGGTCACGCCCTGCTCGTGCGCGGCCTGGGCGGCGGCGATCACGGTGGGCACGGGGCTTTCCAGGCACAGGCCGAGCACCTTGGCCTCGCCGAGCGCCTCGCGGTGGCATTGCACGTATCCGGCGCTCACCTTGCCGTTCGCGCCGGTGGAGTAGACGATGGTGTTCTCCCCCTCGGCGTCCACGGTGATGACGGTGGTGCCGCTGGCGCCTTCGGTGTGGAGGATCTCGCTGGTGTCGACGCCCGCGTCGTCGAGCTTGCTCAGCAGGAAGGCGGCGTTCTCGTCGTCGCCGACGGCCCCGTAGAAGTGTACGTCGGCGCCGAGCCTGGCGGCGGCCGCGGCCTGGTTCGCGCCCTTGCCGCCGGGCAGGATCTTCAGCGCACCACCCTTGACGGTCTCTCCCGGTTCGGGGAGTCTGCGCGTGGTGACGGTGTAGTCCGCGTTCATCGAACCGACCACGGCCACGGATCCTTCGGATTGGCTCATGCCCATGAGCCGTTCGCGGATGGTCAGCGGCATCTGCGAACGCGCTTCGACGGGTTTCTCCTCGCTCATCACGATATTCACGTCCCGATAGTCTAGTCCGACCACGGGCCAACCCGGTCAGGTGTCGATCTTGGACCGGTCGAAGTCGTCGGCGTTCTCGACGATGAACGCCTTGCGCGGCGGCACGTCGTCGCCCATGAGCAGGTTGAAGATCTCGCTGGCCTGGGCGGCGTCCTCCATGCGGATACGGCGCAGCATGCGCGTGCGCGGGTCCATGGTGGTGTCGGCCAGCTGGTCGGCGTCCATCTCGCCCAGACCCTTGTAGCGTTGGATGTCCGGATTGTAGGAGATGTGGCGGCGGTCCAGGTCGGCGAGCTTGCCGGCGAGCTCGTCGTCGGAGTACGTGTAGATGAACTCGCCCTTGTGTGAGCCGGCCAACGCGATGCGGTGCAGGGGCGGCACGGCCGCGTACACGTAGCCGTGCTCGATGAGCGGCCGCATGTACCGGTAGAACAGGGTGAGCAGCAGGATGCGGATGTGCGCGCCGTCCACATCGGCATCGGTCATCATGATGACCTTGTGGTAGCGCGACTGCGTGATGTCGAAGCTCTGCCCGGAGCCGGCGCCCACCACCTGGATGATGGCCGCGCACTCCTTGTTGGACAGCATCTGCGTGATCGACGCCTTCTGCACGTTGAGGATCTTGCCTCGGATGGGCAGCAGCGCCTGGAACCCGGAGTTGCGGGCCGCCTTGGCGGTGCCGAGCGCGGAATCGCCCTCCACGATGAACAGTTCGGCCACGTCGTCGTTGCCCGGCTGGCAGTCGGACAGCTTCGGCGGCATGGACGCGGATTCGAGCGCGTTCTTGCGGCGCGTGACCTCCTTGGCCTTGCGGGACTGCACGCGCGCGTGCATCTCGCCGACGATCTTCTCGAGCACGCGGCCGGACTGCTCCTTGTAGCCGCGTTTGGTGCCGGTGATCATCTCGCCGAACTGGCGGTCCGTCATGCGCGAGACGATCGGCTTGACCTGCGCGGTGCCGAGCACGTCCTTGGTCTGCCCCTGGAACTGGGGTTCGGCGATGCGCACGGTGACGACGGCCACGAGGCCCGCGGTGATGTCGTCGCGCTCGATGCGCATGTTCGAGTCCTTGAGGTTCACCTTGAGCTTGCGGGCGCTCGCCTCGACGGCCTTGCGCACCTGCCTGGTGACCGCGTTCATGAGGCCGTCCACGTGCATGCCGCCGCCGGGCGTCTCGATGATGTTCACGAAGCTGCGGATCGTGGTGTCGTAGCCGTTGACCCATCTGAGGGCGATGTCGACGCCGCAGGTGCGCGTCACCTTCGCGGCGTGCAGCTCGCCGTTCTCGCCGACGGCCTGCGTCTCCTCCTCGTAGGTGTCCTCGCCCTGGATGCGCCAGATGTCAGAGACGGCCTCGCCGTGCGAGAGGAAGTCGACGAAGTCCTTGACGCCGCCGGTGTGGCGGAACTCCTCGACGCGGGCGTGCGTGTGGTTCGCCGCGTCCGCCTTGGCGACGGCGACGGCGACGGCGTCCGCGCCGGCCGGGGCCTCACCTGTTCCGGAGGCGCCCTCCACCTCCGCTTCGGCGGCGGGTTCCGTAGGTTCCGTGGATGCCGTGGGTTCCGCGGGTTCGACGGCCGTGGGCGCGCCGGCATCCGCGTCGACCTCGAGCATCTCGTCGACGGCGGCATCGCCGGTCTCCGGCACGTTCTCGTCGACGACGGTGATCTTCAGGCCCGGCACGAGGAAGCTGGTCTGACGCACGCGGTCGATGAGCTGCTCGTACGAGAACTCCGCGGTGCTGTTGAAGATCTCCGGATCCGCCCAGTAGCGGATGCGCGTGCCGGTACGCTTGGCGGGCACCTTCCCGGTGATCTCGAGTTCGGTGGGACGGTTCTTGCGGGTGCGCTTGAACGGCGAGTCCGGCGAGGGATGCGCCGGATCGGCGTCCGTGTATACGCCGGGATGCCCCTGATGGAACGACATGTGGTGCGTCAGGCCGTCACGGTCCACCTCGACGTCGAGGCGCGAGCTCAGCGCGTTGACCACGGAGGAGCCGACGCCGTGCAGGCCGCCGACCGCGTTGTAGGACGCGTTGCCGAACTTGGCGCCGGCATGCAGCTTGGTGAGCACGACCTCCACGCCGGACAGGCCGGTCTTCGGCTCCTTGTCGACGGGGATGCCGCGGCCGTTGTCCGCAACCTCGACGGAGCCGTCGGTGTGCAGGGTCACGACGATGTCCGTGCAGAAGCCGGCCAGCGCCTCGTCGACCGAATTGTCGATGATCTCCCACAGGCAGTGCATGAGGCCCTGGCTGTCCGTGGTGCCGATGTACATGCCGGGGCGCTTGCGCACCGCGTCCAGGCCTTCAAGGACGGCGAGGTCCTTGGCGCCGTATGCTTCCTTCGCCATAAGCTCCTAGCGGTTGAGCGGGTTTGAGTCGGATTCTCGGAACGGTTCCGGCGGGGACGGTCCGAGGAGCCGTCCCCGCCTCGAGTGAAGTGCGCCGCCGGGCGGCGCGGCTCACTGATCGAGGAAGTCGCGCAGGGTCTGCGAGCGCGACGGGTGGCGCAGCTTCGACATGGTCTTCGATTCGATCTGACGGATGCGCTCACGGGTCACGCCGTACACGCGGCCGATGTCGTCGAGGGTCTTCGGCTGGCCGTCCTCGAGGCCGTAGCGCATCTTGATGACGCCGGACTCACGCGGGGACAGCGTCTCGAGCACGCTCTTGAACTGCTCCTGGAGCAGGGAGAACGCGACGGCGTCGGACGGGGCGATGGCGTCGGTGTCCTCGATGAGGTCGCCGAACTCGGAGTCGCCGTCCTCGCCGAGCGGGGTGTGCAGCGAGATCGGCTCGCGGCCGTACTTCTGCACCTCCTGCACCTTCTCGACGGGCATGTCGAGCTCGCGGGCCAGCTCGTCCGGCGTGGGCTCGCGGCCGAGGTCCTGCAGCATCTGGCGCTGCACGCGGCTCAGCTTGTTGATGACCTCGACCATGTGGACGGGCACGCGGATGGTGCGCGCCTGGTCGGCCATGGCGCGGGTGATGGCCTGGCGGATCCACCACGTGGCGTAGGTGGAGAACTTGAAGCCCTTCTTCCAGTCGAACTTCTCGACGGCGCGGATGAGGCCCAGGTTGCCTTCCTGGATGAGGTCGAGGAAGAGCATGCCGCGGCCGGTGTAGCGCTTGGCGAGCGAGACGACGAGTCGCAGGTTGGCCTCGAGCAGGTGGTCCTTGGCCTTCTTGCCGTCGTTGGCGGCCCACTTGAGCTCGCGCTTGCGCTTGAAGTCCATGGTGTCGCCCTCGGTGTCCAGCAGATGCTGGGCGTACAGGCCGGCCTCGATGCGTTCGGACAGGTCCACCTCCTGCTCGGCGTTCAGCAGGTTCACGCGGCCGATCTGCTTGAGGTAGTCCTTGACCGGGTCGGCGGTGGCGCCGGCGGTGATCACGCGGCGCTTGGGGTTGCCGACCTTGCCGCCGCGGCGGCGCGGACGCGGCTCGTAGTCGTCGTCATCGTCGTCGCGCACCACGAAGGCGCCCTTCTGCTTGGGCTCCTCGGGTTCCTCGGGCTTGTCGTCCTCGTCGTCGTCATCGTCGTCGACGTCGTCATCGTCGAGGTCGTCCTCGTCGGAGTCCGCATCCTCGTCGTCCGAGTCCTCGCCGTCGACGTCGTCGAGGTCCTCGTCCAGATCCTCGTCGAGGTCGTCGACGTCGAGGTCGTCCTTGGCGTCGTCCAGACGCTCGTCGACGTCCGCCTCCGCCGGCGCGGCGGCCTTGGCCTTGCGGCCCCTGCCCGTGGTCTTGGCGGAGCCGGTCTTCGCGGTCTTCCTCTTCGCGGCGGTCTTGCGCGCGGTGCTGGCTTTCTTCGCGGGGACGGCCGTGGTCTCGTCCTTCGTTTCCTCGGTCTTGTCGCCGGCCGTCGTGCTCTTCGTAGCCAAACTGATCCTCCTCGCGGTCCTCGCCCCGGCCGTATACCACAAAGGCACACTTATGGCAAGGGCAAATCGTCAACTATGTGAGTTAACCACCCCATGCGGACGATTATTCCCGGAAGGCCTTCGTACGGGGCGTCACCGTCTGGCGCAGGCGGGGCATGCGCCCCGGCTCGCGGCGCCGAGGACGATCGCGGCGAGCGAGCACCCGTCGTCCAGCGCGAGGCTCCGCAACGCGTACGCGGACGCCCCGGCGTCGCCCAACCACCACAGGACGTAGGCGATCGCCGCATACGGCTGCGCGCAGAACGCCCGCGGCATCAGTCCCGCCATCGCCGCAAGCATGCCCACCCCGGCGCGGCACCGTTCGACGTTCGGTCCGCGTTCGTCCTCGAACGCCGCGGACAGCAGATCGCGCACGGTGGACGACACCTCCTTCGTGCGCGGGCGGGACAGGATGTCCATGAGCACGTCCCTGCCGCACTCGTCGTCGTCGAAGAGCATGGACAGGATGAGCGCGTCGCGGATGGACAGCACCTCGCGCATGCCGACGGCGAGCGCGGCCATCGTGTCCCGGTCCGGTCCGGCGCCTCGCCGTTCCAGACGGGCGAGCCACGCGTCGAGCGGCCCGTCCATCCAGTCCGCATTGGCCCGTTCGGGACCGTGTTCACGTCTCGATTCGCGCAGCCGCCGCGCAAGCCTCTCGGCGGCCTCGTCGTCGTACGCGTCCGTCCCCGTCCCGGGCCCGGGGAGCGCGCCCGGCTCCCCCGCGGGGATGTCGGACGGGTCGGGCGTGCACGTCCGCGCGTCCCGGCGCCCGTTGCGCCGCATGCGGTCGCGACGGTCGTGTCCGTGGTCCTGGTGCTGGTCATGGTCATGGCTGTGGTCCGTGGTCATGGCGTCCTCCTTGAAGCCGGTCGTCCCGGCCCGTCCGGGCCGGTGGAGGACAGTATGCCGCACCGCGGCCGCGCGCGGCCGGTTTCCCGACCCATGTGGTCGGAGCCTCCCGAACCCTTGGAAAACCTCGGTTCTTGTGTTCGCCGGACAATGTGGATAACTTAGAGGGCATGCATACAACCGACGCCGACCGTGCCCTCATCGAACCCCGCATCACCGCCCTGGTGGCCCAGCATACGGGCGTCCCCGAGGATGTCCCCGGGGACGACGCCGTCCCCCGGGTCTGCCGGGACATGATGGACGGGGTCGTCGCGCAGGGGGTCGCCTCGAGCGAGGGCGGCAAGCGCCTGCGCGCGCTGCTCGCCCTGTCCGCCTACGACGCGTTCGGCGGCGTCTCGGCCCGCAGGGGCGCGATGGTGGATCTGGCGTGCGCCATCGAGGTGTTCCAGACCGCGGCGCTCGTGCATGACGACATCATCGACGAATCGGATCTGCGGCGCGGACGTCCCAGCGCGCACAAGGCGTTGGAGGACTTCGCCGGGAACGTGGCCGTCGGCCGCGGGCTGGGGCTTATGCTCGGCGACCTGCTGGCCACGGCCTGCGTGTCCATCGCCAACGACGCCGCCGGCCGGCTTCCGAACTCCCCCGCGCTGGTGGACGCGTTCCTGAACATGCAGCGCGAAGTGGAGATCGGCCAGGTGCTCGACCTCGCCGTCGAGCAGGCGCCGCTGGACGAGCCGGACTCGCTCGTCGAAGCCTCGCTCGGCGTGTTCCGCTGGAAGACAGCCAGCTACACCACCATCGCGCCGCTCGAACTGGCGCTGCTCGCCGTGGGCGCGCCGGCCGCACGGGCGAGGGAGCTGGCCCTCGCCGTCGGACGCCCGCTGGGACTGGCGTTCCAGCTCGAGGACGACCTCATCGACGTGACCGGGTCGAGCCGCACGAGCGGCAAGCCCGTCGGCGGCGACATCCGCGAGGGCAAGCGCACGGTGCTGCTCGCCGACGCGATCGCCGGCGCCGACGGCGGCGAACGGGACGAACTCATCGCCATGTTCGAGGCGGAACGGCGCGACGCGCACGACGTGCGCCGCGCCATCGACCTGTTCACGTCCACCGGCGCCGTGGCAAGGTCGCGCGCCAGGATCGCCGAGCTGTGGGACGAGACGCGGCTCGCCATCGCGAAGACCACGCTCAACACGGCCCAACGCGCCTCGCTGACCGCCATGTGCGCGAGGTTCGTGCCGGACGTGGCCGGACGCTAGAGTGGTTCGTGACATGTCCATGCATTTGAGGGATCTACGATAACCACTATGAGTGAAGCCGCACAAGCGCCCGAAGGCCGGATGATCGAAGGACGCTACCGCATCGTGCGCCAGATAGCGCAGGGCGGCATGGCCACCGTGTACGAGGCCCATGACGAGCGCCTCGAGCGGACGGTGGCCGTCAAGGTCATGCACACGCAGCTGGCGCAGGGGCCGCACCGCGACCAGTTCATCGAACGCTTCAAGAGGGAGGCGCGGTCCGCCGCGCAGATCGCGAACCCGCACATCGTGCAGGTGTACGACGCGGGCGAGTTCGAAGGGCTCGCCTATCTGGTCATGGAATACGTGCACGGCGTGAACCTCCGCCAGGAGATGCAGCGGCAGGGCACGTTCACCGTGCGCGAGACGCTGCGCGTCGTGGCGGAGACCCTGGACGGCCTCGCCGCCGCGCATCGGGTGGATGTGGTGCACCGGGACATCAAACCCGAGAACATCATGCTCAACGACCGCGGCCACGTGCAGATCACCGACTTCGGCCTCGCGAAGGCCACCTCGCAGGCCACGCTCTCCTCCACCGGCATGCTGCTGGGCACCGCCGCCTACCTGCCGCCGGAGACCATCGAACGCAACGAGGCACTCCCCCAGGGCGACCTGTACGCCGTCGGCATCATGGCTTGGGAGATGCTCGCCGGCACGGTGCCGTTCATCTCCGACAATCCGGTGACGCTCCTGTTCAAGCACGTGCACGAGGACGTGCCGTCACTCGAGACCGTCTGCTCCGGCATCCACCCGCACGTGGCGCGGTTCATCGCGCACCTCACCGCACGCGCCATCGACGCGCGCCCGGCGGACGCGACGGAGGCCCTCGACGAGCTGCGCCGCATGAGCGCCACGCTGCCGTTGGACGCGTGGGGATACCGTCTGCCGACGGCCGACGCGACGGGCGTGAATGGTGTCGCGCCGCAGACCACGCCGAACGGCGCGACCGAGCCTCCCGTGACGGCGCCTCCCGCGCCGCCGATGCCTCCCGCACCCCGGAAGGCCGGCTCCGGCGCGGCCACATCGGACATCCCGCCCACCACGGCGATGGACCAGGGCGCCACCCAGGTGCTCGACCCCATGCGCGACACCGCCGGCACGCAGGTTCTGCCGCGTACCGGCGCCCCCGGCGTCGCGAGCGCGGACGGCGACGACTTCCTCGCCGACTTCGCCGCGGACGGCTCCCCCCGGACCGGAGGCGCGGACGCGGGCCCCATCCCCGCGCATCACGCCGCCCCCGCGTCGGACGGACGGAATGCCACGGACGGCGTCACCGGCGGTCCCGCCGCCAAACCGCGTCGCAAGGTGAACAAGGCCGCCGTCATCGCCGTCATCGTCACGCTCGTCGTGGCCCTGACCGCAGGCGGAACCGGCGCATGGTGGTACTACCTGGGACCCGGCAGCTACTGGGCGCTGCCCAAGCCGGACGACGTCACCTGCACGCAAGGCAAGGCGTGCACGCTCGACGACGCCGTCTGGAAACGCTACGAAAGCACGCTCAAGGTGACGGGCATCCCCTACAAGGCCGTCACCGACTACAGCGACACCGTGGCGGAGGGCGCCATCATCGCCGCGCGCGTGGGCGGCGCGGACGCCACCGTGGACATGCATATCAGCAAACGGCATCCCTCCACGCTCCAGGTGACGGTGTCCAAAGGCGTGAAGACGGCCACGATCCCGGAGGACATCCTCGACGCCTCGTCCGGGAACGGCAAGGCGCCGTTGGACGCGTTGAAGGCCGCCGGATTCACGAACGTCAAGCACGACGAATCCAAGGACGAATACTCGATGACGCTGCCCGAAGGGGCGGCGCTGAGCATATCCCCCGACCCGGGCACCACGCTCAAGCACAACGACGAGGTGACCGTGACCCTGTCCAAGGGGCCGATGCCGGTGACCATGCCGGACATCGTGGGACGCACGAAGGACGACGCCAACGGGCTGCTCGCCGACCTGAAGCTCTCCGCGAACTACAGCGAGGAGTACAGCGACACCGTGGACGAGGGTAAGGTCATCTCCGCCTCCCAGAAGAAGGGCGCGCAGCTGCATTGGGGCGACACCGTCGACGTGGTCGTCTCCAAGGGCCCGGAGATGGTGACCATCCCGGACGTGCGCGGACAGTCCTACGACGACGCCGCCAAGGCGCTGCAGGCGCTCGGCCTGGATGTGAAGAAGTCGGCGCCGCTGGGCGACGTGACGCACACCGTGCGTCTGCAGGACCCCGCGCCCGGCCAGCAGGTGCGCATCCGCGACGCGAACGGCACGAAGACGGTGGTCACGCTCACCGTGGTATGACGCCGCACAGCGTACCCACAGTGCGCGGCACACCCGCAGCGCACGCCGCACAGCACACCCACGGCGCAACTCAGGTGCGACTCGGGTGCGCGACTCGGGTGCACGACTCGGACGTGACGACATGCCGCGGCTAGGAGCGGCTATGACGAGGGGCGGTCCCTTCCCGAAGAGGAAGGGACCGCCCCTCGCATGTCGTCCCGGCTTACTCCTGCGCGGCCTTGGCCTCCTCGGCCTCCTGCTTCGCCTTGAGCTCGGCCTTGACCTTCTGCGCGTATTCGGGCACGTACTCCTGGCCGCTGAGCTTCTGGATCTCGGCGGTGAGACGGTCGGTGAGCCCGCGCAGGTCGTCGTGCGTGATCTCGTCCGCGGCCTTCCTCTCCACGTGGATCGGCTTGCCGTAGATCACCTGGGTGCGGCCCTTCCTCGGGATGGACGTGCCGATGGGCTGGAGCTTGTCGGAGCCGATGAGCGCCGTCGGCACGATCGGGCAGCCGGTCTCCAGGGCGAGACGCGCCACGCCGGTATGACCCTTGTACAGGCGGCCGTCCGGGCTGCGGGTGCCTTCGATGTGGATGCCGAACAGGTGGCCGTCCTCGATGATCTCGCGCGCATGCTCGAGCGCGCCGAGCGACTTGTTGCCGCCGGAACGGTCCACGGGGAACACGCCCACGGACGTGAACCACCACTTCTTGAACTTGCCCTTGAGCCCCTTGCCTTCGAAGTATTCGGCCTTGCCCATGAAATGCACCATGCGCGGGCAGGTGATCGGGATGAGCGCGTCGTCGATGACGGCGAGATGGTTGGCGGCGATGATGGCGCCGCCCTTGCGCGGGATGTTCTCCAATCCCTTGGCGGTGGGGCCGAGACGGCGACGTGCGATGGGACCGAAGACCTTGACGAAGAACCAGTAGAGCACTGCGTTTCCCTCCCCGCGCGAACACCCGCGGCAGATTAGAGTGGTGTGTATGACTGACCTCAACAATACCAACGCCGGCGACGAGCGCACAAACCCCTCTTCGGATGACGGTTCGGCGGACAAGCCGGACCTCGGCAACCTCGACGCGGCGTGGGCGGCGTTCGAGGCGGAGCATCGGGACGACCTCGACGCGGTGGCGTCCTCGCGCAACGCGAAACGATTCGAAAAGCATGCGGAGCGCCGGGAGAAGGAGCATCTCCTCGACATCGGCGACCTCACGCCGGATGCGTTCTCCCGCACCGGGGCGAGCCACGGGCCGCGCGACTTCACCGGTTCCAGCTGGCTCGACACGGACCAGGTGATGGACGCCTACGATGACGGCGGGTTCACTCCCCCGAACCCCACGATTGGTCCGGTGCGGCGTTCGACGCTGGTGTGCTGGATCCTGTTCGTCGTGGGGCTGGTGGGATCGGCCGCCACGATGTTCATCCCGGGGCTCGCCTCGGTGCCGTTCCTCGGGTGGCTGCTCGACTTCCTGTTCGGCATCTGCACGGTCGTCGGCCTCGGCGGGCTCATCAGCAAGCTGCTGGGCCGCAAGCGGCAAACGGGCGACCGCGGCGGATACTTCGACGACGGCGCGCGCGTCTGACGCGTCGCGGCGTGCGGTGCGCGACGCGACGACGCGCGGCGTGACGTCGCGTCGCGTCCGGTTTCGTCACGAGTTGAAGTCGATGGATTCCTGCAGTTCGGCGATCATCGCCTTGGCCGCGTCGAGCGGCTTACGCTTGCCGAAGACGACATCCTGCTGGTAGCGCACGATGGTCTTGTCGAGTTCGGAGGCGCCGTTCGGCGTGATCGCCGGAGGCTCGCCCAGCGTGGACCGGACGCCGTCGACGAAGTCGAACGCCGTGCGGTCGGTGCCGGTCGCCTGCGCGGCGAGGTCCTTGCGGATGGCGTTGTTGGCGGGGATGCCGCGTTCGGTGCCGAGTATGCGGCCGGCCTCCTTGCTGTTGACGAGGTAGTCGACGAGCATCGCCGCCTCCGCGGGGTGCTGGGACTGCGATGAGATCGCCCAGTACATGCCCGGTTTGAGATACATGGACTTCACGTGCGAATCGACCTGCGGCAGCGGGACGAGCGTCATGTTCGTCGTGCCCGCGGCCTGTGCGTACGGGGTGATCTGCGTGGTCTGGGTGAGCATCATCGCCTGCCGCCCCTTGCCGAAGTCGCTGTCGTTCATCGCGGCGGTCGTGTTCTCGCTCCAGCGTTCCGCACTGCCTTCGACGCCGTCGTGCGCCCATTCGGCGGGCAGTTCGAGGAAGGACGCCAACGTTTCCGGGGCGATCGCGACGCGGTTCCCCTCGAAGAGGCTCTCCCCGTGCTGGCGCGCCCACAATTGCAGGCCGTAGCCGTTGTTGGGGGCGATGGCGCCGATGTCCTTGCCTCCGGAGCGTTCGGTGACCTGCTTCGCGAAGTCGGCGAACTCGTCCCACGTCCAGCGGCTCGTGTCCGGCAGGGTGAGTCCGAGTCCGTCGAGCACGTCGTTGTTGACGATGACGCCATACTGGGTGGTGGTCATCGGCACGGCGACCTGCCGGCCCTCCACCTGGCCCATCCGCTTCAGCGAGGCGTCCATGCCGTCGAGGTCGAGGTACTTCGAGGCCTTGTCCAGGTCGAGCAGGGATCCCATCGAACCGTAGAAGGCGAGGTAGAGCTCGTCCATCTGCATGACGTCCGGCGCGTTGCCGCCGGCGGATTGGACGGCGAGCTTGTCCCAGTATCCGGTCCAGTCGGCGTATTCCGTGTCGACGTGGATGTTGGAGTGCCGCTTCTCGAACGCCGCGACGGCCTGCTCAGTGGCCTTGATGCGCGCGTCGCCGCCCCACCAGTCGAGGCGGATGGTCACGTCGCCGTCCGCGGGGACGACCGGCACGTCGGACGCGCCGACGGAGCTGCCGCACGCGGCGGACGCGCACAGGACGGCGGCGGTCATCGCCGCAGCCAGATACTTCCTCAAACGCTTCATCGTTATCTTCTCCTTGCATGGGCAATGGCATGGATGCGTGTGTCATCAAGGCGCACCGAGGGAAGGCGTACGAAGGTACGTCGACCGAGGGGCAACGCGGATGACGCTCCATCCATGTCACTTGCCTCCCGTGGTGGCGATGCCCTGGACCAGATACCGTTGCCCGAACATGAAGACGAGGAACAACGGGATCAGCGATACCACACTCATCGCGAACATCGGGCCGTAGCTGGACTGCGATTGCGAGTCGATGAACGTCCTGAGGGCGATCGGCACGGTGATCATGTCCGGCTTGGTCAGGTACAGCAGCTGGCTGAAGAAGTCGTTCCACGTCCAGATGAACGTGAACACGGCGCAGGTGCCGATGGCGGGCTTCATCAGGGGCAGCAGGATCTGGAAGAAGATGCGGATGTGGCCGGCGCCGTCGATCTTCGCGGCCTCGTCGAGGTCGCGCGGGAGCCCCCGCAGGAACTGGTAGAACAGGAACGTGAAGAACCCGTCCATGGCGAGGAACTTCGGCAGAATGAGCGGCACGAACGTGTTGATCATGTGCAGCGAGTTCCACATGATGTACTGCGGGATGACGACCACGTGGATCGGAATCATGAGCATGAGCAGCATGAAGCCGAACAGGAGCCTGCGGAACCGGAACTCGAGGCGCGCGAAGGCGTAGGCGGCCATCGAGCAGGTGAGGATGTTGCCGACGATCGCGAACACGACGATGATCAGCGAGTTGAGGATGTACCGGCCGAACGGGTGGCTCAGCGCGTTCCATCCGGCGGCGTAGTTGCTCCACACCGGGTTGGTGACGGCGAGGCCCATGTCGGTGAAGATCTCGTCCTGCGGGCGCAGCGAGCTTGCGATCATCCACAGGATCGGGTACAGCATGAGGATGGCCACGAGCAGCACGACCACCTGCTTCGCGACGGCGGCGACCGCGCGTGCGACGGCCCTGCCTCTGTCCGGCCGCATGCCTTCGCCGGAGCCGAGGTCGGCGTATGCGGACGTCCTGTCGATGTCGCCCGTCGCGCGGGATGCGCGGGATGCGCGAGTCGTCATTGTCGTGTCAGTCATCGTAATGCACCCAGAGTTTCGAGAGAGCGAAGTTGATTCCGGTGAGCGCGGCCACGATCAGCACCATGATCCAAGCCAGCGCGGAGGCGTATCCCATCCGCAGGGAGGCGAATCCCTGCTGATAGAGGTACAGCGTGTAGAAGAGCGTCGAATCGGACGGGCCGCCGGTGCCGCCGGAGACGACGTACGCCTGCGTGAACGTCTGGAACGAGTTGATGACGCTCATCACCAGGTTGAAGAAGATGATGGGGCTCAGCTGCGGCAGCGTGATGGACCGGAACTGCCGCCATCTGCCGGCGCCGTCGACGCTGGCCGCCTCGTACAGTTCGCGTGGTATCTGCCTCAGGCCGGCGAGGAAGATGACCATCGGCGAACCGAACTGCCAGACATGCAGCGCGATGAGCGTCCAGTTGGCGGTGTCCGGATTGGCGATCCAGCTCATCGTGGTGTGATACCCGAACACGCCGAGGAACGCGTTGAACAGGCCGTCCGTACCGAACACCATGCGCCAGAGCACCGCCACCGCCACCGATCCGCCGAGCATGGACGGCAGGTAGAAGGCGGAGCGGTAGAACGCGAGCCCACGCATGCCGTGGTCGAGGACGACGGCGAGCGCGAGCGCCGCCACGAGCTGCAGCGGCACGGAGACGACCACGTAGGTCAGGGTGACCGTCAGCGAGTTCAGGAACCGCGGATCGGCGAGCATGTGCCGGTAGTTCATGAGGCCGACGAACTGCGGCGGCTTGATCATGTTGTATTTCGTGAACGAGATCGCCAGCGAGTACAGCATGGGGATGAGGCTCAGGAACACCGCTCCGATGAGCCACGGGGCGAGGAACCCCAATGCCGCCTTGGTGTCCTTCGGCTTGTCCTGTGGTGTGCGTCGTTCCTTGACGAGCGCGCCGAATTCCGCGAACGAACTCACGATGTTCCTCCCATGCCATACCACCCTCATCGGCGTGATGGCTTCAACATTATCCGCCCGGCGGCGCCGTTGCCACTTGTTGCCAAAATTGCCCTGCGCCGTGTCGCGGGAGGTCGTGCGCCCGTGCACAGGTATGACGAAGCCCCTCCCTGAGGAGGGGCTTCGTCATGGAATCGGACGGACGGGAGGCGGGAGCGTCCCCGTCGGCGTCACGCCTGGGTCTTGGCCTGGGCGGTGGCGATCCACTTGTCGAGCAGGGCCGCGGCGGCACCGGAGTCGACGGTGCGTTCGGCCAGCGTGTACGCCTCGCGGAAGCGTTCGGCCAGCGTGCCGTCGCCGACCAGATGCCCGTCGGTGACGATGGCGGACGCGGCGTTGAGCAGCGCGGTGCTGCGCGCGGGGACGTCCTTGCCGGCGAGGAAGTCACGGAACGCGGCGGCGTTGACCTCGGGCTCGCCGCCCTTCAACTGGGCGACGTCGATCTTCGCGAGCCCCAGTTCGACGGTCGGGTCGAACTCGGTCTCGGTGACCTTGCCGTCGCGGATCTCCCACACGGAGACCGGACCGGTGGGGGCCAGCTCGTCGAGGCCCTCATGGGAGGTGTACACCATGCCGGACTGTCCGTTGGCGGCGTACACGGCGGCCATGATCGGGCTGACCTCGCGCTTGGCGCAGCCGATGGCCACGTGCGCGGGCTTGGCCGGGTTGGTCAGCGGGCCCAGCACGTTGAACACGCAGGGGATGCCGAGCGCGGCGCGAATCGGACCGACGAAACGCATGGCCGGGTGGAAGGTGCGGGCGAACGCGAAGGTGATGCCCACCTCGTCGCCGACCTCGCCGACCGCTTCGGGGCTGAGGTCGAGCGGCAGGCCGAGCGCCTCGAGCACGTCGGCGGCGCCGCACTTCGAGGAGGCGGCACGGTTGCCGTGCTTGACGATCTTGACGCCGGCGGCCGCGGCCACGACGGAGCCCATCGTCGACAGGTTCACGGTGGCGAAGCCGTCGCCGCCGGTGCCGACGATGTCGGTGGTCTCGCCGGAGACCTTGAGCGGCACCGCGTGCGACACCATCGCCTTGGCGGCGCCGGACACCTCCTCGGCCGTCAGTCCCAGCTGCTGCTGCATGGAGAGGGCCGCTCCCACGGCGGCCGGGTTGGCGTTGCCCTTCATCAGGTCATCGACGAACCATTCGGATTCCCCGGCACTCAGGTGGTCTCCCCCGACCAGCTTGGTGAGAATCGACTTCCATGTGATCTCTGCCATTGTTCCTCCTTGGCGCAGATGGCGCCTTCATACCACGTGACGCGGCTCATTGTAGCCGTCCCGTGTTTCCCGCTCCCACGGCTTCCATATTGCAGAAGGCCGGATATGGTGACGGCGCGGCGCCCACCCTCATCGGATGGGCGCCGCGCCGTCTCCACCGCACCCGATCGTTCCGGGTACGGCGGCGGATCACGCGGTTTCGCCGCGCGTCAGACCCTGCGACGCAGAGCGAGCGCGACGCCGCAGACCACCGTCAGCAGCACGGCCGCCACGGCGATGGGCGCCACGGACGCGCCGGTGCGGGACAGGCTTCCGGCGTGGCCCTTGGCGGGGTTCTTCTTGGACGCGGCGTCCGCCGTCGTGCCGTTCCCCTTGCCGGTGGTGCCACCCGGCTGCTGGCCCTGACCCTGCTCCTGGCCCGGGGTGCCGGGCTGCGGATTCGTGGGGTTGGTGTCGGACGTCGGTTCGGCGAGGTCCACCGTGACGGCGTCGGCTCCGACCTTGGCGCTCGTGGTCAGCAGCGTCTTGCCGTCCGCAGAGGTGACGGTGACCGTGTAGTCGCCGGCGGGGACGCCGTCGATAGCGTAGCGGCCGTCGGTTCCGGTGACGGCGGTGTAGGCCTTGCCCCCGGCCTGCGTGCCGGTGAAGGCGACGGTGGCGCCGGCGACCGGGTTCTTGCCCGAGTCGGTGACGGTACCGCTCACCTTGGCGAACACAATCTCGAAGACGCCCGGATCCGGGGTGTCGGAGACGTCGGCGCCGGAGAAGTCCTTCGCCTTGAGTTCGTCCGCGGTCAGGTAGCCGAACGTGAAGGTGTTCGCGTCGAGCGTGTACTTGACGCCGGTGCCGTCGATGGCGGCGTCCACCGGCCTGAGCGCGTCGACCGCGTCGAGGCCAACCTTCTGGTCGCCGGTCTTGAGGACTCCGGCGAACGGGGAGGCGTCGAGGTTGACGGCGGAGGCGTCGGCGTCGTTTTTGCCGGCGTTGACGTAGACGTTGTGGCCGTAGGTGACCTTCTTGTTGGTCTGGTAGCCGACGGGCGCGTTGGTTCCGTCGCCGCGGTTGTAGTAGAAGATGTTGTTGGTGAAGTTCCAGGTGTCGTCCTTGGAGCTGTCGGTGTTGATCCACGGGCCGTTCCAGTTCGGGTCGGACTGGTAGACCACGTTGTTGTAGATCTCGAAGTGGCCGCCCCACACGTAGCCGTGGAACGCCGCCCAGCCGCTGTCGGCGATGACGTTGTAGCGGATGATCACCGTGTTGTAGTCGTATCCGCACAGCAGGAAGCCCTCGCCGTTGTTGTGGATGTAGTTGCGCTGGATGACGACGTTCGTCACGTTGCGGTCGGGGTCGATGGCGTTGGAGTCCGAGCCGCCGGCCTTCTTCTGGGAGTCGAAGACCTCGTTGCGCTGGACCATCACGTCGTCGTCGAAGTACAGTTCGATGCCGCACACGCCCGGGTGGGCGATGACGTTGTCCTCGACGCGGCCGCCCCTGACGCTGGTCAGGTAGACGCCGTCGCCGTTGTACACGCCGGCCTGGTCGATGTCGTTGCCGCGCACCACGACGTTGGTGTGCATGCGCGCGTTGGACTTGTAGCCATTGGTGGCGCGGCCGTCCCACGCCGCGTACTTGTGGGAGCCGCCGTACCACTGCTTGATGGTGAACGCGGCGAACGAGTTGCGTGCGAATTCGTTGTGTTCGACGGTCACGTCGCTGAACACGGTGGCCTCGCCCGTGGGCTTGAAGGTCTCCATGAGGATGCCGCCGGTGCGCTTGGAGAAGTCCCAGCCGCCGGCCATGAGCACGCCGTTCGTGGACTTGGCCATGTCCGCGCGCGCCTGGTCGAAGTCCTTGGCGATCTGCGATTGCGTGATCCACGCGACCTCGCCGGTCACGTCATGCACGTAGAGGTCGTGCAGGTCGAAGCCGCTGAGCGTGGACGCGGATTGGCCGTAGATGTGGATGCCGCGAAGGTCGCCCACCAGGGCGCCGTTCTTCTCGTCGATGGCGCCGCCGTTGTTGCCGGTGAAGCCGGCGGCCTCGTTGCTCACGTCCAGTCCGGAGATGTCCCAGTACTGCTGGTCCTTGAGCTGGACCACGTCGTTGACCTTCGCATCGCCTTCGAGCACCGGGCGGGAGCCGTTCGCGGAGCCGTAGGAGCCGAGGACGATCTTCGCGGAGGCGCTGCCGGAGCCCAACGGATGCAGCAGCGCGGTCGGGTTGTCGTAGTCGAGCTTCGCCTCGCCGGTCGGCTGCCAGGTGTCGCCGGCCTTGAGCAGGATGCGGTCGCCCGGCTGGAAGGTGGTCTCATTGACCTTGTCGAGCGACCACGGCTGATCCTCCGACGTACCCGAGTTCGTCGCATTACCGCTCGTCGAGACGTAATAGGTCGTCCCCGCGGTCTGCTGCGTCTGCTGCGTCTGCTGAGCCGCGTCCGTACCCGTCGGGCCGGCGGCCTGCGCCAACGGCGCCGCCAGTCCCATCAGCATTGCGGCCACGGCCGTCACGGCGACCGCGCGTCCGCCTGCACCTACGCCCAATACCATGGTTCTCTCCTTCATTGGTTTCATTGAATTGCGGAAATCCTCCCCCGATTTCGTGGAGGCTGCCTCCACGCTATGCACGTGCGCCACGGCCCATCGATTGTTGCCCGAGGTTGCCAGATTCCCCCGGACACGCGGGAATGGGCGGAAACGGCCGAAAACGACATGACGGGCCCCTGACCGTCACGCATGTCTGCAACCATGCGTGACGGTCAGGGACCCGTCATCCGAAGAGGGGAGGAATCACTCGGTGGTCTGCGGCCAGCATTCCTCGTACTTGATGCCGGTGAGCTGCTCGACGGTCTTCTTGGTCTCCGGATCGACGTCCTTCTTCAGGCCGCCGTTCTTGAGACGGTCGATCTCCTTGAGCAGGACCGCGTCGGTCTTCTTGTCGAGCTTCATCGTCAGGGAGATGATCCATGCGACGGCGAGACCGGCGATAATCCACCACACCAGCACGGTGCCGATGGCGTTGACGGCCTGTTCGGGCTGCGGCTTGCCGGCCTTGAAGGCGGTCTCAACGAAGCCGTTGGCGCCGAGGTACCAGCCCCAGGCCATGGCGGACAGGCCGGCGGTGATCTTACGGGCGAACTGCTGGAAGCCGATGTACAGGCCGCCACGGTTCTCGCCGGCCATGATCATGTCGACGTCCGGGATGAACGGGAACACGTTCCACGGGATGAACCAAGTCATGGCGCGGAAGACGAGCCACCAGACCATGACGACGTAGAGCGCGATGTTCCAGGTGTCGGTGTTGTTCTGGGCGGCGGTCTGCCAGAGGGCCCACAGGCCGAGCAGGCCGATGATGGCGCCGGCGAAGTTCAGGGAGAACATCCTGCGCGGGCCGAGCTTGGCGAACAGCCAGCCGAACACCGGCTTGAGCGGCTCGCCGATCAGCGCCATGCCCAGCAGGGCGGAACCGAAGGCGACGGGCTTGTTGAGGTTGTAGAGCACGAAGAACAGCCACACCTGGCCGAAGATGTCCAGGAAGGACTGGCCGAGCAGGTAGATGAGAATATGCTTGCGGAAGGTCTTGTTGCGCAGGGTGGAGAAGTAGCCGGCGAAGATGTCGCCCACACCCTTGAGCCACTTGCCGAAGTCGAACTTGTCCTTCTTCTCGGCCTCGATGGCGGCCTCGTCGAATCCGGCCTCCTCCGGGGTGAGCTCCCAGGTGGACTTGTAGGCGATGAACACGAACACGGCGAACAGCGCGATGAAGAAGCCCATCGAGATGGTGTAGGAGGAGCTCTGCTTGTCGCCGAGGGCCTTGAGGAACGCGGCCATGCCCAGCGGGATCACGGCGGTGGAGATGCCGGAGAACAGCATGCGCGTGGTGGAGAGCATGGTGCGGCCGTTGAAGTCGGTGGTCATCTCGTTGGGCAGCACCGAGTACGGGGTCATGATGAGCTGGTTGGCGATGATCCACAGCGCGTACACCACGAAGTAGGCCCACACCGGCATGCCGGGGACGAACATGAGGATGGTGACCAGCAGCGTGGGCACGCCGAGGAGGATCAGGAA
Organism: Bifidobacterium saguinibicoloris; assembly: GCF_019331725.1. Classification (GTDB taxonomy): domain Bacteria; phylum Actinomycetota; class Actinomycetes; order Actinomycetales; family Bifidobacteriaceae; genus Bifidobacterium; species Bifidobacterium saguinibicoloris. The sequence continues at coordinate 34,639 of NZ_JAHBBF010000004.1, forward strand.
GCGGCGGCGGCCGAACCTGCGGCCGATCTTGTACTTGTACAGGTTGTCGGACAGGGTTCCGAACACGAGCGCGGAGAAAGCGGCGAGCATCGTGGCGATGCCGACGATGGAGCCCGCCTGCGCGACCTTGAGGCCGGCGAACGTGGTCCAGAACAGGGTGAGGTAGGTGGCGATCTGGCCGAAGCCGCCGCCGTAGAAGTCGCCGAACGCGTATCCGATGGCGTTCAGCAGCGTGATCTTGCGTCCCTGAGGCGCGTTAGCCTTGGGGGTGGTTGCCTGCTGTGTCATTGCAGCATCCTTTCCATTCCCGCGCGTGGGTGGCACCCCGCGCACGGGTCCTTCCCGTTCCATGGGTGGCACCCCGTGGAACGGTTTTTCTTGTCTGTCGATGGCTCCGGAAAGTGCTCCCGAGTCATCCGTCTCCTTGCGGGCCGGCGGCACGGCCGAATCCGATCAGGCGTTGACGGTCAGTGTTGCCACTTGGCCTTCATGGCGGCGAAGATCTCGTCGTCGGTGGGATGGTTCTCCATGTTCATGATGACGAACACGTCCTTCTCCCATTCCGGGTAGGTGAAGTCGCGCAGCCACTGGTAGTAGTGCGGTCCGTCGCCCACGCAGCGCAGGTAGCCCATGAGCTGCTTGGCGACCCAGGCGGACTGCTTGACGTCGGTCAGGCAGTCGTTGCGCCAGAAGTCCTTCCACACGCCGTGCTCGCGATCGCGCATCGCGCGGTCGCCGGCGGTGAACTCCTCGGAGGCGAGGCCCGCCTCGTAGAACGCATGCTTCCAGTCCTCGTCGTATCCGGCGAGCAGCGCGTCGCACACATGGACGGCGGCGGCCACCGAATGCTCGTAGATGCCGGCCTCCACGCCGATGGAGTCGCGGATGAGTTCGGCGGCGTCGTCCTGGCCGCGCAGTTCGGCGGAGATGGCGGCGAGTTCGACGTGGTCGGACAGGTTGCGGTAGCGTTCGACGGCCGGGGCGACCAGCCCGCGGTAGAACTCGATCTGCTCCTTGAGCGTGGCGGCGTCGTGCATCCAACGCAGGTCCTGCGCCGGTGCCTGGCGGTCGCGCAGCCACTGGGTGATGAGCATGCGGGGCACGTGGTTGAAGTACTGCTCGCCGGCGTGGTCGTCCCAATTGGGACCGTACTGCACCGCGGCCTTCCAGTACTCCTCGTACAGGTTGAAGACCGCGTCGACGTTGTCGCCGCCGTAGTATTCGGCGATGTACTCCCTGGCGACCTTCTCGTAGTCGATCCGGCCTTCGCGCCAGATCGCGGCGATGAAGTTGAGGAAGTAGACGTGCGGCTTGATGTTGGAGGCGTTGACGATCCACACGTCATCGCCGCCGTTCGCGATCACGTCCTCGAGCTCCTTGGCCACGAGACGCGGGTCGTTGCAGATGTCGGTGATGTGGTTGGCGGCCTGCAGGTCGTAGAAGCTCGCGTGGTAGTAGATGCCGTTGTCGCCGTCGTTCGTCGGCATGGCGGGCACGCGCGGGTTGTTGTTCTCCTGACGGCGGGAGACCATGCGTCCGAAGCCGTTGTCGGCCCAGATCTTGGCGACCTGCTTGGGGTAGGTGAGGACACCGGCGCGGTAGAGCTCCATGGCCTCGCCGTACAGGTAGATGACGCACTGGGCGCCCGGGTCCGCCTCCTGCACCATGTCGTACTGGCGCTGGATGATTTCGGAGAGCAGCTTGCCGCGGGCCTCGTCGGTGGCGTAGCGCGGGTCGAAGTTCCAGAACGGCTGGTCGCCCTGGCCGCGGAAGCCGAGGGTCCACACGGTGCGCTTGCCCTTCTGCGCCTCGATGGCCTCACGCCACAGGGCCTCGAAGCGCGGCTCCTCCTCCGGCCACTTGGGGCTCACGCCCGGGTAGGCCGCGGCGAACATGCGCGCGCCGAGCGGGCAGGCGTGATGCTGGTTGATGTAGAAGCCCATGTCCTGGGCGAGCTTCAGGTGCGGTTCGCCGCGCTGTCCGGAGCCGGGGATCACCATGTTGCCGCCGAGACGGTACACGGTCTCGAAGGCGAGGCGCCACGGCTTCTCCTTGTCGTTGTCGACCTGCCAGTCCTCGAGCAGCACCTCGTCGTTGACGAAGAAGCCCTTGTATTTGACGGCGGTCGGCTTGGACGTGAGCGCGAAGTCGTCGGCGACCTCGATGGAGGGGACCGCCTCGAACCGCTGGTCGTTCCAGAACCAGAAGTCGTTGACGCCGAGCACCTCGCGGCTCACCGCGTACAGGCCGTAGATGAAGCCGAAGTCGTCGCCGGCGTGGATCTCGAGGTCGCCTCCGGCGACGCGCACCTCGTAGGTCTCCGGGTTGTGCGGGCCTTCGACGAGCACGATGTCGGCCCCCGCGGCGTCGGACGGCGACAGCGTCTTCGCGAGATCGCGTTCGAGGTCCTCCACCGCGAAGGAGACGGCCTTCGACGGCGTCTCCCCCGTGATCCTCGTCGAGGATGTGATGGTTATGGACATGGTTCCTCCAGGTGAAACTGGTCTGCTGGCTTGCGTTACGGCCCGGGCTACCACGCTCCGGAACCGTTGACATGGTTCATGTTCGCTCGTTTCGATGGTCGCATTGCGCTTGTTGCACAAGGTTGCCATAATATTGCCGGACATTGTTTCGTCTCGATTCGGGAGGCTTCGGCATGGGACGGAAGACCACCATCTACGACATCGCCCGCGAGGCGGGCGTGAGCCCCTCGACGGTCTCTAGGGCTCTGTCCCAGCCGGGACGCATCTCCGCCAAAACCGAGTTCCGCATCCGGCGCATCGCCGAGCGGCTCGGCTATCTGACGCCCGACGCGGACAGCTCGGGCGAGGGGATGCCCGCCACCGGCATGATCGCCGCCATCGTGCCGACGCTCAGCAACTCCTTGTACGCGACCACGGTCAACGCGATGCAGCGTCGTCTGGAATCGAAGGGATACGGCCTCATCACCCTGGACACGGATGAGAGGCCGGCGATCGAACGCCGGGCCATGTCGTACGTGATGCGCAACGTGGACGGCGTGGCTCTGCTCTCCTCAAGACTGAGCGAGCCGGACATCCGCCGCATCATGCTGGTCAAGCCGGTCATCCTGCTCAACCGGTCCGTGCCGGGCCTCGCCAGCGTCACCATCGACGCGGCCCACGCCATCGACGACGCGGTGCGCCGGCTCAAAGAGACGGGGCACTCCTCCATCACCTACCTGGCCGGCCCCGCGAGCTCATGGTCGAACGAATACCGGCGCCGCTTCATCCGCGCCGCGGCCTTCCGCTACGACATGACCTACCGCGTCGTACGCGAATGCGATCCGAGCATCGCCGGCGGCGCCAAGGCCGTCGACCAATACCTCATCCGCCCCACCGACGCGGTGTTCGCCTTCAACGACAACCTCGCGGCCGGGTTCATCGCCGCCGTGCGCCGCAACGGCCTGCGCGTCCCGGAGGACGTCTCGGTAATCGGCTTCGACAACGCCGAGATGTCGTCGATGCTCTCCCCCACGCTCGCCACCATCGACATGCATGGCGAGGACATGGCCGTCGCCGCGGCCGACGCGCTGATGGACGCGGTGCGCAACCCCACGGGCGTGAGGCCCGAACCGATCGCGTTGGAGGCGACGTTCGTGCCACGAGACTCAGTGAACCCGCACAAGCGCTCGACGATGAAGCTGGGACCGTACGCGGAGATCAAACGCTCGAGCGACACCATCGTCGTCACCGTGCTGTCCAACGCGTTCAACGAGACGATGCCGCGCATCAACGAGTTCATGCGCACCCATCCACGCATCGTCATCGACCCCATCGAAGGACGCACGCAGGAGAACACGCTGGCCCTGTACTGGGAGAGGGTCATCAACCACCGCTCCGTACCCGACGTCATCAACGTCGAACGCACCGCACTCCCCCAGCTGGCCGCATCCGGCGCCCTGCAGGACCTCACCGACGAACGGCTCGAACGCGAGCTGGCGCCGCTCGTGGACCGCGCCTCCTGGCAATCGGCGCACTACGCGGGCAAACTGTACGGTATCCCGGGCGACCAGTCGCAAACCGTGATGTTCTATCGCGCCGACCTGCTGGAACGCTACCGGCTCGAAGTGCCGCGCACCTGGGACGAGTTCTACGAGGAGGGCGTGGCGCTGCGCAGCCGCAACCCACGGCGGACCATGGGCCTGCTCGACCTCGGCAACGTGCAGCACTACCTGTCGTTCTTCCGCGCGGCCGGCGTACGGCCATGGACGGTGGAGGACGATTCGACGATTGCGTTCCACATGACCGACGAGATGGTGGTCTCGGTGGCGCGGTTCCTCCAGCAGTGCATCGACGACGGCGCGCTCAACGCCGAACCGATGTGGGACAACCGCTACATGCAGCCCCGTTCGGGCTCGTACCTGACCGTCACCCACGCCAACTGGGTGGGCAAGATCCTCGCCGCCTCCTATCCGCAGGACAAGGGCCTGTGGAAGGTGGCGCTGCCGCCGGCGTTCGTGGATCCGGCGACGGTGCAGACCTCGGAGATCGGCGGCTCCACGATGGCGATCAGCGCCGGACTGCCCGAGATCCGCCGGCGCGCCGCGCTGACGTTCATCCGCTGGTTCCAGCTCGATCCGGCGTCGGTGGAACTGCGCGCGCCCGGCGGCGTGTCCGCGGCGGCCGGCTATGTGGAGGACCTGACGCGCCGCGGCACGACCGACCCGTACTTCGACCAGCCGATCTACGACGTGTACGCGAAGTCCGCCGCCCACGTGAACCGCGACTGGGACAACCTGCCGTTCTACAGCCAGCTCGATGCCGAATTCGTGCGTCTCATCACGCCGGCGCTGCGCCCCGGTGGCGACAGCGCCTCCCTCCTGCCCGAATGGGAGCGTCGCCTGAAGCTCTACGCCACCTCCCAGGGCTTCACCGTGCGGTGACGACGTCCGGCGACGTACGTGATATACGAGGGCGCCCCGCCGATGTCTCCATCGGCGGGGCGCCCATATGTGACGCCGCTCACGGCGTCATCGACGCATCACGGCTCACTTTTCGTTCTGACCGTGGCACATCTTGTACTTGCGGCCGGAACCGCACGGGCACGGCGCGTTGCGGCCGGTGCCGGGGAAGGTGCGGCCGTCGGCCCACGGCGTCTTGAGCTCCTCGCTCTTCGGACGCTTGTTGGCGGGCACCTTGCCTTCGGCATGGCTGATCGGGGCCGGGCCGGTGATGGCGGACGTGGTCTCGCCGGCCTCGGAGGTCTTGGCGGATTCGGCGATGGCGGCCGCCTGTTCGGCGTCCTCCAGCTCCTCCTCGGCCTTCTCCTCTTCGACCTCGCCTTCCGCGGCCTCGTCCTCGCTCTCGCCGTCCTCGTCGGGACCGGCGGCCTCGGCGTCCTCATCGGCCTTGTCCGTCTCGTCGGCGGAGGCGGCGGTGATGCCGAGCTCGGTCTCGGTGGACTCCACGGCGGCGTCCTCGTCGGACTCGGTGGAGACGTCCTCGCTCTGGGCGACCTGCTTGATGTCGATGTGGAACAGCAGCTGGACGGTCTCCTCCTTGATCGCCTCGATCATGGAGTTGTACATCTGGTAGCCTTCGCGCTGGTATTCGACCAGAGGATCACGCTGGCCCATGCCGCGCAGGCCGATGCCGTCCTTGAGGTAGTCCATCTCGTACAGATGCTCGCGCCACTTGCGGTCGAGCACGGCGAGCACGACGCGGCGTTCGAGCTGACGCAGCCCCTCGGAACCGAGCGTGTCCTCGAATTCGGCGTACTTGGCCTTGGCGTCGGCGACGATCACGTCGCGCACGGCCTCGACGGCCTTCTCGCCCTTCTTGCCTTCGGCGGCCTCCTTGGCCTCCTCGACGGTCACGTCCGTGGGGATGACGGTGTTGAGCGCCTTGAACAGCCCGTCCCAATCCCAGTCCTTCGGCTTGTCGGAACCGTTGTTGGCGCCCTTGACGTAGCTTTCCACGGTGTCGGCGATGAAACGCTCGATGTCCTCGTGGATGTCCTCGCCCTTGAGCACCGCCTGACGCTCCGAGTAGATGACGGTGCGCTGCTTGTTCATCACGTCATCGTACTTGAGCACGTTCTTGCGGATCTCGAAGTTCTGCGATTCACGCGCCTTCTGCGCGGTGCGCACGCCCTTGGAGACGCTCTTGGAGTGGATCGGCTCGCCCTCCGGCAGGCCCTTCGCCATGACGCGGGCGACGAGCTGCGTGTTGAACAGACGCATGAGGTCGTCCTCGAGGGACAGGTAGAAGCGGGATTCGCCCGGATCGCCCTGACGGCCGGAACGGCCGCGCAGCTGGTTGTCGATGCGGCGGGACTCGTGGCGCTCGGTGCCGAGCACGTACAGGCCGCCGAGCTTGGTGACCTCCTCATGCTCGTCCTTGACCTGGGCCTTGACCTCGTTGAGGGTGCCCGGCCAGCGCTTCTCGTACTCCTCCGGCGTATCCTCCGGCGAGTAGCCCTCGGACTTGAGCTTGGCGTCGGCGAGGAACTCGACGTTGCCGCCGAGCATGATGTCGGTGCCTCGACCGGCCATGTTGGTGGCGACGGTGACGGCGCCCTTGCGGCCGGCGACCGCGACGACCGCGGCCTCCTTCTCGTGCTGCTTGGCGTTGAGCACCTGGTGCGGGATCTTGGCCACGTCGAGCAGGGTGGAGACGACCTCGGAGCTTTCCACGGAGGCGGTACCGAGCAGCACCGGCTGGCCCTTGGCGTGACGGGCGGCCACGTCCTTGACGATGGCGGCGAGCTTCTCCTTCTTGGTGCGGAAGATGAAGTCGTCCTGGTCCTTGCGGATCATCGGCTTGTTCGTCGGGATGGGGAGCACGCCGAGCTTGTAGGTGCTCATGAACTCGGCGGCCTCGGTCTCGGCGGTACCGGTCATGCCGGCGAGCTTGTCGTACATGCGGAAGTAGTTCTGCAAGGTGATGGTGGCGAAGGTCTGGTTCTCGGCCTTGACCTCCACGCCCTCCTTGGCCTCGATGGCCTGGTGCAGGCCCTCGTTGTAGCGGCGTCCGGGCAGGATGCGGCCGGTGTGCTCGTCGACGATGAGCACCTCGCCGTGGGTGACGACGTAGTCGCGGTCGCGCAGGAACAGCTCCTTGGCCTTGATGGCGTTGTTGAGGTAGCCGATGAGCGCGGTGTTGCTCGGCTCGTACAGGTTGTCGATGCCCAGGTAGTCCTCGACCTTGGTGATGCCCGGGTCCTTGATGCCGATGACCTTCTTCTTCTCGTCGACCTCGTAGTCCTCGTCGCGGGTGAGCTTGAGGACGAGCTTGGCGAAGGTGCGGTACCAGCGGGTCACGTCGCCTTCGGCGGGACCGGAGATGATCAACGGGGTGCGGGCCTCATCGATGAGGATGGAGTCGACCTCGTCGACGATGGCGTAGTGATGGCCGCGCTGCACCAGCTCGCTCTTCTCCCACGCCATGTTGTCGCGCAGGTAGTCGAAGCCGAACTCGTTGTTGGTGCCGTAGGTGATGTCGGCGTTATACTGCTTGCGGCGCTCCGGCGGCTTCTGCTCGGTGATGATGCAGCCGACGTTCATGCCGAGGAAGCGGTAGATGCGGCCCATGAGCTCGCTCTGGTAGCTCGCCAGGTAGTCGTTGACGGTGACGACGTGCACGCCCTTGCCCTCGAGCGCGTTGAGGTAGCTCGGGAGGGTGGCGACGAGGGTCTTGCCTTCGCCGGTCTTCATCTCGGCGATGTTGCCCCAGTGCAGGGCGGCGCCGCCCATGAGCTGCACGTCGAAGTGGCGCTGGCCGAGGGTGCGCTTGGAGACCTCGCGCACGGTGGCGAACGCCTCGGGCATGATGTCATCAAGGCTCTTGCCGTTGTCCAGCTGCTGCTTGAACTTCGGGGTCTGCGCCTTGAGCTCCTCGTCGGAGAGCGCCGAGATCTCGTCCTCGAGCGCGTTCACGGCCTTCGCGACGTTCTCGAGTTTCTTGATCTGACGGCCTTCGCCCATGCGCAGGGCCTTGTCAACGATATCTACCACTGTTCGCTCCTGTGTCGTACGTAAATGTTCCGGCCGGATTCTCCGCATGCGGTGCGGCGGATCCGTCGAAACACACTGCCGATTATCTTACGCGACATCGGCGACGCTGCCCCGTATTTCTCAGAATTTCTCTTCCGCTCCGATCGTTTTCGCCCCGACGGGGCACGGCTCCCCTCCCCTCGCCGCCTCTCGCCACCCCTCACGGAACGCGATCGGGCCCGCGCCTATGAAGGCGCGGGCCCGATCCATGCCCATCCGGCCATCACGTCCGCATGTCCCGGACGCGGCCGGTCACGTCACTTGGAGGCGACGTTCTCCGGGGTGTCGATCTCGAACACGCCGTAGCTCCAGCCGTGACGGTGGTAGACGACGGACGGACGTCCGGTCTCCTTGTTGACGAACAGGAAGAAGTCGTGTCCGATGAGCTCCATCTCGTACAGGGCCTCGTCGATGCTCATCGGCTCGGCGATGTGCAGCTTGCGGCGGATGACGATCGGCGTGTCACCGACCTGCACCTCGACGGACTCGCCGGGGCCGAGATCGGAGGCGACTGCAGCGGCCGGGGAGTTGTTCGGCTCCTCGACGGGCGCCTCCTCGACGGGCTCGGGCTCGACCACGCCCATGTCCACGGGGACGGGGTTGGTGTAGCCGCGGCGGTGGTCCTTGCGACGGTCGCGGGTGCGGCGCAGACGCAGGGTCAGCTTGTCCATCGCCAGATCGAGCGCGCTGTACTCGTCGGCGCTCGACGCCTCGGCACGCACCACGGTGCGGCCGGCGATGATGGTGATCTCCACGCGCTTGGCGGTATCGGCCTGGCGCGGGTTGCCCTCGTGCGTGAGCACCACCTGGGCGCGCTGCGCATCCGGGGCGATGGCGGTCACACGATTCATCTTGCTCTCAACGACATCACGGAACCTTTGCTTGACCTGCGTGTGGCGTCCGGTAACGACGATTTCCATGTGGACCTCCCTTGAACTCAAGCGGTGTTGCCCGCTATTTGCGTGCCGGTCGGCTTCTTCACCGTCCGGGTATGTTTCATTGTAGACGAACAATGGCTGAACAGCGGGTAACTCGCCCAGAGAAAACCGTTTCTTTCCGGATCATGTCCCGAAACATGCCGGTGCGTACGCTGATGGTTTGGGAAGAGAAAAGGTGAGACCCCTTATACCCCGGGTTCTGTCGCGACACGCACGCGTGTCGCGGATGGCCATCCATCTCGACCTGACGTCGCCGCCAGGCTCTAGCAGCCTACCCGATGGCACGGGCGAGCAGCCCTTGCCGCCATCTGCTTGGCCTTGCTCCCGATGAGGCTTGCCATGCGGCCCGCTGTTGCCAGGGGCCCGGTGGTCTCTTACACCGCCGTTTCACCCTTACCCGTCGTGGACGGGCGGTCTGTTCTCTGTTGCGCTATCTCTCAGGTCGCCCTGGGCGGACGTTATCCGCCATCGTGCTCTGTGGAGCCCGGAAGTTCCTCAGCCACTCCCAATGAAGATCGTGGCCGCGGCCATCAAGAGGTCTCAAGCGGATTATTATACATGCGCTCCGGAGAAGCGGCGCGTCAGTCCGGACGTCAGTCCGGACGTCAGTCCAGCAGCTCGGCGGCGACCCGGCGCAGCGTCTCCGGGTCATGGCCCTTGCGCCCGCCGGCGGACCAGAAACGACGGCGGCGCACGTCCCGGTCGAGACCGGCGGTCCTGCGCGCCGTCCTGCGGCCGAGCTCCCACGCCGCCTCCTCGAACAGCCCCCGCTCCTCGGCCTCCTGGGCGACGGCGGCGGCCACCGGACGATCCACGCCCTTGCGGGCGAGCTCGGCGAGGACGCCGCGTCGGCCCATCATGCGGCCCATACAGGCACGGACCACCGATTCGGCGTATTCCCTGTCGTCCAGCAGACGCAGTTCGGCGAGCCGGTCGAGGACCTGCTCCACCGTTCCGTCCGCATACCCTTTGCCGGCGAGCCGGTCACGCAGCGCGCCACGGGACCTCGGAGCGGCGTCCAGCAGACGCAGCGCCGCCTCACGGCAGGCGTCGACGTCGTCGGCGTCCTCCGGCGGCACCGTCGCACGGCCGCGCCTTGCGGGTGTGCCGCCGTTTCCGGAATCGTCCGCCGATCCGGCCGCGCCGAAGCGCGCGATGCCTGGCCCGGCGGTGCCGGGGCGGGCATCGGCCTCCCCCGCGGGTTCTATGGGCCGCCCCTCGTCCTCATGGAACCGCGTGGCATCCGGCCGGCGCCGCTTTCGTACGGACGGCTCCTCCCCCGCGACGGCGACCGGATGGGCGCGCAGGAACGCTTCGGCGCTGATCACGTCAGGCCTTGGCTCCGCTCTTGGCGTCGGCCTTCGCGGCCGCCTTGGACGGCTTGGCGGTGTTGGCCTGCGTGGCCGAGACGTCCTCGGTGTTCGCATCGGCCTCGGCGGCGGCCTTGGTGTCCTCGTCCTCGGCGAATTGGTCGGTGGGGTCGATGAGTCCGAACGCCGCCTTGACCTTGTTCTCGATCTCCTCGGTGATGGCGGGGTTGTCCTTGAGGAACTGGCGGACCTTCTCGCGCCCTTGGCCGAGCTGGTCGCCCTCGTAAGTGAACCAGGAGCCGGACTTCTTGACGACGCCCACCTGGATGGCCATGTCGATGGCCGAGCCCTCGCGGGAGATGCCCTCGCCGTAGAGCATGTCGAATTCGGCGGACTTGAACGGCGGCGCCATCTTGTTCTTGACGACCTTGACGCGCGTGCGGTTGCCGACGGCCTCGTCGCCGTTCTTGATGGTCTGGATGCGGCGGATGTCGAGGCGCACGGACGAGTAGAACTTGAGCGCCTTGCCGCCCGTGGTGGTCTCGGGGCTGCCGAAGAACACACCGATCTTCTCGCGCAGCTGGTTGATGAAGATGGCGGTGGTGCCGGCCTGGGAGAGCGCGCCGGTCATCTTGCGCAGCGCCTGGCTCATGAGCCTGGCCTGGAGGCCCACGTGGCTGTCGCCCATGTCGCCCTCGATCTCGGCTTTGGGGACGAGCGCCGCCACCGAATCGACGACGATCACGTCGAGCGCGCCGGAACGGATGAGCATGTCGGCGATCTCCAACGCCTGCTCGCCGTTGTCCGGCTGGGAGACGATGAGCGAATCGGTGTCCACGCCGAGCTTGCGCGCGTAGACCGGGTCGAGCGCGTGCTCGGCGTCGATGAACGCGGCCACGCCGCCGGCACGCTGGGCGTTGGCCACCACGTGCAGCGCGAGCGTGGTCTTGCCGGACGACTCCGGACCATAGATCTCGACGATGCGGCCCTTCGGCAGGCCTCCGATGCCGAGCGCGAGGTCCAATGCGAGCGACCCGGTGGGGATGACCTCGACGTTCTGCTCGGGCCGGTCGCCCAGACGCATGGCCGAACCCTTGCCGAAGTCCTTCTCGACCTGCGCCAGCGCGGCGTCGAGCGCGGCCTTGCGGCGCGGGTCGATCTGGCGGCCGCCGGACGCGGCGGCTCCTTCGCCGGCCTTGGCGGCCGCGGCGTTTGTCTTCTGTGCCATGGTGTGCTCCTTCACGTTGGCTGTACGTACGTCGTGGACCACGGTACGGAATCCGCCCCCATGGAGGCAAGGGAAACCGGCCGTTGTGGTCGGAGCCCCCACGTGCGGGCGCGCCGAACCACCCGGAATCCCGCTTGGGAGAAGGGATGGGCCATGATGCCGACGACGTTCGGCCGTTGTTCGCTGCCGATCTTCGCTGTGGACAACTATAGCCACAGATGCGAACAAATGTTCGAAATCACTGTGGACGGCGCGTCATGCCGCCGGCATCGGCGGCGCATTGTGCCCCTCGCCCCAGCGACGCGCGTCGGGCACGTCCATCTGGTCGCACAGCACGTTCCATACGACGCGCGGCTGCTCGCCTTCGGCCAGGGCCTCGACGGCGTTCCTCCCGGCCAACCGGACCAGCCGCTGGTCGCGGCAGAGCGCCCGGCCGTAGCCGCGGCCGAACACCTCGTCGACCAGCTGCCAGAATTCGCGTTCCCTCACGTTCGTCTTTCCTTGGAAATCGTCTCAGGCCCGGTGCGCCCGGAACGTCACTCGCCCACCATGTCGAGACGGTCGGCCACCATGCGCAGCAGCTGCGCGGTGCTCACGCCAAGCGCCTCGGCGATGGAGCTGAGCAGTTCGGAGCTGGCCTCCTTCTGGCCGCGCTCCACTTCGGAGAGGTAGCCGAGCGACACCCCGGCCTTCTCGCTGACCTCACGCAGCGTCTTGTGGTCGCGGGTGCGCAGGTCGCGCAGGACACGACCGATGGCCTCGCGCAGCGTCAGTTCGCCGACGTCCCTCGGCTCGGGTTCGGCGGCCGCGGCGCGGGGCGCACGCTCCTCGCCATCGGCCTCGTCCCACATGCGCCGGCGGGCCTCGTCGGCCTCGTCCTTGGCCTTCCTGGCGGCACGGGCGCGCAGGACCTGCTGCTGGGCGAACATGACGGCGCGACGTTGGGCCGGGGTCAGTTCGCGCATGCGCGCGCCGCTCGGCCGCGCCGTCGGCGCGCCGGCCGCGATCGTCGTGGTCTGTCCGGTGCGAGTCATCGTTTCCATGGTCCCCATCCCTTTCATGCGGAATACACGTATGCCTTCTGTCTTGTTCAACACCGGCACGTGGCGGTTTTATTCCTGGGAAAGTCCTGTGAGTTGGCTCACGTTCCGCAGGACATGGAGCACGGTCGCCTCGCGGACCTGCTCACGGTCGCCTTCGAGCCGCAGCTCGATGGCGACCGTCCGCCGTCCGTCCGGAGTGCATCCGTCGAGCCGCACGACGTCGTTCCCCATGACGCCGTCCGATGGCTCCGGCCTGTCCGAAGGCATCGCCGCGGTGGGCAGGCTGACGCCGACGTAGACGAGTCCGGCGGGCTTGTCCCCGTCCGGACCGGGGCCCGCCACGCCTGTGGTGGCGAGCCCGATCACCGTGTCGCCGTATTCCGGCTGCGCGTAGAGCCGCGCGGTGCCGATGGCCATCTGGCGGGCGACCTCGGGGTGCACAGCGCCCTCACGTTCGAGCAGATCGCCGTCGACGCCGAGGATGGACGCCTTGGCGCGGATGTCATAGGTGACGGCGGAGCCGAGCAGGACGTGCGACGCGCCCGGGATGCGCACGAAGGCGTCGGCGAGCAGTCCGCCGGTCAGGGACTCGGCGCACGCGATCTTCAGCCCCTTGCGTTCGCAAGCGCGCAGCAGCAGCGCGGCGAACGCGTCACGCAGGGAGGCGTCCCCGTCAGCGGTCGGCGGCATCGCCATCGACGGCCTTCCTGGATCCGATGAACGTGTTGTACAGGTACACGCCACCGGAGTACAGGCACAGGACGAGCGCCACGTAGAGCAGCACGTAGGTGAGGTAGTAGTAGGCGGTCAACCAGACGGGCATGGCCTGACGCTCGTCGAAGACCCACATGGGCAGCAGGAGCATGGCGAGGCCCATGCACTGGAACAGGGTCTTGAGCTTGCCGGGCCAGGCGGCGGCGATCACCTTGCCGCCGGGGCGTTCCATGACGAAGAAGCGCATGACGGTGATGCCGATCTCGCGGATGAGGAAGAGGGCCGTGGCCCACCAGGGGAATTCGGCGAACACGGAGGCCACAATGAGCGCGCCGCAGGTGAGCAGCTTGTCCGCGATGGGGTCCATGAGCTTGCCGAGCTCGGTGACCTGATTGTACTTGCGGGCCATCCACCCGTCGAGCTTATCGGTGGAGGCCGCGATGATGAAGATGATGGCCGCGGCCCAGCGCAGCGGCTGCGTCGTCTCGTCGCCGCCCCACGGACCGGCGGCGATGTACAGTCCGAGGAACACCACGACGAGCACGATGCGCGAGTAGGTGACGAGGTTCGGCGGGGCGTTCCATCCGTCCCACAGCGACGGTTTCTTGGTTTCTACGATCTGTTCGTCAGTCATGGTTCCTCAGGGTACCCTTACTGGTCTACCTCAGGGTGAACGCACGGTGAACGCGGGCTGGGAGGCCCCTGCCGTTTCCCGGCCCGTCCTCTGGGAGACGTGCCGCGCGCGGACGCCTCTCACGCCTGTGCGGTGGGCGACTTCTCGAGCGTCCCGGTCTCCCCCTTGATGAAGGCGAGCACCTGCGGGAGGTCCTGGGGCTGGACGAGCACCTGCCGCGCCTTCGACCCCTCGGAGGGGCCGACCACGCCGCGCGATTCGAGCAGGTCCATGAGGCGTCCGGCCTTGGCGAAGCCGACCCTGAGCTTGCGCTGCAGCATGGACGTGGAGCCGAACTGGGTGGTGACGACGAGCTCGGCCGCCTGGAGCAGCACGTCCATGTCGTCGCCGATCTCCTCGTCGACCTCGACGTCCTTTTTCTCCGCCTCCTTGGCCATCTGCTCGATGTCCTCGCGGTACTTGGGCTTGCGCTGGGTGCGCACGAACTCGACGGCCTTGCGGATCTCCGATTCCGACACCCAGGAGCCCTGGACTCGCCGCGGCTTGGCCTCGCCCATGGGCAGGAACAGGGCGTCGCCCTGGCCGATGAGCGTCTCGGCGCCGGTGGTGTCGAGGATGACCCTGGAATCGGTAGCGGAGGAGGTGGCGAACGCGAGACGCGAGGGGATGTTCGCCTTGATGAGGCCGGTGACCACGTCCACGGACGGACGCTGCGTGGCGAGCACGAGGTGCACGCCGGCCGCGCGGGCCAGCTGCGTGATGCGCTGGATGGAGCTTTCGACGTCGTTCTTGGCGACCATCATGAGGTCGGCCATCTCGTCGACGACGACGAGGATGTACGGATAGGGCGCGACCTTGCGGTTCGAGCCGGCCGGCGCATGCACCTTGCCGGCGCGCACGGCCTCGTTGAAGTCCTTGACGTGGCGGAATCCGAAGTATTCGAGGTCGGAGTAGCGCGAATCCATCTCCTTGACCACCCATTCGAGGGCCTGCGCGGCCTTCTTCGGATCGGTGATGATCGGCGTGAGCAGGTGCGGGATGCCCGCGTACGCGGACAGCTCGACGCGCTTGGGGTCGACCATGATGAGACGCACCTGCTCGGGCGTGGCGCGCATGATGATCGACGTGAGCATCGAGTTGATGAAGCTGGACTTGCCCGAGCCGGTGGCGCCGGCGACCAGCAGGTGCGGCATCTTGGTGAGGTCCGCGGTGACGAACCGCCCCTCCACGTCCTTGCCGATGCCGGTGAGCATGGGGTTCGGGTCGGCGAGCGCCCCCTGGGAGCGCAGCACGTCGCCCAGGTGCACGATCTCGCGGTCCTCGTTGGGGATCTCGATGCCGATGGCGGACTTGCCGGGGATCGGCGAGAGGATGCGCACGTCGGAGCTGGCCACCGCGTAGGCGATGTTGCGTTGGAGGTTGGTGACCTTCTCCACCTTGACGCCGGTGCCGAGCTCGACCTCGTACTGGGTGACGGAGGGGCCGCGCAGGAAGCCGACGACCTTCGCGTCGACCTTGAACTGCTGGAAGGTGGAGGTCAGGGCGCGGATGACGCGGTCGTTGGCGGGGGTGCGCGCGGCGTGCGGCTGTCCCTTGACGAGCAGGTTCAGGTCGGGCAGACGGTACGGCGGCTCGACGTCCGCGGGAACGGCGTCGGAGGAGGAGGCGTCCGTCGTTCCGGCCGCCGGGACGATCTCGCCGGAG
The DNA here is from genome assembly GCF_019331725.1 of Bifidobacterium saguinibicoloris. Taxonomy (GTDB): domain Bacteria; phylum Actinomycetota; class Actinomycetes; order Actinomycetales; family Bifidobacteriaceae; genus Bifidobacterium; species Bifidobacterium saguinibicoloris. Next base: position 50,224 of record NZ_JAHBBF010000004.1, read on the forward strand.
GTGGGGTCGACGAGCTCCTCGTCGGCGCCGTACGCCCCGGTCCCCGCGCCCAGGGCGCGCGTCGCCGAGTTCGCGGCCGCGCCCGCGACGTTCGCGATCCCCGTCGCGGCGCCGGCCGCGATGGGCGCCCACGGATCGGGCGTCATCGCGCGCGTGGCCGCCGCGCCCATGTCCGCCGCGGCACTGGCCGCGTCGGAGACGGCGCGCATGCCCTGCGACGCCGCGTCGGCGAATCCGGACGACGTCGTGGGGACGGCGCGCTGCGGCACGATGGCCGGCAGGGCCGCGTCGGAGGAGGAGGTGAGGGCGGTCTCGGCGCTTTCGCCGTGATGCCGCGCCGCCATGCGGAACGGGTCGTCGCCGTCGTACCGGTCGAGCGTGCCGTCGCCGTCATCGGCGCGACGGCGACCGAACAGGCGCTCGAACAGGCTCGGCCGACGGCGCGGCGCGTCGGCGGACGTACCGTCGTCGCCGTTCTCGTGCGTGGGAACGCCGTCGGCGAACACGAGCGTGTCGTCGCCGTCGAGACGGACCTCGCCGGGCGCGACGTCGGCGTCCCCGCCGTCGGGCTCCTCCCCCCTGACGCGGGCCACGGCGCCACGCGCCAGGTCGGGCAGATCGGTGACATGGACGCCGGCGACGAGCATCAACGCGAACAGTCCCACCACCACGAACACGATGACGGCGAACGTCTTGGACAGGCCCCAGGCGAGGGGCGTGCCGATGAGGAAGCCGAGCAGGCCGCCGGCGTCCTGGAGCGCGCCCCAGTCGAAACCGGGGACGTCGGAGGCGACCACCACGTCGATGATCGAGCAGACGACCCACAGGAGCATCCCCCACCCGGTGACCACACGCGGATTGTTCGAGCGCCGTCCGGCGTGACGCATGAGACGCACGGCCAGCACGACGAGCAGGATGGGCAGCACCACGCTCATCACGCCGAGCACGCCGGAGGCGATGGCGTGGAGAAGACGACCGAGCGGACCGGACACGCGCACCCACTCGGACGCGCAGAACAGCACGGCGAACACGATGAGCACGAAGCACAGGCCGTCCCGGCGGTACGCGGGATCGTACTCCCCCGTGCCGCCGGCGGACCTGACGGCGGAGCCGAGGGCGCGCGGTACGGCGAGCAGCGCCCTGCGCCACCACGGCTCCCCGAACGTCCCCGCGGACGTGTCGTCGATCGGATCCATACGGCGGGTGCCGCCGTCCCTCGCCGACGAACCGCCGGTGCCTCTGCTGCTTCGTGTCTTAGCCATAACGTCTCCAATCTAGCGAACCGCGCGTACCGTGGCCCTCGGTTTTCGTGAATACGTTGCGAACCTTGCCACGGACACGGACTGACATGGACGGACATGGGCCGCGGGGGCGTGGGGCGTGCGCGGGGCATGAGCGGGGCGCCGCCGATGGGCTACCATGGTGGAGTATGACACCAGCGGAACGTGCGAGCGCAGTCGCATTCGCCCTGAAGAACTGCGCGTTGGAGGCGATGGAGCCGGGCCCCGCGACGATGCGGGCCGCGGCCGGGTACGAGGAGGGCCGCATCGACGTCGGCGCGCTCATCGACGCGGCCGACGCGGAGGACGCCGCGGCGACGGAACGGCGTCTGGCGGACGGATCCCTGGACGACCACGCGCGAGGCCGGGCGTCGGCCGTGTTCGCCCGCACCGTGCTGCTCGCCGAACGGCGATGGAGCCCCACGGGGAATCTCGACGAACTCGTCGCCATCCACCGGGGCCTGTTCGAGGGCGTGTTCGACGACGCGGGCCGGCTGCGCACGCGGGACACGGCGCGCGGCGCCGGCTCCGACGGGATGTCGCGCAATCCGGAGGCGTTCTTCCCCGCCGCGCTCATCGAGACCGGCGCGCTCAACATCGCCACCGAGCTGGCCGAGCAACGCAACCTCCAGGTGCTCGACCGGGACGATTTCATCCGGCGCTTCTCGCACATCTACGACGAACTCGGCTACCTGCACCCGTTCCTGGGCGGCAACGCGATGACCCTACGCATCTTCGGCTCACGTCTCGCCCATGACGCCGGCTGGGACCTCGACTGGGGTCCGGTGACGCGCGAGACATACCGGTCCGCGAAGCACACCGCCTACCGTGGCGACACGTCCGGCTTCGAGCAGATGTTCGCGGGCATCGTCCGTCCGGCGAACCCGACGCGCGTGTTCCTCTTCGCCGGGTTCGAGGCCGGTCCGGCGCACTGAACGCGCCGGGGCACCGCGTATGCGTGGGCCGGCGTTCCCGTACGGGAGCGCCGGCCCACTTGCGTATACGGACGGTCGTGCCGTCAGGCGATGTCGCCCAGATGATGCTGCGTGTACTCGTCCGCCTGCGCGTCGATGGCGTCGTAGTCGCCGGCGTCGGCGTGCGCGACGATCGCCATCGCGTTGTCGACGAGCCGGGGGTTCAGCGCCTCCAGCCAGTGGATGCGCGGGTCGCGGCCGAACCATCCCATCTGCTTGCGGGCGAGACGCTTCGTCTTCTGCGCCACGTCGAACCACGCGTCGTCGTCCTCGTCCCACATGCCGTCCAGCAGGTCGATCATCTGCTGGTAGCCGAGCGCGCGCCCGGCCGTGAAGCCGAGATGCGGGCGCAGGCGCCGGACCTCCTCGAGGAAGCCCTGTTCGCGCATCCGCGCGGTACGGATGTCGATGCGGCGGTCGAGCTCGCGTCGGTCCAGGTCGAGCCCGATCTGGACGGACGGAATCACGTACCGGTACCGGGGCAGGCTCGCCGAGTACGGTCGGCCGGTGATCTCGATGACCTCGAGCGCGCGGACGGTGCGCCGCGGGTTGCGCGGGTCCATGCGCGCGGCCGCCTCCGGATCCCTGGCCTTCAGTTCCTCGAAGAGGGCGAGGGCGCCCTCCCGCTTCTCCCGCTCCTCGAGCCGCGCACGCACGTCCGGATCGGTGCCGGGGAAGCTGATGTCGTCGATGGCGGCGCGGGCGTACAGGCCGGAGCCGCCGACGAGGATCGGGCGCACGCCGCGCGCCTGGAGCTCGGCGATGGCCGTACGCGCGAGCTTCTGGAACCTCGCGACGGTCATCGTGTCGTCCGGCTCGATGATGTCGATGAGATGGTGGGGCACGGCCGCCTGCTCCTCGGCGGTGGGCTTGGCGGTGCCGATGTCCATGCCGCGGTACATCTGGTAGGCGTCCGCATTGACGATCTCAGCCCGCTCCCCCTGTTCGGCGAGACGCTTGGCGATGGCGATGCCGAGCGAGGTCTTGCCGGAGGCGGTGGGGCCGACGATGGAGACGACGCGAGGTGCGTGGGTGGGCGCGGTCGTGGGCGCGCCGACGGATGCCGGGCCCTGTTCAGTGACGGACATGGTAGGTCTGCCCCTTCCTCGGATCGGGGTCGGCGATGAGGTTGTGCCGGCCCGCGTGCGTGACGGTGACGGTGACGAAGTCGCCGACCTGCGGCGTCGGCTCCCCCTCGGGCACGCCGATGTGGACGAGCACGCCGGTCCTCTCGCGGCCGGTCACGCGGTGCGTGTCGGAATCCTTCTTGCCGTGCATGCCGGTGACCATCACCTCGACGTCGCGGCCCTCGAACGTGGCGAGGTTCTCCTCGGTGATCCGCTCCTGGAGGGCGACGAGACGGTCGAAGCGCTCCTGCACCACGTCGTGCGGCAGCTGCTCCATGGCGGCGGCCGGCGTACCGGGACGCGGCGAGTAGATGAACATGAACGCGCTGGAGAACCGCGCCTCGCGCATCACGTCCAGTGTGGCCTGGAAGTCCTCCTCGGTCTCGCCCGGGAACCCGACGATCACGTCGGTGGAGATCTGCGCGTCGGGCATGGCGGCGCGGATGCGGCCCAGGATGTCCAGGAAACGCTTGGAACGGTAGGAGCGGTGCATGGCCTTGAGGATCCTGTCCGAGCCGGACTGCAGCGGGAAGTGCAGCTGGTGCATGACGTTCGGGGTCTCGGCCATGGCGGCGATCACATCGTCGGTGAACGCCGCGGGGTGCGGGGAGGTGAAGCGCACGCGCTCGAGGCCCTCGATCTCGCCACAGGCGCGCAGCAGCTTGCTGAACGCGTAGCGGTCGCCGATGCCGTATCCAAACGAGTTCACGTTCTGACCGAGCAGCGTGACCTCCTTGGCGCCGTCCGCCACGCAGCGGCGGATCTCGTCGAGGATGTCGCCCGGACGGCGGTCCTTCTCCTTGCCGCGCGTGGTGGGCACGATGCAGAACGTGCACGTGTTGTTGCATCCCACGGAGATCGCCACCCAGGAGCTCACGCGCGAGGCGCGTGCGGCGGGCAGCTCGCTGGGCATCTGGTCGAGCTTGTCGGTCACCTCGACCTGGGCCTTGCCGGTGATGCGGTTGCGCCTCAGGAGCTCGGGCAGCGCGTCGATGTTCTTCGTGCCGAATACGGCGGACACCCAGGGGGCCTTGTCGGCGATCTTCCGGCGGTCGAGCTGCGCCATGCATCCGCCCACGGCGATCTGCAGGTTCGGGCGGTGCAGCTTGACGCGGTTGTAGCGGCCCACGGTGCCATACATCTTCTCCGCGGCGTTCTCGCGCACCGCGCACGTGTTGAGCACGATGAGGTCGAGGTCGCGCGAATCGACCTGCTCCTGGGTGGCGGGCACGTAGCCGGCGGCCTCCAGCACGCCGGCGATGCGCTCGGAGTCATGCACGTTCATCTGGCATCCGAGCGTGTCGATATGGAACACGCCCCTGCCCCGGTCGCCCGCGAGGGCACGTGCCTCGGCGGTCTCGAGATCCTGCGAGGCGCGCTCCGCCTCGGTCATCATGTCTTCATTCACAGCGTTCCATTCTATGGGACGGCGGGGTCACGGCATGTCCGGCCCGTGGTATTCGCCACGGCGGCGCGGATGATGAGGAGATTCCCAGCGTCCGTCCGGCGTCCGCCGCACGGGACGGGTATCATAGGTGCCCGTGATACTTGACCGACATTCCCGATTGAGCAGCGCCGACCTCAAGGCCCGTCTGAAGGGCCTCAACCTGTCGGACAGCATCTTCACCGCCGAACAGATCACCGAATTCGTGGACCTCATGCAGGTCTACGAGGGGGCGATGTACGAGATCTCCACGAAGCTCGAGATCCTCGACAACGAGTTCCAGGTGCGGTTCGCGCACGACCCGATCCACCACATGGAGCGCCGTCTCAAGTCGGTGAACTCCATCATCGGCAAGCTCGAGCGCAAGGGGCTGCCCGTCGCCGTGGAGTCCATCAAGGACAACCTGTTCGACGTGGCCGGCATCCGCGTAATCTGCAACTACCGGGACGACGTGTATTCGGTGTCCAACTACCTGTCGGCGCAGTCCGACATCCAGGTGCTGCGCGTCAAGGACTACATCAAGCGGCCCAAGCAGAACGGATACCGCTCCCTGCACGTCATCTACGCGGTGCCGGTGTTCCTCTCCTCCGGCGCGCACTACACGCCAGTGGAGGTGCAGTTCCGCACCATCGCCATGGACTACTGGGCAAGTCTGGAGCACGCGCTGCGCTACAAGACCGACCTGCCGGACGCGAAGCTCAGCGAGCATTCGCAGACGCTGCTCGATTGCGCGCGCAGCCTGCAGAACATCGAGGTGCAGATGCAGAACATCCACCGCGACATCAACGGAGCGCCGCAGGTCGACCAGACCCCGAAGCCGAGCGAATGAGCCATGCCGGCAGTCTCGCCGGCATCTGGGCGAGCAGCGTGCCCATGAAGATGAGGGCGCAGCCCAGATAGCCGCGCGGGGTCATGACCTCGCCGAGCAGGAGCGCGCCGCCCACGGCGGAGAAGAACGATTCGAGGCTCATGATGAGCGAGGCGCGCGTCGGCGGCACCCACCGCTGCCCCAGCGCCTGCATGGTGTAGGCGACGCCCACCGAGCCGACGCCGGCGTAGACGACGGCCACCCAGCCACGCGCCGCGCCGGCCGGGTCAATGGACCCCTCGATGAGCGAGCCCGCCCAGCTGAGCAGGGCCGCGGTGACGAACTGGACGAACGAGAGCTTCAGCGCGTCGACCATGCCGCCGAGCGTGTCGATGACGAGGATGTGCCCGGCGAACATGAGCGCGGTGAACAGCAGCAGGACGTCGGCCAGCGTCATCGACCCGAACCCATCGGTGATGCACAGGCAGTAGAAGCCGGCGACCGCCACCAGCACGCTGACCGCCACCATGACGTTGACGTGCCGGTGCAGGAACACGCGGCCCAACAGCGGCACGATGACGATGTACAGGGCGGTGAGGAACCCCGCGCGTCCCGCGGACCGGCCATAGAGGATGCCGTACTGCTGGAGCGTGCTGGCGACGAACAGCACCGTGCCGCAGATCGCGCCGACGATGACGGGCGAGGCGAGCGCGGCGCGCATCGGATGGGCCAGACGGCCCGAGACGAGGGCCGTGAGCGTGAGCCGTTCCGTCGGATCGTCAGCGGCATCGGACGAATCGGAGACGGACGCGCCGGACGCGCCGGACGCGCCGGACGCGCCGGACGCGCCGGACGCGCCGGACGCACCGCCGGAGGCGTGCCGCGCATGCGAGACCAGCAGGACGGGGATGAGCGAAAGCGCGCCCAGCGTGAAACGCACCGCGTTGAAGAACAACGGGGTCATGCTGTCCATGCCCTGCACCTGCGAGACGAACGAGAACCCCCAGATCAGCGCAGCGGTCAGCAGGCACAGCATGCCCTTCATGTCGTTCTTCTTCCTCATGTCGATTCAACGTAGCCGACGCATGTTGCGTGGCGGCGCATCCGTCCACATCTCGGGTGGGCGGGCGCGGCGCCACGCATGATACGGAACGGGCCGGCCCCGGCCCATGACGGGCGGGACCGGCCCGATGCCGATGTATGGCGACCGCCGGTCAGCCCTTGGTGATCTTCCAGTACAGCGGCGTCTTGTTGAACATGAATTCGACGTCGTGGACGTCCTTGCCGGTGGCGCCGACGGTGTTCACGTTCCACAGCGGGATGGTGGGCAGGTCCTTGAACAGGATCTCCTCGGCGCTGTGGTAGTACGCGTTCGCATCGTCCTCGCTGGTGGAGGCGGCGGCCTTGTCGAGCAGCGTGTCGAACTCGGCGTTGGAGTAGTTGCCGGTGTTCGAGCCGACGCCGTTCATCGAGCTGGACGCGTACAACGTGACGAGGAAGTCGCCGGCGGACGGCCAATCGGCGATCCAGTTCGTGTAGAACGCGAAGGTCGGCGTGGCGGAGTCGAGCGTGTCGAAGTACTCGGAGGTGGTGGGGAACGGCTTGCCGGCGGCGTCGATGCCGAGCGTGTTCTTGAGCTGGTTGCACACGGCGTCCACCCACTCCTTGTGGCCCTGGTCGGCGTTGTAGGCGAGCTCGAACTTGCCGTCGTACTTGGAGATGGCGTCGGCCTGAGCCCACAGCTCCTTGGCCTTGGCGGCGTCATGGTCGAGCACCTCGTCACCCTTGATGTCCTCGGAATGCCCGGAGACGGTGGGCGCGAGGAAGTCGGTGGCCGGCGTGCGCGTGCCGAAGAAGATCTTGGAGGCGATCTGCTCGCGGTCGATGGCGTACGAGAGCGCGGCGCGGCGCAGACGCCCCTCCTGGTCCATGCCGAAGTGCTTGAGCGCCACCGGGATGGTGAAGCCCTGGAACTGGGCGCCGGCGGAGTTGTAGGAGGTGATGGCCTTGTTGCTCTGGAAGCTCTTGAGCGCGACGGTGGGGATGTCGTCGAGCACGTCGATGTTGCCGGCCTGCAGGTCGGAGTAGGCGGCGTCGTTCTTCGTGTAGATGTGGAAGTCGATGCCCTTGTTCCTCGCCTTGCGGTCGCCCTGGTAGCCGTCGTTCGGGCGAAGCGTGATGCTCTTGCCGTGGTCCCAGCCGGTGAGCTTGTAGGGGCCATTGCCGACGGGGCTCTCGCCGAACTTCTTCATGTCCTTGAACGCGGATTCGGGCACCGGCGCGAAGGCGATGTAGCCGAGCTGCGTGGGGAACGTGGAGTTCGGGGCGGTCATGTCGACGGTGAAGGTGTGGTCGTCGACGACCTTGAGGCCGGACAGCTGCGCGTCCTTGGACACGCCCTTCTTCTGGAGCTCGTCGTAGCCCTTGATGGACGAGAAGCACCAGGCGTTCTTCATGGCGTTCGTGGCGTTGGCCGCGTAGCTCCACGCCTTGGTGAAGCTTTCGGCGGTGACCGGCGTGCCGTCGGTGAACTTCCAGCCGTCCTTGATGGTGATGGTGAAGCTGGTGGAGTCCGCGTTGGGCTCGATGCTCTTGGCGACGGCGTTGCGGGTGGAGCCGTCCGCGTTGTAGTTGACGAGGCCCTCGTAGATCATCTGGGCCACGCGGGTGCTGCCCTTCTCGTCGGAGTCTCCCGGGGTGATGGGCTTCTGGGGTTCGGTGTCGTAGGCCTGGATGATGCCGTCGTCGGTCTTCGCGGCGTTGTTCGCGCCGCAGCCGGCGAGCATCATGCCGGCCGCGCAGATGACCGCGCAGATGGCGATGCTTCGTTTCATGGTTGCTCTTCCTGTCTCCTTGTGTTTTTCGGTGCGGAACCGTCCGGTCGCGTCGTGCAACCGGTTGCTGCCATCATAGGCCGGTTCCGTCTCCAGCATGCGATTTCCTGTATGGGGGCGGAAGACGGCGCGGGCCCGTCCCGATGGTGTCGGGACGGGCCCGCGCCGTCCATGGTCACTTCAGGGTCACTTCGCCTCGGCGGCGATCATGTCCTTGGCGGTCGGACGGAGCTCACGCTCGGCGGCCGCGGGGTCGGAGGCGCGCAGCTTCTTGATGTAGTGCTCGTACCAGATCATCGCGGCGCCGATGAACACGACCACGCCGCCCACGTTGTAGACGAGGGTGAGCCACAGCGGCTGGTCCAGCGGCACGGTGCCGGCGATGAACACGAAGGCGAACACGATGAGCAGGAAGGTGGCGATGCCCAGGCCGAAGGCGCGCGAACCCATGCGGAAGGAGCGCTCCGCCTTGTCGAAGTTCTTGCGCAGCATGAAGTAGGCCAGCAGGATGAGCAGCGGCGGCAGCAGCGCGGTGGCGGCGGTCATGTTGATGACGATCTGCAGCAGGTCGTTGACGTTGCCGGCGCCCAGGGCCGGGATGATGAGCAGCGGCACGACGATGCAGAACTGCAGCCAGGCGGCACGCCACGGGATGCCCTGCTCGTTGAGCTCGACGAGCTTGCCGCCGAAGATGCCCTCGGGGATCTCGGAGAAGAACACCTTGACCGGAGCGGAGGTCCACATCATCAGGGAGCCGAGGGTGGCGGCCAGCAGGATGAGGCCGACGATGCGCGTGGAGACGGCCATCGGGATGCCGATCCAGCCGAACACCTTGCCCATGACCACGAAGATGCCGGTGGCGAGGTCGAGCTCGTCGGAGGTGACGAACACGTTCATGACGAGGGACGCCACGGCGTACAGCAGGCCGATGACCAGGCCGGAGACGACGATCACGCGGACGAAGGCCTTGACGCCGCCCTTGAGGTCGTTGATGAACACGCCGACGGATTCGGCGCCGCCCACGCCCTGGATGATCCAGGCGAGGGTGCCGAGGAAGGCCCAGGTGGTGGCGAAGGTGGACAGGTCCGGGGACAGGGTGGTCGGGGTGACCGGGGTGGCGGGGGTCACGCCGCCGCACAGCGCGGCCACGGACAGCACGACGAACACGACGGTCAGGCCGAGCGCCGACATGGCGCCGAACGAGGAGACCGAGCCGATCCACTTGGCGCCCTTCGTGGACACCCATGTGGCCACGGCGAACAGGGCGATCTCGGCGATGGTGATCCACAGCTGCGAGATCTCACGGTTCTCGCCGAAGAGCACGTAGCTCGAGTAGATGATGACGTTCGGCAGGATGGACGCGAAGTAGAACAGGTTCACGAACCAGTAGCAGAACGCGGTGAGGAACGCCCAGCGGCCGCCCATCGACGTGTTGACCCACGCGTACACGCCGGATTCGGAGTCCTTGTTGAGGGACACGAACTCAGCGACCGCCAGGGTGAAGGGGACGAAATAGAGGATGGTGGCCAGGAAGAACGCCGGCGCGGCCGACAGGCCGATCGCCACGTTGTTGTTGATCACGTTCTTGATGCCGAACACGGCGGCGACGGTCATGCCCAGCAGGGCGACGGAACCGATCTTCGCTCGTTTCTCTGTGCTGCTCACGATGAGCTCCTTTGGATGATGTTGTTCTCTCTATGTGTTGTGTGGTCGAAACGGCGGGGACGTCGACGTCCCCGCCGCGGGGAGGGTCACTTGTTCGGGAAGCTGTATCCCTCGACGGTGACGTGCAGGACCACGGCCTGAACGTCCGGGTCGGAGCACACCTTGTACGCCTCGTCGATGTCGGCGACGAAGACGCCGCCGGCGGGGACGGTGACGATGTTGGCGGGTCCCATGAACCGTTCGCGGTCGGTCAGGTCGCTGTACGCCTCGATGGAGGTGAGCTGCGACTTGGGCGCGACCATGACGCGCATGTCGCCGTCCTGCGGCGAGCAGACGAACAGGTAGCGGCGGTGGCCCGTCATGTCGGACGTGGCGATGGCCGGCGTGCGGTCCCACCAGTAGACCAGCGAGTCGCCGATGGAGTAGGCGACGTTGCGGGTGAGCGTCGTGGCGATGTCGAGCGCCTGGCCGACGCGCATCCATTTCTTGACGGAGCCGAGTTCGGCGTCGAAGAGCTCCCGGGTGTCGTAGACGTGCATGTCATGCCTCCTTGAAAGCGACGAGCGCCTGGGCGAGATCCGCGGAGGTCAGTGGCCTCAGGCTGATGGAGAACGCGAACCGCTCGAAGCGGATGCGGTAGGAGTCGAGCACCTCGGAGCCCCACGAGTTGGAGCCGAGGCCGAGCATCCTGTCGTTGATGTTGACGGTGACGGTGTCGCGCCTCACCAGGTCGGTGACGTGCTTGGCGTCGTCGATGTCCTGGCAGGTGTAGGGCCATGCGGAGAACGAGAACGGGTTCTCGGCCGCGTCGCCGGTGCGGGTGACGAGCAGGCCGTCGCCGTGCCGCGAGCGCATGGCCACCCAGCGCACGTCCTCGTGGTTGGCGCAGTCCTGCGGCACCACGTAGGGGGTGAACATCCTGTCGACGTCGCTGCGGTAGTGGCCGATGACGTTGGCGGTGAGCGAGTCGGGGTAGTTCTCCCCCGGTCCGCGTCCGTACCATTCCGCGTTGCGGTCCTCGCCAGGCACCTCGAAGGTGACGCCGATGCGCGGGACGATGTCGTGGAAGTCGCCGTACGGCGTGCCTTCGACGGCGAGGTCGACGCGCCCGTTGGGGTGGATGGCGTAGGTCATGCGGGTGCGCATGCCGTAGTCGTAGACCGGCGGGGCGATGCGCTGCTCGACCTCGACGACCACGTCGTCGTCTTCGCGGCGCCAGGTGACACCGCGGGTGGACGTCTGCATGACGTGCAGCAGGCGCGGCTGCCAGATGGATTCGAACTCCTGGCCGTAGTTGTCGATGAGCGGACGCCAGAAGCCGAGGTGGATGCCGGAGGCGAGCACGGGGCGTCCGGCGGCGTGCCAGTCGGCGATGTCGCCGGAGACCAGGTCGAAGGCGATGCGCATGTCGTCGCCGGTGACGGCGAGCGTGAGCCCGCTCTCCTCGACGGCGAGCGCGCCGTGGGTGCGATCGGCCACGGCGGGGCGGGGCCGGTTCGCGATCGGGAACTGGTAGATGCCGATGCGGCGCATCGGGTCGGCCCACGGGTGGGCGGCGGTGGAGTACACGCGGGCGGTGAGCAGGGTCTCGCCGCGCTCGGCCGCGGTGACGGCGACGGGGATCTCGACGGAGTCCTGCGGCGCCACGGCGCCGGGTTCGACGGCCTCGCCGCGCACGGGCTCGCCGTCGACGAGGGTCTCGAGCGTGATGCGGATGTCGTCGAGCGTGGTGAACCAGCGCTTGTTGGTCACGCGGAGCACGCCGCGGGACGCGTCGTAGGAGACCTTGACCGGGCAGATGACCTGCTGGTATTCGGTGAGTCCGGGGCTGGGCTCCTGCCAGGGGAAGACCATGCCGTCGATGCAGAAGTTGCCGTTGTTCGGGTAGTCGCCGTTGTCGCCGCCGTACATGTCGTAGTAGCGGCCGTCCTCGGTGTACGCGGCGAGGCCGTGGTCGCACCATTCCCAGATGAAGTGGCCCTGGATGCTGTCCCACTTGTCGAACACCTGCTGGTATTCGCTCAGGCCTCCCGGGCCGTTGCCCATGGAGTGGCCGTATTCGCAGTTGATGCGCGGCTTGGGGCCAGGGTGTTCGCCGAAGTCGTTCATCTGGGAGACGCGCGAGTACATGGTGGAGATCACGTCGACGCTGTCGGCGTTGCGGTCCTCCTCGTAGTGCACGGGACGCGGGTCGAGCTCCTTGCAGCGGCGGTACATGGCCTTGAAGTTGCAGCCGTAGCCGGATTCGTTGCCGAGGGACCACATGATGACGCACGCCTGGTTGCGTTCCTGCATGACGAGGCGTTCGATGCGGTCAACGTAGGCGCCCTCCCATTCGGGGTCGTCGGTGATGCGGGTCATGTCGCCGACGTTCTCGAAACCGTGGCATTCGAGGTCGGTCTCGGCGATGAGCATGATGCCGTATTCGTCGCACATCTCGTAGAAGCGCGGGTCGTTGGCGTAGTGGGAGGTGCGCACCGCGTTGATGTTGTGGCGCTTCATCATCTCGAGGTCGCGGCGGACGCGCTCCATGCCGACGGCGCGGCCCTTGTGGTCGTCGACGTCGTGGCGGTTGACGCCGTGCATCTTGAAGTAGGTGCCGTTGAGGAGGATGTGGCCGTCCTCGATGGTGACCTCGTCGAGGCCCTGACGGTGGGACACGACCTCGGACACGTCGCCTTCGCCGTCGTGGACGGTGATGAACAGGTCGTAGAGGAACGGGTCCTCGGGGTTCCACAGGCGTGCGTCGGCGACGTCGAGGCGGACGGTCCCGTCCCCCGCGGTCTCGCCGTGGGCGACGGTCTCGCCGTCGCGTTCAAGCCGGACGTCGACGCGGGAGGCGCCGGTCGTGGCGACCGAGACCTCGGTCTCGGCCGTCGTGCCGTTCACGTGCGTGCGGACGCGGAAGTCCTCGAGTCGCGCGGCGGGACGCTCCATGACGTACACGTCGCGGAAGATGCCGGAGGCCCACCACATGTCCTGGTCCTCGATGTAGGTGCCGTCGGAGTACTGGAGCACCTTGACGGCGAGCAGGTTGGCGCCGTCCCTGGCCTGGTCGGTGATGTCGAATTCGGCGGCGAGGCGGGAGCCCTTGGTCATGCCGACGAACCCGCCGTTGAGGTAGACCTCGGCGTAGCTCTCCACGCCGTCGAAACGCAGGATGAGCCGGGAGCCGTCCTGCGGCACGTGGAGCGTGACCATGCGCTGGTAGACACCGGTGGGGTCGTCGCCGGGGACGTACGGCTGGTCGAGCGGGAAGGGGAAGCCTTCGTCGGTGTAGGCGAGCTTGCCGTATCCGTCCACCTGCCACATGTGCGGCACCTCGACGGCGTCCCACTCCTCGTGATAGGCGTCGAGATCGGCGGCGACGACGGCGCGGGGTCCGGCGAACAGCCTGAACTGCCACCGTCCGGACAGCTGGATGAATCCGCGCGACAGCTCCCTGCTGTACGTGCGGGCGAGATCCTCGCTCTCGTAGCCCAGGAAGTAGGCGTGCGGCGCAAGCCTGTTCCTGTTCGTGAGCTTGGGATTCTCCCAATCGTTGGCGGTCATGTGAATGGCCCTCCTTAGGGGTTGTGTTGACTTCATTGTGCAACCGGTTGCCCTAACCATAGCACACGACGCTTCGACTGTGCAACCGGTTGTCATACGCGCGTGTCGGCATGGGACACACGCCCCTGTCCCCTGCGGCGACGACTACGATATGAGCCATCACTTCCTCGACGCGGGCGGACGGCATACCGGACCTGAGCATCGTCGACACATCGCGCACGCCACCACACACAAGGGGACATCATGAGCATCATCCGCAGCGGCACGACCACCATCGCCGACGTGGCCGAGGCGGCCGGCGTCTCGCGGTCGACCGCATCCCGGGCGCTCAACGATTCGCCTCGCATCAGCGAGAGGACGAAGCAACTGGTGCGCGAAGCCGCAGACCGCATCGGATTCGTCCCCAACGCGCAGGCCCGCGCACTGGCGGTCGGCCGTTCCGAAACCATCGCCATGCTCGTCACCGAACCGCTGCCCGAACTGTTCGCCGACCCCACGTACGGCGTGTTCCTTGGCGGCATCACCGAACGCCTGTCCGAATCGGAATACCTGCCGGTGCTGCTCCAGGCCTCCACACACCACGAACGCGAACGCGTGCGCCGCCACCTCGAACGCAAGTCGTTCGACGCGGTCATCGACATCTCCCCCTACACGGGCAGCGAACTGCTTGACGTGCTGCAGCGGCTCCACATCCCCACCGTGCTGTGCGGGCAGCTGGACGGGCAGCCCTACGAGCACGTGTTCTCCACCATCTACTCCGACGACGTGGTCGGCGCGAAACTGGCCGCGGACGCCATGGCCGCACGCGGCCGCACGCGGCCGGTCGCCATCCTGGGCCCAAAGGACAACCCCGCCTCCACGGACCGCGTCGAAGGCTACCGATCCGTGTACGGCACGGCCCTCGGCGAACGGGACGTCGTCTACACGGGCTGGGGCGCCTCCGACGGCTTCACCGCCATGCTTCGCCTGCTCGACGAGCGCGCAAGCGAGGGAGACTCCCCCACGTGCGGGATCGACGGCGTGCTCGCCGGCTCGGACCGCATCGCGGCCGGCGTCATCGAAGCGCTGCAGGGGCGCGGGATCTGCGTGCCGGACGACGTGTCCGTCATCGGCTTCGACGACCATCCCATCGCCATGACCACCACGCCGAAGCTCACCACCATCCACCAGCCGCTCTACGAGGAGGGCCGTCTCGCCGCCGACACGGCGATGCGCATGATCGACGGCGAGGCGCCCGGCACCACGGTGCTGCAGATGACGCTCGTCGAGCGCGAATCGCTGTGACGCGCCACGCAAGGCGTGCGATGGCGCACGGGACGCTACGAATCCGGACATGAAAAAACCGTGTCCCGCGTGGGGCCGAAACGGGTCGGCCCCACGCGGGACACGGTCATGGCGCGGCCGGCACGGGCCGGCCGGGGCGCGTCAATCCCTGCTGCCGAACAGCTGCAGGATGTACAGGAACATGTTCACGAAATCGAGGTAGAGGTTCAGCGCGCACAGGATGGAGATCTTCCTGACCATCTCCGGCCCCTGGGCCTCGTACTGCTCGAACAGGGCGCGCGTGGACTGCGCGTCGTACATGGTCATGCCCGCGAACACGAGGATGCCGAACGCGCACACGATGCGCGTGGCGCCGCCGACGCCCGGGATGAACAGGAGCACCAGCTGGGAGACGATGAGCACGATGAGTCCCACCATGAGGATCGGGCCCAGCTTGAGCATGTCGAACTTCGTGGTGAGCGAGAACATCGTGAGCGCCAGGAAGAACGCGGCGGTGATGCCGAGCGCCACCACGATGTCCGCCGTGGTGTACACCCAGAAGATCGAGCTCAGCGTGAAGCCCATGAGCGCCGCGTACACGTAGAACATGGCGCGAGCCGCGCCGACGCTCATCTTCGTGATGCGCATGCCGAGCACGACGGCCATGGCCACCTGGACGACGCACAGGCCGATGAGTCCGATCATGCCGGTGGCGGCGAGGAAGTAGTAGTAGGCGCCGGTGGCCTGGGCGAACAGGGCCACCAGCATGGTGACGACCAGTCCGGCCGTCATCTCGCCGTACGCGCGGGTGACGGAGGCGCGGCGGGCCTGCTCGTACGAGTAGGCCACCTGGCCGTTGACGGTGGCCGCCGCGCCCGCGCCGCCGACGTAGGCGTACTGGGGCTGGGCGTAGGGCTGGCCCTGCGGGGCCTGCTGCGCGTACTGGTACTGCTGGTACTGCTGCTGGTTTCCGTAGGGGACGCCGTACTGCTGCTGGTTCGCGTACTGGTACTGCGGCTGGGCTCCATAGCCGGTGTTGATGCCGCTGCCGCCCTGCGGCTCGTAGTTCGGATTGGGCTGGGGCTGCTGACCGTATGTCATGTTCGCTCCTTCTCGTTGCTGTCACGCCCCATCCTACCCGGGCAACTGTGCGTTGGCTGGGAGACTACGCCCTGGGCGTCCTTAGAACCACGGCACGCTGCAGTAGGCGCTGCCCGCCGAGCCGCTGCCCTCCTGGCTCTCCTTCTCCTCGCCGTTGACGATCACCTTGCACGACATCTTCTGGTCGTTGCCGCCCATGATGTCGCCGGTGACGCTCACGCCGGTGATGTCCTTGGCGTCATCGCCGGTGAAGGTCTTCGACCAGCTGCCGTTGAACTGCTCGGTGCTGCTCGAGCTGCCCTTGAACCACATCACCGTGCCGTTGCCGGTGGCGGTGGCCTGCAGTTCGATGGTCTTCTCCGCCGGCTTCGTCTCCTGCGATCCGCCGTCGTCGGATGCGGAGCCGTCGGACTTGTCCTGCGTCCGCCCGCTCTTGCCGTCCGTCGACGCCGACTGCGAGGACGATGCACCGGAGCCGGTCGCGCCGTTCGAGGCGTTCGAGCCGCCGCCGACGGCGCCGGCGATGCCGAGGACCACCACCACGACGACGGCCCAGAACCACCAGCGACGGTACACGGGCTTCTTCGGCTTGGGCGCGGGCGCCGGCTGCACGGGATACGGCTGCGGCGCCGGCATGGGGGCCGGCGCGCCGGCGGGCGGTGCGGCCGGCGAGGGCTGCTGCGGGTTGTTCGCGTCTGTCATGGTTCCTTCTTTCTCGTACGGCGCCCCGGCAGGGGACGCCCTGATGACGTCTCCGACGCTACCGGTCCGAACCCTGCGGCGTCAGTGTACGAACGGGACGAATCGCATGCCCGAACGGGCGGCGGGGGCGGCCGCATCGCGCCCATAGGGGGCATGGCGAGTATGGAAGGAGCGGTCATACAGTGGAGGCATGACCTATGGAGCACCGATTCCCCCACCCGCGTCGCCCGTCGCGGCCCCACGCACGCCGACGGCCGACGACGTGCCGACACGTACCAGAGGATGGTGCACCGCGCTCATGATCGCCGCGGCCATGCTCTCCTGTCTGACGTACGTCTCGTTCGCGGCGCAGCCGTACATCGACGATCCGCACGGCGCACGGTACCTGTGGTTCGTCCTCGCCACGCTCATCGCCATCCCGTTCCCGTTCACGCTGCTGGCGCGGGGCGCATACCCCGAGGCGACGTTCTGGGCGTGCTGCGCCGTGGTGGCGGTGTTCCCCTACGGCTCCGCCCCGGCGCTCATCGCGTTGTCCTCGATGCTGGCCCGGAGGGACGGCCGGGCGCGTACGGCGCGCGCCGTGGCGGCGGGCGCCGTCGTGGCGGTGTGGGCGCAGCTGCGCGACGTCCTGCGTCCGGCGGACGAATCGTTCTGGCATATGGTGTTCGCGAAGCCGCACACCGGCGTGGACGGCGAACCGATCGTCATGCTCGTCGGGGATCCGACGATTGCGGCGACGGCCGTGGTGACGGGACTGGTCGCCGCGACGGTCGCGACGCTGATCGGCCTGCATATCCGCTCAAAGGTCCGGCTGCGCACGGCGCAGGCGCGCACCGACGCGGCCGTCACCCACGCACAGGAGCTGAGCCGCGACCTGGCCGCCCAGCGGCTGGCAGACGCGATCGCGGCCGAAGCGCATGACACGCTCGCACATACGCTCTCGCTGCTCGCCCTGAACGCGAGCGCGCTGCAGGCGCAGACCCTGCGCATGCAGCCGACGGACGGGACGCGCGCCGTCGCCCGGCAGGCGGAGGAGATCCGCAGGCAGGCCGCCGGGGCGTTGGACGAGGCGCATCAGATCATCGACATGCTCCGGCATCCGCAACAGGCGTGGGAGCAGCTCGCCCCCACGGCCGAGACGGCGCTGACGCGCGAATCGCTCGACGCGCTGCTCGGGGAGTCGCGGGCCGCGGGCATGCGCATCGACACGTGGATCGACATCCGGCAGCTGGGCGAACTGGACGACGCGGCGGCGAAGGTCGCCTATCGGGCGATCCAGGAGGGGCTGACGAACGCATGCCGTCACGCGCCGGGCTCCCCGGTGTCCCTCGAGGTCACGGCCTCGCCGGAACGGGGCGTCCACGTGCACGCCGCCAACCGTGCGCGGACCGTGGCGCCTCCGTCGGCCGCACCCGTCACAGGCACGACGGACGCGTCGGACACGGCGCCCGCGACGCCCCATCGTCGCGGCGCGGGACTCGCGGGGTTGGCGTCGCGGGCGCGGGCCGCGGGCGGATCGTGCCGTTTCGGCACGGACGACGCCGGCGTCTTCCACCTGGACGTGGCCCTGCCGTGGCGGACTCGCGCGGCGCATCCCGGCGGAACCGGCATGTCCATGGCATAGGATGGCAGGGTGAGTGAACGGGAAGAACGGCATGGGAACGAACCGGGGCGGATCGCCGTCGGCATCGTCGACGACGATCCGATGATCTGTCAGGCGATGGCCCTCATCCTCACCGACTATTCGCGGGGGCGGATCGCCGTCGCGTTCACGGCGACCGGTGGCGCCGAGGCGCTGCGCCGGGCCGCCGCCGAACGACCGGACGTGGTGCTCATGGACATCGCCATGCCCGACATGGACGGCATCGCCGCCACACGGGCACTGCGCGGGCTGCCCGATCCCCCTCACGTGCTCATCCTCACCTCGCTGAGCCCCTCGAACACGGTGGAGCGGGCCGTCGAGGCGGGCGCCGAAGGGTTCGTCTCGAAGACCGACGCCCCGGAGGACATCATCCGCAGGGTGCTGGGCGTATGCGCCGACGCGCCGCAGTTCAACACGGCGAGCCAGCGCCAGCTCATCGGGGACCTGCACGCGCGGCAGTCGACGGCGCGGCGGGACGAGGCGCGCGCCATGCTCGACGCGTTGCCCGAACGCGAGCGCGAGGCGGTGCTGCTCGCGGCGGAGGGGTTCACGAACGCGCAGATCGCCGCGCGCATGTTCATCTCGGAGCGCACCGCCAAGGCGCATCTCTCCTCCGCCTCGGACAAGCTCGCCATGGGACGCGTGCAGATGGCGCGGCTGGTGGAGCGGGCCGACCTGCCGTCGCGGGATTGACGGGTCGGCGCCGACGGCACCGACGTGGCGTCCGCATGCCGCACCGGCCGGGACGCGGCGACACGCGGACGCCACGCATGGGAGCGGAAACCGGTGGATATCGCCCGGCCGCCGACGACGCTGCTAGGCTGAACACCATGGAAGCCGCCGCGAGGCGGAGGACGAACGCAGGAAGGGGACCGTCAATGGCCATCAATGCGAAGGAGCTGTCGCTGGGCAAGGTGTTCACGCCGGACTACCGGTTCTTCATCCCGTCCTTCCAGCGTGCGTACATCTGGAAACCGGAGAACATCCTGCAGCTGGTGGACGACCTGCGCGGGGCGAGCCTGACGCCCGCCACCCCCTATTTCCTCGGCTCGCTGATCCTCGTGCACGACGAGGGCACGCGGTTCGAGGTGATTGACGGCCAGCAGCGCCTCGTGTCGCTGTCGATCGTCATCGCCGTGCTGCGCGACCTGGAGAAGGACCCGGAGTGGATGCGCCTGCTGGACGCCCTCATCGTGGAGCCCGGCGACAAGATGCGCGGCATCGCGAACGAGCCGAGGCTCACGCTGCGCGAACGGGACGAGGCGTTCTTCCGCGAATACGTGCAGGAAGGCAACCTCGAGGCGCTGTTCGACCTGTCGGACGACGACTGGACGAGCACGGCGCAGCGCAACATCACCCGCAACACGCGCAAGGTGTACGACGAGCTGTCCGTCCTCTCGGACGAGGAGCGCCACGCCCTCGCCTCCTATCTGGTGAACGCGGTGACGCTGGTGATCGTCACCACCGACGACCTGGACGGCGCGCACCGCATCTTCGACGTGATGAACATGCGCGGTCTGCCGCTCACCTCGTCGGACGTGTTCAAGGCGCGGGCCACGAGCGGGCTGAAGCCGGCCGAACTCGACGCCTACGCGCAACGGTGGGACGACATCATGGACCCACTAGGCGACGACTCCGCGGGCACCGAGGAGTTCTTCGCGTTCCTGCACCTCATCCTCACGCACAAGCCCGTCACGGACCGTCTCATCGAGGAGTTCCTGGCCGACGTGCTCGCCGGCCCTCTGGAGAAGGGCACGGTGCCGGCGTTCATCGACGGCGTGCTCGCCCCGTACGCGGCGGCGTGGCAGGTCATCACGCACCCTTCGGACACGATTCTGCCCGAGGGGCCGCGTCTGCGGCTCGAGGCGCTGAACGACTACCGGAACCATGAGTGGAAGCCGGTGGCCATGTGGGTGCTGACGCATTCGTTCCGTCATCTCGGCTTGCCCGACGTCTCCCCGTTCGCACGGCGCGCGGGACGGTCCGCGCATGCGGAGGCCACGTTGCAGGCGTTGGGCGCCCACGACCTGCAGCGGCTGGACGACGTGCTCGCCGCGTTGGAGCGGGTGAGCGGCATCGACACGCTGAACCGCACCCCCACGGCGGACCGTCGCGGCCATGCGGCCGCCGCCATCCGGGACCTCGACAAGGGCTACCCGGTGCGGTTGGTGCGGGGGCTCGCCATCCGTCCGGACGACCGTGCCGGCGCGCTGGTGCGGCTGCACGGCGAGATGCAGGGCGACGACGAACTGGTGCGTCTGCTGCTCATCCGCGCGAACGAGCAGGCCGCCCAGGCCCTTCTCGCCAGGCCCCGGCGCCTGAGCGCGCTGCCCATCATGCCGGTGGACATCGAGCGCTCCGCGTCGTTCGGGAACTGGCCGCAGGAGGAGCACGACCATTGGGCGTACCGGCTGGGCAACATGGTGCTCGCGCAGGGCGCCGGCAACCAGCTGGACCGGATGACCGAATACGACCAGCGCAGGGACCGCATCCTCATGCGGGCCGATTCACGCCGGTTCCCGCTCACCGCCGAGCTCAAGGACTTCGGCGAGTGCACGCCCGCCATGCTCCGTCACCGTCAGGCGGAGACGATCCGCCTGCTCGCCGACTACTGGGATATCCGATACGACGAGAACCACACGGATCTGACCCGTCAGACCGTGGACGTCCTGGCGAAGGACTCCCCCAAGCCAGCGCACAGCTCGCGGCGCGTGACCATCCGTCAGGTGGTGGCCGCGGGACTGCTCATCCCCGGCGAGAAACTCGTATGGGAGCGCCCACGCAAGGGCGAACGCTGGTACGCCACCGTCACCGAGGACGGCAGGTTCCGTCTCGAGGACGGTTCGGAGCACGCCAGCCCGACGGCCGCCGCGAAGGCCGCCGCCGGAGGCCGGGCCAGCGGCGGCCTGGACGTGTGGAAGCGCGTCTCCGACGGCCGCGGGCTCGCGGACATCTGGAAAGAGTACCGTCGGCAGGCCGCCTGACGGCAGGTGGCGGCCGGTCGCCCTACGAACGATCGGTGGACGATCTCCCGCATACGACGTGTACATGACGAGGGGCCTTGCATGACGATGGTTCGTCATGCAAGGCCCCTCGCGACGGACGGCCTACGCCGCGCGGCGCGGGCTCCCGTCAGCGGCGCATGAGGTTCCTCAGCACGTACTGGAGGATGCCGCCGTTGCGGTAGTAGTCGGCCTCGCCGGGCGTGTCGATGCGCACGACCGCGTCGAATTCGGTGGTGGAGCCGTCCTTGTGCGTGGCGGTGACGTGGACGGTCTTCGGGGTGACGCCCTCGTTGAGCTTCTCGACGCCGGCGATGTCGTACGTCTCGGTGCCGTCGAGTCCCAGCGACGTGGTGGACTCGCCTTCGGGGAACTGGAGCGGCAGCACGCCCATGCCGATGAGGTTGGAGCGGTGGATGCGTTCGAAGCTCTCGGTGATGACGGCCTTCACGCCGAGCATCAACGTGCCCTTCGCGGCCCAGTCACGCGAGGAGCCGGTGCCGTACTCCTTGCCGGCCAGGACCACGAGCGGCGTGCCCGCGGCCTTGTAGTTGCGCGAGGCGTCGAAGATCGTGGACGGCTCTCCGGTGGTGAAGTCATAGGTGAAGCCGCCGGGCGTCACCTCGTTGCCGGTGGAGGCGAGCAGGAGGTTGCGCAGGCGGATGTTGCCGAACGTGCCGCGCACCATGACCTCATGGTTGCCGCGGCGCGAACCGTAGGAGTTGAAGTTCCTCGGCTCCACGCCGCGCTCGGTCAGGTATTTGCCGGCCGGGCTGGACGCCTTGAACGCGCCAGCCGGGGAGATGTGGTCGGTGGTGACGGAGTCGCCGAGCAGGGCGAGCACGCGCGCGCCGTGGATGTCGGCGACCGGATCGGGCTCGGCCTTCATGCCGTCGAAGAACGTCTGGCGGCGCACGTACGTGGACTTCGGATCCCATGCGAACAGTTCGCCCTCGGGCACGTCGAGGCCCTTCCAGCGGTGGTCGCCCTCGAACACGGAGGCGTAGTCCTTGAGGAACATCTCACGACTGACGGTGCCGTTGACCACGGCGGCGACCTCCGCGTTGGTGGGCCAGATGTCCTTGAGGTACACGTCATTGCCGTCCGTGTCCGTGCCGAGCGGCTGCGACTCGAAGTCGAAGTCCATCGTGCCGGCGAGTGCGTACGCGATGACGAGCGGCGGCGAGGCGAGGTAGTTCATCTTGACGTCCGGGCTGATGCGGCCCTCGAAGTTTCGGTTGCCGGACAGCACGGCGGTGACGGTCATGTCGTTGGCGTTGATGGCCTCGCTGATCTCGGGCAGCAGCGGGCCGGAGTTGCCGATGCAGGTGGCGCAGCCGAAGCCGACGAGCTGGTAGCCGAGCGCGTCGAGGTCGTCCTGGAGGCCGGCGGCCTTCAAGTAATCGGCGACGACCTGGGATCCGGGGGCGAGCGACGTCTTCACCCACGGCTTGGGTTTGAGGCCCTTCAGGTGCGCGTTGCGGGCGATGAGGCCGGCGGCGATCATCACGGACGGGTTGGACGTGTTCGTGCAGGAGGTGATGGAGGCGATGGCCACGTCGCCGTTGTCGAGATCGAAGTCGCCGCGGAAGTCGGTGGAGACGGGCACGGATTCGTGGACGGTCTTCTCGGTCTCGTAGGCGGGCAGCGTCTCCTCGAACGTCTTCTTCGCCTCGGACAGCTTGATACGGTCCTGCGGGCGCTTCGGACCGGCGATGGACGGCACGACGGAACCGAGGTCGAGCTCCATGTACTCGGAGTATTCGGGTTCGACGTAGTTCGGGTCCTTGGCGTCGCCCCACAGCTTGTTGGCCTTGGCGTACGCCTCGACGAGCGCGACCTGCTCCTCGGACCGGCCGGTCAGACGCAGGTAGTCGAGAGTGACGTCGTCGATGGGGAAGATGCCGCAGGTGGAGCCGAATTCGGGGCTCATGTTGCCGATGGTGGCGCGGTTGGCGAGCGGCACGGAGGCGATGCCCTCGCCGTAGAACTCGACGAACTTGCCGACGACGCCATGCTTGCGCAGCATGTCGGTGATGGTGAGGACCACGTCGGTGGCGGTCACGCCCTCGGGGATGGAGCCGGTGAGTTTGAAGCCGACGACGCGCGGCACGAGCATGGAGATCGGCTGACCGAGCATGGCGGCCTCGGCCTCGATGCCGCCGACGCCCCAGCCGAGCACGCCCAGGCCGTTCTCGGTGGTGGTGTGCGAGTCGGTGCCGACGCAGGAGTCGAGGTAGGCGAGCTCGCGGCCCCGCTCCCCCGCCTTCGTCATGACGACCTTGGCGAGGTATTCGATGTTGACCTGGTGGATGATGCCGGTCCCCGGCGGTACGACGCGGAAGTTGCGGAACGCCTGCTGGCCCCAGCGCAGGAACTGGTAGCGTTCGCCGTTGCGCCGGTATTCGATGTCCATGTTCTGCTCGACGGCGTCGGCCACGCCGTACTTGTCGATCTGCACGGAATGGTCGATGACCATGTCGGACTGGACCTGCGGGTTGATGACCTCCGGATCGCCGCCGAGGTCCTTGACGGCGTCACGCATGGTGGCGAGGTCCACGATGCACGGCACGCCGGTGAAGTCCTGCATGACGACACGGCTCGGCGTGAACTGGATCTCGTGGCTGGGTTGGGCGTTCGGATCCCAGCCGAGCAGCGCCTTGACGTGTTCGTCGGTGATGTTGGCGCCGTCGATGTTGCGCACCAGGTTCTCGACGAGCACCTTGAGCGAGTACGGCAGGTGGTCGACGCCGTCGAGGTCGGCGATGTTGTAGTAGTCGAAATCCTTGCCGGCGGCATTGAGGGTCGCCAATTGGTCGTCACGTAGGGACATGCTTCCTCCGAATCATTGGACCGGCTGATGATGTCGCCGATTATCCACTCGAAATGGTACGGGAACGTAACCATGCCTCTGGCGTGTCGGCTTGAAACGTGAGACAATACGCCGCCCGCGCACACGGGTGGGAGACCGGTGCGACGCGTCCGCGGTCATCGCCCTCCGCGGTCGTCGGGCGCGCGGCCGAGCAGTCCGGCGATCGCCGTACGCGACGCCCACGGCACCACGGCGAGGCAGATGACGAACACGACGACCGCTCCGGCGAGCGCGCTCAACGTCGGCGCGACGAGCGCGCCGGTGGGGACGACGAGCGCGAAGAACCGGGCCACGAACGGAATGAACATGCCGATGACGCCCGCCGCGGCGAACACGGCGACGAGCACACCCCGCCAGCTGTTGAGGGGACGGGCGACGCGGGCGAGCACGAACACGCCCATGACGAACAGGATGATCGCCTCGGTGGCGCGCAGCGAGGCGAGGTCCGCCGACGAACCGGCGACGTCCCATCCCATGACGGACGGCAGGAACCATGCGGCGAACAGCACGGACAGCGCGGTGGCGATGCCGCCGGGCAGCGCGAAACGCACCACACGGCCGAGGAAGCCGGGGATGTATCGGCGCGTGTTGGGCGCGAGCGCGAGGATGAAGGCGGGCATGCCGATGGTGAGCGCGCCGATGTAGGTGATGTGGCGCGGCAGGTACGGGTACGGGATGGCCGTCAGGACCACGCCGAGCGAGATGAGCGCCGAATACACGGTCTTGACGAGGAACAGGCCGGCGACGCGCTCCATATTGGCCATGACCTGCCGTCCGCGGGCCACGACATCGGGCAGGTGGGAGAACTTCGAATCGACGAGCACGACCTGTGCCACGGCCTTGGTGGCGGGCGCGGCGTTGCCCATCGCGATGCCGAGGTCCGCCTCCTTCAGGGCGAGCGCGTCGTTGACGCCGTCGCCGGTCATCGCGACCGTGTAGCCGCGCACATGCAGCGCGTCGACGATGAGTTTCTTCTGGTCGGGCAGGACGCGGCCGATGACGTCCACGTCCTCGAGGATGCGTCCGATCTCGGCCGGGTCGTCGGGAAGTTCGCGCGCGTCCATGCCGACGGGGTCGCGGTCGCCGGTGAGCCGGACCTTGCGGGCGATCGCCGTGACGGTGACGGGGTTGTCGCCGGAGATGACGCGGCATCGCACCCCCTGTTCGCGGAACCAGGCGAGCGTGGCGGCCGCGTCGGAGCGGATGCGTTCGGCGCACAGGACGAGGGCGACGGGCGTGGCGGAGGCGTCCAACGCGGGGTCGTCGGCGTCGGCGCCCACGCCGGGCGCGTACGCGACGAGCAGCACACGGCCGCCGTCGGCGGCATGCGCGTTGGCCTGCGCGAGCACGGCCGCATGGTCGCCGCCGATCGCGGCGAGCAGCACCTCGGGCGCGCCGAGGTACCACGTCCCGACCGCATCGCCGGCGGACGCGACGGCATCGGACGCGGCGGCGACGTCCCGACGGGACGGCGCCGGCTTCACGACGGCGCTCCACTTGCGCGCGGAGGAGAACGGCACGCGCGAGACGACCTCGCCCGGCGCGTATCCCCGCTCCCCCAGGCCGTCGAGCACGGCGCGGCCGGTGGCGTTCGGCTGCGCCTCGTCGGCAAGGTCGTAGAGCGCCTGCATCGTCTCTCGTTCCCGGACCGTCGCATCGCCGCCGTTCGCATCGTCGCCACCCAGCATGACCACGCGGTCGAACGCGATGCCGCCGTCGGTGATCGTGCCGGTCTTGTCGAGGTTGAGGCAGTCGACACGCGCCAGCGTCTCCACGGATTCAAGCTCCTGGACGAGCGTCTCATGCCGGGCGAGACGCATCGCGGCGACCGCGAAGTTGAGCGAGGTGAGCAGCACGAGCCCCTCGGGAATCATGCCGACGACGCCGGCGACGGCGGAGACGACCGCCTGCCGCCACTGGCCGGTGGCGAGCGCCACCGACCATCCGCCCACCGTGTGGATTTGGGAGATGATGAGCAGCACGCACAACGGCACGACGAGGAACGTCATGACCTTGAGGATGGTGTTGATGCCCTTGTTGAGGTCGGAGACGGTCTTCTTGTACACCTTGGCCTTCGCGGTGAGCGTGGCCGCGTACGAGTGCGCGCCGACGGCGGTGACGCGTGCGAGCGCCGCGCCGGAGACGACGGTGGATCCGGAGTAGACGTCGTCGCCCTCGCGTTTGCGCACGGTGCACGATTCGCCGGTGAGCATCGATTCGTCCGCCTCGAGCCCCCAGGAGCCGACGATCTCGGCGTCGGCGGGCACCTGTTCGCCGGCGCGCACCCACAGCAGGTCGTCCATGACGATGCCGTCGTGCGGTACGGTGACGTCGCGTCCGTCGCGTCGCACGAGATAGTCGGAGGCGACGAGGATGGAGAGCCGGTCAAGCGTGCGTTTCGCCTTGAGCTCGGTGACGATGCCGATGCCGGTGTTGATGATGATGACGAAGCCGAAGACCGCGTCCCTCCACGATCCGGTGGCGAGCACGAGGATCATCGCCGCGAGGATGATGCCGTTGAACAGGGTGAACACGTTGGCGCGCACGATGTCCTTCACCGACCGCGACGTGGAGTCCTTCACCTTGTTGACGGCTCCGGCCGCGACGCGCGCCGCCACCTCGTCGGCGGCGAGGCCGGTCTCCTTGGTCTTGGGCATCGCGTCCATATCATCCACCTCGGTTCGTCTATCTCACCGTGCTGACGGTGATCTCGCGGGCATGGGGTTCGTCGTTGAGGATGGTCATGGCGGCCTCGTCGATGGGCGTGGCGTCGGCGGCGCGGTCGTTGATGACGAGCGTGGCCGCGTAGAGCGTGGCGTCGGAGGGTGCGTGAACGGGCGAGAGCAGCGCGACGGGGATGCCGGCGTTCCGGGCATCCCGCAACGCGGAATCCCAGCCGTCCGCGTCGGCCGTCACGTCGATGTCGGAGACGATGACGAGGCTCACGACGCGCGAGATCATGTCGCGCACGCCCTGTTGCGCCCGATGGGCCGCGTCGGCGGCATCGGCGGCGTCCTTGACGGACACGTACACGGCGTCGATGTCGGCGGCGGCGAACGCGTCCAGCACGGTCTTGTCGGCGGCGGCCGTGGACGAACCGACGACGCCGACCACCGCGTCGTCACGCACCGTGCCGATATGCGCGGTCGACGGCGTATGCCCCTGCGTGTCGCCGACGGCGGTGCCGTGCGGCACGCACGCGGCGAGCGACAGCACCGCCGCCATGCACGCAATCGACGCGCCGACGCGGGCCATCATCCGGGCCGCGGCGCGGCGCGGGCCGCGCATCATGCGCGCCGGCCCGGGCCGACGCCCCTCCGTCCCGATGGGCCGCGACGTCACGCGACGTCCCCTCCGCGGCGGAACAACGCGACCGTCTCGACGTGATGGGTCATCGGATAGATGTCGTAGGCGCGGATGTCGGCGAGCTCGTAGCCGAGCGGGACGAGCGTGCCCGTGTCGCGGGCGAGACTCGTCGGATCGCAGGCGATGTAGACGATGGCGCGCGGCCCGGCGGCGGCGATCTGACGGCACACCTTGGCGTGCGCGCCGGCGCGCGGCGGGTCGAGGACCACCACGTCCGGATGCGCGAAGTTGGCGGGCACGTGCGCGAGCGTGCGCGCGACGTCGCCGCAGCGGGCGTCCACATCGCCCAGACCCAGGGCTCGCAGATTGCGCTGCTGGCTTCTCACGGCGGTGCGGCCGCCTTCGACGCTGAACACGCGCGCACGGTCGGCGGCGAGCGTGGCGAGCGGCAGTGTGAACAGGCCGGAGCCGGAGTAGAGGTCCCAGATGACGGCGGCGTCGGCGCCGTCGAGTTCGGCGCGCACGAGGTCGATGACGTGGTTCGCGAGGGCGACGGGCGCCTCGCGGTGCACCTGCCAGAAGCCGTTCGCGTCGACCTCGTACGTGAAGGTGATGCCGGACACGGTGACCTGTTCGGTGAGGGTCTGCGAGCCGTGCGTGAGCTCGCCGTCGACGAGGACGGCGTAATCGTCGGGCAGGGGCGCGCCGGCGCGCGGTTCGGGTACGGACAGGCGGATCTGTGCGCCGGGCGTGAAGCCGCCGTCCCACACGTGAGCGTCGTCGGCGACCTTGAGCAGGGTCTTTGTGGCGAGCGGCATCGTGTCGATGGGCATGCGCGTATGGCTGCCGCGCCGGCGCATCGAGGGCCTGCCGTCGTCGTCGGCAATCATCTCGATGCGGGTGCGCCAGTGGAGGCCGCCGAGCGCCTCGTCGCCTTCGGCGCGTTCGATGGGCACGGTGACGTCGACGTGGCCCAGTCGGCTCATCTGCTCGCTGACGGCGACGGCCTTCCATGTCAGCTGTCCGGGCAGGGAGACGTGGACGAGGTCCGCGCCGCCGACGCCGCCGCCCGTGGCGAGCGGTCCGGCGAGCGGCCATGCGGGGTCGACACGGTCCGGGCTCGCCTCGACGACTTCGACGACCTCGCCGGTCCAGAACCGTTCGTCGCGGTCGTGCGGCTCGTCGAGGACGATGCGCACGAGCTCGCCCGGCAGGGCGAAGCGGACGAAGACGACGCGCCCGTCGATGTGGGCCACGCAGCGGCCCTGGTCGGCGTACCGTTCGATGCGGACTTCAGCTTCCATACGTTCCTTACCTGTCTTGACCTGTCTGATATGCCGGACCGTCCGTCCCGGCGGTGGTCTCGGCGTCCCCGGTGGGCCCGGTGGGCCCGGCGGCCCCGGCAGCGTCCGCGTCCGCGGTCTCCGCGGCTTTGGCGGCCGCCTTGTGGCGGTGCAGCGGCGTGGCGATGACGAGATAGCTCACCCAGATGGCCAACGCCCAGAACGGGATGCCCATGATGAGGCGGGTCACGCCGAGCGCGGCCACATGATCGGTGAGGTAGAGCGGCACCTGCACGGCGAGACGCAGCGCGAACAGGCTGAACCACAATGCGGTGACGGCCGTGTAGGCGCGTCTGAGCGGAGCGTCGTCCATCCAGTCATGGAACCATGCGCCGAACCGTTCGGTGGGCAGCTGGCGGATGAATTCGATGACGAGTCCGAGCCCCGGCACGCGCGCGGCGAGCGAGACGGCCAGCAGCACCGCGTACACGCCGTTGGTGAGGAACCCGAACATGTAGTAGTTGCGTGCCTCATGGCTCTTCCACGCCCAGACGAGGCAGATGCCCACGGCGATGAGCCCGCTCAGCGCGCCCATGACGGACTGGCGTTGGACGAGACGGATGAGGACCTGCGCCACGGCCAGCGCGGCGGACACGCCGATGGTGAGGTCGAGGTCGTTCGTCACCACGAACAGCACGACGAACACCACGCCGGGCAGCATCGATTCGACGACGCCGCGCGGCCCGCCGATCGCGTCGATGACGGAGAAGTCCTCGTCGCCGCCGGCCTGGGCGAGCGCGCCCAGGCCGGTGCGTTTCCTCGTTTCGCCCATGCGTCAGCGGACTTCGGAGAACATCGGGCCGCGCGAGAGCGTGGTCTTCACCTGGGTCTCCTGGTCCTGGCTCAGCGGTCCCTTCGGACGGGTGGGCACGTCCTTGAGGTGCTCCTTGCCCTCGGTGGCATCCTCCTGCTCGGCCGCAGCCTTGGCGGCCTTGCGCTCGGCGGGGGCGACGGGCGGGTGCATGGGGATGAGGTCGCGCGGAGCGAGCGGCTCCTCGCCGCGCTCGACGACGATGTCGGAGAAGAACCGGTTGAGCGCCTTGGTCTCCTCGGCGTCCGGGTCGGTGGCGGCCACACCGGAGAAGATGCCGCGCAGCATCCAGCGGGGGCCATCCACGCCGACGATGCGCGTGATGAGGGTGCGCCCGTTCTTCACTTCGACGGGCAACGTGATCTCGGTGCCGAACACGCCGTCGGACGCGGAGGCCTTCGGGTTGGCTTCGAGGAAGTCCTCGCGCCAGTCCTCCCACAGGCCGAGGGTCTTCGGCGCGGCGTACGCCTCGATCTCGAGGCTGGAATGCTTGTAGGTGATGGTCGATCCGAGGATGGCGCGGGTGGCGCGGTTGGCCTTGATGCGCAGCTCGATGTGCTGCATGAACGGCAGATAGTAGGCGCCTAGGTCGAGGTAGTCGTCGTAGTCGGGGACGTCCTCGTCGTCCACGTCCCAGGGACCGCGTTCCTCGCCGCGTCCCTCATAGGAGTCGCTGGCCTCGGGGAGCGCCTCGGCGGCGGTCTTCTCGGCGGTCTCGCTGTCCGCCCTGGCGGCGGCGTTGGCGGCTTCGGCGGCCTTGGCGTCCTCGTCCTCGACGGGCTCGGCCTTCCTGTCCGTCTTGTCCTTCTTCTTGCCGAATCCGAACAGTCCCATGGTTCCTCATTTCGTGTCTTGCGGTTGCAACCTTGCCTAGCGTAGCACCCGTTCTTGCGTTTGGCTGGATGGAGCCGGTGGGCGGACCCGCCGGTCTCACACGTCGTAGGTGACGGTCAGCGGCGCGTGGTCGGACCATCTGAGGTCGTAGGACGGCGCCTTGTCGATGACGAAGCCGCGCGCCGTCTCGGCGAGCTCGGGCGTGGCGAGCTGGTAGTCGATCCTCCATCCCACGTTGTTGTCGAAGGCGCGGCCGCGTTGGCTCCACCATGTGTACGGTCCCTGGATGTCACCGGCGAGGTAGCGGGTCATGTCCACGAATTCGAGTTCGCCGAGCCACCGGTCCACGTAGACGCGTTCAACGGGCATGAATCCGGCGTGCTTCTCGTTGGCCTTCGCGTTTTTGATGTCGAGCGGCGTGTGCGCGATGTTGCAGTCGCCGCACACCACGGCCTGGCGTCCGCCGCGCGCCGCCTCGTCGCGCAGCTCCCCCATGCGTGCGCACATCGCGTCGAGGAAGCGGAACTTCTGCGCCATCTTCGTCTCGTCGTCGGCGTTGCCGGCGTGCACGTACACGCAGGCGACGGTAAGCGTGTAGCCCTGCGGCGTGACGACGTCCGATTCAATCCACCGCCCGGAGTCGACGTCCTCGTCCAGTCCGGGCAGGCCGTGTCGGGTCGCGACGACCTCGAGGTCGGTGAGAAGCCCGACGCCGGCACGGCCTTTGACGCGGCACACCTCGTTGTCGCGGTTCAGCGCGTTCGGGTCGGCCACCCGTCCTTCGGCCGCGTATTCGAAGGCGATGGAGGAGAAGATGCGGTCGACGTCCGGCTGTGGGGCGCGGACCTCCTGCATGCACCACACGTCGGGCGTGTGGCGCTTCGCCCAGTCCGTCATGCCTTTGCGCTCGGCGGCGCGGATCCCGTTCATGTTCGAGGTGGTGATGGTGATCATGTCTCCCGAGACTACCACCGGAACGCGTGGAGCCTCCCCGTCCATGGACGGGGAGGCTCCACGTTGTCTCATGCCGCAGGCGGACCGCCGGCGGGGATTCGGATCAGTCGAGGCCGAGCTTCAGCTTGCCGCCGGGAATCGCGTCGAGCAGGTCCCTGGTGTACTGCTGCTTCGGGTGGTTGAAGACCTCGTCGGTGGTGGCGTGCTCGACGAGCCTGCCGTGCTGCATGACGACGACCTCGTCGGCGATCTGGCGGACGACGGCGAGGTCGTGGGTGATGAACAGGTAGCTCAGTCCCTTTTCGGCCTGCAGGTCGTTGAGGAGGTGCAGCACCTGGTCCTGCACGAGCACGTCGAGGGCGGAGACCGCCTCGTCGCACACGATGACGTCCGGGTTCAGGGCCATGGCTCGCGCGATGGCGATGCGCTGGCGCTGGCCGCCGGAGAGCTCGTTCGGGTAGCGGGTCATCACGGACTCGGGCATCTCCACCATGTCGAGCAGCTCGCGCACACGCTTGGCGCGGCTCTTGGCGTCGCCGATCTTGTGGATGCGCAGCGGCTCCTCGATGGAACGGTAGATGGAGTACATCGGGTCGAGCGAACCGTACGGGTTCTGGAACACCGGCTGCACGTGGCGGCGGAACTCGAGGAGCTTGGCGCCGTGGAACGTGGCGATGTCCTCGCCCTCGTAGAACGCCTTGCCGGACGTGGGCTCGAGGAGCTTCAGCACCATGTTCGCCACGGTGGACTTGCCGGAGCCGGATTCGCCCACGATGGCCAGCGTGGAGCCGCGCTTGACGGAGAAGGACACGTCGTCGACGGCCTTGAACATCTCCTTCCTGCGCGGGAGCTTGAACTCCTTGGTCAGGTGGTCCACGACGATGATGTTCTCGCTCTTCTCGAGCTTCTCCTCGCCGACGACATGGTGCTCGAGCAGCGCGTCCGTGTTTTCGCCGCGCTCGTGCGCGGAGATGATGCGCTGGGAGGCCAGAGACGGGGCCGCGGCGACCAGGCGCTTGGTGTACGGGTGCTGCGGGTGCTGGAGCACTTCGAGCGACGGGCCGGACTCGACGACCTGGCCCTTGTACATCACGACGATGTGCTGGGCGCGCTCGGCGGCGAGGCCCAGGTCGTGGGTGATGAACAACACGGCGGTGCCGAGCGAGTCGGTGAGCATGTGCAGGTGGTCGAGGATCTTCTTCTGCACGGTCACGTCGAGCGCGGAGGTCGGCTCGTCGGCGATGAGCAGGTCGGGACGGCACGCCAGGCCGATGGCGATGAGCGCGCGCTGGCGCATGCCGCCGGAGAACTCGTGCGGGTACTGGCGGGCGCGGGTGGCCGCGTCAGGCAGGCCGGCCTCGGAAAGCAGACCCGCGATGCGGTCGTCCATGGTGGAGCCGGTGACGTGCGCCTTGGCGATGGCCCAGGCCTTGTCGTCGTTCACGCCGGCCTTGATGAGGTCGTCGGCGACGCGCCAGCGGGTCTCGGAGCCCGGCACCCATTCATCCGTGAAGTGGGCGACGGCCTTGTCGAAGGCCTCGCCGGTCACGCCGGCCTCCGCGAGGGCGGCCTTGGCGGCGTCCATCAGGGCGGGCAGCTGGGCGGAGCCGATGAAGGTCTCGTCGTCGTTGCCCTTGAGCTCGACGTCGGCCTCCTCGCCGGCCAGGGCCTTGGCGAGGGCGGAACGCTTCTCGTGGGCCACGTCCATGTTGTTGGCCTTGAGGGCCTCCTTGACCTGGGTGCCGATGCGGTACACCGGGTTGAGGTTGCTCATCGGGTCCTGGGGCACGAGGCCCATCTTGTCGCCGCGCAGCTTGTCGAAGTCCTTGGGCTTGAGGCCGGTGAGCTCCTGGCCGTCGAGCTTGATGGAGCCGCCGACCACGTGGCCGGTGCCGGGCAGGAGACCGAGGACGGCCATGGCGGACGTGGACTTGCCGGAGCCGGATTCGCCCACGATGGCCACCCACTGTCCGGGGTAGACGGAGAACGAGGCGTTGCGCACGGCGTGCACGGCGCGCTTGTCGTCGGTGGTGAAGTCGATGGCGAGGTTCTTCACCTCGAGCAGCGGGCCGTTGGCCTTCTGCATCTCGACCAGCTTGGCGTCATTCGTGTTTTCCATGAGTATTCCCTACCTCACTCTCAGGCCGTGCGGCTCTTCGGATCGAGGGCGTCCTTGACGGCGTCGCCCATCATGATGAAGCTCAGCACGGTGATGGCCAGAGCCATGGACGGGTAGAA
Source organism: Bifidobacterium saguinibicoloris (assembly GCF_019331725.1). Lineage (GTDB taxonomy): Bacteria > Actinomycetota > Actinomycetes > Actinomycetales > Bifidobacteriaceae > Bifidobacterium > Bifidobacterium saguinibicoloris. Next base: position 83,976 of record NZ_JAHBBF010000004.1, read on the forward strand.
CAGCACCATCGGGTTGGTCATGAGGTTGACCTGGGCCTGGGAGATGTCGCCGCCCCAGCTGACGGTGGTGGTCGGCAGACCCACGCCGAGGAAGCTCAGCGTGGCCTCGGACACGATGAACGAGCCGAGGGACGTGGTGCCGATGACGATGATCGGGGCCAGCGCGTTCGGGATGATGTGGCTGAACAGGTTCCTCATCGGCGTGGAGCCGAGTGCGGTGGAGGCGGTGTTGAACTCGAGGTTCTTGGCCTCCATCACGGAGCCGCGGGCGATGCGGGCCGTGGAGACCCAGCCGAACAGGGCGAGCACGAGCACGACCTTCCAGATGGAACTGGAGGTGCGGAACATCTGGAGGACCACGATGGCGCCGAGCAGGAACGGGATGGAGTAGAAGATGTCGATGATGCGGCTCAGCAGCGCGTCGACCCAACCGCCGAAGAAGCCGGCGACGGCGCCGATGAGCGTGCCGATGAGCACGACGATGAGCGTGGTGAGCAGGCCCACGGACAGCGAGGTGCGGGTGCCGTACACGGTGCGGGCGAACACGTCGCAGCCCTGGAAGTCGTATCCGAACGGATGGCCGGCCTCGGCGGGCTCGAGCGAGTTGTCGAGGTTGCAGTAGTTCGGGTCGGTCTTGGTGAGCACGCCCGGGAAGATGGCCACGAAGACGATGAAGATGATGAGCAGCCCGGAGATGATGAACAGCGGGTTCTTGCGCAGCGTGCGCCACGCGTCGGCCCACATGCTGGCGGCGGGGGCGGATTCGTCGACCTTGTCGACGTCCTGGAGCGGGGTCTCGTCGATCGGCGCGACGTAGCGTTCCTGGCCGGGGAGGGTCTCGTACACGGTCTGGTTGTTGTCGGTCATGTCCTTGTCCTCCCGGTCACTCGTAACGGATGCGCGGGTCGAGGGCCGCGTACAGCATGTCGACGATGAGGTTGCAGATCACGAACACCAGCAGCAGGATCGTGACGATGGACACCACGAGGTTGCCTTCGCCCTTGAGGATCGACTGGTAGGTGAGGAAGCCGACGCCGTGGATGTTGAAGATCTGCTCGGTAATCATCGCGCCGCCCATGAGGGCGCCGAGATCCTGGCCGAGGTAGGTGACCACGGGGATCAGGGAGTTCCTGAGGACGTGGCGCAGCATCACGGAACCGTTGGACATGCCCTTGGCGCGCGCGGTGCGCACGTAGTCCTCGGCGATGTTCGAGGAGACCTCGGAACGGGTGAGTCGGATGATGTACGCCATGGAGACGGAGCCCAGCACCATCGCGGGGAACAGCATCTCGCCGAACGTGGTGTCGGCACTCACCGTCACGGGGATGAGGCTCCACTGCACGCCGAGGAAGTACTGGCCGGCGAAGCCGGTGACGAAGGTCGGCACGGAGATGAGCAGCAGCGAGACGATGAGGATGACCGAGTCGTACCACTTGCCCTTCTTGAGGCCGGAGATGATGCCGAACACGACGCCGAAGACCGCTTCGAACACGAACGCCATCAAGGCGAGCTTGATGGTGACCGGGAACGCGCGTCCGATCTCGGCGATGACCGGCTGGCCGGCGAAGGTCTGGCCGAAGTCCAGGGTGAACGCGTTCTTGAGGAACAGCAGGTACTGGATGATGAACGGCTTGTCGAGGTTGTATTCGGCGCGGATCTGGGCGGCGACGGCTTCGTTGACCGGCTTGTCACCGAACATCGCCTTGACCGGGTCACCGGGCAGGGCGAAGACGAGGGCATAGACCAGCAGCGTCGCACCGAGAACCACGGGGATCATCTGCAGAATGCGGCGCAGAAGATATTTGCCCATCGGTTTCTCCTTGAATCTACGGACCTTCGGGGGCGTCGCCGCACGCGCACGCGCGCGACGTGGGCGCCCCTGCCGGTCGCTAAGTACCCCGTAAGTTTACCCCACGGGTTGACACCAATGTTTCACGAAGGTGAATCGTGGCTGAAAACCAGGGTTCTCCAAGGTCGTCCCGCCACGGCGTCCCACGCGCATATGGTGCCCGCACATATATAAAGGAAGGGGCGGAACCCCTGGCGGGTTCCGCCCCTTCCGGTGCGCTTTCCGATGACGGGAAGACGATCAGGCGAGCGTCAGGCTCACTTGGTCAGCTCCTCGTAGACCGGCAGGTTCTGCCAGTTCATCTCGAAGCCCTTGACGCCGGTGCTCGCGACGCCCGCGGCGTTGGAGTAGTACAGCGGGATGGCCGGCAGCTGCTCGAGGAGGATCTCCTGGGACTGCTGGTAGATCTTGTTGGCGGCGTCGGTGGACTTGGCGGCGTAGGCCTCGTCCATCAGCTTGTCGAAGTCGGCGTTCTTGTAGTCGCCGTCGTTGGAGCCGTTGCCGTCAGCGGCCTTGGAGGAGTACAGCTGGAACAGGTAGTTCTCGGCGGACGGGTAGTCCGGCTGCCAGCCGGTGCGGAAGGCGCCCTTGATCTGGCGGTTGGTGACCGCGTCACGGAACTCCTGGAACGTCGGCATCGGGTTGGTGGCCGCGTCGATGCCCAGGTTGTTCTTGAGCTGGTTGACGATGGCGTCGTAGATCGGCTTGGCGCCGCCGTCGGCGTTGTAGGCGAAGGTCAGCTGGCCGTCGTACTTGGAGATGGCGTCGGCCTTGGCCCACAGCTCCTTGGCCTTGGAGGCGTTGAACTTCAGGTTGTCGACGCCCTTGAGGGAGTCGGAGTAGCCCGGGGTGAGCGGGGAGGTGAAGTCCTTGGCCGGGGTGGCGATGCCGCCGAGGACCTTGTCGGTCAGCTGCTCGCGGTTGATGGCCATGGAGATGGCCTGGCGGCGGAGCTGGCCTTCCTCGGTGTTGGTCTGGAAGTGCTCGAGGTTGGACGGGATGGTGAAGGTCTGGGAGACGGAGCCGGCCTTGTTGTAGGCCTGGACCTTCGGGTCCTTCTGGAAGGTCTTGGTGGCGGAGGCCGGGACGGACTCCATCACGTCGAGGTTGCCGGCCTGGATGTCGGCGTAGGCGGCCTTGTCATCGGTGTAGATCTTGAAGGTCACGCCGTCGTTCTTCGGAACGTCGTTGCCCTTGTAGTCGGTGTTCTTGACGAGGTCGATCTCCTTGTTGTGGTCCCACTTGGAGAACTTGTACGGGCCGTTGCCGACCGGGGCCTGGCCGAAGGCCTTCGGGTCCTTGTAGAAGGATTCCGGCAGCGGGGCGAACGCCAGGTAGCCGACCTTGATCGGGAAGGTGGCGTCGGGCTGGTTCATGTCGACGGTGAAGGTCTTGTCGTCCACGACCTTGAGGCCGGAGAGCTGCTCGTCACCCTTCAGGCCGTCCTTCTGCAGGTCGTCGAAGCCGGCGATGGTGGAGAAGAAGGAGGAGCACTTCTGGGCGTTCTTCGCGTTGGCGACGTAGCTCCAGGCCTTGGTGAAGGACTCGGCGGTGACCGGCGTGCCGTCGGTGAACTTCCAGCCGTCCTTGAGCTTGATGGTGAACTGGGTGGCGTCGTCGTTCGGGGTGATGGACTCGGCCACTTCGTTGGAGGCGTTGCCCTTGGCGTCGAAGGAGACGAGGCGGGCGAACAGCAGGTCGCCCGGCTTGCCGCCGCCGGTCTCGTTGGTGTTGCCCGGGATGAGCGGGTTCTGCGGTTCGGAGGCGTACGCGGTGATGATGTTGCCGGAGGCCGCATCCTTGGAGGCGGTGCCGGTCGAGCCGCAGCCGCCGAGCATGGTCGCGACGGCGCACACGGCCGCAGCGATCGCGAAGGCTTGCTTCTTCATATTTCTTGTTTCTCCTATTCATCTGCCCGCGGGGTTCGGCCGCGGGACGGGACTCTCACCCGCATTGCGGACATGGCCCGCTGAGGAACGAAAAAGAGGTTCGGCGCCGGCGTGGCCGTCAGCACCTCACCCCCTCGTTGACCGTGACCCATTGTGACGCGGGTTGGAGACAGCACGTTACCGAATTGTGGACGTTACGTGAATACCGGTGGGCGCGACGGCGTCCGACGGACGGCGCCGGCATGCCGGGAACGGCCCTCCTCCCCCATGCCCCTCCGGGCTGCGGACGGGCCGGCGCCCCCGTGCCGACGTGACGCCGATCCATACCGCGGCCGCCTTGCGGACACATGGTCATGCCCTGGGAAACGCTCGGGAATAGCGGGCTTTGAGCTGGTCGATGGAGACGTGCGTATACCGCTGCGTGGTCTTGAGCGAGGAGTGCCCGAGCAGCTCCTGCACCTCACGCAGATCGGCCCCGCCGTCGAGCATGTGGGTGGCCGCGGAATGTCTTAGCGCATGGGGTCCAATATCTGGAACGCCCGCGCGCTCCGCCTGCCTGTGCACCACCCTGCGGGCCACGCGCTGGTCCAGCCGCCCTCCCCTGGACCCGAGGAACAGCGCATCCCCGGAGGCTCGGCCGGCGAGCGCCGGGCGTCCCTCCTCCGTCCAGCGTTCCAGGGCCCGGCAGGCCGGCATGCCGAACGGCACCACGCGCTGCTTGTTGCCCTTGCCGGTGACCTTCACCGTGTGCGACGACCAGTCGACGTCGCCCACGCCGAGTCCGACGAGCTCGCCGACGCGCATGCCGGTGGCGTACAGCAGTTCGAGGATCGCCGCGTCGCGCAGGCGCAGCGCCCGCGCCGTCGGCGTCTCCTCCTCTCTCCTACCGTCGCTCCCCTTGGTCGGTTCCGCGCCGTCGGTTTCGGATTCGGTCTCGTCCATGAGCTCGCCCGCCTGGCGTTCGGTGAGCACGACGGGCAGCGCGTTGCCGGTCTTCGGCGTCATGATCGAGGAGGCCGGGTCGACGGCGACGACGCCGTGGGCGGCGGCCCAATCGAAGAACCGGCGCACGGCCACGGTCATGCGCGCCATGCTGGAGCGGGCGTGCGAACCGGTCTCCGACGCCATCCATCCGCGCAGGTCGTCCCCGGTCACCTCGCGCAGGTCGGCCGTGCCGCGGGATTCGAGGAAGCGCAGGCAGGAGGCGACGTCCGTGCGATAGGCGCGGACCGTGTTGTCCGAAAGCCCCCGGTTCGCCTTGAGGAACGCGAGGAACGCCTCCAACTCGCCGTCGAACCGCATGCCGTCCCCTTCTCTCCCGATGCCGTGTTCCATTAGACTATAACCGTTCGCAACATCGGGGAAGAGGCATTCATGGCACGACATTCGGCCAAGGCGGCCAAGGCGTCACGCAGGGCGGGCGACGCCCGGACGGCACGGACGGCGGGAGCGGCGCGCACGCACGACGGCACGGAGACCGACGGCGTCGTGGCGCGCGCCATCGACCTGACGAAGACGTACGGGGACGGCGAGTCGCGCGTCACGGCGCTCGACCATGTGGACGTCGGCTTCGACCGCGGCGAGATGACCGCGATCATGGGACCGTCCGGTTCGGGCAAGTCCACGCTCATGCACCTGATGGCCGGCCTCGACCGTCCCACCTCCGGCAGGGTGGTCGTCGAGGGGCTCGAGGTGTCGTCGATGAACCAGCGGCAGCTGACGAAGCTCAGGCGCGAGCGGATCGGCTTCATCTTCCAGTCGTTCAACCTGGTGCCCACGCTCACCGCGGAGGAGAACATCCTCCTGCCGCTGCAGATCGCGAGACGCCCCATCGACCGCGCCTGGTTCGACAGGGTCGTCGACGTGACGGGGCTGCGCTCCCGTCTCACGCACCGGCCGAGCCAGCTGTCCGGAGGCCAGCAGCAGCGCGTCGCATGCGCGCGCGCCATCATGGCCCGTCCCTCGGTGATCTTCGCCGACGAGCCGACCGGCAACCTCGATTCACGCTCGAGCCGCGAGGTGCTCGGCTTCCTCAAGGATTCGGTGCGTGACTACGGCCAGACCATCGTGATGGTCACGCATGACCCGCGCGCCGCCAGCTATGCGGACCGCGTGCTCGTGCTCGCCGACGGGCGCATCACCCGCGACCTCAGGCATCCGAGCTACGAGGAGATCCTCGAGGTGTTCGCCAGCGAAGGCGACGAGGATGCCGCGACGGACGCCCGCGGGACGGGACGCGACGCATGATCCGCATCGGCCTGCGCGACGCCCGCGCGCACTTCCCACGGTTCCTGATGTCGATCGTCGCGATCGCGCTCGGCGTGTCCTTCGTGATCGGCTCGTTCTGCTTCCGCGCGATGATGAACGACCAGGTCGACCGCATGCTCGGCTCGAACACCGACCATGACGTGTACGTGCGCGGCGTGACGGAGCGGAAGGACGACGCGTCGGGCGCATCCTCCGGCACGTCGTCCTCCGGTTCGTCCCTGAAGACCTACAACGACATCGACGTCTCGCTCGTGGACGACGTCGCGAAAGTGGACGGCGTGGCCAAAGCGGAGGTCACGTATTCGGTGTCCGGATCGCTGGTGCTCGTCGCCAAGGACGGCAACGCGGTCTCCACGATGGGTTCGCCGACGATGGGCATCGGACTCGCGAAGGGCACGTGGCGCTCCGCGCATCTCACGCACGGCCGCTGGGCGCACAACGAGGGTGAGATCGCCCTGCACGCGTTCGCCGCCGAGACCGCGGGGCTCAAGGTCGGCGACGTGACGAAGCTCGTCTATCCTTCAGGCCCGAAGGACGTGAAAGTCGTCGGCGTGTTCGACACCGACTCCTCGCAGGCGGGCGCGATCATCATCGGCCTGGCGCCCTCGGTCGCCAAGGAGCTCCAGCAGGAGCGGACCGGCGAGATCGGCGTCACGCAGTACATCGGCGTGTACGGTTCCGGCGACGGGGGCGCGCCGCTGACGGACGCGCAGCAGCGCGAACTCGCCGCCCGCGTGCGGCACGCTTTGCCCAAGGGCTCCAAGGCGACCGCGATCACCGGCGACCGATTGCGCGACGAATACGCGCAGGCCATCAAGGACCAGCTCGGCTTCATCCAGCCGCTCATCCTCATCTTCGCGGTGATCGCGCTGTTCGTCGGCTCGTTCATCATCGCGAACACGTTCTCGATGATCGTGCGCGAGTCGATGCGCGGCTACGCGCTGCTGCGCTCGGTGGGCGCCTCCCCCGCGCAGGTGTTCTCCACGGTGATCGTCCAGGCGCTGCTGCTGGGCGTCGTCGGTTCGGCGGCCGGCATCGGGCTCGGCTGGGGCATGGTGAAGGCCATCGTCGCCGGGCTCGCACGGATGGGCACGCCGATGGACGGCGCCGCGGCGCCGGGCTTGGCCGACATGCTGGCCGGCGTGGCCGTCGGCGTGCTGGTGACGCTCGTCGGCGCGGCGTTGCCCGCCCGCCGTGCGGCGACGGCCCCGCCGATCCAGGCGATGAACGAGACCGTGAACCCGGAGCGGCCGGTGCTGCCACGCGGCGTGCTCGGCGTCGTGATGATTCTGCTCGGCGCCGCCTCGTGGGCGTTCTGCCTGGCGATCGCCGCCGCCGGCGACGACGGGAGGCCGACGCATGTCGCGTTCCTCGACGGCCTCGCCGCGAGGCTCGGCGCCGGATGGCCGCTCGGCGTCGGCGCGGGCCTCGTCGTGGTCGGCGTGATCGTCCTCGCCCCGGCGCTGGTGGGGCCGGCGGGCGCGGTGCTCGGCTGGCTGCCGTCGCACGTGTTCCCGGTGACGGGGCGTCTCGCCACGCGCAACCTCGCCCGCCAGAAGCGGCGCACGGCGAACACGGCGGCGGCGCTGTTCGTCGGCGTCGCCATCGTGAGCTGCCTCGGCGTGGTCGCTTCGTCGGCGAAGACGTCGGTGGCCGGCATCGTCGACACCGGCCTGAAATCCGATTTCACGGCGATGTCCGCGTCCTCCGGACGCATCCCGGACGACGCGGTCGCGGCGATCGAGAAGACGCGCGGCGTGGCGTCGGTCTCGAGGAGCCGCATGCTGCTGGGCGTCACCTACGGTTCGGACGATGACGCGGCGCAGGCGATGACGTTCGCCGAACAGCCGTCCCTGTTCTCGAAGGTGTTCGCGCCGGTCGAGAACGCGGGCGACGCGGACCGCGCCCTCAGGGACGGCGAACTCGTCGTCGGCCTCACGGTGGCGAAGGACCACGGCTGGAAGGTCGGCGACACGGTGCGGGTCAACGGCAAACGCGTCGTCGTCGACGAGGAGGCGACCGCCAAGGCGCAGGCCGACTACCAGGCGCAGGTGCAGGACAAGGTGGCCGGCCTCGAGACGGAGGCGCGGCGCCTCGCGGCCGCCGGCGACGCGGCGGGCGCGCAGACCAAGGCGGATGAGGCGCGACGGACCGCGGACGAGGCGCAGCACATCGACCCGTCCACGCTGGTCAGGACGAAGACCGAGACGACGCACCGGCGGATGCGGGTCGGCGCGGTCATCGAGAACTCGGTGTACCGCTCGATGGTGCTGATGAACGACGCCGCCGCGGAGAAGCTCGCCGACGATGCGACGATGTTCACGATCATGCTGTTCATCAACGCGCGCGACGGCGCGGACGCGGCCGCGGTCAAGGCGCGTCTGATCAAGGCCGTCAAACCGTTCTACGTCGTCACCGTGCAGGACCGGGACGAATTCAAGTCGTCGATGAGCTCGATGGTCGACCAGATCCTCATCATCCTGTACGCGCTGCTCGCGCTGTCGATCGTCATCGCCGTGTTCGGCATCGTGAACACGCTGGCGTTGAGCGTGTCGGAACGCACGCGGGAGATCGGCCTGCTGCGCGCGATCGGCACGTCGCGCGGGCAGGTGCGCGGCATGCTCGCCATCGAGGCGTCGCTCATCGCCGTGCTGGGCACGCTGCTGGGCGTCGTCGTGGGCGTCGCGGCCGGCGCCGTCATCCAACGCGTCTACGCGGCGAACGGGTTGGAGCGGCTCGCCGTGCCATGGGACCAGCTCGGCGTGTTCCTTGCGGCGTCGGTGCTGGTGGGCGTGGTGGCCGCGCTGCCGCCCGCGCGCCGTGCGCTCAAGGTGCCCGTGCTGGACGCGGTGGACGCCGATTGAGATGCGTCCTCCGCCCCACGCCGCGACGGTGTACACTGGGCGATTGTCTTTGGGAGCCCCGGCATCACGCCGGGGCTCCCCGCGTTTCCGGGCGAAACGGGAATGGTAGTGAGAAACGGTCTCATTTCGCGGGGCCGTGCGCCGCTCCATGCGACCGTCCGCCCGCGTTCTACGGCCGCGGGAAGCGGCGAAGGAGTGTGGTCCGATGGCGCATGTGCATGGACAGGACGGAACAGCCCGGAAGACCGGGACGGACGGCGGCGCGGCGGGCGATGCGGCGGCGCATCAGCATCGGCTCGCGGCCACGCTGGCGGTGACCGCCACCGTGTTCCTGGTGGAGGTGGTGACGGCCGCGCTGACCGGCTCGCTGGCTCTGTTCGTGGACGCGGGCCATATGCTCACGGACATGTCGGTGCTGACGGCCTCGACGGTGACGGCGGCGCTGATGCGGCGGCGTCCGAACAGCACGCGCACCTGGGGATGGGCGCGTCTCGAGGTGCTGACGGCGACCGGCGGCGCGGTCATGCTGTTCATGGTGGGCGTGTATGCCCTGTACGAGGCGGCGATGCGCCTGCTCGGCATGGCTTCGGACGAGATCTCGGACGTGCGGCTGCTGCTGTTCGTCGGTCTGCTCGGTCTGGCGGCGAACGTGGTCTCGATGCTGATCCTCGCGGCGCGGCGAGGCGACAACATGAACATGCGCGCCGCGTTCCTCGAAGTGCTCAACGACGCGTTGGGCTCGGTCGCCGTGGTGACGTCCGCGGCGGTGATGCTGTGCACCGGATGGGACCGGTTCGACGCGGTGGCCGGCGCGGCGATCGCGCTGCTCATGATCCCGCGCGCGGCGAAGCTGCTGCACGGCGCGGTACGCGTGCTGCTGGAGGAGACGCCGGAGGGCCTGGACCTGGACCTGGTGCGCACGCATCTGGAGCGGGTGCCGCACGTGGTGGCGGTGCACGACCTGCATGCGAGCACGGTGTCGACGGGCATGCCGATCCTCACCGCGCATGTGGTGGTGGAGCGGGACCTGACGATGGAGCAGGCGGCCGTGGTGCTCCGGCAGCTGCAGGACTGTCTGCGCGGGCATTTCCCCGTTTCGGTGCCACACACCACGTTCCAGCTGGAGCCGGAGGGGTATCACTCCCGCTCCGACGAATCCCTTCACGCGTAGCGGGCGGACCGCCCTCAGCCGGACTCCGTCCGACAGCTCCCGCCGGCGGAAGCGGGAAAGAACAACCCCTGTACGGCCACACAAGGCATCCGTACAGGGGTTGTTTCGTTCACGAAAAATGGTGATGCGCGTGTGCGGCTTCAAGGCGCGGGAGGCGCAGGCGTACGAAAAATACGTCAAGCCTCCCGCAACGCCGAAGACGCTCCGCGCATCGCCGTTTTCATCAGAAGCCGAACTGGGCGGCGGTCTCCTTCAGCGTCTCCGCGGAGCGCTTGAGGGCCGCGAGCTCCTTGTCGGAGACCGGGGTGTTGATGGCGGTGTTGACGCCGGAACGGTTGATGAGGGTCGGGACGGACATGCACACGTCGGAGATGCCGTGGAAGTCCTTGAGCATGGAGGACACCGGCAGGATGCGGTTGGAGTCCTTGAGGACGGCCTCGATGATGTCGACGCCGGACATGCCGATGGCGTAGTTGGTCGCGCCCTTGCCGTTGATGATCTTGTAGGCGGCGTTCTTGACGTCCTGGTGGATCTGCTCGCGGGTGTCGGCGTCGAGCGGCTCGTGGCCCGGCAGCGGGGTCCAGTCGAGCATGGGGACGCCACCGATGGTGGCGGAGGTCCACAGCGGGACCTCGGAGTCGCCGTGCTCGCCGGCGATGTAGGCGTGGACGTTCTTGACGTTGACGCCGGTCTGCTGGGCGATGAGGAAGCGCAGACGGGCGGAATCGAGGTTGGTGCCGGAGCCGAAGACCTGGTGCTCGGGCAGACCGGAGATCTTCTGGGCCACGTGGGTGGCGATGTCGACCGGGTTGGTGATGAGCATGTAGATGGCGTTCGGGGCGACCTTGACCAGGTTCGGGATGATGGCCTGGAGGATCTTGACGGTGGCGCCGACGAGCTCGAGGCGGGACTGGCCCGGCTTCTGGCGCGGACCGGCGGTGATGACGACCATGTCGGCGTCACGGCAGATCTCGGGATCGTCGGAGCCGTCGATGGAGACGGTCGGGTAGAAGCTGGAGCCGTGCTGCATGTCGAGCACCTCGGCCTCGACGCGTTCCTTGGCGATGTCCTCGAGCACGATCTCACGGGCGATGCCGCGCTGGGCGGCGGCGAAGGCCAGGGTGGAGCCGACGGCGCCGGCACCGATGACAGCAAGCTTCGTGGGCTTGGTAACCAGGGTTTCAGCCATGATTCATGAACCTCTCTTCGAGTGGACGCCCCGGTTCCTCGCCGGGGACGTCATTCAACCAACAGTGACCAATGTACTCCCACAACCTGACCACGGCAACATGGGCGCGACGTCTAAACCATTGCGGCCATTGGGTTGTTATCGCTCACAATCACCGCGTCGCCAAAGTGTGACCAACCTCACATACCGGTCCGAGGACAGATGCGCGGACGGACGCGCGGACCAGACCGCCGGACCGCCGCGTCCACGCTCAGCCGATGGCCTCGTCCACGACGGCCGCGGCGAGACGGGCGTCGACGTCGGCCACGAGCCACACGCCGTCGTCGCGCCACTCGATCGTCCCGACGTTCCCGTACTCGCGCACGCGAGACAGCAGCGCGCCGGCCGTGTACGGCAGCAGCGCCTCCACGTGCACGCCGGGCACCGGCAGCAGAGCCTCCACGGCGCCGCGCAGCCCGTCCACGCCCTCGCCCGAGTAGGCGGACACGAGATGCGCGTCCGGTTCGAGCGCGGCGAGGCGACGCAGCGTGGCGTCGTCGCACAGGTCGGTCTTGTTGAACGCGAGGATGCGCGGGATCGACTCGGCGCCGCGGATGTCGGCGAGCACCTCGTTGACCGCGTCGATCTGGGAGAACGGGTCCGGATGCGAGGCGTCGACGACGTGCAGGATGACGTCCGCCTCCGCCACCTCCTCCAGCGTGGATTTGAACGCCTCGACGAGCTGCGTGGGCAGCCTGCGCACGAACCCGACGGTGTCGACGTACGCGTAGAGACGCCCGTCGTGCGCCTTCGCACGGCGCACGGCCGTGTCGAGCGTGGCGAACAGCGCGTTCTCGACAAGCTCCGCCGATCCGGTGAGACGGTTGGTGAGCGACGACTTGCCCGCGTTCGTGTAGCCGACGACGGCGATGGTGGGCAGGCCGTAGCGGCGGCGCGAGCCGCGTTTGACCTCGCGCGCCGGCGCCATCTCGCGGATCTGGCGTTTGAGGCGGGCGATGCGCGTGCGGATGACGCGACGGTCCATCTCGATCTTCGTCTCGCCCGGGCCACGCGAGCCGATGCCGCCGTCCGCGCCGGCGGCGCGGCCGCCCGCCTGACGCGACAGGGACCCGCCCCAGCCGCGCAGCCTCGGCAGCATGTACTCGAGCTGCGCCAGCTCCACCTGCGCCTTGCCCTCACGGCTGGTGGCATGCTGGGCGAAGATGTCGAGGATGACGGCGGTGCGGTCGACGACCTTCACCTTGGCCGCATCCTCCAATCCGCGACGCTGGCTCGGCGGCAGGTCGTCGTCGACGACGATGGTGTCCGCCTCCTCGCGGGCCACGATGTCGGCGATCTCGCGCGCCTTGCCGGAGCCCACGTACGTGGCGGCGTCCGGCTTGAGACGATGCTGGAGCAGACCGTCGCACACCTCGGCGCCGGCGGTCTCGGCGAGCGCCGCGAGCTCGCGCAGCGACTCCTCCGCCTTGGCCTGCGTGGTGACGGCCGAGGACCAGACGCCCACGAGCACGACGCGTTCGAGACGCACCTTGCGGTATTCGACCTCGGTGACGTCCTTGAGTTCACCGAGACCCGCGACGTGCTTCAACTGGTTGCGCGACTCACGCTCCTGCCACGCCTCGTCATGCCGCTCGACGCTCCGCTCCCTGTCGCCCTGGTCGAGCAGGACGTCGGACGATTCGGCGAGCACGCCGCCGTCCATCGACGTCATCCCCTCGCTGGACTCCCCCATGGTTTCGGCGTTGCGGGTCAAAGGCACTCCCATTCCTCACTGTGCGTCGCTGTGCGCGGTTCGATTGACGTTCCTTATTATCATCATTGAGGTGACATGGCCGCCCGGCCGTGCACGGCGAAGGACGACGAACGGCGGGAGGCCCATCATGGCGGAACAGTATTTCTCCGCGGAACCATCATCGAAGGACGTGCGCCGCACGCTGCACGTCACGCTGCGCGGGCACGACGCGGACATGGAGACGTCCAACGGCGTGTTCTCCGGATCGCGCCTGGACCTAGGCACGTCGGTGCTGCTCCGTCACGCACCCGAACCCCCGGAGACGGGCGCGGCGCTCGACATCGGCTGCGGCTGGGGACCCATCGCCCTCGCGCTCGCGCTCGAGGCCCCCGGACTGGACGTGTGGGCGGTGGACGTCAACGAACGCGCGTTGGAGCTCACCGCGGGGAACACACGCAGCAACGGCGCCGCGAACGTGCATGTGACCGCGACCGACGCGCAGGGCGCGCCGCTCGCCGACCAGCCCGGCGGCGCATGCGAGACGATGCCCGCGGACCTGACGTTCGACGTGATCTGGTCCAACCCGCCGATCCGCATCGGCAAGGAGGCGCTGCACACGCTGCTCATGACGTGGCTGCCGCGCCTGAGGACGGGCGGCGCGGCCTATCTGGTGGTCCAGCGGAACCTCGGCTCCGATTCGCTCATCCCCTGGCTGGCGGACGCGCTCGGCGAAGGGTTCGAGGTCTCCAAGTACGCAAGCTCCAAGGGCTTCCGTATCATTGAGGTTTTGCGAAATAACCAGTAATGTCCAGGCGGGCGGAGGGCCCGCCACAGCCCCGGCGCCGGATGACGGACAGGGGCGGGAAGTCAAGGGAATGCGTTTCGAATATCCGTCCGAACTGCCGGTCTCCGCCGCGCGCGACGACATCGCGCGGGCCGTCCGTTCCTCGCAGGTGGTGATCGTCTCCGGACAGACCGGTTCGGGCAAGACCACGCAGCTACCGAAGATCCTGCTCGAGATCGGCCGCGGCACGCACGGCCGGCAGATCGTGCACACGCAGCCGCGGCGCATCGCGGCGCGCACGGTGGCCGAACGCATCGCCTCCGAGATGGGCGTGCGCCTCGGCGACGAGATCGGCTATCAGGTGCGCTTCACCGACGAAAGCTCGCCGAACACCCGCCTGCGGGTGGTGACGGACGGCATCCTGCTCGCCCAAATCCAGCGCGACCCGCAGCTGAGCCGCTATGACACCATCATCATCGACGAGGCGCACGAACGCAGCCTCAACATCGACTTCCTGCTCGGATACCTCACGGCGCTGCTGCCGAGGCGCCGAGACCTGAAGCTCGTCATCACCTCCGCCACCATCGATTCGGAGAAGTTCCAGCGGCATTTCGAGGACGCGCTGCACGAGAAGGTGCCGGTCATCGAGGTGTCCGGCCGCACCTATCCGGTGCAGGTCGTCTACGAGCCGCTCGGCACCGCCCCCGCGCTCATGCGCGAGGTGCCGGGCTTCGCGACGGGCGCCCGCCCCGGCGACGCCGGCTACGAGGAGCTGGCGAACGCGATCGCCGACGACGGCTCCGACGGGCCGCGCGGCCGCGGATCCAACCGCAACGCGTCCTACGAGGAGGACGCGATCACCGACATGCCGACGGCCGTGGCACGCGCCTGCGCCGAACTCGTCATCCACTCCTCGCACGAACGGGGGCCACGCGACATCCTCGTGTTCGCCTCGGGCGAACGCGACATCCACGAGTTCGAGGCGGCGCTGCGGCACCATTACGGCCCGCGCGTCGATGACATGCGCCGGCCCGACGCCATCGAGATCATGCCGCTGTTCGCCCGCCTGTCCGCCGCGGACCAGCACAAGGTGTTCGAATCGCATACGCACCAGCGCATCGTCATCGCCACGAACGTGGCCGAGACGTCGCTGACCGTGCCGGGCATCCGCTACGTGGTGGACCCGGGCAACGCGCGCATCTCCCGCTATTCGAAGACCGCGAAGGTGCAGCGGCTTCCCATCGAGCCGATCAGCCAGGCGAGCGCCGACCAGCGCTCCGGCCGATGCGGCCGCGTGGCGGACGGTATCGCGATCCGCCTGTACTCGCGCGAGGACTACGAGACGCGCCCCCGCTTCACCGAGCCGGAGATCCTCCGCACCTCGCTGGGCGCGGTGGTCCTCCACATGCTCTCCGTGGGCGTGGCCCGCACCGCCGAGGACGTGACGCACTTCGGCTTCATCGACCCGCCGGACATGAAGGCCGTCTCCGACGGCTTCAACGAGCTCACCGAGCTCAAGGCCGTGGCCCGGCATCGCGGCGAGGTGACCCTCACGCACATCGGACGGCAGCTCGCGCGCATCCCCATCGACGTGCGCCTCGGCCGCATGGTCATCGAGGCGGCGCGGACCGCGTCGCCGAACACGCTGGCCGCGGTCCTGGTCGTCGTCGCGTTCCTGAGCCTGCAGGACCCGCGCGAACGCCCGGACGACAAGCGCGAGGAGGCGGACCGCATCCACAACCGCTACGCCGACCAGACCAGCGACTACCTGACGGCCCTGAACATCTGGGACCGCGTGTTCCAGGCGGACGGCGAGCCGAGCAACAACGCGCTGCGCCGCATCTGCAAGACCGAGTACTTCAGCTGGCTCAGGATGCGCCAGTGGAAGGACCTCGTCGCGCAGCTGAGGCAGATGTGCCGCGAGATGAAGTTCAAGGTGGGCGACCCGCTGCCCTCCACGCGCGCCGGATTGGAGATCCGCCAGCTTCCCATCAACCAGCAGGCGGCGCACTCCCTGTGCTGCGCGTGGGACGCGGACGGCATCCACAAGTCGATGCTCGCCGGACTGCTGTCCATGATGGGCATGCAGGTCATCCGCGAGCCGAAGGCCTCCGACTACGCGAACCTCAAGGGTGCGGCGAGGGCGAAGGCCCTCAAACGCGCGCAGAAGATGTCGAAGAACGACTATCTCGGCGCACGCGGCACGCATTTCGCGCTGTTCCCCGCCTCGGCCGTGGCCAAGACCACGCCGAGCTGGGTCATGTCGACCGAACTGGTGGAGACATCGCGCCTGTGGGCCCGCTATTCGGCGGCCATCGACCCGGCGTGGGCCGAGCCGTTGGCCGGCACGCTCACCCGCACCACGTACGCCGAACCGCACTGGTCCGGTTCGCGCGGATCGGCCGTCGCCACGGCGCGCGTGCTCCTGTACGGCCTGCCGATCGTGCAGGACCGCACCGTGCAGTGGGGGCGCATCAATCCGCCGGAGGCGCGCGACTTCCTCATCCGCCAGGGGCTCCTGGAGGGCGACATCCAGCAACGGTTCAGCTACGACGACTTCGTCACGCGGAACCTGAAGCTTCTCGAGGAGGCCGCGGACGACGCGAACCGCACGCGCCAAATCGCCGAGACCGTCTCCGACGAGGACCTGTTCGACTTCTACAACGCCGTCGTCCCGAACGACGTGACCTCCGTGGCCGCCCTCGCGAAATGGTGGAAGGACGTCCATGACGAGAACCCGAAACTGCTGGACTTCGACCCCTCGAAGGTCGAGCGTCTCCAGTCGGCCGACGCGGTGAGCCTCGACGACTATCCCGACCACTGGCATACGCTCGGCACGGACGGTCAGCCCATCGACCTCAGGCTCAGCTACGTCTACGATCCCTCGGACGAGAACGACGGCGTGACCGTGCACGTGCCGATGAAGGCGCTCTCGCGCATCCTGCCCGACCAGTTCACCTGGAACGTGCCGGGTCTGCTGGACGAGCTGATCCTCGCGATGATCAAGGCGCTGCCCAAGCAGCTGCGCGTGCAGTTCGTGCCCGCGCCGGACGCCGCGCGGAAGATCCGCGCGTGGATCGACGAACACTACCCGGACCTGCCCGGCTCGGGCGACATGCGCAGGCCGAACACGCCGCCGGACGACGCGGCCGCATGGCCGGACCTGGCCCACGTGTTCACGCAGGCGGCCATCGCCGTCCTGGGCGCGCAGATCCACCCGGAGGTGCTGGGCCCGGAGCTCGTCGAACGCCTCCAGCCGTACCTCAGGATGACGTTCGTCGTCGAGGAGCGCGCGGCCGGACACGGCAGGCCCGGACGCCGCGGCAGGGCGCAGGTCAAGACGTTCGGCCGCTCCAAGGACCTCAAGGCCCTGCAGGTGCGGTTCGCCGAGGAGGCGAAGGCCTCGGCGAGGAAGATGGTGCGCAAGCAGGCCGATCAGGCCGGCGACGCGGGCAAGCTCGTCCAGCGCGCCGACCTGCTGCACAAGGCGGGCGCGACCACCGAATCGCGCGCCTCGATGCTCTGGCGCGGCGCGTTGGACGCGCTGCGGCTGCCATCGGACCGCGTCTCGTCGCGCTGGCTCGGCGCCGAGGCGCTGATGCTCGCCTCCGCCCCATACAAGTCCACGAAGGACCTCGTCGAGGACCTGCAGCTCGCCGCCGTCAAGCGTCTGCTGCCGGACGTCGACAAGCTGCCCGACGACGAGGCCCTCGCGAACGCCGTGCTCGACGTGCGCGAAGTGTACGAGGACACTGTGTACGCCGTCGCGCACGACGTGATCGCGATTCTCAAACGCTACGCGGAGGTCGACAAGGCGGTCTCCGGCAAGGCGGACCTGCCGATGCTCTCCGTGCTCCAGTCGATCCGCGAGCACATCGCCACGCTCGTGTTCCCCGGATTCATCGGCGCCGCTCCCCCGGCATCGCTGAAGTCCATCGAACGCTACCTCCACGCGGACCTCATGCGTCTGAACAAGGCCAAGCAGGACAAGAACCGTGACGTGCGATGGGCGTGGGAGGCCGACGAGGCGAGACGGCTCGTCGACAAGGCGATGGCCAAAGCCAAGGCCGAACCGGCGGGCCCCTCGCACGAACGTCTGATGGGGAAGGCCGTCACGGCCCGGTGGATGCTCGAGGAGTTCTACGTGAGCCTGTGGGCCCAGGAGCTCGGCACCCCGAAGCCTGCGAGCCTCAACCGCATCAAGAAGGCGCTCGCCTGAACCGTCGCGGCGCATCGCGCCGTATGTCGCATCGCACCCGTCCCGATACAATACGGACGGAGGAACGCAATAAGGATATGAACGACGCGGCGCCGCGAGACGCCGCACGGAACACCCAAAAGGAAAGGAACGGACGCCCCATGGCGACGACACTCACCAAGAAGCAGACCCGTCAGCTGCGCGGCATGGCCAACAGCCTCAAGCCGCTCATCAGCGTAGGCAAGAACGACATCACCGACGCGCTCGTCAAGCAGGCGAGCGAGACCCTCGAGAAGCGCGAGCTCGTCAAGTTCAGCATCCAGGACGGCTCCGGCCTCGACGCCAAGGAGGCCGCGGAGAACCTGGCCGGCCAGCTCGGCGCGCAGGTGGTGCAGACCATCGGCAACCGGTTCACCCTGTACCGCGCCTCCAAGCGCAAGGACGTGGAGCACATCCGCCTCGTGCGCGAGTAGCCTCCGCGCGGGACGGGCATGCCGTGAAATCCTCCTGTCCTGCGGCTCGATGGGCCGCAGGACAGGAGGATTTCGTGCATTCGGGGCCGAAATGTGCAATGATGGGACTGGGTACATTCATCGTAGAAGGGAATTCTCATGACGGAACCAACAATCACCCCCGCCGGCGTCGATCCGAACGCCGCGCAGGCACCGTACGGCAGTGACGCCGTCGCCGAACACGTCGAACAGACCACCGCCGCGGAACCGGCCGCGCCCGCCGCCCCGGCCACCGAACCGGCCACAGCCGCCGCACCGGCCGAGCCGCAGCCCGCGGCCGGCGCGTACGGAGCCACGCAGCCCGCGTACGGCGAACAGCAGGCCCAGGCCTACGGCGCCCAGCCCCAACCGCAGTACGGCGCCACGCAGGCCCCCACGTACGGCACCCCGGGCCAGCCGGCGGCGAACGCCGCATACGGCGCCCCAGCCCAACCGCAGTACGGCGCCCAGACCCAGGCCCCCTACGGAGCCACGCAGCCCGCATACGGCGCACCCGCCGGCGCATACGGCTCCCCCACCCAACCGCAGTACGGCGCCCCAGCCCAGCAGCCCGCGCCCGGCGCGTACGGAGCCCCCGCCTACGGCGCGCCCGCCGCGGGAGCCTACGGCACGCCCGCAGCCCCGGGCTACGCCACCGCGGGATACGGCCAGATGGCCGTCGGCACCAAGTCCAAGATGGCCGCCGGCCTGCTCGGCATTTTCCTCGGCTCGCTCGGCGTGCACAACTTCTATCTGGGCTACACCGGCAAGGCCGTCGCCCAGCTGCTGCTCACCCTCATCGGCTGGATCATCCTCATCGGCCCGCTGGCCGCCTCCATCTGGGGACTGGTCGAAGGCATCATGATTCTGTGCAGCAAGCCCGGCACCCCCATGCACAAGGACGCCAACGGCTACGAACTGCAGGATTGACGTTCCATCCATGGCCGCATGCCGGCCCCGGCCGGCTTGAAACGGCATGGACGGATGAAGCCCCGCACGGACCGGACGGTCCCTGCGGGGCTTCATCATATCGGCGGCGAACAAGGCCCGTAGACGGGCCGGAGCCGACCCGTCTACCGCGCCGCGCGCACCGCACGCGACGAACGGATGCGGAACGCGGCGACCAACGAGACGATCGAGACCACGCAGATCACGATCATCACGGCGAACACCCACGCGCCGCCCACCGCGGTGGCATGGCGGAACGCGGCCGTCCCCTCCTCGCCGGCGCCGGCCTGCGCCACGCCGAGGATCGTGGAGAACAGGGCGGTGCCCACGGCGCCACCGAACTGCAGCGAGGTCTGGAACACGGCGTTGCCGTCCGGTGTGAACTCATGGTCGATGCCGCCCAACGCGCTGGCCATGATATTCGAATAGCCGAGCGAATAGCACAGGCCGAAGATGAAGTAGAAGCCGGACAACAGCGCGGGCGTCAGATGCATCGAGAAAACGAGCAGTAGGACGGGACCGAGCGTGGCCGTGCCGATCGCGGCGAGCACCGGACGGGGCGCGCCGAACCGGTCGTACAGCATGCCGCCCACGGGGGCGAAGAACGCGCCGATGAGCGCGCCCGGCAGCACGAGCGCGCCGGCCGTGAACGCCGTCGTGCCGAGCGACAGCTGCGCCACGTTGGTGACCACGTAGCCGAAGCCGATGCCGATGATCGGCATGAGCAGGTACGGCAGCAGATGCAGCCGCACCACCGGGTCACGCAGCCAGCCCAGACGGATCAGCGGGGAGAACGAACGCTTCGACGACCAGCCGAAGAACAGCAGGGAGCCGACGCCGACGATCAGGCTCACCACCGCCAGGATCCCAGAGCGCACCGCGCCGGAACCGCCGGACACGGCCTCGCCGACCGCCACGCCGGCCTGATTGAGCGCGAAGATCAGCCCGCACAGGGCGAGCACGATGGCGACGAACTGCAGCGGATTGAGCCGCGCCTCCTCGGTGGGGCTGGTCTGACGGATGCATTTCAGGCCGACCGGCAGGGAGACGAACAGCACGATCGGGATGACGATGACGAAAATCGCACGCCACGGCAGCACGCTGGCGATCGCGCCGCCGACGGTCGGTCCGATGGCCGGCGCCACGGTGATCACCAGGGAGCCCACGCCCATGAGACGGCCGACCTTGGAGCGCGGCGACTGCTGGAGGATGATGTTCATCATCAGCGGCGTGGCGACGCCCGAGCCGACGCCCTGGATCACGCGCGCGACCAGGATCAGCGGGAACGCGTGGCCGACGATCATCAGCAGCGAGCCGAGCACGGCCAACGCCACGGCGGCGACGAACAGCGAGCGCAGCCTGAACCGCCGGTTGAGGAACGACGAGAGCGGCATCGTCGCCGCGACGACGAGCAGATAGATCGTGGTGATCCATTGCACGGTGGCCGTATCCACGTGGAATTCACGCATGAGCTGCGGGAACAGCACGGTCATGACGGTTTCGGTGAGGATGCCGACGAACGCGAGCGATCCGACGGCGACGATCGAGCCGATGAGGTGCAGCGGGATGCGCTCGTCCGGCTGTGCTGCGGGGGCGCCCTGTCCGTCCGCGGTCCGCGCGACGCGTTCGCGGTCCGTGCGATGCGCTGTCTGATGCGTTGTAGGCGATTCCATGCGTGCTTCCGTTTCCTGTCTTCAACCTCGTCATGACGGCCGGTCGCATGGTGGCGACCACATGCGTCATGAATCGTGCGGAATGTGGTTTGCCAACCGTTCGGGCGCCTTGTCTCGACGGGCCTGCACATGCCGGCGGCCCGCATCCGCCCTCACCAACCGGATACCTTAGCCAATCATGGTGGACAATCAAGCCGGGGGACGGCTCCGTCCCGGCAGCGTCACTCCCCCTCGTGAAGGATCCTGCGGATCTTCTCCAGCCGCGGCCTCACCTCATGCTCGTAGCCGCGGTCGTTGGGCCGGTAGTACTCCCGCCCACGCAGCTCCTCGGGCAGATACTCCTGCGGGGCCACGGCGCCCGGCCAGTCGTGCGCGTACTTGTAGCCCTCATGGTTGCCCCACTCCTTCATCAGCTTGGTGGGCGCGTTCCTCAGGTACAGGGGCACGGCGCCGATGTGTCCGGCGTCCACATCCGCCAGCGCCTCGTTGATGGCGTTGTAGCTGGCGTTCGACTTGGGTGCGGTGGCCACGGCGATGGCCGCCTCGGCGAGGATGATGCGCGCTTCCGGCATGCCGACGAGCGCCACGGCCTGCGCGGCGGCGACGGTGACCTGGAGAATCTGCGGGGCGGCCATGCCGACCTCCTCGGCGGCGGCGATCATGATGCGTCGGGCGATGAACCGCGGGTCCTCGCCGGCGCGGATCATGCGCGCGAGATAGTGGACGGCCGCGTCCGGGTCGCTTCCGCGCATCGATTTGATGAACGCGGAGATCACGTCGTAGTGGTCGTCGCCGTCCTTGTCGTAGCGCACGGTGGCCACGTCCATGACGGTGGAGACGACGTCCGGCGTGATGATCGGGCGGCGTCTGCCCTTCTCGCGCGCCTTGTCGCCGGTGACGGCGCCCGCGGCCGCCTCGAGGATGGTGAGCGACTTGCGCGCGTCGCCGCCGGCCATCCGCACGATTTCGGCGACCGCTTCGTCGGTGGCCTTCACCTCGCCTTTGAGGCCGTGTTCGGATGTGAGGGCACGTTCGACCAGTTCGGTGAGCTGCGCGGATTCCAGCGATTCGAGTTTGACGACAACGGAACGTGACAGGAGCGGTTTGATGACGGAGAAGCTCGGGTTCTCGGTGGTGGCGCCGATGAACGTGACGTCGCGGTTCTCCACGGCCGGCAGGAGCGCGTCCTGCTGCGATTTGGAGAAGCGGTGCACCTCGTCGATGAACAGGACGGTCTCCTGTCCGCCTGAGACGAGGCGTTCGTGCGCGCGGTCGAGCACGGCGCGCACGTCCTTCACGCCGCTGGTCACGGCGGACAGCTCCTCGAACACGCGGCCGGACTGACGCGCCACGATGGTGGCGAGCGTGGTCTTGCCGACGCCGGGAGGCCCGAACAGGATGATGGAGCTGGGCGCGGTGAGGCTGCCGCGGCTCGCCGGGTTGGCGAGCCGGCGCAGCGGGGAGCCGGGGCCGAGCACGTGCCCCTGTCCGATCACCTCGTCGAGCGTGCGCGGGCGCATGCGTACGGCGAGCGGACGGGTCACGTCCTCGGGGGCGTCGGACGCCGCGAACAGGTCATGGTCGGTCATGGCTCCAGCCTACCCCACGATTCGAACATCCGTTCTATCATGCGGCCGGGCGTTGCGGCCGCACGCCGTCGTCACCGGTCAGTCGCCGTCGCCGACGGCGTAGTCGAGGAACACGACCTCGCCGCTCTCCTGCGTGGCGTCAAGGTCGACGACGCCTTCGATGGCCCAGTCATGGTCGCCGTCGGAGTCGTCGATGATCTGACGCACCTTCCACGTGTGCTCGTCCCTCTCGTGGGCGTCGTCGAGCATGAACAGCTCGGCGGAGCGGGCCTTCGCGTCGGTGTTCACGTATTCGTGCTCGTCGTAGTAGTCGTCGAGCGCGTCCTCCCATTCGTGGACGCCGTAGCCCCAGTCCTTGTCGAGCGCGCCGAGCGCGTCCGGATCGTCGAGGTCCATGAGCTGGACACGGCGGAACAGGGCGTTGCGCACGAGCACGGTGAGGCCGCGGCGGTCCTCGACCACCGCGTTCCTCGCGCCCGGCGCGGCGAGCGAGGCGGCCGCCTCGGAGGCGTCCGTGGAGCCGTCTGCACCCGCGTTCTCCCATTCGTCGACGAGCGAGGAGTCGATGGAGCGCACGAGCACGCGCAGCCAGGCGATGATGTCGTCCAGCTGTTCGTCGCGCTTCTCCGGCGGCACGGTGCGGGCGAGCGCCCGGTACGCGTCGGACAGGTAGCGCAGCAGCGTACCTTCGGAGCGGGCGATGTTGTAGCGGGCGATGTAGCCGGTGAAGTCGGAGGCGGTCTCGACCATGTCGCGCACGACCGACTTGGGGCTCAGCCAGTAGTCGTTGGCCCATGGCACGTCATGGCGGTACTGGTCGAACGCCGCGTCGAGCATGTCCTCCAACGGTTTCGGATAGGTGATCTCCTGGAGACGGTCCATACGCTCGTCGTAGTCGAGGCCGTCGGCCTTCATGTCGGCCATGGCCTTGTCCCGGGCGGCGCGCTCCTGGGCGCGCAGCACTTGCTTGGGATCGTCGAGCGTGGCCTCGACCATGGAGATCACGTCGAGCGCGTACGTGTCCGATTCGGGGTCGAGCAGTTCCAGCGCGGCGAGCAGGAACGGCGAGAGCGGCTGGTCGAGCGCGAAGTCGTCGGGCACGTCGAGCGTCATCACATAGTCCCTGCCGCCGTCGCGGCCTTCGAGGACCTCGATGACGTCGGTGTCGAACAGGGTCTGGAAGATCTCGTCGGCGCGCTGGTGGAGCTTCTCCTTCTGATCGGGGGTCTGTGCGGAATCGTCGATGAGGTCGTCGATGCGGGCGCGGGCGTCGCCGCCCTGTTCGACCTCGTTGAGCACCATGGAGTGGGTGATCTTGAGGTGCGGCACGAGCGTCTCGGGAGCGGCGTCGATGAGCTTGTCGAACGTGTTCTGGTTCCACGTGACAAAGCCTTCGGGCGCCTTCTTGCGCTTGACCTTCTTGAGTTTCTTCGGGTCTCCCCCGGCCTTGGCGATGGCCTTCTGGTTCTCGATCTCGTACTCAGGCGCCTCGGCGATGACGAGACCTTCGGTGTCGAAGCCCATGCGGCCGGCGCGGCCGGCGATCTGATGGAATTCACGGGCCTTGAGGCGGCGCATCTTGGTGCCATCGAACTTGGTCAGGGCGGTGAGCACGACGGAGTGGATGGGCACGTTGATGCCGACGCCGAGCGTGTCGGTGCCGCAGATGACCGGCAGCAGGCCCTGCTGGGCGAGCTGCTCGACGAGTCGGCGGTAGCGTGGCAGCATGCCGGCATGATGGATGCCGACGCCGGTCCTGAGGAGCCGTTGGAGGATCTTGCCGAATGCGGTGGTGAACTTCACTCCCTTGATGGCCTCGGCGATGGCGGTGCGCTGCTCCTTGGAGGAGACGCCGGTGGAGGCGAGCGCCTGCGCGGTCTCGAGCGCCGCGTCCTGGGAGAAGTGGACGACGTAGATGGGGGTCTCGCCGTTGCGGAACGCGAGTTCGACGGTCTTCTCCAACGGGTCGAGCGTGTACTCGTAGCTCAGGGGCACGGGCCGGGGCGCGTCGGCGATCACGTCCACGTCGGGCGTGTCGTTGAGGTCGGCGAGTTTGTCGGCGATGGCGTCGACGTTGCCGAGCGTGGCGCTCATGAGCAGGAACTGGGTCTGCGGGAGGGTGAGCAGCGGCACCTGCCACGCCCAGCCACGCTCCGGGTCGCCGTAGTAGTGGAATTCGTCCATGGCGACGAGGCCGATGTCCGCGTGCTCGCCTTCGCGCAGCGCCTGGTTGGCGAGGATCTCCGCGGTGCAGCAGATGATGGGCGCGTCCGCGTTGATGTGGCTGTCGCCGGTGATCATGCCCACGTTGTCGCGGCCGAACACCTCGACGAGGTCGAAGAACTTCTCGGAGACGAGCGCCTTGATGGGTGCGGTGTAGTAGGAGCGGCGGCCGGTGCACAGGGCAGCGAAGTGCATGCCGAGCGCGACCAGCGACTTGCCGGAGCCGGTGGGCGTGTTGAGGATCACGTGGTCGCCGGCGAGGATGTCCATGATGGCCTCCTCCTGGTGGGGCCATGGTTCGATGCCCTTGACGTCCGTCACCCAGCCGAAGAAGCGTTCGTAGATGTCGTCGGCCGTGAGGTTGCGTTCCCGTTCGTCGCCGTCCCATTCCGGGGCGAGCCGTCCCAGCGACCCGTATCGGGCCGTGGTGTCCGCGCCATCGGCTCCTTCGCGCGTCGCGTCGCGTGCGGCATCGCCGTATGCCGCACCGCCGTTCGTATCGTCCTTCATGTTGTCGTTCATGTCGTACTTCGCATCGTCCATCACGTCGTACCTCGCATCGTCGCGGCCCATGTCGCCGTATTCCTTCCCGTCGGTCATGGTTTCCTAGCTTAGCCGCAGGAGCGCACCACCCGCGGTCAACCCGCCCCCTCTCCGTCTCGCCCGCCTCTCCTTCTTGCCCAATTCACCTGCTTCCTCTGTCTCGTTCAACATGCCTGCTTCTTCCGTCTCGCTCGACATATCTGCTTCTTCGCGGCGAGATGCTGCCACCGCCCTTCTCCCATATCTTTCCAGACCGACCGCAACACATACGGACGTCACGGCTGATGGCAACCCGGTGTCCGATAAGACACCGGCTTTACCGCAAAAACCGACCGTGGCACACCCGACCACGCCGTCACATGAAACACCCCCTACCACAAAGGAGCACCCCCGAAGGGTTCTCGGCTCCACGGAGAAGAGGTCCGGCCATCCTCGGCATCACAGGAAGCCGGAAAGAATCTCGGACACACGGCGGCAGAACGCAAAACCATCACGGCTCATGACAACCCGGTGTCCGATAAGACACCAGGCACCACCACACAGCCGACCGTCATAATTCAGCCACGTCGCCCCACCCAGCCATACGCACATCCGACCCACGCCACCACCCAGCCATACACACATCCAACCCACGTCACCACCCGGCCATGCGCGCATCCACCCTAAAGCAGGAACTGGCAGTATGAATACCTTGGGTCACCGCTTCATCCGGCCATATGCGCATCCAGCCGTACCCGACACACACCGCGCCACCGGTGCAATCGCGCCGCCCCGTCATCCATTGGACGAGATGGTGTCCCATCGGACACCAGACTGTCATAACCCTGCGGGCACGACCACGCACCCTGCCGAAAACCCCGACACATCACGGCACGTGATCCTGCCGCAACGTACACGCGGCCACACATACCACGCCGCATATCCGCCTGCACGCCCCGCACCCGCACAAACGAAACGGTGTCCCATCGGACACCAGCTTGCCACGACCACGAAAGAACACTCACCCCCGAAGAATCAGCAACGACCAATCGCCAAGCTCCTTCAAGCGGAGCGGGGATAGAATCGACGTATGGGGGGGGGGCATGGTCGCCCTCCATATGCGCATAGAGGGGATGCGATGATGACAAACCAATCGAAAGCACCAACGTCAACAACCGAAGCACCAACGTCCGAGACCGAGGTGCGACCGTCCAAGCGGATCCTGCGGTCGATTGTGGACGAGACGGGATGGAATACGGCCGAGCTGGCCCAACATATGGACATCGACAAATCGTCGCTCGCCAAGGCGCTTCGCGGCGACAGAAGCATGGGATTCGATCTGTTCGCCGAAGGCCTGAGGAAGGCCGGGTTCACGATCCGCGTCGAACGTTCGGCTCCATTCGACCATCTTCCGGAGGACGAGCTCCATGCCCTGCTCACCGAACTGCGCCGTCCGATCGACCAACGGCTCATCGACAACGGCGCGACATGGCGTTCACTGTCATCGCACATCGACGACCTCTTCCACGCCGCCGACCGCAATCTCCAATGCATCGCCTTCACGCAAGCCGCCTACGGCATACAGGACCGACGCTGGATCGCCACGTTGGCAGGCGTCTACCGTCATCTGCATTGGGGCGACGGCACGTCCCGCCGCATCATGGCGACGACATGTGTAACGCCGGGTCGACGCTACCGTCTCACGGCCCCTTGGTCCCCACTGCCGCCGTCCATCATCGACCATGAGCGCGAACGGTCGGCGCGCAGGGGCGAACCGCCGAACTCCTCGTTCTCTCGGGATTTCCTCGCCTACAACGTGCTGATCCCCGCCATGGATCTTCCCGACGCCCGCCCGTCGCACCGTCACCTCCCCGATACCACACAGCGCAATCCGGAACGGGACCTGTAACTATCCCAACCGGCGGCGCGCCTCGTCGGGGTCGACTTCCGCCTCGAGCGGCGGCCAGGACATGTTCATGTTCCTCAGCGTGGTGCGCAGCAGCTCGGAGACGACCGCCCTCGAATACCAGCGGTTGTCCGCCGGAACGAGATACCACGGCGCCTCCGGCGTGCTCGTCCGTTCGAACACCTCCTGCCATGCGGCCATGTAGTCGTCCCAACGGTCGCGCGCATCCAGGTCGGATACGTCGAACTTCCAGTATTTCGTGGGGTCGTCGAGCCGGGAGAGGAAATGCCTGCGCTGCTCCTCGCGGCTGGAGACGAGGAAGATCTTGATGATCGAGCACCCGGAGGCCACGAGGTTCCGTTCGAACGCGTTGACGAGGTCGTAGCGCGCACGCCACACGTCCTCGGGGAACGTGCCGTACACATGCGGCATGACGATGTCCTCGTAATGGGAACGGTCGAACACACCGATCCAGCCCGGTTCGGGCAGCTCCCGTTCCACGCGCCACAGGAACCCGTGGGAGGCCTCCTCCTCGGTGGGTTTGCCGAAGCCGTGGTAGTGGATGCCCATCGGGTCGCCCTGCCGGAACACGTGACGTACGATGCCGCCCTTGCCCGAGGCGTCCATGCCCTGCAGCACGATGAGCAGCCGCCGCGGCGACCCCTTCACGCCGTTGGCGTACATGAGCCGCTGGTAGCGGGCGATGCCGGACGAGCTCAGGTCGATGAACCGTTCGCCGTCCAACTTGTCGCCGTCGAACCCGGGCGTCTCCCCCGCGCCGACGGCGGCCATCTCCCCCACGTTCACCCCGTGGTGGAACATGAGCCGCTGCGCGGGCGGCAGCGACCATACGGCGCTGAGCAGTTCGCTGGATTTGGCGGCGTTGGCGAGCCGTTCCGCCACGGTCCCGCTCTCCTCGATCATGCCGATCCGCGCCTCGGCGGCGTCGAGCGCCTTGTCGACGCGTTTGCGGGTCGCCTTGTCCGTCTCCGCACGGTCCTTGTCCTTGCCGCCCTTGCCGGTCTTCCTGTCGTCCTTGATGTCGTCCTTGGCCATAGGTCCCGATTGTACGCCGCCACGTACGTCCGATGCCGCGGACGTTCCCGGCGGACGCCCCAGCAGACGCCCCCAGCGGGCGTCACCTGCATACGCGAATACGGAACGGCCCGTGCGGTCGCGGCGCGGCTGCGTCGCGACCGCACGGGTCGGTGGAATCGGCATCGCGCCGCCGGTCAGCGGCTGCGGCGCGTCTTGGCGAGCGTCACGCCCGCGGCGGCGAGCACCGCCATGACGGCGACGGCCACGGTGACCGCCGACCCGGTGCGGGACAGCTGCTTCGGCCGGCCGGCGTCGCCGGTCTGCTGCGGCTTGGACTGCTGCGGCGTTCCGGTGCCGGAGCCTGCGCCCACGGCGATCGGAATCGTCACGGTCGTGCCGTCGGTGGCGCCGGTGACGGTGAGCGTCACGTCGCCGGCCTTGGCGTCGGCGGGTACGGTCACCGTGAGCGTCGCGGTGTCGCCGTTTTCGACGTCGGTCTCGCCGACCTTCGCGCCGCCGATGGTGGCGGTGAGCTTCGTCTCGGCGGGCACGCCCAGCGAAGTGAGCGTGAGCTTCGAGAACTTCAGCGTGAACGAGTCGCCGGGCTTGACCGCGGCGGTCGGCAGTCCGGTCACGGCCACGGCGCGGCGGTCGTAACGGGGCTTCAGGGGCGAACTCTTGCCGATGTAGGCGATCCACGCGTCACGATCCACCAGACCGGTGTCCTTCGTGTCCTTGCCTTGGGCGAAGGCGCGGAAGTTGTCGCCGCCCTGCAGCAGGAAGCTGAACGATCCGATGCGGTATTCGGCCTTGGGGTCGAGCGGCTTGCCGTCGACGGTCACCGAGGTGATGTGATGGCCCTGCTTGGCGTCCGGATCGTACGTGTAGGACACGTTGTGGGACAGCCCCAGCTGCAGGTATGGGCGCGACGGCGTGGAGCCGTCGGTCGTGGTCTGCCACTGCTGCTCCAAGGCCTCCTTGAACTGCGCGCCGGTGAGGGTGGTGGTCCACAGGTTGTTGAGGAACGGCAGCACGGCGTTCGCCTGCGCGTAGGTGATGGTGCCGTCGGCGGCGAGCGGGCAGGAGGCGTTCGCGCCGGTCCTGCACAGTTCGGCCCTGAGTCCGCCGGGGTTGACGACGCCAATCTGGGCGCCGCCACGGTCCTTGTCCTTCAGGGAGTCGAGCAGCGAATCCGCGACGAGGTTGCCGAGCGTGGATTCGGAGCCGCGGTCATCGCGCTTGCCGTCCTTGAAGGCGGTGGTGATGTCCGCGGAGACGGAGCCGACCTTCTTGTTGCCCTCCTCGGTGCCCTTGGCCACGGCGGCGTCCACGATCGCCTTGACCTTGGCGGTCACGCCGGTCTTGTCCTCGTCGGCGAGCTGCTGGTCGAAGTCGGCCTTGCCCGTGCCGTCCGGCACGGCCGGGGCGGCCACATTGCCGGACTTGACGACGCTCACCTTGCGGGAGGCCTTGTCGTAGGAGAGCACGGCCTGGCCGACGTTCGCGGCGTAGCTGCCGGTCTGGATGATTGGGCGGCCGTTCTTCGACGGGTCGGTGTACGCGTACTTCATGTGCGTGTGGGCGGTGAAGATGGCGTTGACCTTCGCGTCCGTGTCGTCGACGATGTGCTTGAAGACGGGGCTGGAGGCCTTCTGCTCGTCGAGCGTGGGCTTGCCGGTCTTGTCGTCCTCGTTGGCGGGGGCGCCCTCATGGTATTCGGCCACGAGCACGTCGGCCTCGCCGTTGGACGGGTCGCCGTCGGTGAGCTGCTTGGCCACGCGGTTCACGGCCTCGACCGGGTCGCCGAAGGTGAGGTTCTTGACGCCGTCCGGGGAGACGAGCGTGGGCGTCTCCTGCGTGACGGCGCCGATGACGCCGACCTTCACGCCGTCCACGTCCTGGATGCTGTACTCCTTGAGGGCCGGCTTGCCGGTGGCCTTGTCGTAGACGTTCGCGCCGAGGTAGTCCCACTGGGCGTTGCGCGCGCCGTCCTTGCCGATGACGCGGTCGGTGAGGTCGGCGAAGCCTTTGTCGAACTCGTGGTTGCCCACGGAGGACGCCTTGAGGTCGAGCGCGTTGAGCACGTCGATGCTCGGCTGGTCGAGCTGCACGGACGAGTTGAACAGCGAGGCGCCGATGAGGTCGCCGGCGCCGAGGAACAGCGAGGAGTCGGGGTATTCGCCCTTGAGCTTCTGCACGGTGGAGGCGAACGGCACGGTCAGGCCCGTGTCGATGCGGCCGTGGAAGTCGTTGACGTTGAGCAGGTTGATGACGGTCTTGCCGGAATCGGCCGAAGCGCCGGCCTCAAGCCAGCCCTGGCGCAGCGAGTGGCCGCCGGTCACGCCGTCGTCGGCCCAGAACACCGGCTTGTAGGTCTTGCCCGCTGCTCCCCCGGC
This sequence comes from Bifidobacterium saguinibicoloris, assembly GCF_019331725.1. GTDB lineage: Bacteria > Actinomycetota > Actinomycetes > Actinomycetales > Bifidobacteriaceae > Bifidobacterium > Bifidobacterium saguinibicoloris. Next base: position 114,706 of record NZ_JAHBBF010000004.1, read on the forward strand.
GACGGTCTGCGCGTACGAGTCGGGCGTGATGGCGAAGCCTTCGGAGTTCTGTCCGGAGATCTCCTTGGGCGTGTCGATGAGCTTGGTGAGCGCGAGCGCGCCCGTGCCGTCGAACGTGTAGACGCCGATCTTCGCGCCGGTGCCGTCGTCGTTGTCTCCTTCGGCGAGCAGCCGGTCGTGTTCGGCGTCCCAGACGAGGTCGCGCGGACCGTCGTAGCCGGCGTTCTTCGCGGCCTGCGGCAGCGGGATCGACGCCACCGGGTAGGCGGCGTCCTGGCCGCCGACGGTGGCGAGCGCGAAGGCGTAGATGGCATTGGTCTTCTCGAGCGCGGCGAAGAACAGGCCGCCGTAGTCGTTGGCGGTGCCCTTGGGGTCGTAGGCGTGCACGTTGCCGGGGTCGAGGTTCGCCTGGAAGCCCTTCGCGGTGAGGGTGGCGTCGGGGATGAACGCGACGCCCTCGACGCCGAGGTTGGCGTCGTCGCCCTTCTCGAGCGTGACGCCGAACTGGCTCAGCGCGGCGGTGAGATCCCATTCGTGGGTGGCGGTGAGGTCCTGCGCGCCGTCGCCGTTGGTGTCCGTGGCCGCGGCGTTGACGTCATAGGAGAGAATCGCCGGGCGCGGCGTCTTCTTGTGCTCGTTGTCGCGTTCGGCGCCGATGAACACGCCCTTCGTGCTGTCCGGTTTGCCGTCGGCGCCGGGGATCAGCGTGATGCCTTCGGAGTCGACGCCGCCCGTGCCGTCCTTGAAGTGCAGCTGCTTGCCGCCCTTGGTCTGGCCGTTCTTCGTGAACGTCCATCCGTCGGACGGGTCCTGCTTCCATGCGCCGTCCACCTGGATGAACTTGTTGATGGAGCCGGGGCCTTTGTCGCTCGTGTTTCCGAGCGTGGGGTTGAGGTCGTTGTCGGCGGCCCACAGCGTGTCGGAGGAGCCGTTGCGGCCCTGCTCGTAGACGAGTCCGGACAGGTTGCCGTCCGTGTGGTCGCCGGACTGGCCCTTCGCGCCGAATTCGCCTTCGGCGTCGACGGCGGTCACGTCGGGCAGTCCCGGCCATGCGTCGACGGTCATCGTGTCGCCGGCGAACACCTCGTTGATGACGCTCGGCTGCGTGTCCGCGGCTACTGCGGCCGGCGCGCCGGCGACGGCGAGCCCGCCGAGCGTGGCGGCGGCCGTCAGCAGCGCGAACAGACGTCGCGCCGCCGTACTTCCCAGTTGATGGATTCCCATGGCTCTTCCCTTCGTTCCCTGACGCCATTGGTACGGTTCCACGGTATGGGTCCCAGATGAAGGCGCGGGCTCACGAGGGTTACGCCGGATGGTCCGCAAGCTGAACGCTTGCCGAATTCGATGTGCCTGTCCACATCCCTCGTCGCGTCAGCCGCGGCGACGCCCCCGCGCGCGCAGCAGGCCGACCACCGCCAAAGCGGCGCACACGCCGACGGCGACGCCTTCGAACGCGCGCCTGCGTACGGCGGCGACGGCGACGGGTCCGACGGAGGATGCGGCGTCGTTCTCGCCGGCGACCGCGTCGGAGGCGGGATGGCCGCCGCGGTCGGCGTATTGCGCGTTGACGACGGTCGGACCGTCGAACGCCGCACCCCGCGCGTCGTCGGCGGTCTCGACCTTGGCGACGTCGCCGTTCGTGTCGAGCGTGACGCGTGCGCACAGGGCCTTGGCCCAGTTGATGCGCTGCCAACCTTCGCTGGACTTCCACAACGGGTAGCCGGAGTCGAGCGCGGTGGCCTTGAGGATGGCGTTCCGCTGGTCGGCGTGCAGCTGCGGGTATGCGAGCCGCAGCACGTCGGCGGCGCCCTTCGGCGCGGTGAACGGGTGTCCTTTCTCGGCCTCGTTCTGCGGGAATCCGTAGGTCATGCGCGCGGTGTAGACGCGGACGGCGGATGCCCGGCCCTTGACCGGTTCGGTGGCGACCGGGTCGAGGAAGCCGTTCGAATAGCCGCCGGTGGAGCCGGCCTTGAGGTTCCTGATGCAGGCGGCGAGCGTGTCGCCGTGGCCATCGGCCCTGCAGCGCGCGGCGAGGTAGGAGCGCAGCTGTTCGGCCGCCGGCTGGACGGACGAGGCGAATTCGTTGTGCCAGTATTGTCCGTTCTGTGCGGAGGCGCCGATGCGTCCGCCCATGATGTCCAGCGGGTAGTGGACGCCGAGCAGGATGCGGTTGTTGCCCGCCTCCGAGGCGCGCGCCATGATCTGCGGCGCGAGTTCCGGGATCATGCCGGCCAGGGCGATGCCCCACGAGTAGGCGCCGGTGGTGTGGCCGGACGGATACGAGCTGTTCTTCTGCAGCGTGGAGTATCCGGGGATGTGGTCGCCCCAGGAGGGCGATTGGCGGATGTCGAGCTTGGCGGGGAGCCCCGCGAGGTCGTTCGTCCCCTCGAACGTGCTGATGGACCGGTCGAGGTAGGGGCGCGGATGCATGGCGGCGCGTTTCGTCTGATAGGTGGGGGCGACGTTGAACCGGAACAGTTCGACGACGCGTCCCAGCTTGTGCTGGTCGATGCCTTCACGCATGTACGTGCCGAGCACGGGGCCGAGCGCGTCCGGCATGGTCTCCCTCGGATAGAGGTCGGCGTCCACGAGGGCCCGTTTGCGCTGCGGCGTCAGCCCATCCTTGCCGGCGCCTTCGGCGCCGCGGTGGTTGATGGCGAGAACGAGTTCGTCGTCCCGCCGCAGGGTGGCGGCGTCGAGCACCTTGCCTCCCTGCTTCGCGTTCTTCGGCGCCTGCCAGTAGTTCTTCTCGTAGTCGGACAGCAACGCCACGAAATCGGGGTTCGCCATCTGGTCGGCGCGGGCGGCCGGCTGCGGCGCGACGGCCAGCACGCCCAACGCGGCGAAGACGAGCGGCAGCGTCATGACGGTCGAACAGCAGACGGCGAGCGCGCGGCGCGTCGCGCGCCCCACCTGCCGGAACGCCCGGAGGGGGCCGGGACGGCGGGCTGCGATGTTCCGGAACATGCCGGAACGACGACGGACGGCGGATAGGTCGGGGAACAATGTCATGTCCCCCAACCTATCCGCCGTCCGTTCATGCGGCGCATGTCGCATCCGAACACTCGGTGAACTCTTCGTGCCGGATGTGCGTGGTCTTAGCGGACCGTCGCGGCGGCCCGCATGCGCGGCTCAAATCTTCGGCTTGCGGCCCAGATCGGTGTGTGTGCCGCCGATGTCGTTGTGCGGCTTGAACACGGCGCGGTCATGCTTCTCGCCGTGGCCGTACTGGTCATGGTGCGGCGCATCCGCCTCCGACTTGGCGATCTTCGCCTTGCGGGCCTTCTCCTCGCGGATCGGACGCCCGGTCTCCGGGTCGACCTGCGAATCGGGCTGCGTGGCGTCGTAGCCCTGCTCGTACCGGGTCTTGCGCCAGTTGCGGATGGAGGCGTTGGTGCCGCGGTGGTGCACATGGTACTTGCGCGGCGTGCCGCCGAGCGGCAGCTCCTCGACCTCCTTGGCCACGGCGATCTGGTTGACGTTGGACGGGTCGCCGGCGGCGATCGGGGCGACCGGCTCGGGCTCGGCCGGGGCGGCGGTGCGCTGCTGCATGCGTTCGGGCAGCCATTCGGCCAGGCGCGACAGCAGCCAGCAGGCGATGAAGTAGACCACGGCGGCCATGACGAGCGTCTGGAGGATGTTGAAGTACATCGAGCCGAGACGGCGCGACTCCTGCAGCAGGTCCGTGTACATGATGATCGAGCCGAGCGCCGTGTCCTTGAGGACGACGACCAGCTGGGTGACGGCCGCCGGCAGCATGGCGTACACGGCCTGCGGCACCTCGATCTGGATGAGCGACTGCGTCTCGGTCAGACCGAGCGCGAGCGACGCCTCGCGCTGGCCGTTCGGCAGGTTGCCTACGCCGGAACGCACCAGCTCGGCCACCACGGAGCCGTTGTACAGGATGAGCGCGATCACCACGGCCCAGTAGGAGGGGCTGGGAAGTCCCGCGAACGCGAACCAACGCCAGAAGAAGATCATGAGCAGCAGCACGGGCACGGCACGGCAGAATTCAACGATCACCGCGGACACGCCGCGCAGCAGCGTGCTCGGGAGCAGTCGGCCCACGCCGAACACCAGACCGAACAGGACGGCGCCGATCACGGCCACGACCGTCGCCTGGATGGTCATCCACAGGCCGGGCAGATAGAAGTCGGTCCACGCCTCGCGGTCGACCGCCGGCTTCCACAGCTCCCAGCTCAGCTGGTTCTCGCCGTCCGGCGGATTGTGCAGACGCATGAGGATGAGCACGAGCACGACGGCGAAGACGAGTCCGGCTATCCAGTTGACGATGCGGATGGTGCGACGGCCCTTGGGACCGGGCGCGTCGAACAGGACGGAATTCGAAGTATCGGCCATGACGGTCACCTCCTCACGGCGAGCTTGTTGGACAGATACGTGGTGAGCATGCCGATCGGGATGATGAGGATCACGTAGCCGAACGCGAAGATCAGGAAGATCTGGATGATCACGTCGGGACGGAATTCGATCATCGAGCTCATCAGGGACGAGGTCTCGGTGGACACGGATGCGGCGGCGGCCACGGTGGAGTTCTTGAGCAGCGCGATGAGCGTGTTGCCGAGCGGCGCCACGGAGCCGCGGAACGCCTGCGGCAGGATGATCTCGGTGGCGGACTGCATGAACCCGAGGCCCAGCGCGCGCGCCGCCTCGGCCTGGCCGAGCGGCACGGTGTTGATGCCGCTTCGCAGCGACTCGCATACGAACGCCGCGGTGTACAGGCTGAGGCCGGTGACGGCCAGCCAGAAGAAGTTCGTGGCGAACGTGTCGGAGAAGGTGAGCTTCAGCTGCGCGTAGGCGCCGAGCACCATGAACACCATGATGATGGTGAGCGGCAGGTTCTTGAACAGCTCCACGTAGGCACCGGCCACGGCCCTCAGGGAGGAGATCGGCGAGATGCGCATCACCACGAGGATGACGCCGAGGATCATCGAGAACAGGGCGGACCACAGGGTCAGCTCGATGTTGACGAGGAACGCGCCCGGGACGTCGTACTGGCTGAAGAGTTCGAGGAATCCGTTCATCACTTCTCCCCCTCGTCCGGTGTCGGCGGGTTGTAGCGCACGTCGGGCGTGTACGAGGTGCCCTTGGTGTTGTCGGCTATGGCGCGCTTCCACGAACCGTCCTGGATCATGTCGACGATCGCGTTGTTGATCTGCGCGGCGAACTTGGTATCGCCCTTCTTGATGCCGACGCCATAGTACTCCTGCGTGAACGGCTTGCCCACGACCCTGAGCTTGCCGCGGGACGCGGAGGCGAGGCCGGCGAGGATGATGTCGTCGGTGGTCACCGCGTCCACGATGCCGGAGAACAGGGCGGTCGCGCATTCCGCGTAGCCCGGCTGCTCCATGAGCTGCACCTCGGAGGCGAACTTCTCCTTGACGGTGGCCGCGGAGGTCGAACCGGTGACGGAGCACAGGCGCTTGCCGTTGAGGTCCTGGGGGCCGTTGATGGAATGGTCGTCCTTGCGCACGAGCAGGTCCTGGCCGGCCACGAAGTACGGTCCGGCGAAGGACACGGCCTTCTTGCGCTCGTCGGTGATCGAGTAGGTGGCGAGGATCATGTCGACGTCGCCGTTCTGGAGCATGGCCTCGCGCTGCTTGGACGGGGCCTCCTTCCAGACGATCTCGTCCTCGGAGTAGCCGAGCTTCTTGGCGATGTACTTGGCCACGTCCACGTCGAAGCCCACGTAGGTGCCGGACTTCTTGAAGCCCAGGCCGGGCTGGTCGAATTTGATGCCGATGCGGATCTTGCCTTCCTCGTCCGCGCCGCATGCGGCGAGCGACATCGTGCACGCCACCGCGGCCACGGCGGCGATGATGCGCCCGGCCATGCGTTTGAATGATGGTCTCAATGCTGTCATGGTGTTGGTTCCACCGTTTCCTTCATATCCGAAATATCCGGTATGCCCGAATCAGCGGGTCCGGCGTCAGTGGGTGAGGATCTTCGAGAGGAAGTCCTTGGCGCGCTCGGTCTTCGGATGCTCGAAGAACTCGTCGGGCGTGCTCTGTTCGAGGATCTGGCCGTCGGCCATGAACACGATGCGGTCCGCGGCCTTGCGCGCGAAGCCCATCTCATGGGTGACGCACAGCATGGTCATGCCTTCGTGGGCGAGTTCGACCATGACGTCGAGCACCTCGTTGACCATCTCCGGGTCGAGCGCGGAGGTCGGCTCGTCGAAGAGCATGACCTTCGGGCGCATGGCGAGCGCGCGGGCGATGGCGACGCGCTGCTGCTGGCCGCCGGAGAGCTGGGACGGCATCTTGTTGGCCTGGGAGTCGACGCCCACGCGGGCGAGCAGGTCCATGGCGAGACGCTCGGCCTCCTTCTTGTCCATGTGGCGCACCTTGATGGGCGCGAGCGTCACGTTCTCGAGGATGGTCTTGTTGGCGAACAGGTTGAAGGACTGGAACACCATGCCCACTTCGGCCCTGAGGTTGGCGAGCTCCCTGCCTTCCTGGGGCAGGGCCTTGCCGTCGATGCGGATGTCGCCGGAGTCGATGGTCTCGAGGCGGTTGATGGTGCGGCACATGGTGGATTTGCCGGATCCGGAGGGTCCGACGATGACGAGCACCTCACCCTTGTTGACGGTGAGGTTGATGTCCTTGAGGACGTGCAGATCGCCGAAGTGCTTCTCGACGTGGGTCAGCTCGACGAGCGGACGGCCGGGCTCGTCGCCCGGGACCAGCGGCGCCACGGGGCGCGTTTCTTCTTGTTTCTCTGACATGGGAGGTCAGTATAACGGCACCGTGTTACCGGCGAACTACCAGCCGGACATCAGGAGTTCACTATGTGGGACGGACCGGCCTCGTCCACTCACCGCACGGGGCGCGGCTTGCCCAGTCCGGCCACGAACCGCACGCCGGGGATGTCCGCGAAGATGGATCCCTCCACCACGAGTTTCGAGGGGCGGATGCCGCTGCCGAGATACAGCTTCGGGATGGACAGGATGTGCTGGTCGACGAGCAGCGGCCACGTCTCCGGCAATCCGATCGGCGACATGCCGCCCGATTCCATGCCGGTCGCCTCGACCGCGTCCGCGATCGGCGCGAAGCTCACCTTCGACACCTCGAGCGTGTGCTTCACCACGCCGTTGAGGTCGGCGCGCGTGTCGGCCGTGACGAACGCGGCGGCGAATTCGGGCGGCGCCTTGCGGGTCTTGTGCGTGTGGACGACGACCACGTTGCCGGTGACGGCGAACGGCACGCCGTATTTCGGGCACCACAGGTCGGTGTCCGATTCCTCGTCCGTGTTGATGGTCACGCCCAGGATCTTCGATTCGGGCACGCCCGCCGCCACCAGCGCGTTCAGCCTGTCGAACACGGGCTTGGCGAGCAGGTCGCCGTCATGCCAGTCGAGAATCTCCAAGGTCATAGGTCCCCCTTCATGTCGTCCGTCACGGCCCGCTCGCGTCGGGCCCGTACGTCCCGCCCAGCTTAGCGACGCCGCGTCCTGCCACGCCGCCAAGCCCATAGGAATCATCTATGACCGGCTCAATCCCCGGACGTCCCGGTTCCCGATTCTCCGATATCGGAAATCGGGAACCGGTCACCCATTCGCCGGCGTGAACTCGCCGTCGATGAGGTGGTGGATCCGTCCGTCGGTCCCTTGATAATGCCGTTTCGCGTCGTCTTCGACGCCTTGCCGCATCGGCGCGCTGGACGCGTCCGACCCGTCGTGCGGCATCATCAGGAACATGCGTTGGGCGAGATCCGTCCAGTCGGCGCCCCGGATCTCCGACGAGGACACGCCTCCGGCCTCGTGCAGCGCCGTCAGCCGCGTCGCGCCGTCCGACACGTCGAGGTCGGCGGTCCACGTCGATTCGCCGCCGGAGTCCATGACGATATGGTCGCCTTCGAGCGACCGGTAGAACTCCTCGCCGAACGCGTAGACGTACGCGTGCACGACGTCGCCGTCGCGCGTCCAGTCGAGGATGCGCACGCGGGAGAACGACCGCGGGTCCTCCCCCACGCGCTCGGAAACGCATTCCCCGCCGTCGTCGGTCGAGGAGCCGCAGTCCGTCACGTACCCGCCGTCGTCCAATCGCGACGACATGTCAGCAAGTCCGCGACGTTCCAGTTCGTCCGTGACGGCGTCGACCGCCTTGCGCACGTCGAACGGCGGCTCGGCGACCGCACCCGGTCCGAGGCCGGCGTGCGCGTAGCCGTTCCCGTCGTCGAACCGGACGACCGACGCGCCGTACCACAGTCCGCGATAGTCGGTCCGGACGCCGCCCTCGACCGCACGCGATGAACGCAACGCGAACAGGGGCGCCCGTCCGGTCATCCAGCGGTGCGCGTCCACGCCGGCGCAGCCCACGAGCGCGATGGCGAGCGCCAGCACGGCCGCGATGGCGAGCGCGACGGCGCGTTTCCGGCCATGGCCGTGGGAACCGTTCCCACGATTCCTGGCGATGGTTCCGTTGGTCCCGTTATTCATGACGCACCTCCCGTCGTTGTCTGTCATGCCTCCAGTATCGAAGGACGGAGGCTTCCGGACAACGCCGCATACAGATTTCCTGTACGCGATAATGGAGGTCATGACGACGATCGCGATTGTGGACAACGACCTGTTCGCGCTACGCATGCTCGCGCGGACGATCGGGCGGGCGCTGCCCGGCGCACGCATCCTATGGACGGCGACGACCGGCGGCGCGGCGGTCCATCATTGCCTCGGCGAGGATGAGGCCGTCCCGGACGTGCTCGTCATGGACATGTCCCTGACGGACATGGACGGCGCCGAGGCGTGCCGGCGCATCCGCGAAGCGTCGGCACGGCCGGCGATGCTCACGATCACCTCGTACTCGCCGAACCACTACCGTCGCATGGCCGCGGACGCCGGCGCGCAGGGTCTCGTCGGCAAGGACGCGACGCCGCGCGAGCTTGCCGACGCCGTCCGTCTGGTCGCCGGCGGCACGCCGATGGAGGGATTCCGCACGGCGGACGCCGCGTACGCGGCGATGTCGGAGGCCGCCGGGCGCAACGCGGCGCTGTCCGCACGGGAGCGGCAGGTGCTGGAACGATACGCGCGCAACCGTTCCACGGAGGAGATCGCCGACGAACTCGGCATCCGCCCGTCGACCGTGTTCGTGGTCATGCGGCGAGCGCGGCTCAAACTCGGCGCTTCGTCCCGCGCCGAGGCGATCCGTCTGTTTCTGGGCGAGGACCGGCGTCGTCCATAGGATGCCGCACGTCCGCGTCCGACGCGTCGAGCGTGTCGATCGCCTGATATGTGGCGGTCATCGCATGGCGGATCATGTCGCGGATGCCGCGCAGCTCCGCCGATTGGCGTTCGTCGAAACCGAACCCTTCCGAGTCGAGGTCGGCATTGATGCGCATGACCGCGTTCGCCAGATCGTTGGTGGCCCGGTCGTGCAGCGTGGCGGCCACGCGTTCGCGTTCGCATCGGCGCCGTGCACGCTCCCGGGCATGCAGCCGGTCCGACTGCCAACGCGAAAGGACGGCGATCAGCATCGCGCACATGAGGTAGGCGAACGCGATGACCGCCGAATCGGAGACGCCGAACCCGAACAGGACCCTGCGGTCGACGAGCAGCGCGGTCGCGGCGAGCGCCGATACGAGCACGGCGGCCCAGCGGCCGTCCCTCCAGATGATCATGACGGCCGGCACCATGGCGATGAGGAACGAGTACGACATCGGGAACGGCGAGACGAGTCCGACGCAGGTGACCATCGCGACCAGCCATGCGCCGGTGCGCGGACGGGCCGCCAGCACGGCGAGCGAAGCGATCGCGACCAACGGCATCAGCAGATATGACATGTGGAACACTGCCGGCCAGCGCAGTGCGGCCTCGACGACGACGCAGACGGCGATCACAACGCAGACAACGAGTAAGCGGTTCCTCATAGGCCCATTATCGGTCATCCCGGTTCCCGGTTTTCGGGACGTGAAAAGACGGGAACCGGCGCCCGGTCAATTCCCCCGTGTACGATGACCCGCGACGTACAGACGGGGTCTCCCATATGCCAAGAGGCCCGAATGAAAGGAACGAAGTACATTGCGCCTGTGAAGGATGACGGTAGTGCAGCGGAACCACGCGCCGAAGCGTGCCGCCGCGCGTCATCCATCAGCGGCCCGATGCCCCTCCCGCGACCACGATTCCTCGTGGTGTGTGATGCCGGATGCGCATGCCGGGACGTCGGCCGCCGAATCCCATAGGTTCCCTACCGTCGTCATCGCCCGATCATCACAGCACGCCGAAACGAAAGGCGTGACTCATGCAACCATTCATCCTCACCCTGACGGGCGTCACCTTCACCTATCCGGATGCTCCGAAACCGTTGTTCGCCGGCATCTCCGCGTCGTTCCCACACGGCTGGAGCGCGGTGCTCGGCGACAACGGCATCGGCAAATCCACATTGATGGCCATCGTACGCGGAGCGCTGCGCCCCGACGGCGGTACCGTCTCCCCCGATCCGAAACGACTGATCGTCGGATACTGCCCGCAGGATGTCGCGGACGCCCCGGCGAATCTCGACGATTTCGCGGCCGACTGGTCGCCCGAGGCGATCGCACTGCGCGACGACCTCGGACTCGGCGACGACTGGCCGTACCGGTACGGCACGCTCTCCGGCGGCGAGCGTAAGCGTCTGCAGATCGCCTGCGCGCTCGCCGGACGGCCTGACGTACTGATCCTCGACGAGCCGACCAACCACGTCGACGCGGGGACACGCGGCCACATCATCGCCGCGATGCGCCGGTATCGGGGCATCGGCATCGCCGTATCGCATGACGTGGCGCTCATCGACGCGACGTGCGACCGGTGCATAGTGCTTTCGCGCCGGCATGTCGGTACGCGCAACGTGACCGTCGCCGACACGTATCCCGGCGGGTACACGCAGGCCGCGCGACTGATGGACGCGCGCGACGTCGCCGATGCGTCCGTCCTGGACGCGGCCCGGCGCGAGACCGCACGGTTGGAGTCGGTCAAGGCGCGACGGTCCGCGGACGTGCGGCGTCTCGACGCCGCCAAGCGGGGCGGCCGGCGCATCGACCCGAAGGACCATGACGCCCGGGCCGCGCTCAAGTACGGCCGACCGACGATCGGCGCCGCGACGACCCGGCAATACACGCAGCTCGACGGGCGCCTCGACGCGGCGCGCCGGCGCGCGGAGGGCCTCACGACCGCGGCGAAACGATATGAAGGCGACATCTGGCTCGACATCGAGCCGAGTCGTCGACGCGAGCTCGTGCGGCTCGAACCGGGCGTGATCCGGTTCGACGGACGGAACGTCACGGATCTCGACGCGTCCGAGTTGTCCCGCGCCGCCGTCTCCGGCGATCGGATCAGGTTGTCGCCGCCCGCTGACGGCATTACGGCCACAGGGCTCGCGATCCCATTGATTTCGATCGGGGCGCAGGACCATGTGGCGGTGACCGGGCCGAACGGGACCGGCAAATCGACGCTGCTGCGTGCGATGCTCGCCCATGCCGCCGACGTGCCGCGACTGGTCATTGCACAGAACACGGACCATACCGACGCCGTCCGAGCGCTGGAGCGGTTGCACGCGCTGCCGTCCGAAGGCCGGGCGCGCGTGCTCGGCGCGTACGCGCGGCTCAACGCCGACCCCGACCGGCTGCTCGCGGACGGCGAGCCGTCGCCCGGGGAGCTGCGCAAGCTGCTGCTGTGCCTGGCGTTGCCTGCCCGGCCGCAGCTGATCGTCATGGACGAGCCGACAAACCATCTGGACCTGTCGTCCAGGCAGGCATTGGCGAAGTTATTGGCCGATTACCCGGGCGCGCTGGTCGTCGCCTCCCATGATGGGTGGTTCCTCGAACGGGTGTTCGGTTCCCGATTCCCGGGGCGCGAGAATCAGGAACCGACAAGATAGCAAAAAGGGCGGAACCACATGGGTTCCGCCCTCCTCAACCGATATGGGGACGATCAGTCCTCATCCTCGTCCGGGTCGTAGTCGACGCCGGTCTCGGCACGCTGCTCGGCCGAGATCGGGGCCGGGGCGCCGGTCAGCGGGTCACGGCCGCCGCCCGCCTTCGGGAAGGCGATGACGTCGCGGATCGTGTCGGCGCCGGCGAGGATCGACACAGTGCGGTCCCAGCCGAGGGCGATGCCCGCGTGCGGCGGGGCGCCGTACTTGAAGGCCTCGAGCAGGAAGCCGAACTTCTCCGCGGCCTCCTCGGAGCTGATGCCGAGGACGTTGAGGACGCGGTCCTGGATGTCGTCGCGGTGGATACGCACGGAACCGCCGCCCATCTCCTCGCCGTTGCAGACGATGTCGTAGGAGTCGGACATGGCGTGCTCCGGATCCTGGTCGAACTTGTCGATCCAGTCCTTGGACGGCATGGTGAACGGGTGGTGCATGGAGGTCCACTTGGAGTGGCCGACCGCCACATCGTCGTCGTCCGGATCGTCGGTGCGCTTGAACAGCGGGAAGTCGACGACCCACGTGAACGCGAACTTCTTCGGGTCGAGCAGGCCGGCGCGGGAGGCGAGCTCGACGCGCACGGCACCCAGCAGCAGCTGGGAGGACTCGCGGGAGCCGGCGGCGAAGAACACGGCATCGCCGGGCTCGGCGCCGACGGCCTCCATGAGGCCGGCGCGCTCCTCATCGGACAGGTTCTTGGCAACGGGGCCCTTGAGCTCGCCGTCCTCGGTGAAGGACACGTACGCGAGACCCTTGGCGCCGCGCTGCTTGGCCCACTCCTGCCACGCGTCGAACTGGCGGCGCGGCGTGGAGGCGCCGCCCTTGAACAGGACCGCGCCCACGTAGGGGGCCTGGAACACGCGGAACGGCGTGTCCTTGAAGTACTCGGTGAGCTCGATGAGCGGGTTGCCGAAGCGCAGGTCCGGCTTGTCGGAGCCGTACTTGTCCATGGCGTCCTGCCAGGTGATGCGCGGCAGCGGCAGCGTGACCTCGTAGCCGGCGGTCTTCCAGATGGCGGCGATGACCTTCTCGGCCATGGCCATGACGTCCTCCTGGTCGACGTACGCCATCTCCATGTCGAGCTGCGTGAACTCGGGCTGGCGGTCGGCGCGGAAGTCCTCGTCGCGGTAGCAGCGGGCCAGCTGGTAGTAGCGTTCGACGCCGGAGACCATGAGCAGCTGCTTCAGGAGCTGCGGGGACTGCGGCAGCGCGTACCAGGAGCCGGGCACGAGGCGGGCCGGCACGACGAAGTCGCGGGCGCCCTCCGGGGTGGACTTGATGAAGGTCGGGGTCTCGACCTCGGTGAAGTCCATGTCCTCGAGCGCGTGGCGGGCGGCCTTGGCCATGTCGGAGCGCAGCTTCAGGTTGTGCTGCATGGACGGGCGGCGCAGGTCGAGGTAACGGTACTTGAGGCGGATGTCCTCGCCGGGCAGCTTGTTCTCGGACTCGTTCTCCAGGGCGGTGGACACCTGGAACGGCAGGGCGTCGGACTTGGCGAGGATCTCGATGCTCTCCGCCACGACCTCGATCTTGCCGGTGGCGAGGTGCTCGTTCTCGTTGCCCTCCGGACGCAGGCGGACCTCGCCGACGACCTGGATGACGAATTCGCTGCGCAGCGGGCGGGCCATGTCCTCGTCGTAGATGACGACCTGCACGAGACCGGTGGAGTCGCGCAGATCGATGAAGGCGACGCCGCCGTGGTCACGGCGACGGTCGACCCAACCGGCGAGGGTGACCTTCTGGCCGACCAGGGCCTCGGTGACCTCGGTGGCGTGGTGTGTTCTGTAAGCCGTCTGGCTCATGCTTCCTCTTTCAATGTTGACGACGTTGGTTTCCATGCGTTCCGGCGCGGAAATCAGCCGATGACAACGGTTTGCCGGGCATTAACAGTATCCGGCTCCCACGACGTGGCGTCGGCCGGGGCCTGGTCGCCGGTGACGATGTCCTTGACCTCGTCGCCCGCGCCGTCCTGGCCGGGGAACCACACGTACGGGATGCCGAGCTTGTCGGCGTACTTGATCTGCTTGCCGAGCTTGGCGGCGGTGGGGGCCACGTCGGCCGCGATGCCGCGCGAGCGCAGCGTGTTCGCAATGCGGTTGGCGCCCGCGCGCTCCTCCTCGTTCCACACGGCGACCAGCACGGAGGCCGGGGAGACGCGGCTGGCGTGCGCTCCGGCGGTGTGCAGCATGTAGCTCACGAGACGGCTCAGGCCGATGGACAGGCCCACGCCCGGGTACTTGCGGCTGCCCTGGCTGGCGAGGTTGTCGTAGCGTCCGCCGGAGCAGATGGAGCCGAGCGAGGCGGCGCCGTCGAGGAACGTCTCGTAGACGGAACCGGTGTAGTAGTCGAGTCCGCGCGCGATCTTGAGGTCGGCGATCACGGAGCCGGGGCGGATGGCGGCGGCCTCGTCGACGATCATCGCGAGCGTGTCGAGACCCTGGCGGGCCAGCGCGTACGCCTCGGAATCGGAGGCGATGCCGTGGCCCGCGCACAGCGCGTCGAACTTCGAGGCGAGCTCGGCGCCGTCGGCCGCGGTCAGCTCGGCGAGCTCGAGGCAGGCCCTGGCCTGCGCCTCGGACGCGCCGCACTCCTCGACGAGAAGCTTCGCGACCTCATCGGCGCCGATCTTGTCGAGCTTGTCGATCTCGCGCAGCACGCCCTCGATGTCGGTAAGTCCCAGCCCGCGGTAGAAGCCCTCGGACAGCTTGCGGTTGTTCGCGTGCACGGTGGCCTTGGGCAGGCCGAACGCGCGCAGGCGCTCCAGCGCGGAGACCATGACGAGCGGCAGCTCCACCTCGTAGTGGTCCGGCAGGTCGCCCTGCCCGATCACGTCGATGTCGGCCTGGACGAACTCGCGGTAACGGCCCTCCTGCGGACGTTCGCCGCGCCAGACCTTCTGGATCTGCCACCGCTTGAACGGGAAGGCGAGCTGGCCGGAATGCTCGACCACGTACCGGCTCAGCGGCACGGTGAGGTCGAAGTGCAGGCCGAGCCGCTCCTCGATCGGGGTGTCGGACTCGTGTCCGACCTCCTGCAGACGGGACAGCAGGTAGATCTCCTTGCTGGTCTCGCCCTTCTTCAGCAGGGACGCCCCGGTCTCGACGGCACGGGCCTCGATGCCGAGGAAGCCGTTGAGCTCGAAAACTTCACGGAGCGTGTCGATGACACGCTGCTCCACAACGCGTTCAGAGGGGAGCCACTCTGGAAATCCTGAAATTGATGCGCCTTTAGCCACGGAATCAATATAATAGGTGAGGGTTGCGTCAAACATCACGGTTCCACCGGGGATGTCGGCACGCATCGCACACACTTCCAAGCTGTAAGGAGCTGGCCATGGCCGACGAAAACGTCACCGAACCCGAGAACACCACCGAGACCACCGAGCAGGCAGCGACGCCCGCCGTGGAGAAGGCCGTACCCGCGGCTCCCAAACCCTCCGCCATGCCGAAGCCGCACGCGCCGTCCCCGGCCGCGTTCGCGAGGAAGGCTCCCGCCGCCCACGTGTCCGCGCCGGCAGCGTCCGGCCACTCCGAGGCGGACGTGAAGGCGGCCGAGGCCTTCGGCCGCGTGGACGACAACGGCACCGTGTACGTGCGCGAGGGCGACGCCGAGCGCGAGGTGGGCCAGTTCCCGGACGTGTCGAAGGAGGAGGCGCTGGCGCTGTACGCCCGCAGGTTCCTTGACCTCAAGGCCAAGCTGGACGCGCTGGCCGTGCGTCTGAAGTCCCGCAACGTCAAGCCGCGCGAGATCGACGAATCGCTGAAGATGCTCTCCGAGGAGACCGCCTCCCCGGCCGTGGTGGGTGACATCGCCGCGCTGAAGGCGCAGCTCAAGGAGCTCGAGGCCGCCGGCGAGGCGAAGAAGGCGCAGATCGCCGAGGCGCGCAAGGCCGCGATGGACAAGGCCATCGCGGGCCGCACCGCCATCGTGGAGAAGGCCGAGGAGCTGGCCGCCTCGCTGGGCGACAACACGAACTGGCGCTCCACCGCGGACCGTTTCCGCGAGCTGTTCGACGAGTGGCAGGCCCACCAGCGCAACAACGTGCGCATCGACAAGAAGGACGCGGACGAGCTGTGGAAGCGTTTCTCCGCCGCCCGCACCACGTTCAACCAGGCGCGCCGCAAGTGGGCGCAGGCCCGCGACGTGGAGCGCAACGAGGCGAAGGCCGCCAAGGAGCAGATCATCGCCGAGGCGAACGAGCTGAAGGATTCCACCGCGTGGGGCGAGACCTCCCGCAGGTTCAACGAGCTCATGGACCGTTGGAAGCACGCGGGCCGCGCCGGCCGCAACGAGGACGACGCCCTGTGGGCCCGCTTCCGTGAGGCCGCGGACACGTTCTTCAACGCGCGTCAGGCGGACCGCGACCAGATCAGCTCCTCCGAGAAGGAGAACCTGGCCGCCAAGGAGGCGCTGCTCGTCAAGGCCGAGGCCCTGGTGCCCGTCTCGGACGAGAAGGCCGCCAAGCACGCCCGCCAGGAGCTCGCGAAGATTCAGGAGGAGTGGGACCAGATCGGTTATGTGCCGCGTGACGACATGCGTCGCATCGAGGGCCGTCTGGACGCCGTGGACAAGCAGATCAAGGCCGTCGAGGACGCTGCGTGGAAGCAGTCGGATCCCGAGGCCGACGCCCGCAAGTCCAGCTTCGAGGAGCAGCTCAACGCCCAGCTGGCCGAGCTGTCCGCGAAGATCGAGGCGGAGTCCGATCCGAAGAAGAAGGCGAAGCTCGAGGCCGAGAAGGCCACGAAGGAGCAGTGGCTCAACGCGGTGAAGTGATTCCCGCGGGAGGGATTCGCACCGCACAGGCGCGGATTCCTCCATCATGACGGACAAGGCCCCTGTCCGGTTCATTGAACCGGACAGGGGCCTTCGTGTTGTGTAAGCCCACGGAACGGGCATGCGGAATGACGCGCCGCTACGCGAGCTCCGTCCCGGTGGCCGGCGCGTCGTTCCGCACGGCCGGATGCCGGCGCAGGTAGGCGGCCAGCGCGTCGCCGTACCCTTCGTCGAACTCGTGGTAGTCGCTGCCCGTGCGGAAGGCGGTGTACCGGTCACCGCCCTGCAGCAGGAACGAGTTGGCCGCGGCGATGACGATGTCGTCGTCTCCGATCGGCCTGCCGTCGACGCGCAGGTCGACGATGCGCACGTCGCCGGCGTCCCGCGCCGGCTCCCCGGATACGACGTCCGCCTCCCCGTCCGTCGAGTACCGGTAGGACACGTTGGAGGACACGCCGAGATGCGCCACGGCGAGCTTGCCGTCATGTCGCCTCCACTGTTGGGCGAGCACGGCCTTGAGTTCGCGTCCGGTGAGCGTGGTCTTCGCGACCTTGAACTGGAGGGCCATCATGCTGTCCACCTCGCGTCGGGTGATGACGCCGTCGCCGTCAAGGTCGAGGCTCCGTGTGCGCAGGCTGCCGTCGTTGGAGAATCCGACGACGGGGATGCGGTCCCCCGCGTAGGCGGCGCGTTGCACCGCCTCGCGCTCGGCGTCGGCGACGAGCGTGCCGAGCGCGTTCTCCCCGCTGCGGGACGCCTTGCCGAAGTAGGCGTGCTTCGCGATGGTGCCGACGACCTCGTTTCCGACGCGTTGCGATCCGGCCGCGGCGGCCTGGTAGACGTCGCGTGCGCGACGCACGCGTTCGGCGGGCGTTCCGGCCGATTCCCAGGCGGCCTGTTTCGCCCGCGCCACGCCGTCATCCCCGTTGAGGTCGATGACGCCGGGGACCGCGGATGCGGTGGTGCCGTTGCCGAGGTCCACGTCATTCACCGTCACACGCGCGTGCCGCCCTTTCCCCTCGATGACGAGGTCCTGCACGGCCATCTGCCGTCCGAAGCTGCCCGCTTCGATGATGGGCGCGCCGGCGGCGGTGCGCATCCGTTTGACGGCGTGGCTGTGGCCGGAGTAGACGAGGTCGACGTTGGAGTCGATGGCGGCGTCGCCGTGTCCCGCGGCGGCCGATGCGTCGGCGTGCAGGAGGACGACGACCGCGTCCGCTTCGCCGTTCGCCTCATCGCCGTCGCTCAGCTGGTCGGCGACGCGGTTGATGGCGTGCACCGCGGTCTCGCCGAGGTCGGCGTCGGCGGTGATGCGCGGCGTGGTGACGGCGCCGAGCGCGTCGGTGATGGCGCCGATGAAGGCGACCCGTTTGCCGCCGATCTTGCGGATGACGTAGTCCTTGACCCGGGAGAGCTTGCCGTGCGCGCTCTTGTTGCGTGCGGAGACGTTGGCGCACAGCCAGTCGATGCCGTTGGCGGGGTCGGCGATGCGGTCGTTGAAGTCGGCGACGCCCCTGTCGAGCTCGTGGTTGCCCATGGCGGAGATGCCCAGCCCCCACGTCTTGGCCATGTCGAGCGTGGGGCGGTCCTGCTCGTAGGCCGATTCGTACGGGCTGCCGCCGACCAGGTCGCCGGCGGACACGGCCACCATGCCGCCGGGATTATGGGATTCGGCGAGTTCGAATCCTTCCGCGTTGGCTTCGCCGCGTTCGATATGCCCGTGGAAATCGGTGATGTCCGCGACGGTGACGACGCCCGTGTTCCCCGGATCCGTTCCCGTCAGCGGATTCATGCCGTTCGATGCGAATGCGTTCGGCACGGTGACGGCCGCGACGGCCAGGATCGCCATGCCCGTGAGGACGGCCATCCGCCGTCCGCCGGCGTGACCGCGCCGGTCTGACTTCATCCTGCTCACGGCTGCCACGCTATGGCCGCCGGTTGAACGGACATGTCCGGGCAGCCTACGGGCAGGTGAACATCGGTGAATTCTTGCGACGGCCTCCGTGCGCGACCGTCTCCGGAAAGTCCGCCATGCGGACGGGTGTGACATGCCATGGACGCGAACCGCGCATGCCGACTGTTACACTTCCCTTCCGTGAATGCAGCATCTTCCGTATCCGAGCAATCGCCGGCGTCTTCGTCCCGGCCTGGGTCCCACGTCCGCACGGTGGCGGACCTGTTCGTCGAATGCCTCGTCAACGAGGGCGTCGACATCATGTACGGCATCCCCGGCGAGGAGAACATCCCGCTGATGGAGGCCATCGCCCGCGACGGGCGCATCCGCTTCGTGCTGACGCGTCACGAGCAGGGCGCCGGCTTCATGGCGGCCACGCAGGGCCATCTGACCGGCAGGCCGGGCGTGTGCCTGGCGACGCTCGGCCCGGGCGCGCTGAACCTGACGCTTCCGGTGGCGCAGGCGAACGCGAGCACGGTGCCGCTGGTGGCGATCTGCGCGCAGGGCAACGTGACGCGTCTGTACAAGGAGTCGCATCAGATCGTGGACCTGGTGTCCGTGTTCCGGCCTTTGACGCAGTGGACGTCGATGGTGATGGAGCCGGCGTCCGTGCCGGAGATGGTCCGCAAGGCGTTCTCGATCGCGCAGCGCAACCGTCCGGGCGCGACCTGCCTGATCCTGCCGGAGGACGTGGCCGAGATGCCGGCGCCCGAGGGCGCGAGGCCGCTGCCCCTGCCGAACCCGATGAGCTTCGCCCCCACGCCGGACACGATCGAACGCGCGGTGAGCATCATCCGCGGCGCGAAGCACCCGATCATCCTCGCCGGCAACGGCGTGGCGCGCGGCCATGCGGAGAACCGTCTGCTCGCCCTGGCCGAGCAGCTCAACGTGCCGGTGGCCACGACGTTCGAAGGCAAGGGCGTGATCTCGGACCGCATCCCGCTGGCGTTGGGCGTGGTCGGCTTCATGCGCCACGACTACGAGAACTTCGCGTTCGACGAGGCGGACCTCATCATCGCGGTCGGCTTCTCGATCCAGCAGTTCGATCCGAAGAAGATCAATCCGAACGACGACAAGACGATCATCCACATCAACACGTTCATCGAGGACACGGACGCGCATTATTCGACGGCCCTGAACATCATGGGCAACATCGACGCGACCCTGTCCGCGCTGGTCGACGCGCTGCGGCGCCAGCGTGTGACGTTCGGCGTGTCCCATCCGAAGATCCACGAGCTGCTGACGGACGAATACGAGTCCTACACGCAGGACGATTCGTTCCCGATGAAGCCGCAGCGCATCGTCGCGGACACGCGCCGGGCCATGGAGACGGACACGGACATCGCACTGGTGGACACCGGCGCGTTGAAGATGTGGATGGCCCGCCTCTACCCCACCTACTATTCGAACACGTGCGTCATCGACAATTCGCTCTCCACCATGGCGTGGACGCTTCCCGGCGCGGTGGCGGCTTCGCTGGAGAACCCCGGGCGCCCGGTGCTCGCGGTGATGGGCGACGGCTCGTTCATGATGAACGTGCAGGAGATCGAGACCGCGGTGCGCGTGGGCGCGCGCATCGTGATCCTCGTGTGGGTGGACGAGGCGTACGGCCTCATCAAGTGGAAGATGGACCTGCATGACGGCAGCCACGAGTACGTGGACTTCAACAACCCGGATGTGGTGGAGCTGGGCATGAGCTTCGGCGCGAAGGGCCATCTCATCGAATCGGCCGACCAGCTCTACCCCACCCTGCGTGCCGCGCTGCGCTCCGGTTCGGGCATCGACATCATCGCCTGCCCGGTCGATTATTCCGAGAACATGAAGCTCATCGACAAGCTCGGCGAGGTGGACTTCTCCGGCTGACCGTCTTCCGGCGGCGCATACGATGAAGGGCTTCGGTTCCCCTTGGAACCGAAGCCCTTCATCCGTCTTCATGGCCGTTCGTCACGGCCGGGACGTCACTCCGCGTCGCCTTCCGCCGGAGCGTCACCGGACGCGGCGTCGGTGGCCGTCGCACCGACCAGCTCAGGCTGGCCGTCCCCCGCCGGGGATGCCGGAGCGTCTCCGTCCTTGGACGGCTCCTCGAACGTCTCGCCCTTGAAGGTGAACTCGCCGAGGATGCCCTCGCCCTCCGAATCGACGACCACGCGCTGGCCGTCCTTGAGGTCGCCCATGAGGATCTTCTCCGAGATGGCGTCCTCGATGTCGCGCTGGATCACGCGGCGCAGCGGACGGGCGCCGAGCAGCGGGTCGAAGCCCTTCTGTGCGAGCAGGTCCTTCGCCTTGTCGGTGAGCTCGAGCGACATGTGACGGTCGAACAGACGGTCGTTGAGCCGCTTGACGTCGAGGTCGACGATCTGGCGCACCTGCGGCTCGGTGAGCTGCTTGAACACGATGATGTCATCCAGGCGGTTGAGGAACTCGGGGCGGAACTGCTGCTTGAGCTCGGCGCTCACCTGCTCCTTCATGCGCTGGTAGCTGGACTCGGTGTTCGAGCCGAGGTTGAAGCCGGTGTTGGCGGCCTTGGCGATGTCGCGCGTGCCGAGGTTGGTGGTCAGGATGATGATGGTGTTCTTGAAGTCCACCTTGCGCCCCTGGCCGTCGGTGAGATGGCCGTCGTCGAGCACCTGCAGCAGCGTGTTGAAGATGTCCGGATGCGCCTTCTCGATCTCGTCGAACAGCACCACGGAGAACGGCTTGCGGCGCACCTTCTCGGTGAGCTCGCCGCCCTCCTCGTAGCCGACGTATCCCGGGGGCGCGCCGAACAGACGGGACGCCGCGTACTTCTCGGAGAACTCGGACATGTCCACGCGGATGAGCGCGTCCTCGTCGTCGAACAGGAATTCGGCGAGCGTCTTGGCCAGCTCGGTCTTGCCCACGCCGGTGGGGCCGGCGAAGATGAACGAGCCGGACGGACGCTTCGGGTCCTTGAGGCCCACACGGGTGCGGCGGATGGAGCGGGACAGCGCGGACACCGCCTCGTCCTGGCCGATGATGCGCTTGTGGAGCTCCGCCTCCATGTTGAGCAGCTTCTTCGACTCCGCCTGGGTGAGCTTGACGACCGGGATGCCGGTGGTGGAGGAGATGACCTCGGCGATCACATCCTCGTCCACGACCATCTTCACGTCGGATTCGCCCTCGTGCCAGGCCTTCTGCTTCTCCTTGAGCTCGGACTGCATGGTCTCGAGGCTGTCGCGCAGGGAGGCGGCCTTCTCGAAGTCCTGGTCCTTGACGGCCTGCTCCTTCTCGGCGGAAATCTTGGCGATCTTCTGGTCGAGCTCCTTGAGTTCGGGCGGCGTGGTCAGGCGCTTGATCCTGAGGCGTGCGCCGGCCTCGTCGATCAGGTCGATGGCCTTGTCCGGCAGGTTGCGGTCCTGGATGTAGCGCGCCGACAGCTCGGCGGCGGACTGGAGCGCACCGTCGGTGATGGTCACGTGGTGGTGGTTCTCGTAGCGTCCGCGCAGACCCTTGAGGATCTCGATGGTCTCGGCCACGGTGGGCTCGTGCACCTGGATGGGCTGGAAGCGGCGCTCGAGGGCCGCGTCCTTCTCGATGTACTTGCGGTACTCGTCCGTGGTGGTGGCGCCGATGGTCTGGAGCTCGCCGCGCGCGAGCATCGGCTTGAGCATGTCGGAGGCGCCGAGCGCGCCGTCCGCCGAGCCGGCGCCGACGATGGTGTGGATCTCGTCGATGAACAGGACGATGTCGCCGCGGGTCTTGATCTCCTTGAGGACCTTCTTCAGACGCTCCTCGAAGTCACCGCGGTAGCGGGAGCCGGCCACCATGGAGCCGAGGTCCAGCGAGTACACCTGCTTGCCCTTGAGGGTCTCGGGCACGTCGCCGGCCTGGATCTTCTGCGCGAGGCCCTCGACGACGGCGGTCTTGCCGACGCCGGGCTCACCGATGAGCACGGGGTTGTTCTTGGTGCGACGGGACAGCACCACCATCACGCGCTCGATCTCCTTGGAGCGGCCGATGACCGGGTCGAGCTTGCCTTCGGCGGCCTCCTGGGTGAGGTTGCGGCCGAACTGGTCGAGGATGGCGGAGCCGGACTTGTTGGCCTTGTCGGCCACGCCGCCGGCGTTCGCCAGATCGCCCTTGGCGTCGGCGGTGCCGGAGTTGCCGCGGATCATGTCGATGGTGGTGGAGCGCAGCTCGCCCAGATCGACGTCCATCTTGATGAGCACCTGGGTGCCGACGCCCTCGCCCTCGCGGATCAGGCCGAGCAGGATATGCTCGGTGCCGATGTAGCTGTGGCCGAGCTGCAGCGCCTCGCGCAGGCTCAGTTCGAGCACCTGCTTGGCGTGCGTAGTGAAGGGAATGTGGCCGTTGGATGTCGCGTTGCCCTTGCCGATCATCTCCTCGACCTGCTTGCGGGTGGCGTCCAGCTCGACGCCCTTGGCGGCGAGCGCCTTCGCGGCCACGCCCTCTCCTTCGCGGATCAGGCCGAGCAGAAGGTGTTCGGTGCCGATGTAGTTGTGCTGGAGAGACCTCGCCTCTTCCTGCGCCAACACGATCACGCGCCGCGCACGGTCTGTGAACCGTTCGAACATACTTGTCCTTCCTCAATTGACACTGTGCTTAACTCTAGCGATTCGCGGTGACGTTTGGCGCCCCGCGTCCCGATATTCCGCTATGGACGTACGCGGGAGGATATGCTGGGGGTATCAGTTCGTCAAGGAGGCAATGATGACCACACAGACATTCAATGCCGCGCCTGACGCCGACATCGTCGTCGGCGTGGACGGTTCGGACGAGTCGTTCGCGGCGCTGCGGTGGGCCATACGTGAATCGGCCCTCTCCGGTCGCCGGGTGAACGCGGTGTACGGCTGGACCCGGTCGTGGGACATGGGTGCGGAGCCGGACAGCGAGGAGGGCTGGGAACGCGTCCGCCGCGACATCGCGGCCCAGTTGCGCCGGTGGGTGGACGAGGCGTCGGAGGGGGGCGATTTCAATCCCGCCGACCTCACGCTCACGTCGGTGAAGGCCTCGGGCACCGCGGCGCTGCTGCAGATCGGCAGGGACGCGCGGCAGATCGTGGTGGGGCGGCGTTCGCTGGGTCCGGTGGCCCGCTGGTTCCTGGGGTCGCTGTCCGCGTCGCTCGCGGAGTCGGCCGAGGTGCCGGTCACGGTGGTGCGTCTGGCCGGCGGCGAGGAGGAGACGGTGACGGACGACATCGCGAACGCGTTGTCCCCTGTGGAGGAGAAGGTGCACTATCTGCCGAGCGAGGGCGTCGTGGAGGAGTCCCGCAGGCCGGTGGTGGTCGGCGTGGACGGGTCCGACATCTCACGTCGCGCGTTGGCGTTCGCCGCCGAGGAGGCGCGGCTGCATGACGCGCCGCTCCAGGTGCTGTTCTGCTGGCAGTTGAAGGATCTGGGCAGCGTCCCCGGGTATGAGCGCGCGGTGGCCCCGATCGAGGTGGGTCAGCGCCGTGCGGAGGAGATGCTTGCCGGCGTGCTGGCGGATACCCCGCTTCCCGAAGGCCTCGAGGTGGGGTCGCACGCGTTCCACATCAGCGCGTCGAAGGGGCTCGTCGCCGCGTCCCGGTACGCGAGCCATCTGGTGGTGGGGTCGCGTGGCCTGAGCGGTCTGGACGCGCACTTCCTCGGTTCGGTGTCGCGTCAGATCGTGAACTTCGCCGAGTGCACGGTCACCGTGGTCCACTGACGTCGTCCACGGGACGGATGCGTCCCCGATGATGAGTGGACCCCGCACCATCGTCCGATGGTGCGGGGTCCACTCGTATGCGCGCCGATGCGGCCGCGCCGTCCGTGACGCGCCTATTCGGCGGTGTCCGCGGATGTGCCGTCGTCCGGTTCGGCGCCGTCCGACGGTTCGGGCTCCGGACCGGCCTCGTCGGTCTCTTCACCGTCATCCGCATCCGGGGTCTCCCCCGTGCCGTCGTCCGCCGCAGGTTCCATCTCGGGAACGTCCGTCTCGGGAACATCCGTCGTGGCTTCGTCCGGCACGGACTCCTCCGGCTGTGCCGGTTCCGTTTCGGTTCCGTCCGACTCGGCCGTCTCCTGCGCCGCGCCGTTCGCCGTCGGTTCCGCCTCGGCGGCGTCCGTGGCGGTTTCCTCCGTCATGGTCTCCCCGGTCTCCGTCCCGGATTCGTCCGATGCCGGGGTTTCGGTTTCGTCCGTCGTGGCGGCGAGGTCGACGACCGCTTCGAGCTCCGGCTCGTCGTCCGGTTCCACGGTGTTGTCGGCGACGTCCTTGGAATCCGCGTCGATTTCGGTGTTCTCCTCGATGTCCTGTTCGGTGGCGACGTCCGTGTCGTTGTCGTCCTCCGCGTCGGCCTGCTCGATGAGTTCGACGGGCTCGCGCTCCTCGCGCGGCTGCTGGGCGATGATGTCGATGTGCAGGTCGTCGAAGGCGGGCTTCGACTGCACCCACAGGCGGCTGGGCTCCGGCGGATCGATCTCCGAATGTTCGCCGCAGCCGTGGTCGAGGGAGACCACGCGGCCGTCGTCGGGGCTCCACTTGTTGGCGCACACGCCGAACATGCGGTTGAGCTCGCCCTTGATCGGCACGAGGAATCCGCAGGTGGAGCACAGGTTGCCGGCGGCGGTCTTCGTGGACATGGCCTTGGGGCCCCTCGGCCCCTCATACCAGCGCTTGGCGGTCTGCGCCCGCCCCAGCTGGGACAGCACGTGGCGGCGGGACAGGTCGAATTCCTCGACGGCCTCGGCCTCGTCCTCCGATTCGTCCACGGCCGCCGTCACGGCGGCGTCCCGCTCCCCGTCGTCCTCGGGGGACGTTTCGGACGTCTCGTGGCCGTCCCCTTCGGAAGCGTCCTCGCCGGACGTCGCGTCCTGCGCGTCCTGCGCGGCGTCATCGGCGGCGGCGTCCGCGACGGGTTCGGTCCTGCGGAAGCCGTCCTCGAGTCTCGGATCGTCCGGATCGGTGCCGATGGAATCGGTGGGTGCCAGATCGGTGGGCTCCAGCCGGTCCTTCCACGGCACCCATGCGGGAGGCATGAGCGCGTCGTCGGTGGGGATGAGCGAGGATTCGTTCACCGTCCAGTCGCCGAGTTCCACGTCATGGTAGAGCGTGACCGACCATTGCCATCCCTCATAGCCGCGCACATGCGCGGCGAGACGGAAATCGGTGACTCCGTCGCCGAGGTCGATGGCGTCGATCACATCGCCGACCTGTTCGGGTTCCTCGGCCACGGACAGCGCGGTGGCGCGGGCCAGTTCGCGCGGGTCGACCGACGGCGTCCCGTCTTCGCTGATTGCGGTGTTGTCGCTCATGGGTGTGAATCAGTCCTGTACGTCGAAGTTGTCCGCCACGGCGCGCAGCAGCGTGGCGAGTTTGCGGCTTTCGGCCGCGGAAGGGTAGCGATGGCGGCGCAGCGTGTTGCCCGCCGAATCCAGCAGCTTGATGAGGTCCTCGCAGATGGCGGCCATGTCGTCGGGCTTCGGACGCGTGGCCTTGACCAGCGACGGTGCGGCCGCCACCGGGGTCACGTCCATCGCCTGCGGGCCCTTGCGGCCCTCGACGACCGAGTATTCCACCTTGGCGCCCTTGCGCAGCGTGGTGGAGCCGGCTGGCAGAGCGGCCGCGGGCAGGAACACGTCCTTGCCTTCCTCACTGGTGATGAAGCCATATCCCTTGGCGGCATCGAACCAACGAACTCGACCGGTGGGCATCGTGTACTCTCGCTTTCTTCACTGGCGTCATTTCTGTAAGCCGGTCCATTCTACCGCATCATGCGCGACGCCCCTCCGACTCGCTTTGGGCGTAGCGCGCCGGAGGGGCGTCCTGTCGGCTCAGCGGGAGAACCAGCCTCCGCGCTTCGTCTTGCCGGCCTTGTCCTTGCCTTTCGCCTTGGCCGTCCTGTCCGCGTCCGCGGCCCGGTCGGCCGCGGACGTCGGCTGGACCGTCGGCGCGACGACCGGACCGAGCGGCAGCACGATGGTGAACGTGAGTCCGCCGCCGGGCGTCCCGGTCGCGCAGATGAGCCCGCGATGGGCCTTGACCACCGACTGCGCGATGGCCAGTCCCAGCCCGGTGCCGCCCTTCTCCCGCGCGCGGGAGGGGTCCGCGGTGTAGAACCGTTCGAACAGCTGCGAACGGGACTCGTCCGGCACGCCGGGGCCATGGTCCTCGAACCTGATCACCGCATAGTTGGTGCCGGTGCTCATCGACTGGCCGACGTCGGCCGCTTCGAGGAAGTGCCGCATCGACTCGTCGGTGGACGGCATCTGGGCGAGGCGCTCCGGCGCGATCGAGGCGGGCATGACGCCCAAGCCAACGCGCGCCGGCGAATCTGACGGCGTGTACCGGTGGATGTTGCCCACGATGTTCGTGACCACCTGGCGCAGACGCGAGGCGTCGCCGGTGAGGGTGACGGGGGTCATGGGGCCGGCGGCGATGTCGATGGCCGCGGGATGGTCCATGTCGGTCGACGGACGGAACGCCACGGTGCCGCGCGTCACCTCCCGCTCGGGGTCGAGCGCGTGCAGGTCGTCGAGCGCGTCGGCCACCAGGGTGGTGAGCGAGACGGTCTGCGTCATGTCGATGCCGCGCCCTTCGTCGAGGCGCGCCAGCGAAAGCAGATCCTCCACGAGGACGGTCATGCGCTGGCTGGATTTCTCGATGTGGGCGATGGATTCGTCGGCCCGTTCGAGCGCGCCGGGCATGTCACGCTGCATGGTGTACAGCTCGGCGTAGCCGTGGATGGCGGCGAGCGGAGTCCTGAGCTCGTGGCTGGCGTCGGAGACGAACCGTTTCATCTTCGCCGTGGTCTGCTCCTGCTCATGGAAGCTTTTCTCGATGCGCGCGAGCATGGTGTTGAGGGAGGCTGCGAGCGAACCGACCTCCGTGTTCTCCGGGGCCCAAGGCACGCGCTGGCTCAGGTCCCCGGCGGCGATCTTGGCCGCGGTCTTCTCGATACGCTTGAGCGGGTCCAGCGTGCGTTGGATGAGCAGCGCCACCAAGGAGCCGCCAAGCAGCACGATGGCGATCCCCACGGTGGCGCAGTACCGGGTAAGCGTGTTGATGGTGTCGATCTGGTCGGACAGGGACAGGCCGATGAACACGATGCCGCGGAACACCTTGTTGCCGTTGGCGTCCTGGTCCTCCCACCGGAACGCGGCCACGCGCCAGGGGGCTCCCGCCGCCTGGATGGTCTTGCGCGTGGGGGCCGTCGAGGCCCTCATCCCGGTGGAGCCGGCGGACGAGCCCTCGTCCGCGGGCCGGCCCGCATCGTCCTGGGAATCGGAGGAATCCTGCCCTGAATCCTGCGAGGCCCCGGAATCCGAGTCCTGACCGGAATCCGAGCCTGACGACGAGCCGCCCATGACGCTCGCGAGCGTGGTGATCTGCGCGCCGGTGGTGAACGGCGTGCCGAGCATGTCGTCGGTGAGCGCCGAGTTGGACGGCAGCTGGGGCATGGTGACGACGTTGCCGTCGAGGATCGGGTAGAGCTTCGTCTCGGTCTGTCCGGTGAGTTTGCCGTCCTGCGCGTAGCGGATCTGGAGGAAGTACGTGTTGAGCCCGTTGTTCCGCTGGTCCATGCTGCGCAGCAGGTCGGTATTGCGGAAGATGAGGGTGCTCTGCGAGATGATCTGGTTGTCGGTCTTCTCGAGCAGGTAGCCGCTGACAAGCTGTCTGATGGAGGCCGAGATGCCCACCGTGCCGATGATGAGCACGACGAGCGTGGAGGCGACGAGCTTGGCGCTCAGCGGGACGCGGTCGAGCCGGTCGAGGAAGAACCGCGTGAAGCGGTGCCATCCCCCGCGGCGTTTCCCGGCGGCGGGTCGCGCCGCCACAGGGGATGGCGTATCCGCGGCCGCGTTCCCCGGGGCTCCGGCCGGAGGGGTCGCCGTCTCGTCCTGGAGGGTACGGGGATGGGTGATCATGACTTCGGTTCGCGGATCATGTAGCCGATGCCGCGCTTGGTCTCGATGAGCGGCGTGACCTTGTGCTTCTCGCCGTCCTCGCCCTCCACCATGACGCCGTCGACCTTCTTGCGCAGGTAGGAGATGTAGCTTTCGACGATGGCCGCGTCGCCGCCCCAGTCGTACTGCCAGACGTGGTCGAGGATCTGCGCCTTGGACAGCACGCGTCCGGCGTTGTCCATGAGGTAGCGCAGCAGCTTGTATTCGGTGGGGCTCAGTTCGACGGTCTGGCCGGCGCGCGTCACGTCGTGCGAGTCCTCGTTGATCTCGAGGTCTCCCACGCGGATGATCGGATCGTCCTCCACCTGTTCGCGGGTGCGCCGCAGGATGGCGCGGATGCGCGCCACGACCTCCTCGAGGCTGAACGGCTTGGTGACGTAGTCGTCGCCGCCGACGGTCAGCCCCATGACCTTGTCCTGAGTGTCGTCGCGGGCGGTGAGGAAGAGGACCGGCGCGTCGATGCCTTCCTGACGGATGCGGCGGGTCACGGTGAACCCGTCGATGTCCGGGAGCATGACGTCCAGCACGATGAGGTCCGGACGGACCTTCTCGATGACTTCGATGGCCTCGGAGCCGGATGCGGCGGTGCTGACTTCGAAACCGGCGAAATGCAGGGAGGCGACCAGCAGTTCTCGGATGGACGGTTCGTCGTCCACGACGACGATGGATGCTTCGATAGGCTTGCTCATGCCTCCCAGCATGGCCTCGCTGTCTGACGGTTTCCTGAAAGCCGTCTGTGCATTCCGCGCGTCATGCGGCCAGCCGGGTTCAGCCGCGCTTCCTGCCGAACAGGCCGCGTTGCCGCTTGCGCGCCTCGCGCAGCTCACGTCGCGTCATCGGGCGGGACGGCTCCTCCGGCGCGGCCGACGGCTGCTCCGCGGCGGCCGGCGGCTCCGAACCGGACGGCGTCGCGTCGGCCGTCGCGTCGGCCGTCGCGGCAATCGTCTCGTCGGCCGTCGTCCCGGCGTCCTCGGTCCCGTCGTCGGACGGGACGTCCGTCGAGGACCGCGCCTGCGCATCCTGCTCGCCGGCGTCCTTGTCGACTTCGCGACGGCGCCTGACGACGATGGTCACCACGATGACGATGACGAGCACGGCGAGACCCGCGCCCATGCCGATGACGCCGATGGTCACCGTGCGCGAGTTCGTCGAGGTCTGCTTGCGCTGCTGGATCTCGTCCATCATGGCGATCGCGGAGCCGGACCAATCCTGTTTGGAGGAGTCGGAGAGCGGCTCCATGGCGGCCTTGCTCAGTGCGTCGACGGTGTCCGAATCGCGCAGCCACTCATCCGAGTTGCTGGAGACCGACACGACGAGGCTGCCGTCCGCGGAAGCCACCGCGAGCAGCACGGTGTTGGGCTTCGGATTGGTGGCCTCCAACGCCTCCTTCGCCCATTCGGTGGGCTTCGCGCCCTCGCCGAAGCTGTCGACGTAGATGAGGCGGACGTACACGCCGGATTTCTCGTAGGTCTCCTTGACCTTGTCGGTGACGGCCGAGGCGTTGGAGCCGAGCAGGTTCTGCGTGTCGGTGATGTTGTCGGTCATCAGGCCGGTGCCGCCGTCGGCGAGGGCGGCGGGAGTTATCCACATCGCGCACAACAACGCCAGAACGGCGCAGACAAGCCATTTCCCGACATGCGACACGCCGATGCGGGGGGCTCTGACCACATCGGTCGTTTTTCCGTTGATGAACGATTCGAAACTCATACACTCCACCTTAGCGGCCGGTTGCACCAATCGGCCGCCGTCCGGCGAAGCCGGGCGCATCATCCATGACGAACGAAGGAGACGACGATGCCTCAATACCAGGTCGATTCGGAACGGATCGCATCATCCAGCGCCGCGGTGCAGTCATCCGTGGGACAGATCAGACAGGCCGTGACCGGCATGGTGGCGAACCTCAACGCGTTGCAGGACGCGTGGAGGGGATCGGCGGCCACGCAGTTCACCTCGGTGGTCGAGCAGTGGCGCGCGGCGCAGCAGCAGATGGAATCATCCCTTGAATCCATACAACGCTCGCTGTCGCACGCGTCCACGGTGTATGCGGACGCGGAGACCGCGGCCGCACGGCTGTTCGCGCAGTGACGTCCCCGACGGACGTCCGGAAACGACATGTGCCGTCCCGTGCATGCACGGGACGGCACATGGATGTCACACGGACCGACGAGGCGTCACGCTAGCCCGGTCCGGGGACGCGGAATCATCTCCAATCGTCTGCCGATCAGTAGCCCATGTCGGCGCCGGCGGCCGGGGCGGCGGCCTTCGGCTCCGGCTTGTTGGCGACGACGGCCTCGGTGGTCAGGAACAGACCGGCGATGGAGGCGGCGTTCTGCAGGGCGGAACGGGTCACCTTGACCGGGTCGGTGACGCCGGCGGCCAGCAGGTCCTCGTAGGTGTCGGTGGCGGCGTTGAAGCCTTCGCCGTCCGGCAGGGAGCGGACCTTGCTAATCACGACGTCGCCGGAGACGCCGGCGTTCTCGGCGATCTGCTTGATCGGGGCCTCGATGGCGCGGAACACGATGGCGGCGCCGGTGGCCTCCTCGCCGGTGAGCGAGGTGACGGCCTCATCGGACTCGGCCTTCTTGGCGGCCTGGACGAGGGCCACGCCACCGCCGGGCAGCAGGCCCTCCTCGATGGCGGCCTTGGCGTTGCGCACGGCGTCCTCGATGCGGTGCTTGCGCTCCTTGGCCTCCACCTCGGTGGCGGCGCCGACCTTGATGACGGCGACGCCGCCGGCCAGCTTGGCGAGACGCTCCTGCAGCTTCTCGCGGTCGTAGTCGGAGTCGGTGTTCTCGATCTCGGCGCGGATCTGGGCCACGCGGGCGTCGATGTCCTCCTTGGAGCCGGCACCCTGCACGATGGTGGTCTCGTCCTTGGAGACGATGACCTTCTTGGCGTGGCCGAGCACGGAGGTGTCGATGGAGTCGAGCTTGAGGCCCAGCTCGTCGGACACGACCTGCGCGCCGGTCAGGATGGCCATGTCCTGCAGCATGGCCTTGCGGCGGTCGCCGAAGCCCGGGGCCTTGACGGCGCAGGACTTGAAGGTGCCGCGGATGTTGTTGAGGATGAGGGTCGGCAGCGCCTCGCCGTCGACGTCCTCGGCGATGATCAGCAGCGGCTTGCCGGACTTCATGACCAGCTCGGCCACGTGGACGACGTCCTGCTGGCTGGAGACCTTGCCGGAGGTCAGGAGGATGTACGGGTCCTCGAGCACGGCGGTCTGGTCGTCGGCGTTGGTCACGAAGTACGGGGCGATGTAGCCCTTGTCGAAGCGCATGCCCTCGGTGAACTCGAGGTCGAGGCCGAAGCGGTTGTTGTCCTCGACGGTGACGACGCCGTCCTGGCCGACCTTGTCCAGGGCCTCGGCGATCTTCTCGCCGACTTCCGGATCGGCGGCGGAGATGGTGGCGGTCGCGGCGATCTGGTCCTTGGTCTCGACGTCCTTGGCGGCGGCGATGAGCTCCTTGACGATGACGTCGGAGGCCTTCTCGATGCCGCGGCGCAGGGCGATCGGGTTGGAACCGGCGACCACGTTCTTCAGGCCCTCGTGCACGAGGGACTGGGCCAGCACGGTGGCGGTGGTGGTGCCGTCGCCGGCGACGTCGTCGGTCTTCTTGGCGACTTCCTTGACCAGCTCGGCGCCGATGCGCTCGTACGGATCCTCGAGGTCGATCTCCTTGGCGATGGAGACGCCGTCGTTGGTGATGGTCGGGGCGCCGTAGGACTTGTCCAGCACGACGTTGCGGCCCTTCGGGCCGAGGGTGACCTTGACGGTGTTGGCGAGCTTGTCAAGGCCTTCGAGCATTCCCTGACGGGCTTCCTCATCATACGCGATGATCTTTGCCATGGTTTGATGTCCTCCAAATGGCTGTGGGTAACCGATGTCCACCCGTGGGACCGCGGGTGATGCACCGCCGTCAGCTGCGGTTTATCACTCTCGACCTCCGAGTGCTAACTGCGACATTAGCACTCGACGTCCACGAGTGCCAACATCCGCCGGGATTTGCGCTCATGGCATGAAGCCCCGAACCGGGAACGGGGCGTTTTGGGCATGAAAAAAGCCCCGTCATACCGACCGGGGCGACCTGAGGTGTCCGAATCCTCAACCTCACGAACAAATGCACGTTCTTCGAACGGCTTGGGCGGAGCCGAGATCACAGTTTGGTGACCTTCGTGGCCTGCATGCCCTTGGGGCCTTTCTCGGCCTCGTACTCGACCTTGTCCCCTTCATTCAGGGTCTTGAAACCCTCACCCTGGATGACGGAGTAGTGGACGAACACATCGTCGCCCCCACCCTGCGGGGTGATGAAGCCATACCCCTTGCCATTGCTGAAGAATTTCACCGTTCCTTGCGCCATGTTGCACTTCCCTTGAGCTGTGTGTGAGCTAGCTGTACCTCTCCCGACACGGAGGGAATAGAACAACCACACCGCGCTCCCCCCGCCTCGCGACTAATCGGACAGTATAGCGACGCCCCCTGCCAACGACAAGAAACCGTTCACGAAACGGCTCCTCGCCATGGACAGGGGGCGTCGGGGCGGAATCCGCGGCGCCGCACGGCCGCATGCCGCGGTCAGCTCAGCAGCACCACCACGACGGACGACGACAGCCCGCTCGCCTGCTGGACGTTCGAG
Source organism: Bifidobacterium saguinibicoloris (assembly GCF_019331725.1). GTDB lineage: Bacteria > Actinomycetota > Actinomycetes > Actinomycetales > Bifidobacteriaceae > Bifidobacterium > Bifidobacterium saguinibicoloris. The sequence continues at coordinate 147,895 of NZ_JAHBBF010000004.1, forward strand.
ATGCCCAGCGTATTGGCCACATCCTGCGCGGTGGCCTGGTCGGCCGCGTCGGCGTACCACACCACGGTGGCGCTCGGCAGCGAGCCCTGGGGGTTGGCGGCCACCACGTTCGTGTAGCCGGCCTGGTCGAGCACGGTCTTCTTCGACGCCGCATAGCCGGAGGTCCTGGTGCCGTTGATGACCCGCACCGACTTGGTCTTGTCCGGTTGGGCCGCCTGTTCCTGCGCGGCCTGCTCCTGCTGCTGGGCCTGCTCCTGGTCCGCCTGTTCCTGCGCGGCCTGCTGGGCGGCCTCCTCCTCGGCCTTCTTCTTCGCGGCGGCCTCCTTCGCGGCCTTGGCCTTCGCCTTCTTCTTCGCCGCCGCCTGCTTCGCCGCGTCATCGGAGGAGGACGAGGACGAATCGGAGGACGACGAGGACCACGGCATGCGGATGTTGCCGGCCTCGCCGGAGAAGTATCCCCAGGCGCCCCAGCCGCACAGCGCGGCGACGAGCACCACGATCACGAACGGCATGAACCGGGCCGCCGCCGAACGCCTGCCGCGGTGGACCCCGGAAGGCCCCTTGGGGGGATTGTCGAACGCATCCGGCTCATAGGAGTCGAAATCGTCCTTCTCGCGGTTCTCACGCTTCGCCATGCTCGCGACCTCCTCGCAACGTCAAACTACACCGAGTGTAACGTCAGCGCTTCCCAGCCGCCATGGCCGGCGCGGTGCCCGCACCGTATGCGCACGTCGGCCGCCATGGCGCACGGCCGCCCCGGCACGGGGTACAGTGGGGCGCATGAGTGAGATCAAACCGCTGCGCGACCTCGTCGAACCGGGATGGGCCGAGGCGCTGAGGGACGTGGAGCCGCAGGTGCACCGCATGGGGGATTTCCTGCGTGGGGAGACCCGGGCGGGACGGCCGTGGCTGCCCGCCGCGCACAACATCCTGAGGGCGTTCACCATCCCCTTCGATTCGATACGGGTGCTCATCGTCGGCCAGGACCCCTACCCCACCCCTGGGCACCCGGTGGGGCTGAGCTTCTGCGTGGCCCCGGACGTGCGGCCGCTGCCCAGGAGCCTCGTCAACATCTATCGGGAGCTCGTGGACGACCTTGGCGTGCCGATGCCGTCCAACGGCGATCTGACGCCCTGGACCGAACGCGGCGTACTGCTGCTCAACAGGTGCCTGACGGTGGGCGTGGGACACCCGAACTCCCATCAGGGCAAGGGCTGGGAGCAGGTCACCGAGGCGGCCATCCGCGCCCTGAACGCCCGCGTGGACCCGGCCACCGGCAGGCCGCGCCCGCTGGTGGCGATCCTGTGGGGCCGCAACGCGCAGACGCTCGAGCCGCTCCTCACCAATGCGTACATCATCAAGTCCCCGCATCCGAGTCCGATGTCCGCCGCGCGCGGCTTCTTCGGGTCGCGCCCGTTCTCCCGCGCCAACCAGGCGCTCGAGGCGATGGGCGCGGAACCCATCGACTGGCGTCTGCCCTGACGTCCCCTCCCCGTTCCGGTTGCGCGGGCGGCGGAACCGTCACCGCGCTTGGTTACAGTGGAGCGCATGGCTATTTTCCCTCCGAAACCGCAGATGCCCCCGCAACCGGGCGCCGTGCGCGTGCCCGCCCCCACGGCCGCGACCGCGCTGAGCCCGGACGACGTGGCCAGGGCGGCGGCCCTGGCGGACCGCATCCGCGCCCGCTTCGCCCTCACGCTCGTCGGGCAGGACAATCTTCGTGAATCCCTGATCCTCACGCTGGTCGCAGGCGGCCACATCCTCATCGAATCGGTGCCCGGACTGGCCAAGACCACGGCGGCGCAGACGCTCGCCACGTCCGTGTCCGGCACGTTCAAGCGCGTGCAGTGCACGCCCGACCTCATGCCGTCCGACCTGGTGGGCACGCAGGTGTTCGACTTCGCCTCGCAGCGGTTCGCCACGCAGATCGGCCCCATCCACGCCAACTTCGTGCTGCTCGACGAGATCAACCGTTCGAACGCGAAGACCCAGTCCGCCATGCTCGAGGCGATGGCGGAGGGCGCGACCACGATCGGCGGCGAGCGCATCCCGCTGCCCCGCCCGTTCATGGTGATCGCCACCCAGAACCCCATCGAGGAGGAGGGCACGTTCGCGCTGCCCGAGGCCCAGATGGACCGTTTCATGATGAAGGCCGTGATGACGTATCCGACCGCCGACGAGGAGCGCCGCATGCTGGCGCTGCTCACGCGCCGCGGCTCCGATGTGTTCGACCCGGCCCAGCTCCCCGCCGACCAGGTGTCGATCAGGGACGTGGAGTTCCTGCGGGCGTGCGCCCGCCGGGTGCATGTGTCCGACGCCATCCAGCGCTATGCGGTGGATCTGGCGGCCACGTCGCGCGGCGCGGGTTCGCATCCGGTGCAGGGTCTGGGGTCGCTGGTGCGTCTGGGCGCCTCGCCGCGCGCCTCGATCGCGCTGGTGCGCATCGGCCAGGCGAACGCGTTGCTCAAGGGACGCGACTACGTGGTGCCCGAGGACGTGAAGGCGGTCGTCCATGAGGTGATGCGCCATCGCATCGTGCTCACGTTCGAGGCGCTGGCCGACGGCGTGACCGCGGACCAGGTGGTGGGCCGCATCGTCAAGGCGGTTCCCGTTCCATGATCGGCACCCGTTCCGACGATCCGGTCAGGGCCAGAATCGAGGCGCTGGGCACGCGGCTGAGCCTGCCCACCGTCCGCAGGGCGCTGGGCGTGATCGAGGGCGAGCACGGTTCGCGCCGCGCCGGCGGCTCGGACGAGCTGATGGACGTGCGCGCCTACGAGCCCGGCGATGAGGCGCGCCTCATCGAATGGAAGACGAGTGCCCGGCAGGGACGTCCGATGGTGGTCCGCCGCGAGCGTCTGGTCACGTCGCGCGTATGGATGATGCTCGACGTCGGCCGCGAGATGACCGGATCGTGCGTTTCGGGCGAACGCGCCTTCGAGGTGGCGGCGAACGCGCTGCGCATGTTCGCCGCGTTGTCGCTGCGGCGCTCGGACGACATCTCGCTGGTGCTGTCCGATGCGGCGAGCATCACGCGCGTGCCGTTCAACGGCGGGTTCCCCCAGTTCGAGCGGGTGCTCGACGAGGCCCTGGACCGGGACTGGTCGCAGCCGCGCAACATCGACGCGCTGCTGGCGTATGCGCGGCGCATCAGGGACCGCGACGCGCTCGTCGTCATCGCCACGGACGAGCATGCGCTGGACGATTCCCGGATGAAGGCGCTGCGGTCGGTGGCGCGCACGCATCCGCTCGTCGTCATCGACGTGGCCACCGTGAACCCGTTCGCCGCGGCACGGTCGCACGAGGTGCTGGACGGGGCCGGGCGCCGGCGTCTGCCGGCCTTCCTGGCGGACCCACGCGCCGCGGCGCAGGTGGACACGCACCGCGCGTACATGGCGGCCGCGCTGCGCCGCGAGATGGACCGCGTGGGGGGCCATGTGGTCCGGGCCGATTCCAGCGAGGCGATGTTCGACGAGTTCGTGCGCCTGGTCTCGCGCGCGCTGGCCGGCTCGGGCCCGGCCGGCCCCCGCATGATGGGCGCCACGTCCGGCGTGGGAGGTGCCGCATGATCGCAGTCGCATCGGTGTTGGCCGCCAACGCCCCCGTGGGACCGATCGACCTGACGGGGCCGCTGGTCGCCGTCATGGCGGTCGCGCTGACGGCGTGCGTGGCGTTGGTCGTGGCCGTCCTGCTGCTGTCCCGGCCGCGGCGCGCACGGATCGCGCCCGTCCGCCGCGGCGCGCACAGCGCCGACGCGACGGGCAAGGCGGAGTGGCGCGCCCGGATCGACGACGTGGTGGAACGCCACGCGTCCGGCGCGCTGAACCGTGAGGACGCGTTCGCGGAACTGGCCGCGGTGGCGCGCGACTTCGCCTCCGTCTCGTCCGGCCGGGACCTCGGCTCGCATACGTTGGCCGATCTGCGGCGCGAGGACAAGGGCGCGTCCGGCCGCGGCGGCATCGACCTGCTGCGCATGACCGTGGCCGCGCTGTATCCGCCCGAGTTCGCCGACGCCGCGGTGAACGCGCACGCCCGCGACGTCTCCGTGGAGGAGGCGGCCGGCTGGGTACGGAATCTTGTGGAAAGGTGGGGACGACGATGAGCCTGTCCTGGCAATGGCCGTGGGCCGCGGCGGCGGGGGCGCTCGCGGCGGCCGGCGTCATCCTCCTCGTCGTGGCGCTTTCGCGGCGCCGGCACGGCGGGGACGATGCGTTGAGGGCGTTCCATTTGGACGACGACCTCAACACGGAGCGCGCCTCGAGGCTGTTCCGCACATGGCGCGCGCTGAACCGGCTGGCCGTGCTGCTGCTGGCGTGCGCGCTGGCGCTGGCGTGCGCGCTGGTGGCGCGTCCGTCGTCGGTGGACGCCGGCGAGGAGCATTCGGCCACGCGCGACATCGTCCTGTGCCTCGACGTGTCCGGGTCGACGCTCCCCTATGACCGGCAGGTCATCGAGACGTACCGCGACATCGTCGGCAACTTCCAGGGCGAGCGCATCGGCATGAGCATCTTCAATTCGACCTCGCGCACCGTCTTCCCGCTGACCGACGACTACTCGCTGGTGACGCGCCAGCTCGACGCGGCCGCGAAGGCCCTCAAGGGCGTCGAATCGCAGGACGACATCGACAAGATGAGCGACGCCGACTACCAGCGGCTGTCCGACTGGCTGGAGGGCACGCAGAACCGCAAGGACACAACCTCGCTCATCGGCGACGGTCTGGTCTCCTGCGCGGCCATGCTGCCCGGATTCGCCTACGGGACGGCCGGGGGCGACGGCTCGACGCGCTCCCGCGCCGCATCCATCGTGCTCGCCACGGACAACGTGGTGTCCGGCACGCCCACGTACACGCTCGAACAGGCGCTGGAACTCACCTCCAAGGCGAGGATCACGGTGGACGGCCTGTTCTCCGGCCCCCGGCAGAGCGAGGGCGACGCGACGACCACGCGGATGAAGGAGCTCGTCGAATCACATGACGGCGTGTTCCTCACGCAGTCGGACGGCACGTCGGTCGAGGCGCTGGTGCGCGACATCGAATCGCGCAGACGCGCGCAGAGCGAGACGGCGTCCAAGGCGGCCGTGACGGACGACCCCGCATGGTGGACGGCGACCCTGCTGGCGGTCGTCCTGGTCTGGCTGGCACTGGCCTGGAGGTTGAGGAGATGAACGCGATGACACTGTCCCCCATCTTCGGATGGCCCGTGGGAGGCGCGCTCGCCGCCGTGATGGCCATGGCGGCCGTCATCGGCGTCGTACGCCATGCGCGCGGCGCGGCCGGCGACGAGACCTCGGCGGCCTGCGTGCGTCGCACGCTCGTCTGCCTGCTGGCGGCGGTGATGGCGCTGTGCCCGTCCGTCGTCTCGTCCACCACGTCGCGCGCCGTGAACGCCACGGACGTGGTGGTGGCGGTGGACGTCACCGGATCCATGGCCGTGGCCGACGCCACGTACGGCGCGGACAAGGGGATCACCCGCCTCGAGGCGGCGAGGAAGGCCGTGGACGACCTCACGGAACTCTATGGGGACGCCAGTTTCGCCGCGCTGCGGTTCGGCGCGTCCGGCACGCTGGACGTGCCGCTGACGCCCGACGCGCCGGCCATCCGCAGCTGGGCCTCCACGCTGGCGCCGGAGGCGACCAGCGTGTCCGCGGGATCCTCGCTCGACGCGCCGCTCGACCAGCTGGTCACGACGCTCAAGGACATCCGCGACCAGCATCCGGACGACGCCGTCGTGCTGTACGTCATCACCGACGGCGAGCAGACCTCGGCGAAGGCCCGGCGCTCGTTCTCCACGCTCCGCGGCTATCTGGACGACGCGTTCACGGTGGGTGTGGGCTCCGTCGACGGCGGCCGGATCCCCAAGGTCGCCGACGGCGTGTCCGGGGAGAACGGGACCGACGGCCAGGAGTGGGTCACCGACCCCGACACCGGCGAGCCCGGCATATCGAAGATGGATGAGACGAACCTCAAGGAGATCGCCGACGAGATGTCCGGCACGTATCTGAGGACCTCGGCCACGCAGACGCTCGCCGCAGGCCGCTCCGCCAAGGCGTCGGACCGCTGGAAGGTGACCGAGACCACGAAGGAGCGCACCCGTATGACACCGGTGGTCTGGCCGTTCGCCATGGCCATGCTGGCCCTGCTCGCCTGGGAGGCGGGGGCCTGGATCGCACTGTCGAGGAGGTTGATATGAGCGGACACGCGCATGACGCCGGGAGGAAATCCCGGAAGGGGGATGCGGCCCGCGCGCCGTTGGGCGTGCGCATCCTGCTGGCTGTGCTGGCCGTGGCCGCGCTGGGCGTGACCGGCGTCGCCGCCGTGAACCTGGTGGCCGTCAGCCGGTTCAACCAGGCGACGGCGAGCCTCACCGCCAATCTCACGTCCGCGGACGGCGACGACGCCGACTGGGAGGCGCTCAGCGCCGGCCAGCGGCAGACCGACGCCCAGTTCGCCGACGCCGGGGCGCTGGGGTTCCTACTGCTGCCGCAGGTGCGCGAGGCGGTCGATACGAACGCCTCGATCTCGGCGACGCTGACGAAGCGCACCGTCAAGGAGGCGGCCAAGGCCTCCGGCAAGGCGACGTCCGCGTCGAAGGACGCCGCGGCATCGCAGGGCGGCACGAACGCGAAGAAGGGCGGCGGGCTGACGGCCGAACAGAAGAAGCAGGTGGAGGACCTGCTCAAGGCCAACCAGCAGTCCACGCCGTCGCAGGATTCCACGACCGGCGACGGCGATTCGTCCAAGGACACGACGGGGTCGACCACGACGACGCAGACGGCGAAACCGTGGTGACGGGCGGAGCCGCGTCGCCTGTCCGTCCACGGACCCGTCGATGAGCATCCGGGGCGGGCGCCGGGCATGTCCCGGCGCCCGCCCCGTCGCATATCCTGCGGAGGATGCCGTTCCATGAGACGTCATCGTTAAGGGTCTTGACGGATATGTGGATAACCGGGGCTCCGACCACAAGGCCCCTCCGGGGTGGACGCCGCCCTCCCACGTGGTGTTCCATGGGGCGCATGGACACCACACGACACCGCACGCGCGTCATGCGCCGGCTCACGCTCTCCCCCACTCCCCAGGAGTTCGGCTCCATGCCGGAGCCCATGTTCGGACAGACGGCCTGCCGCTGCCACACGGTCGTGGCGGACGGACGGGAACGGATCTCCCGGCTCGCCTCATCCACCGCGCTCGTCACGGGAGCCGTGCGCGAGACGCTCGCCGGCTGCCGCGGCATCGCATGGGACGGTCCCGCCGCCACATACTTCCGCGGGACCGTCGACACGCTCGCCGCCCTGATGGACGAACACGACGACGGCGCCCTCGCCGCGGCGCGGATCGCATGACCCCGATACGAAGGAGCCCAAGATGAACTGGCAGGTCACCTCGCAGATCCACGGAGGACATCAGTCCTCACCCGCGACGATGGAGGAATACCGGACCCTCGCCGCCGCCCTCGACGACGCCGGAGGAAAACTCATCGCACAGGCCCAGGCCTGGTCGCAGGCGGCCCTCGACCTCGGCTCCGAACGGTACAGCGTGCCGTTGTGCACCACACTGCAGACGGGCATCCCGCACACGGCGCCGGCCGACCACGCCACCCTCCCCTACGTGAGGCTCATCGCCGCATGCCAGCGCCGAGCCAAAGAGATGTCGGACTCGGGATGGAAGCTCAAGGGCATGGCCGATCTCGTCACCAGGGCGCAAAGCCTGTACGCGGAGGCGGAACGCACCGTCCGGCGGGGCATCACCGAGCTGACGCAGGCCGGAACCCAGCTGCGTCCGGGCTGGGCCACCTACATCATGGGCGCCCTCGCGGTGGGCGGGCTCGTGGGCAGCTGGGTGCACGAGGGCGCTCCGAACCTCGCCACGTCGTCATGGGCCACCGCGCCGTTCCAGCAGGGGTATCTGAGCGGCATCGGCTCGATGATCGCCGGCGTCGAGATAGGCAAGGGCGTGGTGCATACGGACGAGGTGAACCAGGCGGCGGAGAAGATCGGCCGGTTCAGCGCGCCGCTCAAGAACCTCCTGCAGGGCGTGGAGCTGCACCTGACGCGCGTGGAGGCGAACGCCCCCGTGGTGCGCGAGTCGAGATCGGTGTCCGAATCGTTGGAGAACCTGCGCAGACTCGGCGAGGAACGGCTCGGCAAGATCGACCTCGATTCGGGGCTCACCTACGCCACCATCGCGGTGCAGCGATACGAGAAGGCGGATGGCACGAACGCGTGGCTGGTCACCATCCCCGGCACCGACGGCTTCTTCGATTCGCCGTTCGGGTGGGAGCAGAACGTCGAGCTCATGAGCGACGACGCGGAACGCAGGACGAGGGCGGACAGCGCGCGCATGGTCGTGGAGGCCATGGAACGCGCCGGCATCGGACGGGACGAGCCGGTGGCGATCGTGGGCCATTCGCAGGGAGGCATCGTGGCCGCCGCGATCGCCTCGGACCAGTCGGAACGATTCGACATCCGGCATGTGGTGACGGCGGGCTCCCCGATAGCGAACCATCCCATCCCTTCCAAGACGTGGGTGACCGCCATCGAGATCAAGGATGAGCTCGTCGCTTCGCTCGACGGCGCGGACAATCCCGCCACGGAGCAGTGGATGACCATCCAGGGCACCGTCATGCCCGCGGACGACCCCGTATACCCCACGCTCAACGACGACGGCTCGTGCACGCCGGCGACCGGCACGAACGTCCGGGGACTCAGCCCCTATGCCGGCACCCCGGTGGCCGATCCGAAGGAGACGCAGGAGCTGAGCCACTGGCTCAAATACCATCAGGCCGCCTACCGCAACGCCTCCGACCTCGGCTCGCCGGCGGTGGTCGCGCACGAGGAGCATTTCGCCGACGTCATCGCCGGCGAACTCAAGGAGACCCAGTACTACGAGGGGCGCATGCGGATGTGGGGCGACTACGGGCCGAAGGAGCGCATCACCACGGTCACCTCCGGACAGACCGCGCCGTCGTCCCCGTAAGCCGCGCCGAGAGACACGCATATCCAGCGGACACTCAGGAAACATACGGGACTTCTTGCCGCATCGCATGCCATGACGTCCAGCGGGCGGCAAGGACGCTCCCAAACGGGAGGCACATGCTGGGGGCCATGGCACGGCGCAGCGGGCGTCGTGCGGCAATCGGAAGGAACCCCGAATGTTCGTGTTGAAGAACGCATGGCGATCGGTCGTGCGCAACAAGGGACGCAACATCCTGATCGTCATCATCGTCGCGATCATCGCGGCCGCCGCCACGGTGGGCCTGGCCATCCGGTCGGCGGCGCAGACGGCCAGGGAGGACGGCCTCGACTCCACCACGGTGACTGCCACCATCGGCGTGGACCGCGAGGCGATGATGAGCAAGGCCACGCAGGCATCGTCGGATTCGTCGGACTCGTCCGACGGCAAGCCCGATTTCGAATCGATGCGCGACGCCCTCGACCAGGACTCCCTCTCGCTGTCCGATTATGAGAAGTACGCCAAGGCGTCCAGCGTGGACGTCAGCACCTACTACACCGAGACCACGTCGGTGAACGCCACGGACGACTTCCAACCGGTGGAGTCCACCACGTCGAACGAGGCGAACTCCTCCGATTCGTCGTCCTCGTCCTCCGACTCCCAGAACGGGCAGGACGCGCAGGGACAGGGCGGCGGCGGACCCGGCATGGGCGGCCAGGGCGGCGGCATGGGCATGGACTCCGGCGACTTCTCGCTCGTCGGGTTCTCCTCCGACGCCGCGGTGGCCGCGGCGTCCAACGGCACGTTCACCATGTCCAGCGGCCAGGTGTTCGGCTACGGGACCGACGACGAGGGCGACGTCATCATCTCCAAGGCGCTGGCCGACTTCAACGGCCTCAAGGTGGGTGACACCATCACCGTGGCCGACCTGTCCGGCGACGACGACACCTACGAGCTCACCATCGTGGGCATCTACAAGAACACCACCTCCGAGAACACCGGCGCGAACGGCCCGATGGGCGGCACCTCCTCCGACCCGGACAACGCCATCTACACGTCGGTGGCCACCCTGAAGAAGCTCGGCCTGTCCACCGAATCCAGCTCCTCCGACGACACGTCGGATTCGTCGGACTCGTCCGACTCCTCCACGGCGACCTCCGCCTCCCGCACCCAGCTGAGCTTCACCTACGTGCTCGGCAGCAAGGACGACTACGAGACGTTCGCCAAGGACGTCGAGAAGGCCGGCCTCGACGACACGTACACGGTCTCCTCCGCGGACGTGGAGAACTACGAATCCAGCCTCGTGCCGCTCGACAACCTGGCGAAGTTCGCCCTGACGCTGCTCGTCATCGTGCTCGCCGTGGGTGCCGTGGTGCTCGTCGTGCTCAACCTGTTCAACGTGCGCGAACGCAAGTACGAGGTGGGCGTCCTCACCGCCATCGGCATCCGCAAGACGAAGGTGGTGGCGCAGTTCGTCATCGAGCTGCTCATCGTCACCATGATCGGCATCGCGCTGGGCGTGGCCGCGGGAGGCGCCGCCTCGGTGCCGGTCTCGAACCAGCTGCTCGCCCAGCAGGTCTCTTCGCAGGAGTCCGAGGCGTCCAGCCGTCAGGCGCAGTTCGGCCGTGCCGCGGACATGCCCGGCGCCGGCGGCGCGGCCTCGTCCTCCTCCGGCGATTCGGATTCCTCCTCGTCCGATTCCTCCTCGTCCGGCAACGGCTCCGGCTCCACGGATTCCGGTTCCAACGGCTCCAGCTCCACCGGCTCCGGCTCCGACGCGCAGCCCGCCGGCCAGCCGGGCGGCAACGGCCCCGGCGGATTCTCCCGGGCGGTCAGCTACGTCAGCGAGATCGACGCTACGGTGAACCTCAAGGTGGTGGGCCAGCTCGTGCTCATCGGCCTCGGCCTCACCCTGATCTCGGCGCTCGTGGGCGTCATCGCCATCGTCCGCTACGAGCCGCTCCAGATCCTCGCGGACCGCTCCTGACCCACCGCGCCGCCATCGCACACCATCAACGCACCAACGCATGAAAGCAGGCATCGCATGACCAGCACAACCACCATCGGAACCGCCGCGGCCGGCGCCACGGCGACGGCGCAGGCCGGAACCCCCTCCCCCACGCCGATCCTCGCCATGGACCACGTCTCCTACTCGTACACGAAGGGAGGCAAGAAGGTCGTCAAGGACCTGAGCCGCGACTTCCACGCGGGCACGGTCGTCTCCATCGTGGGCCCCTCCGGCGCGGGCAAGACCACCGTCCTGTCGCTGCTCTCGGGACTCACCTGCCCCACCGAGGGCCGCATCCTGTACAACGGCGCCGACCTGGCGAAATCGGACCGGTACCGCTTCCGCAGCCACGACATCGGCGTGATCTTCCAGAGCTTCAACCTGCTGCCGGCCCTGACGGTCGAGGAGAACATCACCCTGTCCATGGAGGCGTCCGGAAGACGGTTCGACAGGCCGAAGCACGACCTCGTGCTCGACCTGCTGCGCAAGGTGCGGCTGCCCGGCGAGTACGCGAACGAACGGATCCTGCACCTGTCCGGCGGCGAACAGCAGCGCGTGGCCATCGCCCGCGCGCTGAGCTACGGACCGGACATCGTGCTGGCCGACGAGCCCACCGGCAACCTGGACATGGCCACGCAGGACGACATCATGGCGATCTTCCGCACGCTCGCCCACGAGGAGGGCAAGTGCGTGATCATCGTGACGCACTCCCCCGCGGTGGCCGACCAGTCCGACGAGGTGTTCGAACTCAAGCCGCTGCGCCGCCGCTGAACCGGCCGGGACGGACGCAACCGCCGACGCACCGATGCCCGCCTCCTTCATGCAGGAAGGAGGCGGGCATCGTCGTCATGCGGCGGGCAGGCAGCTCGGGCCGAACAGGATCTTGATCTCCGCGAACAGCGACGTGTCCCGCTTCACGCGGAACCGATCGCCGAAGGTGAGCACCTGCGCCGCGCCCTTGTCGTCGAGCACGGCGAGCTTCACCTCGCAATACCCCGGATGGTTGGCGAGGACCTGACCGAGCTGCATCATGCGCCGGCGCGCGAGCGCGGCGGCCGGCAGCGTGATGACGACCGGCTTGTTGTCCTCCGCCTCGAGCGACGGCACCTGCAGCTCGGTGGCGCGCAGGGAGACGGTCTCGTCGCGCAGCTCCACCTGGCCGCGAATCTGCACCACCTCGTCCTGCTGGAGCTCCGGGGCGGCCGCCTCGTACACCTTGCCGAAGAACAGGCATTGGATGGAGCTCTCCAGATCCTCGATGGTGACGATGGCCCACGCGTTGCCCTTCTTGGAGACGCGCCGGTCCACCTTGGTGATCATACCGGCGAGCGTGACCTGCTGGCCCTCGCCCATGGTCTTGGCCCGGTCCACGAGATGCGCGATGGACATCTCACGCAGTCCGGCGAGCACGGCGGTCATGCCGGAGAGCGGGTGGTCGGACACGTACAGGCCGAGCATCTCGCGTTCCAGACCGAGTTTGGTCTTCTTGTCCCACTCTTCGATGTCGGGCACGGTGACGGATGCGTCGCCCATGGCCTCGGCGCCGCCGTCCTCGTCGTCGGAGAACAGGTCGAACTGGCCTTCGGCCTGCTTGCGTTTGATGCCGACGACGGAGTCGATGGCGGCCTCGTGGATCTCGTACAGGGCGCGTCGGTTCGGTTCGATGGAGTCGAACGCGCCGGCCTTGATGAGCGACTCGACGAGACGCTTGTTGAGCGCGGTCAGGGGCACGCGGCGGATGAAGTCCATGAAGTTCACGTACTTGCCGTGCGGTCCCTCGCGTTCGGCGATGATGTCGGCCACGGCCTTGTCGCCCACGTTGCGGATGGCGCCGAGACCGAAGCGCACCACGTCGCCGACGGCGGAGTATTCGAGGCGGGACTCGTTGACGTCCGGCGAGAGCACCTGGATGCCCATGCGTCGCGCCTCGCCGAGATACAGGGCGGTCTTGTCCTTGTTGTCCTTGGTGCCCTGCAGCAGCGCGGCCATGAATTCGACCGGATAGTGGGTCTTGAGGTACGCGGTCCAGTAGGAGATCAGGCCGTACGCGGCGGAATGCGCCTTGTTGAACGCGTATCCGGAGAACGGGACAAGCACGTCCCACACGGCCTGCGCGGCCTCCTCCGAATAGCCGTGCTCCTTCATGCCGGCGAAGAACGGCACCTTCTCCTTGGCCAGCACCTCGGGCTTCTTCTTGCCCATGGCGCGCCTCAGCACGTCTGCCTTGCCGAGCGAGTAGCCGGCGAGGATGCGCGCCGCGGACTGCACCTGCTCCTGGTAGATGATGAGGCCGTACGTCTCGTCGAGGACCTGCCGCAGCGGCTCGTCCAGTTCGGGATGGATCGGCGTGATCTTCTGCAGCCCGTTCTTGCGCTTCGCGTAGTTGATGTGCGATTCCATCGACATCGGGCCCGGACGGTACAGGGCGATCAATGCGGAGATGTCGTTGAAGTTGTCGGGCTTGAGCATCTTGAGCAGGGAGCGCATGCCGTCGGAATCGAGCTGGAACACGCCGAGCGTGTCGCCCCGGGCGAGCAGCTCGTACGTGGCCTTGTCGTCGAGCGGGATCTTCGTGTAGTCGATGCGCTCCTTGCCGTTGGCCTCGATGTTCCTGAGCGTGTCCTGGATGACCGTCAAGTTGGACAGGCCGAGGAAGTCCATCTTGACCAGTCCCAGCGTTTCGCACGTGTGGTATTCGAACGTGGTGGTCACCGTGCCGTCGGTGCGTTCCAGCAGCGGCGACGTGTCGGTGATCGGCTCGCTTCCCATGATCGTGGCGCAGGCGTGCACGCCGGTCTGGCGGATCAGGCCCTCGATGGTCTTCGCCTTGTCGATGATCTGGTGCGCGTCATGGTCGGACTCGTACAGCTCGCGGAACTCGCGCGCCTCCGCGTAGCGTTTGGACGTGGGGTCGAAGATCTCCTTGAGGCTCGCGTCCTTGCCGTTCTTGGACGGCGGCAGCGCCTTGGTGACCTTGTCGCCCATGGCGAACTCGTAGCCCATGATGCGCGCCGAGTCCTTGAGGGCCTGCTTGGTCTTGATGACGCCGTAGATCACGCATTGGGCGACCTTGTCGCGGCCGTACTTCTCGCCGCAGTAGTCGATGACGTGCAGACGGCCGTCCGGGTCGAAGTCGACGTCGATATCCGGCAGGGACACGCGTTCCGGGTTGAGGAAGCGTTCGAAGATGAGGCCGTGCTTCAGCGGATCGAGCTCGGTGATGCCCATCGCGTACGCGACCATCGAACCTGCGGCCGATCCTCGGCCGGGCCCCACCATGATGCCGTGGTCCTTCGCCCACTGGATGTAGTCCGCGACGACGAGGAAGTAGCCGCAGAACTGCATCTGGCAGATCACGCCGCACTCGTAGTCGGCCTGCTTGGAGACCTCCTCGGGCACGTTCCCCTCGTAGCGCCGTTCGAGGCCCTCCTCCACCTTCTTGAGGAACAGGGAGGCCTCGTCCCAGCCTTCGGGGCAGTCGAACTGCGGCATGAACGCGCCGTCCTCGTGGTCGTCGAAGATCACGTTGCAGCGTTCGGCGATCTCGAGCGTGTTGTCGCACGCCTCCGGGAACTCCCTGAACAGCTCGCGCATCTCCTCGGCCGGCTTGAGGTAGTAGCCGGTGCCGTCGAACTTGAACCGGTCCGGGTCGTCGAGGTGCGAGCCGGAGTTGATGCACAGCATGGCGTCCTGCGCTTCGGCGTCCTTGGCCTCCACGTAGTGGGAGTCGTTCGTGGCGAGCAGCGGCGCGTTGAGCTTCTTCGCAATCGTGAGCAGCCCGGACGTGACCTCCTTCTCGATCTTCAGGCCGTGGTCCATGAGCTCGATGAAGAAGTTGTCACGACCGAAGATGTCCTGGAACTCGCCGGCGGCGCGCAGCGCCTCGTCGAACTGACCCAGACGGAGCCTGGTCTGGATGATGCCGGACGGGCATCCGGAAGAGGCGATCACGCCTTTGGAATAGGTGGCGAGCACCTCCTTGTCCATACGCGGGTAGCGCATGACGCGGCCTTCGAGGTTCGCCACGGAGCTCGCCTTGATGAGGTTGACGAGGCCTTCGTCGTTCTCCGCCCACATGGTCATGTGGGTGATGAGGCCGCCGCCGGAGACGTCGTCGCGCCGCTGGTCCTCGGTGCCCCAGTGCACGCGGGACTTGTCCTGGCGGGCGGTCTCCGGCGTGACGTACGCCTCGATGCCGATGATCGGCTTGACGCCGTTGGCCACGCAGTTCGTGAACATCTCGTACGCGCCGTGCATGTTGCCGTGGTCGGTGATGGCCACCGCCGGCATGCCGAGCTCGGCCGCGTGCCTGGCCAGGTCCGGGATCTTGGACGCCCCGTCGAGCAGCGAATAGTGCGTGTGGTTATGCAGGTGCACGAAGTTTCCCGAGTTTGCCATGGGATTCACCCTACCGCACGCCCACGCCCTGTCCGGCGGCCGCCCCGCCGGGACCATACCCCGCGCAGGGTCACAGCCACACCCGCCTGGTCCACCAGCGCCGGTCGTACCATCGCGCCCGGTCGCGCCGGACCGTCTCCCACTGCGCGGGCCCCCACTGCGCATAGTCCCACGGAAGCCGCCGGCACAGCTCCTGCGCCAGCGGGAACAGCATCGTTTCGAGCTCGCCCACGCGCAGGTTCCCCCGGGCGTCCTCGAAGACGCCGGGCACCCAGAGGAACGGTCTGCCGGAGACGATGAGCAGGTTGGGACGCCAGGGGTTCGCGTACAGCATGTTCATCACGTCCCCGCCCACGCCGCCGATGATGGGATGCGTCAGCATGCCTTTTCTGACGTGTATCGTGCACCATGCGTCGAGCTCCTGCGGCAACGCCACCGGCAGGGACAGGAACCACAGCCCGAACCAGTCGACGGCGTCATCGGCCATGCTGTCGAGATCGGGCGGCAGCATCATCTCGAACAGCACCCACGGCCCTTTGACGTACCAGCCCAACGTGCGCGCGTTGGCGGAGACCTCGTAGCTACAGCCGAACGCCTGCTCATAGAACTTGTGATTGAGCTGGGGCCAATACCCGGACTGCGTCTGCGTCCACCCGTAGGCGGACATGTAATCACCCTCTCTGCGCATGGTCTTGCGCCCGTAGGCCGCGCACAGCATCGTGAAGGGCACCGCAAGCACGCACCCTATCGCCAGCCAGAACAGGACCTCGATGACCGTATCCATCGCGGACCTCCCTTCTCGTCCCGTCTGTGTCCCGGTTCCCGAAGGTCCTGCGCGCCGTCTCCGGCCGGCTCAGATGAGGCCGAGCGTGCGGAACGCGTTCGCGATGCCGTCGTCGTGGATGTCGGTGGTCTGCATGTCGCACCACCGTTCGATGCCGTGGATGGCGTTGCCCATGGCGACGGACGTGCCGGCGGCCTTGAGCATGGCCGTGTCGTTGTCGGAGTCCCCGATCGCGATGGTGTCCCCGATCGGCACGCCCAGCCGTGCCGCCACCTCACGCACCGCGGTGCCTTTGTCGACGCCGTTGATGAGCAGTTCGCCGTTGTTCGGGGAGATCGCGTCGTACGAGCCGTGCACGAGCGTGAACCACGGGGCGAGGTCGCGTTTCGTCTCCTCGAACGTGACGTCCGGGTCCGGGCCGGTGAAGTAGGAACCTTTGGACACGTGGATGGTCCGCCCCAGCGTGGACCCTTCGGGCACGTCGATGTCGTCGATGCGGTGCCAGAAGCGCGCGAACTCGCCGCGGTCGAACGCCTTGCCCTTCGACTTCAGGTGACGCGCGTAGCCTTCCGAGATGACCATGCCGTCCGCGCCCTGCCACTGGTACGCCTCGATGCCGTGCGCCTTGAAGTAGGCATCGGCCGCGTCGATCGCCTCAGGCGGGACGAACCGCTGGAACAGGACGCAATCGCCCATGTTCGCCTGCGCGCCCGCCACGGACACCACGCCGTCGAAGCCCACGTCGAGGATGCTCTGCTCGATCTTCGGCAGGGAGCGGCCGGTGCAGATGAACAGCAGATGCCCGTTCTCCCGGGCCTGCACGCAGGCCCGGCGCGCCGATTCAGGGACCTGATGCTGCTCGTCCGCCAGAGTGCCGTCGATGTCCAGGAACACCAGTCTGCGTGCCGTCATGCTCCGTCCTCCCGTCTTCGTCCGTCCTCGTCGCCCCGCGGAACCCATGCTTCCGCCGGCCCGCGGGCGTCGTCTTCACGCACCATGATAGGGCGGCTTCCGTCCGACGGAAGCCCGCCGGCCCACCGGACATATGGCGCCGCTCCCCGCACTCGACTAGAATCGGTATCGCAACGACAGCGACAGGCCGCGAAGCGAGGGGGATTCGATGAGCAACGCCAACCCGTACCAACCCAACCCATATCAACCCAACCCGGGCCAGCCGAACCCACCCGGGTCATACGGACCGTACGGCGCCCCCGGCACGCCGGGGCCGGGCATGCCCCAGCCGTCCGCGATGCCGGGCGGACCGATGCCGGGCGGACCGGGCCATCCGGGATACCGTTCCCCCTACGGCGCGCCCGGGCAGCCGTACGGACCGGCGCCGCGCAAAAGGGGCGGCGCCGGTCTGGCCGTGGGCCTCACGGTGGGCGGCGCCGCGCTGCTCGTCGTGGTGCTGCTCTGCGTGTTCGTGTTCTTCGGCGCGCGCAACGCCATGCGTTCGGCGTTGGAGAACGCCGGCGCCACGCAGAGCCAGACGGGCGGCGGAAGCGGCACGGGATCATCGGGATCGGGAGGCGGTTCAGGCTCCGCCGGAGGACTCGACTACGGCTATTCGGACGGCGGCAGCCACGACACCATCATCAACTGCAACGACGCCGAGGAGTACATCAAGTACTCGGACACGGTCAAGGGCCTGTACGACAAGTACAACAAGCAGCTGGTGGACGGCACCATCTTCGCGGACAACAACCTGCCCGCCAACCAGGACAGCGCCGACTACGTCCACGATTTCATGATCATCATCACCGACCACAAGGCGGCGCTCAACTTCGGATGCGTCACGAACTCCACCAGCATGGACGAGGTGAACGACCAGTACGCCGCCAAGGTCAACGAAGTCCTCGAAGTGGAGCGCAAGTTCAAGGCGCACGAGGACTTCGACGTGAAGATCAAGATCACGCGCAAGGACGGGTCCGTCTACGAATCGGACGGCGCCGCGCCGGAGGGCACCGCGGCGGACGACCTCGAGACGAAGATCAAGGCCGTGTCCGTCTCCAAGGGCTCGGACGGCACGTATCTCGCGGCCGGGGAGTCGCTGATCACGGCGGCCGGCATGGTGCCCAACTACAACTACGACGAGATCTTCACCTACTGCACGCGCACCACGGGCGACACGAGCACCATCGCGGCCTCGTTCTGCACGGCCAGCCCGAACGTCGTGTACATCAACCAGACGCGCTCCGACTTCTCCCTCATGGTCAAGGACGACTCCTACGTGGACATCATCAAGCACGAGCTCTCGCACGCGCTCATCAACGCGCGCTGCGGCACCACGCGCCCCGCGTTCGGCGTGGAGCCGGAGGGGCTGACCAACAGCTACGCGGTGAAGTTCCTCGGCGCGGACAAGGCGAACACGCAGAAGGACATCGCCTCGTTCCCGGAGTACGCCATCACCGCCCAGACCGACCAAGCGGCCGACATGGTGCACAACGGGCAGTGCAAGGCGAGCTGAGACCGAGCCGAGACATCCACACGTCCGGGGGACGGCCGGAACCGGTCCGGTTCGGCCGTCCCCCGGATGGTTCGGGGCGCTCAGCGCCCGTAGAACAGCCGTTCGGTGACCTCGCGGGCCTTGCGCATCACGGCGAGCAGGTCGTTCTCGAAATGCTGGCCGCGGTTCGCGTCGTAGCCGAGGTAGACGGCGATGCCGCCGAGCGAGTACATGTCGTCCGGCAGGATGTCCGCCTGGTTCACGCGCCCGCTCCACAGGTAGTTGCCGTTGCGGGCCGCGGTGCACATCGTCCATGCGCGGCGCAGCGTGAGCGCGTCGGCGGTGTCGATGAGCCGGCGCCGTTCCAGCGCGTCCAGCGCCTCGAGCGTGCCGCCCACGCGCAGCTCCTTGACGTCGCCCGCGTGCATGAGCTGCATGAGCTGCACGGTCCATTCCACGTCGGACAGGCCGCCCTTGCCGAGTTTGAGATGGCGTTCGCGCCGGACGCCGCGGGGCAGGCGTTCGGCCTCCATGCGCGCCTTGAGCTTGCGGATGTCCGCGATCTCGGCGTCCGTCAGGGCCACGTGCGGATAGCGCAGCGGATCGGCGAGGTTGGCGAGGAAGTCCCCGGCGAGGGCCCTGTCACCGGCCGCATACCGCGCGCGCAGCAGCGCCTGGTGCTCCCAGGTGCTCGCCCATGCGCGGTAGTACTCCTCGCAGGAGGCGTAGGAGCGGACGAGCGGGCCGTTCTTGCCTTCGGGACGCAGGTCCAGGTCGAGTTCGATCTTCGGTTCCAGCGTGGAGGGCCCCTGCAGGATGGCGCGCAGGTCCTCGGTCACTTTGCGGGCGAACCGGTTGGCCGCGGCGTCGTCGGCGCCGTCGGTCGGGCGGTAGACGAGGATCGCGTCGGCGTCGGAGCTGAAGTTCACCTCGCGGCCGCCGTACCGGCCCATGCCGATGACGGCGAGGGTGGCGGGCGCGTCGGCGGCGGACGAGCTGTCGCCGGCGAGCTCGCGCGTGCGGTTGGCGACGGCCCATGCCAGTGCGGCGTCGATGATCGCGTCGTAGACGTCGGTCATGCCTTCGAGGGATGCGGCGTCATCCATCACGCCGCTCATCCAGGCCAGGCCGATCCGTTCGATCTCATGCCGACGCATGGCGCGCATCGACGTGGCGAAGTCGCGCAGGTCGCGCGCGTTGCGTTCGAGCGAGGAGCGGCATTGCACGTCGAGGCTTTCGCGCGTCCGCGCCTTGAGCTGCGTGTCGTCGCCCAGCCAGGTCACCGATTCGACGGATTTGTTGAGCGCGTCGCCGAGGAACCGCGAGTTGGACAGCACGTGGCACAGGCGCTGCGCCGCGGAGTTGGAGTCGCGCAGGAAGCCGAGGTATTCGCTGTCGGTGCCGAAATGCTCCTCGAGCCTGCGCCAGTTCAGCAGTCCCATGTCCGGGTTCTGTCCCTGTCCGAGCCATTCGAGCACGGCGGGCAGGATGATCCGGTTGATCTTCGCGGCGCGGCCGATTCCGGCGGTCAGGGCCGTGACGTGGCGCATGGCGGCGTCCGGGTCGCCGAAGCCGATGGAGCTGAAGCGCTCCTGCGCGGCCTGCTTGCTCAGGTCGATCTGGTCGTCCTCGAGCTGGGCGGACACGGGCAGCATGGGCCGGTAGTAGATGTCGAGGTGGAGGTGGCGCACCTCGCGGCGTGTCTCGTCGTAGCGTTCGACGAGCTCCTCGGGGTGCATGCGGAACGTGCGGGCCACGCGGCGCAGCTCCTGGTTCTGGTTGAGCTTGTCGACGTCCACGTCGCGTTTGCGTTCGAGGCCGCCAAGGTTGGCCGCGGCGCCGAGGTCGGGGAACAGGTGGGTGCGTTTGAGCGCCCACATCTGCTGACGGTGTTCGAGCACGCGTTCGAACCGGTAGTCGGCGGAGAGTCTGGCGGCCTGCTTGCGTGAGACGTACCCGCCTTCGGCGAGCCGCGCCAGCGATTCGAGCGTGGATCGGGTGCGCAGCGTCTCGTCGGAGCGGCCGTGGACGAGCTGGAGCATCTGCACGGTGAATTCCACGTCGCGCAGACCGCCGCGGCCGAGCTTGATCTCCCGGTCCTTGAGCGGGGCCGGGATGAGGTCCTCGACGCGTTTGCGCATGCGCTGGCAGTCGTAGACGAAGTTGTCGCGTTTGGAGGCGCTCCAGACGAACGGGCGGGTCATATCCATGTACCGTCGGCCCAGTTCCGGGTCGCCGGCCACGGGCCTGGCCTTGAGCAGCGCCTGGAATTCCCAGTTCTCCGCCCACTGCTCGTAGTATCCCTGATGCGACGCGATGGTGCGGACGAGCGGGCCGTCCTTGCCTTCGGGGCGCAGCCCGCCGTCGATCTGCCACAGCGTGGGTTCGGCCACGCCCATGATGACGGACTGGCATACGCGTTGCAGCGTGGTGGCCATCTTGGTGCCGGTACGGATGAGCTCCTGACGGCCGATCTCCTGGTCGGCGGGTTCGACGGCGTAGATGAGGTCCACGTCGGACACGTAGTTGAGCTCCTGCGCGCCGAGTTTGCCCATGCCGATGATGACGAACCGCACGTGTTCGGCGCCGGAGACCTCGTGCCGGGCGATGGCGAGCGCGCCTTCGAGGGCCGCGTCGGCCAGGTCGGACAGCTCGCGGCTGATGGTCGGCTGGATCGCGCAGGGATCGTCGGCGGTGGCGTCCTGCGCCATGATGGCGGCGAGCTGCCGCCGGTAGGTGCCGCGCAACGCGGTGGCGGCGTCGGCGAGCGTCAGGGTGGCGACGGGGGCGGCGGTCTCGTCCGGATCGGCGCCGACGGCTTTGAGGATGTGGGCGCGTCGTTGCGCGTGGTTGTACAGGTGGCTGTTGCAGGCGTCCCTGGAGGCGGCCTCGACGAGTTCGGGCCTGAACCGCATGAGCTTGCCGAGCGCGTCGGACACGCCGAGCACGGTGACGAGCCGTTCGAACGCCGCCTCGTCGGGCACCATGTGGTCGAAGTCACGGCCCTGGCTCTGCACGGCGTTGGTGATGCTCACCAGGTTGGCGAGCGCGGCGTCCGGATCGCAGGCTTCGCCGAGGGCCTTGAGCACGAACCGCAGTCGTTCGTCGGGCACCCCGTCCGCCTTGAGCCGGCCGAGCATGGACCGTGCCTCGTCGAGGTCCTGGAGCCCCGCGCGGATGAGGTCCATGGCGGTGGGGCGGAATGCGTCGTTTGCGTTCATACTTAGCTAATGTACACTGCGCGCGGCGCGTCCCGCCGGACCGTCCCGCCATGTCCCGGAGGTCTCCGTCCCCGAGGTCCCGGAGATCCCGGAGATCCCGGAGATCCCGGGACCCCGGCCTCACTCGGCGTCGGCGAACAGGGGGCGCACGTTGCGCCAGATGCGGCGCGTGGTGGCGGGGCGGTTCATCGTGTACAGGTGCACGCCGTCCACGCCGTGCGCCACCAGATCGGTGATCTGCGCCGAGGCGTAGTTGATGCCGGCCTCGCGCAGACTGGGCACGTCGTTCCCCCACCGTTCGAGCAGGGCCTCGACGGGCCCGGGGATGCGCGTGTTGTTCTTATCCGCCATGGATCGGACGGATTTCGCGCCGGAGATCGGCATGATGCCCGCCTCGATCGGAACTTCGATGCCGGCGGCCCGCACCTTGTCGAGGAACCGGTAGAAGTCCCCGTTGTCGTAGAACAGCTGGGAGATCAGGTGGCTGGCGCCCGCGTCCACCTTGGCCTTGAGGTGTTCGATGTCCTTGTCGAGGGATTCGGCCTGGATGTGGCCCTCCGGGTAGCATGCGCCGAACACCTTGAGGTCGGGCCTGCGCTCGCGGATGTAGCGCACCAGGTCGATGGCGTGCTCGAACACGCCGACGGGCTCCTCGCCTTCGATGTAGTCGCCGCGCAGGGCGAGCACGCCGCCGACGCCCGCGTGCTCGAACATCTCGAGCGCCTCGTCGACCTTGGCCTCGTCCGAGTACAGGGCCGTCAGGTGCGCGACGGTGGGGATGCGGTACTCCTTACGAATCGTGTTGGCGATGCGCGCGGTGGCCGTGCGGTCGGCGTGGGTGCCGTGCCCGTAGGTCACCGAGATGAAGTCCGGGTCGAGTCCCTGCAGTCCGTCCAGCGTGTCGTAGATGGTGCCGACCGGGGCGTCCCTCTTGGGCGGGAACACCTCGAGCGAGAACATCGGCTTGTGCATGTCGTCTCCTTCATGGATGAGGCTCCCTCTGGCGAGGGAGCCTCCTGTTCGTTCCTCACGCCGACGGCCGGCTCCGTGTCCGGTCCGTCTGCGGGGCCGTCACTTGCCGAGCTGCGCGCGCACGGCCTTGGCGGCGGCCACGAGATGCTCGAGGCTCGGCCAGGTCTCCGCGTTGCCGCGGGTCTTCAGGCCGCAGTCCGGGTTGATCCACACCTTCTCGACGTCCATCTTCTTGAGGATCTCGCCGATGCGCTCCTCGATCTCCTGCTCGGAGGGGATGCGCGGGGAGTGGATGTCGTAGACGCCCGGGCCGGCCTCGGTCTCGAAGTTGGCCTCGTGGATGGCGTCGAGCACGACGAGGTCGCCGCGGGACGCCTCGAAGGAGATCACGTCGGCGTCCATCGCGTCGATGTCGCGGATGATGTCGTTGAACTCGGAGTAGCACATGTGCGTGTGAATCTGCGTGGTGGGCTTGACGCCGGAGTGCACGAGACGGAACGCGGGCACGGCCCAGTCGAGGTACTTGGAGTGCCAGTCGGTCTTCCTGAGCGGCAGCTTCTCGCGCAGGGCGGCCTCGTCGATCTGGATGACCTTGATGCCGGCGGCCTCGAGGTCGAGCACCTCGTCGCGGATGGCGAGGGCGAGCTGCTGGGTCTGCTGCTCGTGGGTGATGTCCTCGCGCGGCCAGGACCAGTTGAGGATGGTGACCGGACCGGTGAGCATGCCCTTCATGACGTGCTTGGTACGGCTCTGCGCGTACGCGGACCACTCGACGGTGATCGGCTTGGCGCGGGAGACGTCGCCCCAGACGATCGGGGGCTTGACGCAGCGGGTGCCGTAGGACTGGACCCAGGCGTTCTTGGTGAACAGGAAGCCGTTGAGGTTCTGGCCGAAGTATTCGACCATGTCGTTGCGCTCGAACTCGCCGTGGACGAGCACGTCGAGGCCGATCTCCTCCTGGTGCCTGATGCAGGCGTCGATCTGGTCCTTGATGAACTGGTCGTACGCCTCCTTGGTGATCTCGCCCTTGCGGAACTTCGCGCGCTCGGCGCGGATCTCGCGCGTCTGCGGGAAGGAACCGATGGTGGTGGTGGGCAGCAGCGGCAGGCCGAGGGCCTCGCGCTGGAGCTTCTGGCGCTCGGCGCGGGCGGGCTGGCGCGTGTAGTCGGCGTCGGTGAGGGCGGCGATGCGCGCCGCGACGGCGGCGTCGGGGGCGACGCGGGTGCCGTCGAACAGCGCCTGGTTGGCCTTGAGCGCGGCGGAGGCCTTGCGCTCCTCGTCGGTGGCGTCGGCGAGGCCGGCGATCTCCTTGAGTTCGCCGAGCTTCTCGACGGCGAACGCGAAGTGCTTGAGCACGGCCGGGTCGAGGGCGGTCTCGCCTTCGGTGCTGAACGGCACGTGCAGCAGGGAGCTGGCGGTGGAGACGGCGACGTTCGGCGTGACCTGCCTCAGGGCGTCGACGAGGCCGAGGCTCGCGGCGTAGTCGTTGCGCCAGATGTTGCGGCCGTTGACGACGCCCGCGAAGATGACGGTGCCTTCGGCCACGCCGTACTTGGCGACGGCGGCGAGGTTCTCGTCCTTGCCTTCGTTGAGGTCGAGGCCGATGCCGTCGAAGCCGAGCAGGTTGACGGTCTCGTACACGTCGGCGATGTGGCCGAAGTAGGTGTTGAGCAGCACCTTGACCGCGCCCTTGCGCGCGGGCAGGATCTTCGCGTACAGGCTCTTGAAGAGTTCGACGTCGCCCGGCTGCTTGTCGAGCACGAGGAACGGCTCGTCGATCTGCACCCACTTGGCGCCGAGCTCGTTGAACCGGGTGAGCACTTCGGCGTACACGGCGGCGACGGCGTTCACGAGGCCCTTGTCGAAGGTGAGCTCCTGCGCGTCGTCGTCACGGGCGAGCTTGAGGAACGTGTACGGGCCGATGAGGACCGGCTTGGTCTCGATGCCGAGCTCCTTGGCCTCGAGGTACTCGTCGAACGGCTTGGTGCCGTTGAGCTTGATCTCGGTGGACGGTTCGATCTCCGGGACGATGTAGTGGTAGTTGGTGGTGAACCACTTCTTCATCGGCAGGGCGGTGACGTCGCCCTTGTCGCCCTGATAGCCGCGGGACATCGCGAACAGCGTCTCCTCCGGCTCGGCGAAGGCGAGGCGCTGGTAGCGCTCCGGGATCACGTTGAGCAGGATGGCGGTGTCGAGCAACTGGTCGAAGTAGCTGAAGTCGTTGCTCGGGATGAGGTCCACGCCGGCCTCGGCCTGGAGCCTCCAGTGCTTGGCGCGCAGCTCCTTGGCGGTGGCGTGCACGTCGTCGAGGGTGGCGTTCCCCTTCCAGTAGGCCTCGATGATCTTCTTGAGCTCTCGGTTCTGACCGATGCGCGGGAATCCGGACACGGACGTCAGTGCAGCCATGAATCCTCCATACTGCTGTCGTAAACGAAACGGCTTTTCAACCCGCCCAGCCTATCAAACCAACCCGCGAACAGGGTCATCAGCAACGTTGAAGTGTCGCTATAAATCGGCTTTATACCGCCGTTTCCCCGCCCTTGAGGAACAGGAGTCAAGGAGCTGGACGAGTACACGAGCGGCGAGTATACGCCGCCCGTGCCGCCGTCACGCCGGCATGCCCATATACCGGCCGGAAGCCCCTCACTCGAAGTCGTCAGGCCCCATCACCGCGATGAGGTCTCCGGAGTGCACCTGCCATTCCTGGATGGGCGTGTCCGAGCCGAACATCACGACGCCGGCGGTCTGGAGCCCCAGGTTGAGCAGGTCGAGACGCTCCGGGTCCGATTCGGACGAGGCGAGCCATTGGCTGGCGATCGAGACGGTGGGTTCGTGTCCGAGCACCATGAGCACGCGGGTCTTGTCCTTCGCGTGGGTGAGCTCGTCGAACACCGCCTGCATGCCGCCCTCGTACAGGCTTTGATGGTAGTCGACCTTGGGTGCGTCACCGAAGGTCTTGAGCATCTTGCCGCAGGTCTGGCGGGCGCGTTTGGCGGCCGAGCAGACGATCATGTCCGGCACGAGCCCCATGTCGGCGAGCCCCTTGGCGACCTTCTTCGCCTGCTTGAGGCCCTTGGAGGTCAGCCCGCGCCCGTAGTCGCCGTCGGCGCTGAACGGTTCGGCCTTCGCATGCCGCATGATGATGAGGATGTGGCCGTATTTTCCGGCCCGTTTGGCCACCTTGCGCGGATTGGCTCCCATGTCGTCCCTCCTGATGACGGTTCCGTCTGTGCAACGGCGCCGATCACGTCCACCCATGATCTCTTGTGAACGTTCACGACGATAGTTGAACAATTGTACCGCCATCGCGCGGCGCCGACTACCGTTCCGGCAGCGCGTCGACCATCCGGTCGAGGTCGCGCAGCACCTTGCGCAGTTTGCGGTCGGAGATGTCGCGCAGTTCGAGGTCCTCGAGCTGCGCCTCACGCTCCTCGGGCGTGAGGTCGTCCACGTCGGTGACGGTGTCCTTGGTGGGGCGTTCGCGCTTCCTCAGCGCCTCGAATCCGGGCGCCATGGCGCGCGTGACGACGAGGAAGCCGGTGTGTCCGATCATCTGATGGTCGGGGCGCACGGCCAATCCCTGCGCCTTCCAGCTGCGTTCCAGTGTCTCCTGCACGGCCGGCTCGGTCCATACGCCTGCGGCGCGCAGCGCCTCGACGAGCCTGCTCATCTGCGTGGTGGTGGTGACGTAGGCGATGAGCACGCCGCCGGGGGCGATGACCCGCCACGCCTGTCCGAGACGGTTCCACGGGTCGAGCATGTCGAGCACGATGCGGTCGTAGCCGTGCTCGGGCAATCCGGCCGCCACGGAGTCGAAGTCGCCGGTTCTGAGGTCCCACCAGGAGGGGCGGCTCCCGTAGTAGACGGTGGCGTTCGCCTCGGCCACGCGCGCGAAGTCGGGCCTGAGCTCGATGGTGGTGAGGGAGCCCTCCTCCCCCACCGCGTCGAGCAGGTTGAGGCTCATGGCTCCGGAGCCGGCGCCTGATTCGAGCACCCGATGGCCAGTGCGGATGTCGCCGAGCTGGATGACCTGGGCGATGTCCTTCGGGTACATGATCTGCGCGCCGCGCGGCATGGAGAGCACGTAGTCGGCCAGCCGGGGGCGCATCACGGCGTACTGCCATCCTCCGATGGCGCGCGCCGCCTTCCACGGCTTGCCCGCGTCGCGCTCCGGGTGGAGCGGGTTGGTCTGGGCGTCCCGTTTGGCGGTGACGGTGGTGACGACGACGCCTTCGGTCCGTCCGATGACGTCGTCGTGCAGGATGAGGCCGTGTTCGGTCTGCGTCGAGCCGCCGGCGATCAGCTGTTCGGTGATCTTCCTGCCCCTGCGGTCGGTGAACTGCACCTTCTCCCCCGCCGTAAGCGGCCCACGTCGCATCGCGTCTCTCCTTCGGTCTTCGTGTGTCTTCGGCCCGCCCATCCTATCCGACGGTCAGGAGGCGCGCCATCCGGTGGCGTCCGTCAGCCCGGCCAGCGCCTCCGCGTAGGTTCCGTCGGCGCGCATGTCGGCGATGGCGTCGGCGACGTCGTCGGCCAATGTCTCCGCCCCCGGGGCGACGGCCACCGCGTACCGCACGGTCCCGTAGGAGATGCCGGGCACGCGCGTCACGAGCGCCCGGCCCACGGCCCTGGCGAGCCCGGCGAGCACCACCGAATCCCCCGCCACGGCATCCGCGGTGCCGATCATGAGGTCGGTGACGCATTGGGGGTAGGTGTCCCGTTCGCGCACCCGGGCCTTCGGCTGTTCGGCGAGCAGCGCCTCGCGCGCGCCCGCGCCGGCGACCACGCACACGTTCCGGCCGGCGAGGGAGCGCATGTCCCGGATCCCGTCCGCGTCCGGATGCACCGTGTCGGCGTCGTCCCCGTCGCCGACGCGCGCCAGCAGGCCCTGCGCGACGGTGAGGTACGGTCCGGCGTAGGCGGGCGCGGAACCGTCGTCCTGAGTATCCTGTCCGTCGGGCATCGGCATGCCGGCGACGACCATGTCCACCGTGCCGTCGTCCAGCAGCGAGGCCCTGTCGGACGGCAGCACCTGCTTGAAGACGATCTGCTTGTTCGCGTACCCGAGCCTGCCCGCCACGTAGCGGGCCACGTCAACCTCGAACCCGTCGTAGGACCCGTCGTGCCACAACGCAAGCCCGGGTTCGTCGGCGGCGACGCCGATCGCGATGGTGGGTCCCTCCGGCTGGGTGAAGGTGGAGGGGGCCTCGCCGCACGCCGCCAGCGGCATGACGCCCGCCGCGACGGCGAGCGCCGCGACGGCCCTGCGCAGGGCCCGTCCCGGGGCGTGGCGCATGGCGCGCGCCGTCGTCCGCTTCCCCATGCCCGTCATCCACGTCACTTGAACATGCGGGAGCGGGTGAGGAACCAGGTGACCACGGCGGACAGGGCTATGGACAGCACGATGATGATGGTGAACCCCCATGGGCTGCCGGTCAGCGGCATGCCGAGCATGCCCTCCTGGAAGTTCATGCCGTACATGGAGAAGATGAGCGTGGGGATGGACAGCGTGATGGAGATGATGGTGAAGATGCGCATCACGTTGTTCAGGTTGTTGGACACGATGGAGGCGAACGCGTCGGTCATGTTCGCGAGAACGCCGCTGTAGATGTTGGCCATCTCGATGGCCTGCTTGTTCTCGGTGATGACGTCGTCGAGCAGGTCCGCGTCGTCCGGGTACTGCTTGATGCGCTGCAGCGTGTTGAGCTTCTCCATCACGATCTCGTTCGATTTGAGGGACGTGGTGAAGTACACCAAGGTCTTGGAGAGCTCCATGAGCATCACGATCTCGCGGTTCTGCATGGAATGGCGGAGCTTGAGCTCGAGCTTGTCGCTCTCGCGGTCGATGATGCGCAGGTAGCGCAGGTACATGGTGGCGTTGCGGTACAGGATCTGCAGGATGAACCGCGAATGCATGTGCGTGTAGAAGTTGCGGATGGTGCCCTCCATGAACGGGTGGAGCACGGGCGTGTCCTGCATGCACACGGTGATGATGAGGTTCTCGGTGACGATGATCGACAACGGGATGGTCTCGTACCAGTCGCGGCCGCCGCGCTCCTCCACGGTGGGGATGTCCACGATGACCATCGTGTAGTCGTCCTCCACGTCCACGCGGGAGCGTTCCTCGTCATCCAGCGGGGCCCTGAGGTCGGCGAGGTCGATGCCGGTCTCCGAGGCGACGGTGGCGAGCTCCACGTCGGTCGGTTCGCTCAGGCACAGCCAGGAGCCGTTCTCCGGTTTGTCCACACGCTCCACCTGGCCGTTAATGGTGCTGAACATCCTCAACATCGTCTCTCACCCGCCTTTCGCATCCCACGTGGGAGGCTCCCGCCGTCCCGTCGCATGGGCGCCGGCGGACCCCGCGGACGCCCTGGCCCGGATCCTCTCCGGCCAAACGTCGTCAAGTCTAGTCCCATGGCGGGGACTTGCGCCACCCCGCCGGCCCCGGCCACGGTGAATTCGCGGTGAACCGTCCGTGGCCCCGGCCCACGGCACGGACCGTAGAATGGCAGGATGATGATTTCCGATTCGACGCGTGCGTTCGTCGCCGCGCACCGCCACGACGACGTCCGCGACCTGGCCCTGCACGCACGGCGCGACGCCGACGTGGACATGCCGATGGCGCTGGACCAGATCGCCGGATGGCGGACGGCGTCGCGCAAGCTGCCGGAGTGGGCGGCATGCGACGATGTGCTCTACCCGCCGCACCTGTCGATGGAGCAGTGCTCGTCCCAGTTCACCGCGCGCTACAAGGAGGCGCTGGCCCGCCGGATCGTCGCCCCGGAGGCGGGCGCGGAAGGGCCGGCCGGCGTGCTGGTGGATCTCACCGGAGGCTTCGGCGTGGACTGCTCGTACATGTCGCGGGCGTTCACCCGCGCCGTCTATGTGGAGCGACAGCCGCACCTGTGCGCGCTGGCCCGCCACAACATGGCCGCGTTGGGGCTTGGCCATGTGGACGTGGTGCAGGCGGACGCGTCCGACTACGTGGCGTCCATGGATCGGGCGGACATGGTCTTCATCGACCCCGCACGCCGCGACGGGCACGGCGGACGCACCTACGCCATCGCCGACTGCACGCCGGACGTGCTGGGCATGCTGGACGCGATCCTCGCCGTCACGCCGCATCTCATGGTCAAGCTCTCCCCCATGCTCGACTGGCGCAAGACGGTGGAGGATTTCCGGGGGCACGTGGAGCAGGTGCATCTGGTATCCACGGGCAACGAATGCAAGGAGCTTTTGCTCGTCGTGGGACGGGGGACGTGCGACGACCCGCTGCTCGTGTGCGTGAACGACGACCAGCGGCTGGAATGCCACGCGTCCGAGACGGACGGCAGGTCCGGGCCGGACGCGGCGACCGTCACGGGCGACGGGGACGGCGTCCCGGCGCGGACATACCTGTTCGAACCGAACGCCTCGGTCATGAAGGCAGGATGCTTCAGCCTGCTCGAGGAGCGCTTCGACGTGCACGCCGTGGGCCGCAACAGCCATCTGTTCCTCGCCGGCCATGACGTCGCCGGGTTCCCGGGACGGCGTTTCGTGGTGGAGAGGACCTCCACGATGGGGAGGAAGGAGCTGCGCGCGGCGCTGTCCGACCTCACGCACGCGAACATCGCCGTGCGCAACTTCCCCATGTCCGTGGAGGCGCTGCGGCGCAGGCTGAAGCTCAAGGACGGCGGGGACGCCTACCTGTTCGCCACGACGGACCACACGGGACGGCATATCGTCATCCGCGCCGTCAAGGCGTGACGCCCCGATCCCGCGCCGTTCACTCGCCCGAGGAACCGGTGCCGGACGAGGAGCCGGACGAATCCGTCGAACCCGACGAAGACCCGGTCGACGAATCCGTGGAGCCCGTCGAACCGGAACCGGTGGAACCGGACGAGGAGGAACCCGTCGACGAATCCGTGGAGCCCGTCGAACCGGAACCGGTGGAACCGGACGAGGAGGAACCCGACGAACCGGACGAGGACGAACCGGACGAACCGGACGACGAGCCCGTCGAACCGGAACCGGTGGAATCGGACGTCGAGCCGGACGAAGAGGTGCCGGAGGACGTCGAACCGGACTGGGAGGAGCCGGAGGACTCCTTGTCCTTGCCGGTGGATCCGGTGCCGTAATCGTATCCGTCGTCGGAGGTCTCCGGCTTGGACGGGGCCTTCGGCGTCGTGGAGCCGTCGCCGCCCGTGGTGGTCTGCGTCGTGGTGGTGCGGTTCAGCGTGTCCTTCACCACGGTGTCGGTGCCGTTGCCGTTGGTGAACAGCAGCACCAGGCCGGCGGCGAACGCCACGCCGAGCAGGCCGGACACCACGGAGACGATGATGGCCATATGCTTGGGGCTGATGCGGCGCCGGCGCTCCTTGCGGATCGAATCCACGGTGTAGGCGGTGGTGTTGGTGCGGGGCAGCATATCCTCCCCGCTGCGCACGTCGCGCGAACCGATGGTGCGCGGCGCGGCCACGTGGGGCAGCCGTCCGATCTGCGTGGCCTCCGGGTCGACGTCGTCGCCCGTGGGAGCGGCGGACGTGTCCGCGGCGCCCGGACGAGGCGGCAACGGGACCGGCCCCACGGCGGACGCCGCCGCGGACGATTCGGCGGAGGCGGGAGCCTCGTCATCCGAGGCGGCCCCCTCCCCGTCTTCGGACGCCGCACCCGCGTCGCCGTCACCGGACAGCGGGTTCACGGACTGCAGTTTCTCCCCGGACGCCTTGAGGACGTTCTGGTAGACGTTCGCCGCGACCGTGGAGATGACATAGCTGGCCGCCGCGCCGATCACCGAGCCGGCGACGCCGATCTTCGCGGACAACAGGAACGAGGTGACCGCCGCCAGCGAACCTGCGACGATCTGGGAGACGGAAAGACCTTTGAGAAACTTCATCATCGTCGAAGATAACCGTTTTGGCTGGACGCGCGCCGAAGCTTTCCGCAAAGGTGCAGAATGCCCACACGGTCATGGCGAAATCTCCACACATCGCATCCTTAAGGGACGTCCGGACGCTTCCCCACGCATTCAGTTGCGGTGGAGCGAATGCCTCGTGGGATGCACCACGGACAGCAGCACGGCCGCGAAGATGAGCGCGAAGCCCACCAGGGAGCTCCATGTGATGCGCTCACCCCAGAACAGCGCGGAGAAGGACACGGCGAACAGGCTCTCCGTGCACATGATGATCGACGCCTGCGAGGGCGGGACATGCGCGAGCCCGATGTTCTGCATGATCTGCGCGGCCATCGTGGCCCCCAGGAACAGGTAGCAGACGCTGGCCACCACCTGTGGCGCCAGCCAGGAGGCGTCCGGCGTCGGCTCCGTGAACGCGGCGCCGACGAGGAAGAGCACGCCGGCCACGGCGAACTGCACGAACGTCACCGCGATCGGATCGAACCGCTTCGTGTACACGCCCAGACAGGTGAGGTTGAACGAGAAGACCACGGCGGTGCCGATTGTCAACCAGTCGCCGACGGACAGGGACAGCCCCATCCCGCTCTTCAACGAGACGAACCCCACGCCCACGAGGCAGATCACGCCCGCCACCAGGTTCACGGCGCGCGGACGCACCTTCGCCACGATCCACGAGGCGAACGGGGTGAGCACGCAGTAGGCGGCCGTGAGGAACGCGCTGCGCCCCGGGTCGATGGTCTTCAGACCGATCGTCTGCGTGACCATCGTCCCCCAATAGGTGACGCCCACCACCAGCGCGGGGACCACGATGCCCCGATGGAGCGCAGGCAGGATGTGCCGATGGAACAGCGCGAGCATGCATGTGCAGGCGCCGAACATGCGCAGGCCCATGAGCCACTGCGGCGGAATCGCCTCCATCGCCACCTTGGCGAGCAGGTAGCTGCCGCCCCACAGCGCGGCGCAGGCGAGCAGCATGAGACGGGCGAGGTTCGGCGGGAAGGAGCGCGACCATCGGGAACGCAACGTCCCGAACCATCCGCGCACATCCATGGGCCATCACCTCGCAATCGTCGCCGGACCGGCGTCCGGCATCGTTACCACGATACGGCCCGATCGGCGCGCGACATGCGGCCGCAAGCGAAGGAGCGCGGCGCATCCGCCGGTCCGTACGGAAGCACCGGAGCGGGCCGTCGGGCACAGGACAAGGTGAGCATGCTCACAGCGAATCCGGCGCGGGCCCGGCGCACGTCCCCGGCCGATTGGGTAATGTGGAACCGGATACCCCATCGTATGGAAAGGACACCGATATGGCAACGATTACCGCGGAAATGAAGGAATTCATCGAGAACAACCTGGGTTGGATCTCCACCGTCTCCAAGGACGGCCAGCTGGACCTCGGCCCGAAGATGAGCCTGTTCGTGCTGGACGACAACCACATCGCCTACCATGAGCGCACCGCCGGCCAGGCCTACGAGAACCTCAAGGACGGCTCCCCGCTGGTCATCGCGTTCGCGAACCTCGCCGAGAAGAAGGGCTACCGCTTCCGCGGCACCGTCACCCTGCACTCCGACGACGCCATCTACGAGGAGCAGGTGAAGGTCGCCGAGGAGAAGGGCACCAAGAAGCCGGCGGTGATCCCGGTCCTCGAGGTCACCGAGATCCAGAACCTTGCCTCCGGCCCGACCGCCGGCAAGACCATCGCCAAGGACTGACGCCTAAGCGGAGACGCCGAATCTCCCGCGACCTGAGGCCGGGAACCGTGACGCCGTCCCGCGACGGCATGGTTCCCGGCCTTTGTCATGGCCAGTGCGTAAGACGACGGAATGGCGACGGGACAGCGACGGCGGAATGGCGACGACGAAAATGGCGGAATTCCGCGCGACATGCCGTAGTTGCATGATTCGGCAGCTCGTCGTAATGTATACGAGGCTCAAAAAGCGGCCACAACAAATGAATACGGGGCTATAGCGCAGCTGGTAGCGCATCTCCATGGCATGGAGAGGGTCGGGGGTTCGAATCCCCCTAGCTCCACCAGGCATCCGAATGGTTGCCGAATAACAGAATACGGGGCTATAGCGCAGCTGGTAGCGCATCTCCATGGCATGGAGAGGGTCGGGGGTTCGAATCCCCCTAGCTCCACCAGGCATCCGAATGGTTGCCGAATAACAGAATACGGGGCTATAGCGCAGCTGGTAGCGCATCTCCATGGCATGGAGAGGGTCGGGGGTTCGAATCCCCCTAGCTCCACGAACAGCAAGACCCGTGTGATTCCATTGCATGGGTCTTTTTCGTATCTTTTCGAAAGAACAATAGGCACCAGGGACATCTCCCAGCGGCAGTTACGTCCGTTCCTATAGAATCGGACGCCACACAGTCCCAATCCCCAGACGAAACACCCGTTCCTATAGAAACGGACGTATGCACTGCCTACAGGCACCCTCAAACGTCCGTTCCTATAGAATCGGACGCCACACGGTCCCAATCCCCTGGGCCGAACACCCGTTCCTATAGAAACGGACGTATGCACCGCCTACAGGCACCCTCAAACGTCCGTTCCTATAGAATCGGGCGCCACACGGCATCATTCCCACGCGGAACGCGCTTGGGCCCTTCGCCGCCGTGTCTCAACCGCCACCGTGTCTCAGCCATCTTGCGTACATCTGCGTGAGATATGCGTCAAAGCATGCGAAAGGGGCCCGGGAAGCGCTTCCCGGGCCCCTTGGGCTGCAATCATCCTCTCAGAGGACGATCACCTCGTGATCAGACGAATCACTCGTTGTCGCCGGCGGTGGCGGCGGTAGCGGTGATGGCGCCCTTCTCGGAGGTGTTCAGGCCGGAGTACACCCAGTCGGTGTAGTCCGGGTGATCGTAGCCGTTGTCGACCGCGAACTGGAAGGCTTCCTGACGGAAGGCCTCAAGCTCGTTGATCTTGTCGGCGTACTTGTCGGCGTCGATCATGCGCAGGGCCTCGGCGGTCAGCTCGTAGCGATCGATCTCGTTCACGCGGACCATGTCGTACGGGGTGGTGGTGGAGCCCTCCTCCTCGTAGCCGTGGACGTTGAAGTTGTCGTGGTTCGGGCGATCGTAGATCAGACCACGCACGTCGTGCGCGTAGGAGTGGTACGCGAACAGCACCGGCTTGTCGGCGGTGAAGATGTCGGCGAACTCCTCGTCGGAGAGGGCCTC
Source organism: Bifidobacterium saguinibicoloris (assembly GCF_019331725.1). Taxonomy (GTDB): domain Bacteria; phylum Actinomycetota; class Actinomycetes; order Actinomycetales; family Bifidobacteriaceae; genus Bifidobacterium; species Bifidobacterium saguinibicoloris. The sequence goes on from NZ_JAHBBF010000004.1 coordinate 182,750, forward strand.
GTCGTTCTCCTTGGCGGACTGCAGAGCGAGCAGGTCAACCACGTTGACGACCTTGAACTTGATGCCCATGGCCTTCAGCTTGTCGGAGGCGGCCATGATCTCCTGGGTCGGGACATCGCCGGCGGCGGCAAGCACGATCTCGGCCTCATCGTTGGACTTCGCGGTGGAGGCCCAATCCCAGGCGGCGGCACCCTTCTCGAGCTCGGCGCGAGCCTCGTCGAGGGACAGCCAGGTGGCGGCCGGCTGCTTGCCGGCGATGATGGCGTTGATCTTGTTGGTGGACTTGTAGCACTTCTCGGCGATGGCCAGCAGCATGTTCGCGTCGGTGGCGAAGTAGATGCCGATGACGTGATCGTTGTGGAAGCACTTGTTCAGCAGCAGGGAGGTGACACCCGGATCCTGGTGCGAGAAGCCGTTGTGGTCCTGGCGCCAGACGTGGGAGGAGACCAGCAGGTTCATGGACGCGATCGGCTTGCGCCACGGGATCTCACGAACGGTGGCCTCGAGCCACTTGGCGTGCTGGTTGAGCATGGAGTCGATCACGTGGACGAAGGACTCGTAGGAGCTCCAGATGCCGTGACGGCCGGTCAGGAGGTAGCCCTCGAGGAAGCCTTCCATCTGGTGCTCGGACAGCTGCTCGACGACCTGGCCGGAGACGTGCATGTGCTCGTCGACCTCATCGGAGATGTAGCCGGCGTCCCACTGCTTGTTGGTGACCTCGTAGGAGGCCTGCAGACGGTTGGAGGCGGTCTCATCCGGTCCGAAGATGCGGAAGTCGTGCGGGTTGTTCTTGATGATGTCGCGGGTGTAGACGCCGAGACGACGGGTGGCCTCGAGCTGGCCCCAGCCGTGGCCGTACTTCTCGACTTCCTTGACGGCGTAGTCCTCGAGGTTCGGGAGCTTCAGGTCGTCACGGATCACACCGCCGTTGGCGTTCGGGTTGGCGCCGATGCGCAGCTCACCCTTCGGCATGAAGGCGAGGACGTCGTCCTTGACGGCGCCGTTCTCGTCGAACAGCTCCTCCGGCTTGTAGGACTCGAGCCAGTTCTTGAGGACCTCGAAGTGGGCCTCGGTGTCGCGGGCGGAGGCCAGCGGCACCTGGTGGGAACGCCAGGAGCCCTCGGTCTTCTTGCCGTCGATGTACTTCGGGCAGGTCCAGCCCTTCGGGGTGCGGAAGATGATCATCGGGTAGAACGGACGGTGCACGTTGTCCGTGTTGGCGGTCGCCTTGATGTCGCAGATCTCGTCCCAGATGGACTCGAACAGGTCGGCGAAGCGACGGTGGATGGACATGTGGTCCTCATCGTCGAAGCCGGCGACGAACTCGTACGGCTCGTAGCCCATGCCGTGGAAGAACTCGTGGAGCTCCTCGTCGGAGATGCGGGACAGGATGGTCGGGTTGGCGATCTTGTAGCCGTTGAGGTGCAGGATCGGCAGCACGATGCCGTCGGTGCGCGGGTTCACGAGCTTGTTGGACTGCCAGCCGGTGGCCAGCGGGCCGGTCTCGGCCTCACCGTCGCCGACGATGGCCGGGACGAAGAGGGACGGGTTGTCCATGATGGCGCCGTAGGCGTGGGACAGGGCGTAGCCGAGCTCGCCACCCTCGTGGATGGAGCCCGGGGTCTCCGGAGCGAAGTGGGACGGGATGCCGCCCGGGTAGGAGAACTGGCGGAAGAACTTCTGAAGACCAGCCTCGTCCTTGGTGATCTTCGGGAAGGTCTCGGTGTAGGTGCCGTCCAGGTAGGACTGCGAGGTGCCGGCCGGGCCGCCGTGGCCCGGGCCCATGATGATCACGGTGTTCTGGCCGTGGTCGGCGATGAAGCGGTTGATGTGGCCGATCAGGAAGTTCAGGCCCGGGGTGGTGCCCCAGTGGCCGACCAGACGGTGCTTGACGTCCTCGCGGGTGAAGGGCTCCTTCATCAGCGGGTTGCTACGCAGGTAGATCTGGCCGATGGAGAGGTAGTTGGCAACGCGCCAGTACTTGTCAACGCCTTCGAGGGCCTCCTCGGAAACCGGAGCGTTCAGCTTCTTCCAGGGGGTGCCAATAACAGGACTCGTCATGTGTACTCCTGTACTCCTGCACACGATCGGGGGATCGCGCGCGATTGATTATTTCTGTTTCGGTCGCGAGGCCCCATAACCTTGCGGTTACGCGGTTTCCCGCTCCCAATCACTCGATATGGTACGAGGACAACGCGACTTTTGAACGATTTCTTGCGAGTATGTTCGGAAATGTTGCAAAAATTGCTGGTTTTGTGTGAATTCGCCGACCGATTGTGCGCATCCCTTTTTTGACGACAAGACATGAAAACGTTGGAATACGGCCGGATAGGCCGCGTCAACCGGATGCGGCCACGTTCGTTTCATTGTGTTCGCTCCCGGCGTGTTGGTGGGGTCACCCGGCGTTGTTTGTTCGTTTTCCGCACATGAATTTGGCCATATGGCCTTGTCTGGCTCGACGGCGATAATCGTCACGACACCACCCAAGTTACATCACGATAAACGTTAGGGGAATTTCCATGGCAACAGGTCCTGTGCTCGTCGTCGATTTCGGCGCCCAGTACGCCCAGCTCATCGCCCGTCGCGTGCGTGAGGCCAACGTCTATTCCGAACTCGTGCCCCACTCCATGCCGGTCGACGAGATGCTGGCCAAGGATCCGAAGGCGATCATCCTCTCCGGCGGCCCGGCCTCCGTGTTCGAGCCCGGCGCCCCGCGAGTCGACCCGAAGCTGTTCGAGGCCGGCGTCCCGGTGCTCGGCATCTGCTACGGCTTCCAGGCCATGGCCTACGCCCTCGGCGCCGACGTCGACAAGGCCGCCCTCGGCGAATACGGCAAGACCGAGACCGTCATCGACTCGGCCGAAGGCATCCTCGCCGGCTCCCCCGCCGAGCAGAGCACGTGGATGAGCCACGGCGTCGCCGTCAAGACCGCGCCCGAGGGCTTCAAGGTCCTCGCCCACACCGAGGGCGCCCCCGTCGCCGCGATGGAGGACGAGTCCCGCAGGCTGTACGGCGTGCAGTGGCACCCCGAGGTCAAGCACACCCCGCTCGGCCAGAAGCTCATCGAGACGTTCCTCCACGACTGCGCCGGCCTCGGCTCCGACTGGGACGCCTCCTCCATCATCGACGACCAGGTCAGGAAGATCCGCGAGCAGGTCGGCGACGCCGAGGTCATCTGCGGCCTGTCCGGCGGCGTGGACTCCGCCGTCGCCGCAGCCCTCGTCCACAAGGCAGTCGGCGACCAGCTCACCTGCGTGTTCGTCGACCACGGTCTCCTGAGGAAGGGCGAGGTCGAGCAGGTCAAGCACGATTTCGTCGAGGCCACCGGCATCCGTCTGATCACCGTCGACGCCGCCGACGACTTCCTCGACGCCTTGAAGGGCGTCTCCGAGCCGGAGCGCAAGCGCAAAATCATCGGCGAGAAGTTCATCCGCACCTTCGAGAAGGCCCAACGCCAGGTCCTTGAGGAGGCAGGCGCCCGCGGCAAGGAGGTGAAGTTCCTCGTGCAGGGCACGCTCTACCCCGACGTCGTCGAGTCCGGCGGCGGCGACGGCGCGGCCAACATCAAGAGCCACCACAACGTGGGAGGCCTGCCCAAGGACATCAAGTTCCAGCTCGTCGAGCCGCTGCGCACCCTGTTCAAGGATGAGGTGCGCGCCATCGGCACCGAGCTCGGCCTGCCCGACGAGATCGTCTGGCGCCAGCCGTTCCCGGGCCCGGGCCTCGGCATCCGCATCGTCGGCGAGATCACCCGCGAGCGCCTCGACGTGCTGCGCGAGGCGGACGCCATCGCCCGCGAGGAGCTCACCAAGGCCGGCCTCGACCGCGACATCTGGCAGTGCCCCGTCGTGCTCCTCGCCGACGTCCACTCGGTGGGCGTCCAGGGCGACGAACGCACCTACGGCTCCCCCATCGTGCTGCGCCCGGTCAGCTCCGAGGACGCCATGACCGCCGACTGGTCGCGCGTCCCCTATGACGTACTCGCCACGATCTCCACCCGCATCACCAACGAGTGCCGTCAGATCAACCGCGTGGTGCTCGACTGCACCTCCAAGCCGCCGGCCACCATCGAATGGGAGTGATGCGGGCGGCGGTCTCCGCGCGCATCATCCGACCATCCGGATCCGGTCTCTGACCTGACCGAAAGGGCATCCCGCAGCCGCACGGGATGCCCTTTCGTCGTTCTCCGCCACTCACCGTCCCGCGGCCCCGGGAAGCCGACCCGCGACACGGACACCCCCGAGCCATGCACCCTCCGAGCCGGAGGCTCCCGTGGGACGCCGCCACTTCGAGGGTCGTTGGTACACTCTTCCCCCGTCCGTCCCATTCCGGGAACGGGCGAAGAGAGAGAAGTCTGAGCAGTAAGCGGTATCGGAAGTGGCTGTAACGAAACAACGCCGTCGCTATGTGGGCCTGGACGGCATCAAGGGGTTCGCGCTCATCGCGATCATCATCTACCATTGCGCGCAGTCGGCGATGCCCGGCGGCTTCTACGGCGTCGACGTGTTCTTCACCGTGTCCGGGTTCCTCATCGCGCTGAGCCTGTTCCGTTCGTTGGAACGCACGGGAGGCCCCGATCTGGCGCGGTACATCCCGCGTCGCGCCGCGCGCCTCTATCCGGCCCTCATCATGTTGGTGCCCGCGGTGGTCACCCTCGCCTGGATGACCGACCGCGACGCGCTCGTCGGCATCCGCGACCAGGTCGTCACCACGCTGCTCGGCTGCTACAACTGGTACGCCATCGTCAACGGCCAGGACTACTTCAACCAGATGAACCCGCAGATCCTGCGTCACCTGTGGTTCGTGGGCGTGCTCATGCAGTTCTACGTCGTCGTGCCGCTCATCGCCTGGCTCATGTGGCGCATCCGCCGCACCCATCTGTCCGCCGTCATCCCCTTGGGGCTCGCCTCCGCGAGCGGCTGGGCCATGTGGACGCTCTACGCTTCCAAGGCCGACGCCACCCGCGTCTACTTCGGCGCCGACACGCACGCCGTGGGCCTGCTGCTCGGCGTCGCGCTCGCATGGTTCGTCGCCGCGCCCCATTCCGGTCCGCGCAGGACGCGTACGACGGGCGTGGACGCCGCCCCCGCCGTCCCGTCTCCCGCGTCCGCTCCGGTACCGATGCCGGCCATGCGGGATGTGCCGTCGTTCGGCAACGTCCCGGCTCCCGTTCCGCTGCCCGCGACGACCATGCCGCCGTCGGTTTCCCCCATGTCCCGTCGGATGCTACGAACCGCACACTCGGATGCGGTGGACGCGCGCTCGTCCGATGCGTCGCTGCCGTCCAGGCTGGCCGCCGCCGCGGCCCCGGTCGTCGCGTTCGTCGCCCTCGTGGCCCTGGGCTTCATGGCGGCGCTCGGACGTCAGGACGCCACCGCGTTCCACGGGGGCATCATCCTCGCCAGCGTGCTGTCCGTGGCGCTCATCGCCGGCACCATCGCCCCCGGCTCGTGGATGCGCGACCTCATGGTGTTCAAGCCGCTCGCCGCGCTCGGCAAATACTCGTACGGCGTGTACCTGTGGCATTGGCCGCTGTGGATCCTCGTCACCGCGGAGTTTCCCCGGCTCGTCCCCGGCGCCGACCGCCGATGGATCCTCGTGGCCACGCTGGCGCTCACCGCGTGCGCCGCAACGCTCTCCTGGCTGCTGGTCGAGAAGCCCGCCGCCCGGCATTCGTCCCTGTTCGTCGTCTTCCCGCACCCCCACCCCACGGCCGCGCACGTCCTGCGCGCCGTGGTGGTCGACATCATCCTCATCGCGGTGGTCTCCGGCTGCGTGATCGGCGTGACGAACGCCCCGGAGAAGACCTCCACGCAGATCCAGCTGGAGGAGCAGGCGCGCGAGCTCGCCCGCATGGAGCGCGAGGCGCGTCTCAACGGCGAGCTGCCGCGCAACGCGGTGCCGCAGCCCCGCCGGACGCGTCAGATGCCCACCGGCGATCAGATCACCGCCATCGGCGATTCCGTGATGCTCGCCTCCTCCGGCGGCCTGAACTCCGTCTTCCCCGGCATCAGCATCGACGCCTCGGTGTCCCGGTCCATCATGGTGGCCCCGGGCATCATGCGCACGGCCATGGACGCCGGGACCATGCGGCAATGGGTGATCATCGGTCTGGGCACCAACTCGGAGATGACCACCGCGCAGCTGCAGCGGGTCTACGAGCTCATCGGCCCCGACCAGATGCTCGTGCTCGTGAACGCGCACGGCGAACGCGCCTGGATCCCCGGCACGAACAAGGTCATGGCCGATTTCGCCGCAGCGCATCCGGACAACGTGCTGCTCGTCGACTGGGACTCCGCGGCCAAGGCGAACCCCGGCGTGTTCGGTTCGGACGGCATCCATCCGAACAAGGGCAGCGACCTGTACGCGCAGACCATCAAGGCGGCCATCGAGCGCTGGGTGGGAGCCGCGGACTGACGTCGCCGTGCGCCTTCTCCCCCTGCGGACGGTCCGCCGACGCCCGGCCCGTCCGCAGGTCGGCGAGACACATTACACTGAAGGCGACAACCGGACAATCACAACGCATGGGAGATACGGTGAGCGCAATCCTCGAAGGAAAGCCAGACAAGAACCTCATTCTCGTCACTGGAAGGATTCATCCGAAACTCGCGCAGGACGTCGCCGACCAGCTCGGCATCGACGTGCTCGAGACCACCGCATACGATTTCGCCAACGGCGAGATGTACGTGCGCTACACCGAATCGGTGCGCGGCGCCGACGTGTTCGTGCTGCAGAGCCACTACAAGCCCATCAACAAGGCCATCATGGAGCAGCTCATCATGATCGACGCGCTCAAGCGCGCCTCCGCCCGCTCCATCACCGCCGTCTGCCCGCTCCTCGGCTACTCCCGCCAGGACAAGAAGCACCGCGGCCGTGAGCCCATCTCCTGCCGTCTCGTCTTCGACCTGCTCAAGACCGCCGGCGCGGACCGCATCATGTCCGTCGACCTGCACGCCGCCCAGTCCCAGGGCTTCTTCGACGGCCCGGTCGACCATCTCATCGCGATGCCGGTGCTCGTCGACTACATCCGCGACCGCTTCCAGGGCCATCTGGACAACGTGGCGGTCGTCTCCCCGGACGCCGGCCGCATCCGCGTGGCCGAGCAGTGGGCGCAGCGCCTCGGCGGCGGCCCGCTCGCGTTCGTGCACAAGACGCGCGACATCACCCGTCCGAACCAGGCGGTCGCCAACCGCGTCGTCGGCGACGTCAAGGGCAAGGACTGCGTGCTCGTCGACGACCTCATCGACACCGCAGGCACCATCGTCGGCGCCTGCAACGTGCTCAAGGAGGCCGGCGCCAACTCCGTCACCGTGGTCGCCACGCACGGCGTGCTCTCCGGTCCCGCCGTCGACCGTCTCAAGGAGTGCGGCGCGCGCGAGGTGGTCCTCACCGACACCGTGCCGATTCCGGAGGAGAAGCGTTGGGACGGCCTGACCGTCCTGTCGATCGCGCCGCTGCTGGCCAGCGCCATCCGCGCCGTGTTCGAGGACGGCTCCGTGGCCGAGCTGTTCGAGACGTACCCCGAGCACCATGGGCAGGGTTTCCTTTTCGCCTGACCTTATGGTATAAATGAACACTTGGCGGTGGAAGCCGCCGCTCCCCCATGGTGTAATGGCAGCACACGGGCCTTTGGAACCCTTTGTCTTGGTTCGAATCCAGGTGGGGGAACACGCCATTCCGCCCTCGCGCACGGTCCTCCGTCACGGGGGCGGAACCATTGACGGCCGTCCGGCACATCCCGGCGGCCGTCTATTGTTAGTCGCGTGGAAACGCGAACAACCAACGCCAGTGAAGGGAACGACACACATATGGCATCCTCGGCAGTGACAGCCGCAATCATCCTCGCCGCGGGCGAGGGCACCCGCATGCGTTCGAACAAGCCCAAGGTGCTGCACACCTTCGCGGGGCGCACCTTCCTCAACCGTGTGATGGACTCGGTCAGGGCCCTCGACCCGGACACGCTCGCCGTGGTCGTGCACTTCCAGGCGGAGCGCGTGTCCGAGGCGGCACGCAGCTACGACCCGGACGTGACCATCGTCAACCAGGACGACATCCCCGGCACCGGCCGCGCCGTCCAGTGCGCCATGGCGCAGCTGACGCAGCACGGGCCGATCAGCGGCCCCGTGCTCATCGCCGCCTCGGACATGCCGCTGCTCGACGCGCGCACGCTGCGCAGCCTCATCGACTTCCACAACGCCTCCGGCGACGGCGCCACGGTGCTCACCACCGTGCTCGACGACCCCACCGGCTACGGCCGCATCATCCGCGACCGCGAGGGCGACGTGCTGCGCATCGTCGAGCAGAAGGACGCGAACCGCAGCGAACTGGCCGTGCAGGAGGTGAACACGTCGGTGTACGTGTTCGACGCCGAACTGCTCACCCGCGCCATCGCCGACCTCAAGTCCAATAACGCGCAGGGCGAGTTTTACCTCACCGACGCGCTGGAGACCGCCCGCGCCAACGGCAAGGTCGGCGCGTTCACCGCGCCCGACCCCCTGAGCGTCGAGGGCGTCAACGACCGCGTGCAGCTCGCGGCGCTCGCCAAGGCGCACAACCGCCGCGTGTGCGAGGCGTGGATGCGCGACGGCGTCACGATCCTCGACCCGGACACCACGTGGATCGAGGACGACGTCGAGATCGGACGCGACGCCGTCATCCTGCCCGGCACCTTCCTGCAGGGCCATACCGTCATCGGCGAGAACGCCGTCGTCGGACCGTACAGCACGCTCATCGACGCGGTCGTCGACGCGGACGCCGTCGTCGAACGCTCCCGCGTGCAGGAGTCCCACATCGGCCGCGCCACCAACATCGGCCCGTGGACGTACCTGCGCCCGGGCAACGAGTTCGGCGAGGAGGCGAAGGCCGGCGCGTTCGTCGAAATGAAGAAGGCGCACATCGGCAACGGCACGAAGGTGCCGCACCTGAGCTACATGGGCGACGCCACGCTCGGCGACCACACGAACATCGGCGGCGGCACCATCACCGCCAACTACGACGGCGTGCACAAGAACAAGACGCATATCGGTGCGGGCTGCCACGTCGGCGCCGGCAACCTGTTCGTCGCGCCCGTCGAGGTCGGCGACAACGTGACCACGGGCGCCGGTTCCGTGGTGCGCCACGCCGTGCCGGACGACACGATGGTCTACTCGGAGAACACGCAGCACAACGTCGAGGGCTGGAAGCCCGCCTGGGAGCGCTGACCGCCGCCCGGCGTCCTCTCTCCTCTCTCCCCTCCTCCCCCACCTCCGCGACCGTGCGTCCGTCCGGACGGTCCGACGCACGGCCTCCCCACGAGCACCCACGAGACACCACAAGACAAGACACCACAAGGAGCCACATGCCCGCTTTGCAGTCATCCATCGACGACATCCGCATCGCCGCCGAGGCGGCCGACCGCGTCAAGGCCACCGACATCGTCGCCTTCGACGTGACCGGACCGCTCGGCATCACCGACGTCATGATGATCGCCGGCGCCTCCAACGAGCGCCAGGTGCTCGGCGTCGCCGAGGAAATCGAGAAGGACCTCTACCTCAAGTGCGGCGGCCGCAAGCCGCGCCAGCGCGAGGGACTGACCGAAGGACAGTGGGTGCTGCTCGACTACGGCGACTACGTGATCCACGTCATGCAGGAGGAGTCGCGCGAATTCTACGGTCTGGAGCGTCTGTGGCGCGACTGCCCGCAGATCGAGCTTGGCCTCGAGCATCCGGAAAGCGTGCGATGATGCGCCACGTCCGTTCCATCTTCCTGATCCGCCACGGCCGCACCTCGTACAACGCCGCGCACCGTCTGCAGGGACAGGTCGACATCCCGCTCGACGCCGTGGGCGAATGGCAGGTCCGCCGGACCGCGGAGGCCCTCAAATCGCTGTACGTGGACCAGCGTCCCAGCGTGACGGACCGTCTCATCGTCTGCTCCGACCTCTCCCGCGCGCACGCCACCGCGCAGGCGTTCGCCGACGTGCTCGGCGGTGCGGCCGCCGGAGTCGAGGTGCATGACGACGCCCGCGTGCGCGAGCGCAGCTTCGGCGATTGGGACGGGCATGCAGTCTCCGAGCTCGCCGAACGCTACCCGGAGGACTTCCGCTCGTGGATGGACCATACGGGCGGCGAGCTCAAGTACGGCGCCGAACCGAAGGAGCATGTGGGCGAGCGCGGCGTGGAGGCGCTGCTCGACTGGTCCACGCGCGCCGGCGACGACACCGACCTGTACATGTTCTCGCACGGCGCGTGGATCTCGCAGACCGTGCAGACGCTGCTCGGCCTGTCCGGCGTGGATCCGACGTTCGCGTCCGTCGTCTCGATGCGCAACGCGCACTGGGTGCGCCTGTCCCCCATGGACCTGTCCGACGACGAGGTGCGCTGGCGGCTTGTGGACTACAACCACGGACCGGCCGAGGCGGACACCCCGGAATGGGAGCGCGAGCGCTGATCCGGCGACACGCGCGCCCGCCATCACCCCATGCATAACGCCCGTCGGGATCCCCGGCGGGCGTTTTGCATGGTTTGCCTGTTTTTGCACGCCTGGGCCCCTTCACGGGAAAGAACCGGCAACAATTCACGGCGGCGCCGCCGAACGTCGTTAGAATGAGTGATGGTCCCACTTTCAGTGTTGCTATCAAAGGAGACAAGACATCGTGACCGTCACCCGTGTATACATCGCCAGCCCGGAGGGCGCCAACGGACGCAACGTCGTCGCCTACGGCGTCCTCAACGCGCTGACCTCCAAGTACAAGACGATGGTGTTCCGTCCCGCCGTGTCCAACCACGACGACTTCACCCCGATCCTGCTTTCCGCCTCGAACGCCGGTCTCGGCGTGGCGCTGTCCACCGGCCTCGACGTGCACACGGTCCGCGCGGACAAGGACACGGCCCGTGGCGACATCGTCGGCCGGTTCAACGACGCGCTCGACGTCTCCCGCGCCGAGGCCGCGCTCATCGTCGGCACGGACAAGTCGCACGTCAACGACCCGACCTCCTACGAGTTCAACGCGAACGTCGCCGCCGACCTGCAGGCCGGCGTGTTCCTGGCCGTGTGCACCATCGACCGTTGGCCGCATGAGCTGGACGAGACCGTGAAGCTGTCCATCGAGGGCGTCGAGGCCGCCGGCAACAAGGTGCTGGGCATCTTCGTGACGGGCTGCGAGCCCCGCCACGCCGTCTCCGTCAAGGAGACGCTCGCCAAGTACGGCCTGCCGGTCTGGACGATCCCGCAGGTCCCGTTCACCGACGAGACCACCAAGGACCTCGCCCTGGAGACGTTCCGCCGCAACGCGCCCACCGAGCAGGTGCTCGCCGCGCTCGACGCGGACATCGAGCCGCCGGTCACCCCGTACGCGTTCCAGTACGGCCTGCTCGGCAAGGCGAAGGGCAACAAGAAAACCATCGTCCTGCCGGAGGGCGAAGAGGACCGCATCATCAAGGCGGCCGACTTCCTGCTCGAACGTGAGATCGTCAACCTCATCATCGTGGGCGACAGGGAGGCGATTCTCGCTCGCGGCCGCGAACTGGGGCTCAAGTACCTCGAGCGTGCCCGCTTCCAGGCCAAGGACGACGAGAACATCCTCAAGCCCATGGTGGCGAAGCTGTGCGAGCTCAGAGCGAAGAAGGGCATGACCGAGGAGCAGGCCCGCAAGCAGCTGACCGACGCCAGCTACTTCGGCACGATGCTCGTCGTGCTCGGCTACGCCGACGGTCTCGTCTCCGGCTCCGTCAACTCCACCGCCAACACGGTGCGCCCCGCCCTGCAGGTCATCAAGACGAAGCCCGGCCAGAAGCTCGTCTCCGGCGCGTTCCTCATGTGCTTCAAGGATCATGTGGCCGTATTCGCCGACTGCGCCATCAACCTCAACCCGGACGCCGAGCAGCTTTCCGAGATCGCGCTGCAGTCCGCCGAGACCGCCCGGGCGTTCGGCATCGAGCCGAAGGTGGGCATGCTCTCCTATTCCACGCTCGGCTCCGGCAAGGGCCCGGACGTGGATGTCGTCGAGGAGGCCACCCGCCTGCTCAAGGAGAAGGCGCCGGACCTGCCGGTCGTCGGCTCCATCCAGTTCGACGCCGCATGGTCGCCCACCGTGGCCGCCACCAAGGCCAAGGGCGATCCGGTCGCCGGACATGTCAACGTGTTCGTGTTCCCGGACCTGTGCGCCGGCAACATCGGCTACAAGGCGGTGCAGCGCTCCTCCGGGGCGCTGGCCATCGGCCCGGTGCTCCAGGGCCTCAACAAGCCGGTCAACGACCTGTCGCGAGGCGCCCTCGTGCAGGACATCATCAACACGATCGCCCTGACCGCCATCGAGGCGCAGTAGGACCGGTTCCCGTCGTGCCGTCCCGTGCCGTCCCCCGATGCGCCCGCATCGGGGGACGGCACGTCTTTGTAGCAAGCAACGAGTAATCTAATCACGGTAGCCCGCCGTCTTGAAGCGGGACAGACGAATCACAATGGAGGATGCCCACAATGGCGAAAACCGTCCTTGTCATCAATTCCGGCTCCAGCTCGATCAAGTACCAGCTGGTCGACCTCGAAACCGGCGAAGGCCTGGCTTCCGGCCTCGTCGAGAAGATCGGCGAGCCGATCGACGGCCACTACAAGCACGAGTACAACGGTGAGAAGCACGAGCTCGAGGAGCCGATCCACGATCACGAGCAGGGTCTGAAGCGCGTCCTCGGCTTCTTCGAGGAGTACGGCCCGAAGCTGTCCGACGCGGGCATCGTGGCCGTGGGCCACCGCGTGGTCCAGGGAGGCTCCCTCTTCCCGAAGCCGGCCCTCGTCACCGACAAGACCATCAACCAGGTCAAGGACCTGGCCGTCCTCGCCCCGCTGCACAACGGCCCGGAGGCCAAGGGCGCCGAGGTCATGCGCTCCCTGCTGCCGGACGTGCCGCAGATCTTCGTGTTCGACTCCTCCTTCTTCTTCCAGCTGCCGAAGGCCGCCAGCACGTACGCGCTGAACAAGGAGATCGCCGACCAGTACCACATCCGCCGCTACGGCGCCCACGGCACCTCCCACGAGTTCATCTCCTCCGTGGTGCCCGAGGTCGTCGGCAAGCCGGCCGAAGGCCTCAAGCAGATCGTCCTGCACATCGGCAACGGCGCCTCCGCCTCCGCCGAGATCTCCGGCAAGCCGGTCGAGACCTCCATGGGCCTCACCCCGCTCGAGGGCCTCGTCATGGGCGGCCGCACCGGCGACATCGACCCGGCCGTCGTCTTCCACCTCATCCGCAACGCCCACATGAACGTCGACGAGCTCGACGCCCTGTTCAACAAGCGTTCCGGCATGATGGGCATGACCGGCTTCGGCGATCTGCGCGAGGTCCACCGTCTGGTGGCCGAGGGCAACGAGGACGCCAAGCTGGCCCTCGACGTCTACGTGCACCGCATCGTGAGCTACATCGGCAACTACACCTACCAGATGGGCGGCTGCGACGTCATCACCTTCACCGCCGGCGTCGGCGAGAACGACGACATCGTGCGCAAGATGGTGTGCGACAAGCTCGCCCCGTTCGGCGTGAAGCTCGACGAGGAGAAGAACGCGAAGCGCTCCAAGGAGCCGCGCGTCATCTCCACCCCGGATTCCTCCGTGGTCATCGCCGTGATCCCGACCAACGAGGAGCTGGCCATCGCCCGCAAGTCCGCCGCGATCGCGGAGGCCGGCGAGGACACCTACGGCAACACGTTCACCAAGTGAGTCCGATGGGACCGTCCCGTCGCCGGATAGGCGACCGGACATGAACGCGAAGGCCGGGCACCGACATCGTCGGTGCCCGGCCTTCGTCATCGTTGCGGGCGCGCCCTCGTCGTCTCGCCGCCGCGGGCGCTCTCTCGATCGCCGAAGCGACCCGGTCAGCGTTCCAGCAGCCTCGTCCACATGCCCACGAAGTCCGGCAGCGTCTTGCGCGTGGTCTCCACGTCCACGACGTGCACGCCCGGCACGGACAGTCCGATCATGGCGGCGAACGTGGCCATGCGATGATCGGCGTAGGATTCCATCACCGCGCCGTGCAGCTCCGCGCGCGGCACCGGCGTGATCTCGATGCCGTCCTCGAGTTCGCGCGCCGCGCCGCCGATGCGCGTGATCTCGGCGACGAGCGCGGCCAGACGGTTCGTCTCGTGCCCGCGCAGGTGCCCGATGCCGATCATGCGCGTGGGCGCGTCCGCGAAGACGAGGATGGCGGCCAGCGAGGGGGCGATCTCCCCGGCGGCGGTCAGGTCGAAGTCGCCGAGGCCGTGGATGGTGCCGTCGGACGTGACCTGGCAGGTGCGTACGCCATCCTCCTCGGGGAAGGTGACGGTCGCGCCCATCCGTTCGAGATATCCGGGCAGAAGGCCGCCCGGCTGTGTGGTGGAGGCGGGCCAGTGGGGCACGCGCACGGTGCCGCCGGCGATGAGCGCCGCGCCGAGGAACGGCGCCGCGTTCGACAGGTCCGGTTCGACGACGACCCGTCCGGGCAGCTGGAGGTCGGCGTGCGCCGCCGTCCATGTGCGCGCGTCCTCGTCGGCGTCGACGTGTCCGCCGGCGGCGGCGACGTCGGCGACGGTCATGCGGATGTGCGGCAGGCTCGGCGTCTTCTCCCCCGTGTGCGTGAGGGTAAGGCCGCCGGGCAGTCTCGAGGCGATGAGCAGCAGTCCGGAGATGAACTGCGACGACTGCGACGAGTCGATGGCGACGTGCGCCCGTCGCGGCGCTCCCTCACCGTCCGTCGAGGCGTCCCCACGGTCGTGCCGCGGCGGCGTGACGCTGAACGGCAGGAATCCCTCCTCGCCGTGGTACGTGATGGTGGCGCCCAGCTGTTCGAGTCCGTCCAGTACCGGCTTCATCGGACGCGCGTACGCCTGCTCGTCGCCGTCGAAGCGGACGACGTCGTCGGCGAGGAGGGCGAGTCCGGGCACGAACCGCATCACCGTTCCGGCGAGACCGCAGTAGACGTCAACGTTGCCGTGGAAGCGGCCGTCCGCGGGCGGTGTGACGGTGACCGTGGTGTCGTCGTCGGGATCGGGCGTGCAGGTGACGCCGAGCGCTTCGAGCGCCCCCATCATCAGTTCGGTGTCGCGCGACCGCAGCAGGCCGACGAGGGTGACGGGCTTCGTGCCCAACGCCGCCAGCATGAGATACCGGTTCGACAGCGATTTGCTGCCCGGGATGGTCACGGTGGAGTCAAGGGGGCCGTCCGCCTTCGGCGCGGCCCATAGGGAGTTCATGGTATCGCTCATGCCACCCATCGTATCGGGACGGGCGTGCGGAGGGCGCCATGACGTCCAGAACCGTCCGGCAAGGTGCCGGTCGTGGGAATCAGTGCTTGGACTTCTCCTCGTACCCCTGCTTGAGCACGGTGTTGAGCTTCTTGAGCAGCGCCGTGGGGTCGGCGTTGTCGCGCGCCTGCCGGAGCTTGTCGCTGAAGTCGGTCAGCGCGCCGCTCGACAGGTCGAGGTCGACGAGCTGGGAGGAGAGGTCCTGGAGCTGCTGGAGCTGCGAGGAGCCGGAGGACAGGGAGGACGCGTTGCCGATGCCCTTCATCTGGTTGATGATGTCGGTCATGGAGCTCAGGTTGGAGGCCATGGTGTCGGCCAGGTCGGTGACCACCTTGGCGGGCGCCTTGTTGAGGGTCTTCACGGACTCCCCGCAGGCGCTGATGTACTGCTCGTACTGGGAGGTGAAGTCGTCGTCGTAGATGGTGGCGCTGGGCGTGGCGTTGCAGACGGACAGCGCATCGGAGAGCGGCTTGGCGGAGTCGGCGAGATTCGTGGCGAGGTCCACGAAATGCAACGCCTGACGGGAGTACGCGTCGTACGCGTCCGCGACGTTCTGGTCCCGCATGGCGCGTTCGCTCCCGAACGCCTTCACCGCCTTGCGCAGGGCCACGGCCTTCTGCTTGAGCGCGACGGCCTTGTCGGCGTCATACGAGCCGTCCTGCGCGTACAGGAACGACAACGCGTCATCCACCGCCGTGGAGGCGGCGACGTACTTCTTCTGCAGGGCGGAGGTCTGGCTGGTGCCTGCCGAATAGTCGGCGGCGCGGACGGCGGAGAACGGACGGACCACGATGACGCCGGCGACCACGGCCACCACGACGATGACGGCGATGACGGCCCCCACCACCCACGGCAGCGGCGGACGCCTGCGCGGCAGGTCGACCGGGGCGACGAGCTCGTCGAAATCGGGGACGTACAGACGGGAGCCCGGACCCGCATCGGGGGTCCGCTCCCCCACGGACGGCGTCTCCCCATCGGGCATGCCGGAACGCCACTCGTCGGATTCGAAGGCGGACGGCGACTTCACGTCGGTCATACGATCTCCCTACTGCCTCATCGTACGTGTGCGGAACCGACGGACCACCCGCGCGGAGGGCACCGACGTGCGCCCGCGGTCTCCCGTCCGTCGTCAACGAAACAAAACCACCGTCAAGGATAGGCGACGGGAATGACCGGCGGATGTCATGGGTGGACGGCGCCGACGGCGGCCGTCCCGTTCGCCGTCACCGATCGGAGGCGATGCGCGATTCCGGCAGCGGCTCCGTCGTACGGCCCGCGGCCCGGACCGTTTCACGGACGTCCGACGCCGCGTCCGCCACGTCCCGGACATCCATGGCGGACGGACCCCCGACGCCGGCGGGCGCGGGGCCTCCCCCGACCTGCGCGTGCGCGAGCTCCATGGCCACACGATCCGCCTCGATGGCGGCGATCTGCCGGGAGAACACGATGAACCAGCCCAGGAACAGCATGCCGGCGAGCGCCTCCACGTTGGTGAGCGTGTTGCGGCCGAGCATCATGTTCCCCCAGAACACGGCGCACAGCAGGGCCGCCAGATCCGAGCCGACCATGACGACCTTGCTGATGCGCGGCGCAAGCCACGGCAGCAGCAGGAACAGGGCGAGCATGACGAACGGCAGTCCCTTGGCGAACACGTTGTGCAGCAGGTTGTGGGGCGTGTAGCGGAACGCGCCGATGCCGATGAAGCAGATGCCGGAAAGCGTGAGCAGCACGCTGAGGATGACGATGCGCGCGGTGAAGTGCGGGATGTCGTAGCCGCGGTTCGGATCGTCACGCGTGCGGTCATGCCACAGGCGCATGAGCCGTTCGATGGTGAGCAGTTCGGAGACGGCGAAGTAGCTGACGATGATGACGCACACGCCGGCGAGCATGAGCGTGGAGTTGAACATGGTCGCGGCGAACGTGGTGCGGTCGCCCAACTGGGAGAAGTTGTTGTGGTACCAGTACGGGTCGTCGGTGGTCAGGCCCGCCACGCTCACGCCGGACACCACGAAGAACGGCAGCAGGGAAGCGAGCGTCTTGGCGCTCATCATCTGCGCCTGCACGAACGTCATGTATCCCACCATGCCGGCGAACGCGGCGCACACGGACGACATGTAGCCGGCGAACAGGGTGCCCATCACCGCGTTGATGGCGGCGAGCAGCGCGAACGTGGAAAGGAACGTGGTGGCCGCGTACACGGTGGACAACGCGAGCGTCTCGATGATGCGGCGGATGGGGGCGAGCCACCCGTTCCTCAGGGTCATGGACCGGGAGTTGCTGATGTAACCGATGCAGAATGACAGGACGGCGCATCCGGCCACGATGCCGGCGCAGACGGTGAAGCGCCGCTGGGAGACCTGCCAGATGGCGGACGCGTATTCCAGATAGAGGTTCATGCCGGTCGCGCCGGCGAACGCGCAGAGGATGAACGCGATGAGGCCGCCGGTTTCGGCGCGCTGGTGGCGTCCCATGACCATGCGTTCCGCCATGCGTTCCATCGGTTGTCCGCCTCTTCCGTCGTTCCGTCGTCGTGCCGCGCCGACGTGCCGTGCCATCGTTCCGTGGCGCCGTTCCGTGGCGTCGCGGCCACCTGTATTGTACAATGGCTGATTGTGCCTGCGCGATGCCGGCACGACGGGCCATAGCGCAGCTTGGTAGCGCGCCTGCTTTGGGAGCAGGATGTCGCGGGTTCAAATCCCGCTGGCCCGACCTGTATTGCAGAGGTCCCGCATCCGAACGGATGCGGGACCTCTGCCGTATGTGACGCCGATTCCGCCCGGGCCCGTTCGGACGCGGCATAATGGAGACGCATCAGCGAACATCGTCGTCAAGGAGGAACCCATGGCAGTGGAGAATGCCAAGGTGCTGATCATCGTGAACAACTGGGGCATCGAGGAGACGGAGCTGACCCGCCCGCTGCGCGACCTGAAGGCCGCGGGCGCCGAGGTCACGCTCGCCGCCACCACGCTCGACCCGTGCGAGACCGTGGAGCACGACCGCTACGAGGGCGAGACGCTCACGCCGGACACGCGCCTGTCCGACGTGCAGGCCGTCGACTATGACCTGCTTGTCGTGCCCGGCGGCACCTGCAACGTCGACCGCATCCGCGTGAACGAGGACGCGATCGCGCTCGCCCAGGAGTTCGCGCACGAAGGCAAGCCGATCGCCGCGATCTGCCACGGCGCATGGCTGCTCGTCAACGCGGGGCTCATCGCCGGCAAGACCGCGTCGCCGTGCCGCTACATCGCCGCGGACATCGAGAACGCGGGCGGCAGGTACGTCGACAGGCCGCTGACCGTCGACGACGCGAACGGCTGGCGTCTCATCACCTCGCGTAAGCCCGACGACCTCGACGACTTCGTCGGCGGCATCAAGGACGCGCTCGCCTGACGGGCCGTATGCCGGCCGCCGGCGTGAATGGGTGTCGCCACCAGCCGGCAGCAATTCCACGCACGGATATGACGAGGATATGACGAAAGACCCCGTGGCTCCCTTCGGAACCACGGGGTCTTGATTGTGCCCGAGACGGGACTTGAACCCGTACGCCTGTTAAAAATAGGCACTAGCACCTCAAGCTAGCGCGTCTACCATTCCGCCACCCGGGCAGGTGTCGCTGAGGCAACGAGTGAGTACATTACCACAGCTTCGGCCGACGTCAAACCGGTGACACGCCGATGGCGTCGGCGCGGACGCGCCGCCGACGCCATCCAGCCGTCAGAAGTTGCGAGGCTGCTCCGGCTTCTGTGCACTCATGAGCAGCATGAAGCTGCGCGACTGCGCGGTGATGGAGAAGCCCGCCTCATAGTTGAGCACGGGGCCCTTGGGGTTGTGCGTATCCACGATGAGCTTCCACTTGTGCCCGTAGTGCTCGTCGGGCAGCGTGAACTGGATGGGCTCGTAGTGCGCGTTGAAGATGAGGATGAAGTCGTTGTCGACCATCGGGTTGCCGTAGTAGTCGAGCTCGGGGATGTCGGAGCCGTTGAGGTACACCATCATCGAGAACGCGTGCGTGTTCTGCCAGTCGGCCATGTCCATGATGGAGCCGGTGTGGTCGAACCATTCGACCTGCGGGATCTTCTCGGGGCCGTCGCCCTGCTCGCGTCCGGAGAAGAAGCGACGCCGGTGGAGCACCGGATGCTCGAGACGCAGGTGGATGAGCTTGGAGACGAACTCGAGCATGTCCTTGCGGTCGCCGTCGAGGTCCCAGTCGGTCCAGGAGATCTCGTTGTCCTGGCAGTAGGCGTTGTTGTTGCCCTGCTGCGTGCGCTCCACCTCGTCGCCGCCGCAGATCATGGGGATGCCCTGGCTGACCAGCAGCGTGGAGAACATGTTGCGCATCTGGCGCTGGCGCAGGTCGTTGACGTCGGGAATCCTGGTGGGGCCCTCCACGCCGCAGTTCCACGAACGGTTGTTGCTTTCGCCGTCGCGGTTGCCTTCGCCGTTGGCGTCGTTGTGCTTGCCGTTGTAGGAGACGAGGTCGTTCATCGTGAAACCGTCGTGCGCGGTGATGAAGTTGACCGAGGCCACCGGTCGGCGTCCGTTCATCTGGTACAGGTCGGACGAGCCCATGAGGCGCGAGGCGAATTCAGGCAGCGTGGACGGCTGCGAGCGCCAGAAATCACGCACGGTGTCGCGGTAGCGTCCGTTCCATTCGGACCAGCTGGAGGGGAAGCCGCCCACCTGGTAGCCGCCGGAGCCGAGGTCCCAGGGCTCGGCGATGAGCTTGACGCGGCTGATAATCGGGTCCTGTTCGACGATGTCGAAGAACGCGGAGAGCTTGTCGACCTCCTGGAACTGGCGGGCCAGGGTGGCGGCCAGATCGAAGCGGAACCCGTCGACGTGCATCTCGGACACCCAGTAGCGCAGCGAGTCGGTGATGAGCTGCAGCGCGTGCGGCGAGCGCATGAGCAGGGAGTTGCCGGTGCCGGTGGTGTCGAAGTAGTGCCGCTGGTCGTTGTCGACGAGACGGTAGTAGGCGCGGTTGTCGATGCCCTTGAAGCTCAGCGTGGGGCCCATGTGGTTGCCTTCGGCGGTGTGGTTGTACACCACGTCGAGGATGACCTCCATGCCGGCCTGGTGATAGGCCTTGACCATCGACTTGAACTCGTTGACCTGCTGTCCCTGCTCCCCCGCCGACGAGTACGCGTTGTGCGGCGCGAAGAACCCGATGGTGTTGTAGCCCCAGTAGTTCGACAGTCCCTTCTCTTGGAGGAACGAGTCGTTGACGAACTGGTGGATCGGCATGAGCTCGATGGCGGTCACGCCGAGCTTCTTGAGGTATTCGATGACCGTCGGGTAGGCGAGGCCCGCGTAGGTGCCGCGGATGTCCGGCGGCACGTCCTTGTTGAGGTTGGTCATGCCGCGCACGTGCGCCTCGTAGATCACGGAATCGTGGTAGGGGATGCGCGGATGCTGGTCGTTGCCCCAGTCGAAGTAGGGGTTGACCACCACGGACTTCATAGTGTGGGGGGCGGAGTCGAGGTCGTTGATGATGCCGGTGTCGTCCGGGGAGGAGAACCGGTAGGAGAACAGGCTCTCGTCGCCGTCGATGTTGCCTTCGATGGCCTTGGCGTAGGGGTCGAGCAGGAGCTTGGCAGGGTTGCAGCGCAGACCCTGGTCGGGGTCGTAGGGGCCGTGCACGCGGTAGCCGTAGCGCTGTCCGGGCTGGATGCCCGGGATGTAGTTGTGCCAGATGTAGGAGTTCTGCTCGGTCATCCGGATGCGCGTCTCGTTGTCGTCCTCGTCGAACAGGCACAATTCCACGCTGTCGGCCACTTGGGAGAACAGGGCGAAGTTCACGCCGGCGCCGTCGTAGCTGGCGCCGAACGGATAGGTTAGACCTGGTCGTATCTGCATGTTCACCAGTATCGCACCTCCATATGTGCGGATTCGTATTGTTGCATGAATTTTGGGTATCGGTTCGCCGTCATGCGGCGTTACGGGCGAGCCGTCTGATGGTCTCGTGCTGGATGGCGATGATCGAGTTGGATGCGGTGACGCGCGTCGCCATGAGCGTGTCCCAGTCCACCCATGCGGATTCGACGTGCTCGTCGGGGTCGAACCGTCGCGGCACGCTCGTCCACGCGTCGAGGTGGATGACCATGATGTGCGCGAGTTCGTCGGTCATGCCCTCGGACGAGTAGTAGTCGCCGACGTGGTCGATGCGCATGGCCTGCGGGTCCGCGGGCGTCACGCCGGTCTCCTCGGCGAGTTCGCGCAGGGCCGCCTGCCGGACGGTCTCGCCGTCGTCCATGAGCCCCGCGGGAAGGCCGTAGGCGTAGATGTCACTGCCGGCCCGGTATTCGCGTTCGATGAGGTACCGGTCCGTGGCGACGTCGTGCACGAGCATGACGACGCAGGGCGCGTGGCGGAGCACCTGGCGTCTGATGCGCGTCAGTCCGCCGTCGTTGCGTGTCAGACCGATGGTCATGTCGTCGACGTGGAAGATGGCGCCACGGTACACCTCGCGACTGTCGAGCACGATGGCGGGCACGTCCATGTCGATGCCGTCGGAGCTGGCGTCGAGGGTGCGAGGGACCGCGTCCGTCCCGTCGTGTCGCGCCGGTCCGCGCCCGCTCATGCGTGCCCCTCCCCCGTCGCGTCGTCGTGGATGGCGAACGTCCACGGATCGGTGTTGCGGCGTATCCAGTTGACGTCCGGACGTACGCCGGTCGCCTGTTCGACGGCGTCGGCGACGTCGTCGACGGCGTACCGGAACCACATCGATTCGATGGCCGAGTGGGGCGTGTTGACGAACATCGGCCGGACGGCGGCGTCGCCGTGTCCGAGCGCGACGCCCTCGCCCCGCATCCGCGCCTCGTACCGCGCCTGTTCGATGGCGTCGGTGACGGGATGGTGCCTCAGGTCGCTGGTCACGTACACGTCGGCGCCGCTGGCGCGTACGTCGTCGAACATGGAGTCGCCGGATCCGGGCAGCACGGCCACGGTGCGGACCTGCGCGTCGGGGTCGCCGCACGCCTGCACGCCGAGCGCGGTGGCGATGGGCAGCGCGTCGTACACGCGCCGCACGAACGCGGCGAACGTGACCGGTTCCGCAAGCCGGCCCACGCGGCCCAATCCCACGGCGTGCGGCGCCGTGTCGTCGGCGATGGGCACGAGGGGGCGCGTGTCGGTCAGGCCGAAGCCGTCGGCGGCCGCCTCGGCGACGCCGCGCACCGCGGCGTCGGCGTTGGTGTGTCCCACCCACAGGGCGCATCCGGCGCGGTTGAGCCGGTTCACGATGTCGCCGCGCGGCCCCAGACCGGACACCTGGTGCACGGACCGGAAGAACAGCGGATGGTGGGTGACGAGCAGCTCGGCGCCCCATCGGATCGCCTCGTCGACGACGTCCATGGTGGGGTCGGCGGCGAACGCGATCCGCGTGACGGGCCGCGTGAGGTCGCCCACGATGAGTCCGGGTTCGTCCCATTCCTCGGCGTACCGCAGCGGGTACAGGGTCTGGAGGACGTCGACGACCTGGTTGAGGTTCGGCATGGGTGTCATGCTCCTTTCATGCGCCGGGACGTGTCTGGACGCGGCGGCGCGGTCAGTGGGCGGCGAGCTGCCAGTCGGGGCCGATGCCGGTGGACACGTCCAGCGGCACGTCGAGCCGGACCGCGCCCTCCATGGCGTCGCGTACGAGCCTGGTGACCTGTTCCTCCTCGCCCGGCGCGATCTCCACGACGAGTTCGTCGTGGATCTGCAGGATGATGCGGCTGGCCAGTCCGGCCCCGCGCAGCGCGCCGTCGGCCCTGACCATCGCGATCTTCATGATGTCCGCGGCCGTGCCCTGGATGGGCGCGTTGAGGGCGGCGCGCTCGGCGGCGTCCCTGGCCACGCGGTTCGTGGACCTCAGCGCCGGGAAGTATCGGCGGCGGCCGAACATCGTCTCGGTGTAGCCGCGCTCGCGCGCCCGGGCCACGCAGGATTCGAGGAAGTCATGGACCTTGCCGAACGTGGCGAAGTACTTGGCCTTGAGGGCCTCCGCCTCGCCGGGGCTGATCTTGAGCTGCTGGGACAGGCCGTAGGTGCTCAATCCGTAGGCGAGCCCGTAGCTCATGGCCTTCACGTGGCTGCGCTGGTCGGCGCTGATCTCGTCGACGGGCAGCTGGTAGACGAGGCTGGCCACGTACCGGTGGAAGTCGGCGCCGCTTCTGAACGCCTCGATGAGCGCCTCGTCGCCGGACAGGTGCGCCATGATGCGCAGCTCGACCTGCGAGTAGTCGCAGCTCATGAGCGAGACGAAGCCCTCCCCCGGCACGAACGCGGAGCGGATCTCACGACCGGCCGCGTTGCGGTTGGGGATGTTCTGCAGGTTCGGGTCCACGGAGCTCAGACGTCCGGTGGCGGCCACGGTCTGTTCGAACGTGGTGTGGATGCGCCCGTCCGTGGGGTTGACGGTGTCGATGAGGGTGGCGACGATCTGCCTGAGCTTGTTGGTCTCACGATGGCGCAGCAGGGCGCCGAGGAACCCGCTGGCGCGCTCGTCGTCCGCGTTGCGCACGTAGAGCGTCTGCAGGGCGTCCGCGTTGGTGGTGTACGAGCCGGACTTGGTGCGTTTGGTGGGTTTGAGGCCCATGTCTTCGAACAGCACCTTGGCGAGCTGTTTGGGGCTCTGCAGGTTGACGCGCGAGCCGGCGTTGTCCCATGCGATGCGCTGCGCCTGCTCGGCGTCGGCCGCGAACGCGTCGCGCATGCCGTCGAGGCGGCGCATGTCGACGCTCGCGCCCTCGTTCTCCATGCCGTACAGCACCTCGGAGACGGGCAGTTCGATGTCGGCGAGGAGCGTGGTCTGCTCGCGTTCCGCGAGCTTGGGCGCGAGGTCGCGTGCCAGCGCTCTGACAATGGCGGCGTGGCGCAGCAGGATGCGGTCGGCGGCCGCGCGGCCGTCGTCGTTCCCGTCGCCGGCCTCGGCGTCCCCGCCGTCGGGTTCGGCGTCGAAGTCGAGCAGTCCCTGCGTGGCCTTGGGCTTCTCCTCGTCCTCCACGTGCAGGTCGAGGAACTGGGCCGCGGCCTGTTCGAGCGTATCGGCGTGGAAGTCGGGCCGGATCAGGTATCCGGCGAGCTTGGTGTCGAACGCGGGTCGGGGCAGGTCCACCCCGCCTGCGGCGAGCAGGTGCAGGTGCTCCTTGTAGCCGTGCACGGCGAGGGTGCCGGCATGGCGTTTCAGCAGTTGCGACAGCGCGTCGGCGACGTCCTCGCCGAAGGGTGCCTCGACGACCAGCGCGGACGCCGGCGCATCGTCCCCGGCCGCGTCGGCGAGCAGGGCGATCGCCTTGAGCGAGGCGCGGCCCGGACGGGCGTCGCCCTCCGCTTGCAGCGTCACGCGCGCGGACGGCGGAATCGTGTGTTCCCACGCCTCGATGGCCGCCGGGTCCGCGGCATGCTCCGCTTCGGGGACGTCGAGCGCGGATTCCGTGGGTGCTGCCGGCGCCGCAGCGGTGCCCGGGACTCCGGACGCCTTCGCGGATGCGGGGCGTCCGCCGTTGAACGTCTTGAGGATGCGGCTCTTCGTGCGCGAACCGAATTCGAGTTCGCGGAACAGCTCGTCGACTTTGCCGGCGTCGGGCGTGCCGAAGGTGAGGTCGTCGATGTCGACACCGAGGTCGACGTCGCGCACGAGCGCGTTGACCTTGCGGTTGAGCAGCACCTGGTCGATGTTGGCACGCAGGGCCTCGCCCTTCTTGCCGCCGATCTCGTCGGCGTGCTCCACGATGCCATCGAGCGACCCGTACAGGTTGATCCATTTGGCGGCGAACCCGTCGCCCACGCCGGGCACGCCGGGGATGTTGTCGGCGGTCTCGCCGCGCAGCGCGGCCAAGTCCGGGTACTGCTGCGGGGTCACCTTGTATTTGGCCACCACCGCCTCCGGCGTCATGTGCTTGAGGTCCTTGAAATGGTGCCCCGGGTAGAGCACGGTGACGTCGTCGTCGATGAGCTGGAACGCGTCGCGGTCGCCGGACAGTACGAGCGTGTGGTAGCCGGCATGCTCGCCCATCGTGGCGAGCGTGCCAATGACGTCGTCGCCCTCATAGCCGGGCTTCTCGATGTACGTGACGCCGAGCGCGGCGAGCATCCGCTGGATGAGGGGCAGCTGGGTGAGCAGCTCCTCGGGTGCGGCGTCGCGCGTGCCCTTGTATTGCGGCAGCAGCGTGTTGCGGAAGGTGCCGCCCTTCACATCGAAGGCGACGGCGAGGTGGTCCGGCTTCTCCGCGTCGATGACCTGGGAGAGCATCGTGGCGAATCCCCAGACGGCGTTGGTGGCCTGTCCGGAGGCCGTGGAGAAGTTCTCGACGGGCAGAGCGAAGAACGCGCGGAACGCCAGCGAGTGGCCGTCGACGACCAGCAGCGTTCCGCGCGTCTTCTTGGAGTTATTGGATTCGGTATCCGCCATGGAGCCCAATCAGTGTTCGTCCCGAGCCGGCTTCGGATCGCCGTACTTCGCGATGATGGCCATGGCGAGGCGCTTCTTGGGGATGCGCTGGTCCATGGAGGTCTTCTGAATCCAGCGGAAGGCGCCCTGCTCGGAGAAGTCGGCCTTGTCCATGAGCAGTCCCTTGGCGCGGTCGACGAGCTTGCGCTCCTCGAGGGTGTCCTGGGCCTTCTGCAGGTCGGCCTGGGCCTTGGCGAGCTCCTCCTTGGTCTCCTTGAGCTTGCTCTCGCTGCGTTCGACGTTGTCGAGCAGATCGTTGATCTCGGCGAAGCGGCCCATGGCCACCTCGAGCGCCGGGATGAGCTTGGACTCTTCGTACGGCTTGGTGACGTAGGCCATGGCGCCGGCGCCGGTGGACTTCTTCACCAGGTCGGGCTGGGAGAACGCGGTGAGCATCACCACGGGGGCGATGTTCTCGTCGCAGATGATGCCGGCGGCGGTGATGCCGTCCATGCGCGGCATCTTGACGTCCATGCACACCACGTCGGGGCGCTTGGCGCGGGTGAGTTCGACGGCCTCCTCGCCGTTGGCGGCCTCGCCGACGACCTCGTAGCCGTTGTCCTCGAGCATGCCGACCAGGTCCATGCGGTTCACCGATTCGTCCTCGGCGACGACGACCCTGCGCTTGCGGTCCTCGGCGGGGGCCTCCTCGGTCTCGGTCTTGGGTTCGATGTCACCCTGCGCCACGGCTTCCAGCTCCTCTGCGGTGAGCACGGGCTCCATGTGCTCGGTATCGTCGGTCTTCCTAGCGGCCATGCCAGTCCCTTTCGCTTGTCGTTCGATTGTCCTTTGGCGATTTTAACGCATACCGGCGATGGCCGCATCGCCCTTCGACACGGGATGCGGTGCGTCCATCGCCGTCCGGGACCCGCGACGCGGGTCCGTGTATGTTCAGCGTCCTTCCACGTCGGGCAACCCGCAGCGCAGCCGCAGGATGGCGATGGTGGAGTTCGCGTCCACGATGGTGCCGTTGACGACCATCCGGTACGCCTCATCGATCGTGTACAGCCGCACCTCGGAGCGCGGCGTCTCCGGTCCGATCTGCGTCAGGTCGTCCGGGACCGCGGTCAGTCCGGTGGCATAGTACAGCGACGTGTACTGCGTGGAGAATCCAGGGGTGTTCACGTACCGGGCCACCTGGCGGATGTCGGCGGCCTCGTAGCCGACCTCCTCGCGGAGTTTGCGCTTGGCGATGTCGAGGGGCCGTTCGTCCGGGGTGTTCGCGTGTCCGCCGGGGATCTCCAGCGTCCAGCGGTGGATGGGGATGCGGTACTGTTCGACCAGCGGAATGCGTCCGTCGTCGGTGAGGGCGGCGACGGCGACGGCGTCGCCGTTGTTCACGTGGACGACGGTGCGTTGGATATTGCCGGCCTGCGGCGATTCGAAATTGACGCGGTCGACGTTGAAGTAGTGGCTCGTCAGCACCTGCGTACGCGACTCCTCCTTGAGCGGAGCCGGACGCCACGGGTCGAACGGGCGATGGGTCTTGTCGGTCATGGTCCCTCCTGACGGTCGTTCCTGTTGTCGGAAACCCCTTTCTCATTGTAGGTCGCGATGTCTTTCCGCGTCGGTGCCACGCTGATGGCATGCCGACGTCGACGGCCGCGGATCATGTGCTAATGTATGTCGGGTGCGTTCCTTGGAAGGCACGGATGCCCTCGTATCCCAATTGGTAGAGGAAGCAGCCTCAAAATCTGCGCAGTGTGGGTTCGAGTCCCACCGAGGGCACGACTGACAATCCCCGCAATTCCAACGATTGCGGGGATTCCTTTTACTCGTTTGGGCACATTTTGGGCACGGTCTTCAACAGCTCGCCCATACGTTCCGACAATTCCTCAAGGTCATCGTCGAACAGGTCGGCGTACACGTCCAGCGTCATGGCGGCCGACGCGTGGCCGAGCTGCCTTTGCACCGCCTTGACGTTCGCGCCGCTCTTGACCATCAGCGATGCGGCCGTGTGCCGCAGATCATGAATCGTCAGACGTCCGGGTATGCTCGCACGGCGCAAGGCGACGTTCAGCCAACCGTCATTCCTGCTCGACGCCCATCCGTTCTCAAGAATCATCCTCCCCGGTTTGCCGGGAGCCTCGAACAGAAGGGCGTCGTCCTCCCGGCCTTCGCAGTGGGCGCGCATGATGTCGTCTAGCATCTTGGGGAACATGATGATGCGGTTCTCATGCGTCTTGGTATCTCCCGGCAGGGGGCGACCGTCCACCACCGGCGCTGAGGTCGATATGGCGATTCTCCGTCTGCCTAGATCCACATCCCTCACCCTGAGCGGCACAAGCTCACCCCAGCGCATCCCGCACAATCCCAGTGTGAGGATGATGTCATGCCGCCACTTCGCACCGTCCGCCAAACGGTAGAGCTGTTCCACCGTCAGATAGTTCCGTTCCTCTTTGCGCTTCGGCTTGCGCGGCAGCTCCACGCGCCGCGCCGGATTGTCCGGCAGCCGCCTATCGGCCACGGCGTCATCGAGGATTCCGGCAAGGATTCCGTGGGCGCGCAATACGACGCTTGCGCTCTTCGGCTTATGCAGCCATGCCGTCTCTTCGGCCGTGCTGTTCTTCTTGTCCTTGACGCCATTGGTGAGATCACTCACCCATTGCTGCACTTCCTCGCGCGTGACGGAACCGACACGGACGTTCCCCCATCGCGGCTGTACATGCACGCGCCATGTTATTTCGAGCGTCCTCATATATGAGGGCTTCACGGCGACGCGCTTCTTGTCCATCCACGCCTCTATGAGATCGTCCAGCTTGACGGCTCCGGCGCTCGGCTCGATGTACCTTCCCGTGGCCTTCGCGATGGTGACGTGTTCCGCAGCCCACTGTTCGGCGTCCATCTTGCGGGCGAACCCGCGTTTCTTCGTCTGGTGTCCATCCGGTTTCCGGTAGCGCACCATCCACAGGCGCTTTCCCGCCGCGTTGTAGTAAGGCACCGGCTTGACCATTTCACCCTCCGTTTCAATTTCGCTGTGAGCTTAGGTGTTCACATTTCTATCACAGAACACTCTCCAAAGGGAGCACAAAGGGAGCACAAAGCGTGCAGCCAAGAACGGCGGAATTTCACAAAGGGAGCAAAGGGAGCTAAGGGAGCACGTTCCCTAAGAGCGCAGCCGGATTTTATTAGAGGGTTTATGGCAATCTGTCTAATTACAGCATGTATCACAGATGATGCTTTTTCTCGGCATGCGAAGCATGTTCCGCGATATGGGCGCTATTCTTCGTCGTCGGAACCATAGGCGACGTGCATATCGGCGTCGCGCCGCTGCTCCCATTCGGACAGCTTCGCCGCGACCTCACCCACGATCACACGCGTGACGCGCCCTCGCTTCTGAGGCGAAGCACCATCGCCCGCCCGTGCCGCTGCTTCCTCATCCAGCGAACGGCCGTACAGCATCATGCACGCGAAGCCCACGGCGACCGGTTTCACGCCCAGCTTCGCAGCCGCGCGCCGTTCCGCCCCCGTAGGCGTATGACGCAGCGCCACTCTTGCCCGCCCCTCTGACAATTGCTTCGTTGGCCCCGCCAGCGGCCCTAGGAAATCTTGAATGTAGCCACCGCCCACTGTCTTCAGCGAGTAGCGTTCACCCCGAAAAATCTTGCTCAGCGTCAACGTATCGAGCGCCGAGCCGTTCATGACGTCAACTGACTCGACATCAAGGTGCGTGCGCAAGAGTTCGAATATATCGGCCACTGCCATGTGTTCGCCGGTCAAAGAGTTCAGCACTTGCACAAGGACAAGAATCACCGGCAGTGAATCAGCCTTGCCCCCTCCGCGTTCAATGTCCCGCACCGTCGCCGCACTCCAGCCGCTGCCGTATCGGCGTGACGCCGTGGCGATGTCATCCAGCGTCAACCCATGCGCGGCGCGGTATCGCCTTAGAAACTCGCCCACCGCTTCATTGATTCTCATAGAGAGGAATCCTAGCGACAAACACTTATCGAGTGCGACACGCCCCACAGTCAACAGGTTCGGAATTACCAACACTGTGATATCGTCTTTACACAGGTTGGGAATTTCCCACTCTGTTAGATTGGAGGTAATCATGGCTGTTGATATGAAGCCGGTGACGGTGGTTCCGGCGTTTGCCGAGATTGCGGCGAAGCTCGCCCCGTTGAACGGGTTGAAGGAAACCAGCGCCATCACCGGTATCCCCGTGAACACGTTGAACGACTGGAGGTCGAAGGGCAAGCACCTGCGGTTCGTCAAGATCGGACGCTCCGTGTTCTACACGCGCGACGACATCATGTCCTATCTGGAATCACACGTGTTCTCCAGCACGGCCGAAGCGAGGAAGGCGAACCGATGACCCGCGCCGATATCAGAGATCTGGCCGCCCTGCTGCTCGCGTTCACCGCCTCCGTACTCATCCCCGGCCGACTGTTCCTCATTGGGCTGGTGCTGCTGCTCACATCGTTCGTCCTGCTCGCCATCAACGGAAGGTTTCAAGATGCAATCGATTCCTTTGTTCTCACGCTCCCAACTGGCCCAAGCGCGCGGCCTGACGCCGACGGCGGCGGAATCGGTGGTAGCGGCGGCGACCGACACGCCCGTAAGCCAATGGCGGCAATGGCGCAAGGACGGCACCGGCCCCGACTACCAGACCACGGTAAGCGGCCAGACCGTGTACAGGCGTGACGTGCTGCTCGCCTTCATCATGCAGCACATGGACCGGAACCGGAGGTAAACGGATATGCCTGCGAACGTCGCAATCGAACCCACCACCGTTTGCACCGACATCGACACGCATAGAGGCGAGTACATGGGCGACGGCATCGCCCGCACCGCGAACGGCACCCCCTATGACCCGGAGACCGGCAACGTCGGCAAGGGGTCTATCACACTGACCAGTGGCCAGCGCACATTCCGGCTGGTCAGCCCGGCCGACATCAAGACCACACGTCTGAGGTTCCTTTGGTATCCGTGGTTGCGCCCCGGTCTGAACGTCATCGCGGGCGAAGGCGGTAGCCGCAAGTCCACGTTCTCCGCATACGTGTGCGCACAGGCCACGCGCGGACTGCTCGCGGATCAGGACGGCAATAGGAACAAGCCCGGCCACGTGCTCTACATCGCCCAAGGCGAGGACGACACGGCCTCTGTTCTCGCGCCGCGCCTGTTGGCCCAAGGTTGCGACCCCCAATATACGCACATCCTTCAAGTGAGCGTTCTGGGCACGTTCGGCACCGAGACCACCGCCACAGTCGGGCGCGAAGACTTGGACGCCATCAAGACCATATGTGCGGAACTCAGGCCCGTACTCATAGTGTTCGACCCGTTGGCGCTGCTCGTGCCCGGTGACATCAATTCATATCAGGACGTTCAACCCGCTCTAGTCGCATGCAACGAGTTGGCGGAAATCGCAGGCGGAGGCTCCGTGCTCGGTATCCACCACTGGAACAGGAACGGCAGCTTCACCGGCTCGCAGAAGTTTCAGGACACTTCCCGTTCGTTCATGGAAATCGCCGTAGACCCGGACTATAGAACCACGTCGATAGTCAGCCTGACCAAAGCGAACAACGCCCCCAAGTCCTCACTGCGCATTACGGCCGACCTTGTTCCCTATGAGTGTTCAGACGGCACCACTACCACTGTCCAGATCATCCGCGCCACCGCACCGTCGAAGCTCAGCGTGGAAGACCTTCGCCAGTCCCGCGTGAACGGCGAGGACGCGGACGACATGAACGATATCGACAGGTGGCTAGTCCGCTACCTGAAGACCAACGAGAACAGGGCCGTGTATGGCGACATCATCAACGCGGGCCGTAAGTCCGGTTACAGCCGGGACCAGCTCAAGCGTGCCAAACGACGCCTTCATATCACCAGTACCAAGGGCAAGTTCCAAGGCGCTACATACTGGCAGCTTCCCCCGGAGGACACCCAATGAACCCCATAGTCCTGCATCTCACGCACCAGCTTGCGGACCATAGCGCGGGCATGACCTTGTGTGGTAGGCGCATCGTCACCAACCGGGCGGTCACCACCGAGGTAGAGGCCGGCATGCGTGGCCCATGGGTTACATGCCCTGTGTGCGAAGCCGCCCAACTGCTCTCCACCATCACGCCCGACGACCTGGATCCGCACGACCCGGAACCACCCAAACATCGCGCCCGCCGCAAGTGGACGCAGCCCGGTTTCCCGAAGTCGAGGAACTGGAAATGAAGCGTGTCCCGGGCATGACCGTAAACCGCCTCAATCAAACAAGCACAAATAGGTAAGGAGCATCATATGCAGTACATGAATATGCCGAGCGCTAGCGCCGCCGCTATCGCCGCGTGGAACGACGCCTTCGCCCAGTGGGAGGAGGAAGCGGACAGGCAGCGCAGGGAGGTCTACGCCGTGTTCCGCCAGACCGACGAACCGCTTGCCCGCCAGTCCGCGGCCAGCGCCTACGCGGACAAGATCGCCACGGCGAAGTTCGCGGCGATGGAAGCCGCCCGCGACGCGGAACGCGAATGGCACGAGGCCAACGACTGACCCACCAACCAAGTTAACCGGGCGGCGGCGCTGCAATCCACCACGCCACGGCACCGCCCACCAACCGGGAGCAATCCCAGAAGGGAGCCGACCCAATGGCCGACACCACCATGAAAACACAGGACACGCCGGACAGCGACCCCACCGCAATCGACGGCGGACACGTCGCCCTGCCGCCGAGATGGGCGGGAAGCCTCGATGTACACACGCCCAACCCCGCCGACGACTGGACGCGGGCCGTGAGCATGACCGGCGGCGCGACCATCATCGACGAACCCGGCTTCAACCTCACGGCGCTGCTCAACGTCATCGCCTACCGGTACGAGGACGGCACCAACGAGACTTACGCGGAACTGTCCATCCCCAGCGACGAGGGCCGCGACATCCCCGTGCGCCTCGGATACCGCGCCGCCGCATGCCTCGCCCTGCTCACCCACGCGTACGAGCACGACACGCCGGAACCCACACGCGAACAGGTGGACGAACTGGAGAACACCATCACCGGTCTTCTGGAGGGAGACGCACATGCTGCTCGCCGCTGACCCCGACATCGCCATGCGGCTCACACAGGCGAAGGCCACCGCCGAAGCCGACGACCTGCGCAACCAGATCCGGGAACTGACCGCCCAACTCGACAAGACACGCCGCAAGC
>NZ_JAHBBF010000005.1 GCF_019331725.1 Bifidobacterium saguinibicoloris
ACTTCGTGCCATGCAGCTTCATCGAATCCAACGCCAACGCCATCGCCGCCGCCAGGAACAACATGATCGGCACCTGCACCACCGTGAACAACGCCACACGACCCACCGACGACCAGAACTGCTGATCGCCAAGCAGACGCGCGTAGTTCTCCACGCCAACGAACCGCGTGCCACCGATCATCTGCTTCTTGAAGAAACTGATATAGATGGCGTACACGATCGGGATGATGAACACGAACACGAACACCACCGCGAACGGCCACATGAACTTCCAACCACGCCAATCCGCCTTATGCCTATTCTCACGGGCAACGGACGGACTGACGGCCGCTGCCGGTGAGGCCTGCGCTGAAACCATTGCAGCCCCTCTCCTTCGAAGGCTTGGGATGAAGAAACCCTTTCGGCTTTCTCCATCTCCCCTAAAATGTTTGCGTTATCATCATAACATCATTCCGGCACCTGTCCACTCCGGCGATTTCCCATGTTTTCCAACGATGGCATATAATGGTCACGAAAACATCGTTGTTTGGTTCCACGTAATGTCGAACAATGACGCGAACATTACCGTCATTGCCCGGTCACATGCGGCGCAGCCGAACCACCACAACCGTCGACGGCCCCACGCGGATGCCGCCACCTGAGGAGAACGAGAATCATGACACGGACCATCCAGGTTTCCATGCAGGACGTCGCCAAGGAAGCCGGCGTATCGCCGCAGACCGTGTCTCGCGTGGCCAACGGCAGCAGCGCGGTGCGCCCGGACACGCGCCAACGCGTCGAGGCGGCCATGGAACGGCTCGGATACCGGCCGAACTACGCGGCCCGCGCGCTCAAACACGGCAGCTTCCGCAACATCGGCGTCGTCCTGTTCAACATGGTCTCCTACGGCAACACGCGCATCCTCGACGGCGTCCTCAACGCCGCCATCGCCGACGACTACTCCATCACCATGCAGATCATGCCCAAGCACGGCGACCGCACCATCGCCGCCGCGGTCGAACGCATGAAGCAACAGCCGGTCGACGGCGTCATCGTCATCCTCGAGGAGCGCATCTCCGACTTCGCCGGCTACAAGCCGCCCAAGGACCTGCCCGTCGTGCTCGTCACCGAAGGCGCCGCCGACCACTGCCCCACCATCGACGCGGACCAGTACGGCTGCTCCACCGCCATCGTCGACTACCTCATGAGCAAGGGGCACCGCACGGTCTATCACATCGCCGGACCAGCCAGCTCACGCGCGGCCGAAAGCCGCTCGCGCGGATGGAGGGACGCGCTCGAACAGATTGGCGCAACCGTCCCCAGCATCTACGTGGGCGACTGGGGCGCCGACTCCGGCTATCAGGCCGGCATGGCCCTGGCGCATGATCCGAACTGCACCGCCGTCTACGCGGCCAACGACCAGATGGCGTACGGCGCGATCCTCGGCCTCCAGGCAGCCGGCAAACGCGTGCCCGAAGACGTCAGCGTGGTGGGCGTGGACGATTCCCTCGTGGACATGGTGCCGCGGCTCAACCTGACCACCATGCGCATGCGGTTCGACGAGATCGGCTCCACCGCGTTCTCCATGGTGCGTCGCCAATGCGAAGGCGAGACCGTACCCGTCGGCGTGAAGACCGTCATCCCCACCGAATTCGTCGAACGCGGCTCCGTACGCGACCTCAACGACTGAGCGTCACCGTCGTCGCCCTCTCCGTCGTTCCACCCAACGGCACACGGGAGACGAACTCACGCGGCTCGTGACTGACCGGGTCGACGAACGAGAGACGTCTCGCCACCAGTTCCAACGGACGCGAGAAATCGTCGTACGCACGCGGCACGACGCGCGGATAGAAGTCGTCGCCGACGATCGGCAATCCCAACGCGTTCATATGGACGCGCAGCTGATGCGTCTTGCCGGTCCTCGGATGCAGCGTGTAGACTCGCGCGGCCGGCGCGCCGGAAAGCAAGACGGACGGCGACGTCCGACGCATGGCGTCGGAACCCCGCCACTTCCCCAATTCGACGACCGTCTCCGCGTTGACGACGCCCGGCGTCTCATACGCCTGCAATCGCCCACGTTCCTTGACGATGCGTGACCGCCGACGCAACGGGAACACACGCGGCGGCTCCAACGCGTCGACCGTGCCGTATCGCGGCCGCACGACCGGCGCGCACGGCGCAAGGCATTCGTAGGTCTTCTCCGTACGCCGCTCCTGGAACAGCATCTGATACGCCCCGCGCAACGCGGGGTCGCGCACGAACACGACGATGCCGGCGGTGGGCCGGTCCAACCGGTGCGCCGGTGTGATCGCGTCGTCATGGTACAGCTCGCGCAACCGCATGAGCGCGGTCTCGCGATACCACATGCCGCGGGGCGTGGTGGCCAGGAAATGCGGCTTGTCCACCACGATGATGCCCGAATCCTCATAGACCACGTCCAATTCGAACGGGATATGAGGCTCGGACGTCACGAACCGATGGCCTCCCATCAGCCCCTCACATCACTCCACGGTGACGGACTTGGCGAGGTTGCGCGGCTTGTCCACGTCATAGCCCTTGAGCTTGGCCATGTCCATGGCGAACAGCTGCAGCGGGACCACGTCGACGAGCGGACTCATCAGCGTGGGGCAGGCGGGGCGCCAGAAGACGACGTCCGCGTAGCGTTCCACGTCCTTGTCGCCCTCCTCGGCGACCGCGATGATGAACGCGCCACGCGCCTTGACCTCCTCGATGCCGGACAGCACCTTGGCGTGCAGCACGTTGCGGCCACGTTCCGGCGGCACGATGAACACGACCGGCTCACCCTCGTCGACCAGCGCGATCGGGCCATGCTTGAGCTCGCCGGCGGCGAAGCCCTCGGTGAACGTGTAGGCGATCTCCTTGAGCTTCAGCGCTCCCTCGAGCGCCACCGGATAGCCCACGTGGCGGCCGAGGAACAGGAACGACTGCGCGTTGATCATGCGCTCGGCGGCGTCATGGATCGTCTTGGTCTGCGTGTCGAGCACCCACTGGATCTTGCGCGGCATGTTCTTGAGCGAATCGAGGATGTGGCGGATCTCGTCGCGGAACATCGCGCCCTTGACCTGAGCCAGATACAGGCCGAGCAGGTAGGCGGCGGTGATCTGCGCGACGAACGCCTTGGTCGAGGCGACCGCGACCTCCGGACCGGCGTGCGTGTAGAGCACGGCGTCGGATTCACGCGGGATCGAGGCGCCCTGCGTGTTGCAGATCGCGAGCACCTTCGAACCCTGCTCACGCGCGTGGCGCAGCGCCATCAGCGTGTCCATCGTCTCGCCGGACTGCGAGATCGCGACGACGAGCGTGCGCGGCGTGAGGATCGGGTCACGGTAGCGGAACTCGTGCGCCAGCTCGATCTCGACCGGGATGCGCACCCAATGCTCAATCGCGTACTTGGCGACCATGCCCGCGTACGCGGCGGTGCCGCAGGCGATGACGATGATCTTGTCGATGGCCTTGAAATCGTGTTCGTCGATGCGCACCTCGTCGAGGGCGACGTCGCCGTTCTTGTCGAAGCGGCCGAGCAGCGTGCGCTGCACGGCGGCGGGATCCTCGTGGATCTCCTTGTCCATGAACGAATCCCAGCCGCCCTTCTCCGCGGCGGAGGCGTCCCAGTCCACGGTGTAGGTCTTCGGGTTCGCGATGACGTTGCCGTTGAAGTCGGTGACGATGACCTTGTCCGCGGAGACGCAGACGGCCTGGTCCTGGTCGACCTCCATCGCGCGCTTCGTGTACGCGACGAACGCGGCGACGTCGGAACCGAGGAAGTTCTCACCATCGCCGAGCCCGACGACGAGCGGGGAGTCATGACGGGCGCCGACGACGATGTCCGGCTGGCGGCAGTCGGTCGCGAGGATGGTGAACGCGCCCTGCAGCATGCGGGCCATGCGGCGCACGGCCTTGAACAGGTCGGGGGCGCCGTCCTCCCTGATGATGGTGTCGACGATCTTGCCGAGCAGCTTGGCGGCGACCTCCGTGTCCGTCGCGGACGCGAAATGGTAGCCTTCGGCCTGCAGGTCGAGACGCAGCTGGGAGGCGTTCTCGATGATGCCGTTGTGGATGATCGCGACCTTGCCGTCCTCGCTGGTGTGCGGGTGGGCGTTCACGTCGCTCGGCACGCCGTTGGTGGCCCAGCGCGTGTGTCCGATGCCGACGGTCGCCAGCGGCATCGGCTTCTTCTCGATGTCCTCGACGAGGTTCGCGAGGCGGCCGGCCTTCTTGCGTACCGCCACATGGTCCATGCCGGGCGCGGTCAGCGCCACGCCGGCCGAATCGTAGCCGCGGTATTCGAGGCGCTTCAGACCCTGGAGACACACCTCCAGCGGCTTGCCGCACGCGGTTTCAACTTGTCCTGCATATCCAACGATTCCACACATGGCTCTCTACCCTACCAACAAAACGTAACGCCCCGCAGCGCTATGCTGCGGGGCGCACGAAACATACCGAATGATTACAAATCCCATTCCGCCCTACAGCACGTGCTGCAGACGGAGCCGTCGAACGGGCAGTCCGGTGGACTGCCCGTAGGCGACGCCGAGACACGACAGTGCCGAGGAGACATGGCAGCCTTCCTGCGGCGCGTGCCTTACAGCACGTGCTGCAGGAAGTCCTTGAACCTCGGTTCGGTGGGGTGGTCGATGATCTCCGGCCCGCCGGACTCCACGACCACGCCGCCGTCCATGAACACCACCTGGTCGGCCACCTCGCGGGCGAAGCCGATCTCATGGGTGACGACGATCATGGTCATGCCGGCCTTGGCCAGCGACAGCATGACGTTGAGCACCTCGCCGACGAGCTCGGGGTCGAGGGCGGAGGTGGGTTCGTCGAACAGCATGATCTCCGGCTGCATGGCGAGGGCGCGGGCGATGGCGACGCGCTGCTGCTGGCCGCCGGACAGCTCGGCCGGGTAGTAGTCGAGGCGTTCGCCGAGACCCACGCGTTCGAGCTCCTGCCTGGCGAGTTCGCGCGCCTGCGCCTTGTTCATGTGCTTGACGTGGACGGGCGCCTCCATGACGTTCTCAATCGCCGTCATGTGCGGGAACAGGTTGAACCGCTGGAAGACCATGCCGAGCTTGGAACGCTGGGCGGCGATCTCCTTGTCGTTGAGGGTCTGGAGCATGTCCTGCCCGTTTTTCGTCACATGCTTGTAGCCGATGAGCTCGCCGTCCACCTCGATCGAGCCGCCGGTCAGGGTCTCGAGCTGGTTGATGAGGCGCAGGAACGTGGATTTGCCGGAGCCGGAGGGGCCGAGGATCACGGTCACGGTGCCGGGTTCGACGGTCAGGTCGACGCCCTTGAGCACATGCAGGGAACCGAACGCCTTGTGGACCTGCGTGGCCTTGACGGCCGGGACGCCGGACGCCGGACGCGATGCCGGGGCGGGCGCGTTCGCGGGGATGCTGGTCTGTGTCATCGTGTGTCGTCCTTCCTGCTCACGCCGTCAATCCGTTGAATGTGGCGTCGTTGAGCTTGCTCACATCGTCCTTGGGTTCGCCCTCCGTCTTGCCGGGCAGCGGCGGCTGCTTGCCGCGCGAGCCGACCGGACGCGCGTCGAATCCCTTGCCGAAGTGCTTCTCGAGACGGGATTGGATGACCATGAGGATGGAGGTGATGAGCAGGTACCAGATGCAGGCCACGATGAGCAGCGGAATCGGCTTGTAGATGCGGTTCGCGATGGCGTTCGTGGCGAACTGGAGCTCCAGGGTGAACGGCACGGCGAGCACGAGGGACGTGGTCTTGAGCATGCCGATGGTCTCGTTGCCGGTGGGCGGGATGATGATGCGCATGGCCTGCGGCAGGACGATGCGGCGCATGATGAGCGTGCGGCTCATGCCGAGCGCCTTGGCGGCCTCGGTCTGGCCGGGGTCGACGGCTTCGAGACCGGCGCGCACGATCTCGGAGAGGTATGCGGCCTCGTTGAGCGCCAGACCGATCCATGCGGCGTTGAACGCGGTGATGACCGTCTCGGAGTCGATGCTCCAGAATTCGATGGACGTGAACGGCACGCCGATGCCGATTTTCGGGATGAGCACGGCGAACAGGCCCCAGAACACGAGCTGCGTGTACACAGGGGTGCCGCGGAAGAACCAGATGAAGAACCAGCTCACGCCGCGCAGCACCGGGTTGATGGATTTGCGCATGATGGCGAGGATGACGGACAGGATGATCGCCACCACCATGGAGATGACGGTGAGCAGCAGCGTGTAGCCGATGCCTTCGATCACGTTCTCGTTGAACAGGTACTTCCATACGGTGGGCCAGTCGAGACGCGGGTTGGTGACGAGCCCCTGGATGAGCATCGCGGCCAGCAGGGCCACGATGACGGCCGCCACGATGGGGCCGGTGCGCTTGACCGGCAGCGCCTTGATGCGGTTCGGGATGTCCAGTCCCTCACCGTCCGCTTGTTTCTTCGCCATGTTCGGTTCCTTCAATGCTGCATGCTTCGATTGAGGTTGACTAGGATAGCCAGCCTAGTGTACGTGAGGGGCGCCTATGTTACATGCGCGGTTCCGCATGCCGCATGGGCGCCCCTTCATGGAGTGACGTTGGACGGGGAGGCCTCAGCCTTCGACGTCCGGGTTGATCTCGGCCTTGTCCAGCGCGCCGGATTCGACGCCCCAGTGCTTGAGGATCTTGCCGTACGTGCCGTCGTCCATAAGCTTCTGCATGGCCTTCTGCACGGCCTCGGCGGTGCCGGTCTCGCCCTTCTTGATGGCCACGGCGTTGGGCACGGAGTCGAAGTCCTCGCCGAGCTGTTCGAGCTCGCCGCCGGTCTGGGCGATGGCGTAGCCGACCACCGGGGAGTCGGCGAAGAACACATCGGCCTTGCCGGTGACGACGGCGGTGGTGGCGTCGGTCTGCTGCTTGGAGGACTGGACGGTGATGTCCTTCTTGCCGTCCGCCTTGCACTGCTTGGCGGTCTTGGCGATGGCCTCCTCCTCGACGGTGCCGGTCTCGACGGCCACCTTGAGGCCGCACAGGTCGTTCGGGTCGATCTTCTCCGGATTGCCCTTCTTCACCGCGTAGCCCATGCCGGCGGTGAAGTAGGAGACGAAGTCGACGGACTTCATGCGCTCGGGCGTGATGGTGAACGCGGCGATGCCGAGGTCGTACTTGGAGCCAATGGACGGGATGATCGTGTCGAAGTTGGAGGAGACGATCTCGGTCTTGAGGCCGAAGATGTTGCCGAGGGCGCGGGCCAGGTCCATGTCGTAGCCGATCTGGGTCTTGCCGTCGGCGTCGAGGAACTCGGCGGGCGCGTAGGAGGGGTTGGTGCCGATGGTGAGCTTGCCGTCCTTGGTGACGGATTCCGGCAGCAGCGCGGCGATGGCGGCGTCCTTCTTTACGCCGCTCACGTCGTAGCTGGTGATGGTCGCGGCGTCGCCGGAGCCTTCGGCGGAATCGGATCCGTCGCTGGTGCCGCACGCGGCGGCGGCGAACAGCATGGCGGCGCTCAGCGCGGCGGCCGTGATGGTCTTCATTCCTTTGGTGAACGACATGGTCTTCTTCTTCCCGTGATGTTCGGTGATGTGCTCTCTCAGGGCGGGAGGCCATTCACCGCCCGCGGTATTCAATATTTATACACTAACCTGCATACATATGCAAGCTGGTGGGTGGCGTCGTTCGACCCGCACGCCTTCCGACGCCGCACGACGCCACACGACGTGCGTCACTCCGCGGCCGGATCGATCTCGGCCTTGTCCAACGCGCCGGACTTGACGCCCCACGTGTCCAGGATCTTGCCGTACGTGCCATCGTCCATGAGCTTCTGCATGGCCTTGCTCACGGCCTCGGCGGTCTTGGCGTCGCCCTTCTTGATGACGATGCCGTACGGGGCCACGCCCACGTCCTCGCCGAGCGCCTCGAGCTCGCCGCCGGTCTGCTTGATCGCGTAGCCGGCCACCGGGGAGTCCGTGTAGATGATGTCCGCCTTGCCCGAGGCCACGGCGGTGGTCACGTCGGTGAGCAGCTTGGACGACTGGACGTCGATCTCGTCCTTGCCCGCGGCCTTGCATTTCGCGTTGGCCTTGTCGAGCTCCGATTCCTGCGTGGTGCCGGTCTGCACGGCGGCCTTGAGCCCGCACAGGTCGTCGGTCGAAATGTTCTTCGGGTTGCCCTTGCGCACCACGTACGTGGAGCCGGCCTTGAAGTAGCTGACGAAGTCGACCGCCGCGAGACGGTCCTTCGTGATGGTGAACGAGCTGATGCCGAGGTCGTACTTGGAGCCGACGGACGGGATGATCGAATCGAACGTGGACGAGATCGTCTGCTCCTTGAGGCCGAACAGCGCGGCCATCGCCTTGGACAGGTCCACGCTGAAGCCGACGGGCGTCTTGCCGTCGGAGGCGAGGAACTCGGCGGGCGGCGTGGACGTGTCGGCGCCCACGGTGAGCACGCCGTCCTTGGTGACGGATTCCGGCAGCAGCGCGGCGATCTCGTCATCCTTCTTGATGGAACTGGTGTCGAACCCCTGGATGTCGGAGGAGGTCGAACCGGAACCGCCGTCACCCGAGGCGGCGTCGCTCCCATCGGACGTGCCGCACGCGGCGAGCGGCGTCATCAGCGCCACGGCGAGCGCGGCGGCGATGGTTTTCGAGACATGGAACGACATGACGTTTCCTTCCTTCACGATTGCTTGACGAACGACGCGGCGAATCCCGCCGGGACGACGCGGCGATCCCACGAGACGGCGCGGGGCCGGACGTCGACGGCCCCTGCCGCCGCATCCGGCCCTCATCCTAAGGCATCGCCGCGTCGGAACCATAGGGACCGCCGTGAAACGTCACGTCATGTCCACGAGACCAGGGCCGGGGACACGGACCGAACCGGTCAGCCCTCCACGTCGGTGGGGTTGATCTCGGCCTTGTCGATGGCACCGGACTTGACGCCCCAGTGGTCGAGCAGCTTGGTGTATGTGCCGTCGTCCATGAGCTTCTGGATGGCCTTCTGCACGGCCTCGGCGGTGGCGGTGTCCCCCTTCTTGATGGCGACGCCCTGCTTGGCCACGCCCACGTCCTCGCCGACGGACTCAAGCTGGTCGCCGGTCTGGCTGATCGCGTAGCCGGCCACCGGGGAGTCGGCGTAGAAGGCGACGGCCTTGCCGGTGACCACGTTCGTGGTCACGTCGGTCTGCAGCTTGTTGGAGAGGACCTCGATCTTCTTGTCGGCCGGGCACTGCTTGTCGGCCGCGTTGACCTCCTCTTCCTGCGTGGTGCCGGTCTGCACCGCGATCTTGAGGCCGCACAGGCTCGAGGGGTCGAACTTTTCCGGGTTCCCCTTCTTGGTGACCCACGTGGAGCCGGCCTTGTAGTAGCTGACGAAGTCGACCGCCTCGGCGCGCTCGGGCGTGATGGTGAACGAGCTGATGCCGAGGTCGTACTTGGAGCCGACGGACGGGATGATCGAATCGAACGTGGAGGTGACGTTCTCGGTCTTCAATCCGAAGACCTTGCCGAGCGCCTTGGTGAGGTCGACGTCGTAGCCGACCGGGGTCTTGCCGTCGGCGGCGAGGAACTCGGCGGGCGCGTAGGAGGTGTCTGTGCCGACCGTGAGCACGCCGTCCTTGGTGACGGATTCCGGCAGCAGCGCGGCGATCGTGTCGTCCTTCTTGATGCCGGAGACGTCGAAGCTTTCGGTCTTGGATGAATCCGACGAACCGGAGGCCGAACCGCTCGAAGAGCCATCGGAGGCGTCGGAAGTGCCGCATGCCGCGGCGGCGAACACCATGGCCGCGCCCAGCGTGGCGGCGGCGATGGCCTTGATTCCCTTGCTGAATGACATAGGATTTCCTCTCTCGGAATGTCGATCGGGCGGGTATGTTTCCCGACTGATTCCGAAAGCTAGGGTTCCTATGCTACGAAAGCGTAAATCTCACGGATATGGTTCATAACGTGAGACGGGACCGGATGACGGGAGGGACGACGGCCGCCGGCGCGAAGCCCGGGACGCCGCCGTCCCGACGTCAGCGGGCGCCGCCTCGCTTGTTCGCGTAGCGCATGGCGCGTAGGGCCTCGCGTTTGTCCTGCTCCTCGCGCAGGGCCTGACGCTTGTCGAACTCACGCTTGCCGCGCGCCAGGGCGATCTCCGCCTTGACGCGGCCGTCCTTGAAGTAGAGGCTCAGCGGGATGATGGTGTACCCCTTCGCCTCGGATTGACGGGCCAATTTGAGAATCTCCCGCTCGTGGAGCAGCAGCTTGCGCTTGCGCTTGGGTGCATGGTTGTTCCACGTGCCGTTGAAGTATTCGGGGATGTTGGCGTTCTCCAGCCAGATCTCGTTGCGCCGGTCGATGGTGATGAACGCCTCGGCGAGCGAGGCACGTCCCTCCCTCAGGGATTTCACCTCCGTGCCGGTGAGGACGATGCCCGCCTCGTACTTGTCCTCGATGGCGTAGTCGTGACGCGCCTTCTTGTTCTGGACGACCGGTTTCGTCCCCTGTTCCTTCGCCATCGCGGACCTCCTTCCGATGCTGCGGCGTCCGGTCACGGCATCCTTCGCCCGACCGGCCCGTCTTCGCCCCATAGACGATAGCATGAAGCGCCGCCGGCCGAAACCGTGCGGCGCTTCGATTATGCCGTCCGCGCAGGCCCGCGTCTATCCACGCAGGTCCGCGCCGTGGAGACGCGGGGCGGAAGCGTAGCGATCCGCGGCCGCTGCGGAGATGCAGCGGGTAGCGGCCCGTTGCCGATCAGTAGTGGACGAACTCGTTGTTGTTGGGCCACACCGTCTCCCATGCCGGGAACGTGGCGAAGCCGGTGCCGCCCTCGGAGATGAGCAGGCTGCCGTCCGAGTTGACGCGCTCCACCACGGCCACGTGGCCGTACAGGCGGTTGGCGTACCAGGAGGTGACGCGCTGGCCGCGGCGGAACACCATGGCGGCGCCCACATGCGGCGTGGTGTTCACGTAGTAGCCGAGCGCACGGCCCTTGGCACCCCATTCGGCGCCGTTGCCCATGTAGGAGCCGACGGGGAGTTTCAGCTGGGAGCGGCGGATGTACGCCCACAGCGTGCACTGGCGGGAGGGGTAGGCGGAGCCGCCCACCGTGTTGCCCGTGTTGTGGCCGTAGCAGAACTTGGAGCCTTCGGGGCAGTTGCCGGGCACCGCGTAGTTCATACCGCTCGCGCCGGAGGAGCCGGAGGAGGAACCGCTGTTCGACGAGGAACCGCTGTTCGACGACGAGCCGGAGGAGGACGAGCCGCCGCTGGACGGGCGGGAGGAGCTTCCGGACGAGGATCCGCCGGACGAGCCGCCGGTCTGCTGGCTGGCGCTGCCGGAGGAGATGTTGCCGCTGCTGCCGGTGTTCTGGGCGGCGAGCTGGGATTCGATGGACAGGATGTCGGCGGCCTCCTTGGCCGCCTGCGTGGTCAGGCTGCTCTTCTGCTTCTCCAGTTCCTCACGGGCGGAGGAGACCTGGCTCTGCAGCGTCTCCAGGGAGCTCTGCTTGGCGGCGGCGTCCTCGGAGGCCTTCTTGGCGCTGGCTGCCTGTTCGTCGGCCTGGTTCTTGAGCTTGGTGATCTGGTCCTCGATGGCGGCGAGACGCTCCTTGCGGTTCATCGAGGTGTTGAGCGTGGTGGCCGCGCTGTTGGCCGCGTTCGCGGCGGAACGCGTGGCGGCGGCGTCGGACTGCATCTGCGCCACGAAATCGTCGGTGGTCGTGGCGTTGGTCACCACCTCCATCACCGTGGAGGCGTCGGAGCCGTGGAAGCTGTTGCGGGCCATCTCGGCCACGGAATCCTTGGCGTCGTCGTATTCGGCGCCGGTCTGCTTGATCTTCTCCTCCAGATCGGCCTTGTCCTTCTTGGCCGCCTCGAGACGCTCGTTGGTGGCGTCGGCGAGGTCCTGCGCCTGCTGCGCCGTCTCCTGGGCCTTGCTCGCGGCCTCCTTGGCGGCGGGGATCTGGTCGTTGGTGAGGCTGTCCAGCTGGATGATCTTGTTGGCGAGGTCCTGGTTCACGCCGGCCAGCTGCGCCTTGAGGTTCTTGTGGTTCGCCACCTTCTGCTGGTAC
This sequence comes from Bifidobacterium saguinibicoloris, assembly GCF_019331725.1. Taxonomy (GTDB): domain Bacteria; phylum Actinomycetota; class Actinomycetes; order Actinomycetales; family Bifidobacteriaceae; genus Bifidobacterium; species Bifidobacterium saguinibicoloris. The sequence goes on from NZ_JAHBBF010000005.1 coordinate 12,001, forward strand.
TCGGAGTATGAGACCGCCTTCGCCTGCGGGACGGGCATGACGGTGAGCGCCACTCCTCCCGCCAGCGTCATCGCGGCGGACAGCATGAGACCGATGCCTGCATCGACGTATTTCGAACGGTTCACCACTTGTAATCGTCCTTCCTTCATGTCACGTGAGTGCCATTGTAACGGAGGTTCCTGAAACGTCCAGCGGGATTCCTCCCGGGGCTTTTCCGGCGGCCCCTTCCGGCAGCCGTCCGGGCTCAGGCCTTGAGGTAGCGTCGCAGCGAGATGGCGGAGGCCACCACGGACAGCAGGACGGCGCCGGCCACGAGCGCCGGGGCGAACAGCCATACCGTGGACTGCGTGACGAACGGCATCCAGCTGACCGACTGGGCCAGCCAGTCGGTGATGAACACCTGCACGATGCCGGCGAGCGTGCCGCAGGCGAGCAGGGAGCCGATGCCGGAGGCCACCACGCCCTCGAGGATGAACGGGAGGCGGATGGTCCAGTTGGAGGCGCCCACGAGGCGCATGATCTCCGTCTCGTTCTTGCGGGACGCCGCGGACATGCGGATGGTGGTGCCGGTGAGCAGGATGGCCACCACCACCATCACGGCGGCGAACACCACGGTGACGGCCGTGGCGCGGTTGAGCACGGCGAAGACCGGGTCGAAGATCTGCTTCTGGTCGACGACCTCCTCCACGCCGGTCTTGCCGGACAGCACTTCGGAGACCATCTTGTACTTGGTGGGGTCCTTGAGCTTGAGCTGGAGCGAATCCTGCATGTCGGCGGCGGTGAGGGTGCGCCCCTGGTAGTTGCCGTCCGGATACTGCTTGAGGAACGTGTTCTTGTAGAAGTCCTCACGGCTCACGTAGGTGATCTTGGAGACGTTGTCGGTGAGCTCGTCCTGGATGAACTCCTCGAGGTCCACGATCTCCTGCTGCGTGGGCGCCTTGCCGGAGGCGCAGGTGGCGGCCTGGCTGGTGCCGTCCGGGCAGAGCCATACCACCACTTCGATCTTGTCGTACCATTCGCCCTTGGCCCGGGTGACCTGGGCCTGCAGCAGTGCGGACGCGCCGATGAACACGAAGGAGATGAACGTGACGAGCATGACCGAGATGATCATCGGCACGTTGCGTTTGAGGCTTGTCCAGGTTTCGGAAAGGATGAATCGCGCCCTCATCGGGTCTCCCCCTTGTTCTGCATGGTGTCCGTGTGCTGTCCTCCGTCGACCCCGACGCGGGCGCCGGCCGCGAACGACGGCGGCGCGGGCGGCGTCAGAAGCCCTTCGCCGGCGTGCTTCGCCGTATCGTCCGTGTTCTTCTCCTGCGACGTCGACGATGCGGGGGATGCCGGAGGCGCGGGCGGCTCCTGCGAACGGCGTTCCCGTGCGGCTTCGTCATGCGTGTCCCGGGCGGGCTCGTCCCGATCGGCGTCGTCACGGCCATCGGTCCCGGCGGCGTCCTGGTCCGCGGGCGCGACGTGCTCCGACCGTCCGTCGGGTCCGGCCGCGTCGACACCGGTATGGGGAGACGCCGACTGGTCCGGGTCTCCCGTTCCTTCGGAGGCGTCCGCCGCGGAGGTCTCCTTTCCGGCCGTCTGCGGCTCCGCCTGCTCCTTGGCCTTGGCGAGCTCCTCGAGGTTGAGACCCCTGCCCCAGGTGAGCGTGGTCTCGACGGGAGCGAACGCCTCGCCGTAACGTCCCGTGCGTCCCGAGTGCACGGATTGGGCGAGACGGGCGATGCCCTCGTCGCCGTCGACGCCCATGGCGGTGTGGGCGTCCATCAGTCCGGACGCCGCGGAGCCCGCCTCGATGGCGGCAGCCGCATCGACCTCGACTTCGCCGCCGTCGCCGACGGCCTGCGGGCGGAACCGGGCGTCCGTCCCCAACGCCTGATGGGCCTTGGATTCGACGGCCGCGTCCGGGAAGAACACGGCGGAATCGTAGGAGCCGTGCTCCTCGTCGCGCACGATCCTTCCGGTGTGGAGCTCCACCACACGCTTGCGCATGGAGTTGACGATCTCCTCGTTGTGCGTGGCCATCACGATGGTGGTGCCGGTGCGGTTGATGGCGTCCAGCACCTCCATGATGCCGAGCGAGGTGGTGGGGTCGAGGTTGCCGGTGGGCTCGTCGGCCAGCAGGATCTGCGGATGGTTCACGTAGGCGCGGGCGATGGCCACACGCTGCTGCTCGCCGCCGGACAGCTCATGCGGGTAGTTGTGCTCCTTGCCGGTGAGCCCCACGGTCTGCAGCACCTTCGGCACCAGGGATTTGATGGTGGAACGCCGCGTGCCGATGACCTCGAGGGCGAACGCCACGTTCTGCCACACGGTCTTGTTGTTGAGCAGCTTGTAGTCCTGGAACACGAATCCGATGGAGCGGCGGTACTGCGGCACCTGACGGTTGGAGATGCGCCTCAGATCGTTGCCCGCCACGCGGATCTCGCCGCCGGTGGCCTCCTCCTCGCGCAGCAGCAGGCTCAGCAGCGTGGTCTTGCCGGAGCCCGACGCCCCCACGAGGAACACGAAGTCGCCGCGTTCGATGTCGAGGTTGACATCGTCCAACGCGGGACGCGTGCCCTTCGGATAGACCTTGCTGACGTGCGATAGTGAGATGAGCGCCATGTTGCCCCTTCCTGGTTCTCGCCCTTCACATTCCTGCGGGATGCATCATGCGGCCCGAGGCCGCGGGGCCGGCCCCGCTCCCCCGTCCGTTCGATCCGGGATGAGGAGGGGCCGGCCGTCATACGCGTCGATCGCCGCGCGTTACGCGGCCTGGGCCGCCTGCTCGGCCTCCAGCTGCGCCGCACGGCGTTCCTCGTGGCGCCAGCGGATGCCCGCCTGGATGAAGCCGTCGAGGTCGCCGTCGAACACGGCCTGGGTCTGCGAGGTCTCGTAGCCGGTGCGCAGATCCTTGACCATCTGGTACGGATGCAGCACATAGGAGCGCATCTGATCGCCCCAGCTGGCCTTGATGTCGCCGGCGAGCTCCTTCTTCTTCTTGGCCTCCTCCTCGTGGCGCAGCACGAGCAGTCGGGACTGGAGCACGGCCATGGCGGCGGCACGGTTCTGGATCTGCGAGCGCTCGTCCTGCATCGTCACGACCAGGCCGGTGGGAAGGTGGGTGATGCGCACGGCCGAGTAGGTCGTGTTCACGCCCTGGCCGCCGGGGCCGGAGGAGCAGTACGTGTCGACGCGGATGTCCGTGTCCGGGATGTCGATGTGGTCGGTCGCCTCGACGAGCGGCACGACCTCGACGGCCGCGAAGCTCGTCTGGCGGCGGCCCTGGTTGTCGAACGGGGAGATGCGCACGAGGCGGTGCGTGCCGCCCTCGACGCTCAGGCGGCCGTACGCGTACGGGGCGTCCACCTGGAAGGTGGCGGACTTGATACCCGCCTCCTCCGCGTAGGAGGTGTCCATGACCTTCGCCTTGAAGCCCATGCGCTCGCAGTAGCGCAGGTACATGCGCAGCAGCATCTGCGCGAAGTCGGCCGCGTCGACGCCGCCCGCGCCGGAGCGGATGGTGACGACCGCGGAGCGCTCGTCGTATTCGCCGTCGAGCAGCGTTTGAATCTCCATGGCGTCGAGGTCCTCGCCGATCTTGCCGAGCTCCGCCTGCGCCTCGTCAAGGGAGTCCTGGTCCTCCTCCTCGCGTCCGAGCTCGATGAGGGTCTCCACGTCGTCGATGCGCGTGCCGGCGGAGGTGAGGCGCTTGAGCTGCGATTCGGCGGCCGAAAGACGGCTCGTCACCTTCTGCGCGTTCTCGGGGTCGTCCCACAGGCCGGGAGCGGCCGCCTGCTGCTCCAGCTCCTTGATGTCCGCCTTCATGCGGTCGACGTCCAGCGCCTTGGCGATGGAGTCATACTTGGCGCGCACGTCGGAGAGCGCCTGGGAATAATCGAATTCTGCCATCGTTCACTACCTTACGTTGTTTCCTATGAACTGCCTTGGAATGGATGTCCCGCCGAGCTTCCCGCAGGACCGTGCGTCCGCGCACCATCGCCGCGTTCCGTGGTCCCTCCCTCCCGCACGGCCGCGAACCTGCCGGGGATGGCGAAGGGAACGTCACGCGTGGGATGCGCGTGACGATGCGTCAAAGCCCCGCGTAGATGGCGGGGACGACCAGGGAGAGCAGCATGGCGGCGGCGATGACGATGCACACCGCGCGCACCATGGTGCGGCGGCGGCGCTCGCGCTGCCCGCGTTCATCCTGCCTGAAGTCACTCACGATGCGTGATTGTAACGTACCGCTTGGTCATATGACGCCCACCGCGTAACGACGCGTCGCCCGCCGGGCGCGGGGACGTGGGCGGATGCAGGCGTCATCCCTCCCCAGGCGTTACAGTGGGCGGTGTCATATCGTTTGTCCGCCTGATGTAAGGAGCATCGCAGATGACTGAAGAACGCACCGCGTACGGCTGGGGCCTGGCGAGCATCGACGCCGCCGGCAACACCCTCGACGTGTGGTATCCGAGCCTGACCGTGGGCGCCGCACCGGCCGACGCCGACCGCCCGAACCATGATTTCGGCGTGCTCGCGCACGACGAGGCCGATGCGCGCGGCGTGCGCCGCGTGCCGGTGTTCACCGTGACCGGTCTTGACGACCCGATCGAAAGCGCCGAGGACGCGTACCTGAAGCTGCACCTGCTGAGCATGCGTCTGGCCAAACCGAACACGCTGAACCTGGACGGCATCTTCGCGGCGCTCTCCAACGTGGTGTGGACCAATTACGGTCCGTTCGCCGTGGAGGACTTCGGTCTGCGCAAGGCCGACGTCGAGGCGGCGGCCACCGCCGCGGCGCAGTCGTTCGCCGCGAACGCCGGACTTCCGGCCGTCGCCCCGGCCACGACGGTGAACGTGTTCGGCGTGGACAAGTTCCCGCGCATGATCGACTACGTCGTCCCCACTGGCGTGCGCATCGGCGACGCCGACCGCGTCCGTCTCGGCGCCCACCTGTCCGAGGGCACCACCGTGATGCACGCCGGCTTCGTGAACTTCAATGCCGGCACCCTCGGCGTCTCGATGGTGGAGGGCCGCGTCTCGCAGGGCGTGGTGGTCGGGAACGGCTCCGACATCGGCGGCGGCGCCTCGATCATGGGCACGCTCTCCGGCGGCGGCAAGCTCAGGAACTCGATCGGCGAGCATTCGCTGCTCGGCGCGAACGCCGGCATCGGCATCTCCCTGGGCGACAACTGCGTGGTGGAGGCGGGACTGTATGTCACCGCCGGCACGAAGGTCACGGTCTGGGACAAGGCCAAGGCCGCCGCGGGCGAACCGCTCGAGGTCGTCAAGGGTGCGGATCTGTCCGGCAAGGACAACATCCTGTTCATCCGCAACTCGGTGAACGGCCGCATCGAGGCCCGCTACCGCAAGACCGGCATCGAGCTCAACGAGAAGCTGCATAAGAACTGACCCGCGTCCCGGGCCTTCTCTCGGGGCCAGCGTCCCGGTGCCTTACGGTGAGGAATCAGTGATTCACCTCAAGCGGCCGATTGCCGCGACGACACACCATCGTCCGCGGGAATCGGCCGCTTACGCGACTCAGGAGGCCGGGAATCGCGGCAATCGCAACCATACCGCGGCATTCGGCCGCCTACGCGACGCCAACGGCCGATTGTCGCGATGACCGGTATGTCAACGCGGCATTCGGCCGCTCACATAACGCAGGAGGCCGATTGTCGCGGGAGCCGGAAGGTTCCCGCGACAATCGGCCTCAAATCATGCCGGCACGGCTGCCGGCGGCGACGACGCCCTACTGCTCGAGTTCGACGGCCTTGTCCAGCGCCTCCTCGAGACGCTGCTGCGCCTCGCCGTACGCCGTCCAATCGCCCTTCTTCAGCGCGTCCTGACCGTCCTTCATCGCCTGCGAAGCGTCGGCGAGCGCCTGCTTCAGCTCAGCGGACGACGCACCGGACGAACCCGAACCGCCGGACGCATCGGTCCCCTCCCCGGACGAGGACGAACCGGAACCGGACGTCGAACCGTCGCCCGTCGCCGAACCCTCATTCGAACCGGACGAATCGGACGAACCAGACGAACCCGAACCGGACGCATTGCCGGCATCGCCGGCCGAGGCGCCGGAATCACCGCCGAACACCTGGTCGAGCGCCTCGTCGAGCGTGTCGGCGAACCCGACCTGGTCGCCGAACGCCACAAGCACCTTCTTCAGCAGCGGGAACGACGTGGTGCCTGACGACTTGACGTACACCGGCTGCACGTACACGAGGCCACCGCCCAACGGCAGGGTGAGCAGGTTGCCGCGCACCACGTTCGTGGAGCCGGACTGCAGCAGGTTCAGCTCCTTGGACACGTCGGCGTCCGCGTTGAAGTTGTTCTGCGCCTGGCCGGGACCGGGCACGTTGGAGTCCTTCGGCAGCTCCTGCAATCGCAGCGTGCCGTAGTTCGGGCCGATCACGCCCTTCTCGTCGCCCGCGTCGGAGTCCACGGAGAGGAATCCGGTGAGGATCTCGCGCGTGGACGTGCCGGCGGGGATGTATGAGGAGGTCAGCGAGAACACCGGCTCCTTGGTGCCGCCGGTCTGCAGCGTCAGATAGTAGGGCGGTTGGAGGATGTCCTGCGCCTGCGCCTGCTGGGATTCGGTGGGGTCGACCGGCGTCTGCCAGAAGTCCTCGCCCGAATAGTACTGGCTGGCGGAGGTCACATGGTACTTGGCGAGGAGCTCGCGCTGCACCTTGAACAGGTTCTCCGGGTAGCGCATGTGGCTCATCAGGTCGCCGCTGATCTCGCTCAGCTGGTGGTACTGGCCGGGGAACACGCTCTCCCACGCCTTGATGACCGGGTCGTCCTGGTCCCACACGTACAGGTCCACGGAGCCGTCGTACGCGTCGACGGTGGCCTTGACGGAGTTGCGGATGTAGTTGGCCTGCTGGGATCCCAGGCCGCTCACCGTGGAGGACGTGACGGTGGTGGAGTCGCGCGTGGCGTCGCCCAGGTCGGTCATCTGCGAGTACGGGTAGGCGTCGGACGTGGTGTAGCCGTCGACGATCCACTTGACGCGCCCGTCCACCACAGCCGGGTAGACGCGGCCGTCGAGCGTGAGGTACGGCGCGACCTTGGCGACGCGTTCGCGCGGGGAACGGTCGTAGAGGATCTGCGACGCGCTGGTGACGCGGTCGGAGAACAGGATCTGGTCGGAGCCGAAGCGAATCGCGTACAGCAGCCGGGAGAACAGGTTGCCGACGGACGGCCCGCCGTCGCCGGAGAACGTGTTCGTGGCGCCCTTGGAGCCGGTCGGGTAGTCGAACTCCCATGCGGCGGTGCCCTTGGGCGCGCCGACGATCGAGTATTCGCTCATGTTGGGCGAGAAGTAGATGCGCGGTTCGTACTTCTGGCTTTCGGTGAGCTTGCCCTGGGTGGGGATGCCGGATTCGAAGAAGCGCGGCTGGCCGTCGGAGGTCACCTGGTTGCCGTAGGCGGCGACGACGCCGTAGCCATGCGTGTACACGGTGTGGTCGTTGACCCAGTTGCGGTTGTCGTTGCCGTCGAGGTCGAGCTCGCGCGCGGCGATGACCGTGTCCTGGCTCTTGCCGTCGATCTCGTACTTGTCGACGGCGAGCGTGTCCGCGAACGTGTAGTACTGCTTGGACTGCTGCAGCTGCTTGAACGTCGGGGAGACGACCTGCGGGTCGAGCAGGCGGATCTGCGCGGTGGTCTCGCCCTCCGCGCTCAACGCCCCGGACTCGCCCTTGGTGGTGGCCTCGTAGTTCTCGGTCTTGAGTTTGTCGAGGCCGTAGGCGGCGCGCGTGGCGTCGATGTTGCGCTGGATGTACGTGGATTCCATCTCCTGCGCGTTCGGGTTGACGCGGAAGCGCTGCAGGAGCGCGGGCCAGACGATGGTGAGGACCATGGAGACGACGACCACGACGGCGATGGCCGCGATGGGCGTGCGCCACGCCTTGAGCGCCGCGGAGGCGCGCACGCCGATGGGCGCGCTGCCCTCGAGCGCGTGCGAGCGCATGAGCCAGACGGCGAGCACCACGCCGAGGATGGCGACGAGCGCCGCCATGACGAACGTGACCGGGATGGTGGCGTTCACCGTGGTGTACGTGGCGCCGGTGATGCGCGAGCCCTGCTGTGTGAGGTGGGCGAAGACGCCGAGGATCATCTGCGCGGACAGGCCGAACAGGTTGAGCATGAGCCAGATGGCGGTCTGGCGGCGGGCGCGCCTCGTGATGGCGAACAGGCCGCGGCCGTTCACCGGCATGGTCAGACGGATGCCGCCCATGAGCACGTTGGTGACGACGGAGAAGACGATGCCGACGAGCAGCAGCATCGAGACCGCGGACATGACGAGCCGCAGGCCGGGCAGGACGAACACGTAGAAGCCGTTGTCGATGCCGAACTGCGGGTCCTTCACGCCGAAGCTCTGGGCGTGGAACAGGAGGAGCACGTCGGCCCAGTTCGCGTTGAACTGCGCGCCGAAGACCGCGCCGACCACGGCGGAGACGGCCACGGCGATGCGCCGCGCGGTCTTCGAACTGACCGTGCGGCCGACCTCCACCACGTCGCCGTCGACGCGCACGCGCGAACCGTCGGCGGCGTCGGGGCGGGCGCGGATGGCCAGCCATGCGGACACGAAGCCGACGACGGCCATGAGCAGCGCGTACGCGACCCACAACCCCACCTTCACGCCCAGCTGCGTCCAGACGACGGACTGGAATCCGAGCTGGCCGTACCACATGAGGTCGGTGAGGAACTGTGTGAGGCCCACGAACAGGCCGGCGAAGATGGCGAGCGCCGCCACCACGCCGATGAGGATCTTCGTGCCGCGTCCCGGAGTGCCGGGGCGGAAGCCCGCGCCGCCGCGCCCGCCGTGCCCGCCCGAACGGGAGCCTTTGCGTGTGATGCGGGGGAAGTACGGGTTGCCGGCGCGTCCGTTCATGCCGGAACGCGAGCCGGAACGGGAGGCGTCGTCGTCCTCCACGTCGATGACGATGTCGTCGTCCGGGCCTTCATCGTCGCGGCGGGCACCGCGCGGGCCGCGAGGGTTGGATCCGGGGTCGAACATGCCGAGGAAATCTGAGAATGACATGATTCCACCCTACAGACAACCCGGGAATGCCCTCGGACGCGTTCGCCCGCGGCCGAGCGGCGGAATCGGACCGCTACCGGTACAGCCCGTGCTTGCCGATGTACTGGACCACGCCGTCGGGCACGAGGTACCAGACGGGTTCGTCGTGGCGTGCGCGGCGGCGGACGTCGGTGGAGCTGATCGCCAACGCAGGGATCTCGAGCGTGTCCACCTTGCCTTCGGGGAGCCTGACCCCTTCGGGCGAGGAGTAGCCGGGGCGTGTGACGGCCACGAAGTGCGCGAGCTCCCACATGAGGTCCGCGTCCTTCCATTGCATGATCTCCGCGACGGCGTCGGCGCCGGTGATGAAGAACAGTTCGGCGTCCGGATGCTGGGCGCGGATGTCGCGCAGCGTGTCGATGGTGTAGGTCACGCCGGGACGGTCGATGTCGACGCGGCTCACGGTGAACTTCGGGTTGGACGCGGTGGCGATGACCGTCATGAGGTAGCGGTCCTCGGCGTTGGTGACGTGCTTGTCGAGCTTGAACACGGGCCGGCCCGTGGGGACGAAGATCACCTCGTCGAGGTCGTACACCCATGCCACTTCGGAGGCGGCGACCAGGTGGCCGTTGTGGATGGGGTCGAACGTGCCGCCCATGATGCCGATGCGCGGGGTGGCGTGGAGGTTGCCCCGCGCGGAGCGGCGCACCGCCGAACGTGCGCCTTCGGAGGGGACCGACGCGCCCGCTCCCCCGGCACCGGGCACGCCCACGTTGGCCGCGTTGGCGCCGGCGAGCACCGAGTCGGCGGACAGGTCGGACATGCGGCGTTCGTCGGCGTTCACGCGCGATCACCCGCCGTCGGCTTCGCGTCCGGGCGTTCCGAGGCCGCGACGGCGTCGTCGGGACGCTCACCGCGGGCGGCCTGCCCGTCCTCCTGTTCGGTCTCCCGTTCGATCTGCGCGGCCGTCGGATCGTCGTCCTTCGGGTCGATCTTGCCCATGTCCTCGTCCCATTCGTCCTGCACCACGCGGCGGATCTCGGCGAACGTGGGCAGCGGGAAGTCCGGCTGGTACATGCGGCGCACCTCGGCCACGCGCTCGGTGACGCGGATGAGCGTGTCGGTCATGCCGTCCACGTCGCCTTCGCGTTCGAGCGTGGAGAAGCGGCGGATGTAGTCCTCCATGAGCTCCATGTGGTAGCGCACGGACTTGAGCTGCGTCTCGTCCAGATCCACCACGTCGGGCGCGTCCTCCTCGGGCCAGCCGATGAGCACGGCGTCCGCGTATTCGAGGGATGCGCGCTGGGATGCGGAGGCGATGCCGTCCTCGATCTGCACGAGGAACACGTAACGCACGATGCTCAGGCGCTCGGCGGCGATCTTGAGTCCGCAGCGCGGATCGTCGAGGTCGAGGTCGGTGCGCAGCTCGGTGATGGGCACGCTCATGCCGTCGTCCGGGGCGACGGGTTCCGTGGTCTTCGCAGGCTCCGTGCCGGCACCGGTCGCGTCCGTCACGGTCTCGTTCACATTCGTCCTTTCGTCCATGCTCTTCCCTTCGCTCATGCGCGCACCTGTCCCATGCCGTAGCCGATCCATTTCGTGGTGGTCATCTCCCGCAGTCCCATGGGGCCGCGTGCATGCATCTTCTGCGTGGAGATGCCGAGTTCGGCGCCGAAGCCGAAGACGCCTCCGTCGGTGAAACGCGTGGACGCGTTGACCATGACCACGGCGGAGTCGATGCGGGAGGTGAACTCCTCGATGGCCGTGTAGTCCTCGGAGACGATGGATTCGGTGTGTCCGGTGGAGTGTTCGTTGATATGGTCGATGGCCTCGTCGAGCGAGTCGACGACCTTGACGCCGATTTCGAGCGCCAGGTATTCGGTGTCCCAGTCCTCGTCCATGGCGACGCAGAGCAGCCCCTCAGGTTGCGCATCGGTGCGGACCTGTTCGGGGAACGCCTTCCCGAGGACCTCGTACGCGCGGATGTCGGCGTGGATGACCACGCCGTGCGCGAACAGCGCGGCGGCGGCCTTCGGCAGGAATTCGTCGGCGACGTCGGCGTGCACGAGGAGCTTCTCGGCGGCGTTGCACACGCCGACCCGCTGCGTCTTGGCGTTGATGAGGATAGGCAGGGCCTTGTCCTGATCGGCGGAGGCGTCCACGTAGATGTGCACGTTGCCGGCTCCGGTCTCGATGACCGGGACCTTCGAGTTCTCGACGACCGCCTGGATGAGTCCTCTGCCGCCTCGCGGCACGAGCAGGTCGATGTAGCCGCGCGCCTCCATCATCGCGGTGGCGCCTTCGCGGCCGAATTCGTCGACGGAGGCGACGAGGCCCGGCCTGAAGCCACGCTCCTCCAGCACGTCGCCTATGACGGCGAGCGTGGCCGCGTTGGTGCGTTCGGCGGCGTGGCCGCCGCGCAGGATGACAGCGTTGCCGGATTTGATGCACAGGGAGGCGACGTCGACGGTGACGTTCGGCCGGGCCTCGTAGATCATGCCGATGACGCCGATCGGCACGCGCGTCTGGTTGAGGCGCAGGCCGTTGGGCAGGGTGTAGCCGCGTACGATCTCGCCGACCGGGTCGGGCAGGGTGGCGACGTGCCGCACGCCTTCGGCGGCGGCCTTGACACGCGGTTCGTCGAAGCGGAGGCGGTCGAGTTTGCCTTCGTCCATGCCGGCCTCGCGCGACGAGGCCATGTCGAGGGCGTTGGCGGCGGCGATCTCCCCGGCGCGCGCGTCGAGCGCGTCGGCGATGGCGTTCAGCAGCGCGTTCTTGGCGTCGGTATGCGTCCGCGCCAGTTCCCGCTGGGCGCTTGCGGCGTGCAGGGCACGCATGCACACCTGGTTGTGCACCCTCAACGACACCGATGTCACCATGGATTCCTCCTGTTCGTCATAGACCCCAACTGTAGCGTACATCGGGGCCGGATACATACGCCCGGATACGGGAGCAGGCTCCCCTCGTCCGTGGAGGGGAGCCTGCTGGATGCGCCGGCGTGATCCGCGCCTGGCCGTGGGCGGCTCGGCCGATCAGTGGATCTGGTCGAGGTCCGGGTAGAGCGGGAAGTCCTCGGCGAGCTTGTCGACGCGGGCCTTGAGCGCCTCGACGTCGGCGGACGGGCCGGCGGCGAGCGCGGTGCCGATGATGTCGGCGACCTCCTCGTATTCCTTCGGTCCGAAGCCGCGGGTGGCGAGCGCGCTGGCGCCGATGCGCAGACCGGAGGCGACGGAGGCGGGGCGCGGGTCGAACGGGACGGTGTTGCGGTTGATGGTGATGCCGCACTGGGCGAGCAGGTCCTCGCCCTGCTTGCCGTCCATCTCGCTGTTGCGCAGGTCGACCATCACCAGGTGCACGTCGGTGCCGCCGGTGAGGACGGAGATGCCGTTGGCCTTGACGTCGTCGGCGAGCAGGCGCTCGGCGATGATCTTCGCGCCTTCGAGGGTGCGCTCCATGCGGTTCCTGAACTCCGGGGTGCCGGCCACCTTGAAGCTGACGGCCTTGCCGGCGATGACGTGCATGAGCGGGCCGCCCTGCTGTCCGGGGAACACGGAGGAGTTGAGCTTCTTGGCATACTCCTGCTTGGCGAGGATGAAGCCGGAGCGCGGGCCGCCGAGCGTCTTGTGGGCGGTGGAGGAGACGACGTCGGCGTACGGCACGGGGCTCGGGTGCAGGCCGGCGGCGACGAGTCCGGCGAAGTGGGCCATGTCCACCCAGAACTTGGCACCGACCTCGTCGGCGATCTCCTTGATGGCCTTGAAGTCCTCGATGCGCGGGTACGCGGACCAGCCGCCGATGATCATGGCCGGGTGGGTCTCGAGGGCGCGCTGGCGGATGATCTCCGGGTCGATGCGGAAGGTCTCCGGGTTCACGCCGTAGGCTTCGGCGTGGTAGAACCTGCCGGAGAAGTTGATCTTCATGCCGTGGGTGAGGTGGCCGCCGTGGTCGAGGGCGAGGCCGAGGACGGTGTCGCCGGGCTTGACGAGCGCCTGGTAGACGGCGGCGTTGGCCTGGGCGCCGGAGTGCGGCTGGACGTTGACGTATTCGGCGCCGAACAGCTTCTTGGCGCGTTCGCGGGCGATGGTCTCGATTTGGTCGACGTACTCGCAGCCGCCGTAGTAGCGGCGTCCCGGGTAGCCTTCCGCGTACTTGTTGGTGAGCACGGAGCCCTGGCACTGCAGCACGGCGCGCGGCACGAAGTTCTCGGATGCGATCATCTCCAGGCCGCTCTGCTGGCGGCGCAGTTCGGAGTCGAGCAGCTCGGCGATCTCGGGATCGGCGGCGCTGATGGGCGCGTTGAACGCGTCGGTTGCTTTCTGTGCGAGGGGTGAAGCGGTCATTCGTGCTCCTTAGACGGTGTGGGTAACGACTGGTTTGCCGTTCGGGCGCCGAGTGTACGGGGCGTTTGTGGCGAACCTGTTTCCGCCGTATGACGAATCTCACCCATTGGACGTCCACCGTCATGGAACGGGTCCACGGTAGACTGGTGGGTGGTTTATCGTCTCTTCTGCAAGTTAAGGATCCGCCGTGGCCACCACATTCCATTCCACCCGTTCCACCACCGACGCGCTGACCGCCAAGCAGGCGATCCGCAAGGGCATCGCCGACGACGGCGGCCTGTTCGTCACGGACGATCTGGGCAAGACCAAGGTGGACGTCGCCTCCCTGCCCGGCAAGTCCTATCAGGAGATCGCGGCCGAGGTGCTGGGCGCCCTGCTGCCCGACTTCGGCGAGGACGAGCTCAAGGCGTGCATCGACGCCGCCTACGGCGAGCAGTGGTCCGACCCGCGCATCACCCCGTTGAAGCCGCTCGGCGAGGACTACATCCTCGAGCTGTTCAACGGCCCGACCTCCGCGTTCAAGGACGTGGCGCTGCAGATCCTGCCGCGCTTCATGGCGCGCACCACGCCTACCGACGGCGACAAGGACGAGAAGATCATGATCCTGACGGCCACGTCGGGCGACACGGGCAAGGCGGCGCTGGCCGGCTTCGCCGACGCCCCGGGCACCGCGATCACCGTCTTCTACCCGGAGGGCAAGGTGAGCCAGGTCCAGGAGCTGCAGATGACGACGCAGACCGGCTCGAACGTGAACGTGGCCGCCGTGGAGGGCAACTTCGACGACGCGCAGTCGGCCGTCAAGCGCATCTTCGGCGACAAGGAGCTCGCCGGGCGTCTTGCGGAGGATTCGCACGTCGTGCTTTCCTCCGCGAACTCCATCAACGTGGGTCGTCTCGTGCCGCAGGTCGTCTACTACTTCTCCGCGTACGCGCAGCTGCTCGCCGATCAGGTCATCAACGTGGGCGACGAAGTCGAGTTCGTGGTGCCGACCGGCAACTTCGGCGACATCCTCGCCGGTTACTACGCGAAGCTGCTCGGCCTGCCGGTCAAGCATCTCGTGGTCGCCTCGGACAAGAACAACGTGCTGTTCGACTTCCTCACGACCGGCACGTACAACCGCCAGCGCCCGTTCTTCCAGACGATCAGCCCGTCGATGGACATCCTCATCTCCTCGAACCTGGAGCGCATGCTCTACTACCTGTCCGATGGCGACACGCGTCTCATCGCCATGCTGATGAACGACCTCAAGAACTGGGGCACGTACGAGATCCCGGAGGACCTGCTCGCGAAGATCCGCAAGTTCTTCGGCTGTGGCTGGGCCGACGAGGACCAGGTGCGCGCGATGATCGCCGACTGCTGGGAGAAGAACCACTACGTCATCGACCCGCACACCGCGTGCGCGTACTTCGTCGCGCAGCAGATGCCGCGCGATCCGCTGACCCCACGCGTGATCCTCGCGACCGCGAGCCCGTACAAGTTCCCGCGCGTCGTCAACGAGTCCCTCGGCTTCGACGCGACCGGCACCGATTTCGAATGCATGGACGTGCTGGCGAAGGAGACGGGCACGGTCCCGCCGGCCGCGCTGCGCGGCCTCGAGACGGCCGATGTGCGCTTCGACACCGTCGTCCCGATCGACGGCATGGAGGACTTCGTCGAGCAGGCCGCCAAGGCGCTGTAGCCGGGCCCTCATATCCCCGAAACCCCCTCGGTCGTCTTCCGCGCGACCAAGGGGGTTTCTTCTACGGCAGGAAGACCGCGTGACCGGGACCGACAACCATCGGCAACCCATGTGAATTGCCGGTAAACACGGCCATGTCGCCGATTCCGCCGGCTTTAGAATGAGCCGTGAAGGGAGCCACCATGACAGACAACGCCGTTACCTTGCGCAAGACCGAACCATCCGATTACCCGCTGCTCGAGCAGTGGTGGAACGACCACACCATCGCCGACGGGTGCCGCATCAGCGTCGACGCGCTGCCCGCCTCCACCGTGGACGAGCAGTTCCACGCATGGAGCGACATCGACGACGACCGTCATTTCGGCCGCACCATCCTAGACCCGTCCGGCAACCCGATCGGCCACATCTCCGCATGGGGCTGCGAGGACCCGGACCGCGACCCCGTGATGGGCATCCTCGTCGGCCCGTATTTCCAGGGCCGCGGCTACGGCAGCCAGGCGATGAAGCTCGGCATCCGTCTCGCCGCCGAACAGCTCCGGGCGAAGACCATCACCGTCAAGGTGTGGTCGTTCAACCTGCGCGCCCGCCATATGTTCGAATCACTCGGCTTCACCGAGGTCGACCGCGAGGCCGACGCCGTGGAACGCAACGACCGCTGGTACGACGAGGTGATCTACAAGGCGCCGATCAAGCGGCTCACGGACCGCATCGCCGCCGAGATCGTCGAACGCGAGGAGGGCGAGGAGCTGGAGCGCCGCCGCTACGCGGCCGAGCGGCCCTCCGACCTGCTGCCGGTGCGCTGAGCGTCGATCGAACGCCGCCGGGGCCGGCCATCGCACGACGTCCGGCCCCGGCCAGAACGGGCACGTCCGGCAACCGGTCTACAGGTCGCGCGGGGCGTCGCGGAAGTCGAAGAGGACGCCGTCCGCCTCGCGTACGATGACCGGCCAGTCGGCGTCAGACGAGTCGTCGTGCATGGCCCAGACCTTCATGCCGACGGATTTGGCGGAGCGGACGGCGACGAGCAGGTCCTCGAACACCGTACAGTCAGCGGGCTCCACGCCGAGGCGGGCGGCGGCAAGGAGGAACACGTCGGGCTTGTCCTTGCCGACGTCGTTCGCGTCGTCGACGGAGACGATCTCATCGAACAGTTCGAGCATGCCGACATGCTCGAGCGCCGGTTCCCTGAGACGCGGCGGCAGGGAGGTCGCGACCCCGAGCCGCACGCCGCGCGCGCGAAGGTCATGCAGATAGTCGAGCGCGCCGGGCTTGGCCTCGACGGTGGTGGCGTAGGCGACGCGCGCCATCTCGTCCCACTCGTCCATGAGCTCCTCGGGCGTGTCCGGCAGATCGAAGCGCGCGATCGTGTATTCGGCGATTTGTCGGAACTGCATGGGTGCGACCTTGGCCATGTAGTCGTCGGGCACGGCGATGCCACGTTTGGCGAGGAAATCGATGTCGACCTGGTCCCACACGCCCATCGAGTCGAGGAGCGTGCCGTCGAGATCGAAGATGGCGGCCCTGCGGCGCGGAACGGAGACGGCGGCATCGGTGACGGCGGCGGTCATAGGCGGGAGTCCTCCAACAGTTCGCGGGCGTGGTCGAGCGAGGCTTCGGATTCTGAGCCGGAGAGCATGCGCGCCACCTCGTGGACGCGCGCGTCGTCCCGCACCTCGTTCACGGTGGTGACGACGCCGAGATCGTCGTCGTCCGCGTCCGGCGGCTCCTTGGTGACGACGAACTGCGCGTCCGCCCAGCTCGCCACCTGTGCGAGGTGCGTGACGACGATGACCTGCGAGCTGCGGGCGAGCCGTGCGAGACGCCTGCCGAGTTCGACGGCGGCCTTGCCGCCGACGCCAGCGTCGACCTCGTCGAAGATGAACGTCATGCCGGCAGACGGCGCCGACGCCCCATCATCGCCGTCATCGCCGTCATCGCCTGCCCCGTCAGTACGCGCGGAGGCGCCAGCCGGAGCCGTGTGCATGTCCGCGGCGGACAGTTCGAGGGCGAGCATGAGTCGGCTCAGTTCGCCGCCGGATGCGCTTTTGCCCATCGGCAGCTGCGGCGACCCCTCGTAGGGGGTGAACAGGAACGCGATGTCGTCGCCGCCGTTCGCGTCGAGCGCATCGTCGCCGGAGCGCGGCGTGACGCGGATTTCAAGGGACGCGCCGTCCATGGCGAGCGAGGACAGCTCCTCGGTGACGCGCGCGGCGAGTCGCTTCGCGGCCGCGGCGCGCGCGGAGGACAGCGCGTCGGCGGCCTGTGCGGCGGCCTCATGCAGCCGTTCGCGTTCGGATTCCAGTTCGGCGAGCTTCTCCGGCGAGGCGTCCAGGTCCTCGATGTCGAACGCGGCCTTGTCGCGCCAGGCGATCACGTCCTCGATGGACGGCCCCCAACGGCGGGTGAGCTCGTCGAGGTCGTGGATGCGCGCGTTGAGCGTGTCCAGATCCGTCTCCCCCATGTCCTCGCCGAGGTGGCCGGACAGGGTGAAGACGATGTCGGCGAGGTCCGTGTTCACGGAGTCGAGACGGTCGGCGAGTTCGCCGAATTCGCCGTCGGAGACGCGGATGCCGCGCAGCGCCTGCGCGGCTTGGGTGATGAGGTCGGAGGCGCCGGGCGTCTCGACGTCGCCGATGTCCAGCTGGGAGGCGTCGAGCGCGCCGATCGCGCGGGATACGCCTTCGGCGATGTCGGCCGCGTTCTCGATGCGCTCGCGTTTCGCCTTGAGCTCCTCCAGTTCGCCCGGATGCGGGTCGACGGCGTTGATGCGGTCCACCGATTCACGCAGATAGTCGGCCTGCGCGCGTGCGGACGACTCCTGCGAGCGCAGGCGCTCCAGCCGCGCGTCCATGTCGGCCAGTTCGCGCCATGCGGCGTGGTAGGCGGCCAGTTCACGTCCGTCGCCGGCGGCGTGGTCGAGGAAGTCGCGTTGGCGTGCGGCGGAGGCGATCCTCAACTGTTCGGCCTGTCCGTGGATGGTGACGAGTTCGCCGGCGACGGCGGCGAGCACGGAGCGCGGCACGGTCCTGCCGCCCAATACGGCGCGGGAGCGTCCGGTGGCGCGTACGGTGCGGGCGAGGAACAGTTCGCCGTCCTCCGGTTCGACGCCGGCGCGGCGGGCGATGGCGAGCGCGCCGCCGGAAAGCGCCTCGTCGGCGTCGTCGCCGTCGGTTTCGGCGGGTTCGTCCGCACCGTCCTCGTCGTCGACGGCGAAGATGCCCTGCGCCCACGCCTCGGCGGCGCCCACGGACACGCGTTTGGCGTTGGCGGGGCCTCCGGAGATGAGTGACAGCGCGCTGAGCAGCATGGATTTGCCGGCGCCGGTCTCGCCGGTGATGGCGGTCATGCCAGGCGCCGGCGTGATGACGGCGGAGCGGATGGGGCCGAGGTCGCGCAGGGAGAGTTCCTCGAGCATCAGCGGGCCTCCCCGTCCGCGGGCGAGGCTCCGGCGCCGTCGGCGTCTTCGTCATGGCGATGGTAGTCGGCGTGGTCGGCGTAGGCGGAACGGAAGTCGGCGCCGTCGCGCTGCGTGCGGCTCTGGCCGCCGTGCGCAGCCTGCTCACGCCATCCGACGACCGGCAGGTCGAACTTGGTGACGAGACGGTCGGTGAAGGGCGCGCCGGATAGGCGTGCGAGACGCAGCGTCCCGCGGGAGGCGCGCACGTCGACGCGCGTGCCCTTCGGCAGGGCGCGCTGGCGGCGGCCGTCGCAGCAGATCCACCCGCCGGACATGGAGTCGTCGAGGATGCTGATGGTGAACGTGGAGTCGGCGCCGATGACCAGGGGCCGGGCGAACAGCGCGTGTGCGGCGAGCGGCACCAGTTGGAGGGCCTTGACGTTCGGCCACATGATGGGGCCGCCGGCGGAGAACGCGTACGCGGTGGAGCCGGTGGGCGTGGACACGATGACGCCGTCCGCGCCGAACGAGCTCATCTCCACGTCGTCCACGCTGATGGACAGTTCGACCATCTTGCCGCGGTCGGCGCGTTCGAGCGTGATGTCGTTGAGCGCCCAGTTCTCGATGGGCCTGTCGGCGCCGGGCAGCCACACGTCCACGTGGGCGATCATGCGCTCGTCGATGGAGTAGTCGCGGGTGGCGATGCGCCGGATGGCCTCGTCCATCTGGAAGCTCTCGAATTCGGCGAGGAAGCCGACGTGCCCCATGTTCACGCCGAGGATGGGCGTGCGCGTGCAGCGCACGAGTTCGGCGGCGCGCAGGATCGTGCCGTCGCCGCCGAGCACCACCACGATCTCGGTGTCGTCGGACACGACGGGAGGCTGCACGTCGAACGCGGGCGCCTCGAGATTGTCCACGACCGACACGTCGAAGCCGGCGTCGCGCAGGCGTCCCACCACATCGGACACCACGGTGCCGCTGCGACGCAACCGGGTATGTGTCACCACGACCGCATGACGAACGCCGGCCATTGCCATCCCCCTTGGAAGAAAGGTCATCAACTGGGACCAATCCTAACCGAACCGAACGAACTCGTCCGCGGCGTCGAAGGCGTTTGACCGCCAATGGGCCTACAATATCGACGTAAGGAAATCGTAAAGACGCATCCGCCCGCGTGGCACGGGGTGCGTCGACCCCGGGGCCACGGCCCGGACTGCGGAGAGGAGACCATGTCGAACCTCGTCTTTGACGAATCGTCCTCCAACCGCGAAACCTCCCGGGGACTGGCCTGGTGGTTCTCCGGCAACACGTTCGCCCAGGCGGCGTCCGAGGACACGCGACCGCGCAAGCGCACGCTCCTGCAGCATCTCATCTCCCATCCGGGACGGCTCACCATCATCTACTTCATGGCGCTCGTGGTCATCGCCACCGGCATGCTGCTGCTGCCGCCGTCCACGCCGAAGGGCGAGACCACCACGTTCTCCACCGCCCTGTTCACCGCCGTGTCCGCCTTGTCCACGTGCGGCATCTCCATCGTGAACTCCACCACGCACTGGACGCTGTTCGGCCAGGCGGTGCTGCTCGTCTCCGTACAGATGGGTGGCCTGGGCGTCATGACGTTCGCCTCGCTCATCACCCTGGCCATCAACCATCATCTCAAGGCCACGCAGCGGCTGCTCACGGCCAGCGAACTGGGCACGTCGAAGCTCAACGAGATCAAGGGCGTGCTCACCGTGGTCATCGCCACCACCCTGTTCATCGAGTCCGTCACGTTCGTGGCCCTCTCCCCCGGCCTGTTGAAGGTCAATGGGGGCAACTGGGAGAAGAGCCTGTGGGAGGCGCTGTTCTTCGCGGTGATGTCGTACAACAACGCCGGGTTCACGCCGGACGGCGCCGGCCTGCATGTCAACAGCTGGGCGGTGGGCATGCCGATTATGCTGTCCGCGTTCTGCGGCACGCTCGGCTTCCCCGTGCTGCTCAACCTCATGCGCTGCGCGCGCGGGCACGTGCCGCCGCGCCGCTGGAGCCTGCACACGAAGATCACGCTGTCGATGACGTTCATCATCGTGGCGGTCTCGCTCGTCTGGTTCCTGCTCGTGGAGTGGGACAACCCGTTCCTGTTCAAGGACGCGGACCTGGATTCCCGTCTGCGGCACGCGGTGGTGGCGGCGGTGATGCCGCGCAGCTCCGGATTCGACCTGTCGTGGGTGCCGCAGGTGAGCGAGCCGACGAAGGTGTTCATGAGCTTCATCATGTTCGTCGGCGGCGGCAGCACGTCCACGGCCGGCGGCATCCGCGTCACCACGTTCGCGGTGATCCTGCTCATCTGCCGGGCCTCGTTCACCGGGCACAAGGACGTCAACGCGTTCCATCGCCGCCTGCACACGGACGTGGCGATGACGGCGGTGAGCATCACCACCACCTGCCTGATGCTGGTGCTCGCCTCCTCGGTGGCGTTGATGCTCGTCTCCGGCGCCTCGCTGACGAACGCGCTGTTCGACTCCTGTTCGGCGTTCGGCCTGGGCGGGTACACGGTGGGCACCGCCCGCGAGAACAATCCGGCCGCATTGGCGGTGCTCGCCATCACCATGGTGGTGGGCAGGCTAGGACCGATGACCATCGCGTATTCGATCAGCCGTCCGCGCTCGCCGGAGGCGGTGCGATACCCCGAGGAGACGGTGGTGGTGGGCTGACCTCCGGCCGGCTCCCGCTGATTCCCGACTGATTCCCGAGACTCGTCCATTCAATGATTCCCAACCTCGAAGGAGCATGGTGTTATGGCCGTCAAACCGAGCAAGCGCAAGGGCCGCAGCGTCCTGGTGGTGGGCCTGGGCCGTTTCGGCAGTTCCGTGGCGTCCACGTTGAACGCGCTGGGCCAGGATGTGCTGGCCGTGGACAAGGATCCGGAGCTGGTGGCCCGCTGGTCGGCGCATCTGCCGGTGGTCCAGGCGGACATGACCGACGTGCTGGCCATCGAGCAGATCGACGCCTCCCAGTTCGACACGGCCGTGGTGGCCATCGGCGACAGCGTCGAGGCTTCGGTCATCACCACGGGCAACCTGCTGGACGCCGGCATCACGGACCTGTGGGCGAAATCGGTGTCCGTGCAGCACGCGCGCATCCTGCAGCGCATCGGCGCGCGGCACGTCATCAACGCGGAGACCGACGCCGGACGGCGCGTGGGTCATCTGGTGTCCGGCAACTATCTGGACTACATCGAGATCGAAGGCCCGCACACCGTGGTGAAGGTGCATACGCCTTCGCATATGGCCGGCAAGACCATCGCCGAGGCGCAGATGCATGACCGGTACGGCATCGTGGTGGTGGGCGTGAAGTCGCCGGGCAAGGAGTTCCAGTACGGTGAGAACGAGCTCATCATGCGTCGCAACGACGAGCTCATCCTCGCCGGCAAGCAGAGTCAGATCGACCAGTTCCTCGGCGCCTGACGCACTTCCGCACACACGCTCCTGTACGCGCGCCATACGCGTGCTCCTCGCGCGCCGCGCGGCTCACGCCCGCGCGTACAGGAGCCATTCGGCGTTGCCGTGCATGCCTTCGATGGGGCTCGGCGCGGTGGCGATGACGTCGAGGCCGTGTTCGCGCGCGCATGCGGTGACGTGCTCGAGCGCCCATGCGCGTTTGTCCGGGTCGGTGACGATGCCGCCTTCGCCCAGTCCTTCGCGGCCCACTTCGAACTGCGGTTTGACGAGGAGGACGATGTGCGCGCCGGGCGCGGCGATGGCCGCGATGACGGGGATCACGTAGGTCAGTGAGATGAAGGAGACGTCGGAGACGATCATCGCGGGCCGCCACGGCAGGTCCGCCGGCGTAACCTCTCGGATGTTGACGCCGCTCATCTCGATGACGCGCGGGTCGGCGGCGATGCGCGGCGCGAGCTGTCCGTGGCCTACGTCGAGCGCGATGACGTGCGCGGCGCCGCGGCGCAACAGCACTTCGGTGAATCCGCCGGTGGAGGCGCCGATGTCGAGGCAGTCCATGCCGTCCGGCTCGGGCAGGCCGTGGGCGCCGAACCGTTCGAACGCGCCGACGAGCTTGTAGGCGCCTCGGGAGACGTAGTCGTCGCCCTTGTCGACGACGATGCGCGTGTGCGCGGCTCCGGTGACGGCGTACGCGGGTTTGGTGACGACCGTGCCGTTGACGGTGACCTTGCCGTCCTTGATGAGCTTGCGCGCCTTGGTGCGCGAGTCGACCACTCCCCCGGCCACGAGCCACAAGTCGAGCCGGTCGGGCATGTCGAGGGGTTCGCCGGTGCCGTCCAGGCCGTCGACGATGAGGTCGTCGGTGTCGTTCATGTCGCTCATAGGGGTCTCACTTGCCGATCGCGTCGAGTTCGCGCCGCAGGGCGTCCAGCACGTTCCGGAACGTCTCGATGCGACGTCCGTCATCCATGGCGTCGATGTCCTTGAGCGCGGGGAACCGCTCGTCGAGCGGTTCCCTCGCGTCGTCGTCGGGCGTCACGGGAGGCGTCACGGAATCCGTCACAGGGCGAACTCCGGCAGAGTGACGCCGTCCATGTCCGCACCGGCGTCCGCGGCCTGCCATGCGGCGCAGACGGCGGCGCGCAGCGCGTCGACGGACGTGGCGTCGTCCACGGCGAGCGTGCGCGTGGCCGCGTCGAACGCGGCGTGCGCGTCCCCGCACTCCCATCGTCCGTCACCAAGGTCGTGCGGTTCGGGCATGGTCTCGCCGAACGCGCGCAGGTCGGGCGCGATGTAGGTGGGCCGCAGGTGGGCGGGCGCGAGCATGAGCTCGTGCGGGTTGGTCACGCCGGTGAGCACGGCAAGCGAGTCGTAGCCGCCGCGGTTGCCGGCTTCGATGTCCGTGTCGAGACGGTCGCCCACGGCGAGCGAACGCTCCTTGGGGACGAGCGCCTGGCCGCCGGTGGCGTTGAGTTCGCGCGCCTCGTCGTACATGTACGATTCGGGCTTGCCGGCGGAGGCGACGGGTTCGACGCCGGTGGCGGCGATGACCGCGCGGATCATCGAGCCGCAGCCGGGTGCGATGCCGAGCTCGCGCGGAATGGTGAGGTCGCGGTTGGTCACGAAGTAGGTGGCGCCGGCCTCCACGGCGAACGCCGCGTTGGCCATCATCTGCCAGGTCATCTCCGGGTACCAGCCCTGGATGACGGCCTGCGGCTTGTCCTGCGGGTCGTCGGTGATGACGAGTCCGGCGCGCGTGACCTCCTCGCGCAGGTGCTCCGCGCCGATGACGAGCACGGTGGATCCGGCGGGCAGGGCCTTGGCGACCATGCGGGCGGCCACCACCGAGGAGGTGATGACCTGCCAAGGTTCCACGTCGAGGCCGAAGCCCTTGAGCTGGTCGGCCACGACGTGCTGGAACCGCGACGAGTTGTTCGTCGTGTATTCGATGGTCATGCCGGCCCGTTCGGCGGCCCTGATGGAGTCGGCGGCGTATTCCACCGGGTTCTTGCCCCGGTAGACGACGCCGTCCAGGTCCAGCAGGGCCAGCTGGTAGGCTTCGGCGATCGGCTTGGCGGTGCCTTTGAGGAACTGCGTCATGGCCGTGTTCACGCCTCGGACGGGGCTTCGGTCTCGGTCTCGGCGGGCTCCTCGGACTCGTCCGCGGAGGTTTCGCCGGTCTCGCCCTCGGCAGGCTCGTCCTCGGTCTCCGCCTCTTCGGATTCAGGCTCCGTCTCGGCCGGGGCGGACTCCTCCTCGGCCTTCTCCTCGACGGCCTCGGTCTCCTCCGACTCGGGCTCCTCGGTGGATTCGGCGCCGTCCTCGGCCTCCTCGGCCGGAGCCTGGGTCTCGTCCTCGTCGGCGGTCTCGCCCTCGGCGGGTTCACCGGAGGTCTCACCCTCCTTGACCTCGCCGTCGTCCTCGGCCTCCTCGGTCTCGTCCTCGGGCGCGTACTGGGCGTCGTCCTCGGTGATACCGAGCTGTTCGAGCACTTCCGGATCCTCGAGGCCCTCGAGGTCGTGGTCGATGACCACGTCGTCGCTCTCCTCATCCTCGTCGAAGTCGGCGTACTGGTTCTCCAGCTTCTCGATGACCTGATCCAGATCGATGGCCTCGTCGTTGCGTCCGGCCTCCTCAAGGAACAGCTGCTCGGCCTGCAGGGCGCGCATGCGGTACGGGCCGGTCAGGCCCTTGGAACGGCCCAGCGTGTGCACGATCTCGATGGCCTTGTCCCACAGCTCCAGGTCGGCGAGGGCGCCGGCGTAGACGAGGAACATCTCGGCCTTGGATTCGCCCTTGAGGTACTTGGCGTCGTCGGAGACGGCGATCTCGATGGCCTTCTTCGGGCTGCCGAGACCACGCTCGCAGTCGGCGATGAACGGCAGGTAGTCGAGGAAGCCGTTCATGCGGTAGGCGGTGCGGAACTCGCGCAGCGCCTGCTTGTAGTCGCCCATGCGGTAGCAGATGAACGCGAGCGTCTCACGCGCGAAGTCGATGCGGGAGGCCTGCTTGGCGGCCCACTTGGCGTGTTCGAGCGCGGCCTTCGGATCGTCCTCGATGAGCGTGTAGGCGGCGAGGATGTGCAGGCCGATGTTCTCGGAGTGCTCCTTGGACAGGCCGCGCAGACGCTCCTTCTCGTCCTTGGACAGCATCGAGTATTCGAGGCCCTTGGGCATCTTCGGCTCGCCGGGGCGGCGGTCGGTGTACGGGTTCTGCGAGGGGAAGCTCATCGTGCCGTCGGAGTTGCGGCGCGGCTTCCTCATGTACTCGCTGCGCTTCTGGTCGCGGTATTCGCGCTTCTCCTCGTCGGTGAACCGGCGACGCTCCTCGCGAGGCTCGTCGTTGTGGAACTTGCGTTCGCGATGGTCGTCGCGCTGGTAGCGCGGGTTGCCGCCGCGACGCTCGCCGTCCTTATGGAAGTCGCGACGATCGTCCTTGTGGAAGTCCTTGCGGAAGCCACCCTCGCGACGCTCGCCGTCGCCGTCACGACGGAAATCGCGGTCGCCGTCACGATGGAAGTCCTTGCGGAAACCGCCCTTGCCGCCGCGGCGGTCGTCACGACGGAAGCCGCCGTTGCCGCGACGATCGCCGTCGCGACGGAAATCGCGGTCGCCATCGCGATGGAAGTCCTTGCGGAAACCGCCCTCGCGACGCTCGCCGTCGCCCTCACGACGGAAATCACGGTCGCCGTCGCGGTGGAAGTCCTTACGGAAGCCGCCGCGCTCGCCGTCCTTGCGGAACCCGCCCTTGCGGAAGCCGCCGGACTTGCCGTAGCCGCGACGCTCGCCGTCGCGATGGAAGTCACGGTCGCCGCCCTGGCGCGGGCCCTTGTGGAAGTCCTTGCGGAAACCGCCCTCGCGACGCTCGCCGTCGCCGTCACGACGGAAATCACGGTCGCCATCGCGATGGAAGTCCTTGCGGAACCCGTCCTTGTGGAAGTCCTTGCGGTAGCCGCCCTCGCGACGCTCGCCGCGCTCGCCGTCCTTATGGAAGCCGCCGCGGGAACCACCGAACGACTTGCCGCCGTTGCCGCGCGGCTTGAAGCCCTTGCCGCCGCGGTTGCCCGGACGGCCGGAGCCGTGGCCGTAACCGCCCTTGCGTCCGCCGAACGACTTGCCGGAACGCTCGTTGCCTTCTGCCATGTGTCTTTGCCTTTCCTACTGAGACGTCCGAAAACGTCTTGAAACGTCTACAAAATCAGTGCTTCTCGACGGCGCCGAGCGCCTTCTTGCCGCGACGGATCAGCGCGAACCGGCCGGCGAGGAAATCGCCGTCGCCGAGCACGGCCTCCTCGTCCTCCACACGCGCGTTGTTGAGGTACACGCCACCGGACTTGACGGCGCGACGCGCCTCGGATGCGGACTTGAACAGTCCGGCGGCCTGCGCGGCGTCGATCACGCGCACGCCCGCCTCGACGGACGGGAACACGTGCTCGCCGTTCTCATCGACGACCTTGAAGCCGTCGAGCACGGATTCGAGCGTGTCCTCGTCGATGGCGTTCAGGTCGCCGCCGCGGCCGAACAGCGCGGCGGAGGCGTCGATCGCGGCCTGCGTGGCGGCCTCGCCGTGCACGAAGCTGGTGACCTCCCAGGCGAGCGCCTTCTGCGCCTCGCGACGGCCCGGATTGGTCTTCGACTCCTCCACCAGACGCTCGATCTCCGCCTTCGGCAGGAACGTGAACGCCTTCAGCAGGCTCTCCATCTCCACGTCCGGACGGTTGATCCAGAACTGGTAGAACTTGTACGGGCTGAGCATGGTCGGGTCAAGCCAGACGGCGTTGCCCTCCGACTTGCCGAACTTCTTGCCGGACGCGTCGGTGATGATCGGGCTGGTGAACACGTTGACGTCCACGCCGCGCACCTTGTGGATAAGGTCCAGACCGGAGGTGAGGTTGCCCCACTGGTCGGAGCCGCCGAGCTCCAGCGTGCAGTGGTATTCGTCGTACAGGTGGAGGAAATCGTTGCCCTGCAGCACCTGGTAGCTGAACTCGGTGAAGGAGATGCCCTCCTCCGAGTTGAGGCGGCGGGCCACGGTGTCCTTGGCGAGCATCGTGCCCAGACGGAAGTTCTTGCCGACGTCGCGCAGGAAGTCGATGACGCTCATCTGCGCGGTCCAGTCGTAGTTGGACACGAAACGCACCGGGTTCGCGCCCTCGGTGACGAGGATGCCGCCGATCTGCTTCTTGAGCCTCTCGGCCCAGCCGGCCACCACGTCCTTCGGGTTGAGGGTGCGCTCGCCGGACTGGCGCGGATCGCCGATGAGGCCGGTGGCGCCGCCGACGAGGGCGATCGGGTGGTGGCCCGCCGCCTGCAGGTGACGCATGTTGATGAGCTGGACGAGGTTGCCGATGTGCAGGGAGGCGGCGGTCGGATCGAAGCCGCAATAATAGCTGATCGGCTCTCCGTTCAACGCCTTCGCGAGTCGATCCCTGTCCGTGGACTGGGAAATCAATCCGCGCCATTCCAGTTCATCGAGCAGGGTGTCGAACCCAGCCTCTTTGAAGTCGATGACGTGAGCCATAACTTGGTCGCTCTCCCTATCGAATTGTGTACTGACGGTGCTCTACTCGGATTTCAAGCGTCTCCCAGTCTCGCAGGACGCGGCGACAGTGAGGCAGGGCGTCATACGGACCATCGCATCGGCCGCCCGCGCCGGAACGCACGGGGCCGGAACGCACGGGGCCGGAGCGACGGCCGCACGGGACGCGCGGGGACGCATCGGCATGCATCGGACGGCGGCGACGGTCAGCGGCCGTCGCCGCGCCTGCTTTCGAACGCCTCGCGCAGCTGTTCGAGAGCCTCGTTGTTGCGGCTGTCGCGGCTGGTGCGCAGCTTCGGGAACGAGGCGATCATGCGGCGCTGCTGGCGGTTGAACACGGAGCCGGCGGTCTGGCGGACGCGCGCCATGAATTCGGCGGACATCTCACGGCCGGACTGGAGCGATTCGCCGAACCGTTCGCCGGTGCGACCGGCCACGCCGGCGATGCCGGAGACGGCGTCCCCCACCATGCCGGGCACCTCGCCCGCGTAGGCGGACACGTGGTCCACCGTGCCGGAAACGCCGGACGCCACGCCGGATGCCACACCGGACATGCCGGACGCCATGCCGGAGACGGCGTCGCCGACCTTCTCGCGCATCGCGTCGCCGTATTTCGCGACGGTCTCGCGGAACCGGTCGAGGCTGCCCTCGAGGTCCACGATGCCCGTCACGGTGACGATCGTATCGGCGACGACCGCGACGAACAGTACGAGGGACAACCAATGCACCACGGTCAGGGGGATCATGGCGGTGACGGCCGCCACCTGCGGCTGGACCACATCCACGATGACCACGCCGCCGACGCCGAACACCAGCGCGCCAAGCAGGCAGATGCGGCCGTTGAGGTTGAAGCGGAAGTTCGAATAATCCCACCATCGCGCATGGAACAGCCGTTCCATGGCCCATGAGGTGAAGTATTCGAGTGCGCACGCACCCACGGCGGAGACGACGAACACGGCGAGGGGCCTGCCGTGCAATCCGCCGAGCAGGACGACGGCCAGCACGGCGCCCGAGCCGTAGATCGGGCACAACGGACCGTTGAGGAAGCCACGGTTCACCGGGCGACGCTCCTGCACGGAGACGAGAATCGACTCGTACGTCCAGCCGCAGAAGCTGTAGAACAGGAACCAGAGGAACAGGTAGTCGAGGGCGAGCGGAAACGACACAGAGATCATCGCGCAGCTTCCTCCGGCCGTTCCCCCTTGTTGAACCGGTCCAGGGAGAACGTCTCGCGCGTGGCGGACAGCTTGTCCGCGAGCGTGACGAGCCACCCCTCAGCATAGCTGGGCGCGGTGGGCGTCATCGGGAACATGTGGCAGGAGATCGCATCGCGTTCGATGGCGTTGAGGCGGAAGTCCCGCGCCGCGTTGACCAGCGCCGCGTTGCCGTGCGTGAACCCGTGCAGGCGGTGCGCGCCGCCGTCCCAGTCGTGCCAGTCGTAGAGGAAATAGTCGTGCAGCAGGGCGGCGCGGATCAGCGACCTGAGGTCGACGCGCCGCCACAGGTGCATGCGGTCGGCGAGCCACACGGCCAGACACGCCACGCGGATGGAGTGCGCGAACGTGGTCACGTTGCCGTGCTGGTAGTTCATGCGCTCGCTGCGCATGTTCGGATGTGCGAGCACGTCGCGGCCATGCCTGGCGACCAGCTCACGGATCTGCGTACGGGTGAGCAGACGTGACACGGTGTTGTCGTCCTTATCGATTCGTTGCGCGACGCCGGAGCCGGAATCCCACCGGACGGTCGCGGATATGTCGGGTTTTCCGTGACCGATGGTAGGGCACGCGCGTTTCCGAAGGCCACGCCCGCAAGGATGATTCACAAGACGGTTGCGGAAGGACGGTTGCGGAAGGACCGCCGTTCATGGCCGCTGCGGCTCCGGCTCCTGTTCCCCGTCTCGCCGTTCCCGCAGGAATTCGCGGTATGCGCGGAACCCGCCTTCGAGGCTCGCCACGTCGTAGCCGCGCTCGGCGAGGATTTCGGCGACCTCCTCGCTCCACCATCCTTCGGTGCAGTAGACGACGACGGTGCGTTCCTTCGGCACGGTCCTCAGGACCCGGGCCAGCGGGTCGAGCGGCGCGTTGATCGCGCCTTCGATCGGATATGCGGCCACGTCGGCGGGCTCGCGCAGGTCGAGCAGCGTGACGTCGTTTCGGTCGAGCGCGTCGAATTCGGCCGGGGTGATGCGGCGGAACGACGGTTCCGCACCGGTTCCGGAAACGTCGGCCCCGGCAAGTCCTGTGATGTCCAGTGCGATCGGCATGACTGGTTCCCCTTTCGATTGGTCGGGGCTCCGCGGCCGGAGCCCCGCGATGATGCCGGACCTACGCGTCAGAGCGCGCAGGCCGGTTGGATGTAGCGGTCCGGATCGAGCGCGGTGATGGTCGGGGCGTCGCCGCACACCGGGCAGTCGGGCACACGCTTCGGCAGCGGCACGCGGCGGATGTTCATCGTCAGCGCGTCGACGGTGAGCATGCGCGCGACGAGCGGCTCGCCCACCCCGATGATGAGCTTCAGCGCCTCCGTCGCCTCGAGGCTGCCGATCACGCCGACGACCGCGCCGAGTACGCCGGCCTCGCGGCAGGTGGGTACTTCGCCGGCGGCGGGCATGTCGCGGAAGATGCAGCGGTAACACGGGCCAGCGCCGGGCACGACGGTCATCACCTGCCCGGCGAAGCCGACGACACCCGCGTGGATGAACGGCTTGCCGGCGAGCACGCATGCGTCGTTGATGAGGAATTTGGCGGAGAAGTTGTCGGTCGCGTCGATGACGAGGTCGTAGCGCGCGATGAGGTCCGCGATATCGTCGGCGTCGACCGGCCGGTCGAACGTCTCGACGGTGACGTCCGGGTTGAGCGCGCGGATCGCGGCGGCGGCCGATTCGGCCTTCGGCTCGCCGATTCGTGCGGTGGTGTGGATGATCTGGCGTTGCAGGTTGCTCAGGTCGACCACGTCGCCGTCCGCCAGTCCGATGCGTCCCACGCCCGCGGCGGCCAGATACAGCGCGGCCGGCGACCCCAGTCCGCCCGCGCCGATGATGAGCACCGAGGAGGCGAGCAGACGCCTCTGCCCCGTGACGCCGACGCCGCGCAGGATCAGATGGCGCGAATAGCGTTCGAGCCGTTCGTCGGTGAGCGTCGTGGCCCCCGTGTCCGCGGCCATCAGTGCAGGTACCCCGTGGTCGGGCTGGACGGGACGGCGTGGCCTTCGGTCACCTTGCCGAGTCCGGCGAGGTAGGCGGCGCGGCCGGCGTCGATGGCGTGCTTGAACGCCTCGGCCATGAGCGGGATGTTGCCCGCGGAAGCGACGGCCGTGTACGCCATGACCGCGTCGGCGCCCATCTCCATCGCATCGGCGGCCTGGCTGGGCCGGCCGATGCCCGCGTCGATGATGACCGGCACGTTCGCGTTGGCGATGATGATCGCGATGAAGTCGCGCATCCGCAGGCCCATGTTGGAGCCGATGAGCGAGCCGAGCGGCATGACGGCGGCGGCGCCGGCCTCCTCGAGCTGGCGTGCGGCGATCGGGTCCGGGAACATGTACGGCATGACGACGAACCCCTCCTTGGCCAGCATTTCGGTGGCGCGGATGGTTTCGGCGTTGTCCGGCAGAAGATACTTGGTCTCGTGCTCGATCTCCACCTTGACGAAGTCGGTGTGACACACCTCGCGCGCGAGACGGGCGATGCGCACCGCCTCCTCCGCGTTGCGCGCGCCGGACGTGTTCGGCAGCAGCGTGATGCCTTCGGGGATGTAGTCGAGCACGCTGTTCTCGGTGGTGGTGGCGCGGCGCAGCGCCATCGTGACGATCTCGGTGCCCGCATGTTCGACGGTCGCCTTGATGAGGTTCAGATCGTAGCGGCCGGAGCCGAGGATGAAGCGCGAATGGAATTCGTGGCCGCCGAGGTTCAGCGGCTTGTCTTCGACGGGCAGGATCGGCGCGGCGGTGCCGACCGGGTTGATGACCGCCGGCTGGGGAGGCAGCGGCGTGGCGTCGACGGACGCCTCGGTGACGGGGTTGATGTTGCTCATGATGGGTTCCTTCCGATATGCCTGTTCTATGCGATGTCCGTGTTCCGATGACGTTCCGGATTGCATTGCGCCCGGGTCTCAGCCGCCCTGCACGAACTGGACGATCTCCATGACGCTCCTGTCGTCGAGCATCGTCTCGGCGCGGCGTTCGCGCGGGATGATCTCGCCGTCGAGCTCGATGGCGACGCGTTCGGCCCTGAAGCCGTGCGTCTCGAGATAGTCGGCGACGCTGACCGGCGTCTCCAACGTGACCTGTTCGCCGTTGACCTGCATGGTGGACGTTCCTTCCTTTCCCGTCGTGACGGATGACGATTCCGTCGGCGCCGCCGACAAAAAAGGGCACACGAACGGAAGCCGTACCTTGAGTGGTGCGCCCATTCATGTGCCCTGACATGCGACCATGCGGGAAGGATCCGGGCGGCCGGACGAGTAACGACCGCCGTTCGCCATCCCACATGGCTTGATTATGTTGCGAAACGGTCCCCGGTATGACTCCCGGTCGACTTGGATAAGGAAATCCCAAACGACAACGATTCCTTACGGCGGCATGACCCGCGTCAAGTTCCCCGGTCGAAGCTTCGCGCTTCCTCTCAGCCTTGCGGCTCCCGTTCGTTATGCGGCCAGACTACGCCTCCGTCGTGACATGGGCGGTGGGACGGGGCATGCAGAAAACGGACGGACGGGAGAAGGACGGACGGATCGGCGGATACGACGAGGGTCTCCCCCGATGCATCGGAAGAGACCCTTGGAACGTCACGGAACCGGACGGAACCCCGCCGACCGGACCATCGGCCGGCGGCCGGCGTCGGATCAGAAGGTGCCGGGAGCCTTGTAGGCGGAACCGTCGGAGTTGGAGTCGGCGAACACCTTGAGCTCCTCGACCTCACGTTTGGCGTCGGCGATCTGCTCACGCACACGGCCGTAGGCGGTGCCGCCCTTGCCGTTGCGGGAGTCGACGGAACCGTGGGAGGACAGCACCTCACGCACGCCCGGCGCCTTCTCGGCGGGGAGGAACGCGGCGAACGTGGACTGGAAGTCCTCGTCGGTCAGGTCCCACAGCTCCTGGCCGCGGCCTTCGGCGAGCTTCACGCACGCACCGGACAGTTCGTGGGCGTGGCGGAACGGCACGCCGTTCTTGACGAGCCATTCGGCGATGTCGGTGGCGAGGGCGAAGCCGGTCGGAGCCTCCGCCTCAAGACGGTCCGCATCGAAGCGCATGGTCTGCACCATGCCGATGAAC
Source organism: Bifidobacterium saguinibicoloris (assembly GCF_019331725.1). Taxonomy (GTDB): domain Bacteria; phylum Actinomycetota; class Actinomycetes; order Actinomycetales; family Bifidobacteriaceae; genus Bifidobacterium; species Bifidobacterium saguinibicoloris. Next base: position 44,681 of record NZ_JAHBBF010000005.1, read on the forward strand.
GCGGGCAGCAGCACCTCGAGCGTGTCGACCTGGTCGAACACGGCCTCCTTGTCCTCCTGCAGGTCGCGCGCATACGCGGTGGGCAGGCCCTTCAGCGTGGCGAGCAGGCCGGTGAGATCGCCGATGAGACGGCCGGACTTGCCGCGCGCCAGCTCGGCGATGTCCGGGTTCTTCTTCTGCGGCATGATGGAGGAGCCGGTGGAGTAGGCGTCGTCGAGCTTGACGAACGCGAACTCCTGCGTGTTCCAGATGATGATCTCCTCGGACAGACGGGAGATGTCCACGCCGGTCATGGCGGCGACGAACGCGAATTCGGCGACGAGATCGCGGGAGGCGGTGCCGTCGATGGAGTTGTCGGTCACACGGGAGAAGCCGAGTTCGCGGGCCACGGCCTCCGGATCGAGGCCGAGCGTGTTGCCGGCGAGCGCGCCGGAACCGTACGGGGAGGCGTTGATGCGCTTGTCCCAGTCGAGCAGACGCTGCACGTCGCGCAGCAGCGGCCACGCGTGGGCCATGAGCTGGTGGGCGAGCAGAACCGGCTGGGCGTGCTGCATGTGGGTGCGGCCCGGCATGACGGTGCGGCCGGCCTTCTCACTCTGGGCGATGAGCGCGTTCACGAGCTCGAGCAGGAGCTTCGCGATGACGCGGGAGTGGCGGCGCAGCCACATGCGGATGAGGCACGCGATCTGGTCGTTGCGGGAGCGGCCGGCGCGCAGCTTGCCGCCGAGCTCGTCGCCCGCGATGTCGATGAGGCCACGCTCCAGGGCGGTGGCCTCGTCCTCGTCGTCCTCGATGGGCGCGAACGTGCCGTCGTCCACGCGACGCTGGAGCTCGTCGAGCGCCGCCTCCATGTTGTTGAGCTCCTCGGTGCTCAGCAGGCCGGCGCGGCCGAGGGCGCGCGCGTGGGCGCGGGAGCCGGCGATGTCGTCGTCGGCGAGACGCCAGTCGAACTGGGTGGACTTGGACAGGCGGGCGAGCGCGTCGGACGGGCCGGAAGTGAAACGGCCGCCCCACAGCGCGAGGTGTTCGGTGTTTTCAGCCATGCGTGTCTCCTTGGAAAACGGTTGTCGAACAGCCGCCGGACGCTTGTCGCCGCTGCTCGTTCTAGGATTCAGACCGTATGCCAGCCTATCAGCGTTGCGATACATCGGGCGGGGCGGTGGCGATGTCGAAGCCTCCTTCGAGCACGAATCGTTTGAGCAGCCGTTGCGCATACATGGGTACTTTGAACGAAGGCAGCTTCCGATGTTCCTGCTCCTCGAAGAAAGCTCTCGCCCGGGTACGGTCGACGCTTGCCATCAGCTTGTCGAATCGTCCGAACTCGTTGATGTTCATCTCGTCGATGCGTTTCACCGTGAATTCTTCGAGCAGCGAACGGTCCACTCCGAGCTTGTCGACGATTTTGTCGATCTGCTCATCCTTCTCACGTTTGGCGTACCGGGTGATGTAGTCGCGCAGGGTGAGGTTCTCCTCGACGACCACGTCACCGCGTTCCACATCGTGTAGGAACAGTTCGGCGAGCCGTTGCTCGTCTTTGGAGAGCGCGGCGAAGGAACGATGGAGCTGCGCGGTTACCTCAGCCAGTTCCGGGCTGTCCGCTTTGAGCGCCTTGAGCCATTTGACGAAGTTGGCGTTCATGTAGTCGGTGTCGATGAGTCCGGTATCTATTGCGGTGAGGTATCCTTCCAGTTCGTATGGCGCCTCGGGGTCGTCATCGCCGCCGTTGTGACCGGTTCCGTCGTTTCCTTCATCGTTTCCACCGTCATTGCCGTCGCCGAACAGCTCCTTGTAGCGCTGTGCGAGGATGAGGTACGTGCGTTCATCGATTTCCGGACGGATGATGGTAGGCTCATGCGACGCCTCGTCGATGGCGACGTCATCGTCGACGATGGTGTCTTCCTTATCAGAGAGCCCGTCTCCGATCTCATCACCGGCGGCATCGACCACGTATTCCGTTTTGCTCCAGTCGAAGCCTTGCACCTTCGCCGCCTCAAGGTGACGGTTCAATGCGACGAATTCTTTGGCGAATTTGCGTTTGGCTTCCACGGATTCCGGCAGTTTCGCAAGGTCTTCCGCTCCTCCGCCGGCGAATACGTCGAGAATCTCCCGGTATCGCGAATCCATGGCTTCGATGTTCTTCGGCAGTTTCTGCACGAACAGGCCGAGCGGCCTGTCGCCCGAATACAGTTTCACCGCATGTTCGATGTTGCGGCGCATGGTGTGAGGCTTGCGGTAGTAGCGGATGACACCGAATGGCTTATCCGGTCCGAACAGCCGGTTCGTGCGGCTGAACGCCTGGATGATGCTCTCGTATTCGATGATCTTGTCGAGGTAGAGCGTATTCACCCATTTCGAGTCGAATCCGGTGAGCATCTGGTCCACGACGATGAGCAGATCGAGCCGTTGCTCCGGAGCCTTGTCAATGCCGCCATAGGGGGCTTTATGCGATAGACGCGATGAGATGTCCCGTTTCATGGCCGGCCATTCCACGATACCGAAGTCCTTGCCGTACATCGTGTTGTAGTCATCCATGATCTCGACGAGCGCGTCGCCTTTGACCGTTGCACCTGCGGCGTTGTCCACGTTCGGGTCGAACAGCGCCGTGACATGCAGCCCGGATGCCTGTTTCTTGAACAGATGATAGTAGTTGATGGCCCCGGGGATGGAGCTGGTGGCGAGTATGCCGTGGAACTTGCCTCCGCGGCTGAGCACGGGGACATGCTCCAGTATGTCCGCGACCACCATACCCGGATGCGGGGTATCGATCCCGTATTGGTCACGTCCAAGATAATCCTCGATGCCTCGGATGATCGTTCCCGCGTCATCGGCTTCCGCCGCCATGGGCACCAACGCCTTGTCCATGTAATGCTCGTAGACTTCGGTCTTGTCCGTTTTCTCGAGCGCCTCCTCAATGCTGCCGGCTTTGGCCTTGTCGAGAGCGACTTTCAGTCGTACTTCGTCGTCCTTGTAGGTGGTGACCATGGTCGGGTCGAAACCGAGCACGTTGTGGTCGCGGATACCGTCGGCGATGCTGTACCGGTGCAGTTCGTTGCCGAACAGCATGGCCGTGGTGGAATGCTTCTTCTGGTTCTCATCCAGGATGGGGGTGCCGGTGAATCCGAAGAACAAGGCGTTCGGGAAGGAACGTCGGATGTCCTGGAGCATGTCGCCGAAGGTGGAACGGTGGCATTCGTCGACGATGAAGACGACGCGTTTGGCGGCCATCCTGTCAAGTTCCGTCTGGGTGACGCCGCTTTCTCCGGGTTTCACGTTGCTCATCTTCTGAATGGAGGTGACGATGAGCGTGTCCTTCGGATCGTCGCTGGCAAGCCGGTCACGCAGCACTCCCGTATTCTCGGTGCCTTGCACGTCGTCCTCGCTGTCGGCGAAGCTGCGGTATTCTTTGAGCGATTGGGTACCCAGCTCGATGCGGTCCATGAGGAACACGACCTTATCGGCGTCGTGTGAATCGGCGATGAGCTGCGCCGATTTGAAGCTGGTCATGGTCTTGCCAGAACCGGTGGTATGCCACACGTAACCGCCGGGGCGGCCGGGTGTGGAAGGCTTCTGCTCCCAATCGGTCTTGCGTACGATGTCCGAGATGGCGTTCGCCGCGATGTACTGGTAGCTGCGCAGGACCTTGAGGCATCCGTCCGCCGAGTCGGCGATGGTGTAGAATCCGATGAGCTGGTGTGCCATGGGGATGGAGAGCAGTCCGGCGGTGCCGGAGGTGCCGCCGATGAACAGCTTCCATTCGTCCTTGCCGGGGTTGAGTCCTCCGCAGATGGGCTCGTTGTTGAAGTCCGCCCAGTGGAAGTAGTAGCTCGGATTGAATTTATCGGGGCCGGGGTTGGCGAAGTATACGGCGTCGTCTGGGTTCATGGCGACGAAGATCTGCACGAGGCGGAACAGTCCGGTGAAGACGCCTTCATGAGAGTACTTTTCGATTTGACCGGTCGCCTGGCTGACGGGTACGCCGCTTTTCTTGAGTTCGATGTGGATGAGCGGCATGCCGTTGATGAGGAGGACGAGGTCGCCTCGTCGAGCGTGCTGCATTTTGCTTTGGGCCGGGTAGACGGGCTGCTGCGCGATCTGATAGGTGCTTTTGCCGCCCGCGATCTCCTTGCGGTCGTAGATGTAGAGACTGACCTCTTTGCCGAAATGCGCCTTGTCGTCCTTGTTGTCGCGGGTGATGGACACGGTGCGCCCGTTGACGAACGAGTTGAGTGCGAGCGGCGTGCGCAGGGTTTCGATCTGCTCGACGATCTGTGCCATCTCGCCGTCGGTCAGCGGGTATTCGCTGAGCCGGTCGATTCCGCTGTTGTTGCGGTACAGGATGCTTTTCCAGTTGTCGAGCAGTTGTTTTTCGGTGGGGTATCGCAGAAGCCCGTCCTTCCAGCCATGCTGTTGAAGCACCGAGATGACGCTCTCCTCGAAGTCCGATTCCTTGTCGAAGATCATGTGCGGCTTCCTTACCACTTGTGTTCGCCGGTGGCCACGAGGTGGTCGATGTCCTCGTAGGCGTTGCGGATGCTTTCCTGATGGTACATCTCGTACATGTCGTAAATCTCCTGCGTGATGCCGTGTTCGTCCCATTCACGCAGGACGTCGGAGGTGGACCGATGGTTGTCCCCCGCATACTGTTCCAGCAGGTAGATGAAGAAGCTCATTTCACGAGTCAATCTCATCCCTCCTCAGGTACAACGAATTTCTGGGATCGCCCGTGACCTGCTCGACCTCCCACATGTCGAAGATACCCGCCGGGGAAAACTCCGTCATATGCAATTCCGGGTCGCGCAGCATGGCATAGGTTTGGGAATGGATGAAGACTTCCAACGCCTTCATGGGAGGAAACCCGTATTTCTGGCATATCCGTTGGACGATCTCATGATCGTAGTGGATCAGCAGCTCTCGTTCCAATGTGGTCATGGCCGAATCACCTCGATGCAGGTCAGGGCGTCGATCGTCCGTTGCGTGCGGAACGCATACTGGTCTTTCAGGTTCTGGGGCATCAATCGTTCCAAGGTCTCCTCCGTGGTATAGATTCCCGCGAAGAATCCGTTCAGAGTGGGCATGGTGGCGTCATCCGCCACCGGACCGAGCACCACGTCGTAATCATCGTTGAGCGGGTCCCCGCTCCGATTCGCCGCGATATAGTCCAGCCAGTCGGCCGTCGCATCGGTGAATCCCAACGTATCGAATTCGTCAAGAAGGTGCTCGTCGAATTCATACACGGTGACGAACGGACTGCCTGTCCGCCGGCGTTTGGCGGACAATACCGCCCACCGGGAGGCCTGCTCCAGACTGCTGGTCAGGTAGAATCCCGGACCGAAATCCAGACGACGGTCCGAACGCAGCAGCCGCGGGTGGCGGACTTCGACGTTGCTGCCATGGTACAAACGCATGATGTCGGCCTCCCTCCTAGACGAACATCTTGTCAAGCATGGATTGCTTGATGTTCTTCAGCAATGCCAACTTACGCTGATGAAGGGTGATGAGGTCGTCGAGGCGCGTCAGAACAGTGCTGATTCGAGCCTGCTCCTCGACGGAGGGAGCCGACAACAAAGAGGTTTCCAAGGCCATCTTCGACAACGCGATGACCTTAATCCCCTGCATGAAGGGAATCAGCCGATCATGGAACGTCGGCGAGTTGAGGTAATGCCCCAGAAAACCCGGAGCATACCTCCTCAAAGGCCTGCAGGCAATCGTATGCAGCCCCGAAAACACCCGCCGTTCCCTGAGATTGCACAGTTCCGAACACTTCCCCGCAGTCACGTCCTCGGCCGTGTCGGCAACTACCACATCCCCATCACGGAGCCGGTCGCAGTTCAATCCCTCCGCAACGGCATCATTCTCGATGCGGGGAAGCTCCGCCTCGTCAAGATTCAGAATCGAACCATACTTGACGAGGACATCACCGTAATGCACGTCAAAGGTCCCGCCATTATCGGCGCTAAGTTCCGAACGCGAAAGCGTGTTGTTCCGCAGAAAATCAAATTCATCAGCAAACTTACGCTGTTCCCAATGGTCAGTAAAACCAGCGAAACGAACTTCCGGAACGGACTCCCCCTCCTTCGGGAACATTTTTTCAAGCATCGATTTTTTGAGCACCACGAGCTTGTCATGCTTACGCTGATGAAGGGTGATGAGGTCGTCGAGTCGCGAGAAGAACGCGCCTATGGCCTGTTGCTCCGGCAGAAGCGGCATCTGCAGGCCCATCTTTGTCAGCTTAACAAAATCAACACTTTCGACGGTTGTCCCTGTTTTGCCATACTCAAGCAGCAGAGTTTTGTTATGAGCTTTGAAGAACTGGAGAAGCCACAAAGCACTACAAGAGCTGTCTGGTTGAATTACTTTAATGTCCTGATTAACAGTCGATGGTTTCAGCAGCATTGCAACGGGAAGCGTATGACGCAGAATTCCACTTCGAGTAACCATGACCAATGAACCAGATGGGTAACGTGTTAATTCACCGGCTCCTCTTTCCGTAATCATCGTTGTAGTTTCATCTAGATAACTCCGCTTGACATCTTGTGATGTTACCCAGAGAATGTCTCCATCCTCATAATTCGATGAATCCGCCATAGAGGGAGTGTGCCCCCCGCCAAAAGAGGCAATGTCGCCCAACTTACGCTGTTCCCAAGGGTCAGTAAAACCAGCGAAACGAACTTCCGGAACGTTCTTTCGTTCACTCATCGCGTGCCTCCCAACAGGGTCCTGAGCTCGGCGATTCCCTTCATGTCGAACTCGTCGCCGACCAACCGATCGAGCATGGAGCTCAGTTGGGTCTCCGCTTCCGTGATCTCGTCGCACACGTCGGCGTAGGTGGTCGCGTATTTCTCGCCGAGCACGACGACCTGGTTCACCAGATCATCGAGAATCCCGTACGGCAGCTGTTCCAACCTGCTCTGCAACGGCTCCACCCACTTGTCTTCCAGCAGGTCGCGCGCCTGTTCGTCACTTAATCCTTCGATGGTCGCCTTGGTCGTCTCCTCCAACGCGGACCGGCGGTCCTTGATGTCCTTTTTGACCTTTCGTTCCTCGTCGAGGAGCTTGCCCGCGGCCACGAGTACACGGTCAAGCTCAGTTTCGGGATGCTTGCCAATCGTCTTCACGGCCTTCTTCAGTTCGGCGGCGACGAAGCCGTCGTCCTCCTCGTTGATCGCGTCGGAATCCTTGTCGTCCTCGTCGAGGTTCTCCAAGAGCTCGTCCAGTTCCTGTCCAATCTCGGTCAGGCGATGCTCCCGCAACTCGATGGCCTTCAGGTCGTCGGCGAGCAGACGCCGCTGCACGAGGTCGAACGGCAGGATACGGCCGGTCCAGCCATCCTGCACTTCGACATCCTTGCCGCCCTTCTTCTTGACGACCATGTCGGGGTCCACCGCACGTACCGCGTCGAATCCCTCGTTCTGCAGGGTCTCCAAGTCGATGGAGACCGTCTGCCATCCATCATCGAGCGCCTGATATGCCTCGTATACATCCACAAGAGGGATGCCGGCGAGACGACGCATAAGATCATCGGCGAGCGTCTCCTCCTCCGCGGCGATGTTGACGGTCTCGCACCGGTCGATGAGCGAACCGCGCAGGAAGTCTCGGTAGTCGGAGAACGCATCGCGATATCGGTCGATATACGCCTTCACCTGCGCGTCCTCATGGACCGCTTGACTTACGTCATCCACGGCGATGCGAGCTGCGTGACCGTCGCCGGTGTCGAACAGACGCTCGCGCAGCTGCGGGAACACATCCCAGTACCTGTGCAGCGCATCGATTTCGCGTTCGGGGATGCCACCGAACATGGTGGCGTAGATGTCCCAGCTTTCCGCCGGCTTGGAGGAGTCCACATACCTCGGGATGTTGAGGTTGTAGTCGTTGTCGCGGATCTCCTGGATGCTCACCAGACGGCTGAATTTGTCGATGGTGCGGTTGCCGGCCACCGCGTCCACGATGCGTTTGATGTCGCTGGCACGCAGCTTGTTGTTCTTGCCGTCCTTGGTGAAATGCTTCGAGGCATCCACGATGAGTACGCCGTCGTCGTCGCGGTGCTTGCGCAACACCATCACGATGGTGGGGATGCCGGTGCCGAAGAAGATGTTCGCCGGCAGACCGATGATGGCCTGTATATGGTGGTGTTCCACGAGGTTGCGGCGGATCTCGCCTTCCTCGCCGCCGCGGAACAACACGCCGTGCGGCAGGACGATGGCCATCATGCCGTCATCGCGCAGATGATACAGGTCGTGCAGCAGGAACGCGTAGTCGGCCTTGGATTTGGGCGCGATGCCGTACTCGAAGCGGATGTCCTCACCGGCTTCCGGCGGCTCCCAGTTCTGCGAGTACGGCGGGTTCGAGACCACCGCGTCCACGAACAGCGGCTCATAGGTCTCGTCCTTGGTCTCGTCGGTATCGAACCACGGCCAGTCGTCCTTGAGGGTGTCGCCGTTGCGGGCCACGATGTTGTCCGGCAGGATGCCACGCATGACGAGGTTCATGCGCGTGAGGTTGTACGTGTTCTCCTTGAGCTCCTGCGCATAGTATTTGATGTCGTCCGGATTACCGTTGCGGCGTGCCACGGCCTGACCGATGTGGATGAGCAAGGAGCCGGAGCCGGATGTGGGATCGTAGATGGTGATTTCTCTGCGCCCCTTCAGATGCCCGGCGATGATTTCGCTCATCAGCTGGGAGACCTCGCTCGGCGTGTAGAACTCCCCGGCCTTCTTACCCGCGTTCGAGGCAAACTTGTCGATGAGGTACTCGTAAATGTAGCCGAGCACGTCATAGCCCTGACGGGCGTCCATCGGAATGTCCTTGATGAGGTAGATCAGGTCCCGGGCGGCCTTGCTGCGGCTCTTCTCATCCGTGCCGAGCTTGGACAGACCGGTCTGCAACGTGTCGAAGATGCCGGCGAACACGCGCTTGCGAGCCGGATCGATATTACGGTCGAACGCGGAAAGCGCGTCACGCACGTCGGAGATATGGAAGTCGGAACCTTTGCCGATCCATGTGGAGAACAGATTACCGTAGGAGATGAAATAGCCGCAGGTGTCGCGCACATACTCCACGGTCTCGGCATCGTCCTCGACCAGCTCGTGAAGATCTGCGTCCGTCCAGTCCTCCGCACGCAGACGGGCGACCTCCGTCTCGGACAGGAACTTGTAGAAGATGAAGCCGAGGATGTAATCCTTGTACTCATTGGCTTCGATCTTCGAACGCATCCGGTTCGCGGACTCCCAGATCTTGGCGGCCAGTTGCTGCTTATTCATTCCCTTGCTCCTTGCTCCGATACACGAATCCGGTCGTCAATGTGCCGTCACGGTAAAACAGGTGTCATTATAGTTCCGCTTGGGAACAGCGTAAGGTTCTTCATATTGCCCCTTTGCAAAGAGGTTTCGACCTGCCCGCTGAGAAAATTGTTCCCGGTAAATATCCTGTTGTGATGTCCAACGGCATCGGCGCATATCACAATGCGTACAAAGTAGAAGGTCCCGGAGTCGTAACTGGACGTTCCGGAACCATCGGAAACTTGCATTATGTCGAATCGGCTTATTGGCCCCATAACACGGCTTTGTGGGTTACTCATTTCTATGGCAACAACCCCCGGTTCATTTTTTATCTCTATGAGAAATTGGATTTGAGCCGTTTCCAAGCAGGTAGTGGTGTACCGACCCTTAATAGGAATGATGTACACGATACGATGTTGGCCGTTCCAGCTTCCACAGAAGAGCAGAAGTCAATTGCCGAGTTCTTCTCCCGTCTCGACTCCCTCATCACCCTTCATCAGCGTAAGCAGTGGTATTCGTTGATGGTTAGATGAGGGTGGAGAGCGCGCGCATCACAATATCGACGTCCTTGTTCTCCAACTCGCGGATGACGTGCAGATATGTGTCCTGCGTGGTGTTCATGCTCGCATGCCCAAGACGTTTGGACACACTGGCGATGGAGACGCCGGCGAAAAGCAATAGCGACGCATGCGTATGTCGCAGACCGTGCACGGAAATCACCGGTACCTCCGCATGTTCACAGTGCCGGGCCAAAACGCTATTCGCGGTCGAGTTGTATACCTTGCCGTTCACAAAGATGGGTTTATCTTCCGGCAAGTCTTTCAGCAGAGCGGACAGCTGCATGATGAGCTGCCAATCCAGCTGTACCTTACGAATGGAGGAGGCGTTCTTCGTCGGCACGAATCCGCCGCCATTCTTGTAATCCCACGTCTTGCTGACCGACAAGGTCTGATGGACGAAATCGAAATCAGCAGGGGTCAGTCCCAAAGCCTCGGAGAAACGAAGCCCCGTCTTTGCGATGAGCAGTATCAGCCAATCCCAGCTCGGAGCGGCACCTAGTTCAAGGTCAGCAAGCATCGCATGAAGTTCGAACTGGTTCAGGTATTTCGTCTTCTTCTCTCTCGGCTGGCGCCCTTTGATGATTGCCTTCCGTGTGGGGTCGCGGGGAATCAGCCCTTCGTCGACGGCATCGAGAATGGCTCCTTTCAACTGATGATGAAAATCCATGGTCGTTTGCCGCTCGTGGTGTTCCGCGTATCCGTTGATGAGCTTCTGATAGTTCACGCGATCCATATCCGCGAGTCGAAGGTCGGGGATGAGTTTGCCGAGCCAAGCCTGGGTGAGCTTGTACTTCCTCATCGTCACTTCGCGAATCGCGCCCTCCTTGTAGACGCTGACCCACTGGGAATAGTAATCACAGAACAAGGTTCCGTCGTTGGCGATGTCACCGGGCATATGCTGTTCTCTTTTCTGGCTGGTTTGTGCTTACGCTGATGTTGGATGTCATAACCAGCCAATCAATCAGAGAAGACTCGGCGCGTCATCGTATCTATTGCATGCCGTCGCTCACGCTGATGAAGGGTGATGAGGTCGTCGAGTCGCGAGAAGAACTGGCCAATGGCCTGTTGCTCAGCCTGTGAAGGTACAGCAATAATCCAGCTTCTTACTTTTTCGGCATTTAAGTTACTCTGCGTTCCCGTAGAAACGAGTTCCGTCCACTCATCCTCAGCATTGGCCTTATCGAGCCTCGCAAAGACGAAATCTCTGGTTGCCTCCGTAGTAAATACCATGTTGAAGAATGCTTGGCTTGTTGCCATCTCGCGGTAGGTAATGCCCACTTTCCCCACACTTGCATACATGGCGAGAGCAATGGCGCCAGCAGGCACTAACCATGCGGCGCTGTTTTCAAGTCCCTCTCTGGTAATGTACTTACCAACATCTTTGATGTAACGCCCAGAGACATCCGAGATACCCAACAAGGGTATATCTCCACCGTAGTAGTTGCAATTCCCTACCGATGGGGTGCCGCCCGAACCGGCATAAGAATACAGTTCCCCCAACTTACGCTGTTCCCAAGCAGAACAACCATATCAGCACCACCGCTCTTTCCCATCAACGGGAAGTCCTCCACCAGACCGGGCTTGGCGTTGGCGTCTGCATGCCGAAATGACGTGTGGCCTCATATGAGGCCACACGTTCACGAAAGCTGAATCGGTACAGCACCGGTACCGTTCAGCGGCCCTTCGGCATCCTGCCGAACGTGAAGGCGCGCACGAGGGCGGAGACTCCCATGACGACGAGCGCACATCCGGCGAAGACGACGAGCCACACGGTGGAGCTGATGGGCGAGAGCAACACCACGAAGCCGGCGATGATGGAGACGACGGCGTAGAGCACGGCCCAACCGGAGCTGGGGAGCCGCCAGGATTCGACGAGCGCCATGAAACCTTCGAGCATCCAGCCGATGCCCACGGTCATGGTGACGAGCACCGCCAGGGTCTGTCCGGATAGGGCGGCGTTCTTGAGCACGGCCACGCCGCCGACGGCGAGCAGCACGCCGACGAGGATGTCAAGCACGCGCCAGCCGCTCGGCAGACCGAGTTCCACGATGGCGACGACCACGCGCACGAGGCCGGAGACCACGAGATAAATGCCGAGCAGAACGGCCGCCACCTTCAACGTGGCGCCAGGCCAGAACAGCAGGGCCGTGCCAAGCAGGACGGCGGCCACGCCGATTATGCCGTAGAAGCCGCGCACCCAGTTCTTGGTGTGCTGCGGCAGCATGGTCTCGATGAGTTTGAACGGGTCGACCGGGCGGTTGTTCCACGGATCGCCCGAACCACCGTTCCCTCCTGGCTGTCCGGCATACGGGTTGTTCGTCTGGTTCACGTACGGGTTGGCGTATGGATCGCCGTTCTGTCCGGCACGCGGTTCGCGGGGATCCTGATTGATGTTCGTCATGATGGCCTCCTTACGTCCTGCATCTGCGTTTCTGCCACCATGTTAGGCAAGCCGTCTAGTTTTTGCCATCATCACAATTGGTCATGTTGCCCAATAACTATCTTCGTGAGAGCATGTGGCAACATCCGCGCCTGCACCGCCGCCGCACGGACATCGGACACCAAAGCGAAACGTCTGGGGCATCACACGCGAATCACACGACGGAAGCCCTACCAATCGTTCCCGTAGGCACGCGCCATGCTCCCGCGACCTCGCAGTCGAACAGGAGGAACGAATCATCGCCGATTCGTCGCCCATCGCGATACAAGGAATGCGTATCGCAGTACCAGAGTTCGGCGCGATTCCGCTTCGAACGTTTGCCGGACCGGGTGAGAGCGCCCGTCCCGACACCGCCTCGACGACGCTCCACGGTAGCAGCCGGCGTGTGACCGACGATCTGATCGAACCCCGCCAGAGGGCCGCGCGCCAATTCCTCCCTGCCGGCCCATACCGGCGAAGGAACGGCATCACGGCGCCCGCCGCGTTCCCGTCCGACCATCACTCCGAACGGCCGGACTCCCCCACCGGCGGCACCCTTCGCGAATCCGTTGACGGCATCCGCCACCGCCGAAGCGTCGTGCGACGCAGGAAGCGACAGCGAAGCCGATACACTACGCTTCCCCAGACGCCCAGCCAGCCAATCCCACCATCCTTGGGTGACTCCGGCATGGGAGGCGAATACCTGATGGCCTCGCGCATCCTGGAAACCGAACATGATGCGAGGCCGCATCTCGTGCACCGCACCACGGGCATGTGATGCGGTCCGATGGAATCCTCGGCTACAGCACCTCGCCTTGGAACAGTTCGGCGTGTGTGCCGATGCGGACCATGCGAATCACGGTATGACCGGCGCGTTTCCAGTACAGCACCAGCACGTCGATATCACCGGCCAAATGGAACTCCCAATGCCCGTTGTAGTTGCCGCCGGCGTTGCCCAACACGTGCGGACGATACCCCTCGGGTAGTTCGCCGTCCTCACGTAGCATCAGAATGGCGTCGTCCAGATCATCCAGCAGTTCGGGATGAACGCGGCCCAGCCACTCGTAATCCGCATCGAAACGCGAATCGAACTTGATGATGTAACTCATTCGGCATGTCCCCTCAGCTTGCGCAGGTGCTCGCGCACATCATCCTCCGTACGGCATTCCACGGCGTCGTCAGGAATCAGCCCAAGCTCCTTGGCTTCAGCTTCCACCATCGCGCGTCGCGTCTCCTCGGTCGGCGTCAACCGCACGCCCGTATACCGGCGGGGCTTGAACGGCACGCCGTCCTCTTCGAGCGACTGACGCAGGAACATGTTCACCGCAGTGCTCAAGCTCATTCCCATGGACTCGTACAGGGCGGCGGCACGCGTCTTCACATCGTCATCGACATTGGCGATTACTTTACCCATAATAACCTCCCAACGGTAATCAGATGGTATAAATCATATACCAAAAAGGTAAACAAAGAGTATTGCACCGCCCAGCGAAAGCGAGATAATAAATAGCTATTCGGGTGTTTGTGTGGGTGTGAATCACCTGTCTGGCTTACTGCCTATTGGCGTCCAGGGAGTTGGAGGCAAAAGCTGATTGTCAGCTTCCCGTCATCCAAAATCACGCAGACGACAGCACCATCAGATTTTCTCAATGAAGTCTCCGGAACATGACTCCGGAAAGTGCTCGCCGGCCACCGCTCCGGCAAATCCCTCTGTCCTCAATGAAGTCTCCGGAGTATGACTCCGGAGATCGGAAACGGGCCGTCGCACCGCTGCCGCACTATGCGATTCCTCACCGAGACCAGAGTACGCCGAGACGAGCGCGACGATACGTGACACCCATCATCGACCTCCTTGCTGCTGCCTTGTGCGCGGCGTTGGATTCAGTATAAAGATGCCCCAAGCAACCGGTAAATATCTACCGGAAAAGCCCAAACAAAAATCCGGATGCCCTGTCTCCAGGACATCCGGATTTCTCAACATCGGCTCAATCAAGCCAATCTATCGGCGTGTCGCACGTGTCACGCACGCGCTGCGATCATCACCGCAATCGCAAGCCTCACGCCTTCTCGACCTCGGCGGCAAGCTCCTCGCCCGAGACCACGTCGAACGTGTCGGCCTTGGTTTCGGCGGCGATCAGGTCGCGGAACTGCTCGACCTTGGCGACGGCGTCGGCCGGCACGGTGAGCTTCAGCGCGATGCGGTCGGCCACGTCGAAGCCGGCGGACTTGCGGGCGTCCTGCACCACGCGGATCGCGTCGCGGGCGTAGCCTTCGGCCTCGAGCTCCGGCGTCAAGGCGGTGTCGAGGATCACGAAGCCACCGGTCGGCAGCGCGGCGGACACGGACACGGCCTCTTCGGCGGCGTCCTTCTCCTCCACGCGGTTGATGAGCTCGTATTCGCCATCCTCAAGCGCGATATCGCCCGAAGGCGTCTCGACGACGGGAGCGCCGGTCGCCGCATCCACATGCCACGCACCGGACTTGGACGCCTTGATCGCGAACTGGACGTCCTTGCGCAGACGCTTGCCGGCGACGCGCGCGTTGACGCGCAGCTCGTGCACGATCTTGAGCCCCTGCGAGGCGGCGTCCTCGAGCGTGCAGAACTCCACGTCCTTCACGTTGAGCTCGCTCTTGAGCACTTCGGCGTAGGCGCGCACGGCGTCCACGTCCTCCGCCACCACGGTGAGCTTGGACAGCGGCTGGCGCACGCGGATCTTCGCGGCCTTGCGCAGCGAGAGGGTGCCGGAGACGACCTCGCGCACCTTCTCCATCGCGGCGACGAGCGACGGATCGTCGACGAGCACGCGCCCCAGTTCGGTGTCCTCGCCGGTCTTCGCGTCCACCACGAACGGCCAGTCGGCCAGGTGCACGGACTCACCGCCGGTCAGGCCGCGCCACACGGATTCGGCCTCCATCGGGGCGAGCGGCGCGAGCACGCGCATGAACGCCTCGAGCACGGTGTACAGCGTGTTGAACGCGTTCTCATCCTTGGCGAGGAAGCGGTCGCGGCTGTTGCGGATGTACCAGTTGGTGAGCACGTCGATGAAGTCGGAGACGGCATCGCACGCGTCGGAGATCGCGAACTCGTCGAGGGACTTCTCGGCGGCGAGCACGAGACGGCGGGTACGGGCCAGCAGGTAACGGTCCATCTCCTGCAGGGCGGCCACTTCGTCGGCACGCAACTGACGCGCGTCGTAGCCGGCGGCGTTCGCGTACAGGGTGAAGAAGTAGTAGGAGCTCCACACGGGCAGCATGACCTGACGGACCGTGTCGCGGATGCCTTCGGCGGTGACGATGAGGTTGCCGCCGCGCAGGATCGGGGACGACATGAGGAACCAGCGCATCGCGTCGGAACCGTACTTGTCGAACACGCCGTTCACGTCCGGGTAGTTGCGCAGATGCTTGGACATCTTCTGTCCGTCGGAGCCGAGGACGATGCCGTGGCAGATCACGTTCTTGAACGCCGGACGGTCGAACAGCGCGGTCGCCATGACATGCAGCAGGTAGAACCAGCCGCGGGTCTGGCCGATGTATTCGACGATGTAGTCGGCCGGGAAGTGCTGTTCGAACTTCTCCTTGTTCTCGAACGGATAGTGGAACTGCGCGAACGACATGGAGCCGGATTCGAACCAGCAGTCGAGCACGTCGCTGATGCGGTGCATCGTGGACTTGCCGGTCGGGTCGTCCGGGTTCGGACGGGTGAGGTTGTCGATCCACGGACGGTGCATGTTGATGTTGCCGTCCTTGTCGCGCGGGTAGTCGCCGAAGTCACGCTTCAGCTCCTCGAGCGAACCGTACACGTCGACGCGCGGGTGCTTCGGGTCGTCGGACACCCACACCGGGATCGGGGAGCCCCAGAAGCGGTTGCGGGAGATGGACCAGTCGCGCGCGTTGGCGAGCCACTTGCCGAACTGGCCATCCTTCACGTTCTCCGGGATCCAGTTGATCTGCTGGTTGAGTTCGAGCAGACGCGGCTTGATCTTGGTGACGGACACGAACCAGGAGCTCACCGGCTTGTAGATGAGCGGCGTGGCGCAGCGCCAGCAGTGCGGATAGGAGTGGACGTAGCTCTTCTCCTGGAAGAGGATGGCGCGGTGCTCCTCCGGAATCTCGGCGAGCGGGCCGGACTGGTTGCGCAGGTCGCGCAGGATCGGCTTGTTCGCGTCGAACACGAAGAGGCCCTCGTACTCCGGGCACTGCGCGGTGAAGCGGCAGCCTTCGTCGAGCACGTCGGTGCTCTTGATGCCCTTGGCGTTGAGCGTGTTCATATCGTCCTCGCCGTAGGGGGCCTGGTGGACAAGGCCGGTGCCCTCGACGGTGTCGACGTAGTCGGCGGTGAAGATGGTGTAGCCGTTCGGGCCGGGCACGTTGCCTTCGGTCTCGGCCTTCTCGCCGGCGAAGTACGGGAAGACCGGCCAGTAGCGGCGGCCCTCCAGCTCGGAGCCCTTGAGTTCGCGCACGATCTCGTAGTTCTCGCCGAGCTCCTTCTCGTAGTGCGGCAGCAGGGCCTTGCCGAAGTAGAACTTCTTGCCCGCGTACTTGCCTTCGGTGGGCTTGACCTCGACGTAGTCGATGTCTGCGCCGACGACGATGGCGAAGTTGGTGGGCACGGTCCACGGGGTGGTGGTCCAGAACACGGCGTACGCGTCCTCGTCACGCATCTTGACGGCGATGGAGACGGTGGTGTCCTGACGGTCCTGGTACACGTCGGCGTCCATGCGCAGCTCGTGCGCAGAAAGCGGCGTACGGTCCTTCGGGCAGTACGGCAGCACGCGGTAACCCTGGTAGGCGAGGCCCTTGTCGTACAGCTGCTTGAACGCCCACATCACGGATTCCATGTACGGGATGTTCAGCGTCTTGTAGCCGTGCTCGAAGTCGACCCAGCGGGCCTGGCGGTGCACGTAGTCCTGCCATTCGCGCGTGTACTTGAGGACGGAGGCGCGGCAGGCGTCGTTGAACTTGTCGATGCCCATCTTCTCGATCTGGTCGACCGAGTCGATGCCGAGCTCCTTCTGCGCTTCGAGTTCGGCGGGCAGGCCGTGCGTGTCCCAGCCGAACACGCGGTTGACCTTGCGGCCTTTCATGGTCTGGTAGCGCGGGATGACGTCCTTCGCGTAGCCGGTCAACAGGTGGCCGTAGTGCGGCAGGCCGTTCGCGAACGGCGGGCCGTCGAAGAACACGAACTCGTTCTGGCTGTGGTCGCCGGAGGGGTTGCGTTCGACGGACTTGTTGAAGGTGTCGTCCTTGTCCCAGTAGTCCAGGACGGTCTCCTCCATGTGGGGGAAGCTGGGGTTCGGCGCGACGTGCGCGGTTTCGCCGCCCTCGTTCGCCTTCGGGTATACGTTTTCGCTCACCGTTGTTCTCCTCGGTGTTCTGTGTGCTCTGGTCCACCGTGGGCGGCATCGGTCCGTGGACGTCGAAGGCGCGTTCCGCGCGCCGGCCGTGATCGGAGTGGTCTTCCCGCGGCCGGAGCCTTCATGCTCCTTCGGCGCGACGTTCCGTCGTCGCTCCCGGCTACGAGGACGATGCCCGCCTCACGACGTTCCCGTCGTTTCGGCTTGGCACCGCGGTACCACCTCGCTTGTCGCATGCGTCTGGTCTCCCGGACGTGCGACCGCTTGAGTTCGGCTGTGTCGGGCCGATCCCGTCGGTTCTACTGGGTGCGGGACGCATGTGGTTGCGCGTCGCACCGTTCTTCCGAAGGCTCCCCGCTGATGACGGATCGTCGCCTTGACTTCGGTTCGCATCGTAGCACGCCGCATGCCCGGCGCAAGACGCGTCTCAGGCGCGGCACCTCGATTCGCCGGTTGCGCCGGGCGTAACGCCGGACGCAACACCGACGCTCATCCGTGCCGTCCGTCTACCGCTCCCCTGCCGCGACGGTGCCGACGCGCGTTGTGAATTCGTCGAGGAACCGCGGCACGTCCACTCCGACGGCCGCGTCGACGGTCTTTTCGGCGGTGTTGAGCCGGTCGTAGTCGCCGATGGTGCGCCCGCGCGTGGGCCCGTCCAGGTCGACTTTGAGGTTGATGGACAGTGTGGTGACGAGCGTGGGGTCGAGTGCGACGGCCACGGCGAGCGGGTCGTGCAGTCCGCAGCCGCCCATGCCGGGCGCGGTGACCGCGTATGCGCCGATGTAGTAGTCGGTCATGTCGGCGAGGAACCGGCCCGCCGGCGTGCCGGTCTCCCGCCAGCGTGCGGTCTCCCGTTTGGTGAGCAGGGTCTGCATGGTCACGTCGAGTCCGATCATGGTCACGTGCGCTCCGGAGCGGAAAATCCGGTCGGCGGCTTCCGGGTCCTGCGCGATGTTCGCCTCAGTCCACGCGTTCACGTTGCCGGGCACGGTGAGTGCGCCGCCCATCATGACGATGCCGCCGACGACCATGTCCTTGACGCGCGGTTCGCGTTCGAGCACGGCTGCGATGGTGGTCATCGCGCCGGTGGGCACGAGCGTGAGGTCCTCGCCGTATGTTTCGGCCGCGTCGATGATGAAGTCGATGGACGATTCGGTTTCGGCTTCGCGCGTGGGGTCCGGGATGTCGACTTCGCCGATGCCGTTGGTGCCGTGGATGAACGCGGAGCCGCGGCTCACGGTGAATGTGCCGTCGCCGCCGTTCGCCTTGTCGGCGGCGACGGGGTGGTCGACGCCCCGGTACACCTTGATTTCCGGATGTCCGAACAGTTCGGTGACGGCGAGCGCGTTGCGCACGCCCTGTGCGACGGTCACGTTGCCGTAGGTGCCGGTGATGCCGATGAGTTCGGCGTCGGGGCTGCCGAGCGCGTAGGCGATGGCGAGCGTGTCGTCGATGCCGGTGTCGAGGTCGAGGATGAGTTTGCGTGTCATGGCGTGTCCCTTTCCGCCGTCGGTTCCCGTTGCCGGCGTCGGTTTCAGGCTATCACCTCCAATCGGCTCTCCCCGTCCGGGGTGATGCGGCTGACGCTGATGCGTTCGGCGATCTGGTCCTTGAGCCAGTCGACGTGGGAGATGATGCCCACGTCGCGGGTGCGGCTGATGTGGCGCAGCATGTCCATCACGTCGGTGAGGTAGTCCTGCGAGAGGGTGCCGAAGCCTTCGTCGACGAACAGCGTGTCCATGCTGATGCCGCCGTTTTCCGCTTGGATGATGTCGGCGAGCGCGAGGGCGAGCGCGAGGGAGACGAAGAACGTCTCGCCGCCGGAGAGGGTTCCGGGGTTGCGTTCCTGTTCGTTGCGCCGGTCGAACACGGTGATGTCGAGTCCGGTCTTCTTGATGCCGGTGGTGGAGGGAGTGTCCTTGAGCCGCAGTTCGTAGACGCCGCCTTGGATGTCGCTCAGGAGTTCGTTGGCGCGGTCGAGCACGTCGCGGAACCGTTCGGTGACGGCGTAGGTGATGAGCGTGAGCCGGTTGGCTGCGCCCGACGCGCTTTTGTCGCCGTTGGCGAGGGCGGCCATGCGCTCAATGGGCGCGAATCGTGCGGTCTGCTCCGCCCATTGGCCGGCGAGGTGCTCCATCGTCTCGGCTTGTCTCCTCCACCTTTGCGCGAGTTCGGAGAGCGTTCCGACGCGGCGGCCGGTTTCGTCGGCGTGCCGCTGGGCTTCCTGTACGGAGGCCTCCAATGCGGTCATGTCGATGGCGGCGATCGCCTTCCCCAGTGATGTCGGTTCGCCGGCGTCGGTGTATGCCACCGGCATGCCTCGCGGAACGGCTGTGGGAGCCGTCTCCGGTTCTTTCACTGCTTCCGGTCCTTCCGCCGACCGGCTTGGCATGGCCGTGGCCTGCGCCATGGAGCGTGCTCCTGCCATGTCATCGGCGTATCCGGCGAGGCCGAATGCGAACAGATTCTCCTTGTCTGCGCCGGCGATGGTGTCCCGCAGTTCGTCGCGCGATCTGGCGAGGTTGGCCTCGGCTGCGTGCAGCGCATCCTCGTGGCGGCGGATGCGCTGTTGGAGCGTGGCACGCTCCCGTTCGTCCAGTCCGGCTGCGACGGCTTCGTCGATGGCGGTGAAATGCTCGCTCTCGTCGAGGACCTGATCGAGTTTCGCCTTGGATTCGGCGGTGGTGCGCGCCGCAGCGTCCGCTTGGGCTTGGGCTTGCGTGTGACGACGTTCCGTTTCGGCTCGTTCGTCGATGGCTTGCTTGAGGCGTTGCGCCTCCTGCTTCGCCTGCGTGGCCGCGTCCAGCTGTGCTTGGGCGGCGGCGCGCTCCGCCGCCACCGTCGCCGTGGTGTGGCCTTCGGCTTGTGCGGTCGCTTCCTTCGCGTTCCTGCCGGCTTCCTCGGCTTTCGTCTCGGCGACGGCGAGCGCGGCCTGGGTCTGACGCGCAGCCTCCGTGGCGGTGGCGATGCGTTGTTGGATGCCGCGGAGTTCCTCACGTCGTTCGCGCGCCTCGTCAAGTGCTTTGATGGCGGTTTCGAGTTCTGTGATGCGGCTGCGCGCCTGTCCGATGTCGAGGCCTTCGCCACGTTCCCGTTGCGATTCGAGGTCCCGTTCGGCGTCGCGCAATGCGGTTCGCGCCTGCTCCGCCTTGGCTTGCTTGACGGTGACGCGTTGCTTCAGCTCGTCGAGTTCCTTGGCGTCTGCCACGTTGTCGGGTACGGTCGCGGGATGGGGATGGTCGATGCTGCCGCACACCGGACAGGGTTCGCCGTCTTCGAGCGAGGCCGCGTATTGGGCGGCTCCCGATTGTCTGATGGCGGCTTCGGCGTTGTCCAGGGTGCGCTGCGCGGCCTGATGCGCGGCTTCCGCTTCGTCGCGCGAGGTTTCGAGCGCGGACATGCCCGCCGTGAGCCGTTCGGCCTGCTGCACGTGGTCGAGCACCCGCTTGGCATGGTCGAGCTGGGCCGTGAGCCCTTGTTCGCCGCCCAGCTGTTCGGCGAGCCGCTGCAGTTCCTGTTCGACGGATTCCGAATCCGGCAGTGCCTCCATCGTCTGCCGTGCCTGTTCCGCCGTGGCGCGGGCTTCGGCGAGCGTCTGCTTCGCCTGCGCATGCCGTGCCTGTGCCTGTTCGGCGGCGTCGATGAGTTGTTCGTGCGCGTCGGCGCGTTCCATAGCGGCGCGGGCCGCCGCATCACCGGATGCTTCCTTCAGCGCGTGTTCGAGACGGCGTTCGAGTTCGTCCCGGCTGGTCATCCGTTCCAGCTGCCGCTGCAGTTCCTCGGATTGTTCGGCGAGGTTCCGCGCTCTGGCCTGCGCCGACGCGTATTCGTGGTCGAGGTCGATGATCGGCTGCGCTTCGACGGCGCGGGACAGGTTGCGGCGGTCTTGCCCGATGCTCTCCTCATTCGCCTTGATGTTGAGGAGGGCTTGGGTGTCGCGCCGCTCGCGCTCCGCCCCGCCGCGCAATGCCGCGGCGTCCATATGACGTGTCCGCGCCCGGGCGAGTGTCCTCCCGGCCTGCGTGTTCGCCGCTTCGCCGTCATGGATCAGCGTGTCGCATTCGACGTCGACGCCGGTGACGACGCCGCACAGCGCCTCGCGTATCTCATCCGGTTCGCGTGCGGGATAGGCGAGTTTGCGGGCGTCCTCACGGTCCAGTCCCCATCGTGCGTTGGACAGAATCTCCAGATCGTTTCCGTCTGCATGCAGGCCACGTTCCTCGAGGATGCGCGCGGCGGTGGTTCTGGCGTCGGCGATGCCGCCGACGACGCGGATGCCGTCCTGATCCATTCTGGTTTTCATGGCTTTGCGGCGTTCAGCGAGTTCGTTCTGGATGTCCTCGTAGACGGTCGCGCCGAACAGGTTCTCGACGAGTTCGGTGCGTTTCTCGGGGGTCAGCGACAGGAACATGGCGAACTGGCCTTGCGCGAGCATGATGGTGCGCGAAAACTGTTCACGGTTCAATCCGATGATCCGCGTGATCTCCGGGCGTACGTCTCCGGCGCGTGCGATGATCGCCTCGGCGTGCCCGGCGCCTTCCGCATAGGTGAAATAACGTTCCGGATCGTTGGCCGGCTCGTCGATCAATGCGGCGATGCCGCGGTCGATTCTCATGAGCTTGCCGGTGGCGTTGCGCGGCGTGACGCCTTCCCCACGGGCTTTCGGCTGGTCGTATTTCGGCGTGCGGCGCACCTCGTAGTAGTCGTCGCCGGATTGGAAGATCAGGTCGACGTAGGTTTCGGCACGGCTGCCTGCGAGGAACCGGGAGCGGACGCGCTGACCGTCGCCGCCCGCGTCGAGCGTGTCCTTCTCGTTGCCGGAGATGTTGCCGTACAGGGCGAACGTCAGACAGTCGAGGATCGTGGTCTTGCCGGCGCCGGTCTCCCCATCGATGAGGAACATGCCGGAACGGGTCAGCGCAGTGAAATCGATGGCGTATTCGCCTTTGTAGGGTCCGAATCCTTGGAATTTCATGGCAATGAGTTTCATTGTTCAGCCTTCCTTCTCCGCGGCTTCGACGGCGATGCCGACGGCATCGCCTGCACCGTTGCCGCCGGCGTATTCGGCGTGCTTCGTCCGCACGGCGCTCACCGCCGATTCCAACACCTTCCGTTCCTCTTCACTGGGCTCCCGGCCGAGTTGATGCCGCACGAACTGGTCGAGCACGTCCATTTCCGAGGTCGCCTTGCGCAGGTCGACGGCACGCCGCCTGATCGCCTCGTCACGACGCTCGTACTTGATGGTCTTCTCCAGGGCATGCGCGTACCGGTCGTCGATCTTCTGGTAGATCCCTTTGGGGAATTCGGCGACATGCACGGTGGCTGACACCCAGTCGTCGTGATGCCGGTCGGCGAGATCACCCAGGATCTCGTCCACTGTGCCGTCCAGCCGCACGAACGCGGGTTCACCGGATTCCACGTCCACCGTGCGGATGTTCTCCACGCCATGATCGGAGACGTCGAACAGCACCACGCTTTTGCCGTTGCCCTCCACCGGCGGCGTGCGGCTTTCGGAGAACGAATAGGCGAGCAGCGATCCGCTGTAGCGGGCCTGCGGCGTGCGGTCGAAGTGGAACATGGTCTCTTCGGCAGGCGGGTCGGGCACATTCACCCGCTGTGGGCGATGCAGGTGGCCAAGCGCCAGATAATCGAGCCCGCTGTGGGAGAAGATGCCTGCCGGCACGCTGTCGACGCCGCCCACGGCGATGCCGCGTTCGGAATCGCTGGACGCGGCTCCGGAGACGAACGTGTGCGCCATGAGCACGGCGGCGAGGCCCGGAGCGACCGCACGCCGTTCGGCGAGATCGCGGGTGACGAGTTCCAAGGCGGCGCGCATCATGC
Source organism: Bifidobacterium saguinibicoloris (assembly GCF_019331725.1). Lineage (GTDB taxonomy): Bacteria > Actinomycetota > Actinomycetes > Actinomycetales > Bifidobacteriaceae > Bifidobacterium > Bifidobacterium saguinibicoloris. The sequence goes on from NZ_JAHBBF010000005.1 coordinate 68,130, forward strand.
CCTCATGCGAACGCGGGATGCGATAGTCGACGCCCGCCTGCTTCAGCAGCAGCTGGAGCGCGGGACGCGACGCGTCCGGATCGAGGTACGGGAGCGCGTATACGGCGAGCTCCTCGCCGTCACGCGTGACCATCACCGGTTCCGCGATGGAATCGACCTCACAACGCAGGTGCACGTTCGGACGCATCGCACCGGAGCCGACGCCGAGACGGTCCGCGGAATCATGGTTGCCGGGCGTGACGACGATCTCCAACGGCCGCCCGTCGACTTCAAGCAAGGCGAGCCGGTCGAGCACCGCACCGAACAGACGGACCGACTCGCCGGACGGCGTGGACAGGTCGTACACGTCGCCGGACACGCACAGCACGTCCACATGCTCGCGTTCAATCACGCCGATCAGCCATTCCAACGCCCTGCGCTGGTAGTCGAGCAGACTGACGCCTTTGAATCTGCGCCCGATATGCCAGTCGGAGGTGTGCAGCACTCTCATATCGGCTCCTTTCATTCCACTGGGAGACCACTCGTCACGCCGATGCGCCGAGCGACCACCGTTCCGTTGCTTCATCCACCGTAACCGGACAATCATCGGCCGGTAGATATGTACCGGTTTTTCGCGTCATCGGGTTTCCATCGGACGGCATACGGCGTGTCGCACGTGATGGGAGCAATGTTCCGGATGCTTTTCCACCGAGTCATTCGCCGATGCGTCCCCAATCCTGCAGGGCGAAGCGGGGTGGAATCTCGCCGTTGTTCACGTAACGGTCGATCTCCCACTCCTGCGGGCAGCGGGCCATGACGTCGGCGAGATAGCCGATATTGATCGCGAAGTGGCGCGGACAGTAGTAGAAGGTCTCCACGCTCGTGGCGCCAGGGTCCTTCGAAAGCGCTTTGATATAGTATTCCGGCGTCTCACGGCAGCCGTAGTCACTGTTGCGTTCCGTGTCGTACAGGTCGGCGAAGTCGTCGTCCTCGTCGGTGTAGCCGCCGTACTCGTAGACGCAGTGGGGGCGGCCGTCATCGCCGTCGTCCTCGTCGTCGACGGGTGGCAGACCGATGTCGTCGTGCTTGAACTCGTCGAGTAGATCATCCAGGTACAGCACGCCCGGCAGCAGCAGTCCGGGCTTCGCCGCCATCGGCAGGTTCATCGCCGTCAAGGCGCTCATCGTGGTCATCATCATTCCCTTTTCCATGTCCTTGCCACTTACGATTCATGCGTCTTCGCGGTACGGTTCACGCGTTCCGCCGGTCGTCGTCACGCGTCACCTCGCGCAGGGTTGCGACGGCGGCACGTTCCTTGGCGAACGCAGACGTGTCACGCAGGGCGACGAGCCGTCGCAGTTCCCCGCTCCACGTGTCGATGTCCGCACGCAGTTGCGTGTCGGTGTAGCCGGTCTCGGATTCGTAGCGTTCATGCCCGTTGAGACTGTGGTAGCCGTTTGCGGGGTCATGCTCCACGCCGGTGTCCGCATCGATCGGACGGATGCGGATGGTCATCGCATCCTCCTCTCCCACGATGAGTTCGATGACGGTGCCGACGAATGCGGGCAGCACGATGCCGGTCGTGTGCTCGATGACCGCGAAGCTTCCGCGCAGCGATTCGTCCGGATCGTCGGTGAGCAGGCCGTCGCGGCACGCGACGTCCAGGTCGAGCACGTCCCACAGCTTGTCCGCGTGCGTAGTGACCGGCGAATCCGGCATGCCCGGCATCGCCTCGCGGAAGCCGATCTTCGCCAACGGCGACGTGACGCCGTTGCATAGGCGATACGCGAGGTAGCGCATGTTGAACTGGCCCCGCGCCGGCGTACGATCGTCCGTGACCACGCATCCGAGCGTGTCGGTGATGGTGAACGGTTCGATCCACTTGCCGCACCACTCGCCGTTCCCGTCCTGAGGGAACCGGAAGTAGGCCACGTCGAACCTGAGCGGCGTCTCGCGGACGCGTACCCTGAGCAGTCGCTGCACCTGGAGCGCGTTGCCCGGATAGCAGAGTTTGATGCGCGCCAGCCTGCGGTTCGTCCCTGTGGGAATCGGGTGGAAGTGCTTGTTCTTCGACATGTCCAACAGCATGGTGACCGTTCCTTTCCTACCTACCGGCGATTCGGCTCTTCCGGACCATTCGTGCGTTCTGCACATCTCAACCGGACAAGAGACGAAAACATGCGACACGCCTCGTTCTTCGCTGTTTCTCGAAGAGAACGCACGTTGTCCGGTTGAACTGTGTGTCCGGCGGGAGACGGCGGACGGCGGGATTCGTCACGACGAGCACGACGATGGAAGGTGACGCGATGAGGGAGGCTCCTCAGGCACGACGGGCGGAACGACCGAAGGCGACACGGTTCCTTCCCGACGGCAAGCCACTCATGCGGGCGGTAGACTGGGCGGCAGTCACACCTGTGCAAGGAGGCGGCATGTCCAGGCGGAAGAAGGGCACGGACGACTGGGATAAATCGAAGACCCGTTACTATATCGACGAATATTTCGGAGAGACCCGGCATAAGCCGAAACGCCAGTTCGGGCCGAAAGCGATCGGCTTCATCGCCGCGCGGATTCAGGCAGGGTATAACAAGTACGGTCCCACGCTGCCGGAAGGCGCTCCGACGTCACCCGACGACTGCATGAACGCGTTCTGGGAGAAGAAAGCCGCTTATCTGCACAAGAAGATGCACACCAGCGGGATGAGGAGCGATCAATCGTTCGAATCTTGCGTGACCAAGACCATCAACGGATGGTTCCTCAACCTGTACGCGGAAACCGTTTCCGGCAGAATGCGCGAGGTGGTCCGCGGCCGTCTCAGCAAAGCCAAGGACCGGTTCACCAACGACAATCCCCAACACTACTGGGGCCTGGTCGAAGGACCGGACACCCCGTCCGCAGCACGCGAGATGGACCTGCACAAGGTCGTCTCGCAATATCCCATCGACATCGATCTCGAAAGACTGATGGACCCCAACCGCAAACGCAACGTCAATTATGGCGCAACCGGTCAGATGGAGAATCTGCTGGCGGGCGTGCTCGAAGCCGCCGACGGCACGCTGCCGCTCGATGTGCTGTTCCATCTCGTCCAATACCGTCTGCCGATGCTGGCGGAAACCACACTGGTCGATATCACGGATGAGGACGGCAATCCGATGGACATCGCCGACGACGCCACTTCCGCGGAGGATATCGTCATCGAGGCGTCGGTCGACGACGCACGTGAACGGCAGATCAGGTACATCCTCTCACTCCTCGAAGAACACGAACATGATCGGCAATGGGTACGCCGATACATCAGCAAACACCTGGAAGTACGCAGAATGCTTCTCGACCTCGGCATCGACCCGGACGAACGGAAGGCCTGATTACCATGAACAATGCACAGTCCTTTACCGAGCTGCTCGGCATGTACGACCAGCTGAAAGACACCGACACGGAGCTCATCATGCCCAGCGGCGATGATGTCGACTCCCCCGAACGCATCGAACGCCAACTGGCCGAAGGAGTGAAGCGCGGCCAACTGTGGATCGCCGACCAAGGCGACGATTCCCTGTACGTGCTCGTCGCGGAGGTGAACGACGATCCGCGCATGGCGACCGTCATCCCCCTGTCGAACGATCTGCATAGCGAGACCGACGATTCGCTCGTCGTCGGCAACACGCCGTTGGACATCGAGATGGTCGCTTGGCCCGGTCTGCAGGCCATCATCCCGGTCCGGCTGCTCTACAAACCGTTGAAGGAGTTTCCCGAGAGTGCCGTCAAGGCCATCGAGCACGACGACCTGCGGTTCGCGAAGAAGACCGACGCGATCCGCCGCGGCCACGACAACGAGGAGCGCGACTCCCCGTTCGTGGAGAACCGGGAGGACATCACCGCGATTCTGCTCAAATGGCATGCCATGTGCTTCGATCTGCCGAAACTGCATGAGGAGGATGAGGATGCGGAGGCTTCCATGACCCCGGAACGTGGCACGTATGCCAAGGCGCTGATCACCGTGCTCCAGCTGCCGTTCGATCAGGTGGACGACGTGCTGGACGGCGTGGTCCCGTTGACGGATGAGCAACGTGCCAGTCTTGCCGACGCCGGCGTGCAGGTGCCGGACGCACCGAAACGCACGTTCCATCTGCCCGCCGATCTTCTGGTCGAAGTGGAACAGCCGGCCTGGCGCCGGGATGCGGACGAGTACGCGCATCGCATGGACGGGGACGCCCGCGTCAATCTGGCACAGGACGCGTTCACGCTTGCGGCACGTCCGAATGGTTACGGTCGTGCAGCCTGGCGCGGAGCATTGCAGGATGCCTACCGCAATCGTCTTGCCGAAAACGACGATCTGGACTGACAACAGCCGGAAAGGAGGGGAACGAGCGACATGGCCAAGCTGTCACGGAAGTGGGTCGTCCGGCAGGCGGACCGGATGCTTGCCGTTGCGCACGAAAGGCATCCGGACACCTTCCTCAAGGATTGTCTTCATGATCCGATGAAGGACATACCCCTGCATTGGAGCGATGAAATCACCATCACAACCTCCAAGGCGTCGTCTGAGGAACGGAACAGCACTACCGGCGAATGCGTCTCTGGATTTTGCCTGCCACAGCACAAGACAGCGGACGGCAAGGCCTTCATCGAGGTGCATACCGTTTTCTATCCCAGAGACTGTTTCACCATTCTCCACGAGCTCGGACACCACCTGCAGAACTCGGACATCGATCTCTTCTGCGCCCTACGCGCCCTTGACGACAAGGCGGATCAGAAACGCGCCGAGGAGGCGGCATGCAACATGTTCGCTTCCAAAGCGTTGATGCCCGATTCACTGATTCCGGAATTGGGCACCCACCGTTGGGATGCCACAGCGGTGGACCGCCTCTTCCATCTCGTCAAGGCATCGCGCGCAGCGACGGCGATACGGATCGCCGGCCTGTTGCCGCCGGGCGCGTGGGTCACGTTCATCGACCAATACGGCCGCCCGAAACTGCGCGCGTACTCGGACGGCCACACCGAATACGACGGCATCGAGATCATGCCGGCGGAACAGCTGGTGCTGGATGCGTTCGACGACCGACGTAGGGAACCGTTCAGGAAGTGTCGCCCCGGCGAACACCGTAACGAAATGACCGTTTGCATTACGGACCTCGACAAACCCTGTATCCCGAGCACGCCGCCCGAACACTGCACGCGTATCAGCGTCGCCCTGTCGCCCATGTCGAAAAGCGGCACTTGCACGTTCATCATGGGAGGCCACTGAGGACGGGGCATGCAGCTGCACCGACCCCGCGTCCACGCCACCCACAGACACCACAAATCAACACAAACGCTAGGATGGGTGGGTACGTTTCTTTCCGACGATTCCATCGAACGACGAGGTGACCGATGACCGTTCCGCAGCGTGTGCTCGACATCATGCACTCCCCCGACCTGTACCTGTGCGGGGACCCGGAAATGGACGAGGCACAGCATGAGCAGATGCGTCTGCTGCACCGGCTCAACGCGAGCGAGCCGTGCAGCGAGGAGCGCGACCGGCTGCTGCACGAGTTCTTCGGCGAGGTGGGCGAGGGCGCGTGGATCGAGCTGCCCGTGCACGCGAACTGGGGGTGCAACACGCATTGGGGCGCGCACAGCTATGCGAACTTCAACCTCACGTTGGTGGACGACGGCGAGATCTTCATCGGCGAACATGTGATGATCGGCCCGAACGTGACAATCGCCACCACCGGGCATCCAATCCGCCCGGACCTGCGCGAGCGGGCGGCCCAGTTCTCCGCGCCCGTGCATATCGGACGCAACGCATGGCTGGGCGCGAACGTGACGGTGATGCCGGGTGTGACGATCGGCGAGAACACGGTGGTGGGCGCATGCAGTCTGGTGACTCACGACCTTCCGGCGAACGTGGTGGCGTTCGGCACGCCGTGCCGCGTGGTGAGGGAGATCGGCGAGAAGGACCGCGACTTCTACCGTCCCGGCATGCGCATCCCGGAAGGCGTCTGACGGGCCGTCGGCCGTTTCGGCACGCCGACCCGTCCGACGGCCCCATATCTTGCACTCCGACCCGTCCCGACGCCCTGCCCTACAGGATCGTCTCCATGCCCACCTTGTAGGGCTTCAACCCCATGGCCTCGTAGAACGCCTGTGCGCCGGGGTTGCACGACCACACGTTGAGGGTGACGTTGTAGCAGCCGCTCGCCTTGGCGAAGTCGATGACGTGATGGTAGACGGCGGTGCCCACGTGCTTGCCACGAGCGGCCTCGTCGACGCAGATGTCGTCGATGTACAGAGTCGTGATGTCCGTCAACACATGGTTGCCGGGGTGACGCTGGAACACGCAGAACGCATAGCCGTAGAGGGTCGCGTCATCGGCGTCGGCGAACGCGCCGAAGACCGGGCTTTCGTCGTCGGCGACGATCGACGCGAGCTCGTCGTCGGTGTATTTGGTGGCGTTGGGTTTGAACAGGTCGGGCCTGCCGTTGTGGTGAACGTCGGCGACCTGACGCAGCAGACGGTGGAGTTCAGGGATGTCGCGCTTCTCGGCGCGGCGGATGTGCATGTCGTTCATGGCGTTCACCTGCCTTTCGCCTTCGGGGTCCACGCCAGGTCGTTCAACAGGTCGCTGACCCAGTCCATGACCTGTTCGCCGGGCATGGGCTTGTCGCCGAGGGACCCGGCGAACGGCGTAGGGATGATCATCTGGTGGGTGACCGGACGGTACTGGAATCCCTTGTAGATGCGCGACATGCGCATGAGCATGGATTCCGGCGGGTCGACGCGGCCCACGCGCAGACGATTCGACTGCGCGAGGATCTCGGAGATGCCGAGCTTCCTCGCCTTGAACTTCAGGCGGGCCACGCCGAAGAGCATCTCGAACTCCTCGGGCAACGGGCCGTAACGATCGACGAGCTCCTCGGCGAGGTCCTTGAGGTCCTGCTCGTTCCGCGCGGAGGCGAGCTTGCGGTACGCTTCGAGACGCAGCTTGTCGGAGTCGATGTAGGAGACGGGGATGGACGCCTCGACCGGCAGGTCGATGGACACGTTCACCGGCTCGGCCGCCTTGTCCGGCTCCTTGTAGGCTTCGACGGCCTCGGAGACCATGCGCACGTACAGGTCGAAGCCGACGCCTTCGATGTGTCCGGACTGCTGGTCGCCGAGCAGGTTGCCGGTGCCCCTGAGCTCCAGGTCCTTCATCGCCACGTCGAAGCCGCTACCCAACGCCGTGTTCTGCGCGATGGTGGCGAGCCTGTCGTGCGACTGCTGGGTCATCGTCTTGCTCGGGTCGTACAGGAAGTACGCGTACGCGCGTTCGCGGCCGCGGCCCACGCGTCCGCGCAGCTGGTGGAGCTGCGAGAGGCCGAATCGGTCGGCGTGGTCCACGATGAGCGTGTTGGCGTTGGAGATATCGAGGCCTGTCTCGATGATCGTGGTGCAGACGAGCACATCGATGTCGCGGTGCCAGAAGTCGCGGATGATCTGGTCGAGCTGCTTCTCGCCCATCTTGCCGTGCGCGATGCCGACCTTCGCCTCCGGCACGAGCGTGTGGATCTTCTCGGCGACGCGTGCGATGTCCTCGACGCGGTTGTGCACGTAGAACACCTGTCCTCCGCGCAGCAGTTCGCGGCGTACTGCCGCGGTGACCTGCGCGTCCTCGTACGCGCCCACGTACGTCAGCACCGGCAGGCGGTCCTCCGGGGGCGTGGCGAGCGTGGACATCTCGCGGATGCCGGTCACGGCCATCTCGAGCGTGCGCGGGATCGGCGTGGCGGAGAGGGAGAGCACGTCCACGTTGGTGCGCAGCGCCTTCAGCGTCTCCTTGTGTTCGACGCCGAAACGCTGCTCCTCGTCGATGATGACGAGGCCGAGGTCCTTGAACTTGATCTTCGGGTTGAGAAGCTTGTGCGTGCCGATGACCACGTCGACGCCGCCTGAAGCGAGCCCCTCGATGGTCTCCTTGATCTCCTTGGGCTTCTGGAAGCGGCTCATCGCCTTGACGGTGACGGGGAAGCCCTCGTAGCGTTCGGTGAACGTTTCATAGTGCTGCTGGACGAGCAGCGTGGTGGGCACGAGCACGGCCACCTGCTTGCCGTCCTGGATGGCCTTGAACGCGGCGCGCACCGCGATCTCGGTCTTACCGAAGCCGACGTCGCCGCAGATGAGGCGGTCCATGGGGCGCGGCTGCTCCATGTCGTGCTTGACCTCGTCGATGGTGGTGAGCTGGTCGGGCGTCTCCTGGTACGGGAACGCGTCCTCCAGCTCCTTCTGCCACGGGGTGTCCGGGCTGAACGCGAAACCGGGCGTGCGCTGGCGGGCCGAGTACAGTTTGACCAGGTCGTCGGCGATCTCCTTGACGTGTTTGCGCGCCTTCGCCTTGGTGGCGGCCCAGTCGGAGCCGCCGAGCTTGTTGAGTTTCGGCGCTTCGGCGCCGATGTATTTGCTGACCTGGTCGAGCTGGTCGGTGGGGATGAACAGTTTGTCCGCGGGCGCGCCGCGTTTGCTCGGCGCGTATTCGATGACGAGGTATTCGCGTGTGGTCCGGTTCGCGCCGGTGCCGATGGTGCGTTGGCGCATTTCGACGAAGCGGCCGATGCCGTGCTGTTCGTGCACGACGTAGTCGCCCGCCTTGAGTTCCATCAGGTCGATGGCCTTGCGGCGGCGTTTCGGCGTCTTGACGACGCCGACGGCGGACGTGCGTCCGGTGAGGTCGCGTTCGGTGAGCAGGGCGACGTGCGCGGCCTTGTCGACGAAGCCGTCGATGGCCTGGGAGCGGATGACGTCGAACCGGGTGATGCCTGTCTCGTTGACTGCGCGTTTGAGACGTGCGAGCGTGCCTTTCGCCCCGGCGGTGACGGTCACGTGGTATCCGGCGTCGATGAGGCCTTCGATGCCGGCGGCGGCCTTCGATTCGTCGCCGCGGTATTCGGCCGGGTTCTGCGCGTCGATGCGCACGTGTCCGGGACGGTTTTCGTCCACGGAGAATCCGGTCAGGTCGATGACGTCGTGGCCGGTCAGGTGCAGCGAGCGCACGGTCTCCTCGAAGTCGAGGAAGTTGGCCGTGTCGAAGGTGATGGGGGCGCCGGCGCCGTGTCCGGAGGCGGCGACGTGCCAGCTGGCGGCGAGGAACTCGTTCGCCGTCTTGGCGAGGTCCTCGGCGGAGCGGCGCAGCTTCTCCGGATCGGACAGGAGGATGACGGCGTCCTTCGGCAGCATGGACAAGACGGGTTCCATGTCGTCGATGAGCGCGGGCATGAGGGATTCCATGCCTTCCACAGGGATGGCGTCGGCGATGGAGGCGAGCATGTCCTCGGCGTTGGGGATGGAGCCGATGAGCGACTTGGCGCGGGCGCGGACCTTGTCGGTGAGCTGCAGTTCGCGGCAGGGCGTGGCCCAGATGGTCCGGATGCCGTCGCCGTACGTGCGCTGGTCGGAGGCGTGGAACTCCCTGATCTGGTCGATTTCGTCGCCGAAGAATTCGATGCGCACCGGGTGCGGCGCGGTGGGCGGGAACACGTCGAGGATACCGCCGCGCACCGCGAATTCGCCGCGGTCCATGACGAGGTCGACGCGCGTGTACGCGTTTTCGACGAGTCGTTTCGACGCCTCGTCGAGCGGCAGGTCCTCGCTTTGGGTGAAGACGAGCGGTTCGACGTCCGCGAGGCCGGCGACGACCGGCTGGATGAGGGAGCGCACCGGCATGACGAGCATGCGGATGGGACCGAACATCGGGTCCGTGGCGCTTGGATGCTTCAGTCTCCGGAACACGGCCATGCGGCTGGCGACGGTGTCGGCGCGCGGGCTCAGCCGTTCGTGCGGCAGCGTCTCCCACGCCTCGAGCTGGGCGATGTCGCCCGGATCGCCGTCGTACCAGGAGCGCAGGGCGCCGACGGTCTCCTCGGCCTCGCGGCCGGAGGCGACGACGAGCACGACGGGTCGGGCCGGCTTGCCATCCACACCTTGGGCGATTGCCGCGGCCAAAGCGGGGCGGACGCCTTCGGGCGCGCCGACGACGACGGAGCCGTCGATGTCGTCGGTCTCGTCGACGTCGCCCGTCGCGACCCTACGGAAGGCAGGATCGTGCAGAAGCGCGTCGAGAACGCCGGCGAGCGCGCCGTTCACCGGGTCGGAGCCGGTCGTCTCAGCGGCCATTGAACTTCTCCTGGGTCTTGGCGAGTCCGTTGAAGATGATGTCCTCGGCGGCGTCGGCGCCGTCGGCGAGGAAGTCGGGCAGCTGCTTGCGCTGGTCGGGGCCGAAGCCGCCGAGCACCCAGTTGATGGTGTTGTCGTGCGCGTTGGCGCCGCGGCGCGCATGACCCACGCCCATGCGCACGCGCGCGTACTTGGGTGTGTTCAGGGAGCGGTCGATGGATTTGATGCCGTTGTGGCCGCCGGCGGAGCCGCCCGCCTTGACCTTGATGCGGCCGAAGTCGAGGTCCATGTCGTCGTGGATGACCACGATGTGGTCGGGCTGGATCTGGTAGTAGGCGCTGATGGAGGCGACCGCGTTGCCGGATTCGTTCATGTAGGTGAGCGGCTTGGCGAGGAAGAACTTCACGTTGCGGCTGTTGAGGTTCATCACGCCCTTGCCGAGCATGGCGAGCCCCTTGTGGTCGGCGAAGTGGACCGACCAGCGTTCGGCGAGCACGTCCGCCGTCATGAAGCCCATGTTGTGCCGGGTGTCCTCATACTTCTTGCCGGGGTTGCCGAGGCCCACGATCAGCCAGAAATCCGATGCCATATGCGTTGCTCCTTACTGCGCCTTACTCGTTTTCGACCGAACAGATTGTACCCACCGACGCCGTCAACATCCGTTCCCCGCCGCCTCCGCCGTCTGGGACCTTCACGTCTTCCGCCCTTCGGCAAGCAACGAACGGCATCGCACCGCATCCATCGCCGGCACTTTGGCATGACGGAACGCTGCCGCATCCCTGGTGACGATGACGTCGGCGGCATTGTCCTCGGCGATGGCGCGAACAAGCCCGTCCTCGAAATCCGGTTCATCGGATTCGTAGGACATACGGGCGTGACGCGCCAGCAACGGGCATACGTCGAACAGTTCCATCAGCGTGCCGATGTCCTTGCGGGCGTCCCGTTCGTCACCGTAATGACGCCGCAGCACGTAATAGACGTCGTTGAGCGACGACACCGCGATCAGAAGCTCCACATCGGCCCGGGAAGCGCAATCCAGAAGCAGATCCACGCACTGGCCGTGGAACGGGACTCGGGCGTCGTTGCAGAAGTCCAGCAGCACATTGGTGTCGAGCAGCAGCTTCATGCCGCTCCCTCCCCGAACCTGGCCATACGTTCACGCGCGAGCAGCTCCTCGTCGGAGGTCCCGTCCTTCACCGCCGGCAGATGCCGATTGGCGAAATATTCGATGATCTCCAGTTTCCGCCGACGCTCGCGCTCTTCCATCAGGGCAAGCGTCGCCTTCTCGAACTCGGGCAGCTCACCCGTATCGGCCATATAGTCGGTCAGGTCCCGTATCAGATCCGAATACGTGCGCCCGTTACGCTTCAGCACCTTCTCGGCGTCGCGCTTCCTGTCGGCATCGACACGCGCCGTCACCATCGCCGTGGTCATGCGCATCACCTCCGGAACCAAGTCGTATTACAGTAATACAACTATCGCCGAAGAGCGGGACAGCACATCCCCAGCCTCCCTGATCGCACTCCTCCCCGGAACCCGCTCATCCAATCCTGTATCGCATTCCATGCAGGACTTCTTGGTCACAGGTCCAGATACCAGTAGGACATGTCGTGCATCATGCCGGTCGCGTCGGTGGCGGCGGCGGGCAGAAGGCCGAACCGGCTGAAGCCGAACCGGCGCATCAGGGCCGTGGAGCCGTCGTTGTCGGCGAAGATCACGCCGATGACCTTGCGCATGCCGCGTCCACGCGCCTCGTCGAGAAGCCGACCCAGCAGGAACGTCCCCACTCCCCTGCGACGCCAGGCGGGCGCGATGTAGTACGCGAGGTCGGTCACACCGTCGTATCCGGCACGGTCGTAGAACACGGACAGCGCGCCGAACGCCACCACCTCGCGGACGCCCGCGTCGGACTCGGCTTCGACGACGAACACACCGTACGGAGGCTCATGGGATTCCACCCATGCACGGCGCTGCTCCTGCGTGCGCGGCGTCAGGTCGGCGGTGGATCCGCCCTCCACCACGGACGCGTTGTAGATGTCGGTGATGGCGGGCAGATCCCGCACCCCCGCGGCTCTAAACAGGTAATCGAACATGAAACCAAAGCATATCAACGGTTTTGAACGCCATATAAACAGAAGGTATGCGACGCGCGGCCACGGCGCCTCCATGCCGCTGTACATTCGGGAGCACGACGCGCGGAAGGGCGCGGGCCGAAGCCATCGGCCCGCGGGACGTCGACCGATCGTCCACGCGCGAACCACCCGAACCCACCTGAAAGAAGGCACACGCTATGACCGACACGGCATCCAGCGGCTACGACGAATACCACGATCCGAAATACGCCTACGTACCCGGCGGCGCGTACCCGACGCTCGAGGCGAGGACGCCGGACGACTACCTCGCGTCGGCGCTGCGCGCGGAACGCTACATCGCCTCCCGGCAGTGCGAGGACGCGGACGGACTCCACTGGACGCCGGACGAGGAGGGCGACAACGTCTGCCTCACCCTCTACGCCGGCTCGGCCGGACTGGCGTTCCTCTACAGCCAGCTCGCCCGCATCACCGGGAACGACGACTACCGGGACATCGCCATCCGGGCCGCCAGGCACGTCGCCGCGCACTGGAAGGACATCGTCGGCGTGCACACCCATGTGTTCACGCACGACACCAGCACCATGCCCAGCTACGAGGTGGCCGAGGTGGGCGCCGCCGCCGAGGTGCTGCTCGACCTGGGCGAACGCTATGACGTCCCGGACCTCGTCGAGGCGGCGAAGACCATCGGCCATTGGTACGCGGACACCGCGCAGCGGGACGGGCACGGCGCGTACTGGACCGGCACCACCCCGCTCACCTTCGACGGCGGCGTCATCCTCTATCTCATCCGTCTGGCGCGCAGCGTCCACGAGGAATGGCTGGACACGCTGCTGCGCGACGCCGCCGAATGGTTCCTCGCCCAAGGCGACCCGGCCGGCGAAGACGGGCTTAAGTTCAACGGCTACAAGACGTTCCGCACCTACGAGACGCTGAACTTCGCGTACGGCACGTCCGGCTCCGGCTACCTGCTCACGCTCCTGTACGACGCGCTCGGCGACGAACGCTACCTCGAGGCGGCGAAGGCGTGCGAACGCTACCTCGCCACGCAGTTCATCCCGCAGGAGAAGGGCGCGCTGCTGCCCTACCTGCTGAACGGCGACGAACCCACGTTCTACTATCTGGGCCACTGCCACGGCCCGGCCGGCACGTCGAAGTTCTACTACCGACTGTATGAGGAGACCGGCGACGAACGGTACCTCAAGGTCATCGAGGACATGGTGGACGGCCTGGAATCCTGGGGCGCGCCGGAACACATGTCCAAGGGCCTGTGGAATACGCCGAACCAGTGCTGCGGCGTGGCGGGCCTCGCGCAGTTCTTCATCGGCCTGTACGCGGCGGACGTGAACGGGCACCGCGCACGCTGGAAGAAGCTCGCCGAACGCACCGCGGCCGTGCTGCTCGGCTGGGAGTACCAACGCCCGGACGGCTCCTCCGACTGGCCCGTGGCATGGCGCCGCGTCTGCCCGCAGGACATCGGACCACGCATCGGCCTGATCGACGGCACCGCCGGCGTGGCCGCCGTGCTGCTGCAGCTGTACACGCTCGAGCACGGCGAATACGAGTGGCCGCGCTTCGTCAACGATCCGTTCCCCGCACGCGCCGTCACCACGTTCAAGGAGTAACGTCCGCACGGGTAGGGCGGCCGCGCGGACGGCGGCAGCCCTACCCTACCGCTCGTCCATCGGCACGTAGTCACGTTCCGTGGCACCGGTGTACACCTGACGCGGACGGCCGATCTTCGTGGCCGGATCGGCCAGCATCTCACGGTATTGGGCGATCCAGCCAGGGATGCGGCCCAACGCGAACAATGTGGTGAACATGGCCGGATCGAAGCCGATGGCACGGTAGATGAGCCCGGTGTAGAAATCGACGTTCGGGTAAAGGTGACGCTCCACGAAGTACTCGTCGTGCAGCGCGATGTCCTCCAGTTCGATGGCCACGTCGAACAGGGCGCGCTCGTCCGCCGGCAGCTTGATGGTGTCCTCGCGGTCCATGATCTTCTGCAGGTACTTCTTGGCGATGGCGGCGCGCGGATCGTACGACTTGTACACGCGGTGGCCCAGACCGGAGATGCGGTGGCCCTCGCGCTTCGCGTCCTCGACGAACTCGCGCACCGACTTGCCGGAATCGCGGATCGCCTTCAACTGACGCAGCACGGCCTCGTTCGCACCGCCGTGCAACGGACCGGACAGGGCGTTCACGCCGGCGGCGACCGCCGAATACAGGTTGGCGTGCGCGGAGCCGGCGATGCGCACCACGGACGTGGAGCAGTTCTGCTCATGGTCGGCGTGGATGATGAGCAGACGGCCCAGCGCGTGCACGTACAGCGGATCGGATTCGAACGGCTCGTACGGCACGGCGAAGCACATCCTCAGAAAATCGTCCACGTAGCCGCGCGCGTAGTCCGGGTAGAGCATCGGCTCGTCACGCCGGCGACGGAAGATGTAGGAGACGATGGTGCGTACCTTCGCCATGATGATGATGGCGGATTCGTCGAGCTGGTCGGAGTCGGTGATGTCCGTGGTGTCCGGGTAGAAGGTGGCAAGCGCGTTGACGGCGGAGGCGAGCACGCTCATCGGATGCGCGGTGCGCGGGAACGAGCCCATGAACGTGCGGAAGTCCTCGCCCACCATGGTGCGGTGGTTGATGTCGGAGACGAACTTCTCGTACTGCTCCTTGTTGGGCAGTTCGCCGTGGCGCAGCAGCCAGGAGACCTCGAGGAAGTCGGATTCCTCGCACAGCTGCTCGATGGGATAGCCGCGGTAGCGCAGGATGGAGTGCTGGCCGTCGATGTATGTGATCTTCGATTCGCATTGCGCGGTGGTGAGGAATCCCGGGTCGAGCGTGACCCAACCGTCGTTGCGCAGCTTGGAGACCACGATGCCGTCGGGGCCGGCCGAGGCCTTCACCACCGGCAACGTGTATTTGCTATCGTCCACATTCAGCTGTGCTGTGGCCATGGATACCTCGTTCCTGTCAAGTGTTGCCGGTCACATTAGACCGCCTGTGTTACCGCCACGGGTTCATGGTCGATACGCGGTCACGGGTACGCGGGTGCGCTGGTGCACGCGGACCTGCGCGGGGCGTCGCGTGGAGGCTGGCGTGCGGAACCGCACGGAAGACGCGAAGGCCGGCGTGCGCCCCATCGTAACAACGTGGGATGCACGCCGGCCTTCGGCGTCTCATACGGCGGGAACGCGGAGCGGCGTCGAGTACGCCGCCCGTCGCGCGTCACTCGTCGCGCGTGGTGAGGATGACGGGACCGTTCTCGGTGATGGCGATCGTGTGCTCGCTGTGGGCGCCGCGGGAGCCGTCCTCGGCGCGCAGGGTCCAGCCGTCCTTCGGATCCTGGTAGATCTCGTCGGTGGTCTTGAGGAACCACGGTTCGATGGCGATGACGAGGCCCGGACGCAGCTTGTAGCCGTGGTGCGCCTTGCCGTCGTTCGGCACGTGCGGGTCGCCGTGCATGATGTGGCCCACGCCGTGGCCGCCGAACTCGAGGTTGATCGGGTAGCCGTATTCGCGGGCGATGTCGCCGATGGTGGAGGACACGTCGCCCAGACGGTTGCCGGGCTGCGCGGCCTCGATGCCGGCGGCGAGCGCTTCCTCGGTGCACTTGATGAGGCGCAGGTCCTCCGGGTCCTTGTCCTTGCCGACCACGAAGCTGATGGCCGAATCGCCCACCCAGCCGTCGACGCTGATCGCGAGGTCGAGGGAGACGAGGTCGCCGTCCTTGAGGTTGTAGTCGTAGGGGACGCCGTGGAGCACCGCGTCGTTGACGGAGGTGCAGATGTAGTGGGCGAACGGTCCGGTGCCGAAGTCGGGCGCGTAGTCCACGTAGCAGGATTCGGCGCCCTTGCGGTCGACGATCTTCTTGTGGACGAATTCGTCGATGTCGAGCAGGTTGGTGCCGACCTTCGTGTATTCCTTCAGCTCGCGCAGGATGGAGCCGACGAAGCGGCCGGCGGGCTTCATCTCCTCGATCTCACGAGGGGTCTTCAGTTCGATCATGGGGTGTTCCAGATTCTTTCTACCTTGATCCGGCGGGCCGATGCCCTACCGGGAATGGTTCTCACGATAGTGCGTCGTATCGTCAAATCGGCCCGCGTATGCGAAACGGGGACCGGCGGAAGGCCGGCCCCCGTTGGGGTCATGCGCGCGTCGCGGCGGACGTCACTCGACGGTGTTGCTCGGCACCTCGATGCCGTTGCCGAACTTGACGTCGCGGGCGGCGGCGACACGGCTCGGCAGGCCGTAGATGTCGATGAAGCCGTTGGAGGACTTCGAGTCGAAGCTGTCGCCGGAATCGTAGGTGGCGAGGTTGTAGTCGTACAGGGAGGTGTCGGAGCGACGGCCGGTGACGACGGCGCGGCCGCCGTGCAGCGTCATGCGGATCTCGCCGGACACGTACTTCTGGGTGTCCTCGATGAACGCGTTGAGGGACTGGGTGGCCGGGCTGAACCACTGCGCATCGTAGACGAGCTCGCCCCAGCGCTTGTCGATGTCGCGCTTGATGCGGTGCTGCTCGCGCTCGAGGCAGCAGTTCTCGAGCTCCTGGTGCGCGGTGATGAGGGCCACGGCGCCCGGGGCCTCGTAGAGCTCGCGGGACTTGATGCCGACGAGACGGTCCTCGATGAGGTCGATGCGGCCGATGCCCTGGGCGCCGGCGCGGCGGTTCATCTCCTCGATGGCCTGCAGCGGGGTGACGTCGCGGCCGTCGATCTTGACCGGCACGCCCTGCTTGAATTCGATGACGACCTCGTCCTCGACCGGCGGGAACGCCGGGTCGTCGGTGTAGGAGTAGCAGTCCTTGGTCGGGCCGTTCCACGGGTCCTCGAGGAAGCCGGTCTCGATGGCGCGGCCCCACACGTTCTGGTCGATGGAGTACGGGCTCTTCTCGGTCTGGGTGATCGGCAGCTTGTGCTCCTTGGCGAACGCGATTTCCACGTCGCGGGTCAGGGCCAGATCGCGGATCGGGCTGATGGCCTTGAGGGTCGGGTCGATGGAGGCGATGGACACCTCGAAGCGGACCTGGTCGTTGCCCTTGCCGGTGCAGCCGTGGGAGATGGTGTCGGCGCCGAACTGGTGGGCGGCGCGCACGAGGTGCTTGGAGATGAGCGGACGGGAGATGGCGGAGACGAGCGGGTACACGCCTTCGTACATGGCATTGGCCTTGAGGGCCTTCATGCAGTATTCGTTGGCGAACTCGTCGCGGGCGTCCACCACGTACGCCTCGACGGCGCCGCAGGCGAGGGCGCGCTGCTTGATGGTCTCGAGGCTCTCGCCGCCCTGGCCGACGTCGAGGGAGACGGCGACGACGTCCTTGCCGGTGCGCTCCTTCAAGTAGGAGATGGCGACAGAGGTGTCGAGGCCACCGGAGTAGGCCAGTACGAGTCGGTTGTTATCAGCCATGGAATGCCCTTTCTGCGAAACAAGCTGATGCAAGTATATACATACGTCTGCATATTTATGCACGGCGTGTCCGGCATACGTACCGGACACGCCGTGATGGACGCCGACGGACTCCAATCGGACTCCAATCGGACTCCAATCGGACACCAATCGAACACCAGTCGGACGCCGATCGGACGCTACTTCGACGCCAACGCGAGCAGCCAGTCGGCGCGGGCGGCGGCGGTGTCCTCGTCCTGACAAATCACCATGACCGTGTCGTCACCGGCGATGGTGCCGAGCACGCCGGCGATCGGCTGCTTGTCGACCACCGACGCCACGTACTGGGCGGCGCCGGACGGCGTATGCACCACGATGAGGTTCCTCGCCGCCGCCACCGAGGTGACGAGACCGCTGAGCACGCGGGACATCTGTGCCTCCGCCTTGGCGGCGTCCGGCTGTTCGCCGTCCGCGTCATGCCCCACCGCATAGGCCATGGTGCCGTCAGGCAGACGCTTCTTGAACGCGTTCATCTCATCGAGGTCGCGGCTGAGCGTCGCCTGGGTGACGGCGATACCCTCGTCGGCGAGGATGGCCGAAAGCTGCGACTGCGACGTGATGACGTGCGTGAGCAGCACCTCCTCGATGGCGCTCAGCCGCGCCGCGCGCGTGGCCGGACGCTGCAGGGACGCGTTCGCGTTCGCCTCGCTCATGCAAGCAGGCTTTCGTCGCCGCGGGCTTTGCCGGCCAGCCAGGTGAGCAGCGCCTTCTGCGCGTGCAGGCGGTTCTCGGCCTCGTCCCACACCACGGACTGCGGACCGTCGATCACCTCGGCGGTGACCTCCTTGCCGCGGTAGGCGGGCAGGCAGTGCTGGAACAGCGCGTCCGGCTTGGCGAGGGCCATGAGCTCCGCGTTGACCTGGTAATGCCAGAACGGCTTGGAGCGGATGGCGTATTCGGCCTCCTCGCCCATGGACACCCACGTGTCGGTGAACACGCAGTCGGCGTCCTTGACGGCCTCCTTCGCGTCGGTGGTGACGAGGATGGAGCCGCCGTTCTCCTTGGCGATGCGTTCGGCGTCGGCCACGATGTCCGGGCGGGGCAGGTAGCCCTGCGGTCCGGCCACGCGCACGTGCATGCCGGCGACGGCGCCGCCGAGCAGATAGGAGTTGGCCATGTTGTTAGCCGCATCGCCCAGGTAGGCGATGGTCTGGTGCTTCAGGTTGTCGACGCCGCCGCGGTGTTCGGCGATGGTCTGGAAGTCGGCGAGAATCTGGCAGGGGTGGAAGTCGTCGGTGAGGGCGTTGACCACCGGATGCGTGGAGTATTTCGCCATCTCCTCGACGCGGTCCTGCCCGAAGGTGCGCCACACCACGCCGTAGGCCATGCGGTCGAGCACGCGGGCGGTGTCCGCCACCGGCTCGCCGCGGCCCAGCTGGGAGCCGGACTTGTCGATGACCAGCGGGTAGCCGCCGAGTTCGGCCACGCCGATGGAGAAGCTGGAGCGGGTGCGGGTCGACGGCTTGTCGAACAGCACGGCGATGGCCTGCGGGCCTTCGAACGGACGCTTGTAGAAGCGGTCCTTGTGGAATTTGATGGCGAGTTCGAGGACCTGCTTCTGCTCCTCGTGGTTCAGGTCGTCGTCACGCAGCATGTGACGCAGTTCGGGGGTCATGATGGTTTCCTTCCGTTCTTCCGTGATGGTCGGGTCGGCGGCTCAGTCGTTGGGCAGGTCGGCGGGCACGTCCTTGAGGATGGCGAGCGCGGCGTCCACGTCCTGTTCGGTGACGATGAGCGGCGGGGCGAAGCGCAGCGCGTCGGCGCGCACCGCGTTGACGATGAGCCCGCGTTCGAGGCACCAGTTCATCACGGCGTGGGCGCACGGGTGGGATAGCTGGACGGCGTCGAGGAGGCCCCTGCCGCGCACGGAGACGTACAGCGGGTTGCCGGTGGCCATGAGTCCTTCGCGCAGTTGGCGGCCGCGCTCCTCGGCGTTGGCGACGAGCCCGTCCTGCTCGATGACGTCGAGCGTGGCGAGCGCGGCGGCCGCGCCGAGCGGGTTGCCGGCGAAGGTGGAGCCGTGGGAGCCGGGGGTGAACAGGGCGGAGAGCTTGGCTCCGAAGGCGATCATGCCGCCCATCGGGAAGCCGCCGGCCACGCCCTTGGCGAAGGTGACGATGTCCGGGGTGATGCCGCCGGAGAGGTCCTCGCGCTGGAACGCGAACCAGGAGCCGGTGCGGCCGATGCCGGTCTGCACCTCGTCGATGATGAGCAGCGCGTGGTTGATGTCGCACATCTCACGCACCTTCTTGACGTAGTCGGCGCCCAACGGCTTGACGCCGGCCTCGCCCTGGATGAGCTCCATGATGACGGCGGCGACCGGCCCCTTGCCGTAGTGGCCCATGCCGGTCTCGCTGAACGCCTCGTACAGGGCGAACGGGTCGCCGGCGCGCACGAATTCGATGTTCGGCACGAGCGGTTCGAACGATTTGCGGATGGCGGGCTTCCATGTGGCGGAGAGGGCGCCGAGCGTGCGGCCATGGAACCCGTTGGTGAGCGCGATGATGCGCGCCGGCTTGCCGCCCATGGAGGGCGCGGCGCCGGGCAGCGTGCGGCCGTAGAGCTTGGCGAGCTTCAGGGCCGCCTCGTTGCCTTCGGCGCCGGAGTTGCCGAAGTACACGTGGGAGCCTTCGGGCGCGCCGGCGAGCTTCACGAGCTTCGCGGCGAGCTCGATCTGCGGCTCGGTGGCGAAGTAGTTGCTCACGTGGGCGGCCTTCGCGGCCTGTTCGGCCACGGCCTTGACCCACTTGGGGTGCGCGTAGCCGAGCGAGTTGACGGCGATGCCGGCGAGGAAGTCGAGGTATTCGTTGCCGTCGACGTCCCACACGTGCGCGCCTTGGCCGTGGTCCATCACGCGCAGCGGCGTGCCGAACACGTTCATGTGGACCTGGGAGTACTCCCCCAGCCATTTCGAGTCCTCGGGACCCAGTGTTTCCTTGGTGACGTCAGTAGACATAGGAGCTCCTCATCTCGATGCCGTCCTCGGGCACGACCATGGTGCCGATGCCGGCGGACGTGAATATCTCGTTCAGGATGGAATGCGGCTTGCGGCCGTCGATGATGTGCGCCTGGGGCACGCCGCCGTCGATGGCGCGCACGCAGGCCTCCATCTTGGGGCGCATGCCGGATTCCAGGTCAGGTAGCATGTCGCGCAGGTTCTCCACGCCGATGCGGCCGATCAGGGAGTTGCGGTCGGGCCAGTCGGCGTACAGGCCGTCGACGTCCGTCAGGATCACGAGCTTGTGCGCGCCGACTGCGGCGGCGAGCGCGGCGGCGGCGGAATCGGCGTTCACGTTGAGCACTTCGGTGGCGTCGTCCTCGTTCGGCGCGACCGACGAGACGACGGGGATGCGGCCGGCGTTGACGAGGTCCTCGACGGCGGAGGCGTCGACGGAGACGACGTCGCCGACGAGGCCGATGTCGGTGGGCTTGCCGTCGATGACGGGCTTGCGCTGCATGGCGGAGAACAGGCCTCCGTCCTCGCCGGACAGGCCGACGGCGAGCGGGCCGTGCGCGTTGATGAGGCCGACGAGCTCGCGGGAGACCTTGCCGGTGAGGACCATGCGCACCACGTCCATGGCCTCGGGCGTGGTGACCCTGAGGCCGCCCTTGAATTCGGATTTGATGCCGAGGGCCTTGAGCATCTGCGAGATCTGCGGGCCGCCGCCGTGCACGACGATCGGGTGCAGGCCCACCTGTCGCAGGAACACCATGTCTTCGGCGAAGCATGCCTTGAGATGCTCGTCGATCATCGCGTTGCCGCCGTATTTGACGACGATGCGCTGTCCGGCGAACTCCTCGAGCCATGGCAGCGCCTCGATGAGCACCTCCGCCTTCTGGTCGGCGCGCAGATCGGTGTGCACGTCGAAATGGAATCCGGGTCCCTTCAGTTCAGTAGCCATACGCTTCTTTCAGCTTTCGTGGTTCAGCTTTCGTAGTCCGCGTTGATGTGGACGTATTCGTGGGTGAGGTCGTCGGTCCAGACGGTCGCTTCGGCGTCGCCGGCGTTCAGGTCGATGTCGATGTGGACCTCGCGCGGGGTCATGTCGACCTCGCTGCGGTCGCGTCCGGCACCGCCGTTCTCGCAGATGCGCACGCCGTTGACGTCGACGGTCACCTTGTCGGAGTCGTACGGGGCGACGTCGGGCGGCACGGTGCCGAGCGAGGAGACGATGCGGCCCCAGTTGGGGTCGTTGCCGCTGATCGCGCACTTCAGGAGGTTGGACGCGGCGACGGCGCGGCCGCACGCGAGGGCGGCGTCCTCGGTGGTGGCGCCGGTGACGGTGATGCGGATGTCGTGGCTCGCGCCTTCGCCGTCGCCGATGATCTGGCGGGCGAGCGAGGCGCAGGCGTCCTTGACGAGCGTGTTGAACTCGTCCTTGTCGGGTTCGACGCCGCTGGCGCCGGATGCGAGCAGGAGGACGGTGTCGTTGGTGGACATGCAGCCGTCCACGTCGATACGGTTGAACGAGTGCTCGGCGGCATTGGTGAGGGCGGCCTGCATCTGGCCGGGGGTGACGACCGCGTCGGTGGTGATGACGCACAGCATGGTGGCCAGCTGTGGGGCGATCATGCCCGAGCCCTTGACCATGCCGCCGATCCTCCAGCCGTCCTTGCTTTCCAGCGTGACGGTCTTCGGCTTGGTGTCGGTGGTCATGATGGCGTGCGACGCGTCGGCACCGGCCTCCGGGGTGGCGGCGAGGGCCTCGTGGGCCGCGGCCGCGCCGGAAAGGACGTTGTCGAGCGGCAGAAGCTCGCCGATGAGTCCGGTGGAGCAGACGGCCACGTCATCCGGCTGCGCGCCGACGAGCGCGGCGACCTTCTCGGCGGTGGCCTTGGACTGCGCGTAGCCCGCTTCGCCGGTGCACGCGTTGGCGCCGCCGGAGTTGAGGATCACGGCCTTGACGTGGCCGTCGGCGACGACCTTGCGGGACCATTGGACGGGCGCGGCGCAGAAGCGGTTCGAGGTGAACACGCCGGCGGCCGCGTCGAGCGGGCCCTCGTTGACGACGAGGGCGAGGTCCTTCTTGCCTTCGACTGCGGAAATGCCCGCCGCCACGCCGGCGGCGGAGAAACCTTTCGCGAATGTGACGCTCACGGTGCGACTCCGATCTTGGTAAGTCCCTGGTCCTCGGGCAGGCCCAGGGCGATGT
The DNA here is from genome assembly GCF_019331725.1 of Bifidobacterium saguinibicoloris. Taxonomy (GTDB): domain Bacteria; phylum Actinomycetota; class Actinomycetes; order Actinomycetales; family Bifidobacteriaceae; genus Bifidobacterium; species Bifidobacterium saguinibicoloris. Next base: position 90,928 of record NZ_JAHBBF010000005.1, read on the forward strand.
TCAATGATTGGACAGCCTGTCCGGCGGTGCCGCGGTTGAGGTTGTCGATGGCGGCGAACGCGATGATGCGGCCCGCGCGGCGGTCGGTGACGACCTGGATGTGGGCGGCGTTCGAGCCGATGATGTTGCCGGTGGCGGGCAGGCTCCCTTCGGGCAGGAGGACCATGAAGTCCTGGCCTTCATACGCCTTGGCCCACACGGCGCGAATCTCCGCGTCGCTCATCGCGGCGGCCTTCGCGGTCATCTTCGCGCTGACGGTGGCGAGGATGCCGCGCGACATCGGCGCGAGGACCGGCGTGAAGCCGAGGGTGAATTCGCTTGCCGCGGCGGCGGACTTGCCGGCCGCGTGCGCGAGGTTCTGCAGAATCTCGGGGATGTGGCGGTGCGTGCCGCCCACGCCGTACGGCAGGGCGCTGCCGAGCGCCTCGGCGGCGAGCAGGTTGGTGCGCTTCAGGTTCTTGCCGGCGCCGGAGTAGCCGACGACGAGGTCGGCGACAAGGTCCTTGGGCTCGACGAGCCCCTCGGCGACGGCCGGCTGGATGGCCAGCGTGGTGGCGGTGACGTTGCAGCCGGGTCCGGCGATGCGCTTGGCGCCGGGCAGGGCCTCGCGCTGGCGCGTGTACGCGCCTTCGGCGGTCTTGCCGGTGATGAGCTCGGGCATGCCGTAGGTCCAATGCTCGTAGAAGTCGCCGCCGTAGAAGTCGTCCCACGCGCTCTTCTCCTCGAGCCGGTGGTCGGCGCCGAGGTCGACGACGACCGCATCCGGGTCAAGCTGCGCGGCGAGCCTGCCGGAGGCGCCGTGCGGCAGGGCCAGGATGATCACGTCATGGCCGTTGAGCACCTCGGGGGTGGTGTCCTCCACGGTCAGGTCGGCCAGCTGCGGGATGTGCGGCATATGCCTGCCGAGCTTGTCCCCCACCGAGGAATGCCCGGCGACGCACGTCACCTCGAAATCCGGGTGGGCGGCCAGAATGCGCAGCGCCTCACCACCTGCATAGCCCGTGGCACCCGCCACGGCCACCGTATACTTCGCCATATCACGTCCTTATCACACAAGACAACAAGCACGAGTATACGCACCTATGCAGACTCTTGCATAATTATGCAATCACATGTCGGGATGCCTGCGCATGGACGGGCGGCAAGGCGCGGGCGATGCGCCCGGAACGCCCGTCAGGCACTCATCGAACCAGAGGAGTCTCCGGAACCGGAACCGGCGGAACCGCCGGAATCCAGGCCGTACATGTTGAGAAGCTGCCGGGTGAGGTCGCTCACGTCGATGCCGTTGACCGTCATCCACACCCACAGGATGGTGGTGAGCACGTTGACGACGATGGCCGCGATGGCGAGGCCCCGCCCCTTCATGTGGAAGGTCTTGGTGCGCCACAGGGAGATGCAGCCCATGATGGCCGGCATCACCGGCACGCTGAAGATCACGGCGAACACGAAGGCGAGGATGGCGTAGGAGTCCCAGCGCCCGTACAGCGGGTTCTGGTTCGGGTCGTCGACGTCGATGCCGTAGAAGCGACGGTTCCCCCGTCCGTCACCGGCGCGTCCCGACGCACCGGGTGCGCCGGGTGCCGGGTACGCCGGCCCCTGCGGCGCGGGATAGGCGTTCGGCGTGTTCGCGCCGACGCCGGCGTTGCCGCCGGCATGCGACGGCGCCGACGCGGCGTCATCGCCCTTGTCGTCCGGATCGGGCGCGCCGTACAGGTACGGGTTGTAGTTCGGGCCGAACTGGCTGCGCATCGCACCGTAGTCGAGATGGGCGTACTGCCCGTAGCGGGGTTGCGTCTGCTGCTGCGTCACCGATGACGTCGGTTGCGACGGTTGCGACGGAGAGGGGGACGGCGCCGACGGTTGAGACGGCGCGGCGGGACCGGACTGGACCGGAGGCACGGACGCGCCTGCGGATACGACGGAACCCGATGGGCGGCCATCCGGCGCGGTGCCGTTCCCTCCCTGCTGCGAGGGGTCGGTCGGTTGCTGTTCGGATGCGCTCATCGGGTTCCTCCTGTGTCGTCCTTCATCGTAGCCCATCGGTTTCGCCGGCGGCCTATTCGGCCCATGCCGGCGAAACCTCACGGCTTTGCGTCGTGGACGACGTGCCGCGCGTCAGGCGCGCAGCTGGGCGCCGAGTTCGGCGGCCTTGTCGACGATGGCCTTGCGGATCGCCTCGCTGTCCTCGGCGGACAGGGTCTTGGAAGGCGAACGGAAGACCACGGCGAACGCGAGGGACTTCTTGCCTTCGCCGAGGGCGTCGCCGGTGAACACGTCGAACAGCTCGATGGATTCGAGGTTCGCACCGGCGGCCTCACGCACCACGACCTCGAGCTGGGCGGCGGTCACCGTGTCGTCCACGGTGAAGGCGAGGTCCTGCTTGACGGGCGGGAACGTGGAGATCGGCTTGGCCTGGACCGGCTTGCCGTCCAGCGTGGAGAACAGCGCGGTCAGGTTGAGTTCGAACGCGGCGGAGTGTTCGGGGAAGCCGAGCGCCTCGTTGACGTGCGGGTGCAGTTCGCCCACGAGGCCGACGGACACGTCGCCGACCATGACGTTCGCGAAGCGGCCCGGATGCCACTGGGCGGGCACGTCGGCGGCGGCCGGCTGCTTGAGCTCGATGGCCGCGCCGAGACGGTCGGCGATGCGGCGCACGGCCTCGACGGCGTCGGACCAGTCGACCGGACGCTTGCCGCCCAGCCAGCCGGAGTCCTCCGCCAGACCGGTCAGGATGCCGGCCACATGGTCGGGCTGGTCCGGCAGGCCGGCATCGAGCGCGGCGAGCTGCTCCTCGGTCGGCTTGACGCCGCCGGGCAGGGCCGGGATGGCGGGCGCGTCCGGGTTCCACAGGTACACGTGGCCAAGCTCGTAGAGCGAGATGTTCTCGAGGCCGCGGCGGATGTTGCGCTGCACGGTGGCGGCGAGCGTCGGCAGGATGTGGCGGCGCAGAAACGGACGGTCGCCGTACAGCGGGTTGGCGATCTCGACGCTGACCTTCTTGGTGGCCTCCGCGTCGTAGCCGAACGCCTTGTAGTCGGCGTCGCCCACGAACGGGTAGCTCAGGGCCTCCACCATGCCGTATTCGGCGAGCTCGTCGGCCACGCGGCGGCGGCGCAGCTGGTCCGGGGTCAGGCCCACGAGGCCCTCCACCGGGGCGGGCGGCACGGTGACCGGAATCTCGTCGTAGCCGACGAGACGGGCCACCTCCTCCACCAGGTCGCACGGCTCGTTCAGGTCGGGACGCCAGCTGGGCGGGGTGACGGAGAATTCGCCGTTGCCGCCGCCGGCCACCTTGCAGCCGATGTCGGTGAGGATGTCGGAGATCTCGTTGATCGGGGTGTCGAGGCCTGCCACGCGCTTGACCTCGGAGGCCTTGAAGTGGATGGCGCGGCGGCGCACGGTGTTGTTCACGTCCGTCGGATGCTCGCTGGGTTCGCCGGAACCGTACTTGACGAGCAGTTCGGCGGCCATCTGCGCGGCGGCCGGCTGCAGCTGGAAGTCTACGCCGCGTTCGAAGCGGCGGGACGCCTCGGACGGGATCTTGTGGCGGCGGGCGGAGCGGGCGATGGACACCTGGTCGAAGTGCGCGGCCTCGAGGAGGATGTTCTTCGTGTCCGCGGTCACTTCGCCGTACAGGCCGCCCATCACGCCGGCGAGGCCGATGATGCGCGAGGCGCGCTGGCCGTTCGGCGAATCGGTGATGAGCAGGTCCTCGGGGCTGAGCTCATGCTCCTTGCCGTCGAGGGTGGTGAGCTTCTCGCCGGCGTTCGCGCGGCGCACCACGATCGGCGGTTCGAGCTTGTCGAGGTCGTAGGCGTGCATGGGCTGGCCCAGGTCGAGCATCACGTAGTTGGTGACGTCCACGGCCAGGGAGATGGAGCGCATGCCGGCGCGGATGAGGCGGCGGCGCATCCAGTTCGGCGTGTGCGCGTTCGGGTCGAACCCGCGGATGACGCGCGCGTAGTAGCGGTCGCAGCCGGGCACGCCGTGGATCGGATTGTTGTCCTCGATGTCCACCTGGACCTCCGGGACGGTGCCGGAGGCCTCGCCGGCCGGTTCGGGGGTCTTCTCATTGAGCTCGACCACCGGATCGGTGAACGCAGCGCCGGTGGAGTGGTGGTATTCGCGGGCCACACCGCGGTAGGACAGTGTGTAGCCGCGGTCCGGGGTGATGTTGATCTCGAGCAGCGGCTGGTCGAGGTGCAGCAGGTGCATCGCGTCGTCGCCGGGCTTGAGGGCCTCGTATTCCTCCTCGGTGAAGCCGTAGTGGCGCAGCAGGATGATGCCGTTGTGGTCGTCGCCGAGACCCAGCTCGCGCTCGGAGGCGCACATGCCGTTGGAGATGTGGCCGTAGGTCTTGCGCGGCTCGATGCGGAAGTCGCCGGGCAGGACGGCGCCCGGAAGCGTGACGACGACCTTCTCGCCGGCGGCCATGTTGGGCGCGCCGCAGATGATGCCGCGCGGCACCTTGTTGCCGTTCTCGTCGGTCTCGTTGTATTCGGGGCCGACGTCCACGTGGCACCAGTTGATGATCTTGCCGTTCTTCTGCGGCTCCGGGGTGGCGTCCACCACGTAGCCGACGACGATCGGGCCGGTCACCTGGGAGGAGTGGATCTCCTCCTCCTCGAGACCGACCTTCACCAGATCCTTGGCGAGCTGCTCGTAGGTGAGGTCGGCGGGGACCTCGACGTGTTCCTTGAGCCAATCGATGTCAACCATAGGCATGGGTAATCACTCCCCCATCACAAACTGTTCGGCGAAACGCACGTCGCCCTCGACGAGGTCGTGCATGTCGTTGATGTCGCTCCGCAGCAGCAGCGTGCGCTCCATGCCCACGCCGAACGCGAAGCCGGTGTACTCGTTCGGGTCGAGCCCGGCGGACTTGAGCACGTTCGGGTTGACCATGCCGCAGCCGCCCCATTCGAGCCAGCCCGGGCCGCCCTTCTTGTCCGGGAACCACAGATCGAGTTCGGCGGAAGGCTCGGTGAACGGGAAGTAGCTCGGGCGCAGGCGGGTCTTGGCCTCCGGGCCGAACATGGCGACGGCGAGCTTGTCGAGCACGCCCTTGAGGTCGGCCATGGTCAGGTGCTTGTCGACGGCGAGCGCCTCGCACTGGTGGAACACCGGGGTGTGGGTGGCGTCGAGCTCGTCGGTGCGGAACACGCGGCCCGGGCTGGCGATGTACAGCGGCACGCCGCGGGTGAGGAGGGCGCGGACCTGGTCGGAGGAGGTCTGCGTGCGCACCACCATGTTGGAGCCGACGAAGCCGGCCGCGTCCTTGGCCTGGTTGCCCTTGACGTAGAAGGTGTCCTGCATCTGGCGGGCCGGATGGTCCGGGCCGAAGTTGAGGGCGTCGAAGTTGTACCATTCGGCCTCCACTTCGGGGCCGGCGGAGATCTGCCATCCCATGGAGATGAAGAAGTCCTCGACGTCCTCCATGAGCTTGGCAAGCGGGTGACGTGCGCCCAGGGGCTTGCGGTTGACGGGCAGCGTCATGTCGACGGTCTCGGCGGCGAGCGCGGCGGCCTCGGCGGCCTCCTTGAGCTCCTTCTCCTTGGGGCCGTAGGCGCGGCCGAAGTCGGCGCGCAGCTTGCCCATGAGCTTGCCGGCTTCCTTCTTCTGGTCCTTGGGCAGTGCCCCGATGGCCTTGCTGGCCTGCGTCATCGCCGAATCGGCGCCGGCGTATGCGGTCTTGATGGCCTTCAATTCCTCCAGCGTGGAGGCGTTCTGGATTTTCGCGATGCCTTCGGTGACCGCATCGGTCACCGCTTGCGCATCGAATAGCGCTTCTGCCACGAGCACCCTTTCCTTTATATCTGCTTCACTGACGTGCATAGCACGTGGGGCAATGCGCGAAAACATGCATTTCCCAAGCGTTGTCCAACTTCACATTGTCACGGTACGACTCGACATGGCCGCCCGGTTCCATCACGTGGTCGCGGTGCGTCCGGCGCATGGCCGGCACGGGACCGGCATGCGACCGACCCGTCCACGGCGGTCTCACCGCCCGCTCATGGCGATGCTCATGAGCATGACGGCGGCGGAGGTGCCGAGGTTGAGCGATTCGGCCTTGCCGTAGATCGGGATGGACACGATGCGGTCCATGCGCTCCAGGATGGCGGAGGGCAGTCCCCTCGCCTCGTTGCCGAACAGCACGGCGTCGCCGCGCACGTCCTTCGCGCCGGCCTTGCCGCCCGTCTTGCCCTTGCCGCCCGTCTTGTCCGCGGCGCGTTCGGCGAGCAGGTCGGGCAGCGATTCCGGCTTGCGCTCCGGCGTGCCGTACACGTCGGCGGCGACGGTGCGGAGGCCGGCGCGTTCCATCCACTTGAGGTAGGTTCCGGTGTCCATGCGCAGCACGGGGATGTGGAACAGGGAGCCGGCGGTGGAGCGGATGACCTTCGGGTTCAGCGGGTCCACGCATTCGTCGACGAACACGACGGCATCGCATCCGGCGGCGTCGGCCGCACGGATCACGGTGCCGGCGTTGCCGGGGTCGCGCACCTGCCAGAACGCGGCGAGGAGCGGGCGTTCGGCGAGACGGACGGCGGTGATCTCCGTGCGGAGCGTTTCGATGTCGCCCACGGCGACGACGCCCTGTGCGTCCTTGCTGATTTTGGCCATCACCTCGCGGGTGACGTGATGCACGTAGATTGGCGACTTGCGGGATTCCTGCGACTTGTCGACGATTGCGGCGAGCGTGTCGGGTACGTACGGCTCGCCTTCGGGCGTGACGTCGACTGCGACGTACAGGTCGCTCACCACGTCGGGACGCCACGTGACGGCTTCGCGCACGGACTGCGGTCCTTCGATGAGGAAGCGGCCGGAGCGTTCGCGGCCGGCCGGGCGCGCGAGTCCGGCGACGCGCTTGATGCGGTCGGATTTCGGGTTGTCGATCACTGCATGGTTGATGGGCATGCCCTCCACCCTACCGTCACGCCTACCGCGGCGAGGCCGCGCCCGCACCGGCACCGAGCCCCATGGCCTCGAGCCCGGCCGCGCGCCCCACGGTGCTTTCCCTCACGAGCAGACGCGAGTCGACGACCCGCGCCCGGTGCCGATGCGCGGCGCCGTCCCCTCGGATCTCGCCGACGAGCAGTTCGGCGGCGGCCACGCCCATGTCGTCCCACTGCGGGGCGATGGTGGTCAACGGCATCGGACCGTCCCAGGTCATCGTGTTGCCTTCGCAGCCCATGACCGCCACCTGTCCCGGCACGTCCACGCCCGCGGCCATCAGCCCTTTGATGACGCCTATGGCGGTGGCGTCGGTGATCGCGATCACCGCGTCCGGACGGTCCACCGGGTCGCGATGGGCCAGAGCCTCCCCCACGGCCATGCCGTCGGCCTCGCCGTTGCAGTCCTCGACGGTCGTCCATTCCACGCCGATTCCCGGATGCTCCGCAACGACCTCCCCGATGCCGAGGCACCGCTCATGCGCGGATTGGATGTCCTCGGCGGGCGCGACCACCATGATGCGTCGACGGCCCAGTTCGATGAGATGCCGGGCCGCGAGCCGTCCGGTCTTGCGGTTGTCCGCCGCCACGCTGCACAGCTTCGAACCGTCGCCCAGATAGTCGACGACGACCGTGGGGATGGACAGCCGGTAGTGCGGCGTCCACGTGGAGCTCGGATACGGCACGATGAGCATGCCGACCATCTGGCTGCCTTGGAAGTAGTCGAGGTAGCGGTCGGTGAGCACGCCGTCGTTGTCCGTGCCGGCCACGAACAGGTCGAGGTCGTTCGCGCGCGCCACGCGTTGCACGCCCGTCGCGATGCCGGCGGTGCTCGCATGGCTGTAGCCGGTCACGACGAGCCCGATGGCGGGGTTCGCGCCGCCGGCCAGGATGCTGGCGTTGCGGTTGGGCACGAATCCCAATTGCGCGATGGCGCCGGCGATGGCCTCGCGTTTCGACGTCGACAGCTTCTCCGGGTGGTTGAGATAGTTCGATACCGTACCTCGTGACACGCCCGCCCGGTGGGCGACGTCCATGATGGTCACACGTCCCATGCCATCCGCCTCTCCTGTTCGCCGCGGACATCGACGCCGCGGACATCGACGTCCTCGTCCGCTGACGCCACACCACTATACTCAAGAACGATAATTGAGGGCTCTTTCCATGCAGGGAAAGGGCCCTCGTGTTGGTGGCGCGCGGCGCGCCCGGAGGAGAGTGGACGCGCCGCGCACGATTATCGGTTCCGGCCGGGCATCATCGTCCGGCCGCGTCAGGCGGAAGCGGGCTACTTCACGGTGAAGCCCTGCTCCTTGCCGTAGGCGACGAGCTTCTCCTGCCATTGGGCGAAGCCCTGTTCGAGCGTCGTGCCGCTGCCTTCCGCGTAGGCCTTGCCCACGGTGTCGGAGTAGACCTTGTTGGCGTACGCCTGGTACGGCAGGAACGGGAATCCTGCGGTCACCGACTTCTCGGCCTCGGCGAGCACCTCGTTGATCTTCTGGCCGCCGAAGTAGTCGTCGGTCTTGCCGAGCCATTCGGGGTCGTCGAGGGTGTCGAGCACCGCAGGGAAGGCGCCCATGTCGACCTGGATCTTGTGGCCGCCGCCGTAGCCGATGTACTGGAGGAACTTGTAGGCCAGCTTCGCGTTGCGCGAGCCCTTGACGATCGAGTATCCGCCGCCGCCGGACTCGGAGTTCGTGGAGGAGCCGTCGCCCTTGGGCGCGAGCGCGACGCGGAACTTGCCGGATGCGGAGCCCACGCTGCTCTTGAGCGTGATCGGCATCCAGCCGCCGGCGAGCACCACTGCGTTCTTGCCGTCGGCGAGCGCACGGTACCAGTCGTCGGTCCACCAGGAGGTCTTGGTGTCGATGAGATGCTCGTCGATCATCTTCTGCCAGAAGTCGATGTAGCGCTGCGTGCCCTTGTCGCCGGTCAGGTCGATCTTCACGTCGGATTCGCCGACGCCGAAGGGCTGGGCTCCGGCGGACCACATCATGCTCATCGCGTTGCCGGCCTCGGAGCCGCTGTCGGCGGTGATGTAGTAGTCGTCGCCGAGGGCGTGGATCTTCTTGGCGGCCTCGTAGAACTCGTCCCAGGTCTTCGGCGGTTCGGTCACGCCGGCCTTGTCGAAGATCTCCTTGTTGTAGAACATGGCCAGCGGCCCCATGCCGCCGGGCATCGAGTAGACCTTGCCGTTGACCGTCACGCCGGCCTTGGCGCTGTCCGTGAACTTGTTCATGATCGAGCCGGCACCGTACTGGTCGAGGTCCTCGAGGGCGTCGGAGAGCACGAACTGGGTGATGGCGTCATAGTTGAGCTGCACGATGTCCGGTGCGCCCGATCCCGCGGACAGCGCGTTGTTCAATGCCGAATACTCCTCGTCGGACGAGCCGGCGTTGACGACCTTGACCTTGACGCCCGGATTCTCCTTTTCGAAGCCTTCGGCCATCTTCTTGACCGCGGACTCCCAGGACCACACCAGGATCTCGCCCTGGTCGTCGGATCCGGCGGCGGACTGCGCCTCGCCGCAGGCGGCGATCGGCGCCACCGCCATCACCGTGGCCGCGGCGGCGGCCACGAGGCGGATTCCTCGTCGTGTGATGTTCATCGGAATACTCCTTTGTATCTCTGGTATCTCTTTTTCATTGTCGTATGCATCGGCATCCTTGTACCGCGTGCATGCGCCGTATGTGGTCCGCCGTGCCGGCCCGCCCGATGGGGCGGCCGCGCCCGGCGTGTGCGTGGGGGCTCAGACGGTGATGTCGTATCGTCCAGGTCCGACCCAGTCGTTGCGTCCGCCCGCGTTCACCAGGGCCTTGGAGCCCGTGGGGACGTTGAAGGACACGTGCAGCCTCCCTTCCCGTAGTCGCCATCGGAGATCGATCCGCCCGTGGGGGCCTTCGTGCGCGACGTGCGCCTCGGTGACTCCCCCGCCGGGATGCGGGTCCACGGCGAACGCGTCCCATCCGGGTTCGAGCGGTTTCAGGCCGCCGAGCTCGTCGTGCATCCATTCGGCGACGACGCCCAGCCAGTAGTGGTTGAACGAGGTCATGCCGCCGGGGTTGATGCTGCCGTCGGGGCGGATGGAGTCCCATCGTTCCCATGTGGTGGTGGCGCCCATCGTCACCTGGTAGAGCCAGGAGGGGCAGGTGCGGCAGGTGAGCACGCGGAACGCGGTGTCCCGGTGGCCGCTTTGGGCGAGCGCCCGCAGCAGGTATGGGGTGCCGGCGAATCCGGTGCCGACGTGGTGGCCGCCTTGTTCCACGAGCCGTGCGAGGCGTTCGCCCGCCTGGGATGTCCATGCGGGGTCGTCGCGGCGCAGCCCGAAGACGATGGCCAGCGTGTAGGCGCATTCCGTGTCGGAGGCCATGGCGCCGTCGGCGCGGGTGAACGCCTCGGCGAAGCCTGCGCGAATCCGGTCCGCGAGCGACGCGTATGTCGCGGCGTCGTCGTCATGGCCGAGGATGCCGGCCATGCGCGCGACCAGTTCGGCCGAGTGCATGGCGAACGCGGTGGCGACCAGGGGTTTCTCGGTCATCGCCTGTTCGGGATGGTCGGGCGGGGCGGTGGGGTCGAGCCAGTCGCCGAATTGTCCGCAGACCTGGTCGGGTTCCCGGCGCCATACGCCGTCGGGGTCGAGCCGGCTCGCCACGTCGTCCATCCATGCCCGGGCCGCGGGATAGTGCCGGGCCAATCGGAGGGCGTCGCCCTCCTCCTGGTAGACCGCCCATGGGACCAGTACGGCGCTGTCACCCCAGATGGCGATCGCGTCGGCCTTGCGCCAGTCGGGTATGGTGATGAAGGGGATGAACGGCGGCACGGTGCCGTATCGTGCGATCTCGCCGTCGAGGTTGCCGAGCCAGTCGGAGAGGAAGTCTCCGGCGGCGGCGAGACGCAGGGCCGTGGGCGAGAACATCGCGATGTCGCCGGTCCAGCCGAGCCGTTCGTCGCGCTGCGGGCAGTCCATGGGGAACGAAAGGAAGTTGGAGCGCATCGAACGCACGATGTTGTCGTGCAGGCGGTCGAGGTCCTCGTCGGAGCAGGAGAACCAGCCGCGGCGTTCCATGTCGGTGGTGTACGCGCATGCGGTGAGGTCGTCCGGGGAGAGTTCGTCGGCGGGCCATCCGCTGATCGCGGCGTAGCGGAAGCCGTGCATGGTGAACGTCGGCTCCCATTGGGCGGCGGGTCCGGCGGACACGTATTCGTCGGTCTGGATGTCCTCGCGGCGCAGGGGCCGCAGGGCGAGTCCGCCGTGTTCGTCGAGCACTTCCGCATGCCGGATGGTGATGACCGTTCCGGGTTCCGCCTTTGGTATGGACAGGCGGATGCGCTGGCTGCAGTTGACGCCGAAGTCCACGATGAACGTACCGTCGTCCCGCTTGCGGATGTCGACCGGCCGGTGGCGTCCGACGAGGCGGATCGGGTTCTGTTCCAGCGCGGTGAGTTTGAGCTGGTCCAGCGGCAGTTCGGTGACGGGGGTCCAAGAGTCGTCGGCGGGCGCGGACGGGTCGCACCAATGCGGGTCGTCCAGGCGGGCGTCGAATCGTTCGCCTTCGTACAGTCCGCTGCGGACGATGGGGCCTTTCCTCGCCTTCCACGTGCCGTCGTAGGCGTTGGAGACGATCTGATGGAGGGAGCCGTCGGCGTACATGACGTCGATCTGCGCGTAGACGCCGAGCCGGTCGCCGTAGTAGTCCACGACGCCGCCCGCGTAGCCGTACCGTCCGCGGTACCATCCGTCCGCGAGTCTGAAGCCGAACGCGTTGTCGCCTTGGCGCAGGTATGGGGTGACGTCGTAGGTGAGGTACGGCAGGCGGTCGTCGTAGTCGACCCAGCCGGGGGCGAGCACGTCGTCGCCAACGCGTTCGCCGTTGACCCACGGTTCGAACAGGCCGTAGGCGCTGACGTACATGCGCGCCGCGACCGGCTTGCGTTCGATGCGTACGTCGCCGCGGACCAGCGGGGCGTGGCGCCCGTCGGTCCATGGTTCGGGCCATGCCGGTCCGACCATGGCGCCGCGCCACTGCCAGTGGTGCAGGATGCCCGGTTCGAAGCGCACGCTTGCGCCGGTGCCGACGGCATCGCCGGCGGCTGTGCCGGGACCCGTTTCGTCCGCGTCTTCCGACATGGGAATCACGGTCACCGTCACCTGTTCGTGCGTCTTCGCTTCCGTGAACGGCCATGCGTGCAGTATGTTGTCGCCGGCGGGCACACGGGTCTCTTCGACAACCGGCTTCTCGCCCGGCATTGCGCGGGTGGCGCGGATGATGGCTTCGGCGCCGTCCGGCAGCGGGACGTCCTCGTCGTACGTCCAGCTGATGCGCGGCGCGCCGGTGCCGATGCCCAGCACGTCGCCGGCATGATGTTCGACGGTGACCCGCCGAATGCCGGGGAGCCTTCCCCTTGTTGTCGTCCGTTGTTGCGTCATCGCAATCACCTCCTTTTTGGAGCGCTCCATTGGAACGCTCCAAATATAACGCCAATCGTTCGACGAAGTCAATCCGGCGTGTCGTGGAATGAGACGCTAGACCTCCGCGCATGCGGAGCGCAATCACGCCGGCCCCTACTTTCACAGCACCATGCGCATCAATCATCGGATGACATCGGATGCACACACTCCCCGCCTCGCATCAGGCTGGCCTATTCCCTCACTCGTCATCCGCCTTTACGGTCAGCATACGTTCCACCAAGTCGATCATGAGATCCTTTTCGCCGGGGTCGCTCACCGCGATCAACAGCGTGATGGCGGCGAGGTCGTTGTTGGTGACGACCGGCTTGCCGCCATCGTCGAAGGCGTCGGCGTTCCCATCAAGGAACCCCACGAACGACGCCGCCGCCATACGTTTATTGCCATCGGCGAACGGATGGTCCTTCACCATGAAATACAGCAGATGGGCGGCCTTCTCCTCCACGGTCGGATACAAGTCCTGTCCGGCGAAGCTCTGATACACGGCACCGATGATGCGCTCAAGCGCATCCCCGCGCTCCTGCCCAAGCAGGGAATCATCAGGATATTCCTCCCGCAGACGGACCACCAGCGCCCGCGCCTCCGCGGCCGTGAACTTCCAGACCGGTTTCATCCGGGGATTCGGCGCGAGAGCATGCGCATCATAGTCACGAAGCATATCCAACCCAGGCAGGTAGCTCGACACCACATCGGCGATTCCGGAGGCGAGCCGGTCATCGCTGCGGGCCAGCACCTTGACGACCCTCTCCAGCTGGTTCAGACGGCGCTCGTTGACGGCGTAACCCGCCATGAGATATTGACGCAACACGCTGGTGGCCCATCGGCGGAAGCTAGTGGCACGCCTTGAGTTAACCCTGTACCCCACCGAAATAACCATGTCCAGGTTGTACACATTCACTGTGCGCCTGACCCGACGGGTGCCTTCGACACGAACTTGTTCCATTTTGGAACAAGTTGACCCATCAAGCTCGCCATCGGAAAGAATATTGGACACATGTTTTCCTATGGCCTGACTTTTCGTGCCGAATAATTCCGCCATCTGCGCCTGGGTCAGCCACACGGTATCACCTTGCACGTTGACCTCAAGCTGCACCGAGCCGTCATCGGATCGGTAGAGTTCAATGTCCTTGCCTGTCATCATTCGCTCCAATCGTTTCACGCCCATCGAAGGCTGCTGCCCATCGATTACGAACGAGTCTACGAATCGGCCCAGCGACCGGAACATATCTACCGGTTTCCGACCTTGACAGCGTGTCGCAATACGGCGAACCGCATTGCGGACCGGCACACCCGCCCGGATGGCTCGCGCGCCTCCGAACGCGGGCCCGTGCCGCCGAAGCCGAAGTCCGCCATCATAATCCCGTTCCCGCATCCAGGTTCTTCCGATTCTCGGCGTCCCGCTGCTGCATGGCGAAGATATGCTTCTGTGTTTCGATTTCGGCGCGCAACTGCTCTTCCGTCGGCAGGTAGAGCTTGTATTTCGCCGCGAAAAGCTGGTCGCTGTCATGCAGGACCGAATATCGGGCGATGTCTTCACTGGTTTCGGAACACAATACGATGCCGAGCGTCGGATTGTCCCCCGGTCCGCGCATCCGTTCGTCGTACATGCGCACGTACATGTCCATCTGGCCTACATCCTGATGGGTGATTCGAGTGGTCTTCAGATCGATCAGCACGAAGCATTTCAGTATGTAGTTGTAGAACACCAGATCGATGTAGTAGTCGTTCTCGTCCGTGTGGATGCGCTGTTGCCGTGCCACGAACGCATACCCCTTGCCCAGTTCCAACAGGAACTTCTGCAGGTTCGCGAGAATGCTGGATTCCAGCTTGGATTCGGTGAAATCCGTTTTGGGGTCGAGCCCCAGGTATTCGGCCACCACAGGGTTCTTGATGAATTCCAGTTTGTCCTGCTGGTACGGCTCGGTCTTGGATTCCATCTCACGCCGCACGCGATCGGGATGCTGAGACAGCAGCATCCGCTCATAGTATTGCGTGTCGATGTTCCGGTTCAGCGTGCGTGAGCTCCAGTTCTGCGCCAGCGCCTCATGTTCGTACCAATTACGGGCTTTGGCGTCGGTGACGCGAAGCAGGCTGCGATAATGCGTCCATGTCAGCAGACCGGATTGTGCACGCAGTGCGTTCACAATCTCCGGGAACGCACGGTAGAACTGCACGCAGTAGTACAGTGTCCGCCGATTCAATCCCTTATGTCCGACTCACGCCCGCGATCACGCGCCTTGGAAGGAGAAATGCCAGTAGCCGGTGTACACGGCCACGCCGAGCGCGATGAGCGGAATCGCCAGCGAGATCACGCAGAACACCGCGTCGATCGGATGCAGACGGCTCACGCGCGCCGCCGAACGCGGGCCCGTGCCGCCGAAACCGCGCGCCTCCATGGCGGTGGCGAGCTTCGTGGCGCGGCGGATGGACAGGACCAGCAGGCCGAACGCCTGCGAAAGCCCGCGCCGCACGGCGTTGCCGTCGCCAAGACCACGCGAGCGACGGGACAATCCAAGCGCCCGCCAATCGTCCTGCAGCAGCGTGAACATACGCATGCCGGCGAGCCCGCCGTACACGAACCGGGGCGAGAAGTGCAGAATCTGCACGAGACCATCGGCCAGATCGGTGGGGTCGAGGCCGAGCGCGAGCACCACGCCAGGCACGGCGATGGCGAGCACGCGCAGGAACGTGGCGAGCGCCAGATACGTGGAGCCTTCGGACACCACGATCCATCCTGCGGAGAACCAGATGTCGCCGGAGGTGCGGCCGTACAGGAACACGGAGACGAAGCCGCCCACGGCGGCGATCCACACGGGCCAGGTGCTGCGGCATACACGCAGCGGGTTCACGCCGCCGATCCACAGCAGCAGCACCTCGAGCCCCAATGCCACGGAGGCGGACACCACGTCGAGGCTGACGAACATGGGGATGCACATGAGCAGCGCGCCGATGATGCGCGCCACCGGGTTCACCTTCGCGATGAACCATGAGGGGGATGCGGGCCGAGCCGGTTCGCGGCGCGCCTCCGGCGGGGTGACGGGCACCGTGCCATCCGGATGCGCCGTCCGTCTCGCCGCCGTGGGGGAACCGTCCGTCTCGCCAGGGTGGCCGGCGACGGACACGGACGTATCGGCATCGGCCGGACGGACCGTAAGCCTGATGGAATCGCTCATCGCGACGTCTCCCCCTTCGCGAAATCGAACATGATGCGCCGGGCGTGCAACGCCTCGACGAGCGGCTCGTCGTGCGTGACGACGATGACGGCGGAACCCTGGTCGCGCACGGCGGCGATGAGGTCGACCATCTCACGCCATGTGGCGTAGTCCTGGCCGAAGGTCGGCTCGTCCATGACGAGAATCCTCGGCGCGCCGGCGAGCATCGAGGCGACGGACAGGCGGCGCTTCTCGCCGCCGGACAGCGTGTACGGGTTGGCGGGCGCGAACCGGCTCAGGTTCATGCGTTCGAGCATGCGGTCCGCGATGGCGTACGCCTCCTCTTGGCTCGCACCGCGTGATTTCGGTCCGATGGCGACCTCGTCGCGCACGATCGGCGCGGCGAACTGGTGTTCGGGCTCCTGGAAGACCATGCCGATGCGGCCGAGCAGTTCGCGGCTCCTCCATGCGTACGGTTCGTCGCCGCGGGTGCCTGCGGCGATATCGCCGCGGATGCGCACATGGCCGGCCAGCGGCTTGAGCAGGCCGGCAAGCGTCAGAGCGAGCGTGGATTTGCCGGCGCCGTTCGGCCCCATGAGGGCCGTGACCTCGCCGGCGAAGAATTCGAGATTGATGTGCGAGCCGAGCGCGATGCCGCGTCCGAAGCCCAGATCCTCGGTGACGAGCACGGGTTCCTCGCCGTCCGCACGGACCGTGTCCGTGGCGGACCGTCCGTTGCGCGGAACGCCGCCATCCTCCGTGTCGAAGGAGGCGAGCCGGACGTCGCCGTGACGGCCGGGGCCGCGGTCCGGGATGGGCCGTCCGGGCACCCACGCCCCGCCTTGCGCGAGCAGGTCGCCGTATTCGCCGAACACCTGTTCGGGGGTACCGTCGGTGATGACGCCGCCCACGTGGGAGTCTGGGTCGGGATGTCCGATGACGACGACGCGGTCGATGAGGTCCATCCATACGTCGATGTGGTGTTCGACGACGACCATGGTCTGGCCGGTGCGTTCGAGCACGTCGTGTACCGCGTCATGCACTTCGGTGACGCCGTCCGGGTCGAGGTTCGCGGTGGGTTCGTCGAGCAGCAGGAGGCCCGGCTGCATGGCGAGCACGCCGGCGAGCGCGAGACGCTGCCGCTGCCCGCCGGACAGGTGGCGCGTGGACCGGTCGAGGTCGATGTCCTTGAGGCCGACCAGGTCGAGCGATTCGCGCACGCGCCGCCAGGTCTCGTCGCGTGGGACGTCGAGGTTCTCGCAGCCGAAGGCCGCGTCGTCGCCCACGCGTTCGAGGATGATCTGCGAATCCGGGTCCTGCAGGACGAGGCCCGCCTTGCCGCGTGCGACGCCGGCTTCGACGCCGTCGATGGTGAGCGAGCCTTCCTGTTCGCCTTCGTCGGATCCGCCGAGCACGCCGGCCAGTCCGGCCATGAACGTGCTTTTGCCGGCGCCGGAGGCCCCGAGGAGCAGCACGTGCTCCCCGGGCTGGATGGTCAGATTGATGTCACGCAGCGCGAAGTCCTTGCGCGTGGTGTGGCGCCAACCCCATCCCTTCGCTTCGACGCCGGCGGGGGTGATGCGCATCAGACGCGCGCCTCGGCACGGCCGGAGGCGAAGCGGTCGAGCGCGCCGGTGGCGGCGAGCGCACGCTGCACGCCGAGCATGACGACGCCGATGATGATGCCGGAAAGGATGGAGGTGACGAGGTAGACGGCCACGTAGCCGGCGCTCCAGGCCGGGTGGGTGGCCCAGTAGTAGGCCCAGCAGCCCACGGCGGCGAGCGCGCCGGACAGCATGATGGTGCCGATGTTCCACTTCTTCCACATGAAGATCGCGAAGGCGATCTCGGCGCCGAGGCCCTGCAGGATGCCGACGATGAGCGAGCCGCCGACGCCCCACTGGTTGCCGAGCGTGAGCTCGAGGAACGCGGCGAGCGTCTCGGCGAACAGGGCGGCGCCCGGCTTGCGCACGATGATCGCGGCGAGCGGGCCGGCGAACAGCCAGAAGCCGTTGAGCAGGCCTTCGAAGCCCGGGGTGACGGCGCCGAAGATCTCCAGCGGGACGGCGCAGACGACGTCCCAGCCCCAGAAGATGACGCCGGATGCGACGGCGATGACGGCGGTGACGACGATGTCGACGACGCGCCACTTGTAGTTGGCCTTGGCCACTTCAGCCATGGTTGTGCCTTTCCTCTCTCAACAAGGCACGGGTGAAGGTAAGAGCGACAATTCCGCGGCCGGCATTGCCCGGCGGCGTCCCATCGGTCGAAACCCGTTCAGGTCTCCTCTCAGCCGCCTTGTGGCAGCTCCCGTGTCAGCTCCTCACCATAAATGACGTAGCCGACGAAATCAAGACTCCGTCGGCTACGTCACATGGAGCGTCCGTGGGGACGCGTCACCTGCCGAGCTTGGCGAGCAGCAGCGCCTCGGTGATGACGTTGTTCTTGAGTCCCGACAGCGAAATGGACTCGTTGGGGCTGTGCGCGTTGGCCTTCGGATCCTCCGGTCCGGTGACGAGCACCTGCGCGGAGGGGAAGAGGCGCTGCAGTTCGGGGATGAACGGGATGGAGCCGCCTTCGCCCTTGTTGATGGGGGCGACGCCGAACGCCTCCTCCATCGCCTCGAGCGCGTCCTTGGTGGCGACGGCGTCCGGATCCATCGCCCAGCCCATGCCGTTCTCGAGCTTCACGACCTCGATCTCGGCGCCGAACGGCGGGTTGGAGACGAGGAAGTCGGCGAGCGCGTCCTGCGCCTCTTCGGGCCGCTGGTTCGGGGCGGTCCTCAGGGACAGGCGGAAACGGGTCTCGGGGCTGATCACGTTGAACGAGCCCTCGACCGGATGCGCGTCGAAGCCGATGACGGTGAGGCTCGGCTTGGTCCACAGGCGGGAGGCGAGCGAGCCGGAGCCGGCGAGCGTGTAGGAGTCGACGATGCCGGCGTCCTCGCGCACGGTCTTCTCGTCGAGGTCGCGCTGGAGTCCGCCGATCGGCTCCTCGGCGGCGACGCCAGGCACGGCGAGGTCGCCGTTGCCGTCGTACAGGGAGGAGATGAGCATCGCGGCGAGCGTGTTGGAATCGAGGATCGGACCGCCGTACTGGCCGGAGTGGACCGGGTGCTTGAGGGCGCGCACGGTCACGTCGACGCATGTGTTGCCCCTGAGCGAGGTGGTGAGGGACGGGATGTCGGCGGACCAGTTGCCGGAGTCGGCCACGATGATGACGTCGGAGGCGAATTCGTCCTTGTGGGCTTCGATGAACGGGATGAAGCTGGGCGATCCCATCTCCTCCTCGCCTTCGATGAAGATCTTCACGTTGACGTGCAAGTCGTCGCCCAGGGCCTTGAGGGCGCCGGAATGGATGGCGATGCCGCCGCCGTCGTCCGCGGAGCCGCGGCCGTAAAGGCGGCCGTCGACCTCGGTGCCGACGAACGGGTCGGTGTCCCATGCGGCCGGGTCCGGCACGGGCTGCACGTCGTGGTGCGCGTACAGGAGCACGGTGGGGGCGTCCGGGTCGACGATGCGCGAGCCGATGACCTCCCATGCGCCCGGGGTGCCGTCCGGGTTGGTGGACTGGACGACCTTCGCGTCGACGCCGACCTCGCGCATCTGTTCGGCGACGAATTCGGCTGACCTCCTCATGTGTTCGCCGGTGATGCCCTTGGCGGACACCGAGCCGAGCGCGATCTTGCGGTTGAGCACGTCGACGATGCGGTTCCAGTCCGCCTCCACGCGCGCGCGGATCTCGTCCACGGTCGGTTGTGCCATCGATGACCTCCTTATATATAGGTGACGGTGCTGCGCCGACGCCGCCCGGCCGTCGCACGCGGGGCTCCGTAGCCCCCGTATGACGCCGTTCCGCGGCCATGGCGCGTCCAGACGCCACCGTAACCTGCAAGCATGACATGGAACCCGTTCAAGAAGAAGGAGACGGCCCAGGAGCCCGTCGACGCCGCGGCGTCGAAGCCGGTGAAGAAGGACCGCACGAAGAACGCCCCCACCCCGAAGATGAAGGACGCGCAGGCCGCCGGCATCCGTCCGCTGGTGCCGGCCGACCGCAAGGCCAGCGCGAAGGCCGCGAAGGCCCGTCTGCGCGAGCGTGAGAACGTCGAATACGAGGCGATGCAGAAGGGCGACCTCAACCACATGCCCAAGTCGGAGCGTCTCCCTTGGCGCATCTACATCCGCGACTATGTGGACGCCCGCTTCAACATCGGCGAGTTCTTCATCCCGGTGGCGTTCGCCATCCTCATCGGCTCGATGGTCATCACCACCGTGGCCCAGAGCGCCATGGCCTCAATGGTCATGATGATCCTCATGTACGCGTACCTGCTCGGCGTCGTCATCGACGTGTGGATCATGTGGCGCGGACTCAAGAAGAAGCTCATCGCCAAGTACGGCGAGAAGTCCGTGGCCAAGGGCACCCGCTCCGCCTCGTACGCGTGGAGCCGCGCCATCCAGATCCGCCGCTGGAGGCTCCCGAAGCCCCGCTACGACAAGCGCGGCCACTGGCCGGAGTGATTCCGGCGACATCGGACGCACCCCACCCATGCAAGGCTCCCGCAGCCGGCCATCCGCCGGCTGCGGGAGCCTTGTTCGTCCGGCGGCGAACCCGCCCGCGCCGGCTACCATGGACGATATGACCGAAGAGCACACGAACGAAGCATTCGACATCGTCATCATCGGCGCCGGCCCGGGAGGATACTCCACGGCGCTGCGCGCCGCCGAACTCGGCAGGAAGGTGGCGCTCATCGAACGCGACGCCACCCTCGGCGGCACCTGTCTCAACCGCGGGTGCATCCCCTCCAAGGCGCTCATCACCGCCACCCACACCATCGACACCGTCCATCGGGCCGCCGAACTCGGCGTGCAGGCGCGCGTGGACGGCATCGACTACGGCACCCTGCGCGACTACCGTCTCCACGTGGTCGACACGATGACCGGCGGACTGGCCGCGCTCCTCGCGCACCGCGGCGTCACCGTGCTGCGCGGCGAAGCCGTCGACCTCGCCGTCATCGCCGGAACGCCGGCGGCCGAAGCGGCCGGAGCATCCGAAGACGGTCCCGCCGCCAATCTCGCCGTCACCATCCGCGCCACGGACGGCACGGCCGTCGAACGCTACCGCAGGGCCGGCAAGGCCGAACCGCTAGCTGAAACCGTCACCGTGACCGCCGGCGACGTCGTGCTCGCCACCGGCGCACACCCGCGGCCGCTGCCCGGCAACCCGTTCCACGGCGCGCTCATCGACTCCACGCAGGCACTCGAACTCGACGAATTCCCCTCCTCCGCCGTCATCGTCGGCGCCGGCGCCGTCGCCATCGAATTCGCCTCCATGTGGAACGCCGCCGGCGTGGACGTCACCATCCTCATCCGCAAGGACCGCGTCCTGTCCGGCTGGAACCGGCGCACCGCCGTCACCCTCACGCGCGAACTCATCCGCCAGGGCGTCCATGTCGTGAAGGGCACAGCCGTCACGCGCGTGGAAACCGGAGCAAACCTCGGCGCCACCGTCCACTACACCATCGGCGACGACCCCGCGGAACACCAGGCGTACGGCGAGATCGTGCTCGCCGCCATCGGCCGCGACCCGAACACCGGGTTCGACTGGCTCGCCCGCGCCGGCGTCACGCTCGACGGACACGGCTACGTGGTCACCGACCCACTCGGACGCACGCACGTGCCGAACGTGTGGGCCGTGGGCGACATCGTCGCCGGACACGCGCTCGCGCACCGCGCGTTCGAACAGGGCGTCACCGTGGCCGAGGCCATCGCCGGACTCGACCCGAAGCCGGTGGACGAGACCACCGTCCCCCAGGTCGTGTTCTCCCATCCGGAGGCCGCCTGCGTGGGCCTCACCGGGCAGGAGGCCACGGCGGACCCGGACCTCAACGACGTCACCGAGACCTCGTATCCGATGCTCGGCAACGCGCGCATGCTCATGAGCGGCGTCGGCGGATCCATGACCATCGTCAGCGGCGCACGGGCCGACCGCCCGGACACGCCCGTGGTGCTCGGCGTGCACATCGTCGCCCCCGTCGCCTCCGACCTCATCGCCGAAGCCGAACAGCTCGTCGGCAACCGCGTGCCGTTGAGTGAGGCGGCACGGCTCATCCACCCGCATCCCACGTTCAGCGAGACCCTGGGCGAAGCCCTGCTCAAGGCCGACGGGCGCCCGTTGCACACGCGTTGAACGGCCTGCGGGCACGCATGCTGATAGAATCTGTGGCCAGTATGCGCAAATTCGACATCCAAGCGAGGAAGAATGGCTGACAAGGACGAGAAGAAGGACAAGAAGCCGGGGACGATCAAGCAGATCATCCAGATCTTCAAGTACACGTACAAGGAGGACAAGCAGCTGCCGTGGCTGCTCGCCGGCGTGATCCTCGCCCCGGTGGTCGTGGGCGTGGTGCTCGGCCTGATCTTCCAGTGGAACTGGCTCAACTGGATCTTCATCATGGCCGCCTTCATCATGCTCGGCCTCCTGTTCGGCACGATGACGCTCACCAACCGCGCGGACAAGGTCGGCTACCGTCAGCTCGAAGGCCGTCCCGGCGCCGCCATCAGCGTGCTCAGCAACATGAACAAGGCCGGCTTCACCTTCCCCGAACAGCCCGTGTGGATCGACGCGCGCACCAAGGACGCCATCTGGCGCGGCACCGGCTACAACGGCATCTACCTGCTCGGCGAAGGCAACTACACGAACGTCAAGCGCAACATGGAGCGTCAGGAGCACGCCATCAAGGGCGTGACCGCCGGCTCCTCCATCCCCGTGTACCGCATCATCGTGGGCACCGGCGAGAACGAGACCCGTCTTAAGGACCTGCGCAAGACCATCACCCGCCAGAAGAGCTACGTACCCACCAACCACTCCAACGCGCTCATGAGGAAGCTGCACCCGCGCCGCCGCTTCATGCTCACCAAGGAGGAGCTCGGCGTGCTCAACGACCGCCTGCGCACCCTCCAGCAGAAGTCCGGCTACGGCATCCCCAAGGGCATCGACCCGAACCGCATGCAGAAGGTCAGCCGCCGCGCCATGCGCGGACGCTGACGCCGTTCCCGGCGCACAAGGCGAAGACAGGACCCCGGTCATCCGCGGATGGCCGGGGTCCTTCGCGTATCCGGCCGCACGCGTCCGCTTTCTGGACGGACACCGGCGGCGTCCATCGCCCGGCACACCCCGCCGAAACGCGCCATCGCAACGATTGACAACCTGCGTTACCGGCCACGAAACATTCTCGTAACCGAAGTTTCGAGCGGGCGAAACGCGCGCACCTATGCTTTTACCCTGTAAGTCATCTCGATAAAAGGAGCGATCGTGGCTGAGAACAAGATCTTCGCCCATACGCCGGAAGAGGCCGAGGCCCTCATCAACAAGGAAGGCGTCGAGTACGTCTCCGTCCGTTTCACCGATCTGATCGGCGTGCAGCAGCACTTCACCGTTCCGGTCAGCGAGTTCCTGGACAACGCGTTCACCGACGGCATGCCGTTCGATGGTTCCTCCGTGCAGGGCTTCCAGGCCATCAACGAGTCCGATATGAAGCTGGTCCCGGACGTGACCACCGCCTTCATCGATCCGTTCCGCAAGCACAAGACCCTCGACGTGGCCTTCTCCATCGTCGACCCGCTGACCGACGAGCCGTACTCCCGTGACCCGCGTCAGGTCGCCGGCAAGGCCGAGGCCTACCTGAAGTCCACCGGCGTCGCCGACACCGCGTCCTTCGCCCCGGAGGCCGAGTTCTTCATCTTCGACAAGGTCCGCTACGAGAACTCCGCCCAGCGCTCCTTCTACGAGGTGGACTCCATCGAGGCCCCGTGGAACTCCGGCGTCGACACCGAAGAGGACGGCACCCCGAACATCGGCTTCAAGAACCGCGTCAAGCGCGGCTACTTCCCGGTGCCGCCGATCGACCACAACCAGGACCTGCGCGACGACATGGTCGCCAACCTGCAGAAGGTCGGTCTGCAGCTCGAGCGTTCCCACCACGAGGTGGCGGGCGCCGGCCAGCAGGAGATCAACTACCGCTTCAACACCCTGCAGCACGCCGGCGACGACCTGATGAAGTACAAGTACGTCGTCCACGAGACCGCCGCCCTCGCCGGCAAGTCCGTGACCTTCATGCCGAAGCCGATCGCCGGCGACAACGGCACTGGCATGCACTGCCACCAGTCCCTGTGGAAGGACGGCAAGCCGCTGTTCTACGATGAGCAGGGCTACGGCGGCCTGTCCGACATCGCCCGCTGGTACATCGGCGGTCTCATCAAGCACTCCTCCGCGGTCGTGGCGTTCACCAACCCGTCCCTGAACTCCTTCCACCGTCTGGTCCCGGGCTTCGAGGCCCCGGTCTCGCTGGTCTACTCGGCCCGCAACCGCTCCGCCGCCATCCGCATCCCGCTGGCCGGCACCTCCCCCGCCTCCAAGCGCATCGAGTTCCGCGCCCCGGATCCGTCCTGCAACCCGTTCCTGGCCTTCTCCGCCCAGATGATGGCCGGCCTCGACGGCATCCTGAACCACATCGAGCCGCCGGCTCCGGTGGACAAGGACCTCTACGAGCTGCCGCCGGAAGAGCACGCCAACATCAAGCAGGTGCCGAGCTCCCTCGGCGAGGCGCTCAACGCCCTCGAGGAGGACAACGACTTCCTCACCGCCGGCGACGTGTTCACCCCGGATCTCATCGAGACCTGGATTGAGCTCAAGCGCGACGAGATCGACCAGGCCCGTCTGGCCCCGACCCCGCTCGAGTACGAGCTGTACTACCACATCTGATCGTCCGCTTCGGCCCCATCCGGGCCGATCCGCATCGGATGCATGTCGAAAGCCCCGCACGGTTCACGCCGGCGGGGCTTTCCCGTATATGGGCCATCGGCGTGCTCCGGCGCGTCCTCCCGTCATACAATGACGTTCCGGGAACGAGGAAACAGAGGGATTAATATGTCGTCATCGTCATCGTCATCCAACGCAAATGCCGCCAATGCCGCCGACGGGAAGGCCGACGCCAAGACGGGGGCCGCGGTCAAGGCCGCGCTGGCCGCCAACATCGGCGTCGCGCTCGCGAAGTTCGCGGCCGCCGCGTTCACCGGATCGTCGTCCATGTTCTCCGAATCCGTGCATTCGGTGGCCGACTGCGCCAACGAGCTCGTGCTCATGGTGGGAGACAAGGCGTCCGACCACAAGACCGACGGCGACCACCCGTTCGGCCTGCACCGCATCAAGTATCTGGCGAGCTTCATCGTGGCGACGCTGCTGTTCTTCGTCGGCGGTGTGTTCGCCGTCTCGCAGGCCGTCGGCAAACTGACGGGACTGGTCGAGGGCACGGTGCCGCGCGACGCCGATTCGCTGGAGCTCGTCGCCGCGCTCGTCGTCGTCGCCGTCTCCGCATGCCTGGAGGGCTACGGCCTGCACACGTCCGTGCATGAGGCGCGCGACCGCATGAAGCGCGTCAAGGTGGAAAGCGATTCGCTCGTCAAGTTCTGGAGGCGCACGAAGTCCGCCGAACTCGCCTCCGTGATGATGGAGGACACGCTCGCGCTCATCGGCCTCGCGTTCGCAGGTCTCGGCATCGGCCTGTCCATCGCCACCGGCGACGAACTGTACGATGCGATCGGCGGCCTTCTGGTCGGCCTCGTGCTGGTGTGCGGTTCGGCGGCGCTCGCGTTCAAGTCCGGTTCGCTGCTCATCGGCGAGGACATCGACCCGCGCACGCGCGAGATGCTCGTCGCCGCGGTCGAAGGCACGCAGGGCGTGAACCGGCTCATCAACATGCAGGCCATTCACATGGATGAGGACGCGGTGCTGCTGTGCCTCAAGGTCGAGACCGACAAGTTCGACCGCGACTACGACGTGCAGACCGTCGACAAGATCGAGACGAGCATCCGCACCGCCCTGCCCTGGTACGAGTGGGAGATCTACGTCGAGCCCGACATCTGGCGCGCCGGGAAGTAGGACCGTACACAGGGAACCGTTCTCTGCTCGGTCCGCCGGGTACAATCGTTGCGGTACGCGCGCGGAACGCACGAAAGGCAGGGATATGACGGACGAACAGCTTGCATGGGATTTCGACGCGATGACGGACGGCGCCGGGTCCGGCCGCGGCGCGTCCGCGCCGACGCCTGTCGCCGACGACGGCATCGCCGGCCTTACGCCCGGCGGCGAACGCTGGATCGCGGCGTTGACGCCCACCGACGCGGACGCCGTGCGCCTCGACCGTCTCGACGTGAACACGCTCAACGCGGAGAACGCCGCCCGCCTGTGGGCGCGCGTCGCCGCGTGGGTCGAATCCGACCAGATCGCCTACTACATCGACGACGCGCCCGTCTCCTCCGACGCCGCGTACGACGCGCGCCTCAGGTGCCTGCAGCGTCTCGAAGCCACGTTCCCCGCGCTCGACAACCCGCAGAGCCCCACGCACCGCGTCGGAGGCACGTTCTCCAACGACTTCGCGTCCGTACGCCACCCCTCGCGCATGATGAGCCTCGACGACGTGTTCTCCATCGAGGAACTGAGGGACTGGTACGATTCGGTCCTGCGCGACCTCGACTGGCCGGAGGGCAAGCCCTTGCCGATGAGCTGTGAGGTCAAGATCGACGGTCTCGCGCTGAATCTTATCTATAGGAATGGTGTGCTCGAGCAGGGGCTCACGCGCGGCGACGGCGTCACCGGCGAGGACATCACCCTGAACGTGCGCACCATCGGCTCCATTCCCGCGAACCTCGGCGGCGACAAGGACGACATCCCCGAGTTCGTCGAGATCCGCGGCGAGGTGTTCATGCGCTGGGACGACTTCCACACGCTCAACGACGAGCAGGAGGACGCCGGCCGCGCGCCGTTCGCGAACCCACGCAACGCCGCCGCCGGGTCGCTTCGCCAGAAGGACCCGCGCATCACCGCCACCCGGCGACTGAGCTTCTACGCACACGGCATCGGCACGTTGCGCTGGGGCGCGGGCCGCACCGGAAAGCATGATATCGTCAACGACCAGTCCGAGGCTTACGCGCTGTACACCAAATGGGGCGTGCCGGTCTCGCCGCACAACCGCACCGTCACGTCGTTCGGTGAGATCCTCGAGATGATCGACTACTACGGCGAGCATCGCGGCGACATCGAGCACGCGCTCGACGGCATCGTCGTCAAGGTCGACGACCTGGCGCTGCAGCGCTCCCTCGGCGCGACCTCGCGCGCGCCGCGCTGGGCCATCGCGTACAAGTACCCGCCCGAGGAGGTCAACACCGAGCTGCTCGACATCACCGTGCAGGTCGGCCGCACCGGTCGCGTCACTCCGGTCGCGGTGCTGAAACCCGTCTACGTGGCCGGTTCGACTGTCGCGCGCACCACGCTGCACAATCCCTCGGAGGTCAAGCGCAAGGGCATCCTCATCGGCGACACGGTCGTCGTGCGTAAGGCGGGCGACGTGATCCCCGAACTCGTCGGGCCCGTGCTGGAGCGCCGCAAGGGCCGCGAAGGCGAACTGCGCGAGTTCGTCATGCCCGAATACTGCCCCTCCTGCGGCGCGAAGCTCGCCCCCGCCAAGGAGGGCGACAAGGACATCCGCTGCCCGAACGTCGAAAGCTGCCCGGCGCAGCTGACCGAACGCGTCATCTCGCTCGCCTCGCGCAAGGCGTTCGACATCGAGCATCTGGGCGACCAGTCGGCGATAGCACTGACGAACCCGGAGGAGAACCGTCCCGGGTCGGTCGCGACCTACGCGCCGAACATCACCGAGATCCTCGTCAAGCCGGGCGAGGAGCCGGAACCGTACGAGCCGGTCACGGGTTTGACGCTGCCCGAACCGCAGACGCCGGTCCTGTCCAGCGAGGCGGGACTGTTCGCCCTGACCGCCGCCGACCTACGCGACGTGCGCGTGTGGCGCGAGGCGCCGATTATCGAGGTGCATGAGACCGTCGGCGCGAACGGACGGAAGAAGAAGGTGCGCAAGCGCGTCGGCGGATCCGGCCTGTGGCATCAGGTGCCCGCGTTCTGGGCGGCGCCCGCCGCGGCGAAAAAGCTCACCGCCCGCCAGCTGGCGGCGCGCGCCGGCGGAGCGCACGTCGACGACGTCACCGTCACCGCGTATCCGGACTACGACGTGCCGGCGGACGCGGTCATCGTGCGCGTCGACCACAAGCGCACGCGCAACGGCGAGACCGATGTGCCCGTCTACGTCCGCCCCGGCGAGAACACGCGCAAGATGTTCGACGAGATGGACAAGGCGCGTCACGCCGACCTGTGGCGCGTGCTGGTCGCGCTGTCGATCCGCCGGCTCGGCCCGCCGACCGCGCGCCTGATCGCCTCGTCGCTGGGCTCGCTCGATGCGATCGCCTCGGCGAGCGTCGAGCAGTTGACCGAGATCGACGGCGTCGGACCGGAGATTGCGGAATCGGTCGTGCACTGGTTCACGGCGGCGAAGGAACCCGGCGACTGGCGCGGCGAGACGCTGCGCGCCTGGCGTGCCGCCGGCGTGGGCGTCGCCGCGGCCGAGACGAGCAGCCTGCCGCAGACCCTCGCCGGCAAGACCGTCGTCGTCACCGGCTCGCTGGAGGGATACTCGCGCGACTCCGCCAAGGAGGCGATCATCGCGCGCGGCGGCAAGGCGGCCGGGTCGGTGAGCAAGAAGACCGACTACGTGATCGTCGGCGCGAACGCCGGGTCCAAGGCCTCGAAGGCCGAGGAACTCGGCATCCCGATGCTCGACGAGGCCCGGTTCGCGACGCTGCTCGAGACCGGCGAGGCCTGACTCTGGCATGGCGGGCGTTCGCACGCTACTGTGGTACGCGGCAATACGACGGCAACAGACGAGGAGGACGCATGACTGATACCCGTGACATCGAAGCCGCCATCTACGAGCGGCTGAGCCGCGTCATCGATCCGGAGCTCGGACGCTCCGTCACCGACCTGGGCATGATCGCGGCGATCGACGCGACGCCCGCGCCCGACGGCGGAGACGAGCAGCGCGACGCCTACGACGTGACCGTGCACGTCGAACTCACCGTCCCCGGCTGCCCGCTCTCGGAGACCATCACCAACCAAATCAACGGCGCGGTCGCCTCCTACCCGGACGCGACGCTCACCCCGCGCATCGAGGTCGGTTCGATGAGCCGCGACAAGCTCGACGACCTCGTCGCCGACCTCAAGGCCGAACGCAGGCAGAACCCGTTCAACAAGCCGGGCATCAAGACGCGCATCTTCGCGATCGCCTCGGGCAAGGGCGGCGTCGGCAAGTCGTCCGTCACCGCAAACCTCGCCGCCACGTTCGCGGCGCTCGGCTACGACACCGCGGCCATCGACGCGGACATCTACGGCTTCTCGCTGCCGCGCCTGTTCGGCGTGCACACGCAGCCCACGAACCTGAACGGCATGCTCATGCCCGTCACCGCGTGGGGCGTCAAGCTCATCTCGATCGGCATGTTCGCCGGCGCCGACCGCGCGATCCTGTGGCGCGGACCCCGTCTGCAGCGTTCGCTCGAACAGTTCCTGTCCGACGTGTGGTGGGGCGAGCCGGACGTGCTGCTGCTCGACCTGGCCCCCGGCACCGGCGACATGGCGATCTCGGTGGCGCAGGCGCTGCCCAACGCGGAACTCGTGGTCGTGACGACCCCGCAGCCGAGCGCGTCCGACGTGGCCGTGCGCTCGGGACTCGTCGCACTGCAGGTGCCGATGAAGGTGCGCGGCGTCGTCGAGAACATGAGCTTCTACGAGCATAAGGGCGAGAAACTGCGCATCTTCGGCGAGGGTGGCGGCGAGCGCGTCAGCGAACAGCTGACCGAGGCCCTCGGTTACGACGTGCCGCTGATGGCGCAGCTGCCGCTGGAGCCCGAACTGCGCGAGACCGGCGAGGCCGGGCGCCCCGCGGTGCTGGACGCCGAAGGCGCATTGAGGGGCGACGGCATCGGCGCCGAGTTCCGCGCGCTCGCCGAGCGTCTGCTGACCGCCTGACGGGGCTGCCGCAGGTCAGGCGGTCAGCGAGCGGATGAACTGCGCCTGCACCACGTCGATGCCGGTGCCGTCGTCGTCGTTCATGCGCGCCGCCGCCACGGACAGGGTGCGGGCGGGCACGAACAGGCCTTCGTCGACGGTCAGGCGGGCGGCGTCACGCACGATGCCGGCCACCTCCGTGTGCGGCCAGACGGGCAGATCGTTCGCGGCGAGCAGTTCGGCGGCCTCCTGAACGTCCTCGGGCACGCGGATGCACTGCGAATCGGCGCGGGCCACAAGCTCCTGCAGCTCGCCTTCCAACGCGGCGATCTGCCCGGGGGCGATGTGGTCGCTCATCAGGTAGGCCGCCACGGCCGTGTCGAACCGGTCCTGCATCCATTCGGTGTAGGCGAAGCGGTAGTAGGCGAACGCGGCGTCGTCGCGGTCGAGCGCCACGCGCAGCGCGTTGAGGCAGGCGGCGCGCGCCGAATCCCAGTCCTCGCGGCGCGCGAGCTGGATGGCGAGCTTCAGGTGGGTGAGCGGGTAGGCGGGCGCATACGCCACCATCGCGTTGAGATGCTTGAGAGAGGCCTCGACGCCCTTGACCTGCGCGAGCACGTCGGCGAGTTCCATGTGCGCGTAGAACAGGTTGTCCGGAATGAGCACGGTGCGCTCCCCGGAGGTGGCGAACAGGCGGTTGTAGATCACGCGTTCGGCGTACGAGTTGAAGTAGCGGGGCACGCCGTCGCCGCGCGCGTACAGCGCGTCGACGCGGGCGAGCGCCGCCTCCGCGGTCTCGAACGCCTGGTCGACCTGACCGCCGAACAGCAGGTCGCGTGCCTTGAGCCGCTCCTTGTCGAGTTCGTCGGCCATGGCGAGCGTGACGGACGGGGTGTCCATGCCGTCGATGAGCGCGTTGGTGATGCGCGGCGCCTGTTCGGTGAGTTCGGGGTCGCCGATCATGTCGACGATGCGCATGGCCTCCTGCGCCTTGGTCACGGAAGGCAAGGTATCGTCGGCGGCGAGCCGGTGGAAGTCCGCTTCGGCGCGCTGCATGAGGTCGACGCGTTGGATGGACAGGCCGACGGCCCGGTCGGTGCCGAGCACGGCGGCGACGGCCGGCGTGAACGTGCGGTCGGACATCTCCGGCTCCTCCTGAGAACCCTGCGGCGCGTAGGCCGGGTCGCGCAGGTCGAATCCGGCGTTGACGGGCCTGAGGGCGCCGTCTCCGTCCACGTCCATCACCGCGTCGAACATGCGGTACGTGTCCATGGGGTGGTCGAGCGCGTCCTGGCCGATGCGGGTGAGGAACGCCTCGCGCGTGAAGGTCACGGTGGCGAGGTTGCGGACGGTGGGGTTGCGCTTGAGGACGCCCATCGGATCGTCGTGCCGTCCCTCGTCGTCGGCGCCGTCGGCGTTCGCGTCCCCCGCGACGTCCTCGCCGGCGCCGCCGTCCATGGTCCCGCCGAATCCGTCCACGTCGCCGTCCTGCTCTCCGGACGGCACGGCGAACGCGGTCTCGTCGATGTCGATGTCCTTCATGAGGTCCTCGAACCGACGGTCGAGACTGTCCTCGCCGTCCTGTCCGGCATCGTCCGGCGAGGAGGAGTCCGTCGTCCCGGCGCCGTCCGCGTCGGTTCCGTCGGCGATGGGACGTGCCGGCGTGCGTCGGGGATCGCCGTGGAAGTCGCCGTCCTTGGGCTCGGCCTTGCCGCCGCGCACCGCGCCCATGCCGCCGGTGTGCATGCGTTCGAACGCGCCGAGCGCCTCGCTCATCATCTCGCGGATGGCCGAATCCTGTTCGGCCAGCGCCTCCTCGAGGCCGAGCGAATCCACGTGGAGGGAGACCTCGTGCACCTTGTCGCTGACGGCGAAGCTGAACGCCGCCATGATGAGGCCGACGCGCAGATTGTAGTCGGCGCTCATCTCGGCGCGTTCCCGGGAGGACAGGGTCACCCACCGGTGCGCGGCGGCGTCGTATCGGGTGGCGGGCATCATCGAGACGCCTGCCGTGGTGAAGCCCACGGCCACGCGGCCTTCGGCGAGGTCGGAGCGGATCTCCACGTCGAACCGGTAGGGCAGACGCAGGCGGCGCACCAGCAGGGCCATGCTCTGGCGGTACACCCACTCCGATCCGGTGTCCTGCCTCTCCCCTGACGCGGATCCGATGTGGCGGGCGATGCGGTGCGCAGCCTCGATGAGTCCGGTCATCGCGTTGCCGCCGGCACCGTCCGTGTTGATACCGTCCGTGTCGACGCCGTCGCCGGCGGTCCGGATCGCCGCGCCGTCGGTGGCGTCGCCCGGTCCGAGCGCGATGAGCGCCGGATTGCACAGCAGCTGCATGTCGATGGTGGCGGCCTGCTCGCGCGTCACCGTCTCCTCGGTGGGCGTGAGCCCCAGGCGCGCGTTGCGTTCCAGCCATGCGCTGGTCTGTGCGAAACGGTTGAGGTTGCCTTCGATGGCGAGCGCGCGCAGCGCGGGCTCGAGGGCGAGCGAGGAATCCCAGTTGAAGAAGTAGGCGCCGGAATAGCTGGACGTGTACAGGTGGAGCGGTTCGGCGCCGTGCACGGCCTCCAGCCCGCGCACCTCGTCGAGGGCGCCGGCCTCACGCATGAGCTCGGCGAAATGGTCCTCGAGTCCGGAGACGCGCATGCCGTGGGCGCGCACCCGGAGCATGTCGCGCACGGAACGGCGGATGGCGCCCATCGGCGCCTCCCGGTTGAGGCGCCGGAAGATGTTGCCGGCACCGAATCCCACGAGCATGCCGCTCATCTGCGGCAGCATGTACGCGGCGAAGAACGCGGTGGCCACTGCGTCCCGATACTCCAGTCCGACGCGCATCTCGCGCCTGAGCGGATACCGGAGCTGCTCGAGCGTGTACCGGTCATGCTCGCGGCGCCACGAGGCGAGCCAGACCATGCGGCCGGTGTCGTCCCTGCCCACGATGCCGCCCGAGACGCGTCCCTCACGCTGCTCCCTGGCGAACATGAACCGGGGCTCCATGGTCTGCACATCCATACCGATCTCGGAGCCGACGAACACGCGACCCTTGCCGTCCGCCACCGCGATCTGGGAAAAATGGTCACGGTCGGCGAACACACCGAGCGAGAAGCCGGCCCCATGCACGCCGCCGGGGCCGGGCAGCTGCGCCCAGCCGAGCGCGAGCCGGCCCGGCACGTCGTCGAAGTCGAACACACGCCGCTTCACCAACGGCCCAAGACGACGCGAACGGCTGGCAAGCTCCCGCACCACATCCATCTCCGCACGGTCCCGGGCGTCCGCGGACGCCCCGGCGGCCATCGCCTCGCGGGCGGCGCGGTCCACGACGGCACCGAACGGATCGACCGCCTCCATCGTCTTCCGCCCGGAACGAGAGAGCCGCCTCGCCAACCGGCGGGCGGCCCCCATGGCGTCCTTCAACGAATCGAACGGGGAACGCTGCGGGGAATGGGAACTACGTGCTGACATGCCTCACATTGTCCCAACGCAACCCGACATGGCCTCTCCGATGATGCTTTGAGAGGAATCGACCGTAGAATGGTCCCCGTGCCCCATCTTCCCCGCCAGCTCCGTCATCGCCGCCGCACGGCCGCGCTCGCGCTCGCCGTGGCGCTGCTCATCCTCGCCGTCGAATGTCTCGGCTTCAACCTGCCGTTCTGGGGGTCGTTCGGCGCGAGCACGGACTCCGTGTCCGCCGAGAACACGCTCGGCCCCGGTCTGGAGCGGGTCGAGGGCGGGCTGCTGCGCGTCACGGACCCCACGCAGGCATGGCTCCAGACGGAGACGGACGGCACGTCGGAGTATGCGCGCGTGGACGTCATCGCCCCGCAGCTGGCGACCGTGTCGGTCGTGCATGTGAGCGCCGAGGTAGACGGGAAGGCCTCGCCGCAGGAGACGATCTCCCCCGCCTCGCCCCGCTCGCTCATCATCCATGCGAGCGGCGCCGGCATGATGCGCGTATGGATCCGCGAGGCGAAGGGCGCGGTGGTGCCAATCGACGAGGTGCGGCCCAACGTGCGCGTGCCGTTCGTCTTCGACTGGCTGCGCGTGGGCGTGATGGCCGCCCTGGCGCTCGCCGTGGCCGTCTGGCGGCCCGGCTCGCCCCTGTGGCGCATCCGGCTCGACACGTCGAGCCGCACGCAGCGATGGGGGTTCGTGGCCCTGCTCGCCCCCATCGCCGTGGTCACGGCCGCGAACATCGCCTGGCAGTTGTCCTACGCGTGGCCGCTCGTGTTCCACGCGCCCGGCGGCTATACGTATGATTTCGAACAGTACGGGTACACCGCGGAGGCGTTGATGCACGGCCGCACCTGGCTCGATCTGACCGTGCCCGACGCGCTCGCCTCGGCCTCGGACCCGTATGACGTGGACACCCGGAACAGGCTCCTCGCCGAGGGTGTCACCCCCATCTATTGGGACCACGCGTTCTATCAGGGGCGCTGGTATTCGTATTTCGGCGTGCTGCCCGCCGTGCTGCTGTTCCTGCCGTACCGGCTGCTCACCGGACGGACCCTGCCGAACGCGGCCGCCATGCATCTGCTGCTGTTCCTGGCGTTGCTCGGATTGTGGCTGCTCACGATCCGCCTCATCGCCCGTCTGGCACCGCGCACGTCGCTCGCGGCCACGCTCATGGCGCTCGTGTTCGTCCCGGTCGCCGCGAACTTCGGATACCTGTGCTACCGGGTGAATTTCTATTCGGTGCCGTTCGCCGCCTCCGTGGCGCTGACGTCGTTCGGCCTGTGGCTGTGGCTGGGCGCCCGGACGTCGTCGCGTCCGCTCACGCCCTCGGACCGGTGGAGCGTGGACGGCGCACCGGAGCTGTCGCTGCCCAGACTCGGCCTGGGCGCGTTGTGCATCGCCGCGAACTTCGGATGCCGTCCCACGTTCTGCCTGGCCGCGCTGCTGGGATTCCCGCTGTTCTGGCCGCAGATCCGCGCCCTGGCCTCCGCGCTCGCCGCCGGGCGCGCAAGTCTGCCGAACGCCCTGCGCGCGCCGGGCGTGGTGGCCGTCTCGGCGCTTGTGCCGGTGGCTCCGCTCATGGCCTACAACCATGCGCGGTTCGGTTCGGTGTTCGACTTCGGCAACGCGTACCAGCTGACGGTCACCGACATGACACGGTTCCACGAGCCGGTGCAGGACATACCGTTGGCCGTCGGCTACTACCTGTTCCTGCCGTTGCGGCTCGGCGGCTTCCCGTTCGTGCGCATCTCCCCCACGCCGTTCCCCGAATGGTCGTTCGCCGAGCCGATGGTCGGCGGGCTGTTCGTCCTCTGCCCGCTGCTGGCGCTCGCATCGGTGCTGCCGTTCCTCAGGCGCGGCTGGCCGTCCGGGTCCGCGCCGGTCAGGCACATGCTGCTCGCGATGCTGCCGCTCGGCGCCGGATTGACCGTGTTCGACGCAGCGAGCGCCGGATTGGGTTGGCGGTACATGTGCGATTTCGGCTGGCTGTTCGCCTTCGCCGCGTTGCCCGTGATGCTGCGCGTGCTGGGCGACGCCGATCCACGGCCCACCGCCGCCGCGCCGTTCCTGCGGGAACGACGCCCCCTCCGGGCGCGCGCGGTCGCGCGTGACGCCGTCCGCCTGCTGGTGTTCGCCGTGCTGCTCTGCTCGGTGGCCGTGGCGGCGCTCTCCTGTTTCACCCCCGGACGTCAGGATGAGATGGTCTCCGGCAATCCAAGGCTGTACCTCGACGTGATGTCGTGGTTCTCCCTGTGAACCACGAGCGGACCTTCAGGTCGCATTCAGCGAAAAGGCACGATTTCCAAGGGCTCCGGCATAATACTGAACAAGTCAATCCGCATGCGGAACACGAATCGTATGAAGGTCGGGACATCCCCAAATGAAACGCATCGCAGCCAGAAGCATCGCAGTCAAAGTCGCCGCGGCCATCGTCACCCTCGCGGTGGCGGCGGGCATGTGCCTGCTCACCCAGGACAACGTGAACGCATCCATCAAGGAGCGGCGCATCGAACGGCTCAACGCGCGCATCGCCAACATCTACACTGACGGCTACCAGAAGATGGCGGATGAACAGCTCGCCTCGGACCGCGACAAGTCGGCCGCGACGCTCGACGACCCGTTCATCGCCGAGAACCCCTACGGCACGAACACCACGTCGCTGTACGTCTACTTCACCACGGACAAGGCGTCCAGCGTCTCCTACACGGTGAGCGCGGACGGCTACCCGGACTTCTCCGCCACCGCCGAGCAGGGCGAGGACTATGCCACCACGCACGAATTCCTCATCCTGGGCCTCATCCCCGGCAAGAGGAACACCATCACCCTCACCCTCCGGCGCCACCGTCGGCACCAAGCAGATCACCCGCACGGGCGCGAATCTCCTCGGCGCGGAGGAGGTCCGTCTCGAACAGCCGGTCGACCCCACGTCCGAAGCCACGCAGGCGCTCGGCGACGGCCTGTACGCCATCCTCGGCAACGATTCCAACGAGCAGGACTTCATGTACTACTACGACGTGAACGGCGTGCTGCGCGGCGAGGTGCCGGTCATGTACTACCGTTCGCACCGCCTCCTGTTCGACGACGACGGCCTCATGTGGTTCTCCGCCTCGACGAAGCACTTCGTAGGCATGAACCGTCTCGGCAAGCTCGTCAAGATCATCAATCTGGGCGACCGGTTCATCCTCCACCACGACTACGCGCTCGACTCCGACGGCGACATCGTCTCCCTCGCCACCGACCTCACGCGCTCCGACCACGCGGTGCAGGACCAGGTCATCAAGGTGGACACCACCACCGGCAAGGTCACGCAGCTCATCGACTTCGGCGAGGTGTTCCCCGACTACAAGCAGTCCACCGACCATTCCGGCATCGACGAGTCCGACCCGACCGCCACGAACCGCTGGGATTGGATCCACTTCAACACCATCCAGCTGCTGCCGGACGGCTCCGCGCTGTTCTCCGCCCGCGAGACCTCCACCATCATCAAGGTGGACGACATCGAAGGCGACCCGAGCGTCAGCTGGATGATCGGCGAACCCACCGTGTGGGACGGCACCTCCTACAAGGAGAAGTTCCTCACCAAGATCGGCGACTTCGGCGACACCGGCGGCCAGCACTCCATCACCTACGAGGAGGATCCGTCCCTGCCCGACGGCCAGTACTACATCTACATGTTCGACAACAACTTCGGCTACGCGATGACCCGTCCCGACTTCGACTGGACGACCATCAAGGGCATCTCCACCGCCCAGAGCTCGAAGGACAAGAACTCGCACTCCCAGTTCCGCAAGTATCTGGTGGACGAGAAGGCCGGCACCTACACCGAGGTGCAGAGCTTCGACGTGCCGTATTCCCCGTACGTGAGCTCCTCGCAGGAGATCACCGATTCCATCAACCTCGTGGACACCGGCATGCAGGGCGTCTTCGGCGTCTACGACGACAACGGCAACCTCCAGGCGCAGTACAAGATGAAGCTGTCGACCGGCTACATCTACCGCGTCTACCACTACGGGTTCAAGGGCTTCTACTTCGCCTGACGGTCCGTGCGCATCCCACGCCCATGGTCTCCGGTCCGCTACTAGACTGGGTGCCATGGGCTTTTTCTTTTCCCGCAGGGACACCCCGAAGCCCGCGTCGGTCACGTTCACGCTCGCCGGCGCCGGGCACATGTACGAGGACGGGCACGTGGGGCTCAACCCCACGGACCTCGTCATCACCGAGAAACGCGTCGCCGTCATCGGTCTCAACGGCTCCGGCAAGTCGACGACGCTGGGACTGCTCGACGGCTCGCTCAAACCGTCGACCGGCACCGTGACGCTCGCCGGCGCCGGTCTCACGCTCGACACGTCGTCGAAGAAGGATCTGAAGACCGTCGACGAATGGGTCGGCAAAGTCCGCCGCGAGGAGATCCCGAACTCCTTCTACCGCGCGGAAAACATCGTCAAGGCGGTCGACGAGTCGCTCAAGAAGCACAAGATCGCGGACGCGGAGCGTTCGGCGCGCATCGGCAACCTGTTCGCGCATTTCGGTCTGCAGCAGATCCGCAACGTAAAGGCCGCCGAGCTCGACTCGGAGAAACGCCATCTGCTCGCGATCGCGGCCGCACTGGCCTTCGACCCTTCGGCGATCGTCGCGGACGAGCCGTCGAAGGGACTGGACGAGATCGGCACGCGGCATGTGGCCGAGGCGCTGTTCACCTACGACAAGCAGGTCATCGTCGCCACGCACGACACCGACATGATCGTCCGTCCGGAGTACGCCATCGACCGCACGATCGTGCTGGACGGAGGCCACGTGGCGTTCGACGGCGCCCCGAAGGAGGCCGTCGCGTTCTACATGGACCTGATCCGCCGCAGATACGAGGAGTCCAAGGCCGCCGACTGAACCTCCGGCCGTCCGCCCGTCCGGCCGAAGGCACGCCGGCCGGATGCCGTCACGCGAGCATCGCGGCGACGGTGTCCAGCACGGCGCGGACGTTGCGACGGAACACGTCCGGCTCGGGCAGCAGCGATAGCGCGAGATATCCGTTCGAGGTCATGTCGAAGAAATAGCCGGGTTGTCCGGTGAGCCCGGATTCCCCGATGAGCCGCAGCACGAGCTCGTTCTCGTCGATGACCGCCGGCGTGCGCAGCAGCACGTTCCATCCGCCTTCGGCGCGCAGCACGCTCACCACGCCGGTCTCGTCCCGGTCGAGCATCGCGTGCAGGGCGGCGAGGTTGGCGCGCACGCGTTCGCGCACACGCATGGTCTGGCCGGGGGCGGCGGCCAGCAGTTCGGGCATCCGGTCGGCGATGATGTCGCTCATCGGCAGGTAGTCGTCGGCGATGACGTCGAGACGGCGCCGCGCCTCGGCCACGTCCTCGGCCGGACCGGACACGCGGATCCAGCCGACCTTGGCGTGCGGCGCGGCGAGCGCCTTGGAGAAGCCGTCGAGCGCGAAGGTGAGCGCACCGGTCTCGCCGGCGAGACGCGCGTTGCCGTCGAACGGCTCCAGCGCATACTCGTAGAACACCTCGTCGGCGATGATGGCGATGCCGCGTTCGCGGCACAGACGCACCAGCGTCTCGCGCTCCTCCGGTTTGACGTACGATCCCGTGGGGTTGTTCGGATTGATGAGCACGAGCGCGCGGATGCGTTCGCCGTCCTCCGAGTAGAGCAGCTGTTCGATGGCGGCGGTGTCGATGAACCACGAGCCGTCGAATTGCAGCTGGTATTCGATGGTGTCGACGCATTCGAGACGCGCGATCGATTCGATGAGCGGATAGCCCGGCTTCGGGGCGAGCACCGCGTCTCCGGCGTCGCACAACAGCTTGATGAGCCACGAATAGGCTTCGGACGTGGAGCTCAGCAGATAGAGGGAATCCGGGTCGACGGGCGCGGCGCCGTCGGCGCGGGACAGGAACGCGGCCAGCGCCTCACGCGCCGCGCGGGGACCGCGCGGGTCGGCCGTGTACACGCCCGGCACCTGCGCCGGGGCGAGACCATGCCGGGTCGGGTTGGAGTCGTTGAGCTTGCCGAGCGCGACGCCGCGCGCACGCGCCTCGGCCTCCGCCGCGGCGATTGGATTGGGCGCGGAGATGTCCACGCGAGAGGAGAATCGAACGGTCATGCCCCCACTGTATCGCGCCGCCCGGCATCGCCGGCGGAGCGACGGGCATGGGACGCGACGGGACGCGGCCGGATACGAAAGGACCGCCCGGGGACGTTCGTCCACGGGCGGTCCGAAAGCCGGGAGACCGGCTGGTCAGCGCTGCTTGGTGCTGGCGTAGTAGGCGGCGCCGATGATGCCGGCCTCGTTGCGCAGCGCGGCGGGCACGATCGGGGTCTTCACCTCGATGAACGGGATGAACTTGTCCGCCTTGCGGCTCACGCCGCCGCCGACGACGAACAGGTCGGGGTTGAAGTACTTCTCCATGAGACCGTAGTACTTGGTGAGGCGCTTCGCCCACTTCTTGTAGCTGAGGTCCTCGAGGTCCTTGATGGAGCTGGCGGCGTACTTCTCCGCGTCCGGATGCTTGTCGTCGAGGATGAGGTGGCCGAGCTCGGTGTTCGGCACGAGCACGCCGTCCATGATGAGCGCGGTGCCGATGCCGGTGCCGAGCGTGGTGGCGATGACAAGGCCGTCCTTGCCCTTGGCGGCGCCGAACTGCTGTTCGGCGAGACCGGCGGCGTCCGCGTCGTTGACGACGGTGACGGGGCGACCGCACGCCTCGGAGAACACGGCGGTGACGTCCACGCCCACCCAGGACTGGTCCAGGTTGGCCATGAAGTCGAGCGGCTGGCCGGGCTTGATGGGCGCTGGGAAAGCCACGCCGACCGGAGCGTCATCGGGGACCTCGAAGTGGTCGAGCTGCTGCTTGACGATGGCGGCGACGGCCTCGGGGGTGGAGACCTCCGGGGTGAGGATCTTCAGCCTGGGCTCGGCGAACTCGCCCTTCTCCAGGTTGACGGGGGCCGCCTTGATGCCGGATCCTCCGATGTCGACGCCAAAGGCCTGTGCGGTTTCAATCATCGTTGACCTCTCCTCCTGCTGTTTGCGAACGATGGGCATTCCTTAGCATCCTATCGCCGTGCCGGCGGACGACATGCCCCTGGTCCCATAATCCGTGCATACGTTTGCACGGATTGTCGCGCACATCACGTCCGCAGCCCGCCCGCATCGCGCCGGCGCGGTGCCATAATGGGACGCATGGCTGAACACACGCAACTCATCGACGCGGTGAACATCCGCACCGCCGTCCGCGCCTACGACGACGAGCCCATCGACGACGACATGGCCCGCCAGATCGACATGACCCTCGACCCGCTGAACCTCATCGGCGGGCTCGACCTCCAGCTGGTCCGCGACCAGCCCAAGGTGTTCGCCGAGGCGAACGCCTCCGGACACCTGACGAACGCGGCGAACTACCTGGCCGTCGTCGGCCCGAAGGACGACGAGGAGGCCCGGGAGCGCGCCGGCTTCTACACGGAGCGCGCCGTGCTCGCCGCCACGCTCAGAGGACTCGGCACCCTGTGGGTGGCCGGCAGCTGGGACCGCGCCGAAGCCGCCCGGCACTGCCGCATCCGCAACAGCGAGGAGCTGTATCTCGGCGTGGTCATCGGACACCCGGAGCATCACGTGGAACGCATGGCGAAATCCTATGAGGAGCTCGCCGAATTCCAGCGCACGCACCGTCCCACCAAGACGTTCGAGCAGTTCACCGCCGGCATGTCCGCCGAGGCGCGCGAAGCCGCGCCCGCATGGTTCCGCGCGGGTGTGGAGGCGGCGATGAAGGCGCCGAGCGCGATGAACCGCCAGCCGGTCACGTTCACCTACGACGCCGACGACGACACTGCCGCCGCCCACATCGACCCGGCCGCCGGCGACGAACATTGGGCGTCGAACGACCTCGGCATCGCCAAGCTGCACTTCCAGATCGGCGCCGGCCAGGGCCGGTGGGCCTGGGGAGACGGCGGACTGTTCCTCCACAAGTAGGCCCGTCCATCATCCCCGACGGTCCGACGGCCCTCCGCATCGACACGCGCGTCATACGGAGGGCCGTTTCGCATGCCTTGCGTTTTCCCGCACAGTGAAACGGGATTTGCGTGAAATCCACGCCCACGCGTATACAGGATGCTGTCAGTTTCAGGGAAGGTGCAATTCCTTACTGGCGGTAACCCGTCCCCCGGGATTCATAACGGGGAAGGCGGGAAGCCCGCGAACCGCTGCGGCGGCCGATCCGGTGGGATTCCGGAGCCAACGGTCACAGTCCGGATGGAAGAAACGGAGAGCTCGCATGAGCGTATCTTCTGATAGCCATATCCAGTCCACGAAGGTCGACCACGCCACCGGGACGCACGCCACGGGCGTCGCCGATTCGGGCCGCTGGTCCACCCGCCGCATCGCCGTCTACGCGCTGTTCGTCGCGCTGGCGATTGTCACCAGCTTCATCGAACTGCCGATCTTCCCGGCCGCGCCGTACCTCAAGTACGATCCGTCCGGCATTGTGAGCCTCATCGCCGGCTTCGCGTTCGGCCCGGCCGCCGCCGCCATCGTCTCCGTGCTCGGCTTCCTGCCGCACGCGTTCACCGATCCGTGGGGCGCGCTGATGGCCATCCTCGTCGCGCTCGCCCTGTCGCTGCCCGCATCCGTCATCTACCGTCGCAACCGCACGCGCAAAGGCGCCGTCATCGGCATCGTCGTGGGCGCCGTGGTCGCGCTTGCGGCGGCGATCGGCGGCAATCTCGTCATCACGCCGATCTACGCGCATATGACCGTCGCGCAGGTCGCGGCGATGATCGTGCCGATCCTGCTGCCGTTCAACGTGCTCAAGTTCGTAATCCACGCGGTCGTCACGTTCCTCATCTACAAGCCGATCACCAAGCTGCTCGACAAGTAGCCGCCCCATCCCGCCGCGCATGCGGCGTCCGTCACCATACACAGGCATCCCGGCAAGGCCGTGCCCCGATTCCATCGGGCACGGCCGTCGCCGTCTTCCGACACGACGCAAGGACCCCGACGTGAACCTCGCCGAACTCAGCCATATCCGATTCAGCTACGACGGCGGCGCCACCTGGGCGCTCGACGACGCCTCCCTGACCGTCCGCGAAGGCGACTATCTGGCGCTCACCGGCGCGAACGGCTCCGGCAAGTCGACGCTCGCCCGTCTCATCGCCGGACTCGCCGCGCCGGACGCCGGCACGGTGGTGCTGCTCGGCCGCACGGTCTTCTCCGCCGACGGCCCGGATGCGGACGCCTACCGCGAGGCCCGGCGCGGCATCGGCGCCGTGTTCCAGAATCCGGAGGACCAGCTCGTCACCACCGTGCTCGAGGACGACGTGGCGTTCGGACCGGAGAACCTCGGCGTGCCGCGCGAAGGGCACGACGGCATCGGCGCGCGCATCGCGGAATCGCTGCACGCCGTGCGGCTGGACGACATGCGCGGCGCGAACCCGATCCGCATGAGCGGCGGCCAGCAGCAGCGGGCCGCCATCGCCGGCATGCTCGCCATGCGCCCGCGTCTGCTCGTGCTCGACGAGCCGACCGCCATGCTCGACCCCCTGGCGCGCGCCGAAGTGATGGACGTGCTCGACGAGCTGCACGCGGGCGGCACGACCATCGTGCATGTGACGCACCATCCGGACGAGATCGCGCGCGCCGCGCGCGTGGTGCGGCTGGAGGCGAGCCGCGTCGCGGACGCCGACGCCCCCGCGTCGCCGCAACCGCGCGACGACGACCCCGCTGCATCCGACGCATCCGACGCGGCCGTCGTCTCCCCGTCACGCCCGTCGCATGCCGACACGTCGGACGCCGACACCATGCTGTCCGTATCGCACGTCTCCTACGCCTACCCGGGCGGCGACGGGCCGATCCTGCGCGACGTGTCGCTCGAGGTGCGTCGCGGCGAGACCGTGGCACTCATGGGCGCGAACGGCTCCGGCAAGTCGACGCTGCTGCGTCTCGTCTGCGCGCTCGACAAGCCGGACGCCGGGACAATCGTCGTGGACGGCATGCGCGTCGACACGGCGAAACGACGCGACCGCGCGAAGCTGCGCCGCACCGTCGGACTGGTCATGCAGCATCCGGAACGCCAGCTGTTCGCGGACACGGTACGCGACGACGTGGCGTACGGACCCACGAACCAGCATCTTCCCGCATCCGAGATCGCGGCGCGCGTGGACGCCGCGCTGCGGCTCGCGCGACTGGACGGTCTCGCCGACCGCTCCCCGTTCGACCTGTCCGGCGGACAGCAGCGGCTCGCCGCCATCGCCGGCGTCGTCGCATGCCGGCCGAAGCTGCTCGTCATGGACGAGCCGACCGCCGGTCTGGATACGGACGGCCGCGAACGCGTCTACCGGCTCATCGACGACCTGCACGCGCAGGGGGTGACCGTACTCGTCGTCACGCACAGCCATGCGGAGGCACATCGCGTGGCGGACCGGATCGTGGACATGCGGGAGATCTCGCGGCTCGCGGGCGACGCCGACGCAGGCGCGACGGACGATGTGCGCGGGTCGGAGCTCCAGCCCCCGCACCCGGTCTCCCACGCGGTCCCCGGCGCGGTCCCCCGTGACGCCGGCCGTCTCTCCCCCATCGCACGCCTCGACCCCCGCGTGAAGATGACGGCGTTCCTCGTGGCGATGTTCTCCGCATTCGGCATCGGCGACGCCCGGCAGCTGCTGCTCGGCGTGGCGTTCACGGCAGGTGTGGCCGCGGCGTCGCGCATCGGTCCGGCGCGTCTCCTCGGCTCGGTGAGGGTGTTCCTCGGCCTGTTCGCCGTGATGGGCCTGCTCAACGTGTTCTTCGTACGTACAGGCGACGTCCTGTTCGCCATCGGCCCAGTCCCGGTGACGGACGACGGCGTGGCCACGGCCGTGCTGTACGCGTGCCGCTTCGCGCTGGTCATCATCCTGGGGGCGGTGTTCCTCGCCACGACCACGCCCACCGCGATCACCGACGCGTTCGCCGCGCTGCTCTCGCCGCTGCGGCGCCTGGGCATGCACACGCAGGAGATCGCGCTGGTGCTGAGTCTCGCCCTGCGGTTCATCCCCACGCTCACCATCGAGGCGCAGGCGGTGGCGGACGCGCAGGCGGCGCGCGGCGGCTCCATCGAGACGGGGTCGCTGCCGCGGCGCGTGAGGGCGATGACGGCGATCATCGTGCCGATCTTCGCCGGCGCGTTGCGCCATGCGGACAACCTCTCGCTCGCGCTGGACGCCCGCTGCTACGAGGAGGGCATCCGCCGCACGCATTGGCGGATGATGCGCGTCACCC
Organism: Bifidobacterium saguinibicoloris; assembly: GCF_019331725.1. GTDB lineage: Bacteria > Actinomycetota > Actinomycetes > Actinomycetales > Bifidobacteriaceae > Bifidobacterium > Bifidobacterium saguinibicoloris. The sequence continues at coordinate 135,109 of NZ_JAHBBF010000005.1, forward strand.
CGCGCGACGCGGCGTTCGCCGGCGCGCTCGTCGTCTATCTGGCGGCGTTGGTCGCGCTCGCCCTCGTCTGAGACGTTCCGGACCGTCTACACGCCGCGCGTCTACATGCCGCGTGGGTCGCCGAACCAGCCGCGGTAGATGATCGCGAAGTTGCGGTTGCCGTAACTGGAGCAGGCGTCGCCTTCGCCGGTGCCCGCCTTGAGCGCCGCCTCGTTCGGCTGGTAGGGCGTGTAGATGTAGAGCAATGCGGTGGCCTTGTTGCGGATGTACACCTCCGAGGCGCCGCAGGCGGTGTTCGGATGGTATTGGATGGTGTTGAGCCGGCCGGCGTGGTAGCCGTAGCGATTCTCGTGCGCCACATAGTACCGGTACCGGTTGGCGGCGCCGTACACCTGGTTGAAGAACCCCGCGTATTGGGGGTCGCAATCCGCGTCGTCGGGACAGCTCAATCCCATGGCGGCCTTGATCTGGAAGTCCGTGGGGGCCGTGGAGGAGACGAGATGCTGTTCCTTCTGCAGGACGGTGAGGAGCACCTTCTGGCTGACGCCGCAGGCGCGCGCCGACTTGTCGATGATGGCCGCGGCGGTCTCGCCTTTCGCGCCCTCGTACGCCTTGCATTGGGCGTCGGCGGGTTTGTCCTGCGTGTCGAACGTCATGGAGGCGATGGCGCCGCCCTTCGATTCGAGGAACGATTGGACTTCGGCGCGGCTCATCGCGTTCCCGTTGAAGAACTGGCCGTCGGAGATGATGTCGCCGGGGTCGAAGTCATATTCCCGGGAGAGCTGCAGCTGGCGCTCCTCGGCCGCGCGCACCTCCAGACGCCATCCGAAGAACCGTACGCCCGCCATGACGAGCGCCATCACGCAGATGACGGCGACGACGGCCGTGGCCAGCATGCCGGCGCGGGCGGGCTTGCCGCCCTTCCTCCACATGCGGGCGAGGCGTGCGAACGGCCCGCCGGACGTCTTCCGGCTCCTGTCGCGTCTGGCCGTGGCGCCCCGCGTCTTGGTCCGACGCGTCCTGCGCGTCGAGGTCCGGTTCCCCTTGGGCTTGCGTGCTGTCATCGCCGCCATTGTAGCGCCGAGGTCTGAGACGTCGGCCCGTCAGTCCGCATCGGATGCGTCGGCCGCGCCGACGCCAGCGGACGGCATGTCGCGCCGCAGCAGCGTGGTGATGACGATGGCGCCGACGGAGAAGACCGCGCCGACCGGTCCCAGCCAGGTGAGGCCTAGGAAGTCGTTGACGAGGCCACCGACGGCGGAGCCGATGGCGATGCCGATGTTGAAGCTCATCGAGTTGAGCGAGGCGGCGAGGTTCATCGAACCGGGGTGCGCCTGCGCCGCCACATCCATGTACAGCACCTGGGAGGCGGAGTTGAACAGGTACATCATCATGCCGAGCGCCACCAGCAGCAGCGCGCCGTAGACGGGCACGACGGCGGCGAGCGCGAGCGTGCACAGCAGCACCGCATGCAGGCAGAAGATGGGGCGGGTGCGGGCCAGCGGCTCGACGCCACGGCCGCGTTCGGCGATCCTGCCGCCGTACAGGTTGCTCCACAGGCAGGCGACGCCGTAGATGACGAGGCCGATGCTCACGTAGCGTTCGGGCACGCCGATCTCGTCGCGCATGATCGGGGTCAGGTATGTGTAGAAGACGTAGCTGGATGCGGCGCCGCATACCACGGTGAGCACGCCGCCCCAGATGCGGCGGTCGAAGAAGAGACGGAACTGGCGGAGGAAGCCGATGGTGACCGGGTGCGAGTTGCGCGGCAGGACCGTCGCCATGAAGACCATGAGCACGATGGTGAGCGCGGTGATGATGAGGAAGGTGATGCGCCATCCGAACGTGTTCGCCGCCCACGTGCCGAACGGCACGCCCACGACCGAGGCGATGGAGAAGCCGGAGAACACCCATGCGATGAACTTGGTGCGGTAGCGTTCGGTGGTCACGTCGGGCGCGTAGGTCATCGCGATGGCGACGAGCGTGCCGGAGACGAGGGCGATCATGATGCGGGCGACGACGAGCACCGGATAGTTCGGCGCGAGCGCGCACAGGAGGTTGCCTGCGAGGAAGACGCCCATGAGCGTCAGATAGGTGGCGAAGCGTGGGAATCGGGCGGAGATCGCGGAGCCGAGCGGCGTGACCGGCGCGTACACGAACGCGAACAGCGCCACGAGGTTGCCGACGGTCACCTCGGACACGTCGAGGCCGCGGGCGATGTCCGGCAGGATGCCGACGACGACGAATTCGCTCATGCCGAGCATGAAGCTCGCCATGATGAGGATCGTGACCGGCAGGTTGAAGAACCGCTCCGGTTTCCCGGAGGATTCACGCGGCTGTCCCATGGCGGTGGTGTTCGGCATCGTTCCATCTCCTTGCTTCGTTCCTTGCGCATCGTATTGCCGCAGCCCTACAATTTCACTCAACCGGAAAACAGCATGTCGAGGGGGAGACGATGACGGAATCGCAACGTGGCGGACAGGAGCCGGGGCGAGGGACGGAACGGCCGGACCTGGGCCAGAAACCTCGGCAGGCATACGGCCAGCCGCAGCAGGCGCAGCCGATGCGGGGACAGGGGCTTCCGCAGACGCAAGCCGCGTATCCGCCGCGGCCGCAACCCCCGCAGCCACAATGGCCCGCGACGCCGCAGCAGCCAAGCCCCGGATACCAATACCCCGCGCAGCCGCCACAGCCGCCGCGGCCACCGCTGCCCATCCAACAACCGCAACCTCCGCAACAGCCCCCGACCGCTCCCCCGCACGGCGCGTCACGCCGACACGGCGGGCCGAAACGCCACCGCCGCTGGTGGATCGTGCTCGTCGCAGTCCTCGCCGTACTGGCGATCGCCGTCGGAGGCGGCGTCATCGCCTACCGGATGATGCCGCACACCCGATCGGACGGCACCATCGCCGGTGTGGCGCTTCCCTCCGCCGACAAGGTGTACGCGGCATTCGACAAGGACAAGTACGATCTGCGCGATCCAATCGCCGTCGACAACTATTACGAGTTCACCATCCCATTGAAGTCCCCGGCGTCGGTGGAATCCGACTCCTACGAGGGATTCGCGCTCAAAGGCGCCGAAATGGCGGTGAATGACAGCGCGAAGGTGTATCAGGACGCCTCGTTGAGCATCCCGGTGCCGTCGATGGCGTCGGCCAACCCGGCGGACAGCGAGAACGCCAACGGCAGCATCACCCTCGGCGGCAGCCAGGACATCCCCAAATACATGCGCCACGGCGACTCCATCGGCGCCGAACACGGGTTCCTGCCTTCCGACGGCTACTACTACGTGCAGTACATGGGAGACAATGGCAAACGCCTCGCGAAACCATCGGTCCAATTCTTCACCGTGACGGACACGGAATCATCCAAGGACGCCTCACCGCTCACGACCGTGGACGACGTCGTTCCGACCATCAACTCGGAAGGCGGCGTCGACATCTCGTGGGGCAAGGTCGAAGGCGCGAAATCGTACGACGTCTATACGTACATCGTCCTCCCGCAGGTCGGCAAGCCCGGCGACGACTACTACTCGCAGGAACAGGACCTCGTCAGGAAGATCGGCTCGACCACGAAGACCCAGCTGCTTTCGAAGGACTACGACAAGGTCAGGAAGTACCAGGCGTCCGAATCCGCCGGCACGTCCACATGGAGTCAGAACGAGGCCTATCAGTCGCTCATGGTCGAGAACCAGGACAGCATCAGCGCCTGCCGGAACGACACAAGCGAGACCTGCGCGAACATCATGCAGGCCGCCGACGGATCATGGGACGCCGATTCGGCCGGACGCCTGTACTTCGTGGTGATGGCGGTCGACGGCGACGGCCACGAGGGACGCTGGCACGCCACCGACGCGAACGACCTCGTGCCGTCCATCCCGCTCAAGGTGGCCGACATCGCGCAGTTCAACCAGCGCTACTACAACCTCAAGGGCGTGTTCGGCGAGGACAACACCGCCGAGGAGGACATGCAGGCGTACGTCTACACCTTCGTGACGATGGCGAACGGCGCCACCGTGCCCATCCCGAGCAAGTTCAGCGAGCCGAAGCGGACCGGCCACAACCAGGGTGACAGCTGGACGTTCACGTATTCGGCTCCGGGCACGAAGATCACGGGCACCGGCAGGCTCTATTTCGAGGGGGACCTCAACGCCGCGTTCGACACGATCACGCAGGCCGCGATCAAGGCGCTGCCCAAGGCCGGAGGATTGCTCGACCGCATGAACGCGGTGCATGGCGACACCGACTGGACCGGATACGACAAGAAGAAAATAGATTCGGACACCAAAAAGTCGCCGTACTTCACCTACGCGTCGAACGACTACGGCACGTATCTGGCCAACAACATCCTCAACGGGCATGAGGTCATCGACATCACCGAATACGCCAGCGACGACTATCAGTCCGGCACCTCCGACGTGCTGAAGGAGATCGTCTACCAGAACCCGTACATCAAGACCGATTCGGAGGGCATCACGTATACGGCGCGCAAGAACGGTGACAAGACCGTGCTGTGGGTGAAATACCCGAAGGACTACCGGGCCCGTCAGAAGCAGCTGGCCGATTTCGTCAAGCAGGCCTCGGGCTCGTTCCAAGGGTCCGACCGCGACAAGGCCGTGGCCATCGACCGGTTCCTCGCCTCCCGCATGACCTACGACTACGACGCATACGCCGCCGTCGACTACGGCAGCGCCAACGCGTTCGGCTCATCAAAGGCGATCGCCGCATATCCAGACGCGTGGAGCGCGCTCGGCGCGGTGAATGGCAAAGGCGTGTGCATGTCGTACGCCTACGCGTACCAGGCGCTGGCCAAGGCCGTCGGACTGGACACGCGCGTCGTCACCGGCAGCGTGTCCGGCACGAAGGCGAGCCACGCGTGGAACTACGTGAAGATCGACGGCACGTGGCTGCTCATCGACCCGACATGGGACGACGACGGCGACACCGCCAGCGACCAATACCAGCTCAAGAACAAGACGCAGGTGACCGACCATCACGCCTACGATGACGGCTGGACGCTCGCGTCGCAGTCCGGACAATACTGAGGCCAGGCAGGACATTCTGCGGCGGGTCCGTGACGATCCGCGAACGACGAGGAGGGTGCCGCCCATGGGCGGCACCCTCCTCGCATATCATCCACAGACGGACGACGGAATCACAGCTTCGGCAGATACTTCTTGAGCTCGTACGGGGTGACCTGCTGGTTGTACTCCTCCCACTCCCGGCGCTTGTTGCGCAGGAAGTAGTTGAAGGCGTGCTCGCCGAGCACGTCGGCCACGAAGTCGGACTTCTCCATGATCTTGAGCGCGGCGCCGAGGGAACGCGGCAGCGGCTCGATGCCCATGGACTGACGCTCCTCGTCGGTGAGCTCCCAGACGTCGTCGCTGGTGGGTTCGCCGAGCGTCATCTGCTTCTCGATGCCGTCGAGGCCGGCGGCGAGCAGCACGGAGTATGCGAGGTACGGGTTGGCCACCGGGTCGAGGCCACGGAACTCCATGCGCGCGGAGTTGCCCTTGCCCGGCTTGTACTGCGGGATGCGCAGCAGCGCGGAACGGTTGTTGTGGCCCCAGCAGATGTAGCTCGGCGCCTCGTTGCCGCCCCACAGGCGCTTGTACGAGTTGACGTACTGATCCGTCACCGCGCAGATCTCGGCGGCGTGGTGCAGGATGCCGGCGGCGAACTGACGGGCCGTCATCGACATGTTGAACTCCTGGCCGGCCTCGTAGAACGCGTTCGCGTCCCCTTCGAACAGGCTCAGGTGCGTGTGCATGCCGGAACCGGGGGCGTCGGCCAGGGGCTTCGGCATGAAGCTGGCGTGGATGCCGCGCTCCAGGGAGATCTCCTTGACCACGGTGCGGAACGTCATGATGTTGTCGGCCGTGGTGAGGGCGTCCGCGTACCGGAGGTCGATCTCGTTCTGGCCCGGGCCGGCCTCATGATGCGAGTACTCCACCGAGATGCCCATCTGCTCGAGCATGTTCACGGTGGCGCGGCGGAAGTCCATGCCTGGGCTGCGCGGCACGTGGTCGAAGTAGCCGCCCTCGTCGATGGGCGTGGGCGCCTTGGACCAGTCGTCCTGCTGTTCGAACAGGTAGAACTCCATCTCGGGGTGCACGTAGAACGTGAAGCCCTTCTCCTTCGCCTTGGCGAGCGAGCGCTTGAGCACGTGGCGCGGGTCACCCAGGCTCGGCTCGCCCTCGGGGGTGAGCACGTCGCAGAACATGCGGGCGGTACCCTGCGGGCCTCCTCGCCACGGCAGAATCTGGAAGGTGGAGGGGTCCGGCCTGACGATCATGTCGTCCTCGGAGACGCGGGTCATGCCTTCGATGGCGGAACCGTCGAACCCCAGGCCCTCCTCGAACGCCGCCTCGAGTTCCGCCGGCGCGATGGCCACCGACTTGAGGGTGCCGAGCACGTCCGTGAACCACAGGCGAATGAAGCGCACGTCGCGTTCCTCGACGGTGCGCAGGGCAAACTCTTGCTGCTTATCCATAGGCACCAATCCTCACATCGCCGTGTTATCGGTTTGTTACCGCCGGCTTCCCGCATGAGACGGCCGAACGGCGCCTTCCCGTCGCACCTTCGCCGCAGGGCGATCACGACGCGGTCGCACCACGTCGCGCCCCATCGGACGACCCATGTTTCACGGACTGTTCCACAACATCGGACGAACGTTTCACAGGACGTTTCACACTCCCCGTCTCCGCTCATGACGGCCCCACGCCGGCCCATACCGCGGGATACGTGCGCGGCCGCACGGACGCGCCGGTACAGTAGTGGGATATGAGCAATGAGGACCACATCACCCCATCCGAACATCCCCCCATCGACGTCGCCTCGTGGCGACAGGCGGAATCCCCACGCGAACGCTCCCGCGCCGGCATCGCGGCCCGCGCGCAGGCGCCGCTCGAATCGCACGCCGTCTGGCAGGTGCGGTCCGGACGCAAGGAGGCCATCGCCCTGCTCGAGGAGCAGTCGGCCATCCGCGTGCCCGACCTCATCCCGCTGCGCTACAAGCGGATGAGCGTCAGCCCGTTCACGTTCTACCGGGGCACCGTGCTCATCATGACCAACGACCTCGCCACCACGCCCGTCAGCGGCATCCCCGTGCAGTGCGTGGGCGACGCGCACATCGGCAACTTCGGCATCTTCCGCTCCCCCTCCGCACGTCTCGTCTTCGACATCAACGACTTCGACGAGACGGCGATCGGCCCCTGGGAGTGGGACCTCAAGCGCCTCGCCGTCTCCGTCGAGATCTGCGGACGCGCCAACAAACTCAAGGAGAAGGACATCCGCGCCGCGGTGACGCAATGCGTGCGCACCTACCGCGAACGCATCAAATGGTTCTCCGAAATGGACTATCTCGACGCCTGGTACGAGCATCTCGACGTGGAGGAGACGCTCGACCGGTTCGAGACGAACGCGGGCGGCAAACGCAACCGCACCCTACGCGAGGCCGCCATGAAGGCGCTGCTCAAGGACAATGACGCGGCCGCCGCCAAGCTCTGCCGGTTCAAGGACGGCAAGCTGCGGTTCAAATCGAACCCGCCGGAGCTGGTGCCCATCAACGAGCTCAGCGGATACGCGGACCTCGACGCCCTCCAGGCACGCATCGACACCCTGTTCGACAACTACCGCCACTCCCTGTACGAGGACCGCCGCTGGGTGTTCGACCACTTCCGCTATCAGGACGCGGCGCGCAAGGTGGTGGGCGTCGGCTCCGTGGGCCAGCGCGCGTGGGCGACGGTGTGGATCGCACGCGACATCGACGATCCGATGATGATCCAGATGAAGGAAGCCACCTACTCGGTGCTCGAGCACTACTGCGGCGCCTCACCATACGCCACGCACGGCGAACGCGTCGTGCAGGGGCAGAAGCTCATCCAGTCCACCGCCGACGTGCTCCTCGGATGGACAAGCCTCATGGCGGAGGACGGCCGGCAACGCGACTACTACGTGCGTCAGCTGTGGAACGGCAAGGGATCCATCGACATCGACAACCTCAACGCCACGGCGCTGTCCGACCTCGCGCGCATGTGCGCATGGTGCCTGGCGCACGCGCACGCGCGCACCGGCGACGCCATCGCCATCGCCAACTACCTGGGCGGCTCCGACGAGTTCGACCAAGCGGTCTCCTCGTTCGCGGTGAGCTACGCCGAACAGAACGACGAGGATTACGCGGTGTTCAAGAAGATGATCAAGAAGGGGCAGCTGCCCTGCGCGTGACCGGCGGTTCCCGGGGAGCCGACCTGGTTTTCCGGGAATCCCTGCGCTGATCATGCCTCTGTGCAAGGATTCCCGGAAACCACCCCGATCCGCCGGGATTTCTTGCACCGACTGCGACTCAGCACAAGGATTCCCGGAAACCACCAACCAACTCCGGGAATCCTTGCGCTGACAACCTCCCAGTACAACAAATCCCGGAAGACGTTCCGGTCTTCCGGGATTCATCATGTTGATTCAGCTGCCGACGCCTACCTAGCGACCTCGAGCGCCTCCTCGAGGGTGAAGGCGCGAGCGTACAGGGACTTGCCAAGGATCGCGGAGTCGACGCCGAGGTCGGCGAGCTTCCTGATGTTCCTCAGGTCGTCGAGCTTGGAGATGCCGCCGGAGGCGGTCACCTTCGCGTCCGTGCGTTCGGCCACCTCGCGCAGCAGGTCGAGGTTCGGACCGCTCATCATGCCGTCACGGGCCACATCGGTGACGACGTAGCGGGAGCAGCCGGCGTCGTCGAGCATCTTCATCGTCTCGAACAGGTCGCCACCCTCACGGGTCCAGCCGCGCGCGGCGAGCGTGTGTCCACGCACGTCGAGGCCGACGGCCACACGGTCGCCGTACTTCGCGATCGCCTTGCGCGTCCACTCCGGGTTCTCGAGCGCGGCCGTGCCGATGTTGACGCGGGCCGCACCGGCTTCGAGCGCCGCGTCGAGCGAGGCGTCGTCACGCACGCCGCCGGACATCTCGATGTTGACGCGGGAGCCGAGCTCGTGGACGATCTCGCGCAGCTGGGCGCGGTTGTCGCCCGTGCCGAACGCGGCGTCGAGATCGACGAGGTGGATCCATTCGGCGCCGGACTCCACCCAGGTGCGGGCCGCCTCGAGCGGGGAGCCGTAGTCGGTCTCGGAGCCGGATTCGCCTTGGCGCAGACGCACGGCCTTGCCGTCACGCACGTCGACGGCGGGAAGCAGTGTCAGGGACATAAGTAGGCCTTTCTGTTGATTCTTGGAACGTCCGTCGTAGCTTCACGCCCATGTCAGAACGTGGCGATCCAGTTCTTCAGGAGCTGAGCGCCGGCGTCGCCGGACTTCTCCGGGTGGAACTGGGTGGCGAACAGGGGGCCACGCTCATAGGCGGCGACGAACCGGCTGCGTCCGTACGTGCACCAGGTGACCCGCTGCTCGTCGGCGATTTCGATCTGCAGACCGCTCAGATCCTTGGCGGTCGCCTCGTGCGCGGCGTAGGAGTGGACGAAGTAGAAGCGTTCGTCCTCGACGCCGTCAAGCAGGACGGAACCGGACGCGGCCTCGACGGTGTCCCATCCCATGTGGGGCACGACGTCCGCGTCGAGCGGATCGATGCTCCCGCCGATGAGACCCACGCCGGCGGCGTTCTCGCCGTGCTCATGGCCGGTGTCGAACAGCACCTGCTCGCCCACGCACACGCCGAGCACGGCGCGTCCGGCGCGCAGACGGTCGACGATCACCCTGTCGCCGCCCACCTTGCGCAGGCCCTCCATGCATGCGGCGAACGCCCCCACGCCGGGCACGACGAGGCCGTCGGCCTCGAGCGCCTGACGGTAGTCGGAGGTGAGGGACGTGTCGACGCCCAGACGGGCGAGCGCACGCACCATGGAACGCACGTTGCCGAAACCGTAGTCGAACACCACTGCGGTGGTCATTGTCTCCCCTTTCGTTGGGATGATGCGGACGATGATGGACGGGACGCCGCCGGTCGATGGCGACCAGTCGCGGCTCAGGACACGCGCGACCCGCGGGTGGAGCCGCCGCGGCCGAACCGCGTGTGGTCGGCAATCACCTTCATGGCGGAATCGTGGTCGAGGCTGCCCGAATCGACGACCTCGAAGCCTTGGGTCTTCAACTGGGCCACGGTGGTGATGCCCAGCATGAGGTCCTCCACGAACCGCGGCGTGGAGTTGAACAGGATGGGCGGCGCAAGCGTCTGCCCGCCCTGTCCTCCGGCATACAGGGTCACTTCGAGCTTGTCGGCGCGGTTCACGCCAAGCACGACGCTCATGCCGCCCACCACGGTGGTGATGTCGCGTGCGGCCGCCTCCGGCGCGTCGCCGTCGAGGTTGCGCAGCACCGCGATCGCGCCCTGGTTGGAGCCCACGCAGTCGGCGGAGATGTCGGACAGCTGGCAGAACGCGGCGAGCAGCTGCGCGGAGGCGATGCGGGTGACGATGGCCGCCATCTTCGCCTTGTCACCGAGCAGTCCGGCGAGCGCGTCCTCGAACCCGGCGGACGGGTCGATGGACGAGGCGTCGTCGGGGATGTCGATGTCGCCGAGGTCCGGCAGGTCGCTGTCGGACGCGTTTTCCCCGTCCCCACGGTCCTTGCCGTCATGGCCCGCATCGCCATGTCCGGCATCGTCCGACGTGTCCGCGAACTCCTGCTCGAAGCCGGCCATCGCCCTGGCGATGTCCTCGTCGGACAGGTGCGAGGCGTCCGGGTCGAAGCCGTCCTGTCCGTTCGGGTCGGTCGGGTCGGTCGGGTTGGTCGGATCGTTCGGGTTGGTCGGATCGTTCGGGTCGTCCATGTCGTCCCAGCCGGCCATCACAGGCTTCCCTTCGTGCTGGGGATGAGGCCTTCGATGCGCGGATCGGGTTCGATGGCGAAGCGCAGGGCGCGCGCCAGCGCCTTGAATTCGGCTTCCGCGATGTGGTGCGGGTCGCGTCCGGCGAGGACCTGCATGTGCAGGCAGATGCCGGCGTGCAGGGCGATGGATTCCATGACGTGACGCACGAGGGAGCCGGTGAAGTGGCCGCCCATCATGCAGTATTCGTAGCCTTCCGGCTCTCCGGTGCACACCACGTACGGGCGGCCGGAGATGTCGACGACGGCCTTGGCGAGCGCCTCGTCGAGCGGCACGGTGGCGTCGGCGAAACGGCGGATGCCGCGCTTGTCGCCGAGCGCCTGCTTCAGCGCCTCGCCGAAGACGATGGCCGTGTCCTCCACGGTGTGGTGCACGTCGATGTCGGTGTCGCCGTACGCGTGGATCTTGAGGTCGATGAGCGAGTGCTTGCCGAGCGCGTTCATCATATGGTTGTAGAACGGCACGGACGTGTCGATGTCGGTCTGTCCGGTGCCGTCGAGGTTGAGTTCGAGGTCGATGTGCGATTCGCTGGTCTCACGGACGATGTGCGCGGTGCGCGCCATGATGATGCTCCTTCATGCCGGTGCGGCCGGCTGGTGGGTTTGCCTGTTCTGCCTATTCGGCTTCCACGATGCGCATCGTTTCGACGAGCGCGTCACGGAAGCGTGCCATCTCCTCGTCGGTGCCCATGCAGACGCGCAGCCAGCCGTCCGGGCCGACGACGCGGATGAGCACGCCCCGTTCGAGAAGTCCCTCGAAGATGGCGTCGCGCTTGTCGAAATGGCCTCCGAACAGCAGGAAGTTGGAGCCGGATTCGGCGACTTCGAGCGGTTCGCCCTTGTACGTCCGCTCCTTGAGCCATGCGGCGGTGGCCTCGCGGGTCTCGCGCAGATGGTCGACGCGGCTCAGCTGTTCGTCGGTGTGCTCGAACGCGGCGATGGCGGCGGCCTGCGTCACGGCGGACAGGTGGTACGGCATGCGCACGATGCGCACGCAGTCGATGATGCCCTTGCTGGCGGCGAGGTAGCCGACGCGTGCGCCGGCGAAGGCGAACGCCTTGCTCATGGTGCGGCTGACGGCCAGGTTCGGATGGTCCTTGATGAGGGTCACGGCGCTCGGGGTGCCGGGCTTGCGGAACTCGACGTACGCCTCGTCGATGACGAGAATCGGGTGCACGCCTTCGCCGGCGCCCGCCACTTCGGCGGTCTCGCAGGCGGCGAGGATGCGCTCGATGTCCTCCATCGGCAGCGGGGTGCCGGTCGGGTTGTTCGGGCTGGTGAGCAGCACCATGCTCGGCTTGACCTCGTGGATCGCCTCGATGGTCTTCTCCACGTTGAGTGTGAAGTCCTCGTTGCGGTGGGCGAGTTTCCAGCCGGTGAACGTGTCGCGTGCATACTCCGGGTACATGGAGTACGTGGGGTCGGCGCCGAGTGCGGTGCGCCCCGGGCCGCCGAACGCCTGGAAGAGCTGGAGCATGATCTCGTTGGAGCCGTTGGCGCCCCACAGTTCGTCGACGTCCAGCTTCACGCCGGATTCGCGTTCGAGATACGTGGAGAACGCCTTGCGCAGTTCGATGTGTTCGCGGTCCGGGTACCGGTTCAGCGTCGGCGCGATCTCGCGCACGCGGCGGGCGATGGTGTCGCAGACGGCCGGATCCGGCGTGTACGGGTTCTCGTTCACGTTGAGGCACACGGGCACGTCCAGCTGGGGAGCGCCGTACGGCTCCTCGCCGATCAGGTCGTTGCGCAGGGGCAGGTTCGCGGGGATCGCGTTGTTGTCAGTCATTGGTTTCGGTCTTTCTGGGTTCGTCCCGTCGCACAATGACGCGGGACGTCGTGTCCGGTCCGCTCTCAGCGCAGGCCGGCCTCCTGTTCCTGTTCGCGAAGGGTGGCCTTGTCGTACGGGTCCTTGACGAAGCGGGACAGCACGCATTCGCCGTGCGCGGGAAGGTCCTCGGAGACGGCGAACGCGTTGATGCGCGCGGCCAGGGCCTTGAGTCCCTCCTCGTCGTATTCGATGACTTCGACGGGCTTCATGAACGTATGGACGCCGAGGCCGGCGGCGAAGCGGGCGGTGCCGCCGGTCGGCAGCACGTGGTTGGAGCCGGACATGTAGTCGCCGAGCGGGACCGGCGAGTAGGGGCCGCGGAAGATGGCGCCGGCGTTCTTGATGCGCTTGACCACGTCGTCCGCGTTCGCGGTCTGGATCTCGAGGTGTTCGGCCGCGTACGCGTTGGCCGCGTCGATGGACTGGTCGAGGCCGTCGGTCAGCACGATGGCCGACTGCGTGCCGGAGAGCGACGTGTGGACGCGTTCGGCGTGCTCGGTGCGCGGCACACGGTAGTTGAGGTTCTCCTGCACCTTGTCGGCGAGTTCCGGAGAGTCGGTGAAGAGCACGGAACCGGCGAGCTCGTCGTGCTCGGCCTGGCCGATGAGGTCGGCGGCCACAAGGCTCGGGTTCGCGTCCTTGTCGGCGATGATGCCGATTTCGGTGGGGCCGGCGACGGCGTCGATGCCGACGAAGGCGGAGACGAGGGACTTGGCGGTGGCCACGAAGATGTTGCCGGGACCGGTGATCTTGTCGACCGGATCGCAGAGCACGTCGCCGTCCTGCGGCTCGCTGCCCTTGGCGCCGTAGGCGAACATGGCGATGGCCTGCGCGCCGCCGACGGCGTACACCTCGTCCACGCCGAGGATGGCGCAGGTGGCGAGGATGGTCTTGTTGGGCAGGCCCTGCGCGTCGTCACGGGCGGGCGGGGTGGCGATGGCCAGCGATTCGACGCCGGCGGCCTGGGCCGGCACGGCGTTCATGATGACGGACGACGGGTACACGGCCTTGCCGCCGGGCACGTAGAGGCCGACGCGCTGGATGGGAATCCAACGTTCGGCGACACGGGCGCCGGGCGCGAGGTCGGTGTGGAAGTCCTTCGGCACCTGATTGGCGGCGACGGCGCGGGCACGGCGCACGGATTCCTCGATGGCGGCGCGGACTTCGGGGTCGAGCGTATCGAGGGCGGCGGTGATGGCCTCCTTGGGCACGCGAAGGTGTTCGGGGCGGACATGATCGAATTTCTCTTCGAAGTCGCGCAGGGCGGCGGCGCCGCGCTCCTTGACGTCGTCCAGGATCGGGCGCACCAGATCGGTGGCCTCGGAGGTGCCCATGGCGGCGCGCGGCATCGCGGCCAGCAGTTCGGCACGGGAAAGGACTTGACCACGAAGGTCGATGATTCGCATGATGTTCTCGCTCATAACGCCCCATCGTAACAATGGCGCCGCATGGAACGCCCGGTACTGTCCACTTTCGCCCGCATCGTGGGATTACGCCCTTGCGGTGGAACGCATGGGCGTCGGTATCCGGAATCGTCGATGATGTATGTGGGCGTGTGTCTGGTTGTTGTGTGTGTGTTTGTTTGGGTATGGGAGGACCCCTGGGAGCGTGTGCTCGACCTGGGGTCCTCGTGAGTGTGATGCGGCGGCGTGCTACTCTCCCACACCCTGTCGGGTGCAGTACCATCGCCGTGCAGGGCCTTAGCTTCCGGGTTCGGAATGGGACCGGGCGTCTCACCCTGGCCATGACCGCCGCAAATCTTCAA
>NZ_JAHBBF010000006.1 GCF_019331725.1 Bifidobacterium saguinibicoloris
ATGGTCTGGTACAGGGACAAGCGCATCAAGACCGAATACGGCATGAGCATCATGGACAAACGCGTCGAGCTCGGGCTCGTCGCCTGAACACCTGCGATAACGTGCTGAACGACCATACAGACAACGACGTCCAACAAAACGTCACCACCCCCTCAGGTACCATAGCCACAGTACTGTGTTTTACCGGCCATACACGCCAAATACGAAGAGTCACTTTTGTTCGAATGGTCCGAGCCGAAAAGCAAGGCCCCTCACCCTTACTCTCGTAAGGGATGAGGGGCCTTCAGTCGAATGGATGTTCGAACGGTCTCAGCAGACCTTCCACATCCAGTTGTGCGGATCCTCGATCTCGCCGAGCTGGATGCCGAGCAGCTTGTTGCGCAGGGCCACGGTCAGCTCGCCGGAGCCGCCGTCGGCGACGGTCACATCGAACTTCTCGGACTTGAAGCGGCCGATCGGGGTGATGATGGCGGCGGTGCCGCAGGCGAACACCTCGGTGACCTCGCCGGACTTGATGTCCTCGAGCAACTGGTCGATGGCGATCATGGTCTCGACCACGTCGCGGCCCTCGTCCTGCAGCAGCTGGATGAGGGAGCGACGGGTCACGCCCGGCAGGATGTTGCCGGTGAGGGACGGGGTCTCCACGTGGCCGTCCTTGTGGACGACCATCATGTTCATGCCGCCGAGCTCCTCAAGGTAGGTCTTGGTGGCCGCGTCGACGAAGCAGACCTGCTGGCACCCGTTCTCGATGCCGGTGTACTCGCCGAGCAGGGAGGCGGCGTAGTTGCCGCCGCACTTGGCGAAGCCGGTACCGCCGGGGCCGGTGCGGAACCACTTGTCCTCGACCCAGATGCTCACGGGCTTGACGCCGCCCGGGAAGTACGGGCCGGACGGGGAGGCGATCACGCAGTAGTCGACCTCGTGCGGGGCACGCACGCCGAGGAACGGCTCGGAGGCGAACATGAACGGACGCATGTACAGCGTGTACTCGCGGCGGGACGGGACCCAGTTCACATCACGGCGGACGAGGGCGGCGACGGAGCCGATGAAATCGTCGACCGGCAGCTCGGGCAGGTACAGACGCTTGGCGGAGTTCTGGAAACGCTCGGCGTTCGCATCCGGACGGAACAGCCAGGTGGAGCCGTCGGCGTGACGGTAGGCCTTGAGGCCCTCGAAGCACTCCTGCGCGTAATGCAGCACGGAGGCGCCCGGATCCATCTTCAGCGGCGCGTACGGTTCGACGCGACGGTCGCCCCAGCCCTCGCCCTTGGTCCAGGTCATGTGGGTCATGTTGTCGGAGAAGACCTGTCCGAACGCCGGCTTGTCGATGAGCTCGGCGCGCTTGGCGTCGGATGCGGGGTTGTCGTTCGGCAGTACGGTGAAGGGCTCGACAAGCTTGTCGAGCGCCGCCGGATCGTGATGCGTGTTCTCAGTCATGTTCACTTCTTTATCATTCGGCCGCCCATGGGACGGCGTTCATTGCGAAGGGTCAGCCGCACGCTCGTGGCATGCGGTGCTGTGGGATACTTTGTCACATCCCCGACGTCGGAATATGACATGGTTCACATTATGAAAAGACCCGCGGCCGCCGGGGTCGCGGGTCTTCTAGGGAAGCCATCGGCCGGATTCGCTCCGGCTCGGATCACTTGGCGGCCGGGGCGTCCGCGGCCGGGGCGGCAGCGGCGTCGGCGGCCGGGGCGGCCTCCGTGGCGGCAGTGGACTCGGTGGCATCCTCCGGCACCTCGACGGTGACGACGGACTCCTCCGGATCCTCGACGTCGAGCTCGACGCCCTCGGGCAGGACGACATCCTTGGCGAACACCTTGGTGCCGTCGGTCAGGCCCTCGACGCTCACGACGATGCGCTCCGGCAGGTTGGCGACGTCGGCGCGGACCTTGAGCTCCTGGATGTCGACGAACGCGACGGCGGCGCCCTTCGGGGTGCCCTCGACAAACACCGGCACCTCGACGTCGATCTTCTCGCCGGCCTTGACCTCGTAGAAGTCGATGTGCTCGACGATGCGCTTGACCGGGTTCTTCTGGACGTCCTTGACGACGGCCATGGCCTTCTCGTCACCGAAGTTCAGCTCGAACAGGGCGTTGGTGTGGCGCAGGGAAAGGGTGGTCTCCTTCATCGGCAGGGCGATGAACTTCGGCTCGGCGCCACCGGCGTAGATGGTGGCGGGGATGAGCTTGGCGACGCGCATGCGGCGCGCGGCGCCCTTGCCGAACTCGTTGCGGACATCGCCGTTGAGGACGATCTTGGTAGCCATGGTTATGCTCCTTGGTTGGTTTCGTTAAGTGGGTTGTGTCACTTGTCGTTCTGTCTTTTGACGCCACGACGCGCCGCAGAACGTCCCAAGGAGGGATGATTCACGCCGAGTCGATAACGGAAGCGCGGATTCCCATGGGGAACCGCTTCTTCCCTCGCCAAAGCAACAGCAACCAAGTATACGAGGCGGCGGGACAACGAGGCGGATAGACTGGTGTCGTCGATGGTTTTCAAGGGAATCGAGCTGCAATGGAGCGAATCGTCAGGAACATGCTGATCGGGGCGGGCGCGGGCGCGGGACTGCTCGCCGCGGGGACATATGCGATGGCCGAACTGATGTTCCACCTGTCGCTGGACCTCGACTGGTCGCGTTGGATGGAACGGCTGATGTCCTCCGGCGCCTCGGCGTCGTATCTCGCCGCACCGCACCACGACGCCGCCGAGGAGGCCGAAGCCGCACGCTGGTTCGACAAGGCGAAGCAACCGGTGGCGCTGCGCAGCGAGGACGGGCTGCGCCTCCACGGGTGGCTGTTCGATCCGGATTGCGCCTCCCCCGCGCCGCATCTGTACGCGGTCTGCATGCACGGCTATGCGGGCAAGCCCGCCGACATGGCGAAATACGCCCATCGGTTCGCGCGGATGGGATTCACCGTGCTGGTCCCGGCGCAGCGCGGTCATGAGCTGAGCGAGGGACGATACATCGGCATGGGTTGGCTGGAACGTCGCGACCTGCTGGGATGGCTCTCCCTCGTGACGGCGAGCGACCCCGAGGCCCGCATCCTGCTGCACGGCGTCTCGATGGGTGCCGCCACGGTGATGATGACGACCGGCGAGGCGGCCCTGCCCCGCAATGTGAAGGCCGCGATCGAGGATTGCGGGTACACGTCGGTGCGGGATCAGTTCCTGTTCAACGCGAAGGGCATGTATCATCTGCCCCGCCGATGGATGGGAGTGCCGGTCGTGGACCTCATGTCGTCGATCTCACGCCGCGTCGCCGGATACGGGTTCGCCGAGGCGTCCTGCGTCCGTTCGCTGCGTCGCACGATCATTCCGATGATGTTCATCCACGGCGGTGCGGACATGTTCGTCGACCCAGCGTTCCTCGACCGCAACATCGCCGCCTGCGCATGTCCGGACCGTGAGCGGCTGCTGGTGCCGGGCGCCGGCCACGCCCTCGCCGCGAGCACGGATCCGGAGCTCTACTGGAGCCGCGTCACCGCGTTCGTCACGCGCGTGTTCGATCTGTGAGGCCAGGTCGGTCTCCCCGCCCGACCCGTCGGCCGGCTGGACCGGGAATACGCGAGTGGCCCCTCCGATGGAGGGGCCACTGCTCGTCCGACGCGGAACGGCTCGTTTACGCCAGCAATTCCTTGACGGCGTTGATGACGGCTTGCAAGCTCTTCTTCGCGTCGCCGAACAGCATCTGCGTGTTGTCCTCGAAGTAGAGCTCATTCTGGATGCCGGCGTAGCCCATGCCGCGGCCGCGCTTCATGACGACCACGTTCTGCGCCTTGTCGACGTCGAGGATCGGCATGCCGGAGACCGGGGTGCCGGGTCGGCGGGCGGCCGGGTTGGTGACGTCGTTCGCGCCGACGACCAGGGCCACGTTGGCCTGCGGGAACTGCGGGTTGATCTCGTCGAGGTCCACGAGCTCCTCGTAGGGCACGTTGGCCTCGGCCAGCAGCACGTTCATGTGGCCGGGCATACGGCCGGCGACCGGGTGGATGGCGTAGGAGACCTCGACGCCGTGGGCCTTGAGCAGCTCGCCCAGATCGGCGAGCTCGCGCTGGGCCTGCGCCTGGGCGAGGCCGAAGCCGGGCACGAAGATGACCTTCTCGGCGTAGACGAGCTGGACGGCGAGGTCGTCCGGACTGGTCTCCTTCATCGTGCCTTCAGGGCCTTCGCCCGCGGCGGACGCACCCGAACCGCCGCCGAAGCCGCCGGCGAGGACGGACAGCAGCGGACGGTTCATGGCCTGGGCCATGAGGATGGACAGGGTCACGCCGGCCGAGCCGACCAGCGCGCCGGCCACGATCAGGGCGACGTTGTCGATGGCGAGGCCGGACATGGCGACGGCGGTGCCGGTGCAGGCGTTCAACACGGAGATGACGACGGGCATGTCGGCGCCGCCGATCGGGATGACGAACACGAGGCCGTAGCACAGGGCGAACACGGTCGTGAGGATCGACCACAGCAGACGCTGCTCGGGCTGGACGCACAGCATGACGAGCGCGACGATGGACAGGACGGCGAACAGCACGTTCCACACGCCCTTGCCGGGCAGGGCGAGCTTCTTCACCCACTTGATGCCCTGCAGCTTGCCGGCGGCGATGAGCGAGCCGGTGAACGTGACGGAGCCGATGAGGATGCCGAGGCCGGCGGTGATGAGCACGACGATGTCCGGCAGGCCTTCCTTGGTGAGGATGTCGTTCAGGGCCACGAGCGCCGCCGCGCCGCCGCCGACCGTGTTGAACACGGAGACGAGCTGCGGCATGTCCGTCATCTTGACCTTCTTGGCGGACACGACGCCGGCGACCGCGCCGATGAGGATGCCGACGACGAGCACGGCCACGGCGATCGTGTTGATGAATCCCTTGGCGAACAGCACGATGAACGCCATGAGGACGGCGACGACCATGCCGAACGCGGAGATCTGGTTGCCCTTGCGGGCGGTCTTGGGCGAGTTCATGAAGTGCAGGCCCACGACGAACAGGACGGCGGAGAACAGGTAGACGAACCAGGCGACGATGTCGATGGTTCCGACGGTTGCGGAGGCCATTTACTTCTCCTCCCCCTTCTTCTTGTTGGACTTGAACATCTCGAGCATGCGGTCGGTGACGACGTAGCCGCCAACGACGTTCATCGTGCCGAGCACCGCGGCCAGGAAGATGAACACGTAGGCGAGCGGCGAGTTGGCCTCGGCGGCGACGATGACGACGCCGACGATGACGATGCCGTGGATGGAGTTCGCGCCGGACATCAGCGGAGTGTGCAGGGTGGCAGGCACCTTGCCAATCACCTCGATGCCGATGAGCAGGGCGAGCACGAACAGCGTGATGGAAACGACGAGCGTAGGCATTTCCTTGTCCCCTTTCCTTTACTTCTTCTCTTCGGACTTGCCCTCGGCCGGGACCTCGGCGCGGCCGGCCACGACGAGCGCGGAGTCGAGCTCCTCGCCCAGGTCCTGGGCGAGCCTCCCGTCACGCACGAAGTGGGCGAGCACGTCGGCCACGTTGCGGGCGAGCAGGTTGGACGCGGTGGTGGCGACGCCGGAGGCGAGGTACGGCGCGCCGATGATGGTGACGCCGCCGTCGGTCACGTGCGTGCCGACCGCGGACCCCTCGACGTTGCCGCCGAGATCGGAGGCGGCGCAGTCGACGATCACGGCTCCGCGGTGCAGGCCCTCGACGCCGGCCTTGGTGAGCAGGACCGGCGGCTTCCTGCCGGGGACCTTGGCGGTGGTGATGACGATATCGAATCCGGCGGCCTTCGCGTCGACCGCGGCCTGCTGCTGGGCCTGCTCCTCGGGGGTCAGGGCGCGCGCATAGCCGCCCTCGCCCTGTCCCTTGGAGAAGTCGAGTCCCAGATCGAGGAACTTCGCACCGAGCGACTCGACCTCGCCCTTGGAGGCGGGTCTCACGTCGTACGCGGTGACGACCGCGCCGAGGCGGCGCAGCGTGCCGATGGCCTGGAGCCCCGCGATGCCGGCGCCGAGCACCAGGGCCTTCGCCGGACGGATGGTGCCGGCGGCGGTGGTCATCATCGGCAGGAAGGAGCCATACGCGTCGGCGGCGAGGATCGCGGCCTTGTAGCCCATCACGGAGTTCTGCGAGGTCATCTCGTCCATCGACTGCGCGCTGGAAAGCTGGCGGGGCAGCTTCTCCATCGCCACGCCGACGACGCCCGCCTTTTCGAGCGAGGCGACGTAGTCGGCGTCCGTGAAGGAGCCGAGCATGCCGATCACCCACTGTCCCTTCCGCAGCTTGGCGATGACGGAGGCGTCCGGACGGTCGACGAAACCGAGCGCGTCGGCCTTGGCGATCACCTCGTCGCGCGTGGCGACGGTCGCCCCCGCCTTCTCGTAGTCCTCGTCCGTGTATTGCGCCGCGGCGCCGGCGCCGCGTTCGATGAGGCAGGAGACGCCGCTCCTGCCGAGCCTGGTGACGATGTCCGGGGTCAACGCGACGCGGGATTCGACATCCGACGTCTCGCCCAGCACACCGAAAGCCACCGTGGCTTCCTTGATTCCAGCCATGAGAGCCCTTTCTGACATTGGCCGTGTAGGTCATTACGCCGAACAGTGTAGCCGAAAGTGCTCACCGGACGACGAATCATCCGCCTTTTGGGCCGTCCCACGCCGACGGTCGCGGCATTCGAGGCCGGCGGCGCATATGACGCCTACGCCACCGTAAGGTGACGTGTCGCGCGAAGACGACTAGACTTGCTCCTTTGAGACAGGACATTGCAGAGATTGGGCAAGGAGCTTCACGTGTCCGTTTTTTCCACGCTGAAACAGCAAACCACGAACATCACGCGGAAGGCGTTGCATCTCGGCACCGACTTCGTGCATCCGGTCGGAGATGATTCGGGCAGCGAGCCCGACTACGCGGGAGAGGACATCGTCCGCGAGGAATCCATCGAACTCCCTCACACCGACGTCTGGGGGCCCGACCGTCCCACGGTGACGGAGATCGACCCGGCCTCGGGCCTGCTGACCACCTCCACGCAGGGCAACCCCCCGCTGGACATGGGCACGTCGATCTACGACATCTACGCCGACCGCGCCGCGCGCATGGGCGACGATCCGCTGTACACGTACAAGGAGAACGGCGAGTGGGTGACGAAGACCGCGAACGAGTTCCTCGCGGAGGTGCGTGAGATCGCCAAAGGCCTGCTGCACTACGGTCTGAAGAAGGGCGACGGCGTGGCGTTCATGTGCCGCACCTCCTACGAGTGGGATCTGACCGACGCGGCCGTCATGGCGTGCGGAGGCGTGCTCGCCACGATCTACGACACGGATTCCGCGGAGCAGATCCGCAACATCGTCAACAACTCCGACGCCCGCCTGCTCATCGTGCAGGATACCGCCATGCGGGACAAGGCCGATGGCGCCGTCGAGGAGTGCCCGTCGCTGGAGCACATCGTGTGCCTCGAGACCGGCGGATTGGACGAGATCAAGGCGTACGGCAAGTCGGTGTCCGACGAGGAGCTGGACGAGCGCATCGACTCGGTGCAGAAGACCGACCTGTGCTCGATCGTCTACACGTCCGGTTCCACCGCCGCGCCGAAGGGCGTGGAGATGACGCACGAGCATTACTGCCAGACTGCGTTGAACCTGCCCGACTACATGCCGGGCCTGCTGCACGACAAGAGGAACACGATCCTGCTGTTCCTGCCTCAGGCGCATTCGTTCGCACGCGCCATCAACTACATCGTCGTCGCCTCCGACGTCCACATCTACATCGCCACCGGCATCAAGACGCTGATCTCCGACCTGCAGGTCGCGAAGCCGTCCATCATGATTGTCGTGCCCCGCGTGCTGGAGAAGGTGTACAACGCCGCCTCGCAGAAGGCCGGACACGGAGCGAAGGGCATGGTGTTCGCCTCCGCCGTCGTCGCCGCGCAGAACTATATGAAGGAAGTCTCCGAGAAGGGTCACGCGGGGGCCCTGGCCCGTACGAAGCGAGCCGCGTTCGATCCGCTGGTCTACAAGTCGCTGCGCGAGGTGCTGGGCGGCCGCGCCAAGTGGATCGTCGCCGGCGGCGCCCCGCTCGATCCGGAACTCATGGCGTTCTTCCGCGGCGCCGGCGTGCCTGTGTATGAGGGCTACGGCCTGACCGAGACGACCGCCCCGTGCGCGTTCAACGTGCTGGGCGTCCCGTTCCATGCCGGTTCGGTCGGCATCGCGTTCCCGGGATTCTCCCTGCGCATCGCGGAGGACGGCGAAATCCAGGTCAAGGGACGCGCCGTGTTCCCCCGCTACCATAAGAACGAGGAGGCCACCGAGACCTCTTTCACCGAGGACGGCTGGTATGCGACCGGCGATCTGGGCCGCATCGACAACGACGGCTTCCTGTACATCACCGGCCGCAAGAAGGACCTCATCATCACAGCCGGCGGCAAGAACGTGTCCCCCGGGCCCATCGAGGAGGTCATCCAGCGTTGCGAGATCGTCTCGCAGGCGCTGGTCCTCGGTGACAAGCGCCCGTTCATCTCCGCCCTCATCACATTGGACGAGGAGTCGTTGCGCCCGTGGCTCGCGGCGAAGGGACTGGATGAGGACATGCCGATGGAGGAGGCAGCGGCCAATGCCGCCGTGCGCGCCGAAGTGCAGAAGTGGGTCGATCAGGCCAACGAGGGCGTCTCCCGCGCCGAATCCGTACGCAAGTTCATCATCCTGCCCGAGGAGTTCACGCAGGAGAACGGGCTCATGACCGCGTCGATGAAGGTCATCCGTCCGAAGGTCATCAAGCGTTACGCCACGCTGCTCGCCACGCAGATGTACACGAAGAGGACCGCGCCGCGTCAGTGACGCCGCCACGTGACCGGCATCGGACCGGCACCATGACGAGGCCCGCGCCGATCGGCGCGGGCCTCGTCGCATCTTCGGATGTCCCGGTCCGTCTCAGCGCTTGCCGGCGTAGATCACGTTGTCGATGAGGTCGCGGTAGCGCTCGGTGATGGCCTCGCGGCGGGCCTTCATCGATGCGGTGACGAGTCCGTTGTCCTCGGTGAAGTCGTCGGGCACGATCTCGAATTTGCGGATCGACTCGGCTCGGGAGACCAGTTCGTCCGCCTTGTTGACGGCGCGTTCCACCTCCGCGTACACGATGGGGTTGCGGGCCGCCTCGGCGAGGCTCGCGCATGGCGCGGCGCCCTGCGCCTCGAGCCATGTATTGGTCTCGGCGAGGTCGAGGGCGACGATCGCGGCGACGAACGGCTTGCGGTCGCCGACGACCACGCACTGGTTGACGACCGGGGAGGTCATCACCGACGCCTCCAGTTCGCCCGGGGAGACGTTCTTGCCGCCGGCGGTGATGATGAGGTCCTTCTTGCGGCCGGTCACGCTCACGAAGCCGTCATCGTCGAGCGATCCCAGATCGCCGGTGTGCAGCCAGCCGTCGACGATCTGTTGCCTGGTGACCTCGGGATGGTTGTGGTAGCCGACGCATACCGCCGGGCTCTTGATGCACAGTTCGCCGTCCTCGGCGATGCCGACCGCGGTGCCCTGCATCGGCAGGCCGATGGTGCCGATGCGGTATCCGGTCGTGGGGTTGACGGTGGCGGGGGCGCAGGTCTCGGTCATGCCGTAGCCCTCGAGCAGCGGGAGGCCGATGCCGTTGAAGAAATGCGCGATCGACTTGTCGAGCGGGGCGCCGCCGCACACCGCATATTCGACGTGGCCTCCGAACACCTGCATGATCGACCGGTAGACGAGCCTGGAATACACCGCATGCTTGAGGTTCAGCCAGAACGGGATCGGCCCGGACTGCTGCGCCGCGCTCCACGCACGGGCCACGCCGGTCGCGCCGGCGAAGATGCGCCCCTTCAATCCGGCGCCGGCCTTCTGCGAGGCGGCGTTGTAGATCTTCTCGAAGATGCGGGGCACGGCGAGGATGAACGTCGGCTTGAACGCGGCGAAGTCGGACAGGATCGTCTTCAGGTTGCCGGACAGGCCCAGCGTGACGTTGCCGGCGAAGCAGAAGAACTGCATGTACCGGGCGAACACGTGGGCGAGCGGCAGGAACAGCCACAGGCGGGCGTGTTCCGGCATCGCGATGTCCGGCATGGAGCGGACGCCGGAGTAGGTGATGAACAGGAAGTTGCCGTGGCTCAGCTCGACGCCCTTGGGCGTGCCGGTCGAACCGGACGTGTACACGATGGTGGCGAGGTCGGTGCCGTGCACCGCACGTTCCCGCTCGCGGAATTCAGCGTCGGTGACGGTCCTGCCGTACTCCTCGATGGTGTCGAGCGCTCCGAAGTCGATGACGTACACGTCGCCGAGATCGGGGCATTCGTCACGTACGGACTCGATCTTGTCACGCTGCATGTCGTTCTCCGCGAACGCCATCCGCACCTTCGAATCGTTGAAGATCATGCTCACCTGCGTGGCCGAGTTCGTCTCATACACCGGCACGGTGAGCGCGCCGATGGACATGATGGCCATGTCGAGCGCCGTCCATTCCCAGCGGGTCCTGGAGATCACGGACACCGCGTCGCCGGGCATGACGCCCCGGGCGATGAGCCCCTTGGCCAACGCGACGACCTTGTCCCTGAATCCGGCCGCGGTGAAGGACTCCCATGCGCCCGTCCGCGGGTCCTTGTACTCGACGAGCGAATCGTCCGCCTGCGTGCGGCGCGGTCCTCGAGAATCGAGAACAGGTTCCCGTCGGTGTCGATCGGCTGTTCCAGCGGCCTGAGATATTCCTTGATCATGCGTGTTCCCCTATTGATGCTGTGGACGCCACCGATTGTAGTCCCTTGTCCCCGTGACGGTCATCGGTCGTACGGCTTCAACGCGATGCGCCGCGGGGTCGTCATGCCTTCCGGATCGATGTACCGCTCGCCTCCGCGACGCACGCCCCAGTGCAGGCACGCACCGTCGCAATGGTCGGAACGGTCCGCCACCTGCGCGAAGGGCGCTCCGCGCGTGACGGCCGCTCCGGCGCCGAGGTCGGTGACGGCGGGCTCGAAGCTGGAGACGAGGCCGTCATGCCGTATGCTCACCACCTGCTTGCCGGCGACGTCCCCGGCGAAGGAGACGACGCCGTCGGCGGGCGCGAGGATCCGCTCCCCCGCTCCCGCCTCGAGGTCGACGCCCCGATGCCCGGCCATCCAAGGTTGTTCCGGTCCGTCGAATCCGCGTGCGACGCGCGCTTCGTCCAACGGCCAGGTCATCGCCGCGACGCACCCGTCCACGTCCTCTGGTTCGCCGGCGAAGGCCGGCCCCACGCCGTCACGCGTCAGCGCGATGCCGGTGGATGACAGCAGCGCGGACGCCGTCATCATGACGATGAGGCGACGCCGCATGCGCACGTCGTCTCGTGAACGCCTGTTCCTCGCGTCGTGTTGCCGGACGGCGCGTCTGCGCCGTCTTCTCCGTTCGTATTCCCTGTCCATGCCGACTCCTTCGTCCGTGGTCCATCCGTCGGCGTCGCGCCGTCGGATGCGCGGGGAGCGCTTGCCCGTCCGGTAGGCTCCTCGTGGTTCCACGATTCCAGTGACGATGAACCGGGTCCAGCCGCGCAGAGGAATGTGGATAGAGCCCCGATGAATCTTCACAATCGGGTGCGGCCGGACAACCGATGGCCGAGAGGCCGGGAGGATGATCGCCGGAAAACAAAAACCCCGCCAATCGGCGGGGTGACATGGAGCGGACAACGGGACTCGAACCCGCGGTCTCAACCTTGGCAAGGTTGCGCTTTACCAACTAAGCTATGTCCGCAGAGGATTCCCGCCGTGAGAAGCGGGATTCCAGTGGGCGATGTAGGAATCGAACCTACGACCCCTTCGGTGTGAACGAAGTGCGCTAGCCGCTGCGCCAATCGCCCCTGCGATGATATTCAGTTATCGGATACCGGACCCTATCGGTCCGAGTGGGCGATACAAGATTCGAACTTGTGACCCCTTCCGTGTCAGGGAAGTGCGCTACCTCTGCGCCAACCGCCCGGGTCATGCTCTTCCGGCCGTATCACCGGCCGTCCGAGAGGTGGGTACGAGAGTCGAACTCGTCTATACGGCTTTGCAGGCCGCTGCCTAACCGCTTGGCTAACCCACCGTAAGGTCGTCAACTCTTCGGACCTTAGAGCGGACAACGGGACTCGGACCCGCGGTCTCAACCTTGGCAAGGTTGCGCTTTACCAACTAAGCTATGTCCGCACGCGGTCTCGACGGTCATCGCCGCCGAAGCACGAGGCACTACTATAACGACGTCGCACGGTTTTGCCAAACACGGCGTGTCGCACGCCCGGAACGACGCACGCCCATGGCGAAAAACCGGCGGAATGACGCCGCACCGCGGCACCGGCACATTATCGTAGGAGGCATGAGTGAGGAACGAGTCGAAGGACGGCGCGTCCTGATCGCGGCATTCGACGGATGGAACGACGCCTGCCAGTCGGCGACGAATGTGATCCGTCATCTGGTGGATCGGTATGACGCCCGGGAGATCCGGCACATCAGCTGCGACGGATACTACGACTATCAGGTGTCGCGTCCGATGCTGTGCCGGGTGACCGGACGGCCGCGCATCATCTGGCCGCAGACGACGTTCTACGAAATCGAGCTCTCCCCCGACCGGGTCGTCTACGCGCAGATCGCACCCGAACCCAACTACCGGTGGCGCGAATACTGCCGCCAGAGCCTGCGCATCGCCGACGAACTCGACGTGGACCGCATCATCACGCTCGGCTCGATGTACGCCGACTGCCCGCACACGCGTCCGCTCCCGGTGGATGTGACGCACGGCGGATACGCGGCCGACCGTCCCGACGGGTCCTGCGCCTGCGGCGAATCGGACACGGAAGGATACACGGGCCCCGTGGGCATCCCCACCGTGCTGGACGACATGGCCCGTGAGCAATCGTTCGACACCGCCTCCATCTGGGTGTCCATCCCCCAGTATGCCGGCTCCGACGATTGCCCGCAGGCCACACTCTCCCTGCTGCACGCCCTCGAACGGGAGATGGGGACCTCTCTCGACGCCGGTTCCCTGAACGAACGAGCGGACGCATGGAGGGCCAAGGTCACGATGCTCACGCGCTGCAGCGACCAGCTCGCCGAATACGTGCGGCATCTCGAACGTGACCGGGATGCCGCCGACAGGGCCCGTCACGACGTCGGGGACGCCACGGGCCGGGCCGAACAGCTCGTCAGGGAGACGGAGGACTTCCTGAAGAACCTATGACCATACCGCGGGAGACCATCACGCGGCCCGCCGCGACCGCCATCCCGGCGGCGTGCCTCATCCCAGCAGCGAACGGCACATGGACCGGTATTCGCTGACGTAGCCGCCGCCGAAGAAGACGCAGTGCCCCGCGATCGGATAGAGCCGCCACAGCGTCATGCGCTCCTCCCATCCGGCCTTCAGCGGATGGACGGACTGGTATCCGTCGAGGATGTCGCGCAGATAGGTCATACCGAACAGGCCAAGCATCGCAAGGTCCTCCTCGCGGTGGCCGCCATGCGCCGCGGGGTCGATGAGCACCGCCTCGCTGAAGCCGCGGTCGGCGGTCCACATCACGTTGCCGCTCCAGAGGTCGCCGTGCACGCGCGCCGGCTTGTCGTCCGCGGCGCGGCCGAGCAGGTCGGGCAGGGCGTCGACGACGCGCTGTGTGAGTTCCATGTCGTGCTTGTCGAGTTCGCCGCGACGCATGCCGAGTTCGACCATCGGCAGCAGACGGCCTTCGGCGAAATAGGTGGCGGGATCGTCCCACGCGCCGGTGTCCATCGGCACCGGATCCTGCAGCGGCCCGAAGTAGCAGGTGCCGTCGTAGCCTGCGGGCGCGGAACCGAAATGCGGGGCGCCGGCATCATGCATGCGGGCGAGCGCGGCGCCGAAGTCATGCGCCGCCTTGACCGTCGGCATGGCGGAATGCACCTTCTCGATGTCGAGGTATCCATCTCCCCATCCGATCACCTGCACCACGCGGGGACCGCCCTGCGCCATGGCCTCGCCGAGCCACTGCAGCCCCCTCCCCTCGCATTCGAAGAAACCCTTCGGCGCGAACGCCCTGCTCTTGCGGTACTTGTCCATGAAACGCTCCTTCAACGCATTGCCGCGGCGATCCGCCCAGCATCGGAATCGGCATCGGCACGGCGGCCCCACCGATGGCCTCATTGTGTGCATTGTGCAAGACATCCGCCGGCGACGCCCGGCGCAAGCGTGGTCTTAGGCCCCATTGAGTACAGTGGGCAGGGCAATCGATGAAATCGTCGCACCCGATACATGTATATCCACTGAGGTTGGAAGGGTTATGAATTTCTTTCAGGCTATATTCCTCGGCTTCGTCCAGGCGTTGACCGAGTATCTGCCGGTGTCGTCCAGCGCGCATATCCGGATCATCGGCGATCTGATGATCGGCTCCGATCCGGGCGCCGCGTTCACCGCCATCATCCAGCTGGGCACGGAACTGGCGGTGATCCTGTTCTACCGCCGCGACATCATCCGCATCCTGGGCGCATGGTTCGGCTCCCTGTTCGGCAAGGAAGGGACCGACATCAGGTCCCGTCTCGGCGCGAAGAACCCGGACACGCAGATGGGATGGTTCATCATCATCGGCACGCTGCCGATCCTCGTGGCGGGACTGCTGTTCAAGGACATGATCGAGACGACGCTGCGCAACCTGTGGATCACGGTCACCGTGCTCGCCGTGTTCGGCGTGCTGCTGTGGATCTTCGACGCCCGCTCCAAGCAGGTCAAGACCATGAAGCAGATGACCGTCAAGGATGCGCTCCTGTTCGGCGTCGGTCAGATGCTCGCCCTGATTCCGGGCGTCTCCCGCTCCGGCGGCACCATCACGTTCGGCCGTGCGATGGGCTACACGCGCGAGGATGCCGTGCGCGTGAGCTTCCTCATGGCGATTCCCGCCGTGTTCGGCGCCGGGATTCTCGAATCGGTGTCCGCCATCAAGGACGTCAGCGCGTGCGACGGCGGCGACGTGAAGGCGTGCGCGGCCATCGGCGGCGCCGATGTCTGGCCCGGCTGGGGCCCGACGATCGCTGCCACCGTCGTCGCGTTCTTCATCGGCTACATCGTGATCATCGGCTTCCTGAAGTTCGTGAGCACGTTCTCCTACAAGGCGTTCGCCATCTACCGCATCGCGCTGGCCGTCGTCGTAGCGCTGCTGCTGATCACCGGCGTGCTGCCCGCGATCGATCCGTCGGTGGCCGGCTGACGGCCCCGTTCCCGAGCGGGCGGAACCGAAACCTGGTCTGAAGGGGCGTCGCCTCCGATCCATCCCGATCGGAGGCGACGTCCCTTCCCTGTTTCCGGACGGAATAGGAGGACGGGACGGAAGGACGGGATAGCACCCGAAACAACCGACGGACCATGCCTCGGAACGGCCGGAAAACGAGAATCACACCAAAAATGGCCAAAAATGACCACATAGTGACAACCTCACCATAATATGGGGGCATAGTTTTATCACGGGGGTATGAGCAACTTTCATACGAAGAATCAGAGGCCACAGCAACAATCCACCACCCCCGAACATGGAGGCAACCCCGATAGGTACGCCGACGGTAGACGACGCGTGTTCCCACCGAATCTGAAGACACCGACGTCGGAGGACCTCGAGGACCTCGATGCCATGTACGCCGACCCGCGAACATGGTGGAATCTCCCGGGACTGCCCGACACCGACATCGTCCGGACCAGGCGTCGTCTCGACGCATGGATCGAGGATTGGGAGCGGGACCACATCGGATACTGGATCGCACGCACCCCGTCCGGCATGTTCGTCGGCGCCGGCGGCATCCGCCGCGTCGGCCGGGCATGGAACCTGCGCTTCTGGATCATGCCCGGACAATGGCATCACGGATACGCCACCTACATCGCCGAATGGGCGCTGAAGGCGGCACGACACTTCGACGGCGACGCCCCGGTCTTCATGAACACGCTGTCACGCAACCACACCGCCCATCTCATCGCCGACCGGCTGGGATTCGTAGACGTGCGCAACGACTTCGACGCCGCCGCACAGGATGACGCGCCGCGGCGGATCTACGCCGACCGACCGGTGACCGAACAGGACATCATCGACTATCTCGGTCGCGACATCCGTCTATGACCCGATGCCATAGATGCGGATGGGCCGCCTTCCCGCATTCGCGGGAAGGCGGCCCATCCGCATCTTCCGATCATCGCTCAGCTCAACGCGTCCTTCAGCTTGCTGAAGAAGCCTTTCCTGCCGCCGGCGGCGCCAGAGGCAGGGCGCGAGCTCTGCGCCACATGGGAGGCGTCGCCGTCGTGCGATTCGGAGAAGCGGGTGATGAGGTCCCGCTCCTCATCGTTGAGCCTGGTGGGAATCTCCACGGCGATGTGCGCGACGAGGTCCCCGCGCTGTTCGGGGTCGCGCAGCTTGGCCACACCGAGCCCCTTGAGGGTGACGGTGTCCTCGGGCTGGCACCCCGCCGGCACGCTTACGGTGCGCTTGCCGTCGAACGTGTCGATCTCCAGGTCATGGCCGAGCACGGCCCAGCTCATCGGCACGCGCACCCAGCAGTGGAGGTCGTCGCCGTCACGGGTGAAGCGCTTGTCGGACTTGATGCGGATGTCGACGTACAGGTCGCCCGCCGGGCCGCCTCCCTCGCCGACCTCTCCCTGGTTGGCCAAACGGATGCGGGAGTCGTCACGGATGCCCGCGGGCACCTTCACGCCTACGTTGCGGGTGACGCGGACGCGGCCATGCCCCATGCAGGAGGGGCACGGCTTGCCGATGACGTCGCCATGTCCCTCGCAGCGCTCGCACGGCGCGGAGGTCATCATCTGCCCGAGCATGGTGCGCACCACCTTCTGACGGAAGCCGCTGCCGTGGCAGTCAGGGCACGGCGTGGGCCTCGAGCCGTCCGCCGACCCAGATCCGGAGCAGTCGGGGCACAGTCCGAAGGTGGTGACGCGCACCTGTTCGGTGCCGCCGAACACGGCGGTCCTGAGGTCGATGCTCATGCTGGCCAGCGCGTCGCGGCCGGGCTGCGTGCGCGGCGTGGGGCCCTGCGATCCGCCGCCGAACGCGCCGCCGAAGAACGTGCTGAACACGTCGCCCATGTCGCCCATGCCGAAGCCGCCCTGGCCGAAGCCCGCACCGGCGTTCGGATCGTTGGGGTCGACGCCGGAATCGTACATGCGCCGCTTGTCAGGATCGCTCAGCACCTCGTAGGCGTTGTTGACCTCCTTGAACTTGTCCTCGAACTCGGGTCCGGCGATGTCGGGATGGTATTTGCGGCTCATCTTGCGATAGGCCTTCTTGATTTCCTCTTCGCTCGCGGTGCGTTCGACGCCCAGCACCTCGTAGTAGTCTGCCACGGTTCGTTCGGTCCTTTATTTCAGTTGGTTGCTAGCGGGTTATTGTGCCATAAGGCGAGGTCAGGGCTCCCGGCGATCGGGACCGGAGGGATTCCGCGCGGATGCGGATCCGGACGCCCCGAGGGTCGCCTCCGCATGCCCGTCCGACGTCCCGTCGGCTGCCGGCGATGCGTCCGCCCCGTCCTCCGGCGAGGGTTCGCCGTCGGCCAGGAAGTCCGTCAGGTAACGTGCGACCGCCCGGACGGCGGCGATGGTCGCGGCGTAGTCCATGTGGGTCGGGCCGATGGATCCGACGAAGGCGACCGGCCGACCGGCCGCATCGTGGATGGGCGCGACGGATGCCGCGTCCCGTCCGTCATCGGATGCGTCGCCTTGGTCAAGGAGACGCGCCGTCCCGTCGCCGTCCTCTTCGGACGGTTCGGATTCCGCGTGCCCGTATCCGCTGGATACGACCGATGCATGCAGCAGTCCCGGCGTGTGTGTTTCGGACCCGATGGCGACGCCGACGCCGTCGCCGCGCGTCGACTCCTCGCTCAACGCGCTCATGAGCTTCATGAGCACCACCTGCTCCTCGAGCGCATCGAACAACGGCCCGAGATCGGACAGCGTCCGCTGATGGGCCAGGCTGGACGCCCCGGACATGTACAGCTCGCTGGTTTGTTCGCCGTCCGCCATGTCCTCGAACGCATCGGCGAGCTCCTCCACCAACGCGCGTTCGCTCCTGAAGGAGGCGTCGGACGCCATGCCCCTGGTCCGACGGGCCGCGACGGACAGCGGAGCGTCCGCGCATCCGGCGTTGACCGCGTCGCACACGCGTCCGATCGCCTCGCCGGACGGCATGGACGGGACGGGGAGGGTGCGTTGCGCCACCCGTCCGGTGTCGGTGATGACGACGGCGAGGACCACCGTCATCGAGACGGGGACGAGCTCGACGTGCCGCAACGTCGATTTGGCGAGGGACGGCGACGCGACGACGGCGACCTGCCCGGTGATCTGGGCGAGGAGTCTCGCCGCCCGCTGCAGCGTGTCCTGCAGGTTCGCGGATCCGGACAGGAAACCGTCGATGCCGCGGCGCTGCGCCGCCGACAGGGGCATGGCCGTGGCGAGACGGTCCACGAAGTACCGATACCCTTTCTCGGTGGGTACGCGACCGGCCGAGGTATGCGGCTGGATGAGGTATCCGTCATCCTCGAGCGCGGCCATGTCGTTGCGCACGGTGGCCGAACTGACGCCCAGGTCATGCTGCCTGGTGAGCGACGTCGACCCCACCGGCTCCTGCGAACGTATGTAGTCCTCGACGACGGCGCGCAACACCAGCATGCGTCTCGATTGCCGCATGCGCACCTCCTTGCCATGCCGTCCGGTACGTAGGCATCGGACGATGTTCACCAACAGTTCGCGTCGTGGTCGACGGCGTGCCGACGCACGTCCTTCCCCGACGCCGCGCGGCCACGGAATCGTCCCTCCCGGCCGACCGGAACTCCGCCCGTCGGCCTCGGAACCGCCCCGACAGGCCGCTCTCATACACGAATATTGTATTAGCACTCCGGCATGCCGAGTGCTAATCCGTTCGTCGGCGGCGAACCGCACCGCATTGTGAACGCTAACAGAACAGAACTTACCAAAACACGCCAAAAATCACACCGCTACGTCGCGAAAGGACGGTAGCATGGGTAACGCAATGTGAGGGCGTCTTGCGCTCGGCACAAGCCGGATACGCGGCCCGACCAATTGGAAGGAAAGTAATCCATGACCGAATTCAAGGAGACCGAACTGGACGAACGCGCCATCAAGATGGCGAAGGTCCTGTCGGCCGACGCGGTTGAGAAGGCCGGTTCCGGCCACCCCGGTTCCCCCATCTCCCTGGCGCCCGTCGCCTACACCCTGTACCAGCACTTCATCAAGCATGATCCGAACGATCCCAACTGGGAAGGCCGCGATCGCTTCATCCTTTCGGGCGGTCACGCATCCCTCACCCAGTACGTCCAGCTGTACTTCTCCGGCTACGGCGTCACCTTGGACGACCTCAAGCACTTCCGCGGCGGCGCCGACACCCGCACCCCGGGCCACCCGGAGTACGGCCTGACCCCGGGCATCGAGATGACCACCGGCCCGCTGGGCCAGGGCTTCGCCTCCGCCATCGGCTTCGCGTACGGCGAGCGTTTCCAGCGCGGTCTGCTCGATCCGAACACCCCGAAGGAAGAGTCCCCGTTCTACCACAAGATCTGGGCCATCTGCGGCGAGGGCGACATCGAGGAGGGCATCTCCGGCGAGGCCGCCTCGCTGGCCGCCAACCAGAAGCTCGGCAACCTGACCGTGATCTTCGACGCCAACCGCATCCAGATCGAGGGCGACACCAACCTGGTGCTGGCCGAGGACGTGCTCAAGCGCTTCCAGGCCTACGGCTGGTACACCGACGAGTTCAGCTTCATCCAGCCCGACGGCTCCTACAAGGAGGACATCGAGGGCCTGGCCGACGTCATCGCCAAGGCCGAGGCCGCCGCCCCGGACCAGCCGAAGCTCATCAAGGTCCACTCCCTCATCGCCTGGCCGACCCCGGGCAAGACCAACGATCCGTCCTCCCACGGCTCCAAGCTGGGCGCCGAGGCCGTCGCCGGCCTCAAGAAGCTCCTCGGCTACGACCCGGAGGAGTCCTTCCACGTCGACGAGGAGGCCCTCGCCCACGCCCGCAAGGTCGCCGAGCGCGGCCTCGAGGCCCACAAGGAATGGGACGAGAAGTTCGAGGCCTGGCGCAAGGCCAACCCGGACAAGGCCGCCCTGTACGACCGTCTGAAGGCCGGCGAGCTGCCGGAAGGCTTCGACAAGGCCATCGACGACCTCGAGGCCACCTTCGAGGTCGGCAAGGGCGTCGCCACCCGTGGCGCCTCGGGCTCCGTCCTCAACGCCATCGCGGCCGTCATGCCGGAACTGTGGGGCGGCTCCGCCGACCTCGGCGGCTCCAACAAGACCGATCTCAAGGGCGCCGCCACCTTCGCCCCGGCCGAGTGCGCCACCGTCCAGTGGCCGAACTGCAACGAGTTCGGTCGCCAGCTGCACTTCGGCGTGCGCGAGTTCACCATGGGCTGCATCACCAACGGCATCCTGCTGGGCTCCCACACCCGTCCGTTCGGCGGCACCTTCTTCATGTTCTCCGACTATGAGCGCTCCGCCGTCCGTCTGGCCGCCCTCATGGAGATCCCGAACCTATACGTGTGGACGCACGACTCCGTCGCCGTCGGCGAGGATGGTCCGACCCACCAGCCGATCGAGCACCTGGCCTCCTTCCGTGCCATCCCGCAGCTCGAGGTCATCCGCCCGGCCGACGCCTTCGAGACCGCCGAGGCCTACCGCTACTTCTTCGAGAAGAAGAACACGCTGCCGGGCGCCATGGTGCTGACCCGTCAGGGCGTTCCGACGCTCGCCGAGACCGCCGCCAAGGCCAAGGACGGTGTCCGCAAGGGCGCCTACGTCCTGGTCGACACCGAGGGCACCCCGGACGTCATCATCATGGCCTCCGGCTCCGAGGTCCAGTGGGCCGTCTCCGCCGCCAAGACCCTGGCCGGCGAGGGCGTCAAGGCCCGCGTCGTCTCCGTGCCGTCCATGGAGTGGTTCGAGGAGCAGGACGCCGAGTACAAGGAGGCCGTGCTTCCGGCCGCCGTCAAGGCCCGCGTCTCCGTCGAGGCCGGCGTGGCGATGCCGTGGTACAAGTACCTCGGCTCCTACGGCAAGCCCGTCTCCATCGAGCAGTTCGGCCTGCAGGGCAACGGCGCTCAGAACATGATCGATCTGGGCATCACCGCCGAGCACGTGGTCGAGGCCGCCAAGGCGTCCATCGCCGAGGTCGAAGCCGCCAAGTGATTCGCCGACGGGTTCCACGCGGCATGCGGCAGCGCATGAGACGAGGAGCCCGTCCCCCGGCGTGCGGCGGCCGCTGTGACGTGCCGCCGCACGCCATCATCCAAGTTTTGATCCACTAAGGAATCAAGGAGAAAATCAATGACTGAAGCAACTCAGCGTACGTCCGACAACGGCGTCTCCATCTGGCTGGACGACCTGTCCCGCTCCCGCATCGAGTCCGGCTCCCTGCAGGACCTCATCGCCAACAAGAACGTGGTCGGCGTCACCACCAACCCGTCCATCTTCCAGAAGGCCCTGAGCCAGGTCGGCCCGTACGACGCGCAGCTCAAGGAGCTGGGCAAGGTCGACGTCGAGACCGCCGTGCGCGAGCTCACCACCACCGACGTGCGCAACGCCACCGACATCTTCCGTGAGATCGCTGAGAAGACCGACTTCGTCGACGGCCGCGTGTCCATCGAGGTCGACCCGCGTCTGGCCCACGAGACCGAGGCCACCGAGAAGCAGGCCGTCGAGCTGTGGGAGAAGGTCAACCGTCCGAACGCGATGATCAAGATCCCGGCGACCCTCGAGGGCCTGCCGGCCATCACCGCCACCCTGGCCAAGGGCATCTCCGTCAACGTCACCCTGATCTTCTCGCTCGAGCGCTACGAGCAGGTCATCGACGCCTACATCGAGGGCATCGCCCAGGCCGCCGCCAACGGCCACGACCTGAAGCACATCGGCTCCGTCGCCTCCTTCTTCGTCTCCCGCGTGGACACCGCGGTCGACAAGCTGCTGGAAGCCAACGGCTCCGATGAGGCCAAGGCCCTCGAGGGCAAGGCCGCCGTCGCCAACGCCCGTCTCGCCTACGAGCTGTTCGAGAACAAGTTCGCCAACGATCCGCGTTGGGCCGAGCTGGCCGCCAAGGGCGCCAAGGTCCAGCGTCCGCTGTGGGCCTCCACCGGCACCAAGAACCCGGCCTACTCCGACTGCAAGTACGTCGATGAGCTCGTCGCGAAGCACATCGTCAACACCATGCCTGAGAAGACCCTGAACGCCCTTGCCGACCACGGCAACGGCGCCCCGTCCATCGAGGGCACCTACGAGGAGTCCCACGCCATCATCAACAAGCTGGCCGAGCTGGGCATCAACCTCAAGGACGTCACCGACAAGCTCGAGGCCGACGGCGTCGCCGCCTTCATCAAGTCCTGGGATTCGGTCCTGGCCGACGTGCAGGCCGGCATCGACCGCGTCAACGGCTGAGATGATCGCCACGGACGTTCAACGAGCGTCCATATAACGGCTGCATAGCTGAAACGGGGAGGCTTCCGACCGCAAGGTCGGGAGCCTCCCCGTTTATGGTGGGTGATGCCGCACAGCGGAAGAACGGACCGCCACGGAAGAGAGAGGACACGCTCATGACACTGACCGCACGCCAACGTCTGGTGATGACGTTCACGTTCTTTTCGATGTTCTTCGGCGCGGGGAACCTGATCTTCCCGCCGTTCGTCGGCGCACAGGCGGGCTCGGCGGCCATGCCCGCCGCCATCGGGTTCATCGTCTCCGCGGTCGGTCTGCCGATTCTCGGCGTGCTCGCGGTCACGTTCTCCGGCGGCTTCGACGGACTCGCCGGACGCGTCTCCCCCAGGTTCTCCCTGTGGCTCGGATTGGCGATCATCCTCACCATCGGGCCGTGCTTCGCGATTCCACGTACGGCGACCACCTCGTTCGAGATGATGGTCGCGCCCTTCATCCCCGACGACCCGCAATCGGCCCCTCGTTGGATCGTCCAGCTCGTCTATTCGCTGACGTTCTTCGCCCTATCGTTCCTGTTCGCCCAGCACCCGGAGAAACTCTCCAAGGTATTGGGCCGTTTCATGGGCCCGCTGCTGCTCATCCTCATCGCCGTGCTGTTCGCCGCCTGTCTCGTCCACGGTGTCGGCACGGCGGCCACACCCTCGGGCGACTATACGACCGGCCAGCTGGCGCGCGGCTTCCTCGACGGCTACCAGACGATGGACCTGTTGGCCGCACTGTATTTCGGCATCGTGATCTCGGCGAACATCCGCGCGCAACAGGTCGACGACGAGCGTCAGGTGCAGACCGAGACTGCGTACGCAGGTCTCGGCACCGGGGTGCTGCTGATCCTCATCTACGGCGCGCTGAGCTACGTGGGCGTCGTCTCCGGGGCGATCACGGCGATCGACCCGTCCACGGACACAGGCGCCACGGTGCTCACCAACCTCACCTCGTCGATCTTCGGCACGGCCGGCACCGCGTTCCTGGGCGTCGTATTCGTCATCGCCTGCCTCAACGTGTGTACCGGCCTGATCTGCACCTGTGCGACCTACTTCCATAAGCGGTTCCCCGTCATCGGCGGACATGCGGTGAGCTACCGCGCATGGCAGGTGCTGTTCACCGTGTTCAGCTTCGTGGTGTCGAACGCGGGGCTGAGCCTCATCATCAAGGTGTCGGTGCCGGTGCTGTCCGCCTTGTATCCGATGGCGATCGTGCTGGTGCTGCTCGCGCTCACGCACCGGGTGCTCGGTTCGAAGTTCTCGCGCGTGTACTTCTGGACCGTGCTGCTGGTCGGCATCGTCGCGTTCGGCGGCTGCATCTCGTCACTGCTCGCCGTGTTCGGATTCGAGGGCGCGCTCCCGTGGCTGGATGCCGTGCTGGCGATGCTGCCGTTGCAGGGCGATCGGCTCGGCTGGGTGACGCCGGCCGTTCTGGGCGTGATGGTCGGCGTCGTCGATTCCCTCGTGCGCAGGCGGTGACGTCGACGACGGACCGCCTCCATGCCGTCGGGACCGTCATCGGCCGCCGACGGTTCCGACGTCACTCCGTCCTCGCCTTGTCCGCCGTCCCTTGCGCTGCGTCGGCGGCCTCGTCGATGCAGCGCAAGGCGTTGAGCGTGCGCGGATAGCCGATGTAGGACATCGTCTGGGAGACGACGGCGATGAGGAAGCGCTTCTCGTTGCCGACGGCGATGTTGGCCTTCGCATGCGCGACGAGCTGCGGCTCGCAGCCGCCCTGCGCGGCGAGGAAGCAGAGGGTGATCATCTCGCGGTGACGCGTGTCGAGCCCGCCGCGCGTGTAGTAGTCGCCGAAGCAGTTGTCGGCGAGCCACTTGTTGATGTGGCGGGTCTCCTCGGGGCCGGACTGTGCGAAACCGCGCATGCCCTCGCCGAAGATCTCGATCTGTGAACGCTCGCCGGCTTCGGCGCGCGTCTCCGGTGTGGTGGTGGACTGGCCTTCAAGCGGAAGGTCGACTCCGCGAGCGACGAGCGTTTCGTTGACGATGGTCAGGAACGGCATGACGCGACCGAACCCAAGGTAGGCGACGGCCTGGTAGACGATCTCCTTGACCTGTACCGGCGTCACTCCCCCATCGAGCGCGATCGGCAGCATCGTCCCGAACGCGTCCGTGCCCTGACATCCGAGGAGCGTGGCGAGGATGGCCATCGAACGGGTGGCGTCATCAAGGTCGGGGTGGTTCGCCCCGGGCTCGTTGATGACCTCATCGTAGGCGAAGTTCGTGAACAGTTCGATGAACTCCGGATCGCACTGGCCGAGCGTGGGTTTGTCGTCGGCGAACAGGCCGCCCTTCTTCCTGCCGAACATGACGTGTCCTTCCTTCCCGGCGGCCGCGCCGCGACGGCCGCCGCCTTCGGGTTGTTTCGATGGTTTCGATGATTCCGCCGGTTCCGATGACCCCGACGCTCCCAGCGTATGAGGCATGGCCCGTCCAGGCAAATACCGGAGGCGACGCGCGGTTCATGCCCGTCAGGCATGGCGACGGCACGTGGCGGGCGCGGCGAGGAGCGGCGGAGTGCGGCGGATACGGCCAATGGACATCCTCATCCTGGCGTGTCGTTGTCCGCACTGTCACGGATACAATGCCCACGTCACGGATGCGGCGGACGGCATGAGGAGGCAGGAGAAGACGATGGACAGCGAACTGTTCGAACGGGCGCCGATCCCGAAAGCGTATTTCGCGCTCGCGATGCCGGTGGTGCTGAGCATGCTGGTCACGCTCGTGTACAACATGGTGGACACGTACTTCATCGCGCATACCGGCGACACGGCCATGGTGGCCGGCGTCTCGCTCACGGCCCCGGTGTTCACGGTGATGATCGCGCTGGGAGACATCTTCGGCCTTGGCGGCAGCTCGGTCATCTCCCGCCTGTTCGGCCGGCACCGGTTCGCCGACGGACGACGCCTGAGCGTGTTCTGCTTCTACGCGGCGATCGCGACCGGCATCCTCATCGTGGTATTGGGACTGGTCTTCCGCGATCCGATGCTCGCGCTGCTCGGCGCGACCGCGGACACATGGGAATCGGCGAGCGAGTTCTACACGCTGATCATCATCGGCTCGCCGTTCATCATCGTGTCGATGACGCCGACGAACATGCTCCGGACCGAAGGGCACGCGGTGCAGTCGATGATCGGCTCGGTCGCCGGCACCGTGATCAACGTGGCCCTCAATCCGCTGTTCATCCACGTGTTCGGCTGGGGCGCGGCCGGTTCCGCGGGCGCCACGGTCATCGCGAACATCCTGACGGACGCGTATTTCGTGTGGTTCCTGCTGAAGCGCAGCCCAAACCTGTCCATCGACCCGCGGCTCATGTTCCGCAGTAGCGGCACGTCCGACAAGGACGACGGCGACGGGACCGTCGACGTCTCAGTCGATGCCGCGGACAACACCGCAGCGGCCCGCACGACGCGCGCCGGCCGTCTCGACATCACGAGCCGCGAGATCCGCGACATCCTCGTCATCGGCATCCCCTCGGCGATCACGAACCTCACGCAGAGCGTCGGCATGGTGATGGTGAACCTGTTCCTGCTGCCCTACGGCACCGACGCCGTGGCGGCGATGGGCATCGCGCTCAAGGTGGTGATGATCGCGGTGCTCGTGTTCGTCGGATTCGCATTCGGCGCGCAGCCACTCATCGGCTACAACTACGGGGCGCGGAACATGACGAGACTGGCAGGGGTGATGCGCTTCGCGTACACGTTCCTGTGCTCGTTCGCGCTGGTCATGACCGTGGTCCTGAGCCTGTGCGACCGCCTGCTCATGCGGTTCTTCATCGCCGGCGGGAAGATCATCACCCTGGGCGCCGGGATGCTTCGCGTGCAGCTGCTGAGCCTCGTGTGCGTGGCGGTCGTCATGGTCACGACCTGCACATTCCAGTCGACAGGCAAGGCGCTGGGCGCGTTCCTGCTGTCGATCGGACGCCAGGGAGTGGTCCTCGCGTTGACGCTGTTCGTCGGCTCACGCGTGGCGGGATACGCCGGCGTGATCGCGGCGCAGGCACTCGCCGACCTCATCACCGCAGTGCTGGCGGTCATGCTGCTCCGGGTGATGCTGCCGGAGCTGCGCACCCGTCGGCGCGACCGCTAGATCGACTCAGTTCTGCCAATAGTAGGAGAAGAAGTCGCCGATCTTGGCGGTGGCATCCTTCAGCACCTCGATGCGCGGCAGGTAGACGATGCGGAAGTGGTCGGGCTTGCCCCAGTTGAAGCCTCCGCCGCGCGTGATGAGGATGCGCTCGTCGTGCAGCAGGTCGAGCGCGAACTGCTCGTCGTCGTGGATGTTGAACCGCTTGACGTCGATCTTCGGGAAGATGTAGAACGCGGCCTTCGGTTTGACGGCGGACAGGCC
Organism: Bifidobacterium saguinibicoloris; assembly: GCF_019331725.1. Lineage (GTDB taxonomy): Bacteria > Actinomycetota > Actinomycetes > Actinomycetales > Bifidobacteriaceae > Bifidobacterium > Bifidobacterium saguinibicoloris. The sequence goes on from NZ_JAHBBF010000006.1 coordinate 26,802, forward strand.
TGGAATGGCGTTGATCGCGTCGTAGATGTACTCGCGCTGCTCGTACAGGCGGCCGCCGGGCACCACGTAGTCGTTGACGCTCTGATGGCCTCCAAGCGCGGTCTGCACGATTGACTGGGCGGGCACGTTCGAGCAGATGCGCATGTTCGCGAGCATGTTGATGCCCTCGATGTAGTCTCGGGCGATCCGCTTGTTGCCGGACAGCACCATCCAGCCGACGCGGTAGCCGGCGATCATGTGCGACTTGGACAGGCCGGAGAACGTCACGCAGAACAGGTCGGGGGCAAGCGAGGCGATGGACGTGTGCGTGAGCCCGTCCATGACGAGACGGTCGTAGATCTCGTCGGAGAAGATCATGAGCTGGTGTTCGCGCGCGATGTCGACGATCTCCTGCAGCACCTCCTTCGGGTAGAGCGCGCCGGTCGGGTTGTTCGGGTTGATGAGCACGATGGCGACCGTGCGGTCGGTGATCTTGGAACGGATGTCGTCGAGGTCCGGATACCATTCGGACTGTTCGTCGCACACATAGTGGACGGCGGTGCCGCCGGCGAGGTTCACGCAGGCGGTCCACAGCGGGTAGTCAGGGCTCGGGATGAGCACCTCGTCGCCGTCGTCGAGCAGCGCGGACATGCACAGGTTGATGAGCTCGCTCACGCCGTTGCCGGTGTAGATGTCGTCGATGGTGACGTTGGGCAGGTTCTTGAGCTGAGCGTACTGCATGATGGCCTTGCGCGCGGAGAACAGGCCCTTGGACGGCGAGTAGCCTTCGGTCTCGGTCAGCTGGTGGGCCATGTCGTAGACGACCTCGTCCGGCGTGCGGAAGCCGAACGGCGCGGGGTTGCCGATGTTGAGCTTGAGGATGTGGGTGCCGTCGGCCTCCATGCGGGCCGCCTCGTCGACGACCGGGCCACGCACGTCGTAGAGGACATTGTCGAGCTTATGGGACTTGCCGAATGCGCGACGCCGGGGCGCGACGCCGTCGGTGGACGGGGTCGCCGCCGCGCCCGATGGACGTTCGGCGTGGGTGGGTTCCGGGGACGGTTCGACGATCGGGTCGTTCTCGGCGGTGTCCTCCGAGTCCGGATATGCGGCGGAGGAGAACGTGTCCGGGTTGCCGACGGATTCTCCCCTGACGTCGCCGCGGAGCCAGCCGGCATCCACCCTGAGCTCGCCGGCGAGGAAGTCGAGCACGTCCTCGCGAGGCATGGTCTTGCCGGCCACGTACTGGCTGATATGGCTCTTGCCCATCTTGACGCCCCGGCGTTCGGCCGCGTGGACGAGATCGATCTGCTTCATTCCCCTGTCGATCATCGCGTTGCGCAGGCGATCGGCGAACACCGTAGTGGTCATGGCTTCCTCCAAACCAAAGTTCAATTTCGCGCCGACGCCGCCGCGTCGACGTTGAACATTGGTTCAAAAGCTAGTCCGGGTTCAAGACAAAGTTCAATTTCGCCATGCCGTATGTCTCGCACCGTGAATTGAACTTCAGCCGAGCAGGTGCGTCTCGATCCATTGGGCGACGCCGTCCTCATCGTTGGCGGGGCAGACCTCGTCGGCGATCGCAAGGACCTTCGGATTGGCGTTGGCGACGGCCACGCCGCGCCCGGAGGCGGTCATCATGTCGATGTCGATGAGGTCGTCGCCGAAGCTCACGGTCTTCTCGATCGGCACACCCATATGGTCGCACAGGGTTTCAAGGGCGTGGCGCTTGTTGGCGAGCGGGTTCATGAGCATCCACATCACTCCCTCGGAGATCGCCACGTCGAAGTCCGGAGGGACGAGTCTCTCGAGGCGTTCCCACTGCTCCCCCGGCTCGGGGAAGACGATGAGCTTGTCGGCCACGCCCTTGGGCACGTCGGTGAAGTCGGTGAGCCGCCAGGTCTGGGTCTTCCAGTAGACGCTCACGTCGAAGTTCGTGTAGCGCACGTCGTCCATGACGATGCCGACTTTGAGCCCCGGAATCTCGTCGAGGAACATCCGGCACACCTCGCATGCGCGCGACGACGGGAAGCCGATCTTCATGAGGTGCCCGTCGGTCGGCATCACGCCGGAGGTGAGCATACCGTAGTCGGACCGCGCCGGCGCGAAGTCGATCAGCGCGCCGTTGAGGTAGATGTAGGCGTCCACCGGCAGTTTCTCCGCGTAGACGTATCCGGTGCTCACCGGACGCGCCGTGGCGATCGCGAACCGGTATCCGGCGTCGTGGAGACGTTCGACCGCATGCACGGAACGCTCGGTGATGTATCGGCCCTCGAATGTGGGGGCGCCGTGCAGGAGCGTGCCGTCGAGGTCGGCGACGATGAGGCGGGAGGGTGCGGTCATGTTGGCTTCCTTGTTGCGGTGTGCGATGCGCAGGTCCGCCGGACCTGCGTCATGACATGGATGTGGCCGCCGCCCGCGTCGGTTCCGATGTGGCGGCCACGTATGGTCCGGGGACCGTCAGAGCAGGCCCTCGCAGTAGGAGCGGACGAGCTCGGCGGAGTGGTGGAGCTTGGCGTGCTCCTCGTCGGTCAGGTCGAGTTCGACGATTTCGTTGGCACCGTTGGCGCGCAGCTCGGTGGGGACGCCGAGGAAGACGTCGTGCTCGCCGTATTCGCCGTCGAGCAGTGTGGAGACGGGCACGATGCGACGTTCGTCCCACAGAATCGTCTGCACGATGCCGGCCACGGTGGAGGCGATGCCGAAGTTGGTGCCGCCCTTGGCCGCGACGATCTCGTTGCCGCGCATGCGGGTCTTCTCCTCGATCTCGGCGGTGGAGACGGAGGCGAAACGGTCCTGGTTGTCGGCGAGGAAACGCGCGAACGGCTTGCCGCCGAGGGAGACGGTGGACCATGCGGTGAACTGGGAGTCGCCGTGCTCGCCCATGACGAAGCCGCCCACGTTACGCGGGTCGAGGCCGGTCTCCTCGCCGATGATGGTCTTCAGGCGGGAGGTGTCGAGGGCGGTGCCGGTGCCGAGGACCTGCGTGCGCGGCAGACCGGAGCGCTTCCACGCATACCAGGCCATGACGTCCACCGGGTTGGACACCATGACGATCACGCCGTTGAAGCCGGAGGCCATGACATGGTCGACGACGTCGCCGACGAGGCCGACGGTGAAGCCGAGTTCGGCCAGACGCGTGGAGTTGGCCGGCGGCTTGCGGCCGACGGTGATGACGACGATGTCCGCGTCCTTGCAGTCGGCGTATTCGCCGGTGCGCACCTTGACGTGGCGGTCCTGGAACTCGCTGCCGTCATCGAGGTCATGGCTCTCCCCCGTCGCCTTGACGGCGAAGTGGTCGATGAGCACGAGCTCGTTGCACAGGCCGTGCGTGACGATGGCGAATGCCGCGGTGGCGCCCACCTGGCCGGTGCCGACGATGACGACCTTGTTGCGGTTCATGGTGACCATATTGTGCTTCTCCTTGCGATTCCGGCAGTCGTGGGATGCCCGTGGCGATCCCCTGCAAACGAATGCGACCCATGGCCGAAACGGTCATGGGTCCCTTTCATGGATGTCGTCATTGGCGCCGGGCACGGCGCCCTATCATCTCAGACGAGGTTGAACTTGGTCATCAGGCCGAGGGCGATTATGATGGCGACCCACAGCAGCGCGATGATGACGGTCCAACGGTTCAGGTTCTTCTCGGCGACGCCGGAGGTGCCCGCGTTCTGGGTGAGTCCGCCGCCGAACATGTCGGACAGACCGCCGCCCTTGCCCTTGTGCATGAGGATGAGCAGCGTCAGCAGCGCGCTCAGCACGACGACTACGATTTCCAAGGCGATTTTCACAGCGGTCACGGGTGGATTACCTCCGAGTTGTTCTATTGCTGCGCTCAAGCATAGCGCAACGTGGTGAAAACGGACGAATCGTCCGGTGATTTATCGGACGCTTTTCTCGGTGAGCCGGCAGATGCGGGCCAGTTCGTCCACGTCGAGGGCGGCGCCGCCGATGAGGAAGCCGTCGACGTCCGGCTCGCCGATGAGTTCGACGGCGTTGCGTGACGTGACGGACCCTCCGTACAGGATGCGCACGGTTTCGGCGACATCGCCGCCGAACGTCGTCCTCAGATCGGACCGGATGGCCTGGGCCGCGTCCTGGGCGGATTCGGGGGTGGCCACCATGCCGGTGCCGATGGCCCACACCGGTTCGTAGGCGATGAGCAGCCGGGACGCCTCGTCCTCGTTGAGGTCCCGCGTGACGTCATGCACCTGTCCGACGGCGAAATCCAGTTCGATGCCCTGGCGACGCTCCTCATAGCTCTCACCCACGCACAGGATGGGCCGCATGCCCGCGGCGAGCACGGCGCGCACCTGGTCGACGATGTTCGCGTCGTCCTCCGGATGGTATTTACGCCGTTCGGAATGGCCGATGATGACGTATGAGCAGCCGAGCCGGGCGATCATGTCCGCGGAGATGTCGCCCGTGAACGCCCCCTGGTTGGTGACGGACACGGACTGCGCCCCGTAGCGGATGCCCAGTCTGTCGGATTCGACGAGCACCTGCACGCTGCGCAGCGCGGTGAACGCGGGGAACAGCGCCACCTCGACGGCACGGTAGTCGAAACGGGCGTCACGCAGCAGCCACGCGAGCTTCTGCACGAAATACGTGGCCTCCAGATGATCGAAGTTCATCTTCCAGTTGCCGGCAACCAGCGGGATGCGTTCGGACGCCATGGGATTCCTTTGCTTGTGCGGACGGCCGCCTGGGCCGCGGAACGGATCGGAACGGGAAGGGGCGGCTTCCGCCGCCCCTTCCGACAGGCCATGCCCAGCGGGCCGGCCTTCATTGATTCGACTACTCGAGCACCTTCAGGCCCGGGAGCTCCTTGCCCTCGAGGAACTCGAGGGAGGCGCCGCCGCCGGTGGAGATGTGGGAGAAACCATCCTCCGGGAAGCCGAGGTTGCGCACCGCGGAGGCGGAGTCACCACCGCCGACGATGGTGAAGGCGCCGGCCGCGGTCGCGTCGACGAGGCCCTGGGCCACGGCCTTGGTGCCGGCCGCGAACTCCGGGATCTCGAACACGCCCATCGGGCCGTTCCACACGACGGTCTTGGAGTCCACGATCTTGTCGTGGAAGAGCTTCTGGGAGTCCGGGCCGATGTCGAGACCCATCTTGTCGGCCGGGATGGCGTCGGCGGACACGACCTCCGGGGCGACCGGGGTGTCGCCGGCCGGGAAGCCAGGGTTCACGACGATGTCGGTCGGCAGCACGAGCTCGACGCCGTTCTTCTCGGCGGTCTCGATGTAGCCCTTGACCTTGTCGAGCTGGTCCTCCTCGAGCAGGGAGGTGCCGACCTCGTAGCCCTTGGCCTTGAGGAAGGTGAAGACCATGCCGCCGCCGATGACGAGACGGTTGGCCTTGTCGAGCAGGTTCTCGATGACGCCGAGCTTGTCGGAGACCTTGGAGCCGCCGAGCACGACGGTGAACGGACGCTCCGGGTTCTCGGTGGCCTTGGACAGCGCCTTGACCTCCTTCTCGACCAGCAGGCCGGCGGCGGCCGGCAGATCGGCTGCCACGTCGTAGTTGGAGCCCTGGGCACGGTGCACGACACCGAAGCCGTCGGAGACGAAGACCTCGCCGAGGGCGGCGATCTTCTTGGCGTACGGGGCGCGCACGGCCGGGTCCTTGCTGGTCTCCTCCGGGTTGAAGCGCACGTTCTCGAGCAGGACGACGTCGCCGTCGTTCATCGCGGCGACCTTGGCCTGGGCGTCCTCACCGTAGGTGTCCTTGGCCAGCGGGACCTCGACGCCGAGCAGCTCGCCCAGACGCTTGGCGACCGGGGCCAGGGACAGCTCCGGGACGACCTTGCCCTTCGGACGGCCGAGGTGGGCCATCAGGATGACCTTCGCACCCTCCTCGCGCAGCGTCTTGATCGTCGGCAGGGCGGCCTTGATGCGGCCATCGTCGGTGATCGTGGTGCCGTCCAGCGGGACGTTGAAATCGGCGCGCACCAGAACGCGCTTGCCCTTGAGATCTCCAAGATCCTTGAGTGTCTTCATGAATATCCTTTCATAACCGCTTCCGCGGGAAAGTGGCGGTGTCTTGCCACTTCGCATAATACATCAGGCCCGCCGGATAGGCGGGCCTGACACAGGATTTTTTGGAACGTCGCCGCTCATCGCCATGGGATGGCACGGACGTTCACGCGCGTGCGGTCATGCACGCGCCTTGGCGGTCTTCTCCGCCAGCTGAAGCAGACGCCGGATGCGGCCTGCGATGGCGTCCTTGGAGATGGGCGGGTCGGCGATGCGCCCGAGCTCCTCGAGGCTGGCGTCGCCGTGCTCGAGACGCAGGCGGCCGGCGGCGCGAAGGTTGTCGGGGACTTCCACACCGGCCTCGTCGAACAGCTCGAACGCCTTGCGCACCTTCTCGCACGCCTCGGCCGCGGCCTTGGCGGACCTGCGCATGTTGGCGTCGTCGAAGTTGGCGAGACGGTTCGCCTTGGAGCGGGTCTCCCCGTCGGAGCGCTTGCCGGTCCAATCGCGGGCGGACCGCACCGCACCCATGGAGTTGAGCATGCGCTCGATGGAATCCGGGTCGCTCAGAGCCACGCAGCAGGACTTGGTGAGCTGCCTGGGCTTGGCGGTGATGCCGAGACGGCGGGCCAGACCGGCGAGGGCCATGGCGGCCTCGTTGCTCGGGCAGACGATGGCCATGTACGGGTTCTTGCCCAGGTCGGACAGCGCACCCTTGGCCATGAACGCGCCGCGCCATGCGGCGCGGACCTGCGCGATCTTGCCCTGGACGATCTTGACCGGCAGGCCGCGCACGGCCTTGTTGCGGTCGATGAGACCCGTGGCGACGGCGAGGTTCACCGCGCCGCGCTCCACCTTGACCACATGGTATTCGTGCGGTCCCTTCGGCGTGGCTCTCGTCGACGTGATGAGCTTGGCCTCGAGGTTGTACAGGTCTTCGATGTTGGTCTTCAGCCATTCGGCGGCGACGAGCGAATCGAAGTTGGCGAGCATGACGATCTGCTTCTGCGCATTGTTGGTGAACCCGCCGGCGAAACGAATCATGGCGGTGACCTGCGCCTTCCTGGCGTCCGCCTTCTCGTCCTCAAGCGCAGCAAGCTCGCTTTTCACATCATCCAGAAGAGCCAAGAGCCAACCTCCTAAGTCTCGTCCCTCTCAATGGTCCCGGGCTTGGTGCGGGGACCATGTTCCCGCTGTTCGCCGAAGTTCCGTGATACCGGCTATCTTGGACAACCCTCCCGCGCGGCGCAGGTTTTGGCGCAACACGTCTCGGCATGTGGTCAGCGCCGTTCGGCGCGCTTGCGCTGCTCCCTGGCGGAAACGGTGACGTCAAGCCCATGTGAACGCAAACGTCGCGCAAGCTCCTCGCTCATGGCCACGGAACGGTGCTGGCCGCCGGTGCAGCCGACGGCGATGGTGACGAAGTGCTTGTCCTCCTTCGCGTACCCCTCGATGGCGATGAGCAGCGCCCGCTCATAGGCGTCGAGGAACTCCACGGCCCCCTTGCTGCCCAGCACGTAGTCGGACACGGGCTTGTCGAGTCCGGTGAGCTCCCGCAGGCTCGGCACCCAGAACGGGTTCGGCAGGAAACGCACGTCGGCGACGAAATCCGCATCGGTGGGCGTCCCGTATTTGAAGCCGAAGCTGAAGATGTGCACGGCCACGGTGGACGGTCCCTTGCCGACCATCGCCTCGTAGAGCTTGGTGGACAGCTGATGGATGGACAGCGCCGACGTGTCGATCACCATGTCGGCGCGTTCCTTGAGATTCGCAAGCAGGGCCCGCTCCTCGTTGATGCCGTCGATGAGACGGTTGCCATGCTGGAGCGGATGCGGCCGGCGCACCGACTCGTACCGCTTGACGAGCACGTCGTCCCGGGCGTCGAGGAACAGGATGCGCGTGTGCACGCCGAGATCGTCCAGATGGCTCAGCACCTCGTTGAGGTCGTCGAAGTAGGACCTGGACCGTACGTCGATGACGGCGGCGAGCTTATGCACGCCTTTGCCGCCTCCCGCGTTGGTCATCATGTCGACGAGAGGGACGAGCAGCTTGGGGGGCAGGTTGTCGACGACGTACCAGCCCATGTCCTCCACGCAGTCGGCCGCATGGGACCGTCCCGCGCCGGACATGCCCGTGATGAGCAGCACCTCGAAGCCGTCCGCGGGGGCCGGGCGGTCCTCGGTCTTCGCTCTGCCGTTCACGTCGACGACATCCATGGCCTCTTCCTTCCGATCGTTTCCGTCCGTGCCGTTCCCGCTCATAGGGCCTCCTCCAGCGCACGCCGCATGGCGATCTCCAGATGGTCGTCGTCCACGGTGACGTCCTGCAGCCGCCGATCGGCGTCGGACGGCGGGTCGTCGTCCCAGATGCCGGTCATGAGCAGCACCTGGATGAGCCCCTGATACAGCAGCATCTCTTCACCGCCGATCGCCCGGCCGCCATGGGCGCGCCACACCTGCATGAGTCTCGTCGGGCGCGGATCGTAGACGACGTCCAGCAGCAGCCCGCGGAACGTCGCCCCGGACGCGTCGAGCCTCGCGGCGACGCCGTCGGCGGCGTGCCCGGGGATGGTGTTGATGACGTGGGTGGCCCCGCGCGCCGCCTCGGTCACGGCGTCCGCATCGTTCAGATCGATCTCGTCATAGGGACGCCGGGCCTCGCCGGTGAAGATCCTCGCGGCGCCGTCAAGCCCCAGATCGCGTCCGGGGTGGCGCGCGGCGATGGTGATGCGTCCGATCCGCGGCATCATCATGCATGCCGCCACGGCGGAGGTGGCGGTGTTGCCGTTGCCGATGATGAGCGCACGTCCCTCGCCCACGCCGCCCCCGTGCAGACCGAATTCGCGTTCGGCGTGGTCGAAGGCGAGCTGGATGCCCGCCACGTCGGTGTTGTAGAGCCTGATGCCCGGTCGCCCATGGGGCCATGACGAATCGTCATGCGTCGCCTTCGACCAGTCGAACACCGCGGTGTTGGCCACGTGCAGCTCGCGTGCCCATACATTGCGTGGTGTGCCGTACGGCTGGATGGTCTTCTTCAGGGGCATGGTCAGGCTGAGTCCGCGCCACGTGGGGTCAAGACTCTTGAGGAAGGCGTCCAGATCCGACTCCCCCACCTCGTGTCTGTCGTAGGACCAGTCGTCGAGTCCCAGCGAACGGTATGCGGCGTTGTGCAGGACCGGTGACAGCGAATGCGCGATCGGCTTGCCGAGCACCGCGCACCGATTGGCGATCGTCATGCTTCCCTCCTTGGCTACCGGGCGTCTGTCGCCCATCCTACTCGAAGAACACCTCGGGCGGATGATTTCGCCCGGACGGTTCCGCCGCACGATCACCCGTCACGTACGGCGGTGCCCTCGGAGTCCGCCTTCCGAACGGCCTGTACGGCATCCCTCTCGGCGTGCAATGCCGCATGGATCGCCTCCGCCTTGGCGCGTCCGATGCCCTTGACCGCCTCGAGTTCTTCGACGCTCGCCCCGCGCATGGCGCGGACCGAGCCGAAATGGGCGAGCAGGCGCTTCCTGTTGGTCGCGCCGACGCCGGGGATGTCGTCGAGGGCGCTGTGCAGCGCGCCCTTGCGACGGGTCTGCCGGTGGTAGGTGATGGCGAAACGATGCGACTCGTCGCGCACGCGCTGCAGCAGGTACATGCCTTCGGACTGTCGTTTGAGGATGATCGGATAGTCGTCGTCCGGCACCCACACCTCCTCGAGACGCTTCGCCAGTCCGCATACCGCCACGTCGTCGACGCCGCAGTCGCGCAGCGCTTTGGCCGCGGCCATGACCTGCGGCCTGCCGCCGTCGACCACGACGAGGTTCGGCTTGTAGGCGAAACGATGGCGATCCGTGTTCTGCTGGACCACGGCGTCGGAGGCGTCGGAGGCGTCCGTCCCGTCCGCCGCGCCCGCATGCGCCGACGCGGCGGACGCCGCCTTCGCGCGACGCTCCGCGTCGAGGCTGTCACCGGAATCCCCGGCGACGTTGCCGTGGCGGAACCGGCGCGTCAGCGTCTCGTACAGGGCGCTGAGGTCGTCGAGCGCGCCACGGCCGTCCCCTCCCCGGATGGCGAAGCGACGGTACTCGGATTTCTTCGCCACGGCGTCCTCGAACACCACCATGGAGGCGACCTGGTATGCGCCTCCGACGGTGTTGGAGATGTCGTAGCATTCGATGCGCAACGGGGCCTCGTCGAGGCCCAGCGCGTCGGCGACATCGTTCATGGCCTGCGTGCGGGAACCCATGTCGGAGATGCGGCTCAGCTTGCTGCGACGGAGCGCCTGGTCGGCGTTCTCGTCCGCCCGGTCCATGAGCCGCTTCTTGTCGCCTCGCGAGGCGACGCGGATGGAGACCGCTCCCCCGCGCAGCCCGGTGAGCCATCCTTCGAGCTCCTCGCGGCGGGATGGCTCGACCGGCACGATGACCTCGCGCGGCACCGGAGCGATCGGCGCGAGCAGGTCGGCGCGCCCGGTGACGTCCTGACGCGCGTTGCGCTCACGGGTGGCCTGGGCGCGCGCTTGGGCGTCCACCGCGGTCACGGTCTGCGTGGAGCCGATGGCCTCGCGCCGCTCCTTCACCCTGCCGTCGCCGTCAGCCCGGGGAAGGTTCTCCGCCTCGCTGCCGGTCAGTTCGGAGTAGACCTGCACGATGAGGCCGGCCATGAGGTCGGCGTCGTCGATGTCCTCGACGCGTTCGACGCTCCAGTTGCGTTCGCCGCGGATCGATCCCGCCCGCACATGGAACGCATGCACGGACGCCTCGAGCTCGTCGGAGGCGAAGCCGTAGACGTCGGCGTCCACGTCCTGGTCGAAGACGACGGCGTTCTGCTCGACGACGGTGGAGAGCATCTGGATCTCGTCGCGCAGGCGCGCGGCCTTCTCGAATTCGAGGTCCGCGGCGGCCTCCTTCATGTCCCGCGTGAGCTGCGCGATGTACGGGCGTCCCAGCCGTCCGGTCATCACGCCGATGAGCCGTTCGCACATGCGGCGGTGTTCGGAGGGGTCGATCCGTCCCACGCAGGGGGCGGAGCATTTGCCGATGGAGGCGAGCAGACACGGACGACCGCTCATCTCCGCCTTGCGGTAGGCACCCGCCGTACAGGTGCGTACCGGGAAGGCACGCAGCAGGCGGTCGAGACCGTGGCGCAGGTCCCACACCTTCGCATAGGGGCCGAAATACCGCGCCCCATGACGTCGGCGGCTGCGCGTCACCCATACGCGCGGCACCTTCTCGTCCACCGAGACCGCAAGGTACGGATACGTCTTGTCGTCACGGAACTGCACGTTGAACCGCGGGTCGAACTCCTTGATCCACGTGTATTCGAGGGTCAGCGATTCGAGTTCGGTCCCCACGACCGTCCATTCGAGGCTGCGGGCGGTGAGCACCATGGTCTGCGTGCGCGGGTGCAGCAGGTACAGCGGCTGGAAGTAGTTGGTCAGCCGGTTGCGCAGGTTCTTGGCCTTGCCCACGTAGATGACGCGGCCTTCGCCGTCGCGCCACTTGTATACGCCCGGACTGGCCGGGATGTCCGAGGTTTTCGGGCGGAACAGGTCGCGCGAGTCGCCGAGCAGCGGCGCCCCGTTCCTGTTGACCTTGCCCGCGGCGACGTCCGGACTCCCGTCGGGGGAACCGGACGTCGCCGCGCCCTGGTCGGCCCGCAACGCTTCGGCGGTCCTGCGCCAGGTCTCCGGCGCATGCCGTTCGATGTCGTTCGTCACAGCATGTCCTTGAGGAACCTGCCGGTCCACGACTCCCCGCACGCCGCCACCTGTTCCGGCGTGCCCTGCGTGACGACGGTGCCACCACCGTCGCCGCCCTCGGGTCCGAGGTCGATGATCCAGTCGGCCGACTTGACCACGTCGAGGTTGTGTTCGATGACGATGACCGTGTTGCCCTTGTCGACGAGACCCTGCAGCACCTTGAGCAGTTTGTTGACGTCCTCGAAGTGCAGGCCGGTGGTGGGCTCGTCGAGGATGTACACCGTTTTCCCGTCGGAGCGGCGCTGGAGCTCGGTGGCGAGTTTGACGCGCTGCGATTCGCCGCCGGAGAGGGTGGGGGCGGGCTGGCCGAGACGGATGTATCCGAGGCCGACGTCCACGAGGGTCTTCAGATACCGGGAGATGCCGGTGTACGCCTTGAAGAAGTCGGCCGCCTCCTCGATGGGCATGTCGAGGATGTCGGAGACCGTCTTGCCGTTGTATTTCACCTCGAGAGTCTCGCGGTTGTACCGTTTGCCGTGGCAGGTCTCGCATTCCACGTACACATCCGGCAGGAAGTTCATCTCGATCTTGAGCGTGCCGTCGCCGTGGCAGGCCTCGCAGCGCCCGCCCTTGACGTTGAAGGAGAACCGTCCGGGCCCGTAGCCGCGCACCTGCGCCTCGGGGGTCTTGGCGAACAGGGCCCTGATCTTGTCCCACACGCCGGTATAGGTGGCGGGGTTGGAGCGCGGCGTGCGGCCGATCGGGTTCTGGTCGACGTGGATGACCTTGCGCACCTGGTCGACGCCCTCCACGCGCCGGTGTTTGCCGGGCACGATGCGTGCGCCGTTGAGCTTGTCCGCGAGCACCGGGTAAAGGATCGAGTTGACGAGCGAGGATTTGCCTGAGCCGGACACGCCGGTGACGACGGTGAACACGCCCAAGGGGAAGCTCACGTCGATGTTCTTCAGGTTGTTCTCGCGCGCGCCGACGACCTTGAGTTGCGCGGTCCTGTTGACCTTGCGGCGGTGTTCGGGCACGGCGATCTCGCGCCGGTGCGCGATGTAGTCGCCGGTGATGGAGCGTTTCGCTTCGACGAGGTGCTTCGCCGGCCCCGAGTATACGACCTCGCCGCCGTGTTCGCCGGCGCCAGGTCCGATGTCGACGAGCCAGTCGGCGCCGCGGATGGTGTCCTCGTCGTGTTCGACGACGATGAGCGTGTTGCCGAGGTCACGCAGGTGGTGGAGCGTCTCGATGAGACGCGCGTTGTCCCGCTGGTGCAGGCCGATGGACGGTTCGTCGAGCACGTACATGACACCGACGAGACCGGAGCCGATCTGCGTGGCGAGCCTGATGCGCTGCGCCTCGCCGCCGGACAGGGTCGCCGCGGCGCGCGAGAGGGTGAGGTAGTCAAGGCCGACGTCGTTGAGGAATCCAAGCCTGGCCCGGATCTCCTTGAGCACCTCCCCGGCGATCATGGCGGCCGAGCCTTCGAGCTTCAGACCGTTGACCCATTCGAGCTCGCGCACGACGGGCATGTCCGTGACGTCGAAGATGGACTTCCCCTCGACGGTGACGGCGAGCACCTCGGGCTTGAGCCTCATGCCCTTGCACACCTGGCAGGGCACCTCGCGCATGTACGACTCGTAGTATTCCTTCATGGACTGCGAGTCGGTCTCTTCGTGCCGACGCATGAGCGTGCGGATCACGCCCTCGAAGCCGGTGGAGTATTCGCGCAGACGTCCCCAGCGGTTGCGGTAGGAGACATTGACTTTGAACTCGTGGCCGTAGAGGATGTCATGGCGCACATCTGATGGGAGGTCCTTCCACGGGGTGCGCATCGAGAACCCCATCTCCTTGGCGAGGCCCTCGAGGATATGCCCGTAGTACTGGGAGGTCATCTTCGTGTTGCTCCACGGTTCGATGACGCCTTCCGCCAGCGACTTGTCCGGATCGGAGATGACGAGCTCCGGGTCGATCTCGAGCTTGAAACCGAGCCCGGTGCATGCGGGGCATGCGCCGTAGGGCGCGTTGAAGGAGAAGGTGCGCGGTTCGATCTCGTCGAGTTCGAGCACGTGGCCATTCGGACAGCTGCGGTGTTCGGAGAACGGGCGGCGGCGCGCGGGAGAGCCCTCCTCCTCGTCGACGAAGTCGATGACGATGGATCCGTTGGCAAGTTTCAGCGCCGTCTCGACGGAATCGGTGAGGCGCTGGCGCATGCCGTCCTTGACGACGAGACGGTCGATGACGACCTCGATGGTGTGCTTCTTCTGCTTGGCGAGCTTGATGTCGTCGCCGAGCTGCGTCATCTCGCCGTCGATGAGCGCGCGGGCGTAGCCGTCGGAACGCAGCAGCTCCAGCATGTCCACGAACTCGCCCTTGCGGCCTTTGACGACCGGCGCGAGAATCTGGAAGCGGGTACGTTCCGGGTAGTCCATCAGGATGTCGACGATCTGCTGCGGGGTCTGCGAGGCGACCGGTTCGCCGCATTCGGGGCAGTGCGGCACGCCGGTGCGGGCGAACAGGAGCCTGAGGTAGTCGTAGATCTCGGTGATGGTGCCGACGGTGGAGCGCGGGTTGCGGTTCGTGGTCTTCTGATCGATGGAGACGGCGGGGCTCAGGCCTTCGATGAAGTCCACGTCGGGCTTGTCCATCTGGCCGAGGAACTGGCGCGCGTACGCGGACAGCGATTCGACGTAGCGGCGCTGGCCTTCGGCGAACAGGGTGTCGAACGCGAGCGAGGATTTGCCCGAGCCGGACAGTCCGGTGAACACCACCATGCGGTTGCGCGGGATGGCGAGGTCCACGTTCTTGAGGTTGTGCTCGCGGGCGCCCTGGATGGTGATCTTGAGGTCGTTGGGAATGTGCGAGATGTCCGCCACGAGCGAACCGTCATGCTCGACGAGCGGCGCCTTGCGGATCTCACGCGTGAGGAACGAATCGCTGGTCATCACCTTCTCGACGACGACCTCGCCGCTCCTGCCGTTCGTGGTCTTCCGTTTCACCGCCATCGCACACCCCGCCTTCCGCCGCATGTCGCGGTCCGCCTGCCGATCGGCCCCTGAGGACCGGGAATTTCCCGCACCAAGAATACCCGAAACCCCGACTCATATCGAACACATGTTCGATAGGCGTGTCTCTTTCCCGGAAGCGGCGGGTCATCTCATTCCCTCACGCTTTTCATACGGCTCATGACCGCGCCTCCTCCTCATCCGCCGACGGTTCCTGTCCACGGGCCCCATGGTCTGGATCCTGTGTTCCGAAGCCTTCGAGCACGGCCTCACGCAGGGAGGTGAGGCCGGTGTCCGGGTCCTTGTAGGTGACGTACGCCTTGGTGGACACCTCGAGGATCTCGCCGGTCTTGCTTTCCGGCGCGGAGACGATCACCTGGAAGCCGAGGCGCGGCAGCACGGTGAGGGCGCGCTGGGTGTAGCGGCCGTCCGCCTTGATGAGCGCCTCGTCGAGGAACAGCGTCGTATAGCTCGGCTTGAGCCGGTTCTCCATGCCGCCGCCGAGCAGGTAGATGAGCGCGGCGCCGTAGACGAAGGAGGTGAGTTCCTGGAGGGCGCCGCCGGACCGTCCTCCGGTGGAGGTGATGCGCTCGTCGGGCCCGTTCTCATGGTGCACGATCGCATAGAAGGCCGAGCGGCACCGGGGATCGAGGTCGCGCGCGCCATAGCTTCTCACGCCGTTCGCGTCCCTCACCTGTGCGAGCTGGGCCCGCAGCAGGCCGATGACGCCGCCGCACGAGGCGAACACCTTGCGCATGGCCGCCGTGTCGCCGTCTCCCGACGACTTCCAGTCGTTGAGCGTCCCGATCGCCCGCATGAGCTGCGCGGCGAAGACACGGTCGGGCCTGCGTACGTCCGCATGCAACGACAGACTGCCGTGCTTGGGACCGAACCGTTGCCCGTCGAGCATGGCGTTGATGCGGTCGAGCTGGTCGCGGATGTCGGCCTCGTCGGTGTCGATGGCGCGTTTGATGGTCAGCAGACTCATGAGCAGCTGCTCCAGGCAACGCCGGTACTCGGCGTCGGTCGCGGATCCCGCGGTCAGACGGGAGAGACCGTCCAGTTCGTCGAGATAGTACCGGTAGTCGTCCACGGTGGCGGACAGCGCGTCGTCGTCCGCGGCGTACATGGCCTTGTACGATTCCATCCTCGTCTCGACCACGTCCTTCGCGGCGCGAGACCGCTCGACCAGCATCCCGATGTGGGAGGCCACATCGTCACGCATCCCGGCGATGAGACGTTCCGGGAACGGCGTGCCCACGGCCGGGCCGCCGCCGGCCCCGATGATCATGTGGGCGCGCAGCGCGTCCGGAACCCCGGAGAACGCGTTCCCGTAGGAGTGGTCGAGCACCGCGCCCGTTTCGTCGTCCGGCATGGGGTCGGCATCCTGGCCGGCACCACGCTCCCCCGCCATCGCATCCCGGTTGTCGTCCAGCCACCGACGGGCGGCCTCGCATGCCGCGGAGGCGGAGTCGGCCTGCTGCTTTTCGTTGAACCGATGCTGCTCGCTGCGCTCGAGCTCCTGCTCCATCGTCTCCCTGCGCCGCACGAGTTCGGCGAGCTCAGGGTTGTTCCGGATTGCCTCGATGGATGATTCGAGCTCGCTCACCTTGGCCGAAGCGGATTCGACGTCGACGTTCTCCCATGAGGTGTAGGCGAGCTGCTTGGCGAGTTCGAGCCCGCTGCGCAGCGTCTCGGATCGCCGCTTCGCGTCCGCGTAGTCGTGTCCGGCCTGTGCCGCGCGCTCTCTGGCTTCGGCGATGCCGCGCTCCAACGCTTCGAGGTAGGACTCGTTGACGTATCCAATGACTTCGCGCCGGTCCTTGACGCCATGTTGTCCGCGCCGGCCGCTTTTGATCTGCCCGTCGGCCTGCACCTGCCGCCGATCACGGTCGGTGTCGTCGATGGCGTCGACGCATACGGCGTCGAACCGTTCGGATGAGGTCTGTTCGCGCAGCCATCCGACGAACGGCGAATCGTCGCGATACCGCAGCTTGGAGGACATCCAGGGTCCGTTCTTCTCCGACGCCCGCGTCCCGTCGCCCGCGCCGGCCTCCGCCGAGGTGTCGACGAACTGCCAGGTCCGCCGCGCCATCGCATGGGGGTCGATAGCGCTGACCTTGGCGGCGAAGCCCCGTTCATGCCGTTTGTCGACGAGGATGGTCTGCGCGATGGCGCCGTAGGTGACGTTCATGGCGAGACGCCATCGTTCCTCATCCTCGCGCACGTCCATGAGCTCGGCGACGTACGGCAGCTCGTCGGCGCCCAGTCCGGTGGCCCGGCACAGCATGGCGCGGGTCTCGTCCATCTGCTGGGTGATGCGGGTGCGCTGCGCCTTCTGACGTTCGTAGTCACGTTCGAGGCGACGCAGTTCCCCGTTCGCCTCGGAGCGGGCTGCGACCGCCTGGTCGCGCTCCTCGTCCAGCTCCTGTGCACGCCGGTCGTAGAGGCGAGTGAAGTCCACCGCGGCGATGCGCCGTTCCGTCCACGCATGTTCGTCACCGGGCATCGTCTCGTCGATCGCCACGAACCCCTCTTCGATGCGTCCGCGGTTCGTTCTCACGTCGGCGAGCGCACGCCGGGCCTGGTCGAGTTCCGTCTCCAGCCGCGCGAGATTGCCGCCGTCCAATCCCCTGATGCGGTCCCGGATGGCCTCGATGCCGGCGCGGATCTTCTCGCTGTCGCGGAAGGCGGCTTCGGCGGCGGCCTGATGCTCGCGATGTTCCCGTTCGTCGACGGGCAGGCGTTCGGCGACTTCTGCCGTCATGCGGGCCATCGCCCAGCGCCGTATGGCCGCCGCCCCCTGTTCCCTCCCGGGGTCGATGGGGTCGAGCTCCCGCACCCGCAGGCGCGCGGCCGCATAGGCGTCGTAGGAGTCCCGGATGCCGGCGAGCGTCGCCACGCGTCTCGCCTTCTCCTCGATTTCGTTGAAGTTCGCCTCGTAGCGCTCGTAGTCGGCGACGGTGTCCCGCGCGAGGTCCAGGGCTTCCGGCACGCCGAGCACACCCTGTTTGAAGATGTCGTCGAGTCTTGACGGGGCGTCGGCCGATTGGATCTTGTGCAGGAGCCTGCACGCCTCCTCGCTGAGTCCCATCATGTTCCAGATGTGCTCATGGAACGCGTCGGCGCTGGTGAAGGTCTCGCACCCCGGGTACGTGTCCTTCAGTTGGGTGGGCGTGAACGGATGGTCGCGATAGGCGTCCATGAGCCGCGGGTCGATCGCCCTGCCCCATGCCGCGTACTGCCGTCGCACGTCGCCGCGGCCGTCGCCCGCCGTCAGGTACAGGAACTTGGCGCAGGACAGCGTCTGTCCGCTGGTGGCGTTCACGTAGGTGTCCACGATGGCGCCCCAGATGGCCTGCGGCGCCCCGTCGGCGTCGCGGCCGCGCAGATAGATCGGCTCGTCGCCGTCCGCGGTGCTGCCCACGCCGGTCATGCCACGCAGATACGTGTAGTCGCTGCGTTCGGACCGGCCGGAGTTCGATGCCTTGTTGAACGGGGTGCCCGTCGGGTACAGCAGCGAGATCTGCGCGTCGACGAGCGTGGATTTGCCGGATTCGCTGGCTCCAGCGAGCAGCGTCACGGGCAGTTCGGGGTCGGTCGACGGTCTGAACTCGTGGTAGCCCTGATACGAGCCCCAGTTGACGAGGCGGCGGCTTTCCAGCATCCACCGGTCGGCGATCATCTGCAGTTCCCTGGCGGCCATCGTCACTCCTCCTCTTCCGTATCGGCATCCATCCCGTCGGCTCCACCCTCATCGGCGCCGGGCAGAGCGGTGTCGGAGCCTTCGTCAACGTCGTCGTTCCCGGCGGCCACGCCGAGCCATGCGTCCGCCAGACCACGGTCGAGCACGACGGGGACGAGCGGCGTGATCCGGTACATGGCCGCGTCGGCGGTGGCGGCCAGATAGCCGTAGGTGACCATCGTATTGACGAGCGCGCCCACCTGCCTGAGCACGCCTTCCTCGTCGTTGCTCGAGGCAAGGTATCCGGCTCCGCCGGCGAGCGCGGCGCGGATCTCGTCGAATCCCGCGATCCACTGGTCTTCGGACACCCTCATGTTCTCATATTCGAGCACGCGGATGCGTAGGAACGCGAGCAGGGCGGCCTCCTCCCGCCTGAGGCTGGTGCGCGTCTTGAGCGAGCGCAGCGTGACGTCCGGTCCGGTGACGGGCGTCGCGTACATGATGCGGTGGCGTTCGTCATCGACGAGGGCGAGCATGTCGTTGTTGAGCGAACGGATGACGGCGTCCCTGTTCTCGTCGACGAGGTCGTACAGTTCGCCTTCGATGTACCGCTCGCGCTTGAGCGCGATGGCGGCCCGTCGCGCGTCCGCGCTCATGTCGCCGCGGTCCCCTTCGAACAGGGCGTAGGGGTTGGTCTCCTCGTCCATGGTCATCCTTCCTCCATGATGGCGTCCAATTCGTCCATGCTGGCGGTCAGCGGCCGCGTACGCCAGTCGCGCGGCCCGCCGTCGATCGTCACGCAATGCCAGATGGCGTCGCCGCTTCCCTGCCCGCCGATCGCGCCGAGGAATCCGACGAGCTCGCTTTCCCGCCTGTCGGTCTGCGGCAGCCGGTTGAAGCTGGCGGCGACGTCGATGCCGTCCCCGTCCATCACCGGATTGCGCCGGATGAGCGTCATCATGCGGCGCAGACGCGGCCCGCCATGGTCGACCAGGGCCTTGAGGTCGATGCGCGGCGCCGTCACGTCGCCATCGCCCCCGTCCAGTCCCGCGGCCGGCTTGCGTGTCATCGACCGGGCCGGCCGCGTGGGCAGCGGCGGGAGCCTGACTCCGGCGACGTCCGTGCCGTAGGGCCTGTCCTCGCCGCCCGGATGCGCCTTCGCGTCGTCGTTGAGTGCCGTGTATAGGCGGTTGAGCCGTGCGAGCATGGACCGGTACCGGGTGTCGGTCTGCTGGCGCACGAGTCTGCCGATCTCCTCGTTGGAGATGCGCATCTGGGCGCGCACCGCCTCGATGCCGTCGTAGATGTGGGCGAGCTCCTCGCGCACCTGCCCGAGCAGCGCGGAGGACTCCCCCGCCAGATACGGGGTTCTCGCGATGTCGCGCATCGCGTCGTCGATCTGTTGGCGTCCTTCGTCGGTGATGATCACCTGGAAGGCGTCCTCGAATCGACGTCCGATGTCGGATTCGCCGAAGTCGGCGCGGTATTCGGCGTTGTAGGCGCCCAGTATCTCGTCGACGCTCATGTCGCCGGCCTGCATGCGCCGCCGCAGCGCGTCGCCGTTGTCGCGTTCGGCGAGCACGAGTTCCCGCAGGTCGATGGGCACGCCGCGCAACGTGTTGTGGATGACGGCGATGACGTCCTCCACCTGCGATTCGTCGAGCGTCTCGCGCTGCTGCCCCTGCTGGATGCGCTTGATCTCGTGCCTGCGTTCCTTGATCTCGCGGTTGAGCAGACGCACACGTTCGCCGGGATCGGCGGTGAGCTGCATGCGGGCATGCTCGATCTCCATGATGATGCTGTTGGCCTGCGCGCCGGACAGGGTGCGGGATTCGTCCTCCAGCCGTCCCAGCGCCTCGATGGCGCGGTGCGCACGCGCGGTGAGGCGGTAGAGGAACCTGTGCGATGCGACGTCATGCGAGTTGGCGAGCCACGCGTATTCCCCGTCGCCCTCACGGGACAGGTCCACGAGTACGCGGTGGGCCGCCTCGCCCCATGTCTGTTCCGGGTCCGGGGTGTATTCGCCGATGTCGGCAAGGGAGGCGAGCCCCTGGGCGAAACGCTCCTCCACGCTCTCGCGGGGAAGCTCGCCGGTGAGCGGATCGAACGCGGCGCGCAGCAACGCCACGTACAGGCGTGAGTTGCGGCGCAGCAGCAGCCTGAGGACGCCGGTCTCGTAGACCGGCCGCAGCCGCTCCATCTCCCGTCGCGCATCGCCCATGGCGCACCTCCCGTTGCCGTCCGGCCGTTTTCCGCGAAGCCGTGACGCGGTCCGGCCTCCTGTCCCCTTGAAGCTAACACACGCCCCCGCGGGCAGGCATATCGCGTACGGTTTCATGCCGCCACGGCGTGTCGCGGAATCTATGGGCGACCGGACGGACGGTCAGCGGGACAGATCCATCACCCGGTCGCACCATCCGGCGGCGAGCTCCTCGTCATGGGTGACGACCAGCACGGCGGCGCCGCGTCGTGCGACGTCACGCAGCAGAACGCCCACCTGCTCCATGTGACGGCGGTCAAGACCGCTGGTCGGCTCGTCCAATACGACGAGCCGCTTGCCGCACATGAGCGCGGCGCCGATGGCCACGCGCTGCTTCTGACCGCCGGACAGACTCATCGGATGCCTGTCCGCCACGTCGGCGAGGTCGAGGTCGGCGAGCATCCGGTCGCGTCGCATCGCCGTCGGACCGTCCTCGTCCATGCCGAGCGTGAGCTCCTCGCGCACGCCGTCGGCGAACAGCTGATGGTTGACGTCCTGCATGACGAGGAATCCGACGCGCGCAAGGTCATGGGCACGCGCGGTCTTCCCGTCCAGGAGGATGCGGCCGGAGATCGGACGCGCCAGACCGGTCAGCGTGCGTACGAGCGTGGTCTTGCCGCACCCGTTGCGCCCCATCAGCCCGACGATCTCGCCGGGGCGCAGCGTCATGTCGGGTATGGCGCGGGAGAATCCCCCACGCGTCGCATCGCGGCGGCGCGCCCATGGGAGGGCAGGTCGACGCGGAGCGTCGTATCCGATGACGAGTCCGCGCGTCCGCAGCAGCACCGCCCCGTCATCCTCCGTTCCATGTGCGTCGTCCTCGGCGGCGTCGGCCGTCCGCGTCACCAATCCCGCCACCCTGCGCCGATACGGTTCCAGGTCGAGCGCGCGCAACCCCATGGCCGCGATGCGCTCCGGCGGCAGGGAGAGGAACTCGTCGGACCGGTATTCGCGTACGATCCGGGCACGGTCGCACAGCAGATACCGGTCGGCGACGCCGTTCAGCCAGGCGAGACGGTGCTCCGCGACGAGCACGGCGACGCCCTCGTCCTTCAGACGCCGCACCGCCGCACGCATGTCGTCGATCGCGGCGGCGTCGAGGTTGCCGGTCGGCTCGTCCATGATGACGAGACGCGGACCGAGCACCGTCGCGGCGGCGACGGCGACGCGCTGGCGCTGGCCGCCGGACAGGCGGGACACGCTGCGGCCGAGCAGCCCGGTCACGCCGAAGCGGCGTGCCACGTCCTCCACACGCCGGTCGATCTCCTCGGCGGGCATGCCCATGTTCTCGCAGGGAAAGGCGAGCTCGTCGGTCGTATCCGCGTTGAAGTACTGGGTCTTCGGATTCTGGAACACGCTGCCCGCCAACGGCGTGAGCCGGTCGATCGGCCCGTGTGCGGCGTCGACGCCGCACACGGAGGTCTCGCCGGAAAAGTCGCCGCGGAAGAACGCCGGTGCCAGCCCGTTGGCGAGACGGGTCAGCGTGGTCTTGCCGCACCCGCTCGCCCCGCACAGGACGACGCATTCGCCGGCATGGACCGTCAGGGACACGCCGTCCACCGCCGTTCCCCCGGTCCGCGCATACCGGAAGACGACGTCCTTCATACGCAAGGGTTCGGCGGCGGTCATCCGACCACCCCGGCGATGTCGAGCGCGAGCGGCGCGGCGCATGCGAGCATGACCGTCCAATCGGCCGCACGCATGCGGATCGTCGTACGCGACGTGTGGACACCGTCGCGGCCCAGACCCTTCGTCAACGCCGCGACGGACAGGTCCTGGGCGACGAGGGCGGCGTTCATCAGCAGCGGCACGATCACGTATTCGAGGCTGCGCGCAGGATGGCGCAGCATGGCGAGACGGCCGGACACGAGACCCCGCAGCGCCATCGCGTCACGGATGGCGCGATAGTCCTCGCCGATGGTCGGGAAGAACCGGATGATCACGATGCATGGCACGACCACGCTCTCGGGCATGCGCATGCGCCGCATCGCGCATACGAACGCGCTGGCCGACGTGGTCGTGAACGCGTAGGCGCCGGTGATGAGGCACGGCAGCATCATCGCGCAGCCGACGGCGAGCGCGGCGGGCGCATGCAGCCACGGCATTCCCAGGGCGTCGGGGTCGAGCCCGCCGAGCGCGGCCGTCACGGCGTACAGGAACGCGAAACGGGCGGCCATGCGCCATCGTCCCGCGGCGAGCGGCGGGACGAGGAACAGGACCACCATGACGGTCTGCGTGAGGAGGGCCGCATGGAAGAACATCATGAGATTGGCGAGCAACAGCAACGCCAGCTTCGTGCGCGGGTCGAGGCCGCGTACGGCGGAGCCGGGCGCCGCCGCGTCCGTCGCGGCGGGAGGACGAGGACCGCGACCGGGCATCAGACGATGCCGGCCTTGGCGAAATGCCTGGCGCACAGGCGCTGTCCGAACCATCCGCCGATGACGGCGCACACGAGGATGGCGGCCATCGACGCCGCGAACGTTCCCATGGTGATGTGCGCGAACACGCCGTCGATGTACGCGGCGTCCTTGCCGCGCGCCTCGAGGCTGGCGACGTACGCGTCCCGCATGAACCACAGCGGGAGGATGGGTCCGGTCAGACCGTACGAGAACACCACGTAGGAGACGAGCAGCAGCGGCCTGCTCCGGTAGGCGCCGATCCGGGCGATGAGGTCGGCGGCGACGGGGAACACGAGGCTCGCGACGAACGAGAGGATGAAATGGCCGGAGACGAACAGGAACAGGCCGATCACCAACCCCATCACCGTGATGCCGCCGAACCTGCCGACGCGGGCCGCGGAGAGCATGAACACGGGGCCGGCGATCAACGCGGCGATCGCCGGCAGGAAGATCGAGGCGAATCCGGCGGTGGCCACGGTGCTGATCAGGGTGGCCACGCACACCATCACGAAGTACAGCGCGCTGAACACGCCGATGGAGATGAGGTCGGGCACCTGCAGGCCCTTCCGCCCGCCGGCTGCGGACGAGGTGGCGGACGTGGTGGCGGACGAGGGTTCGATCGACGTCTGGTCGTTCAATGAAGTCTCCGTTCGTGCGTTCGGGCATACCCAATGTAACGGCCGCGGCGGCGCTTGGCAATACCTTTTCCGTCGAAAACCCGGAATCATCCACCGGGTTATCCACATTCATCCACCGTCTCCGTCCCGTAGTTGCCTTGACGACGCGGGCCGGGTACATGTGGAGATACACGTCGTCCCGGTTCGACGACGGGCGGCATGGTCGACGACGATCGTGCCGGATGAGGAATGGAAGGTCCATCATGACGAGGACATCGGATCGTCCGGCTCCACAGGAGGAGCCGGGCATGGGGAAGGTACGGAGCACCGGAGACGGACATGGCGCGGACGGCCGTTTCGAACAGCTGGCGAAGCCGTGGATATCGAGGTTCGTCGCGGACACTGACCGGAGGTACGTGTCGGAGCGGCAGACGCCGCGCGCGGTGAACCTCATCAGCGGCATCGTCAGGGAGGCGACGTCCCGGGGCTTCGATGTGCCGGCGCCGTCGAAGACGCTGCTGGACCTGGTGGGGAAACGGCGTTGGCCATGGCCGCATGTCCTCGTCGATCTGGGGAACGGGCGGATGGCGTCGTTCCATCTTGCGGAGGCCTCGATGTCCCTTGCTCCTCCGGGAGCCGACGGGGAGGACGGGAACTCCGACGGCATGCGGGACGGGGACGTCCCGGATGACGGGAACACCGGGGATCCGGAACCGATGCCGTTGTGGATGGCGGAACGTTCCCGCGCGTTCGTGGCGTCCGGCGTACTGGGGTTCGTCGTCGACAGCGACATGGACTACACCCACCGGAAGTCCGGCAAGGATTCGAGCAAGTCGCTCGTCGAATCGAGGCTTCCCTCCGTATTCGACTCGCTGGTGGCGTGCGTGGTGCGCCAGCGCGATATGGAACGCGTCGCCCGGATGCGCCGCGACAGCCTCGAACGGGCGCAGCGCGAATGCCGGCGCGAGCAGCTGTACACGGCGTTGTGCGAGGAGGTCCACCTGTATGAGGATCTGCGCGCGCAGCGCGCGTATCTGGACCGTGTGGAGCAGCGCATGCGTCTGCATGATCCGGACGGCCTGCAGCGCGGCGCCGGCACGATACGGATGATGCGCGAACGCATCGACGCGCGCGATCCGCTGCTCGCCGGGGGCGCGGCGTGGATGCGGCTGCCCGAGCCTTCGGAGGCGGAGGTGTTCGCGTACATGCGTCGCGGCAGCCGGCTTTCGGCGTTCGAGGAGGATCAGCTGACGCGTCGTCGCCCCGGGGCCCGTGACGTCTCGTCGCCGTCCGCGGACGGCTCGGTCAGCGGGTTCTTCGATTGACCGCCGCACTTCCCGCCGGGGATGCCGGCCGTCCCGTCCGACGCGACGGCGGCCGGTGCGGCCGAAGTCCCGTCATTCCTCGGCGACGAGTTCGAGATAGCCGTCGTTCCACAGGTCCTCGTCGCCGTCCGGCATGAGCAGCACGCGCTCAGGGTTCAACGCCTCGACGGCGCCCTCGTCGTGGGTGACGAGCACGATGGCGCCCTCGTATTTGGCGATGGCCTTGAGGATCTCCTCGCGGGAGGCCGGGTCGAGGTTGTTGGTGGGCTCGTCGAGCAGCAGCACGTTGGCGCGCGAGGTGACGAGCGTGGCGAGCGCGAGCCTGGTCTTCTCGCCGCCGGAGAGCACGCGCGCGGGCTTCAGCGCGTCGTCGCCGGAGAACAGGAACGAGCCGAGGATGGAGCGGGCCTGCGTGTCGTTGAGGTCCGGGGCCACGTGCGTGAGGTTCTCGAGCACGGTGGCGTCGAGGTCGAGGGTGTCGTGCTCCTGCGCGAAGTAGCCGATCTTGCAGCCGTGGCCGTAGTCGACCGAACCGGTGTCGGGCTGCTCGATGTGCGCGAGGATGCGCAGCGTGGTGGTCTTGCCGGCGCCGTTGTAGCCGAGGATGACGACGCGCGACCCCTTGTCGATGGCGAGGTTGACGCCGGCGAACACGATGTTCGAACCGTACGCCTTGGAGATGTCCTTGGCCATGATCGGCGTGCGGCCGCAGGGGGCGGGTTCGGGGAAGCGGATGTCGGCGACCTTCTCCGCCTTCTGCGCCTCGGACGTGTTCTCGAGGAGCTTCTCCGCACGGCGCATCATGTTCTGCGCGGCGACGGCCTTCGTGGCCTTCGCGTGCAGACGGATGCCCTGCTTCATGAGACGTTCGGCCTTCTTCTCGGCGACCTCGCGCTCGCGGCGGCGGCGCTCCTCGTCGACGACGCGCTGATGCAGGTACGCCTTCCAGCCGAGCGAGTACATGTCGATCTGGCCGAGCTGGGCGTCGAGGTGCCACACCTTGTTGACGACCTCGTCGAGCAGTTCGGTGGAATGGGAGATGACGAGGAAGCCGCCCTCGTATTTCTTGAGATATCCGCGCAGCCATTCGATGGAGTCGGCGTCGAGATGGTTGGTGGGCTCGTCGAGGATGAGCGTGTCGGCGTCGGAGAAGAGGATGCGCGCCAGTTCGATGCGCCTGCGCTGGCCGCCGGAGAGCGTGCCGAGCGTCTGCTCCATGACCTCCTGCGGCAACCCGAGCGAGGCGGCCATGGTGATCGCCTCGGACTGGGCGGCGTAGCCGCCGGCCTTGTCGAAGTCCTGCATGGCCTTGTCGTAGCGGTTCATGGCCTTCGTCATGACGTCCGGGTCCGGGTCGGTCATCTCCTTCTCGGCCTTGCGGATGCGGCTGATGATGGAGGCGATGTCGCGCGCGCTCATCATGCGGTCGAGCGCGGTCTGCTCCGGGTCGGCCGCGTGCGTGTCCTGCGGCAGGTAGCCGAGTTTGCCGGAGACGCGCACCTTGCCGGCGGTGGGCAGCATGTCGCCGGTGATCACGCGCGTAAGGGTGGTCTTGCCGGCGCCGTTGCGTCCGACCAGGCCGATCTTGTCGCCTTTGGCGACGTGGAAGTCGGTGGGATGGAGCAACGTGCGCGCGCCGATCTGAATCTCCAGACCCTGTGCATCGATCGCCATGCCTCACCTGCCGCTTTCCGTCGTCGTCGTTTCCGTCATACGGCCCCGTGCACGTGCGCTGCCGGGTCCGCCGTTTTGCCGATTGACCACTATAACGTGAGGCGTGAAAAACCGTGACGGCGACGGCGCGCGGACTAGACTGGTACGCGGAACGCGGGTCTCGAGGGCCCGCCGCCGGTTCAAGGAGGCCGTCATGGACGTCAGGAACGATTCGGAACGTCGTGGGATGCTGCTGCACGCCGCCTATCGCGCGGCCGACGTGCGCGAGATGGAGCGGCCGCTGCTCGATGACGACGTGCCGCTGATGCGCATGGCGGCCAATGCGGCGGCGCATGTGGCGGCGCGCATGCTCGACGACGCCGGCGTCGACATCGAGGATGCGTCCGTGACGCTGCTCGCAGGCGCCGGCGACAACGGCGGCGATGGCCTGTTCGCGGCGGCCGCCCTGGCCGACGAGGGCGCGACGGTCACGGCCGTGGCGACCGGGCGGTCCCTGCACGACGCGGGCTTCGCCGCGTTCGTGCATGCCGGAGGCAAGGTGCTGGTCCTGGATCCGGCGGCGGAGATTCCGGGCTGCGCTTCCGGGTTCACGCCGGGCGAGGCGGGCGAACGGCTCGAGACGGCGGTGAGGCTGGCACGTCGTTCGCATCTGGTCATCGACGCGATGACCGGCATCGGATTGGCGGGCGACCTGAGGGGCGTGCCGGCGACGCTCGCCGCATCGTTGGGCATGCCGGCCGCAGGACCGGACCGCGGCGACGGCTCCCCGCTGCCCGACCGTCCCGCGCTGCCGGATCGCGCGTCCGACGACGCCGACCTTCCGCTCGTGCTCGCGGTGGACACGCCCTCCGGCGTTGGCGTGGACGACGGCGCGTTGACGGGCGCGTACATCCCGGCCGACGAGACGGTGATGTTCGGCGCGATGAAGCCGTGCGCGGTGCTGCCGCCGGCGACGTTCGCGTGTGGACGCATCACGCTCGTCGACTTCGGGTTCGACTTGGACGGCGTCGAACCAGCGGCCGAGGCGATGTCGCACGACCTTGCGGCCGCCGCGGTGAGGCTGCCGCGGGTGATGGACGCGAAATACTCGCGGGGCGTCGTGGGACTGGCGACGGGTTCGGCCCGCTACCCGGGCGCGGCGGTGCTGACGACGCGCGCCGCGGCCCGCACGAACGCGGGGATGGTGCGCTACCTCGGCCCCGAGCGCGCGCAGGACATGGTGCTCGCCGCACTGCCCGAGGCGGTCATCGGCAAGGGGCACGTGCAGTCGTGGACGGTCGGATCCGGCGTGCCGGACAACGACGGCGATCCGGAATTGAAGGACATCCAACGGCAGACGATCGCGGCGCTGCTCGCCCACTATTCGACGGACGAGGATGGCTCGCGCGTGATGCCGCCGATCGTCGTCGACGCGGGCGCGCTCGACCTCATGCCGGACCATGTGCCACCGCAGGTCGTCATCACCCCGCATGAGGGCGAGCTGGCACGGCTGCTGGGCGTGTCGCGCACGCAAGTCGAAACCGAACCGTTCCGATACGCGACGGAGGCGCACGAACGCACCGGCGCGACCGTACTGCTCAAGGGCGCGGCCACGATCGTCGTGGGTGACGGGGAGCATCCGATGGTCTCCGGGGCCGCTCCGGCGTGGCTGGCCACTGCGGGGGCGGGCGACGTGCTCGCCGGCATCGCGGGCGCGCTGCTCGCACAGATGGACGACGACCTGGATGGCGTATCCGCCGGACCGGACGCAAGCGACGCTGGCGTAGGCGAAGGCGCCGCGGACGGCGACGCCCTCGCCTACGACGCGGCGCTCGTCGCCGACACGGCCGCCGCTGCCGCCTACCTACACGGCGTGGCGGCCGGCATCGCCTCCGAATCGGGACAGTGCGGATGGCAGCCTCCGGAACTGTTCGGCATGACCTCCCGGCCGTCCCGTTTCGACGCCTTAGGGCGTCCGATTGTCGCCTCGGACGTGATCGCCGCGATTCCCGACGCGATCGCGGACCTCATCGGCTGAGCGGCCGGCATCCGCCAGGCCGGTCACCGGACCACGAATCCCGTCCACGGAATCCACGCTCCCGCGGACGGGGTTCCGTCATATCCGTACACTGGTCGTTGGAATCCCGATCACCGACAATGGTCAACGTTCAACCCGAAGGAGCTTCCATGGCCGACTCCCCCATCACCGACGTGATCTTCGACTTCTGCGGCGTGCTGCTCGACTGGAACACCCGCGCATGTCTCGAAGGACGCTTCCCGGACGACGTGGTCGACGCGATCTGCGTCGACGACGACCCGCACGGCTTTTTCCGCTACGAGGACCGCATGGACGCCGGCGAGGACTTCGACGACATCTACCCTGACGTGGTGCGCGAACAGGGCGAGGACATCGCCGGCATCTTCCGCTACTACATCGAGCACTACGGCGACGCGCTGCCGCGCACGCTGCCCGGCATGGTCGAACTGCTCGAGGACCTGAAGACCCATGGCTACGGCGTATGGGGACTGACGAACTGGTCGCACGAGACGTTCCACCTCGCCTTCGAGAAGTTCCCGCGCCTCAAGGAGCTGCTGCAAGGCACCATCGTCTCGGGCGTGGAGAAGATGCACAAGCCGAACGCCGACATCTACGAGCTGGCGCTCTCCCGTTTCGGCCTCGAAGCCGGACGCTGCGTGTTCTTCGACGACACCGCGAAGAACGTCGTCGGAGCGGACGAAGTCGGCATCCACGGCGTGCTCTTCGAGAACGCCCTCCAGGCGAGGGAGGCGCTCGCCGAGCTCGGCGTGACGCTGTGACGCCATGGCTCCCTGTAAGACGGGACGGGCGCGAAGATGAACTTTGGGTGACATCGCACCGGCGGTACGCCTCACGTCGCTACAGTGGATGATATGAAGGACGACAAACGGCCGTGGGTGGTCATCGCACTCATCCTGCTGGCGGTCGCCGCCGTGTTCGGCGGTTCGTACGCCTACGGCCGATTCACCGTCGACCCGACGGGCAGCGACGCCTATCACCGGCTGGACTCCCGCATCGCGGCCACACGACGCGACGTCAAGGACAACCATCGGAAGACGGCGAAGCTCACGAAGGAACGCGACGGGCTGCGACGCAAGGTGTCCGACAAGCAGAAGGCGCTCGCGGACGTCAAACGCAAGGCGGAAGGCTACGTGCCGGAAGGCTCCGTGGGCGACGCGCCGCTCGCCCTGGAATCGTTCGACGTCACCAACGAACCCCGCCGCTACCTGAGCGGCAACGAGATCCACGTCACCGTCACCGTGCGCAACACGTCCGGGCACATCCTCACCTCGGTCGGCATCAAGGGGACGGTGACGCGCGCCGACGGCTCGACGGTCAAGGACGACGTCTACGTCTCCGCCTCCTACTTGCGCGTCTATCCGGGCAGGACCGCGGTATGTACCGACGTGTACGACGACGCCGGCTATTCCGGGGCCACGCTCACGCTGGGCGAATACTATGCGACTACAGCGCAGGACGGCGGCAAGCAGAGCGAGGCCACGTTCACCGGAGATGCGGCGAAGAAGGTGATTCCATGACGGACGACGACAAGCACGACGAGGACACGCCGGACGACGCGCCGAAGCAGGCCGACGCGACCGCACCGGACGACGAGCGGCATGGACGGATCGGCGACGGGCATATGATCGCCTCCGGCCTGCTCGAAGGCGCAGCCGACAGATTCCATGGACTGCTGAAGATCGCGGCCACGCTGGCCGTCGTCGCGCTGCTCGGATGGGTCGGGCACACCGGCATGGCCATGGGCGTCGCGTCGGTGGACGTGACCCGCACCCCGCAGTACACGCAACGCGCCCGCGACCTGCGTTGGGCGCAAAGCGATCTGAAGGAATCGCAGGAGGACGTCGTCAACCGCACCCGGGACATCGGCAAGGCCAACGACGCCAACAAGCAGGCGGACAAGGACGCCGCCACCTACCAGGCGGTCGTCGACGAGTTCGACAAGGCCGGACGGGCCAGCGAGAGTCCGGCGATCACGGTCGCCGGCATCGGGGAACGTGGCACCAGCGCCGGCGGCTACACCACGATTCCCATGACGGTGCACAACAACACGTCGAACACGTACACCTTCTACGAGGTGAACTTTCAGGTGCAGGACGACGCCGGCAACGTGCGCCACACCTACTTCGCGCTCAGCTCGTCCGACATCGGGAGCGGCGTATGCGGGCCGAACGCCGACTGCCATATCCAGGTGCTCGACCAATTCGACTATGTAGGACTGACGCTCGTGCCCATCTCATGGAGCGTGAGCACCGCGGACTCATCCGGCAACGGATACGGGACGTACGGCACCGACGCCCCCACGCGGAGGTTCTGACGGGCCGGCGCATGGTAGCGCTACTCTAGGAACCGTAGGAAAAGTCCATGCAGTGAAAGAAGGACATGATGACCGTTCCACAGCAGCCGTACCCGCAGAATCCGCAGACCCCGCCCCAGCCGGCGGTTCCGCAGCAGCCCGCGGCTCCGGCTCCCACCGGCGCCCCCGCGTACACCACCGGACAGTACGCGCAGACCGGACAGCAGTACAACGCCCCCGCCGGGCAGCCCGCGCAGCCGGGCTACACCAACTACGCGGCGCCGCAGCCGGGCTACCCCGCCCAGCCGACCGCGCCGGCGCAGCAGGCGCCGAACTTCCTCGACACCCTCGACGTGGCCAAGACCACCAAGCTGAGCCTCATCCTCATGGTGGTGTTCATGGGCATCGAAACGCTGCAGTCGTTCATCCACCTGCTGGTCGGCAGCGCCGTCTACAACAGCCACGCCGCGGCCACGCTGATCGTCTACTTCACCCCGTGGTCGTACCTGACGCTCGCCGTCGCCCTGTTCGCGTTCGGCATCAACACGGTCAGGACCCTGCCGTGGTACCGCATGGCCGGCTTCATCATCCTGTGCGCCGGAGCCGGCGTGGAGCTGCTCGTCGAGATCCTCGAGGCCGTCGAGGTGTACGGCATCGGCATTCTGCTCTTGACGTTCCTCGCCTACGGCGCGCTGCTCGCGCACGTCGTAATCCTGTTCATGGCGAAGACGAAGGAAGCCTGAGCCCATTACGGACCGGCATGGTTCATCGCCGTCCGATCCGTGACCGAAGGCCGATTCATCAGGGCGCCGTCTGCGATCGCAGACGGCGCCTTCGTCGTATATCCGCCCTTCCGCCGAAACGGATGCCGGAGAGCCCCGTTCCGAGCACCCAGACGACCGGCCCGTCTCACATGCCGTCCGATATCGCGAACATTCCCCGTTATAACCACGACCGCCGGCCAGCCCTGCTGGTATAATCGGTGTTTATGACGCTTCTGCAACTCAAATACATCGTCAAGATCGTCGAATGCGGTTCGATGAACGAGGCCTCCCACGAACTCTACGTCTCCCAGCCCGCGCTGAGCTCCTCCGTCAAGGAGCTCGAGAAGGAGCTCGGCATCGAGATCTTCACCCGCTCCTCGCAGGGCATCGCCCTGACGGTCGACGGCGCGGAGTTCCTCACCTACGCGCGTCAGGTCCTCGATCAGGCGTCGCTGCTCGAGGAGCGCTACAAGAACGCGAAGCCGCGCAAGCAGCTGTGCACCGTCTCCACGCAGCACTACATGTTCGCGGTCGAGGCGTTCGTCGAGATGATCAATTCCATCAAGTCCGACGAGTACGAGTTCACGATCCGCGAGACGCGCACGCGCGACATCATCGACTCGGTCGCCAACATGCGCTCCGACGTCGGCATCATCTACCTGTCCGACTTCAACAAGGACGTCATCGGCAAGCTCCTGCGCGAAAAGCATCTGGAGTTCCATGCACTGTTCCGCGCCCCGCTGCACGTGTTCCTGGCGCGCACGAACCCGCTCGCCACGAAGAAGGTCGTCACGATGAAGGACCTCAAGCCCTTCCCGTTCATCCAGTACGAGCAGGGCGAGGACGGCTCGTTCTACTTCGCCGAGGAGGCGGTCTGGCCGGACTACTCCCCCAAGCAGATCAACGTGACCGACCGCGCCACGATCCTGAACTTCATCATCGGCCTCAACGGCTACACGGTGTGCACCGGCATCGACAACGGCGACCTCAACAACGAGAAGATCTGCACGGTCCCGCTCGACTCCGACGAGACGATGCTCGTCGGCTGGATCACCAACGAGCGCGCCAAGCTCTCCGCCGCCGCCGAAAACTACCTCGACAAGCTGAAGTCGGTCGTGTCGAGCCACGGCTACAAGCTCATCGACTAATCGTCCGCAGGCGCGTCGGCGACGTCGCTCCGGCGCCGTTCTCCCGGTCCCGCGACATCCCAAGGCTCCCTTCGGGGAGCCTTTCGCATAGCCGCTATCTGCCCGTGGGAATCACGGCGGTCACCGACGTGGCGGCCGTCGCGGCGAAGCCCTTGAGCACGTCGAGCATCACGCTCCGGTCCTCGGAGTCGATGCCGCGGGCGGTGGCGAGCATGACCGGCAACGCCTGCGTCCAGTGCGAGGAGAGTTCACCGAAGGTGGCGTGCCCGCCGTCCGGGGCGACGGCCCGTCCACCGGCCTCCAGTACGGCGAACAATCCTTCGATGAAGAGGCGTCGACGCTCGTCGTCGTAACGCGCCATCCAGTCGTTCAGCGTACGCGCCGCGTATCGTGCGCCCGCGTCAAGCCCGTCGGCGCGCACGAACGCGCCGTCCGCCACCTGCCAGTGCAGGGCGAAGTGCTGCATGATGCCGAGGCCGTCGCTGTTCACCACCGTGTAGCCATCGGCGGCGTCCTCGCGCGATTCGAACAGCATGCCGATGATCGACGACTCCGGCACCGACTTATGGACCTTGGGAGCGATGTCCGCGTAACCGGGCGTCGCGAAGAACGCCTCGTCGAAACCCGGGCCGTCGTGCGAGTAGACGCCCGTGATGCGACGTCTCACGTCGGCGGGCGCGCAGGCGGCGGCGTAGACCGCGAGGTTGCCGCCTTTGGAGTGGCCACCGACCGCAATCGGCCCGTCCCATCGTGCGGCGATGTCGGTCAGATACCGGACGGCGGACTCCTGCGAGGCGACCGGACGCCGGAACGCCATCGTGAAGTCCTCCTTCCACCCGACAATCGAACTGTCGGTGCCGCGGAAGGCGACGTACAGGGAGCCATCCCCCACGTCGAACGCGCACGCGGCGAACTGCTTCGTGGTCTCGGGATCGAACTCGTCCACATATGCGCCGACACGCAATCCACGCCATCTCGGACTTTCGGCCATCGCGCGCAGCAGGTCGACGTTGAGAGGCGGCGACCACACGCGGCCGAACATCGCCTCGTAGCATTCGGCGCGCAGCAGGTCGCGCAGCAGCACGGTAGGCAGGCCGGCTTCGTCGGGCCGGTACCGCGGCACGTTGTCGGGCATACGCGCATACGCCAATTGGGACAACGCGAGACTGTCCGTCTCGTTGAACGACGACGCGGCGAACGTATCGAACCGCGTGCGGATGTCATCGGTGATGTTCCCCATGACGGACTCCCTCGTCGAGGACGTGAATCACCTCCATCGTACGCTTCCACGGACGAGACCGACCGTCGTGCGTGACCCGTGACGTGCGATCAGAACGGGAAATACCTGCCCTGATCCATCTTGTGCGACACCTCGCGCATCTCGCGCGCATATTCGCGGTCGGTCTCGTCGCCATGCGACAGCCTGTCCGCCTTGTCGTCAAGATGATGCTGCACCCCGAACACGGCGCACAACGCCACCACCGCGATGAACCCCACAACCACCGCAATCCACAGCATGATGACTTCCCTTCCCTCATCTTGCGACGTTCACCGATGCCATTATAGGTGGCCGAGGAACGGAAACACCCGTCGGACGATGCTTGGGCGGCACGTTCCGCAGACTCCGGAACGCACGAAACCCCAGCCGGGAGGGCCGGGGTTTCGTGGCGATGCGTACGTGACGCGTCGGCGTTCCCACCGTCGTGTCCGCTGACAGGGGATGACGGGAATCAGGCGCCGTACCGTGCGAGGTACGCGTCCGCCGCGGCCTTGATCTCCGGGGTCACATACGGTTCGCCGGACGTCGTCTCGATGTGCTGGCCGGCCTCGAAGATCTCGCGCACGTTGGCGATGGCGAACACCGGGAAGCCGAACTCGGCCTCGATGGCCTTGACGGCGGAGGTGTCGGAGTCCTTGGTCTTCTCCATGCGGTCGACGGAGAGCACGAGGCCCACGACCTCGACGTCCGCCTCGGCCTTGAGCTTGGGGATGACCTCGCGCACGGCGGTGCCGGCGGTCATCACGTCGTCGACGAGCAGCACCTTCATGCCGTCCTTGAGCTGGGTGCCGACCATCATGCCGCCGTCGCCGTGGTCCTTCTTCTCCTTGCGGTCGAACGTGTAGCCGATCTCCATACCGTGCGCGGAGGTGAGCGCGATGGCGGTGGACACGGCCAGCGGGATGCCCTTGTAGGCCGGGCCGAACACGGTGTCGATGTCCTTCGGGAGGCGGCCGGCCTCGATCTCAGTAGCGACCTTCTCAGCGTAGAACGCGCCGAGCGTGGCGATCTTCGTGCCGTCGTTGAACGCGCCGGCGTTGATGAAGTACGGGGACTTGCGGCCGGACTTCAGCGTGAACTCGCCGAATTTGAGGGCCTGCGCCTCGAGCAGGAACTGCGTGAAGCGGATGTCGAGCGATGCTGTGTCAGTCATAGGGTTTCCCTTCCTTGGAACGGGTTGCGTGGTGTGCGATGGTCAGCGCCAGGTCTCGCCCGCGGCGAGCTTGGCGGCGAGTTCCGGACGTTCGTCGAGCAGATCATCGAGCTCGCGAGCGACGCGCAGGGGCGCGACCGGATCGAACAGCGCGGCGGCTCCCACTTCGACGGCGTTCGCGCCGGCGTACAGGTATTCGAGCGCCTTCTCGCCGGAGTCGATGCCGCCGATGCCGATGATCGGAATCTCCGGCAACACGGTGCGTGTGCGGTAGACGGCCACGAGGCCGACCGGCAGGACGGCAGGCCCGGACACGCCGCCGGTGACGTTGGCGATGATCGGTTCGCCGGTGCGGATGTTGATGCGCATGCCGAGCAGCGTGTTGATCATGCTCAGCGCGTCGGCGCCGTGTTCGACGGCCGCGCGCGCCGGCACGGTGATGTCGGTGACATTCGGCGTGAGCTTGATGATCATCGGCTTGTCGGTCATCGGGCGAAGCCGGTCCATGAGCTTGGCGAGGGCCACCGGGTCGGTGCCGACGCTCATGCCGCCATGGGTCACGTTCGGGCAGCTCACGTTGATCTCGAGCATGTCGGCATCGGAGTCGGCGAGTTTGGCGACGACGGCCGCGTAGTCGTCGTCGCTGTGGCCGGCCACGTTGGCGACGACCGTGGCACCCGCCTGCTTGAGCTTGGGCAGGTCGTCCTCGAGGTAATGGTCGACGCCGGGGTTCTGCAAGCCGACGGCGTTGATGTTGGAGGCAGGCCCCTCCGCGGTGCGCGGGGACGGATTGCCCTCCCACGGTACGGGCGAGCAGCCCTTGGTGGAGACGGCGCCGAGCTGGCTCACATCGTAGAACCAGCGCACGGCCGCATACTGGAAGGTGCCGGAGGCGGTGCCGACCGGGTTCTTCCAGGTGACGCCCGCCACCTGGGTGGGGTGCTTCCACTCGTGCTTCTCGTACAGGTTGATATGCTTGTCGTTCGAAGTGGTCCCGGTCATGCTCACTCCCCCCATCCGAGCTGTTCGCGGGTGAACACCGGTCCGTCGGCGCACACCTTGAGTCGGCCGTCGACGGTGTCGACGGTGCACAGCACGCAGGTGCCGTAGCCGCAGCCCATGCGCTGCTCCATGCTCAGCTGGCAGGCGAGGCCCCGCTTGGCGGCCCATGCGGCGACGGCCTTCATCATCGGCAGCGGACCACAGGAGAGAATCATGGTCTCCAGCCCTTCGGCATGGAGGTTTCCGGATGCCTCGAGACGGTCGAGCAGCGTGATGACGTTGCCGTCGGACTCGTCGATGCTTACGGTGGAGTCCGCGAACGGTGCGACGAACCGGTCGGCGAAATGCTCATCTCGATAGCCGAACACGGCGGTGGTCCTCATCGCCGGATCCTCGGCGAGGCACTGGGCGGTATAGATGAGCGGCGGCACGCCGAGGCCGCCGGCCACGAGCACGTAATGGGCGGCC
Organism: Bifidobacterium saguinibicoloris; assembly: GCF_019331725.1. Taxonomy (GTDB): domain Bacteria; phylum Actinomycetota; class Actinomycetes; order Actinomycetales; family Bifidobacteriaceae; genus Bifidobacterium; species Bifidobacterium saguinibicoloris. The sequence continues at coordinate 63,564 of NZ_JAHBBF010000006.1, forward strand.
TGCTTGGTGTTGAACGGACGTCCGAGCGGGCCGAGCACCTGCAGCGGGTCGCCGGGTTCGAGGCCGGCGAATTCGGCGGTGCCTTTGCCGACGACGGCGAAGATCACGCTCACCTCGTCGTCGTGGACCTCGCTGACGCCGAACGGGCGTGGCATCGGCATCAGCGGATCGTTGGTGAACAGGTTCACGAACTGGGCGGGACGGGCGTGCTTCGCGATGTAGGGATCACGGAAGGTGAGGCGCGTCACGCGGTCGGCAAGCGTCTCGACGCGGGTGATCTCGACGGGGTGGCGCGGCGGGAAGTACCCGGCCGCGACGGCCTCGTCCACCACGTCATAGGTCGGGGTGAAGGTGGCGGTCATCATGCTCCTTGTCGAAGGATGGTTCGGGTGAGGGATGAATCGGAGGTGTCGGGAGACGGATCGGAGGCTCCGGACGGCCTACAGCACGGCGCGCAGGTCGTCGCGCATGGCGATGGCGGCGTCGCGGGCGCTGTCGAAGACGAGGGCGAGTGCATCGTCGGCGGACATGGATTCGGCGTAGCCGCCATGCTTCCTCCACGCGCCGATGATGCCGCGTGAGGAGTTGACGATGGCGCCGGATCCGTCCTTGTCGAACATGCCTCGCACGTCGGCGGCGGTGCCGCCCTGTGCACCGTAGCCGGGCACGAGGAAGAAGGTGTGCGGCATACGTGCACGCAGCGCCTTGCCCTCCTCGGGATGGGTGGCGCCGACGACCGCGCCCACGCGCGAGTAGCCGTGGCTTCCGATCGTGTCGGCACCCCAGCCTTCGACGAGGTCGGCGACGTGCTCGTACACCTTGGATCCGTCGGCCAGGTCGAGCATCTGCAGCTCGCTCGAGGACGGGTTGGAGGTGCGCACCAGCACGAACAGGTCCTTGTCGGTCTGCTTGGCGGCGTCGACGAACGGGGTGATACCGTCGGTGCCGAGGTACGGGTTGACGGTCACGGCGTCCACATGCCACGGGTCGTGGCCTTCGACTCCGGTGAGCATGCGCGCGTAGGCGGCGGCGGTTGAGCCGATGTCGCCGCGCTTGGCGTCGGCGAGCACGTACAGTCCCTGCTGGGCCGCGTATTCGCAGGTCATCGTGTACACGTCGACGCCGGCGGGGCCGAGCGCCTCGTACATGGCGATCTGCGGCTTGACGGCGGGCACGATGCCGGCGACCGCATCGATGATGGTGCGGTTGAACTCGTAGAAGGCGACGGCGAGCTGCGCGGCGGGCACCTCTTCGGGGGTGTCGACGGAGTCGCGCACCTCCTCGGCGAAGCTCGCGACGACCTGCGGCGGCACGAGCGCCTCGGTGGGGTCAAGCCCGACGACGCTGGGGTTCTGCGTCGCCTCAATCGCGTCGATGAGACGGTCCATGGTTGTTTCCTCCTGGGAGTCGTTTCCGGATCGGTTCCGTCCTCGGACGGGTTCGGTCGCGGTTGCGGTCAGATTCGGCTGAACGCGAGGTTGCGGCCGATGATGGTGGCGAGCGGACGGCCGGTGACCTTCCATCCGCCGAATGGGGTGTTGCGCGCCTTCGAATGGAACGCCTCCGGGTCGACGGTCCATTCGGCGGCCGTGTCGAGCACGACCAGGCCGATGCCGTCGGCGGTCTCGTCGCGTACGGCCGAGAGGTCGAGCACACGCTTGGCGTCCGGTTCACGGGAGGCGTCGGTCTCGCGGTCGAGCAGGGCGTTGACGTCGGTGGGCTCGTGGCCCATCAGCCGCATCGGCTCGACGCTCATCAGCTCGATGAGGCGCTTGTCGGAGATGAAGCCGCCGTCGACGAGACGCGAGTGGCATACGCCGTATGCGCATTCGAGGCCGATGATGCCGTTGGGGGCTTCGAGGAAGCCGCGTTCCTTCTCCTCCATCGTGTGCGGCGCATGGTCGGTGGCGAGGAGGTCGACAGTGCCGTCGGCGATGGCCGCGATGGTGGACTTGCGGTCGGCCTCCGAACGAAGCGGCGGGTTCATCTTGGCGAGAGTGCCGTATTCGAGCAGCGCCTCATCGCTCAGCGCGAGGTAGTGGGGCGCGGTCTCGCAGGTGATCGGCAGGCCTTCGGCCTTGGCTGCGCGGATCGCTTCGAAGGAAATCGCGGTGCTCACGTGCTGGAAGTGGATGTGGACTCCGGTCTCGCGGGCCTTGGCGATGTCGCGCGCGACGACCTTGAGCTCGGTGTCCTCGGGGATGCCCGGCACGCCGAGTTCGCGGGAGACGGGGCCCTCGTTGACGGCGCCGGTGTCGTGGTGTTCGCAGTGCTCGATCAGTGTCAATCCGCTCGCCTTGGCCAGCGCGAGCACATCGTCGAGGGTCTCGGGAGTGACGGCCGAACCGTCGTCGCTGATTGCGGTGACGGGGTGGTCGAGCTGGCCGGCATCCTTCGTCTCGTCGTCGACGCCGGGCATGTACCGGCGCCACTTCGCGAGATCCGTGGCTTCGTGGCCAGCACGACCCTTGGACGCGCACACGCACAGGTCGTAGCGTACCGGCAGGTTCACGCCGTGGACGGTCCCGTAGTGCTGGAGGTAGTCGATGACGGTGTCATAGCCGGCGTCGAGCACCTCCTTCGCGCCCGGAGCGGCCGGGTCGGAGATTCGTTCGCCGTCCACGGCGGGCACGGTGTTCGGCATGATGAGCACGTCGGTGTAGCCGCCGGAGGCCGCCGCCGCGCAACCGGAGACCATCGACTCCTTGTAGGTCTGGCCGGGGTCGCGAAAGTGGACGTGCGGGTCGGCGAATCCCGGCGCGAGGGTCAGTCCGGTGGCGTCGATCTCGATGTCGTCGGCCGTCGCCGAGCCGTCGGCGCCTCGCGCGCCGTCCTCGAACAGCGTCCCGTCCGTGGGCACCTTCAAGTCGATGATCTCGTCGGTGTCCCACACCTTGATGTTGCGCAGCGTAAGCATTGGCTCTCCTTGGGGCTACGAATCGTCCCAGGGCGGCTCCGCCGGCCCCGGGACGACGGGTTCACAGCTTGGCTTCCTCGTCGCAGTAGTCGCAGCGGTACTCCTGGCGCTCGGAGTGCGTCAGGTGGAACATCTGGTCGATGCCGCGTTCGGTGGTGGTCACGCAGCGCGGGTTGCGGCAGGTGAGGATGTTGACGACGTGCTCGGGCAGCGTCGGGGTCTTCTTCTCGACGATGTGGCCGCCGCGTACGATGCCAACGGTCGCGGTGCGGGCCACGAGGCCGAGCACGTCGAGGTCGATGCGCGGGTTCTCCTCGCCGTCACGGTCCTCGATCTTGATGATGTCCTTCGAGCCGTAGAGGTGGCTGTCGGTGTTCATGATGAGGGCGAGCTTGGTCTTCGCCGGATCGATCTTGAGGTAGTCGAGCACCTTGAGCGCGGTGCCCGCCGGCACGTGGTCGATGATGATGCCGTTGACGATGCTGGTGACTTCCATCAGGCCTGGACCTCCTTGGTCTCGAACGGTTCGTATCCGGGCAGTTCGTCGCCCATCACGGTGCTTTCGAGCGCCATGCGCATGAGCATGCCGTTCTTCACCTGTTCGAAGTAGGCGGCGCGCGGATCGTCATCGACCTCCACGGCGATCTCGTTGACGCGCGGCAGCGGGTGCAGCACGGCCATGTCCTTCTTGGCGTGGGAGAGCTTGTCCTCGTCGAGGATGTAGGTGTCACGAAGACGCAGGTAGTCGTCCTCGTTGAAGAATCGTTCCTTCTGCACGCGGGTCATGTACAGCACGTCGAGGTCGCCGATCACGGAGACAAGGTCCTTGACCTCCACGTAGGAGCAGGACGGGGTGGCGTCGATGCGGTCGAGCACATACTGCGGGGTCTTGAGCTCGTCGGGGCTGATGAGCACGAAGTTCACGTTGCCGAAGCGACACAGCGTCTCGATGAGCGAATGCACGGTGCGGCCGAACATGAGGTCGCCGCACAGGCCGACGGTCAGGTTGGTGACGCGGCCGAAGCGGGACTGGAGGGTCGCGAGGTCGGCGAGCGTCTGCGTCGGGTGCATGTGGCCGCCGTCGCCCGCATTGATGACGGGTACGCTCGCGGCACGGGAGGCGACGAGGGCCGCGCCTTCCTTCGGATGGCGGATGGCGACGACGTCGACGTAGTTGGAGACGGTCTTCAGGGTGTCGGCGATGGACTCGCCCTTGGTGACGGAGGCGAGCTGCGCGCCGGCGAAGCCGATGACCTTGCCGCCGAGACGCAGCATCGCGGTCTCGAAGCTCAGACGGGTGCGGGTGGACGGCTCGTAGAACAACGTGGCGAGCACCCTGCCGTCGCACGCGTGCGCCACTTCCCTGCGATGGGAATCGATGTATTGCGCCTTGTGCAGCAGGTCTTGGATCTGGGGGATGGAGAGGTCGTCGAGGGAGATGACGCTCTTACCGATCATCGGCGTCTCCGCCGGCTCTTGTGGAGTTGACACGGCTCACCTTTCGTGCGTTGAAGCGGATAAGGTGGCCACTAACGTGACCTATCCGACTATAGACCATTTCGCCGACGCGCGACGCACCCATCCGTCGCCCGCGCGTCACCGTTCGTTCATATTCACCATCTGCCGCCCGTCGTATTCACGGAGCAACCGTTCCAACGCCTCACGCAGCGCCTTGCGGCGCCTGTAGCGCCGCAGTAGCAGATCCGTCTCGGTCCGCATCCTGTCCGGACCGAGTGAATCGGCCAGGCGACGCAATACGGTGCAGATACGTTCAATGTGTTCCTGCGTGTCCGCGCGCATGAGCGGGGAATCGGCGTCATGCAACGGTTCCAGCAGCAGTGCGCACGCCTGTTCGGCATCAGATTCCGCCATGACGGCGAACAGTTCGTCGATGACCGCGTCGGCTCGCAGATCGCGGTTTCTCGACCGGCAGTACTCCCATGCGGCCTCGCCGAGCCTCTCCTGTTTCAGGAGCATCTCGTATGCGGGGTTCCTCCCGTGGACCATGGGGTCGCCGTGGTAACGCTGCTGCAGGTCGACGATGCGCCGCACGCAGTCGGACCACTCGTCTCCTGCGAGTTCGCGCAGCGAGCGGATCAGTCTCCTCACGGCGCGATTGGACTCCTCCGTCCCGATGCGCCCGTCGTCCCTGCTGGTGATGATGCGATACGAGTACAGGCGTCGCAGCCCGTCCGCATCGCCCAATCGTTCGTACGCGGCTTCCAGCCAGGTCCAGCAGATGCTTGGCGGGTTCAGCACCCGTGGGACGGCCCGTTCATCGTCGCCGCCGCATCCGCAGTATTGGAACAGCCGGTCGGCGTGGCGCGCGTTGTCCACGGTCACGGCCCTTTCGAGGTCGTCCATGGCGAGCAGACGCTCCATGAAGGCTCGTATCCACTCCCAGCCCTGCACGTCGGTGATCATGCTGTAGTCGGTCGTCTCGTCGCGGGTGAACGCATGCCCTCCGAAATGGTCATAGATGTATGCGTAAAGCTCGCGGCCCGCCGAACCGTCGCCTATGATGGCCGGACCGTCCGTCCCGTTCCGCTGTTCGATGTCGTTCATCGTTCCGGTTCCTCCTGTCGCGGCATCTCATCCGATTGGCCTTCGCCCGCACCCGCCGTCTCATCCGGTGCTCCGTCATCCGACGCACCGTCGACCGGTGCGGCCTCATCCGCCGTCGTTTCGTTCATCATTGTTCCGTCCGCTTCGGTTTCATCCGGATGATTCGCGTCCGATGTCCCCTCGTCCGATGTGGAATCTCGCGTACGCTCATCAACGGTCCTAAGGTATTCGGATAGTTCGGCCCGCAGCTCCGAACGATGCGGGAACATGCTGATGATGTCCTCGCTGCATGCGGCGGCTTGTTCGAAGCCGTAGACCGCCTCGATCTTGCGGATCCACCGTCCCACACGCTTCGCGGACCGCGCATCGTCGGATTCATACAGCACCGAATCCGGGTCCTGAAGCACCTCGCACAGACGCCGCAACGCCTCCTGCGCGTGCTGCGGGTCCAATGCGATGACGTCGAGCATACGCACCATCACGTCCGGGGATTTCAACCTTGTGTATTTCATCGCGGCATCGGCCAATCGATCCTCACGCAGCAGACGTTCGTAGGCCGGGTTCACCGCCGGCCACATCAGACCGCGGCGCTGCTTCTCGCACAGGGAGACGATCAGATCCCGGTCTTCCTCCCAATGCTCACCGCTGATGTACCGGAGCCGTTCCACGTAGACCGCCTCCGGATAGGTCTGGGCGATGAGGATGTAGTACGCATACAGCCGTCGCAGTCCTTCGACGTCTTTCAAATGCTCGTAGGCGGCCTCCAGGAACGTCATCCAGGTATGCGGCAGTTCGTCCAATCTGGCCGGTCTGACGAACGGCACCATGAGACGCATGTTCGCCAATGCCACATCGGCTTCCCAATCCTTGTCTCGCCTGCGTCTTGTCGACGCATGCTCCTCGGCCATGGTGTGTGAGCGTGGCTCGAAATCATTATCATGGGCACGTCTGGCCTTGCGGCGACGCACCTCCCGGTCATGCGCGCTCTCCCCCGTGGGGATATCGTCCTTCTCCGCATGGGCGAGGTCGCCCAGTATCGTCAGTTCGTCATGAAGCAGCAGTTTGCCCAGATCCGAAAGGCAAAACAGCCGTTCCAGAAGACTCCGGACCATACGCCATTCAGTCTCCCCGAAGCCGCGCCACGCGGGGAACGTCTCAATGGCATACATGCCCACGAGGGGCGAGGCAGCGGACGTCGGAAGCGTACCGGGCCTTGAACGCTCGTCCATGGCGATCAGCACGCCGGCCACATGCTTGCAGTAGGTGACCCTTTGGGCATACGGGCATGTACATGCGGCGGAGACCACCTTGCCGTGGCGCAGCCGCACGTCGACCTGATACTCCTCCTCGCCTCGCACCACGGCATGCCACAGCCCTTCGGCGATCTCCATTGGCGCATCGACCTTGCCGGCGTCGTAATACGCCTGCCCGCGATCGAACACCTTCCCATTGAATAGGCTGTGGTATCCATCATTCAGTTGTTCCATGACCGCACCTCCTTGGAAGACATCATCAGGCGCAATCCGCATGCCGGTACATATCTACCGGTATCCGCACCGCTTCGGCGTGTCGCGGCGTTCGCCCAACGAGGATGCGCACCCGACGCGCATCATACGGGTCCTAGAATCAGAATCGACGATACAACTCCATTCACACCAACGGAGGACCCACCATGGCTGCATTGCTCGAACCACCGGCCATTCCCACGCGTCGCGCGCATGACGGGCTGGAACTGCCGGCCATCGGCTTCGGCACATACAAAGTGAACGGCTTCGCCGGCGTCGAGGCCATCAGCTCGGCGCTCGAGGTCGGATACCGGCTGCTCGATTCGGCGTTCAACTACGAGAACGAGGGCGTGGTCGGCAAGGCGATCCGCGAATCCGCCGTACCACGCGAGGACATCATCGTCGCTTCGAAGCTGCCCGGCCGCCACCATCAGTACGATCAGGCGCGCATCGCCATCGAGGAGTCAGTGGCACGCATGGGCCTCGACTACATCGACCTGTATCTCATCCACTGGCCGAACCCTTCGCAGGGCCGGTTCGTGGAGGCATGGCAGGCGCTCGTCGACGCCCAGAAGCAGGGCATCGTGAAGCATATCGGCGTGAGCAACTTCCTGCCCGGCCACATCGACCTGCTCATCCGCGCCACCGGCGTTACCCCGTCGGTCAACCAGATCGAGCTGCACCCGTACTTCCAACAGACCGAACAGCGCGCCTACGACGACGCCCACGGCATCATCACCGAGGCATGGAGCCCACTCGGCCGCGCCAACCAGATGCTCAAGGACCCGACCGTCACACGCATCGCCGCCAAGCACGGCGTCTCCCCCGTGGCCGCCATCCTGCGCTGGCATGTCCAGCTCGGCGACGTGGCCATCCCGAAGTCGATGAACCGCGAGCGCCAGCGCGCCAACCTCGATCTGACCGGTTTCACGCTCGATGAGCAGGACATGAAGGACTTCGCCGCCATGGACAATCCCGAAGGCCGTTCCTTCGCGCAGGATCCGCACTGGCACGAGGAGGACTGACCGGGAGCCCCTGGCCCCGGAAGGAAAGGATGATGTCCATGCGGCTGAAGATGGTCTGTCAGGTGAACGACCCGCATGACGGAGACCGGTCCGACGACCGGTTGTTCGTCATGTTCCATGGGTATGGCAACGACGAGCACGAGATGATCCGCATCATCGACGCCGTGTACGCAGGAACCGGCCGGGGTCCCAGCTACCTCTCGTTCCATGGCACGACCGACCGAGCCTACATGGGCGGCGCCTACTGGTATCCGGATGGTTGTGGCGTCGACGAGCGCCGCGCCGCGTGCTCCGCCGTTGGCGACGCCGTGGTCTCGCTGCTCGATTCACCGATGTTCGCCACGCGCCGGAAGATCCTCGTCGGCTTCTCGCAGGGCGGATACCTGTCGTACCGTCTCGTGCGCGAGCATCCGCATGTGTTCGACGCGGCGATTCTGATGAGCCCGTCGTTCAAGGGCGAGGAGAAGACCGACGGTACGGGGATCGCCGGCGACACGCGCTTCCTGCTGCTCTACGGCTCCGAGGACCATACGATCCCCTTCGACGACCAGCGCGCGGCGCACCGCGTGCTCGATGCGACCGGTCGTCTCGAATCGCGCGAATACGCGGGGATGGGGCATGCCGTCGGCGACATGGAGATCGCCGACATCCGCGCATTTCTCAGTTCTGTCGGCCACTGACACCGTAACACCGGTCCTGAGGCCCCGTATCGCGCAGCTCAACAGCTCTCGAGCTGCGCGATACGGGCCCGGACCTTATGCAGACGCGCGTAGATCTCGTTGCGTTGGGCCGGGTTCTTCGCGCGCTGATGGTCCCTCACGAGCTTCGCCTCCTCGGCGACGAGCCGTTCCAGCAGATCACGCCTTGCGATGCGTTCGTCAAGGCCCGTGCCGTCCGCATCGTCCACAATCGTCTGCGCGCACAGCGAATCCCACAACGCGTCCATCGTGTCGCCGTTCCGTTCCAGCCGCATCCCATCGGCCGGCTTCCACCGTCCCGCATACACCTTCGCGACGGCGGGGCGTCCCGGCTTGACAGGCACGGCACGGCGGACGGCGAGCGCACACTCCTCACGATTCGTTCCTTCGTGCGGCACGTCGCGCACGCACGCGAACACGATGCCGGACCGACTGCGGATCGACGAGATGAGTTCGACGAGTTCGACCGGCACCGTTTCGGTCCGTCCGGTAAGTTTCAGCCCGATGACGAGAATCTCCGGAATCCTGCCGCTCCCCGCGGCGACGTCGGCGTTGTCCGGTCTCATGATCGCGAGCATCGTGACCGATTCGATTTCGGTCTGCAGCCGCTGTCTGAGTTTTGCGGAGACGGGAAGTCTCAGAAACATCGTCTTGGGCAGCGTCCCCTTCGTCTCCGGCACCGCCATCGAGACGGGCAGACCCAATGTCGGCGCGGATATGGGGCCGCAGTGCGCAACGGCAACAGGCATCATCGACCGTCCTTTCACGGCACGTCGTTTCCGTTACCCTACCGCATTCCGACGCGTCGGAATCCGTGACGACCATATATCGCACCACGCCTGTGCGACCGCACGGCATCGGACCGCATTGCCTTCCACGGCGTCCCACGCGTACCATGGAGAGGTATGTCCGCCCCATGCCACGGCGGACGGGACTGCGTGCCGAGAGGGGGGCCCGACGATGACCGACGCCTTGAGCGGAGACCACCGACGTGTGGCGGGCAGACAGGGAACGCAATCCACCGCGCAGACCGTGGTGGAAATCCTCGAGCTGCTCGACCGCCACACCGATCGTGAGCATGGCGTCAGTGCCGCATGGATCGCAGGCGAACTCGGCGTCAACGAGAAGACCGTACGCACGCATCTGAAGACCCTCGAGGCGATGACCCCGTTCGGCCGCAAAGTCGGGCGCATCGAACGCCATGAACTCGCCCATGCGGAAAGCGCCGACCCTCGTCCGGGCTGGTACATCGAACCGGTGTTCGACACGGCCCAGATGCGTCTGCTCACGGATGGAGCGCTCATGTCCCGTTCGGACGGGGACTACCTGCGCGACCTCGTCGCGAAGATCTACTCGTTCGCAGGCCGGTCCGGCCAGCTGCGCGGCCTGGCGCAGTTGGACACCCCGAAGAACTACAACACGGAGTTCCTCAACAACATCGAACTGCTCAACGACGCCATCGCGCACGAGCGCGCCATCACCTTCCACTACTGCACGTACGATATGGACGGCAACCTCGTGCCCCGGCGCAGTCGTGACGGCGGCATGCGTCTCTACCACGCCGACCCGTACGACCTGCGCTACAAGAACAACAAATATTATCTCGTGTGCCACATGCGCCCGTACAAGGACCTCTCCTACCTGCATGTGGAACGGTTCCGGGACCTCTCCATCAGCGGCGAGGACCATTCGCTCGAACGCACGCTTGACAGTTTCAGCGACGTTCCGGGCGAACCGTTCGACATCGCACGCCACATGGATGAACGCCCCTACCCGGTCAAAGGCAAGGCCGTGCCCATCCATCTGCGGATCAAGAAAAACCTCGAGCCCCTGTACGACTGGTTCGAGGACGCACAGGTCGAGCGCATCGGTGACGACGTATGGGACGTGCACATCCGGGCCGGGGAACAGGCCACGCTCTGGTGGGTATTGCAATACGCGGAATCGGGGCAGATCGAGGTGCTCGCTCCGGAACATCTGCGCGCCATGCTGCGTACCACAGGAAAGAAACTCAAAGAACTGTACTCCGATCATCGCGGAGAATCCGGTGACGACGCCGCATCGGACGCATCGGACACGTCACACGCAACGGACGCGACGGACGGTTCGGACGCAACGGACGACACCGGCGAAATGTGAAGATTCGTGAGGGCTCTATCCACAATCCTCCGGAGCCCTTGCGCTCCCCCACACATCGCGTTCACGATGGAACGAACCGCACGGCATCGGCCGTGCGTCTTCCGGAATCGATCGAGACCAAGGAGACGCGATGAGGCGCAACCAACTGGCCATTCCCGCATTCGTCGCCGCATGCATGGCGATGCTGCTGCTCATACTGGCGGTGCTGGGAACCGTGGGGGTTCCCGGAACCGGCCGGGGAGCGTTCATACTGTTCCTGACGGGCATGATGGCCGTATGGCTGTGCCCGCTCGTGTCCATCGTGGCACTCGGCCTGTCGGTGGCCTGCATAGTGCAGATCGTTCGGACACGTCGCGGCGCCGTTCCGTCACCATCCGCCGCCGGCTCGGGAATGGCCCTGGCCATCGCGGGGACCGTGCTCGCGGCGACGCCGCTGGCGGTGTTCGGCTTCGTCGTCCATATCGTGCCGCTGCTGCCCGGCATGACGTGACCGTATGCGCATACCCGGCCGGACGTCGACATCAATTGGAGGAACGGCCTGGCTCCTCATGCCGTTCACGCATCACCGTCAACGCATGAGCGAGATCGGCCGGATACTCCGATTTCACCGTGGTCCACACGTGGGTGCGCGGATGCCGGAATTCGAGCTGCATGGCATGCAGCCACTGGCGTTCCAGCCCGAGATCGGCGGCGAGCACCGGGTTGGCACCATACATGTGGTCACCGACCAAGGGATGTCCGATGGATGAGAAATGCACGCGGATCTGGTGCGTACGTCCGGTCTCCAGGTTCACGGAGACCAAGGTGGCCTCGGAACCGAACCGCTCCATCACGTCCCAGTGGGTCACGGCCGGTTTGCCGGCGGGCGTCACGCAGAACCGGAAATCGGAGACCTTCGCACGTCCGATCGGCGCTTCGATGGTGGCCTTGTCCTGCCGAAGGCATCCCTGCACGAGCGCATGGTACGTCTTCACGACCTCATGCTCGGCGAACTGCCGCCGCATCTCCACGTACGCCAGATCGGACTTGCAGACGAGCATGAGCCCGGAGGTGCCGACGTCCAAGCGTGAGACGATGCCCTCGCGTCCCGCGGCCCCATATGAGGTGATGTGCACGCCCCGGTCGCGCAGGGAGCCCAGCACCGTGGGGCCGGTCCATCCTACGGAGGCGTGCGCCGCGACGCCGACCGGCTTGTCCACGACGACGACGTCGTCGTCCTCGTAGACGACGGCCATGTCGCCGGCGATGGGTTCGGGGTCGTGGCGTTCCTCGGCGAGATCGAACTCGACGGTCTCCCCCGATTGGAGGATGCCGGACTTCGTCAACGTCCGGCCGAGCACGCGCGCCTGCCCGGTGTCGATGAGGTCGGCGGCCTTCGAACGCGACACCCCGAGCATCTTGGCCACCGCGACGTCGAACCGCTTGCCGACGAGCGCGTCGGGGGCGGGGGCGAGACGACTCATGCCGTCTCCTCCCCCTGCTCCCGTTCTGAGCCTGCGGACTTCCCGCCACGCGCACGCTCGTCGAACGGCACGTTGAGCAGAATCATCAGGACGATGGCCACCCCGGCCACCACCAGATACACGTCGGCGACATTGCCTACGGACCAGCCGTAATTCAGGAAATCGACGACCTTGCCATCAAGGAATCCCTCCGCATAGACGACGCGGTCGATGAGATTGCCGAACGCGCCGGCGAACGCAAGCGCGAACGCCGCATCCCACATCATCGATGTGGTGCGCACGGCAAGGACGGCCAACGCCACGCATGCGGCGACGGCCAGCAGCGTGATCACCCATGTGGCTCCGGAACCGAAGCCGAGCGAAGCGCCGGGGTTTCGGACGAGCGTCAACGACAGCAGTCCTTTGACCACGGGGACGGTGCGCCCATCCCCGAGCGCACGCAACGCCCAGAGTTTGGTCACCTGGTCGATGACGACGGCAATCAGTGAAACGCAAACAAAGACGGCCACGCGTACGCGCAGCCGTCCTTCATGAACCTTGTTCATACCGGGGGTTCAGTCCGCTCTCACTGACCAGACTGCTCGGTCTGGTTGTAGGTGTTCGTGTCCGAAACCTGGTTGATGAGCTGGCCGAGGAAGTCAGTCAGACGGCTGCGGTATTCGGTCTCGAACTGCTTGAGTCCCTGGATGTTGCCCTCGATGAGCTTGGACTCGTTGGTGAGGTTCTCACGGACCTGGTTGGCGTAGTCGTCGGCCGTCGCACGCGTCTTGGTGCTGTAGTCGTCGGCGGCGCCGCGAATCTTCTTGTCGTATTCTGCGGCGCGACGCTGCACTTCGGCCTCGTACTGGTCGGCGTCGTTATGCTTGTCGGTCAGGTAGGTGTCCGCGTCCTGACGGGTCTTCACCGAGTAGGCGTCGGCGTCGGAACGGGTGCGGTCGGAGTAGGCGTCCGCATCCGAGTGGATGCGCTTGTTGTACTCGTCGGCCTCGCCGCGGGTGCGGTCGTTGTAGTCATTGGCCTTGCCGATGAGCTCGTTGTAGTCGCGCTGGCTCTTCTCAGTGATCTCCTTGGCCTTGGCCTTGCCCTTGTCCACGTACTGGTCGTGCAGCTGCATGGCCAGGGTGAGCATGGCGGTGGCGCGCTCGGGTTCGGTGCCCGCTCCGGCGGCGGCGCCGGCGATCTTCTGCAGGGAGCCGGTCTCGGTGTTCGGCTCGACCTTGGAGACCTGCTCGCGCAGCTGGTTCTCACGCTGCTTGGACTCCTCGAGCTGACGGGTCAGCTCGGCCACCTGCTGGGCCTGCTGCTGCGCGCCGGCGGCCTGCTGCTGGAACGCGGCGAGCTGACGTCCGAGCTCCTCGTTCTGCGCACGGTACTGGTCACGCTCATGCTGGATGGACGCGATCTGCTGCGCGACGGCATCCTGATTGCCGGACGCCTGGGAGACCTGCGCGGTGAGCTGGTCGATCTGCGCGTTCAGCTGGTCCACCTGGGCCTTGAGCTGCTCGTTCTGGGAGGACAGCGCGCGGTTGGATTCCTCGGCCTCCTGAAGCTTGGAAGCCACGGCCTGCGCGTTCTCGTCGCCGTTGGCGGCTGCCTGCTGGGCGGCACCCTTGAGCTTTTCGTTCTCACCCTGCAGCTGCTGCACCTGAGCCGTCAGATCGGAGATCTTCTGGTTGAGAGCGGTCACCTCCGGCCCCAATGCCTGGGTGGACTGTCCGCCGGCGACGGCCTGCTTGCCGAGCGCTTCGACGGTCTCCGTCACCTGATCGAGGAAATCGTCGACCTCGTCAACGTCGTATCCTTCCTTGAAACGCACCGTCTGGAAAGTACGTTCCCTGATGTCCTTAGGCGTCAACAGAGCCATAAATCTACACCTCGCTTTGGGGCTATGCCTCGCTTACGTATGTATCAAGACATGACCTTACCACGTACCCCGTCATTCGTGCAGGTTTCGCGGCGTTTACATGAGTGTCAGATGAAAACGCGGAGAAGAACGAGCAGGAAATACAGCACCAGGAAGCTCATGTCCAACGCGACAGCCCCCATCCGCAGCGGGGGGATGAAGCGTCTGAGCCACCTGAGCGGAGGATTCGTGATGTCATACACCACGCCGATGAGACGTGCGACGACGCCCTGCGGATACCAGCGTGGTGCGAGTATCGCGGCCCAATCGAGAATCATGCGGATGAACAGCACCGTGATGTAGGCGTCGATCGCCCCATCGACGACGTGTTGGAGAATAAGGAACAGCATGATGCCAACTTACCAACGGCCCCGCATGCGGACGTCCATGTTCGCCGACGACGTACCGTCATCCCCACAAGGAAATGCCGGACGCACGTCCGGCATGTGGACAGTCGTTGGTGACGGCACCGCGCGACGCACCCGCCCGGCCGATGCGCTCAGTCCGCGAACAGGTCTCGCGCGCTGTTCGCGGAGGCGGACTCCTCCACCTTGATGTTCACCTGCGCGGGGCTGAGCAGGAACACACGCGGGGTGACGCGTTCCATGGATCCGTGCACGCCGAACACCACTCCCGCGGAGAAGTCGATGATGCGGTAGGCCACCGCCTCGGACACGCCGGTGAGGTTGAGCACCACGGGGACGCCGTCGCGGATGGCCCGTCCGACCATCTGCGCATCGTCATAGGACTTCGGGTGGATGGTGGTGATGCGGCTCAGCCTTCCCTGGAAGGGGTTGCCTCCTCGCGACGAGGCGGTGGAGGACGAGGCCGGTGAGGAGGAGACGGACGGCTTGGTGGGCATTGGAGTCACCGTGCGGTCGGAGTCGAAGGACGTGGGTGTCTCGGCCGGCGTCTCGGGCTCCTCCTCGACGTCGAAGTCATCGTCCTCCTCGGCGACGTCGGACATGCCCAGATAGGACATCGCGTTCTTCATGAATCCAGCCATGTCTCAATCCTTTCTCGTGTGGTGTCCGCCGTCAGCGCAGGAAGTCGGGGATGTCGAGATCGCCGGCGTCATCCGCGCCCGGAGCAGGCTGATACGGCTCGTACGGCTGCGCGGGGGCACCGGTGGACGGGGCGAACGTGAACGGCGAAGGCTGCTGGGCCGGCTGGGCGGCGGGAGCCGTCTGCTCGGGTGCGGCGGGTGCGGCCGGCGACGGCGTCGCCGGTGCGGCCGGTGCCGCGGGCGTGGCGGGAGCCGGCGCGCTCTGCGCGGTCGTGCGCGGCTGCGCAGAGGACTGATGCTGCGGAATCGCCGAGGCGGCGGCGTTCATCGCGGCCTGCTTGGCGGTGTCGAAGCCCGCGGCGATGACGGTGACGCGCACTTCGTCGCCGTACGCGTCGTCCAGAGCGAGGCCCCAGATGATCTGGGCTTCGGGGTGGATGGCCTTGCGCACGAGCTCGACGGCGGCGGACGCCTCCTGCAGGCCGATGTCGGTGGGACCGGCCACGTTGATGAGCGCGCCGTGGGCGCCTTCGATGCTCTCCTCGAGAAGCGGCGAGCTGATGGCCAGCTCGGCCGCCTGGGTGGCGCGGTCCTCGCCGCGCGCCGAACCGATGCCGAACAACGCGGTTCCGGCATTGCGCAGGATGGCGGTGACATCGGAGAAGTCCACGTGGATGTACGAGTTGGAGGTGATGAGGTCGGTGATGCCCTGCACGCCGGACAGCAGCGCCGAATCGGCCGTCTTGAACGCGTCCATGATGGTGATGGAGCGGTCGGACAGTTCCAGGAGCCTATCGTTCGGAATGACGATGAGGGCGTCGACCTCCTGACGGAGATTGTCGATGCCAAGCTCCGCGGAGGCGGAACGCTGGGGCCCTTCGAAGCTGAACGGACGGGTGACCACGGCGATGGTGAGCGCGCCCTGCTGATGCGCTGCCCTCGCCACAATGGGGCTGGCGCCCGTTCCCGTGCCGCCGCCCTCGCCGCAGGTGACGAACACCATATCGGCGCCCTTGACGGCCTCCTCGATGTCGGACTGGTGGTCCTGCGCGGCCTTCGCGCCCTTCTCGGGATCGGCTCCTGCGCCGAGACCGCGGCTGGACTGGTCGGACAGGGAGATCTTCACGTCGGCGTCGGACCGCAACAGGTCCTTCGCATCGGTGTTCACTGCTACGAATTCAACGTTCGCCAGACCCTCGGCGATCATGCGGTTGACGGCGTTGCCGCCGGCGCCACCTACGCCGACGACCTTGATGTTGGTCTTGTCGTTGAACTCAGTCTGGGCGGTCTCGCTCACGTTGTGCTCCTGTCACTACACGGTTACACCCTAGAGTAGCGCAGGGCCTTACCGTTTGGTGTGATATTTTCGCGCGTGTAACGCATTTTTGGGACGCGCGCGCCGGCCGCATCCGGACCGGCGCGCAGGAATCAGTACGAGGCGTCCATGGGGTCGTCCCCGAACAGGGTCTCCCGTTCCTCATGACTGGTGACGCGGGAGTCCAGCCAGCCATACGGCAGATGCACCTTCTTGGCGAACCTCACGCGCCCACGGGGCTTGTCGACCACCCGTTCCGGGAAACGTATGTCCGGATCGAGTCTGCCGATCTCGCGGTCCACGTCCTCGAGGCTCTCGCACTCCATGAACGCCTTGCGCGTGGAGCCGCCGACGGGGAACCCCTTCAGATACCAGGCGATGTGCTTCCTCAGATCATGCACGGCCATGCGCTCGTCGCCGTCGTAGAACTCGACGAGCAGGCGCGCATGGCGCGAGATCACGCGGCAGACCTCGCCCAACGTGGGGTTGAACCGCTCGCCGGACCCCTCGAACGCGTGCTTGATGTCGGCGAACAGCCACGGACGCCCCTGGCAGCCGCGGCCGATGGCCACGCCGTCGCATCCGGTCTCGCGGATCATGGCGAGCGCATCGTCCGCGCCCCAGATGTCGCCGTTGCCGAACACCGGGATGTCCACATGGCTCTTGAGCTCGGCGATACGGCTCCAATCGGAATGGCCACCATAGTATTCGGCGGTGGTGCGGGCGTGCAGCGTCACGGCCGCGCACCCCTCCTCCTGGGCGATGTGTCCGGCCTCGAGGAATGTCTCATGCTCGTGGTCGATGCCGACACGGATCTTCGCGGTGACGGGGATGCCGGCCTCGCCGCACACCTTGACGACGCGTCGGATCACATCCGTGTAGATGTCGGTCTTCCAGGGCAGCGCGGAACCGCCGCCGCGGCGCGTGACCTTCGGCACGGGGCACCCGAAGTTCAGGTCCACGTGGTCGGCCATGTCCTCGTCGACGACGATGCGGGCGGCCTGCTCGACGATCGCGGGGTTCACACCGTACAGCTGCAGCGAACGCACCCGTTCAGAGGGCGCGAAGCGGCATAGGCGCAGCGCTTTGGGGTTGCGGGCCACGAGCGCGCGGGCGGTGATCATCTCGGCGACGTAGAGCCCGTCCGGGCCATATTCCTCGCAGAGCACGCGGAACGGCCAGTTGGTGACGCCCGCCATCGGCGAGAGCACCACCGGGGTCGGCACCTCAATCGGGCCGAGTCCGACGGGTTTGACGGCCGCGGCCACGGTGGGGGCGTCGACGGCACGACGCGGCGAGCGCGGGTCCTGCCCCGTGAGGCAGTCACCGCGCTCGTCGATGGTGATTTCGTTGTCGGAAGTCACTGGGATACGGGTCCTTTATGGGTCCTTCGATGGGGGTCGGGAATCAGTACAGACCGCCGGCCTCGTTGATCCTCACGGATTCCGGCCACGCCTCGCCGCCCATGGCGACTGGCTTCATGGGCACGCGCGTGCGGTGCTCGCCGATGCGGGAGTCCACGTATTCGGCGACCTTGTCCAGGGAGACGCGCTCCTGGTTCATCGTGTCGCGGTCGCGGATGGTGACGGCGTGGTCGTCGAGGGTGTCGAAGTCGACGGTGATGCACAGCGGGGTGCCGATCTCGTCCTCACGGCGGTAGCGGCGGCCGATGGCGCCGGATTCGTCGTAGTCGATCATCCACTCGTGCTGACGCAGGTCGGCGGCGAGGTCCTGGGCCACGGACTGCAGCTCCGGCTTCTTGGAGAGCGGCAGCACGGCGGCCTTGACCGGGGCGAGACGCGGGTCGAGGCGCAGCACGGTGCGCTTGTCGACGCCGCCCTTGGTGTTCGGGGCCTCGTCAACGTCGTAGGCGTCGACGAGGAAGCACATGAGGGATCGGGTCAGGCCGGCGGCCGGTTCGATGACGTACGGCACGTAGCGTTCGCCGGTGGCCTGGTTGAAGTAGCTCAGATCCTCGCCGGAGTGCTTGGCATGCGCGGACAGGTCGAAGTCGGTGCGGTTGGCGACGCCCTCGAGCTCGCCCCAGTCGGAGCCCTGGAAGCCGAACTTGTATTCGATGTCGACGGTGCGCTTCGAGTAGTGGGCGAGCTTCTCCTTCGGATGCTCGTAGTGGCGCAGGTTCTCCGGCTTGACGCCGAGGTCCAGATACCACTGGGTGCGGGCGTCGATCCAGTACTGGTGCCATTCCTCGTCGGTGCCGGGCTCGACGAAGAACTCCATCTCCATCTGCTCGAACTCGCGGGTGCGGAAGATGAAGTTGCCGGGGGTGATCTCGTTGCGGAAGGACTTGCCCATGTTGGCGATGCCGAACGGCGGCTTGGAGCGCGAGGAGGTCATCACGTTCTTGAAGTCCACGAAGATGCCCTGCGCGGTCTCCGGACGCAGGTAGTGCAGGCTGTTCTCGTCCTCGACCGGGCCGAGGTGCGTGCGCAGCATCATGTTGAAGTCGCGCGGCTCGGTCCACTTGCCGCGGGTGCCGCAGTCGGGGCACACGATGTCGGCCATGCCGTTCTCCGGCAGCTTGTCGCCGTGCTTCTCGGCGTAGCTCTCCTGGAGCTTGTCGGCGCGGTTGCGCTTGTGGCAGTTGAGGCATTCGACCAGCGGGTCGTTGAACACGGCGACGTGGCCGGAGGCGACCCACACGGGGGTCGGCAGGATGATGGACGTGTCGACGCCGACGACGTCGGGACGGGTGACGACCATCGAACGCCACCATTCGCGCTTGATATTGTCCTTCAGCGCGACGCCGAGCGGGCCGTAATCCCAGGCGGAACGGGTTCCGCCGTAGATCTCGCCGGCGGGGAACACGAAACCGCGACGCTTCGCGAGGGATACGACTTCATCAAGTTTGGACTGAGCCACAATGCACCTTCTGGTTTGAACGGTTTGGGGTCTTACAACCGCTTCAGCCTACCTGCATACGCCGACCGGCCGCCGACCGGCCCCGCTACCACGCCTCGCCGGGACCCGCCAGAGGCGACGCCCACGGATGTGCGATTCCGTCACATCTTGTCCATATCGCCCCCTAGCGTCTGAAACGATAACGAAATGCAGGGGAACCCGCGGCACTCCGGCGGGTTGAGATGGGCGCACGGCCCGACCCTTTGAACCTGTTGGTTAAGACCAGCGTAGGGAGCAGTGACAGATGAGCGATTCCTCGCATACCCATCGCAACGGCCGCGATGCCGATTCCCACGTCCCGTCCGACGACCGCCTCGCCGAGCTTCGCGAACACATGAGGCACGCCGTCGAACAGGTGCGGGCCACGACGCCGATGGCCCAGTCGTTCACCAACTTCGTGACCATCAACCTCGTCGCCAACGCCCAGCTCGCCGCCGGCGGCGCTGCGGCCATGAGCTTCCTGCCGGACGACGTCATCGACACGGCGGCCATCTCCGGTGCCGACTACGTCAACGTGGGCACGTTGCTGCCGTTCTACAAGGACGCGCTGCCGAAGATCGCCCGCGCGTTCCACAAGGCCGGGCACCGGTGGGTGCTCGATCCGGTGGCCGCCGGCATCGGCGAGACGCGCACCGAGATTCTCAGGTCCTTCCGCGCCGCTCCCCCGACCATCGTGCGCGGCAACGCCTCCGAGATCATCGCCCTGACGGACATGTGGGGACTCGCCGAGGAGGCCGAACCCGGCAATACGCCGGTCAGCCGCCCTGCGGGAGTGGAATCGGTCGACGAAGTCGACGCCGCGATCGAACCGGCGAGGCGACTTGCCCGTCATCTGGCCTCCCTCGCGCCTGATGGCAAGGCGGCGGTGGCCGTCTCGGGTGCCGTCGACCTCGTGACCGATGGAGCGACCGTCTACCGGCTGCCCGGTGGCAGCCCGATGATGACGAAGATCACCGGTGCAGGCTGCTCGCTCGGCGGCGTGACCGCCGTCTACCTCGCTGTGACCGATCCCCTCGTCGCCGCGCTCGCCGCGACCGCCCTCTACAACCGTGCCGGCGAGACCGCCGAGGCGGCATCGCATGGTCCGGGCTCGTTCCAGGTCGCATTCCTCGACGCCCTGTGGAACACGACCTCCAATCAGGTGGCCGCAAGCGAGATTCACGTCGCCTGAGTTCCACCGGCGGACCCATGGCGGCCATCAGGACCCGCCATCCGCTAGCAGACTTGATCCAACAACCAACCAAAAGGAACAAGAAATGAGCAACGAATATCCCTACGCCTCGATGCGCGATTCGTTCGACCTGTCCGCGTACTTCGTGGCGGGCCCCGAGGACTGCAACGGCCGCCCGCTGACCGACGTGGTCGACCAGGCCCTGCGCGGCGGCGCCACGTTCATCCAGCTACGCGCCAAGGGTGCCGACGCCTCCGAGCTGACGGACATGGCCCGCGACATCGCGCAGATCATCGAGGACAACGGGAAGTCCGACTCCGTGGCATTCGTCATCGACGACCGCGCCGACGTGGTGTGGCAGGCCCGCCGCAAGGGCATCAAGGTGGACGGCGTGCACATCGGACAGACCGATATGGAACCGCGCGAGGCCCGCGCCCTGCTCGGCGACGAGGCGATCGTGGGCCTGTCCGCCGAGACCGAGTCGCTGGTCCGTCTCATCAACGAACTGCCGGACGGCTGCATCGACTACATCGGCGCCGGCCCGCTGCACGTCTCCTCCACCAAGCCCGAGGCCTCCGTGGGCGGCAACGACGGATCCGGCAAGACCCTGGACGCACGTCAGATCGACACCATCTGCTCCGCCTCCGACTTCCCGGTCGTGGTCGGCGGCGGCGTGACCGCGGCCGACATGGCCATGCTCGCCGGCACCAAGGCCGCCGGCTGGTTCGCCGTCTCCGCGATCGCGGGCGCCGGGAACCCGGAGGAGGCCACCCGCGCGATGGTCGAGGGCTGGAAGGCCGTGCGCGGCGACAAGCGTCACGGCTACGCGCCTCGCATCGTCACCCACACGCCGGCCGCCGACACGCAGGCCGCGCAGGAGGGTGCCGCCAAGCCGGGCGCCGAGGCCACCGAGAAGAAGTTCACCAACGCCAAGGAAGCGAAGGAGGCGCAGAAGCTCGCCAAGCAGCAGCGCGTCGACATCGCCGCCCGCGGCTCCAAACAGCGCGACAAGGCCCACATCCGCAAGACGAAGTCCGTGCCGTTCTCCTACGAATACGGCTCCTACGACCTCGAGGTGCCGTACACCGAGATCAAGCTCTCCGACACGCCCGGCGTCGGCCCGAACCCGCCGTTCATCGACTACAACACCGAAGGTCCGAAGTGCGATCCGAAGGAGGGCTTGAAGCCCCTGCGCCTCGACTGGATCCGCGACCGCGGCGACGTCGAGGAGTACGAAGGCCGCGCCCGCAACCTCGAGGACGACGGCAAGCGCGCCATCAAGCGCGGCCGTGCCACGAAGGAATGGCGCGGACGCAAGCACCAGCCGCTGCGCGCCAAGGACCACCCGATCACCCAGATGTGGTACGCCCGCCACGGCATCGTCACCCCGGAGATGAAGTACGTGGCCGAGCGCGAGAACTGCCCGGTGGAGCTCGTACGCTCCGAACTGGCCGCCGGCCGCGCCGTCATGCCGTGCAACATCAACCACCCGGAGGCCGAGCCGATGATCATCGGCTCCCGCTTCCTCACCAAGCTCAACGCGAACATGGGCAACTCCGCCGTCACCTCGTCCATCGACGAGGAGGTGGAGAAGCTCACGTGGGCCACCAAGTGGGGCGCCGACACCGTGATGGACCTGTCCACCGGCAACGACATCCACACCACCCGCGAGTGGATCCTCAGGAACTCCCCCGTGCCGATCGGCACCGTGCCGATGTACCAGGCGCTGGAGAAAGTCGAGGACGACGCCTCGAAGCTCAGCTGGGAGCTGTTCCGCGACACCGTGATCGAACAGTGCGAGCAGGGCGTCGACTACATGACGATCCATGCCGGCGTGCTGCTGCGCTACGTGCCGCTCACCGCGAACCGCATGACCGGCATCGTCTCCCGCGGCGGTTCGATCATGGCCGACTGGTGCCTGCGCCACCATCAGGAGAGCTTCCTGTACACGCACTTCGACGAGCTGTGCGACATCTTCGCCAAGTACGACGTGGCGTTCTCGCTCGGCGACGGTCTGCGCCCCGGCTCCCTCGCGGACGCCAACGACGCGGCGCAGCTCTCGGAGCTGATGACGCTCGGCGAGCTCACCCAGCGCGCCTGGGCGAAGGACGTGCAGGTCATGATCGAAGGGCCGGGCCACATCCCGTTCGACACGGTGCGCATGAACATCGAACTGGAGAAGGCCGTGTGCTCCGGCGCCCCGTTCTACACGCTGGGGCCTCTCACCACTGACACCGCCCCCGGCTACGACCACATCACGTCCGCGATCGGCGGCGTGGAGATCGCCCGTTACGGCACCGCCATGCTGTGTTACGTGACCCCGAAGGAGCACCTCGGTCTGCCGAACAAGGACGACGTCAAGCAGGGTGTGATCGCCTACAAGATCGCCTGCCACGCCGCGGACATCGCCAAGCACCACCCGCACGCGCAGGATCGTGACGACGCAATCTCGAAGGCCCGCTTCGAGTTCCGTTGGCTCGACCAGTTCAACCTGGCGTTCGACCCGGACACCGCGATCGCGTTCCATGACGAGACGCTGCCCGCCGAGCCGGCCAAGATGGCGCACTTCTGCTCGATGTGCGGTCCGAAGTTCTGCTCGATGGCCATCTCGCAGAACATCCGCAAGGCGTTCGGCGGTGCGGCCGCCCAGGAGCAGATCGTGAAGGATTCGCTCGCCGGCCGCATCCCGGCCTCCGCCGACACCGCTTCGGCCGCGGCCGACGGCGTCGTCTCCGCCAACGTGCTGAGCCCCGAGGAGATTCGCGCCGGCCTCGACGCGATGAGCGAGAAGTACACCGCCCAGGGCGGCAAGCTCTACTCCACCGCCACCGAGTGATCCGGCCTCCTCGACCGGTCCGATGATGAAGCCCTCTCCTCGTTCCCGGGGAGAGGGCTTCATCATCGGGTGCGATTCCCTGCGGCTATCCCCGATGCGCGCGCAGCTCCGGGCGGCATTCGACGCGTTCGAACGCGGTCGTGAGGTCGGCGGCGCGGATCGCGGCGCGACGGTCCTTGGCGGCGACGAGCGCAGCCTCCGTCCAGATGGCGCATACCTCGGCGCCGCTCCACCCTTCGGTGCGCCGTGCGATGTCCGCGAGGGGCAACTCCCCCTCGGTCGAAAGCGCACGTTCCTGCACTTCGAGGATTGCAAGTCGATCGTGTTCGCTCGGCATCGGGAACGGAATCTGCCAGTCGAATCGGCCCGGGCGCAGCAGCGCCGGGTCCACATCCTCGATGCGGTTCGTGGCGGCGACGACCACCACGTTGCCTTTGGACGCGAAACCGTCCATGAGCGTCAACAACTGCGCGACGAGACGCTTGCCGACGCCGTTCGTGTCGGTGTCGCGCGAGGAGGCGATCGAATCGATCTCGTCGAAGAAGATGATGGCGCGCTGGTCGGCCTGCGCGGCGGCGAAGATCATGCGCAGCGTCTCCTCGCTGTCGCCCACGTATTTGCTCACGATGGTCGGACCGGAGACGAGGTAGAACTGCGCGTCGGCCACATTGGCGATGATGCGCGCCAGATGCGTCTTGCCGGTGCCGGATGCTCCGGTGAAGATCACGCCCTTGATCGGTTTCGCGCCGATGGCGCGCATCTGCACGCTGTTGCCGAGCTGCGTCTCGATGAGCTCCTTGGCACGCGTGACGACCTGCTCGTAGCCGCCGAACGACGAGAACGTGAGGTCAGGGTCGGCGCTCGGCGTGATCCGGTACTGTTTGATGTCGTCGTCGTGGTCGGATTCGCCGGGTCGGATGGCCGTCGGCCACAGTACGCGTTCGATGCCGAACAGGTCGGTGAACTCGACCGTGTTGCCGGGGGCGATGTCCACTGGATAGTCGCCTTCGAGGAGCTCCAACCCATCCGAGGTCTCCAGCACGACCGCGTCCTCCAGAGCGCGGCGCACGACGCCGACGCGGGGTTTCACCGGCCAGACGGAGGCGGGCACCTTCGTGTAGAAACCGTCGCCGACGAGCAGCACGTCGCCCACGTCGAACACCTCCTGACGCGGGAACGTGAGTTGCGTGCTCCGCCCGTTCGGCATCGTCGCGTAATAGGCGACGCGCCCCTCGTCGAATCCGGTGATGCGCGCCAGCACGCCGTCGCGGCGCAACACGTCGTCGGTCATGATACCCCTCTCTCGTAGGCTCACACCATCACACCACAAGGACGTCGGATATTCAAGGAAAACTGGTGAAAAACCGGCGCTTCGCGACTAAGCTGTGTCATATGTCAACTCAAGCAACCACGACCCTTCCCCCCGTACTCGCCATCTCCGGTTCGGACTCCTCCGGCGGCGCCGGCATGCAGGCCGACCTCAAGACCATGCTCGCCAACGGCGTGTTCGGCATGAGCGCCATCACTGCGCTCACCGCGCAGAACACCACCGGCGTGCGCTCCATCCAGGACACCGAGCCGAACATCCTCGCCGATCAGATCGACGCCGTGTTCGAGGACATCCCGCCGGTCGCCGTCAAAATCGGCATGGTCTCCGCCACCGACATCATCGATGTGATCGCCGACCGGCTCACGTTCCATCACGCGACGAACGTGGTGCTCGACCCTGTCATGGTCGCGACCTCCGGAGCGAAACTCATCAGCGACGACGCGATCGCCGCACTCACGTCGAAGCTGTTCCCGCTGGCTACGGTCATCACTCCGAACATCCCCGAGGCGCAGGAGCTCACCGGCATGGCGATCGTCGACGCCGATTCGATGGAGGCGGCGGCGCGCGCCCTCGTCACGCGCTACGGCTGCGCGGCGCTCGTCAAGGGCGGTCATCACACGAACGACGCGAACGACGTGCTCGCCGAAGCCGACGGCACGGTCACGTGGTTCGAGGGCGACCGCGTGGACAACCCGAACACGCACGGCACCGGCTGCACGCTGAGCTCCGCGATCGCGTCGAATCTCGCGAAGGGCGAGACGCTGCCCGAGGCGATCCGGCATGCGAAGGAGTATCTGACCGGCGCGTTGAACGCGATGCTCGACCTGGGCCACGGTTCCGGCCCGATGGACCACGCGTGGCAGTGGCGGTGAGAGAAGGAGGAATGACGATGACGCAGAACGATGACGCCACCGGGCGCACCGCTTCGGACGCGCGTGACGCGGCGCTCGCCACGGCGACCGACCGTTTCGCCGTGAGGCAGGAGGTCCCCATCGACCCGAAGACCGGCAAATCGTATCTCAACACGGTGGCCGCAATCCAGGTGTCGGTGACGGGCGCGGGCGCCGAGGTCTCCCCCTACGTCACGCAGGCCATCGAGGTGATCCGAGACTCCGGCCTCCCGCAGGAGACCAACGCCCTGTTCACGGACGTGGAGGGCAACCTCGACGACGTGCTGCACGTGGCCGGTGAGGCCGCGAAGAAACTCGCTGAACAGGGCTATCGCACGAGCCTCGTGCTCCACATGGACATCCGCCCCGGCTTCACCGGCCAACTTACGGAGAAGCCGAAGCTCGCCGACGCGATCATCGCCGAACGTCGGTCCGCGGCCGTCAAGGAGCAGCCGGAGCACTGATCTCCGCCATTCCGTTCATCTGATCCATCTGATCCGCCCGGTCCGCATCGAGGGGCCTGTCGCCGGTCACATAGTGACCGGCGACAGGCCCCTCGTCGTCATCCTCCTAATCTATGGTGCAGGAAAATCGCAGGCGGGTCACACAATGACCGTCGCGATCCTGGATTCAGGCTCCGCACGCTATGGCCTGTCCGTGTCCCGCACAACGGGAGCGACGGCAGGCAGGACGTGCGGGCCAAGGGTTCGCAGTATAAGAGGTAATTCATCATGACCGCTGCCGAAGGGCAGAGCATCACCGCCACGGCGGGGCACAGCGGCGCACGGGGCGCCACGGATCATTCGAAGGCAGATTCGAAAACACGACATTCGGAACAGGTGCAGGACATCATCTCACGCGTGGACAGGGCCAACGAGACCCCCATGTTCCACCGCATCGTGGCGCTGGTCGCCGCGGGCATGCTCATGGACAGCATCGACGTGTACATCGGAAGCGCGGTCGCCAGCAGCGCGCTGGCCACCCACTGGTCCACCGTGCAGCAGAATTCCACGTTCATGTCGGCCGGTTTCCTCGGGCTGCTCATCGGCTCGTTGCTGGCCGGTTTCGTCGGCGACCTCAAGGGGCGCCGAGTGGCTTATCAGATCAACCTGCTGCTGTTCGGCGGCTTCACGTTCCTGGGTGCGTTCGCGCCATCCATGCCGGTCCTCGCCCTGTGCCGTCTGGGCGCGGGGCTCGGTCTGGGCGCGGAGATCGTCACCGGGTTCGCCATGGTCAACGAGTTCGCGCCGATGAACCGCCGCGGTCATTGGTGCGCGATCGTGTCCCTGGTGGCGAATTGCGGCGTGCCGATCGCCATGTTGCTATGCGCGTGGATCATCCCCCGGTGGTCGTGGCGCCCGTTGTTCGTGGGCATCGGCCTGATCGCCGCCGTGATCTGGTGGCTGCGTCGCGACATCCCCGAATCGCCGCGTTGGCTCGCCGTGCATGACCGTTATGAGGAGGCGGACGCCATTGTCCGCCGCATGGAGGCCAACGGCTCCCGTCCGGTGGATGCGGCGGCGACGTCCGCCGATGCGGCCGCTCAGACCCGCAATGCGGGCGGCCGCTCGCTGGGTGTATGCCTGCTGGTCGCCATCGTCGCCGTGGGCGCCACCAACGTGTGCTCGTACGCGTTCACCTCCTGGGTGCCGACGATTCTCGTCAAGCGCGGCATCAACCTGTCCAGCTCCCTGATCACGTCCACGCTGATGATGTTGGGCGCGCCGGTCGGCTGCCTCATCGGTTCGCTGCTCATCGACCGTATCGGCCGCAAGCGCACCATCGTGCCCGCGTTCCTGTTCACCGGCGTGTTCGGCATGCTGTACGCGTTCCAGACCTCCACCGTCGGCGCCATCGTGGTCGGGTTCCTGCTCATGATGTGCCTGTACACGCTGATGGCGTCCGTGGTGGCGGTGTATGCACCTGAATTGTTCGCCACGAAGGTGCGTTTCCGTTGCGTCGGTCTGGCCAACGCCATCGCGAAGCTGCTCAACGTGCTCATGCCGATGGTGGTCGGTTGGATGCTCACCGCGCTCGGCGCCACGTCCATCTTCGTGGCGATCAGCGCCATCGCCATCGCGTCGATGCTGGTGGTGGGCTTCTTCGGCGCGGAGACGTCGCAGCGTTCGGTCGGCTGATTCGCGATTCGTCCGCGATTCCGCCCGGATATGACGGAGGGCCGGTCCCGTGGTACGGGATCGGCCCTCCGTCGTCATGATGGGATGTGGCCACCCGCGAACCGTCGCACGGCGTTCGCGGAAGCCGCGTCCGTCATTCCTTGATGCCGTACTCCTTGGCGATGAGGCTCCACAGTTCGCCCGCGGCGCGTTCGACGTCATCGTTGATGATGGTCACGTCGAATTCGCCTTCGGCGGCGAGCTCGACCTTGGCGGTCTCGAGACGACGCTTGCGCTGCTCCTCGGTCTCGGTGCCGCGGCCGGTCAGACGGCGTACGAGTTCGTCGAAGCTGGGCGGCGCGATGAACACGGTCATCACGTCGAGCCCGAGTTCGGCGGCTTTCTCCTTGACGCGGCGCGCCCCCTGCAGGTCGATTTCGAGAATCGTGGGGGTGCCCACCGCGAGATGCTCCTCGAGGGGCTTCAACGGAGTGCCGTAATGGGCCATGCCATGCACGAGTGCGGTTTCGAGGAACTCCCCCGCCTTCTCCTTCTCGGCGAATTCCTCTTCGCTCATGAACCAGTAATTCACGCCGTTGACTTCGCCGGGACGGGGGTCGCGGGTGGTGGCGGACACGGACACCCATACTTCGGGGTGCTTCTTGCGCAGCGCCACTTCGACGGTGCCCTTGCCTACGCCGGCGGGTCCGGTGAGCACGAGGAGACGTCCTCCGCGCAGCGCCGAGGCGTCGTCCTCCTTGGCGTCGGTTCCCGGCGCGACGTCGGCGGCGGGAGCGCCGTCCACGGACGGTTCCGGCGTGGCGGTTTCGACGGCGGCGTCCGTTGCTTCGGTCTTGTCTTCGGTCACGTTTTCCGTTCCTTGATGATCGTTGTCGGCGTTGCCGCCGGCCGGCTTCATGTCCACGATGGTGGCGGTGTCCGACTCCTCGTCCCCGATTCTGGTGGCCTCGAGCAGCGCCTGCCGCACGTCCAGGGAGATGGCTTCGGTCGCTTCGCTCAACGCGGAGATGTCCGGCCCGTGGGAGGCGATGAAGCGGGAGACGGTGACGAGCACGTTGCCTCTGGTCCCCTTGAACACGGTACGCAGGTCCTTGGCGTCGGCGCCCTGCCAGCCGTAGCCGGGAGACAGAATCGGACCGGTGAACTTGGCGGGGTCCACGCCGGTTTCGGTGATCCACTGGCCGATGGTCGCGCCGATGACGAGGCCGACGGAGCCCATGCCGTCCACGTTGCGGTTGTTCTTCTGCGCAGTGGCGGCGATGCCGTACGCCACCGTTTTGCCCTCGTAGTCGCCGCGCTGCCGGATAGCACTCTGCAGGCTGCGTCCCTCGTCATTGGAGGTGAGGGAGGCGATGAACACGCCGCGCCCGTTGTCGAGCGCGTCGTCGATGAGCCCCTGCAGGGACCTCGCGCCGTAGTACGGCAGCAGCGTGATCGCGTCGGCCCTGAGCGGGGCGCCCGGCTTGAAGTAGGCGTCGGCGATGGCGGAGATCGTCGTGGACAGGCCGCCGTGCAGGCAGTCCACGATGGTGATGATGCCCATCTGCCG
The DNA here is from genome assembly GCF_019331725.1 of Bifidobacterium saguinibicoloris. GTDB lineage: Bacteria > Actinomycetota > Actinomycetes > Actinomycetales > Bifidobacteriaceae > Bifidobacterium > Bifidobacterium saguinibicoloris. The sequence goes on from NZ_JAHBBF010000006.1 coordinate 92,936, forward strand.
GGCCGCGTACAGCACCCGTTCCAGCGCGGCGAATCCCTTCGAACCGTACCGTTCGAACATCGGCGACTGGAATTTGACGGCGGCGGCGCGTCCGTTCGCGGCCTGCAGCATGCGCATGGCGAACATCTCCGCGCCGTCGGCGTCGACGTTGTAGCCCCAATCGGTCAGGAGCTTTCGGTGCGGGTCGATGCCCACGCATAACGGACCGTACTTGTCCATCGAATTGCGCAGGCGCAGACCGAAGTCCGAACGCCTCGCGAGCCGTTCCTTGTCCTGTTCCTCAATGGGGCTGTCACTCATCGCGATCCCTTCCTTCGTGCGAGAGGAATTCCGTTGGTCAGAAATCCTTGCTTTCCAAGGCGAACAACTGCTTCGAATGCTCCTGGATGCTCATGATCTGGTAGTCGTTGCGCTTGACCGCCTCGATGGCCAGCAGCACCGCGGAGAACTCGGTGATGGTGGTGAACTGCGGCAGGTCGGCGGCGATGGCGGCGGCGCGGATGGAGTATCCGTCGGAACGCGAGCCTCTCGAGTTCGGCGTGTTGAGGATCATGTCGATCGCGCCTTCCTCGATGAGTTCGACGACGTTCTTGCCGACGGATCCCTCGGCGTGCACGACCTGCACCGGAGCCTCGGGGTCGGAGTCCACGCGGGTGGAGATCTTGTCCACGATCTTCGATTCGATGCCGTAGCGGCGCAGCACGGACGCAGTGCCCTCGGTCGCCCAGATGGTGAATCCGAGCTCGACGAGACGCACGGCCATGAGCGGCAGCTGGCGCTTGTCGGTGTCGTTGACGGAGATGAACACGTTGCCGTGGGTGGGCAGGCCTCCCTCATAGGCGGCGAGCTGGCTCTTGGCGAACGCGTGCGGGAAGTCGCGGTCGAAGCCCATGACCTCGCCGGTGGAGCGCATCTCCGGTCCGAGCAGGATGTCGACGGTCTTTCCGACGGGCGTACGGAAACGCTTGAACGGCAGGACGGACTCCTTGACCGCCACCTGCTGGCCGCGGTGCATGACGCCGCCGTCGCCCTTGGGCAGCAGCAGACCGTTGGCGCGCTGGTCGGCGATGGTCTCCCCCGCCATGATGCGGGCGGCGGCCTTGGCCAGCGCCACGCCGGTGGCCTTGGAAGCGAACGGCACGGTGCGGGAGGCGCGCGGGTTGGCCTCGATGACGTACAGGGTGTTGGCCATGAAGGCGTACTGCACGTTGATCAGGCCCTGAACGTTGCAGCCCTTGGCGATGGCGTAGGTGCCCTCGCGCAGACGACGGATCTGGTCGTCGGACAGCGTGGACGGGGGCAGGGTGCAGGCGGCATCGCCGGAGTGCACGCCGGCCTCCTCGATGTGCTCCATGATGCCGCCGATGTACAGCTCCTCGCCGTCGAACAGGGCGTCGACGTCGATCTCGATGGCGTCCTGGAGGAACTTGTCGATGAGCAGCGGCGAGGGCAGACGTCCGGAGACGACCGTATCGGCCTGGGCTTCGGCCAGGGCTCGGTTCACGTACTTCTCGAGCTGCGCGTCATCGTAGACGATCTCCATGCCGCGGCCGCCGAGCACGTAGCTCGGACGCACGAGCACGGGGTAGCCGATGTTGCGCGCGGCCTCCTGGGCCTCCTCGAGGCTGAGCGCGGTGCCGTAGCGCGGCGCGTTCATCTTCGCCTTCTTGAGCACCTCGCCGAACAGCTCGCGGTTCTCCGCCAGGTCGATGGCCTCCGGGGTGGTGCCGAGGATCGGCACGCCCGCGGCCTTGAGGCGCGCGGCGAGCGAAAGCGGCGTCTGGCCGCCGAGCTGCACGATGACGCCCTTGACGGGCCCCATCCTCTTCTCGGCCTCGTAGATCTCGAGCACGTCCTCGAAGGTGAGCGGTTCGAAGTAGAGACGGTCGGAGATGTCGTAGTCGGTGGACACGGTCTCCGGGTTGCAGTTGACCATGATCGTGTCATAGTCCTTTCCGAGCTCCTGCACCGCGTGTACGCAGGTGTAGTCGAACTCGATGCCCTGGCCGATGCGGTTCGGGCCGGAACCGAGGATGATCACGGCCTCGCGTTCGCGCGGCTTGACCTCGCTCTCGTCCGCGTAGCAGGAGTAGTAGTACGGCGTGGCCGCGTCGAATTCGGCGGCGCAGGTGTCGACCGTCTTGTACACGGGCTTGAGACCGTAGGTCCAGCGCAGTTCGCGGATGGTGTTCTCGCCCTCGTCGCCCAGATTGCGCAGGTGCGCGATCTGCAGGTCGGACAGGCCGGCGAGCTTGGCGCGGCGCAGCAGCTTGCGCGTGAGCGTCTCGGCCTCACGCACCGCCTGAGCGGTCTCGTTGATGAGCGTGAGCTGCTTCAGGAACCACGGGTCGATCTTGGTGGCGGCGTACAGCTGCTCGATGGTGGCGCCGCCCCAGATGGCGCGCATGATCTGGAGGTAGCGGTGCTCGGTGGGCACGTGCACGGCCTTGAGCAGATCGGCGACCTCCTCGGCGGAGGGCTTGTCGCCATCCCAGCTGAAGCCCATGTGACGCTTGTCGATGGAACGCATGGCCTTGCCGAGGGACTCCTGGAAGTTGCCGGCCAGGGCCATGGCCTCGCCGACGGACTTCATCGACGTGGTCAGGGTCGGGTCGGCGCCCGGGAACTTCTCGAACGCGAAGCGCGGCACCTTGGTGACGACGTAGTCGATGGTCGGCTCGAAGGAGGCGGGCGTGGACTGGGTGATGTCGTTGCGGATCTCGTCGAGCGTGTAGCCGAGGGCCAGCTTGGTCGCGATCTTGGCGATCGGGAAGCCGGTGGCCTTCGAGGCGAGTGCGGACGAGCGGGAGACGCGCGGGTTCATCTCGATGACGATGATGCGGCCGGTCTCGGGGTGGATGGCGAACTGGATGTTGCAGCCGCCGGTGTCGACGCCGACGCCGCGGATGATGGCGATGCCGATGTCGCGCAGCTTCTGGTATTCACGGTCTGTGAGCGTGAAGCAGGGAGCCACAGTGATGGAATCGCCGGTGTGCACGCCAACGGGGTCGACGTTCTCGATCGGGCAGACGACCACGACGTTGTCCTTGCGGTCGCGCATGAGCTCGAGCTCGAATTCCTTCCAGCCCTCGATGCCTTCCTCGATGAGGACCTCGTCGGTCGGCGAGTAGTGGATGCCCGCACCGGCGATGCGGTGGAGCTCCTCCTCGTCGTGCGCGATGCCGGAGCCGAGACCGCCCATGGTGAAGCTCGGGCGGACGACCAGCGGGTAGCCGAACTCCTCGGCGATGCGGTCCACTTCGGCGAGCGTGTGCGCGATGCGGGAACGTGCGGATTCGGCGCCAGCCTCGTCGACGACCTTCTTGAACAGCTCGCGGTCCTCGCCGCGGTCGATGGCCTCAAGGGACGCTCCGATGAGCTCGACACCGTACTTCTTGAGCACGCCGGCCTCGCCGAGGGCCATGGCCGCGTTCAGCGCGGTCTGGCCGCCGAGGGTGGGCAGGAGCGCGTCGGGGCGTTCCTTGGCGATGATCTGCTCGAGGATCGGCGTGGCGATCGGCTCGATGTAGGTGGCGTCGGCCATCTCCGGATCGGTCATGATGGTGGCCGGGTTGGAGTTGACGAGGATGACGCGGATGCCTTCCTCCTTGAGGACGCGGCATGCCTGGGTGCCCGAGTAATCGAACTCCGCCGCCTGACCGATGACGATCGGGCCGGATCCGATGACCATCACGGATTTGATGTCGGTGCGCTTCGGCATATCACTTACCTTCCTTGGAGTTGGTGCGCTCTGCGCGCGGGTTGTTCTTCATGAGCTCGCAGAAACGGTCGAACAGGTAGGCTGCGTCGTGCGGGCCGGCGGTGGCCTCCGGGTGGTATTGGACGGAGAACGCGGGGATGTCCACGCACTGAAGTCCTTCGACCACGTCGTCGTTGAGGTCGATGTGGCTGACGAACACCTTGCCATACCTGCCGTCCTCGAACGGAGCGTCGACGGTCTCGCCGATCGGCGCGTCGACGGCGAAGCCGTGGTTGTGCGCGGTGATCTCGATCTTGCCGGTGGTCATGTCCTTGACCGGCTGGTTGATGCCGCGATGACCGAACTTCAGCTTGTAGGTGCCGAAGCCGAGCGCACGGCCGAGCAGCTGGTTGCCGAAGCAGATGCCGAAGAACGGGTAGCCGGCATCGAGGACCTTGCGCAGCAGCTCGACCTCCGGACCGGCCTGTTCCGGATCGCCCGGGCCGTTGGAGAAGAAGACGCCGTCCGGGTTGAGCTCCTCGATCTCCTCGAACGTGATGGTGGAGGGCACGACGTGCACGCGGCATCCACGTTCGGCCATGCGGTGCGGGGTCATGCCCTTGATGCCGAGGTCGACGGCGGCCACGGTGTACAGCGGCTCCTTGCCCTCGTATTCGCCGCACGGTTCGATGGTGTAGGTCTCCTTGGTGGACACCTCGTCGTACAGGCTCAGACCCTGCATCTGCGGGGTGTCCTTGACACGGGCGAGGAGCTCATCGAGCTCCCTCACGTGGCCGGAGTCGTCCACGAGGGCGTCGCCGGAGAAGATGCCGGCGCGCATGACGCCCGCGGAACGCAGGTGACGTACGAGCTTGCGGGTGTCGATGTCGGCGAGGCCCACGATGCCGTTAGCCACGAGATCGTCGTCGAGGCTGCCTTCGGCACGCCAGTTGCTCACGTTCGGGGAGGGTTCGCGTACCACATAGCCGGCCACCCAGATGCGGGAGGACTCCGGGTCCTCATGGTTGACGCCGGTGTCGCCGATGTGCGGGAAGGTCTGCACGACGATCTGGCGGTCGTAGCTTGGATCGGTGAGCGTCTCCTGATAGCCGGTCATGCCGGTGGCGAACACGATCTCACCCGTGGTCGCACCGCGGGCACCGTATGGCTCTCCCACGTACACCTGGCCGTCCTCCAGCACAAGGACCGCGTCGTCCTTGGAATAGTTTGCGTTCTCGCTCACCAAAACCCCCTTTGTGATCACTCGGGTTATCCGTAACTTAGGTTATCGGCCAGCGCAGACTCACACGCCGCGTGTGCGGTATGCGTCCGATGCGCCGGCTGCGGCCGCGTTGGTGCGGCCATCGCGTCGTCGTGCGACGCGTCCGCTCATGAAAACGCCTCCCGTGTTGCGGGGAGGCGTTTGAAGCAATGACTAATCGATCGGCTTTTCCTTGGCCGTGCAGATGGCGGACAGCAATCCGTGGATGAACGCGGGCGAGTCGTCGTCGCACAGCGTCTTCGCGAGGGACAGCGCCTCGTCGATGGCGACCTTGTCCGGCACCTCGTCGTTGAAGAGAATCTCCCATGCGGCGATACGCAGGATGTTGCGGTCGACGACACCCATGCGCTTGACCTTCCACCCGGTGGAGTGCTCGTCCAGGGTGGAGTCGATGTCGGCGATGTGCTCGGCGACGCCTTTGACGATGTCGATGGCGTACTCCGGCAGCGGCGTCTGCGCGCCAGGCGTCTCGATGCGCTCCTCCAGAAGGGAAAGGATGTCCTGTCCCTTCTCGTCCGCTTCGTACAGCGTGTTCAGAGCCCTTTTTCGTGCGGTGGAACGTGCCATGCCTCTGCTGGTCCTTCTTCTTGGTGCTGGTCTGCCGGTCTGCTGTTGGCCTGATGCGGTCGAATCAGTTCTCGCGGCCCAGGTAGGAGCCGTCGGTGGTGTTGACCTTGACCTTCTCGCCTTCGTTGATGAACAGCGGGACCTGGATCTCGGCGCCGGTCTCGACGGTGGCGGGCTTGGTGCCGGCGTTGGAACGGTTGCCCTGCAGGCCGGGCTCGGTGTGGGTGATGGTCAGGACCACAGACGCCGGCAGCTCGACGCTCAGCGGGGTCTCGTCGTGGAAGGAGACGATGCAGTCGGTGCCTTCGAGCAGGAACTTGGTGTCGACGAGGGACTTCGGCACGTAGACCTGGTCGTAGGTGGTCATGTCCATGAAGACCAGGTTGTCGCCATCCTCGTAGGAGTACTGGAGGTTGCGGTTGTCGACGGTCTCGAACTCCATCTTCATGCCCGCGTTGAAGGTCTTGTCGACGATCTTGCCGGACAGGACGTTCTTGATGGTGGTGCGCACGAAGGCGGGGCCCTTGCCCGGCTTGACGTGCTGGAACTTGAGGACGGTCCACAGCTGGCCGTCGAGGTTCAGGACGGATCCGTTCTTGATGTCATTGGTAGTCTGTGCCACGATTCTCACCTATGTTTCTAGTGTCGAGGGCTTACCCAAAATTTGCCTTGGCTATTATGCCATCACCCCTCTACCGCGACACGGCGGCGAGGATGATAAGAACACGGTCGGTTTCCTTGCCCGGAGGCGTAGGACATCTCCACAAACGGCCGAATATACAAATGGGTCCCGGAACCAAAGTGGTTCCGGGACCCATTCAGCACGCTAGTTCAAGCGCGTCGCGAAGATCGCTCCGATGTGAATCAGGCGAGGATCTTGGTGACACGGCCCGAGCCGACGGTGTGGCCACCCTCACGCACGGCGAAGGTGAGGCCCTCCTCCATGGCGATGGGCTGGATCAGCTCGACGGTGAAGGTCGCATGATCGCCCGGCTGGACCATCTCGACGCCTTCCGGCAGCTCGATGACGCCGGTGACGTCGGTGGTGCGGAAGTAGAACTGCGGACGGTAGTTGGAGAAGAACGGCGAGTGACGGCCACCCTCGTCCTTGGTGAGGACGTAGACCTCACCCTCGAACTTGGTGTGCGGGGTCACGGTGCCGGGGGCAGCCACGACCTGGCCACGCTCGACGTCCGTACGGCCGAGGCCACGGAGGAGCAGACCGGTGTTGTCGCCGGCCTCGCAGGCGTCCATCGTCTTGTGGAAGGTCTCGATGGAGGTCACGGTGGTGTTCTGGGTCGGACGGATGCCGACGATCTCGACCGGGGAGTTGACGGCCAGCTGGCCACGCTCCACACGGCCGGTGACGACGGTACCACGGCCGGAGATGGTGAAGACGTCCTCGATCGGCATCAGGAACGGCTTGTCGAGGTCGTGGACCGGGGTCGGGATGTACTCGTCGACGGCGTCCATGAGCTTCTTGATCTGCTCGACCCAGTGCTCGTGATCCGGGGCGTCATCGTGCAGGGCGCCGTAGGCGGAGACGTGGATGACCGGGCAGTCGCGATCGAAGCCGTTCTCGTCGAGCAGGTCACGGACCTCTTCCTCGACGAGCTCGATGAGCTCCTCATCGTCGACCATGTCGCACTTGTTCAGGGCGACCAGGATCTTCGGGACACCGACCTGACGGGCGAGCAGGACGTGCTCGCGGGTCTGGGCCATCGGGCCGTCGGTGGCGGCGACCACGAGGATGGCGCCATCCATCTGGGCGGCACCGGTGATCATGTTCTTCACGAAGTCGGCGTGGCCCGGGCAGTCCACGTGAGCGTAGTGACGCTTCGCGGTCTGGTACTCGATGTGGGCGATGTTGATGGTGATACCGCGGGCGGCCTCTTCCGGAGCGGAATCGATCTGGTTGAAGTCGTACTCCGGGTTGACATCCGGGAACTCCTCGTGCAGCACCTTGGAGATGGCCGCGGTCAGAGTGGTCTTGCCGTGATCGACGTGGCCGATGGTACCGATGTTAACGTGCGGCTTAGTACGCTCGTACTTTTCCTTTGCCATTACTTTGTCCTCCTGGACGTTTCGTAGGGTTACTGGGTTTCTGGGTTTCGTGCCACATTGATGAGCCAGAACCCAGTCAGCGGTACACGATATTACCGCTGACTGGAGACGTGACGCAAATCAACGTAGCTACGCGTGTCACTCGCCGCGCTGGGCCTTGATGATCTCGTCGGAGACGCTCTTCGGCACCTCGGCGTAGGAGTCCATCTGCATGGTGAACATGGCGCGGCCCTGGGTCTTCGAACGCAGGTCGCCGATGTAGCCGAACATCTCGGACAGCGGGACCTTGGCGTCGATGACCTTGACGCCGGTGGCGTCGGTCATGGACTGGATGTTGCCACGGCGCTGGTTGAGATCGCCGATGACTTCGCCCATGTACTCCTCCGGAGTACGGACCTCGACGGCCATGATCGGCTCGAGGATGACCGGCTTGGCCTTCGGGGCGGCTTCCTTGAAGCACATGGAGCCCGCGAGCTTGAAGGCCATTTCGGAGGAATCGACCGGGTGCATCTGGCCATCGGTGACGGTGGCCTTGACGCCCACCACCGGGAAGCCTGCGAGGATGCCGGATTCCATGGCTTCCTTGACGCCCGCCTCGATGGAGGGGATGAACTCCTGGGAGATGTGGCCGCCGGTGACGGCGTTCTCGAACTCGAAGGTCTTGCCCTCGGTAGTCTCGAGCGGCTCGAAGTTCATCAGGACCTTCGCGAACTGGCCGGAACCACCGGTCTGCTTCTTGTGCGTGTAGCCCTGGTCCATGACGGCCTTACGGATGGTCTCGCGGTAGGCGACCTGCGGCTTGCCCTGGGTGCACTCGACCTTGAACTCGCGACGCATACGGTCGACGATGATGTCGAGCTGAAGCTCGCCCATGCCGGCGATCAGGGTCTGGCCGGACTCCTCGTCCGTGGTGACCTGGAACGTCGGATCCTCTTCGGCCAGCTTGGCGAGGGCGATGCCCATCTTCTCCTGGTCGGCCTTGGTCTTCGGTTCGACGGCCACCTGGATGACCGGCTCCGGGAAGGTCATGGAGTCGAGGGTGATCGGAGCGTCGATGGCGCACAGGGTGTCGCCGGTGGTGACGTTCTTGAGGCCCACGAAGGTGTAGATGTTGCCGGCTTCGGCGGCATCCACCGGGTTCTCCTTATCGGCGTGCATCTGGAAGATCTTGCCGACGCGTTCCTTCTTCTCACGGGTGGAGTCGAGCACGGAATCGCCCGGCTTGACGGCGCCGGAGTAGACGCGCACGAACACGAGCTTGCCGTAGAACGGGTGGGTGGAGATCTTGAAGACCAGCGCGGAGAACGGATCGGTCGTGACCGGCTTGCGGTCGATCTCGACGGACTCGTCGCCGGGCTTGTAGCCCTTGATGGCCGGCACGTCCTCCGGGGACGGCAGGTAGTCGACGACGCCGTCCAGCATCGGCTGGACGCCCTTATCCTTGAAGGCGGAGCCGCAGAAGACCGGGAAGGCCTTCTTGGCGATGGTGAGCTCACGCACACCCGCGCGAATCTCTTCCTTGGTCAGCTCGCCGGACTCGAAGAACTTGTCCATGAGTTCGTCGTTCGCCTCGGCGGCGGCCTCGACGAGCGCCTCGTGGTATTCCTCGGCCTTGTCGGCGAGATCGGCCGGGATGTCGGTGACGTCGTACTTGGCGCCGAGGCCCTCGGTGCCGTTCCAGACGTAGGCCTTCATCTCGACGAGGTCCACCACGCCGGCGAAGTCGTTCTCGGCGCCGATCGGCAGCTGCATGACGATCGGGTTGGCGCCCAGCTTCTCCTTGATGGTGTCGACGGAGTAGTAGAAGTTCGCGCCGAGCTTGTCCATCTTGTTGATGAAGCAGATGCGCGGCACGCCGTACTTGTCGGCCTGACGCCACACGGTCTCGGACTGCGGCTCCACGCCTTCCTTGCCGTCGAAGACGGCGACGGCGCCATCGAGCACGCGCAGGGAGCGCTCCACCTCGGCCGTGAAGTCCACGTGGCCCGGGGTGTCGATGATGTTGATCTGGAACTTGTCCTTGGTGTCGTGGGACTGACGGTTCCAGAAGCAGGTGGTGGCGGCGGACTGGATGGTGATGCCGCGCTCCTGCTCCTGCGCCATGAAGTCCATCGTCGCGGCGCCATCATGCACCTCGCCGATCTTGTAGCTCTTGCCGGTGTAGTACAGAATACGCTCGGTGGTGGTGGTCTTACCGGCATCGATGTGAGCCATGATGCCGATATTGCGGATCATGTGAAGATCCGAAAGGACGTCTAGCGCCATGAGTTTTCCTTAACTCTCGTTCTACTTGAATTACCAGCGGTAGTGGGCGAAGGCCTTGTTGGCCTCTGCCATCTTATGAGTATCCTCGCGACGCTTGACAGAAGCGCCGAGGCCGTTGGAGGCGTCCAGGATCTCGTTGGCGAGACGCTCGGCCATGGTCTTCTCGCGACGGGCGCGGGAGAAGTCGGTCAGCCAGCGCAGGGACAGGGTGTTCGCGCGGTTCGGCTTGACCTCGACCGGCACCTGGTAGGTGGCGCCGCCGACTCGGCGGGAACGCACCTCGAGGGACGGACGGATGTTGTCCAGGGCGCGCTTCAGCACGGCCACGGGCTCCTGATCGGTCTTCTCCTTGACCATGTCGAGCGCGGAGTACACGATGTCCTCGGCGATCGACTTCTTGCCGTCAAGCAGGATCTTGTTGATGAGCTGCGCCACGACGGTCGAACCGTAGATCGGATCGGGCAGCACCTGATGCTTCTTGGAGGGTCCTTTACGTGACATATCTCTTACTTCGCCTTCTTTGCTCCGTACAGGGAACGACCCTGCTTGCGGTCCTTGACACCCTGGGTATCGAGCGCGCCACGCACGATGTGGTAGCGCACGCCCGGCAGATCCTTCACACGGCCGCCGCGCACGAGCACGATGGAGTGCTCCTGCAGGTTGTGGCCCTCGCCCGGGATGTAGGCGGTGACTTCCACGCCGGAGGACAGGCGCACACGGGCGACCTTACGCAGAGCCGAGTTCGGCTTCTTCGGGGTGGTGGTGTAGACACGGGTGCACACGCCGCGGCGCAGCGGGCTGCCCTTGAGCGCCAAAGTCTTCGACTTCTTCGGCTTCGGCGAACGTCCCTTACGGACGAGCTGTTCGATAGTAGGCAACTTGAATTCTCCGATTCAGTGTTATCTCTTGTTTCCGTGAGGCCCGCAGCATCGTGAGCCACACTTCCCCTGGATTCCGGAAACCAATCCGAATCGGAAAGTAAGCCACGGTCCACCGGCCCGATGGCCCGCCCCTCTCTCGCCGCCGCATTGCTGCGCGCGATCCAAACGATTCGCGGGATATCCCGACCCGCACGCCTGTCACATAAGGCATGCCGTCGGCACACACGAATATCCATGATACGGAGACCCTGGACGACGACACGCCACAATCTGGAATCCCCATCCGCTACCCGATGCCACGGCGCCGGGCGACGCGGGATATGCGAAACCCCCGAGGTGATGCCTCGGGGGTTTCCCTGGGGTGGCTAACGTGGCTCGAACACGCGACCTTCTGAACCACAATCAGATGCTCTACCAACTGAGCTATAGCCACCATGTGGTGTCTCCGACCGGCTTGCACCGGTTGTTGACAACAGGTGGTTACTGTACACGAGTTTCGAAGCCTGTCCAAACTCGGCGTGTCGCACTGTGCAATCAACCACGGTTTGTTCGTTTCATTTCCGTAAAAACGGAATCGTGTTCGTTTTTGTTTGTTTGTATGATACGCGCTCAGCATTACTGCCCGTTATGTTTTCAGCGTGTCAAGCTTGTTTTTATGTTCACTTATGATGTATACTGCAAATCGAAGGCCGGAGTTTAAGATCGGCCGAGGATTCGGCAGGTCGCAACGAAGCGCAGAACGTCGTAAGACCGCAAGCGCAACGCCTTCGATATAAGTGAAGAACAACAGAACAGAGCGAACATTGGTTCGCAACGAGGCGCGGCAAGGACATACGGCGATCGCCGGGCCGCGATGAACGAGATGGCTGTGTACTGTGTGAATGGATGGCGGCAGGCGCCGGGCAATGCGGTCCGCACCGTGCCGCACAGGTAGATGGAAACGACGTACCATCCCTTCCCCATACGATGGCCCCGGAACTTTTCCCTTCGGTTCCGGGGCCATCTTCTTCCTTCCTTCCCCTCTCGCGCATGCGCATGACGCCACGCCGCGCGTCGTACGCATGCGGCCCCGGCCGGGGCATACACTCGTTCTCATGCTTTCCTTCGAAAACGATTATTCGCGCGCCGCGCACCCCGCGATTCTGGACGCGCTCACCCGCATCAACGACGGCCTCTACCCCGGATACGGCTCCGATGGAATCTGCGAGTCCGCCAGGGCGAAGATCCGTGCCGCGTGCGGCGTCCCGGAAGCCGACGTCTGGTTCCTCGTCGGCGGCACGCAGGCCAACCAGGTCGTCATCGATGCCGTCACCCCTCCATACGCGGGCGTGGTCACCGTCGAATCAGGACACCCGAACGTGCATGAGGCCGGTGCCATCGAATACTCCGGGCACAAGGTCCTCACGCTCCCCCACCACGACGGCAGGATGGACGCGGACGAGCTCGATGAGTATTGCGCCACGTTCTACGCGGACGCCAACCATGAGCACATGGTCTTCCCCGGCTGCGTATACGTCTCCATCTCCACCGAATACGGCACGATGTACACCAAGGCGGAGCTGGAGCGTCTCGCCGAGGTCGCACACCGATACGACATGCCGCTCTTCATCGACGGCGCGCGCCTCGGATACGGCCTGACCTCCACCGGATGCGACATGACGCTGCCCGACCTCGCCCGCATCGCCGACGTCTTCACCATCGGCGGCACCAAGGTCGGTGCGATGTTCGGCGAGGCGGTGGTCTTCACGAACCACGGCGCATTCGGCAAGGCGCCACGCCACTTCCTCACGCTCGTCAAGCAGCACGGGGCGCTCCTGGCCAAGGGGTTCCTGCTCGGCGTGCAGTTCGACACGCTGTTCACCGACGACCTGTACTTCCACATCGCACGCAACGCCAACCAACAGGCGGACCGCATCCGCAAGGCGCTGCGCGACAAGGGATACACGCTCACGTTCGAGGCGCCCACGAACCAGATCTTCGTCACGCTGGACCAGCAGACCATCGACCGGCTGTCGGAGCACGTACGTCTCGGCTTCATGGAGAAAGCCGACGACACGCACACGGTGATGCGCATCTGCACCAGCTGGTCCACCACGGACGAGGAGACGGACGCGCTCATCGCGCTGCTGTGACGCGTCGGTCGGCGCAAGGCCGCGTCGGTCCGCATCAGCTGTCGGCGATGGCCTCGCGCTCCATATCGACGAACCGGTGGACGGACGCCTCCACCGAATAGTGTTCGCGCGTGTGCTCCGCGTACCGGGCTCCCCAACGCGCGAGCTCGTCCGGATGATCGATCCACCAGTCGATGCGCCGGGCGAGGATCGCAGCATCCCGCACGGGGAACAGTGATTCGTCCAGCAGCGCGAACTGGCTCGCCGCGGACAGCTCCGATGCCGCGATCACCGGGACGAGTCCGCAGGCCATCGCTTCGATGACGCTCACCGATTCGATGTCCGCGATCGAGCAGTGCACGAACAGGTCGCAGGACCTGAGCAGGGCGGGCATGTCGGCGTTGCGGTGGAACCCGATGTCGGCTCTGCGCTTGAGACGCCGGTTCGCACGGAAGGTGAGGTACCGCTTCAACGGCCCGGTGCCGGCGATGACGAGCTGGATGTCGCTGGCGTGCCGGCTCATCGAAATCGCCTTGATGAGCGTGATCTGGTCCTTCTCATGGGCGAGTCGCCCGGAGGCGACGACACGGAACGGCACATGCGCGGGCGCCGACGGGTCCAACGGTCTGCGCGCGGTGAACCGCGGCGAATACCCGTTGGAGATCACATGCATCACGCCCTTGTACCCGTGTTCGCGCAGCAGGCTCGCGGTCATCTCGGTGGGCGTGTGGACGTGGCCGACACGCTTGTAGAGCCACTGGCGGAACAACCAGTACAGGAAACGCTCCATACCGGGGATGTAGCGCAGCGGCCCGGCGGAGTACAACACGTTCTCCGGCTGGAGGTGGAATCCCGCCGTCACCGGAATGCCCATCTGGCGGGCGACCTTCGCGGCGCGGCGACCGAACTTGAACGGCATGTAGATGTGCACGACGTCGACGCCGTCGAATGCGGCGCGGAACAGGGTGTCGCTCGGTTCGGCGAACTGCATCTGCTGCTTGGCGGCGACCCACGAGACCAGCGGCACCCTGTTCACGCGCGCCGGGAATTCCGGCGCGCCGATGCCGACCAGCCGCACGTGGTGTCCCTGACGCTCCAGTTCCGCGGCCCATTGCAACGCCGAATTGGAGGTGCCGTTGCCCTGGTTGCCGACCGTATCGACCACCAGCGCGATGGTCAACGGCCGGTCGATGCTCTCCTCATGCTCTGCTTCATCTCCGTGTTCACGCATTGCTCCAGTCTACGTCGCCTACGACAGGGCTCCGGCGATGCGGGACACGGCGGCGTACAGATCGCCTTCGGGGCGCAGCAGGCTGAACCGCACGTAGCCGTCCGAATGCGGCCCGAAACAGGAGCCGGGGATGACGGCCACACCGGCATGTTCCAGCAGCCACGACGTGAATCCGTCGGACGTGCCGTGTCCTTCGGGCACCCGCGCCCAGAGGAACAGGCCGCCCCGGACCTCGGTCACGTCCAGTCCGGCCTCGCGCAGTCCCTCGCCGAGCACCTCCGCGCGATGGCCATAGGTCACGGCCAGCCGGGAGACCGAGCGCAGGTCGCTCTGCAGCGCGACGGCGCCCGCCTGCTGGACGACGCTCGGTGCGAGCACGGTGGTCTGACGGTGCACGGCCTTCGCGGCGGCGAGGATATCGGCGTTGCCGGCGATCCATCCACCACGCCAGCCGGCCACCATGAACATCTTCGACAGGGAGCCGAGCTCGACGGCGACATCCATGGCTCCGGGCGTCTCGAGAATGCTGGGAGAGGGGTCTCCGCCGAATTCGATGCCCGCGTACGCGAAATCGTTCATGATTGCGAAGCGGTGCGCATGGGCGAGCGCGACGGCCTTGCCGTAGAACTCCGGCGTGGCGACCGCGCCGGTGGGGTTGTTCGGGTAGTTGAGGATCAGGAGTTTCGCACGGTCCCACAAGGCCGGATCGACGGCGTCGAGGTCGGGCAGGAACCCGTGCGCCGGATCGGCGGGAATCGGCACGAAACGGCCTTTGGCGATGGCGGTGGAACCCTCGTACTGCGGGTAGTACGGGTCGACGGCCACAACCACGTCGTCTTCGTCGATCAGCGCGTCGATGACGGTGGAGATGCCGACGGACGCGCCGGCGACGGCAAGCAGCTGCGTACGCGCAGCGAGCGTCACGTCGTAGCGTTCCGCGTACCAGTCGCGTATCGCGGCGAGGTATTCGGGGACGCCGTCGAACGGCGGGTAACGGAAGAAGGAGGGGTCGTGCGCGGCGTGGGCGAGCGCGTCCTGCATGAACGAGGGAGGAGCACCGTCCGGATTGCCTTTGGACAGGTCGATGATGCGCCGACCGGCGCGGACCGCCGCCGCGACGCGGGCGTCGGCTTCGGCGAACGGGTTCGGTGGCAGTCCCGCCGCCCTTCGTGAAATCAGGTTTCCGATGAGCGGCGGATTGTCGTTCCCCATTGTCTCTCCCCGCGGGTCCCTTGAACGTTGGCCCGATCGTCTGTTTCGATCGATCGGTGACACCCACCGTACGCCCCGGCGGCACGCGCGGCCACGGCGTGTCTATACGCGGTATTTATGGAGGGTTATCAGGACGCGTCCGACGGATGAAATCGTCTTCCGACCGGTGCCGCGGGTCCCATGGCGGGGAGGGGCCGGCGTGGCGCGGCGCGGCGCGATGCGACAATGTGTCGCATGACCGATAGCGTGAACGTTTCCTCTGATTCCCCGTCCACTTCCTTCTCCCCCGCCGATTGCCGCGGGCGCGTGCTGGGCACGCCGCTCGGCGCGCATCCGACGCGCGTGCTGTTCCTCGGTTCGGGCGAGCTCGGCAAGGAGGTGACGATCGAGCTCATGCGGCTCGGCGCGTGGGTGTGCGCGGCCGATTCGTACGCGGGCGCGCCGGCGCAGCAGGTCGCGCATGAGGCCCGCGTGCTGGACATGGCGGACGCCGGCAAGCTGCGCGCCCTGCTCGACGAGGTGCGGCCCGACATCGTCGTGCCGGAGGTGGAGGCGATCGCCACGTCCGAGCTGGCCGACGCGGCCGCCCGCGGCATTCAGGTGGTGCCGAGCGCCGAGATCGCGGCGACCTGCATGGACCGCGAACGTCTACGCGTCATCGCGCATGAGGAGTTGGGATTGCCGACCACGCCGTACCGTTTCGCCGGTTCGCTCGAGGAGCTGCGCGAGGGGGCCGCGACGGTGGGGTATCCGTGCGTCGTCAAGCCGGTGATGAGTTCGTCCGGCCACGGCCAGTCGGTGGTGCGTTCGGCCGATGCGATCGACGCCGCGTGGACCGAGGCGCAGGAGGGTCGTCGCGCCGCCGGCGAGGGGGGCGTGTCTCGTGTGATCGTCGAGGCGCTGGCGCCGCTCGACTACGAGCTGACCGTGCTGACGGTCTCGTCGTCGGCCGGCATCGTGACGTGCGCGCCGATCGGACAGCGTCAGGAGTCGGGAGACTACCGCGAATCCTGGCAGCCGGCGACGGCTTCCGACGCCGTGCTGGCGACGGCCGGCCGCATCGCGCGCACGGCCGTCGAGGGGCTGGTCGCGAAGGCGAGGACAAGCGGCGAGACCGGCTGGGGCGTGTTCGGCGTGGAGCTGTTCGTACTGACCGACGGATCGGTGCTGTTCAACGAGGTGTCCCCGCGTCCGCATGACACGGGCATGGTGACGATGGCCTCGCAGCGCCTGAGCGAGTTCGCGCTGCATGCGCGCGCGATCCTCGGTCTGCCGATCACGGAGGGGCATGTGGCGCTGTCGATGCCCGCCGGCTCCGTGGCGGCGAGCCATGCGATCGTGGTCGCCGGCGACGGCGAGGCGGAGTTCTCGAATCTTTCCGGAGCGCTGGCCGAGCCGGGCACCGACCTGCGTGTCTTCGCCAAGCCGGAGGTGCACGGCCATCGCCGCATGGCGGTCGCGCTGGCTATCGGAGGCTCCGCGGACGAGGCCCGCGTCAAGGCGGCCCGCGTGGCCGATGCGCTCGACATCGAGGTGCGGTGAGTCCCACGGAAACGATGCGCTGCACGGCGGCGTCGTTATCCCCGGCGATTGGTACCCTTTTACCGTTAGTTCACCCAGATATTCCACTCCTGAAAGGCGAGTAATGGAGAAACTGGAAATGCTCTACAAGGGCAAGGCCAAGAAGATGTACGCAACCGACGACCCCGACGTGCTGTGGGTCGAATACATGAATCAGGCGACCGCCGGCAACGGCGCGAAGAAGGCCCAGATCGAAGGCAAGGCCAACCTGAACAACCACATCACCTCCGTCATCTTCGACCTGCTCAAGGCCCGCGGCGTGGACAGCCACTTCATCAAGCGTCTGTCCGACACCGAGCAGCTGGTGAAGAAGATGGACATGTACCCGCTCGAGATCATCATGCGCAACACCGCGGCCGGCTCCTTCGCCAAGCGCTATGGCGTCGAGGAGGGCACGCCCCTCAAGAAGCCGATCCTCGAGTTCTGCCTCAAGTCCGATGATCTGGGCGACCCGTTCATCAACGACGACGGCATCGTGGCCCTCGGTCTCGCGACCGAAGAGGAGCTCGCGGAGATCTCCCGCATCGCCCGCGCCGTCAACGAGGGGCTCAAGGACATCTTCTCCAAGATCGACGTGCAGCTCGTGGACTTCAAGATCGAGGAGGGCAAGACCTCCGACGGCACCATCCTGCTCGCCGACGAGATCACCCCGGATACCTGCCGTCTGTGGGACCTCAAGGACAAGTCCGGCAAGATCGAGCACCTCGACAAGGACCTGTTCCGCCGCGACCTGGGCAACATCATCCCCGCGTACGAGGAGATCTACGGTCGCCTGGTCAAGCTGGCCGAGGCCGAAGGCATCGAACGCGCCGAATGATTCTTCCGCTGGCTCCCCTTTCATGACTTCATGAGGGGAGCCAGCTCGTTTTCCCGCATAAGACTTCCAAGACGACTTCCACCAAGGAAAGGATCCCCTATGGTTTTCCGCGTGTACGTGGAGAAGAAGCCCGGCTTCGACGTCGAGGCCCAGCAGCTCGGCACCGAGCTCAAAACCATCCTCGGCATCACGGGGCTGAAGCACATCCGCATCGTCAACCGCTATGACGTCGAAGGCATCGACAAGGCCCTGTTCGACAAGGCCACGCCGACCGTCTTCAGCGAGCCGCAGGTGGACGACGTGTACGCCGACCTGCCGGAGTTCGGCGAGGCGTCCGTGTTCGCCACCGAATTCCTGCCCGGCCAGTTCGACCAGCGCGCCGACTCCGCCGCCGAATGCATCCAGCTCATCTCGCAGGGCGAGCGTCCGGTCGTCCGCTCCGCCAAGCTGTACGCCCTCGAAGGCGATCTGACGGACGCGGACGTCGAGGCGATCAAGCATTACGTCATCAACCCGGTCGAGGCGCGTGAAGCGTCGCTCGAGACGAAGAAGACGCTGAAGACCGCCGTGCCGACCCCCGGCAAGGTCGAAGTCATCGCCGGATTCAACGAGATGGACGCCGAGGCCGGCCAGCGGTTCATCGACGAGCGCGGCCTCGCCATGGACCTCGCCGACCTCGAGTTCTGCCAGAAGTACTTCTCCGAAGCCGGACGCGAACCCACAATCACCGAGATCAAGGTGATCGACACCTACTGGTCCGACCACTGCCGCCACACGACGTTCGGCACGATCCTGACCGACGTCGCCATCGACGACGACGTGGTCAAGGCCGCGTTCGAACGCTATCTGGAGCTGCGCCGCGAACTCGACCGCGAAGAGAAGCCCCTGTGCCTGATGGACATGGGCACGATCGGCGCGAAGTGGCTCAAGAAGAACGGCATCCTCACCGGCCTCGACGAGAGCGAGGAGATCAACGCCTGCACCGTCAAGGTGAAGGTGGACGTCAACGGCCACGACGAGGACTGGCTGTTCCTGTTCAAGAACGAGACGCACAACCACCCCACCGAGATCGAGCCGTTCGGCGGCGCGGCCACCTGCATCGGCGGCTGCATCCGCGACCCTCTGTCCGGCCGTTCCTACGTGTACCAGGCGATGCGCGTGACCGGTGCCGCCGACCCGACCGTGCCGGTCTCCGAAACGCTTGAGGGCAAGCTCCCCCAGCGCAAGCTCGTGACGACCGCCGCCGCCGGATACTCCTCCTACGGCAACCAGATCGGTCTCGCCACCGGTCAGGTCAACGAGATCTACCACCCCGGATACGTGGCCAAGCGCATGGAGGTGGGCGCGGTCGTGGCCGCCACTCCGGCGGACCACGTACGCCGCGAGACCCCCGCTCCCGGCGACAAGGTCATCCTCCTGGGCGGTCGCACCGGCCGCGACGGCATCGGCGGCGCGACCGGCGCCTCAAAGGCGCACAACGTCGAATCGCTCGAACTCGACGGCGCCGAGGTGCAGAAGGGCAACGCGCCGGTCGAACGCAAACTGCAGCGCCTGTTCCGCCGCGGTGACGCCTGCCGTCTCATCAAACGCTGCAACGACTTCGGCGCCGGCGGCGTGTCCGTGGCGGTCGGCGAGCTGGCCGACGGCCTGTACGTGAACCTCGACACCGTGCCGAAGAAGTACGAGGGTCTCGACGGTACCGAACTGGCAATCTCCGAATCGCAGGAGCGCATGGCCGTGGACGTCGCGGCCGAGGACGTCGACGAGTTCCTGGGCTACGCGCGCGAGGAGAACCTCGAGGCGACGGTGATCGCCACCGTGACCGAGGACCCGCGCATGGTGATGACCTGGAACGGCGACGAGATCGTGAACCTCTCGCGCGAGTTCCTCGCCTCCAACGGCGCCCCGAAGCACCAGTCGGTGCACGTCGAGGTCCAGCAGGCGTACGAGACGCCGGCCGCATGGCGTTCCGGCTCCCTCTCCGACCGCATGCACGCCCTCGTCACCGACCTCAACGTGGCCTCCAACAAGGGCCTGTCGGAGCGCTTCGACTCGACGATCGGCGCGGGCACCGTCCTCATGCCGTTCGGCGGCGTCAAGCAGCTCACCCCGAACGAGGCGATGGTCGCCAAGTTCCCGGTGTTCGGCGAGACCACCACCGCCTCCGCGATGGCTTGGGGCTTCAACCCGTACATCATGGAGAAGAACCAGTTCACCGGTGCCTACCTGTCCGTCGTCGAATCGCTGGCCAAGCTGGTCGCGGCGGGCTTCGAGCACGAGAAGGCTTATCTGAGCTTCCAGGAGTACTTCGAGAAGCTGCGCGACGAGCCGGAACGCTGGGGCAAGCCGACGGCCGCCGTGCTGGGCGCGCTGATGGCGCAGATCGACCTCGGCGCCGGCGCCATCGGCGGCAAGGATTCGATGTCCGGCTCGTTCGAGGCGCTTGACGTGCCGCCGACGCTAATCTCCTTCGCCGTCGCCGTGGGCAGCATGAAGCGCGCCACCTCCCCCGAGTTCAAGGGCGCCGGCCACCGCGTCGTGCGCATCGCGCCGCGCTACCTGGCCGACGGCCTCACGCCGGACAAGGACGCGCTGCTCGACGCGTTCGGCCTGGTCGAGGAACTCACCGATTTCGGCACCGCGCTGGCCGTGTCCACTCCGGGCTACGGCGGCACCGCCGAGGCGCTGTTCAAGATGACCGTCGGCAACGGCATCGGACTGACCCTGAACGACGACATCGCCCTCGACGACCTGTTCGCGCCGGCCTACGGCTCGTTCATCGTCGAGCTCAAGGACAACGAGAAGATCCCGGCCGTCTCCAACCTCGTCGAGGTGGGCGAGATCGGTGTGACCTCCTCGGAGTACGAGTTCGTCGCGGGCGGCGAGACCATCGACCTCGCCGAGCTGCAGAACGCGTGGGAGGGCGGCATCGAGTCCGTGTTCCCGTACCGTTCCCACGGCACCGAGAAGACCGAGACCGTCGAGACCGTCGACTTCCACGCCGAATCCGCCGGTGTGAAGAAGACCGTGTACACCGGTGCGGGCGTGGCCAAGCCGCGCGTCATCATCCCCGTGTTCCCGGGCAACAACTGCGAGTACGATTCCGCGGCCGCGTTCGAACGCGCCGGCGCCGAGGCGCACACGCTGGTCGTCAACAACCTGACGCCCCAGGCCGTGGCCGAGTCCGCCGCCAAGCTGGTCGAGGAGATCAACAAGAGCCAGATCGTGATGATTCCGGGCGGCTTCTCCGGCGGCGACGAGCCGGACGGCTCCGCCAAGTTCATCACCGCGTTCTTCCGCGCCCCGGCCGTCACCGAGGCGGTGCGCGACCTGCTCAAGAACCGCGATGGCCTGATGCTCGGCATCTGCAACGGCTTCCAGGCGCTCATCAAGCTGGGTCTGGTGCCGTTCGGCGACATCGTCGACATGACCGCCGAGTGCCCGACGCTGACGTTCAACACGATCGGCCGTCACCAGAGCCGCCTCGTGCGCACGCGCGTGGCGTCGGACCTGTCCCCTTGGCTCGCGAAGACTTCCGTGGGCGACGTGCACACGGTCGCCATCTCCCACGGCGAGGGCCGCTTCGTAGCCTCCGACGAGGTGCTGGCGCAGCTCAAGGCCAACGGCCAGATCGCCACGCAGTACGTGGACGAGTCCGGCGTTCCGGGCATGGATCTCGCGGTGAACCCGAACGGTTCGATGCTCGCCGTCGAGGGCATCACCAGCCCGGACGGCCGCGTGTTCGGCAAGATGGGTCATTCGGAGCGTTCCGGCAACGGTCTGTACGTGAACGTCCCGGGCGACAAGTACCAGCCGCTGTTCGAGGCCGGCGTCGAGTACTTCGCCGCGTGATGATCTAGCGTCCGTATGGACAAAAGGGAGACCTTCGGGTCTCCCTTTTGTCGTATGTTCAGGCCGGTCCGGTTCCCCGTTTTCGTCCGATCGGAATCGGGAACCGGCGCCCTGTTCACATGGACACCGGGTTCCCCGGTATTCCGCCGCTGCGAGGAATCATCGACGTTCGGTGATGCGCGGTTCCGGTTCCCGATTCCGGGACGCCGGGAATCGGGAACCGGCGGATACGAAAAAAGGGAGAGGCTCTAGGCCTCTCCCTCATGCGACTGGGATCGTCACGACTTCGGCTCGGTGGTGGTCACGTTCACCGTGTAGCCGTCCGTTTCGGACAACGCTCCGAACAGCAGCTTCCTGACGACCTCCTTGCCGTGCTCGTTGGCCGATTTCAGCAGCTCCGACCGGTCCAGATCCTTCTCGCACTGCTTCTTCGCCACGTCCAACGCCTTCTTGGTGTCCTCGGCATCCATCTGATTCAACGGCGTCGACGACTTGTCGAAGAAACGCAGCTTATCGGAGTCGATGGAGATCGATTGGACCGTGGGAGCGGGAAGCGTCACGTCGACCGTCTTGTCCTTGACCTCGATCTTCGCCTTGGACAGGTCGAAGCCGGCGCGTGCCTCATAGATGTAGAACATCGTGAACTGCTTCGTGGTGAAGACCGTATTGCCGTCCTTGTAGGTGACGAACCCGTAGTCGCGCTCCACCATCGTGGTGAGATCCTGGACCTCCTCCAGCTGCCGATGGACGACGTCGTTGGTGATCGATGCCTCCTTCGGCACGAAGATCTTGTAGGTGGTCACACCACCGACGGCGACCAGCACTACCGCCAGCATCGCGTAGATGACGGCCTTAATCTTCCAGTTCCACCATCCGCGCTTTTTGGTTCTGCGTACGTAGTCCAGTGGGTTCTTCTCATCGATTTTCTGCTGTTCGGTCATAATCCTCCATGATTACAGATACCCGCGATTACGTAGATACGTCTCGTAATCGCGGGTATGGGTTTTCGTTTCCATTGTTTTTATGCCGTCCGTGGCCGTCCCCCATCGCGGGGCGGGACGGCCACGGACCGTGGGTCGGTCGATGGACTTGGGGACGTCAGTCCTCGACCTCGTAGTCGCTGACGGATACCTTGACCTGTGCGGCGTCGTTGGTGCTCATCGCCTCGAATTTGACCTTCTCGCCCTTGGGCCAGCTGGACGTCGAGGCGTACGTCTCCTCGACCTTCACGCCATCGGCGCCGTAGAGGGCGACCAGCAGGGTCACGCTGCCGAAGTCGATGCCGGTCGTGTTCTCGATGACCGCCGAATAGTTGTACATGCCGTATCCGTCATCGGTCTTCTCGAAGGTGGTCGAGGAGATCAGGTTGTTGAGCGCGTCCTCCGTCTCGGTCTTCTTCTGCACGGACGAGCCGTTGGCGACGATGTCGTTCAGCGATTCCTGATATTTCTCGTCCACCTTCAGGCCGTAGTCGTCGACGAAGGTCTTGAGCAGCGCGGAACGCTTGTCGTAGACCTTCGTCCACTGTTCCGTATAGTCGGCGCTCATGTACGAGTTGTTCTTCACGACGTCCATCGAGTCGTCCAGAAGGTTGAGGTAGACGATCACGTTCTCCTGCAGTTTGGAGTCCTTGAACTGCCGTGACTTCAACCCCTTGTCGGTGTCGATCTCCGCTTGGACGGCGGCCTTGACGTACTCGCTGGA
This sequence comes from Bifidobacterium saguinibicoloris, assembly GCF_019331725.1. Lineage (GTDB taxonomy): Bacteria > Actinomycetota > Actinomycetes > Actinomycetales > Bifidobacteriaceae > Bifidobacterium > Bifidobacterium saguinibicoloris. Next base: position 116,203 of record NZ_JAHBBF010000006.1, read on the forward strand.
GTCGTCCTCGTTCTTCTGCTCGTACTGCTCGATGACGTCGGACCGCTTCTGGAAGCCCTCGGCGATGATGCTCATCGCCTCGTCGTCGGCGTAGTCCGGGCCCTCGTCCTTCGTCTGGGCGGAGGACGAGCAGGCGGCCAGCCCGATGGTCATCGCGAGGCACACCGTCGCGGCGGCGACCGTCCGTCCGCAGGCGCGGATGCGTGATGCCAATGTGTTCATCGTGATGTTCCTTTCCGTTGTGTCGATGCGAGTGGCTCCGCGTCCGCCGATGCTCGCGGCTCCGGGGCCGCGGTCCTCTCCACTCCCCCCATGTTCCGTATGGGAGGCCCTCTCGGGCGGGCCGGTGGGATTGGCCGGACCGTCTGCGTCGGCGTTCCCGTCGCCCTCCCGTTGCCGTGCGAGGTCGCGGGCGGCGTCGTCGACCGCCCTGAGTCCCCGTAGTATGGTCGTTGCCAATTGCGCGAACATGATGCGTCATTCATTCCCTTTCCGACGTGTATCCTCCGGCTTCCGCGCGCGATTCCGGGATTGGAACCGTGCGGCCGGCAGACCCGTCGTTGCAGGGCGTGTTTTTTTCGCGAGCTTCGTCCCTTGGCCGTCCACGGGCGCGGCCGTTCCGTCGTCCCATCGGGTGTCCCCTCGGATTCCGGACCGGCCGTTATTCGTCACTTTCAGCATGAAACAGCGGAAATATGCTGTCAATGACGTACGATGTTATAAAAATGGTCATTTATCAGGAAGTAAAATACCTTGGATGATATAACCCGACATCGCGCGGCCACATGGCGCCGACGACTGAAGTCGTGCATGGAGGAACGGGGGCTCACCCAGCTCGCCTTCGTCGGCGAGCTCAACCGCCAGTACCTCACCCGTTACCATCAGAAGGACGTGAGCCGGTGGCTCAACACCGGCAACCGCACGTCGTCGGGCGAGATCGGGTTCCCCAAATACGAGACGATGGCGATGATCGCCGATTTCTTCGACGTGGACGTGGGATACCTCACCGGCGAGACCGACCGGAGGACCTTCACCCTGGATCGGGTGTGCGACTACGTCGGACTCGACGCCGCGTCGGTCGAGGCGGTCCGGCATTGGATCGGCGGGACGAGCGACAGCGACGGCGGCACGGTGCGTCGATACCGCGCGGACACCTTGGACCGGTTCCTCTCATCCCGGGAATTCACCGAACTCGCCTCGAAGCTAACGACCCTGCACGAGATGTCGACGATATGGAACGAGGACCCCGGCAAGTTCGGCATGCTCATGGACTCGCTGGCCGCCGACAGCGAGCTGCCGGTCGGCTTCACGCTGGAGCTCATCGTCGGCGCGTTCTACGGCATGGCCAGCGAATCCTTCTCCCGGCTCGTGCGCGAGGCGTATCCGGCGCCGACCCGGCTCGACGGCGGCGGGGTTCCGGGGCCGGATTCGGAGCGCGGCTAGGATGAGGGGCATGACGGGGATACCGAGCGTCGACGGACGGGAACGGGGGCGTGGAGACGGATGGAGAACGACGGGCGTCTGACGCATGTCGAGCATGGGTTCGGACCGGTGTGGGACGCGAAGTCGCGTGTGCTGGTGCTGGGATCGATGCCGAGCCCGAAGTCGCGCGAGGCGTCGTTCTACTACATGCACCCGCGCAACCGGTTCTGGCCGGTGATGGAGGCGGTGTTCGCCGATCCGTCCGATCCGGGAGACCGCGTCGGGGACACGGCGGAATCACGGCGTACGTTCGCGTTGCGGCATCATGTGGCATTGTGGGACGTCATCGCCTCGTGCGACATCATCAGGGCGTCCGACGCGAGCATCCGCAACGCGGTGCCGAACGACATCAAGCCGTTGTTGGCAAACGCGTCCATCACGCACGTGCTCACGACGGGCATGAAGGCGGCGCAGCTGTACCGCCGTCTCATCGCGCCGGGATTGGCGGCGACGGGCTTCGACGTGCCGATGACGCCGCTGCCGTCGACGAGCCCGGCGAACGCCTCGATGAACCTTGCACGGCTGACCGCGGTCTACCGGAGGGCGTTCCGGGCCGCTGGGCTGCCCGTCGGCCTACCGTGATGCACACGCGCCCGGAGAATTCACAGACCGAGGATCTGCTTCTTCTTCACGTCGAATTCCTCTTGGGAGAGGATGCCGGCGTCCAGCAGTTCCTTGAGCTTCTTCACTGCGTCTAATTGCTCCTCAAGCGACATGGTCGGCGCGGCCGGCCGTGCAGGCGTTGCGGCGGAGGCCGGCGCCGCGGATTCCGCAGGCGCTGCGGCCTGCCGGCCGGGCCAGGTGCCTGCGCCCGGAGCCCCCGGCACCTGAGCCGCCGGACCGAGACCCTGTGCCATGTTCATGCCGAAGACCATGCCGCCCATGTCGCCGAGCCCATGATTCTGGATGCCCTGCGCGATCTTCTGCTGGGCCGCCATGTTGCCGGCCTGCATGGAGATGTCCTCATACGCCTTCATATCCATGTGCTGCTGCGAGTAACGCTTGACCAGCTCGCGCGATTCGGGAGTGAATTCGATGCTTTCGATGCCGATGCCCGCGAGGGCGAAGCCGAACCGCCCGGGCCACGTGCCGGCGTTGCCCCTATCGGCGGCGACGCTCTTCGCGATCTCGTTGGATTGTGCCGGCAGCTGGGAGATGCGGTACCGTTCGGACAGCGCATTGACCGCGACCATGAACGACTGCAGGAATTCGGAGAGCACCTGCGAGCGCGCCCGCGGATCGTCGAACGTATAGCAATCGACGTTGGCGGGTACGAAGTTGCACACGAACCTGACCGGATCGGTCACCTGCAGGGACATGACGCCGCGTGCGCGGATCTCCAAATCGGTGCCGTAGAAGCGGTCATGATAGACGAGCGGCGCCGGGGTGCCGAATTTGACGCCGCGGATCTCGCGCAGGTTGATGAAGGCGACACGCTTGTTGACGGATGGCTGGCCGCCGAACGCGAAACGGTCACCGATGGCGTCGAACACCGATTTGCCGATGCCGTCGCCGTTGAAGATGGTGCTTTCGCCGTTCTGGTACTCGTAGCCCCCGGCCTGGGTGATGACGGCTTCTATGCCGCCCTGGTCGTAGATGAACGCGGCCGTTCCCACCGGCACGTAGATCTTGGAGCCGTTCGAGATCACGCCTTCCGAGCCGCGCGTGTTCGAGCCACGCCCACGATTGGTCTGCCGAAGCACGCCCGGCATCACCACCGTATGCTCGTCGAACGGGCCGACGGTGATGATGTCCTTCCACATATCGGCGAAGGTGCCGCCGAGAGCTCCTGCGAATGCCTGGATCAACGCCATGATGCTGCCTTTCTATTCGCCGCCGGTCACAGTTGGCGTGGTGTGTCGCAGTACGGGCACTGCACGGTGTCCCCTGCTGCGCCTGTGAGCGTCGCACCGCAACCGTCGCATTGCGCCGTGGTGCGTTGCCGTCGTTCCAGGCCGAGCTCCTTGGTGAACGAACCGACGGTGTCCTTCAGCGTGCCGCCGAGAGCTTCTGCCATGCCGGCGAGGAGACCACCGTCATCCGTGGAGGTGTCGACGTCCTTTCCGGTGGCCAGCGAGCGCAGGTATTCGGAGAGCCGTTTGGCGTCACGTCTCGATTTCAATCCGATGACGACACGCCCTTGGTCGGTGGTGACCTCCACCGCTCCGTCGGCGTTGATGCGGACTTGGGCGTTGTCGTCCACCACTGCGATCCGATTGACCGGATAGGTGCGGATCTCTTTGAAATTGGTTTCGAAGAAGGACAGGATGCCGCAGGTCAGGTTCCGGTCCGTGAGCAGCACCTGCGCCGATTTGCCGTCGATGAACGCGTCTGCGGCCATGATCTCCCGTTCGCCGGGGTTCGCCTTCAATGTCGGCATGATGTCTCTTCCTGTCTTGTCCGGTCGGCGGACGCCGCAGCGGCGTCGTCCCCCATCGGACCGGTATTGTCATGGGCGTGACCGGTGTCCCGGGCGTCCCACCGCGCGTCCTGTCCGTGGGGTTCACCCATGTCGCGGGCGGCGTCGTCGACCGCCTTGAGTCCATGGAGGATGGTGGCCGCCAGTCGCGTGAACCGTCGTCCCTTTCGTGTATCCACGCCCATCCTCCTGACGCTATGGGAGAGCGGGCGGCGATGCCTCAGTTGTCTGCTGAGAATGGCGCCCCTTCACTTCGTTATCGTTTCCATCGTGAAGGAGGCTAAATATTCTGTCAATGACGTAATATGTTATAAATTCAGTCAGAGAATCAGAGGTTTTTATATCATGGATGATATTCCACGCCACAGCGCCGCCATATGGCGCGAACGATTGAAGCAGTGCATGGAGGAACATGGGCTGACGCAGCTGTCGTTCGTCAGCCAACTCAACAACCAGTATCTGACCCGATACCACCAGAAGGACGTGAGCCGGTGGCTGAACACCGGCAACCGCACGGCGTCCGGCGAAATAGGATTCCCCAAGTACGAGACCATGACGATGATCGCCGACTTCTTCGGCGTGGACGTCGGCTATCTCACCGGCGAGACCGACGAACGCACCTTCGACATGAGCCGGGCGTGCGCCTACACCGGCCTGCGCAGCACCTCCCTGGATGCCGTCCGCCGATGGGTCTTCCAGGAGGCGGACGACCCCGTCATGCAGCGCTATCGCGTGGACACGTTGAACCGGTTCCTCTCCTCGCCGCGCTTCGCGGAACTGCTCGCCAAGCTCATGACGCTGCATGAGATGTCGACGATCCGGAACAACGAGCCCGATAAATTCGGCACGCTGATGACCAGCCTGGCCGACGACAGCGAGTTGCCTGCCGGCTTCACGCTGGAGCTGATCACCGGAGCGTTCCTCGGGCTCGCCAGCGAATCGTTCTCGCAGCTCGTGCGCGAAGCGTACCCCATCCCCAAGGCCGAAGCATAGGGCCGAGGCATAGGAGGTCGGCGGACGCCGGCACGATCACGCCCCGAAATCACTGTCCCCTTGGGCCTCGTCCTTGGCGATGCCCGCCTCGACGTTCCGCGCCGTCTCGGCGATGAGCGCCTCATAGCCGGCCAGCGCCGCGAACGGCATGAACTGGGCGGCGCGGTTGCGTCTGGACATCGGCGGATGTCGCCGGGAGACATGGTGCGGCAGGTCGATGATGTCGTCATAACGGTGGGTCTCGTGCAGTGTCATGCGCGATGTCCTCCGATCTGGTTGTTGCGGGCGATGCCGGTGGCGCCCGGCTCCATGTCCATCGCCTTGACGACGGCGTTGCGTCCGTAGCGGCGTTTGATGGCGAGCATCGCCCGCTGCACGCTGTCGCCCCTGTCCGCGCCCGAAGAGAGGGAGGTTCCGTCGGCTACCGTCCCCCCGCGCCCGCCCGGCCCCTTCCCGTCCGGAACGTCCGTTCCGCCACGTTCCGCCTCGCCGACGTCGAACAGGTCGGGCTGGTCGTAGCGCTTGCCCGCGGCGAGGTCGGCCGGCGAGGTCAGGTTTTCGGCGACGACGGTGAGACGACGCACCAGCAGCGCCGGGTCGGCGATGCGGTCGAACAACGCGGCCATGGCCCTGCGGATCAGTTCGGCCGAGGCGGTGTACTCCCCCAGTCCGGCCGCGCCGGTGGCAGGCTTTGGCACACGGCGTCCGTAATGGTCCACGGACACGGGACCGCGGTAGTCCTTCGCCGCGCGACGTGCGATGGACCGAACCGATTCGTCGACGCATAAATCGAGACGCGCGGGGTCGACGGCACCGGAATCATAGCCGACGGCGAGCGCGATGCGGTTCGTGCGTACGCCTTTGCCGGTCAGGTCGAGGGCGAGGGAATCTGCCATCTCCTTGACGATGAGACGTGCGGTGGCGTGGTCGGTGGGCCCGGTGAGCACCTGGCCCACGCTGGAGCTGTGGGATTCCGGCTCATAGGCCTTGATGTCGGCGATGGTGCACGGCTCCCAACCCCAGGCGTGGTCGATGAGCAGCTCGGCGTTGACGCCGAACATGAGGTAGAGCAGTTCTTCGTTGTAATAGTCGGAGGCGCGCCCCACGGAGCAGCGGGCGATGCTTCCCATGGTGGGCAGACCGGCCTTCTCGAGTCTTCTCGCATAACCGCGGCCGACCCGCCAGAAGTCGGTGAGCGGACGATGGTCCCACAGCAGCCGCCGATATGACGTCTCGTCGAGTTCGGCGACGCGCACGCCGTCGGCGTCCGCGGGCATATGCTTAGCGACGATGTCCATCGCGACCTTCGCGAGATACAGGTTGGTGCCGATGCCGGCGGTGGCGGTGATGCCGGTCCTGGCGAGAATCTCGGCCACGATGGCCCGCGCCATGCCGTGCGGCGTGAGACCGGACGACCTCAGGTACGGGGTGGCGTCGATGAACACCTCGTCGATCGAGTAGACGTGGATGTCCTGCGCCGAGGCGTATTCAAGATAAATCGAATAGATGTCGGCGCTGACCTTGAGGTATTCGGCCATGCGGGGCATGGCGACGATCATCGTGGCCTCGAGGCCGGGCGAGCGGGCAAGCTCGCCCGCATCCCACGACGAGCCGGCGAACCGTCTCCCGGGGGCGTGCAGCAGACGTTCGGCGTTCACCCGGGAGAGGCGCTCCTTCACGGCGAACAGCCGGTCCCTGCCCGGGATGCCGTACGCCTTGAGCGATGGCGAGACGGCCAGACAGATGGTCTTGTCGGTGCGACTTTCGTCCGCCACGACCAGATGGGTGGTCAACGGGTCGAGTCCGCGCGCATGGCATTCGACGGACGCGTAGAAGGATTTCAGGTCGATGGCGAGATAGACGCGACCACGCGCCGACGACACCGCATCATCGCCCATCGCCCTCACCTCCCATCCATCGGAACGGACCCTCACCATACCACGCAAATCGAACATTTGTTCGACTTGCGTGTGTCGCCCCGTTTTTCCCCGGAATGACCACATAGCGGGACGAACACGCCGGCGGGGCGCGGGTCTGATGTAGCCGGCGATTGGTAGGGTGAACAGGTAGTGAACTCCATGTCTGACCACGTTTGAAAAGGAGCTTTGGCTTGTCGGCTGAACTCGAAGACATTCATGAGGAATGTGGCATCTTCGGCGTATGGGGACACCCCGACGCCGCACGACTCACCTATTTCGGACTGCACGCGCTGCAGCACCGCGGCCAGGAGGGCGCCGGCATCGTCGCGAACGACCACGGCCATCTCACCGGACACCGCGGCCTGGGACTGCTGACCCAGGTGTTCGGCGACGAACGCGAGATCGAACGTCTCAAGGGTAGCCATGCGATCGGCCACGTGCGCTACGCCACCGCCGGATCCGGCACCACGGACAACATCCAGCCGTTCATCTTCCGCTTCCATGACGGCGACGTGGCCCTGTGCCACAACGGCAACCTCACCAACTGCCCGTCACTGCGCCGCAAGCTCGAGGACGAAGGCGCCATCTTCCACTCCAACTCCGACACCGAGGTGCTCATGCACCTCATCCGCCGCTCCCTGCAGCGCACCTTCATGGACAAGCTCAAGGAGGCGCTCAACACGGTCCACGGCGGCTTCGCCTACCTGCTCATGACCGAGGACGCGATGATCGGCGCGCTCGACCCGAACGGCTTCCGCCCGCTCTCCCTCGGCAAGATGAAGAACGGCGCCTACGTGCTGGCCTCCGAGACCTGCGCGCTCGACGTGGTCGGCGCCGAGCTCGTGCGCAACATCCGCCCGGGCGAGATCGTCGTCGTCAACGACCACGGCTACCGCATCGTGCAGTACACGAACAACACGCAGCTGGCCATCTGCTCGATGGAGTTCATCTACTTCGCCCGCCCCGACTCCGACATCTACGGCGTCAACGTCCACTCCGCCCGCAAGCGCATGGGCGCAAGGCTCGCCGCCGAGGCCGGCGTCGACGCGGACATGGTCATCGGCGTACCGAACTCCTCCCTGTCGGCCGCATCCGGCTACGCGGAGGCGTCCGGCCTGCCCAACGAGATGGGCCTCATCAAGAACCAGTACGTGGCCCGCACGTTCATCCAGCCGACGCAGGAGCTGCGCGAACAAGGCGTGAGGATGAAGCTCTCCGCCGTGCGCGGCGTCGTCAAGGGCAAGCGCGTCGTCGTCATCGACGATTCGATCGTGCGCGGCACCACCTCCAAGCGCATCGTGCAGCTACTCAAGGAGGCCGGCGCGGCCGAAGTGCACATGCGCATCAGCTCCCCGCCGCTCAAGTACCCGTGCTTCTACGGCATCGACATCTCCACCACCCGCGAGCTCATCGCCGGCCACAAGTCGGTCGAGGAGATTCGCGAGTACATCGGCGCCGACTCGCTCGCGTTCCTGTCGCTCGACGGCCTGATCGAATCGATCGGCCTCAACGCGGACGCGCCGTACGGCGGTCTGTGCGTCGCCTACTTCAACGGCGACTACCCCACCGCGCTCGACGACTACGAGGCCGACTTCTTGAAGTCCCTCACCCCGGAGGACCGTGTGCGCCTGCCCGAATTCGCGCTGTACAAGAGCAAGTACATCGGCAACGAGTACACCGTGCAGCCCTCGGCGGAAGACGAGCCGGCCGGGCACGACGGCGACGGCATCGCCTGAAGACCGTTCGCCGGAGCGGTCGAGACCCGATGAGCCCCTCCGCCCCGGCAAACGGACGGACAACACATAGCGGATAACTGAATACCCGAACCCAAGAAAGGCCAACCCCCAATGCCCAAAGCATATGAGAACGCCGGCGTGAGCGTCGAAGCCGGATACGAAGTCGTCAAGCGCATCAAGTCGCATGTGGCGCGCACCAACCGCCCGGGCGTGGTCGGCGGCATCGGCGGCTTCGGCGGCCTGTTCGATCTCGCCTCCCTCGGCTACCAGGAGCCGGTCCTCATCTCCGGCACCGACGGCGTGGGCACCAAGCTCGTCGTGGCCAAGATGGCGGACAAGCACGACACCATCGGCATCGACTGCGTGGCCATGTGCGTCAACGACATCGCCGCCCAGGGCGCCGAACCGCTGTTCTTCCTCGACTACATCGCATGCGGCAAGAACGACCCGGCCCTGCTCGAGCAGGTCGTCGCCGGCGTGGCCGACGGCTGCGTGCAGGCCGGTTCCGGCCTGATCGGCGGCGAGACCGCCGAGATGCCCGGCATGTACGACGAGGACGAGTACGATCTGGCCGGCTTCGCCGTGGGCGTCGCCGAGAAGTCCAAGATCGTCGACGGCTCCGGCATCACCGAAGGCGACGTGCTCATCGGTCTGCCGTCCACCGGCATCCACTCCAACGGCTTCTCCCTGGTGCGCAAGGCCCTGTTCGAGCAGGCCGGCTACACCGTGGACACCGAGCTGGACGAGTTGGGCGGCGCCAAGCTCGGCGATGTGCTGCTCACCCCCACCAAGATCTACGTCAAGGCCCTCAAGCCCCTGTTCGAGGCGGGCGTCGTCAAGGGCGTCGCGCACATCACCGGCGGCGGCTTCATCGAAAACGTGCCGCGTATGATCCCCGACGGCCTCGCCGCCGAGATCGACCTCGGCACCTGGCCGGTGCTGCCGATTTTCGACGTGCTCGAGAAGGCCGGCGAGATTGACCACATGGAGATGTACAACATCTTCAACATGGGCATCGGCATGGTGCTGGCCGTCGACGCCGACCGCGCCGACGAGACCGTCAAGCTGCTCGAATCCAACGGCGAGGCCGGCTATGTGATCGGCCGCATCGGCAAGGACACCGACGGCACGCAGATCGTGCTCAAGTAACCGCACGGCATTCGTTCAAGGGCTTCCCCGACGGGGAAGCCCTCACCAATGAAAGGACTCGAAAACATGGGACAGAAGGTTCTGGTCATCGGTTCGGGCGCGCGCGAGCACGCCATCGCCCACGCCCTGCAGCGCGGCGGCAGCGTCGAGGAGGTGACCGTCGCCCCCGGCAACCCGGGCATGGAGCTTGACGGCATCCGCACCACGCATATCGACCAGTCGAATCATGCGGCGCTCATCGAATTCATGAAGGACAACGGCTACGACTGGGCGTTCGTCGGCCCCGAGGTGCCACTCATCGAAGGCATCGTCGACGACTTCGCCGCCGCCGGCCTCAAGGCGTTCGGCCCGGGCAAGGCCGCCGCACAGATCGAAGGTTCCAAAGACTTCGCCAAGCAGCTCATGGAGCGTCACGGCATCCCGACCGCCAAGTACGCGACCTTCGACGCGCTCGAACCGGCCGTCTCCTACGTGCGCGAGCACGGCGCCCCGATCGTCGTCAAGGCCGACGGCCTGGCCGCAGGCAAGGGCGTCACCGTCGCGATGGACGAGGACACCGCCGTCGCCGCGCTCGACGACATCTTCATCGACCACCGCTTCGGCAACGCCGGTGCGAAGGTCGTCATCGAGGACTTCCTCGAAGGCCAGGAGTTCTCGCTGATGAGCTTCGTGAACGGCACCGAGTTCTGGCCGATGCCGATCTCCCAGGACCACAAGCGCGCCTACGACGGCGACAAGGGGCCGAACACCGGCGGCATGGGCGCCTACAGCCCGGTCCCCCAGATTCCGCAGTCCGTGGTCGACGAGGCGATTGAGACGATCGTCAAGCCCACCGTCGAAGCCATGGCGGCCGAGGGCACGCCGTTCACCGGCATCCTGTACGCGGGCCTCATCGCCACCGCCGAAGGCCCGAAGGTCATCGAGTTCAACGCCCGTTTCGGCGACCCGGAGACCGAGGTCGTCCTGCCGAAGCTCACCTCCGATCTGGGTGAGGGCATCCGCGCCATCCTCGACGGCGGCGACCCCGAGTTCACCTGGGACGACGAACGCGTCACCCTTGGCGTGGTCCTCGCCTCCGACGGCTACCCGACGAACGTCGTCAAGGGCGCGAAGATCCCCGCCATCCCGGTCGACGAGGATTCCCACGTCTACTACGCGGGCGTCGCCAAGGACGGCAACGGCGAGCTCGTCGCCTCCTCCGGCCGCGTGCTGTTCGTGGAGACCTCCGCGCCGACCATCAAGGACGCGCAGGACAAGGTGTACGCCGTCATCGACGCGCTGCCCACCGACGGCATGTTCTACCGTCACGACATCGGTTTCAAAGCCCTGAACGCATGATCACGGAGTGTCCTCGGCGTTGCGGGAGACTCGACGTGCCTTCGTATGCCTTCGTCTCCCGCGCCTTGAGGCCACACACGTGATCCCACGTTCGGTCCGGGCGAACGAGGTTTCGTAACAAGGCGCCGCTGAGTATCACTCAGCGGCGCCTTCCTTTACGGACCGGTCAACCCAACCGGCGCAGCACGTCGACGACGCGGCGCGTCATCGCGTCGAACGGCGGATACACCAGTCGCAGCGTGTCCGGGAAGGAGGGCTTGACGGTCACCGTCTTCACGTGGCTGAACGTGAGGAACCCGGCCTCGCCGTGATAGGCGCCGATGCCGGACGCGCCCACGCCGCCGAACGGCAGTCTCGAGGACATGAGATGTCCAAGCGGCAGTCCGAACCCCAGCGCGCCGGACGATGTGCGCCGTTCGAAGGCGAGACGCGTGGCGCGGTCGCGGGAGAACACGTAGGCGGCGAGCGGACGCGGACGGCCGTTGACGAACGCGATCGCCTCGTCGGCGTCACGCACGGGAATGATCGGCAGAATCGGTCCGAAGATCTCCTCCCCCATCACCGGCGCGTCCGGATCGGTGCCGTACAGCACGGTGGGCGCGATGTACCTGTCGTCGCGGTCGATCGTCCCGCCGCAGACGAGGCGTCCTGCGGGGACCGGACCGGACGGGGATGACGATGCATGCTCCGGCAGCAAGGCGCACAGACGGTCGAAATGACGTTCGTTGACGATGCGGCCGTAATCGGGCGAACGCTGCGGATCGTCGCCGTAGAATTCCGTCACGGCCACGCCGATGCGCGTCGCCAACGCCTCGGCGACGTCCGACGTGGCGAGCACATAGTCCGGCGCGACGCAGGTCTGCCCGGCATTCGTGAATTTGCCCCATGCGATGCGCCGCGCCGCCACGACGAGATCGGCCGTGGCGTCGACGAAGCAGGGCGACTTGCCGCCGAGTTCCAACGTGACCGACGTGAGATGCTCGGCGGCCGCCCGCATCACCACCTTGCCGACCTTGCCGCCGCCCGTGTAGAAGATGTGGTCGAACGGGAGCCGCAGCAATGCGCCGGTCTCGTCGGGTCCTCCCTCGATGACGGCCACCGCCTCGGCGTCGAGGTATTCGGGGATGAGCGCGGCGAGCAGCCGCGACGTGGCCGGCGCCAGTTCGGATGGTTTGACGCACGCGGCGTCGCCGGCGGCGAGCGCGTCCGCCAACGGCTCCAACGCCAGCAACGTCGGATAGTTCCACGGCGCGATGATGAGCACGACGCCCTTCGGCTCGGCGACAGTCCATCCCATGGCGGGCTGAAGCATCCACGGCATCACCTTGGGGTGCCGGCGCATCCACGCGTGGAGATGGTCGCGGACGAATCGCGCCTCCGAGGAGACCAGCATGAGCTCCGTGAGCATAGTCTCCTCCGCGGGCTTGCCCAGGTCGGAGGCGGCGGCCCGGACGAAATCGTCCCGATGTTCGCGGACCATGCGGCGCAGGGCGTCGAGTTGCCTGCGGCGCCATGCGGGCGGACGGGTGCGGCCGGAAGCGTAACCGGCCTTCAGCCTTGCGAACGTCGTCTCGATGTCGACGGTCATCGCACGCTCCTTCCCATGACGGCGGCGGAACCGCAAGCTTTACGGCAGTGGCACCGCAATTTCGGATGGGGCTACGCCCCGCGTTTTCCGGCGTGCCTGTCGGCACGCGACACTGCCTACAGACAGCCCACCGGGCTGTCTGCTTTACGGCAGTGTCATGAAAGCGGTGTCCTTGAGGTAGTTTTTGCCGTCGGTGATGTCGTATTGGATGAGCCTGTAGTCGGCAAGCAGCTGCTTGGTCTCGGCGTCGAAATCGCTTTCGGCCATCGGCGTGCCGCTGGCGTCGAGGTAGATCGCCTGGCCTTCGGGGATGCGGTCCCAGCCTTGGATCTTGTTGACGACGGGCGGTTCCATGGCCGCGACCTTCTGGTGCATGAGCGTGAGGAACGCCAGATAGGGCGAGACCTTCGCATCCATATGCTGCGCGGCCTGGGCCACGAAGAAGTTGGGCGACGAGTAGTCGGCGTCGTCGAGCTTCACGCCCTTGGATGAGGACGCCTTGTTCGACCAGATGAAGTAGTCGGTCAGGTGCAGGGCGAGCGAGTTGTTCTCGTCCTGGCTGGCGGACGAGTAGATGCCGGGCAGGTGGTCGCCGTAGAAGACGACGGTAATGGGCTTGTCGATGGCGTCGAGCTGGTCGAGGAAGTCGGCGGTGGCCTCGTCGGTGATCGATTCGCCCTTCTGGTAGGTTTCGATCGATTCGAGTTCGTCCTTGCCGAGCGGTTTGCCGGTGGTGGATTCGGCGGTGAAGTCGTTGTCCTTGTACCACTCGTGGTAGGGCATGTGGTTCTGCATGGTGATGACCTGCAGGAACTGGCTGGCGTCGCTCTTCTCGACCTCCTCCACCGTGCTCTGGTAAGTGGCGGCGTCGGAGACGTAGGGGCTGTCGTCGATCTTGTCCTGATGGGCGATGACGTCCGGTCCGGTGAGCGTGTAGAAGTGGGAGAACCCGAACTTCTTGTAGTTGGTGGCGCGCGAGTACATGGACGATTCGTACGGATGCAGGCCGATGGAGTTCTTCGCCGCGCCCCACATCTGGTTGATGGTGGGCGTCCAGTGCTCGCCGGGCACGAGCTGCTGGTAGGGGCTCGTGAGCGAGGAGTCGAAGTTGGCCATGGACAGGCCGGTCAATCCCATGTATTCGAGGTTGGCGGTGCCGCCGCCGTATCCGGAGGAGAGCATGAGTCCGGAGGTGGTGCGCTCCTTGATGGCGCGGATCTTCGGCATGGAGTCCTTGTTGACTTTGAGACCGGGCACGCGTGAGGTGTCGGAGAAGGATTCGGACAGCACATAGATGACGGTGGAGTCGGTCAGGCTGGACTTGCGGGTGGCATTGATGCTCTTCGCCGCCTTCGTGTACCTGGCGGCCACCTGCTTCATGGTCTCCTCGGAATAGTCGGACGGTTTGTCCATGACCTTGGGGTTGACCTGGCGCATGAACGCGACGAGCGGGCCGTTGCGCTGCGCGTCGTAGACGGAGTCCCACATGGACGGTTTGTCGCCCATCACGGTGGCGAGGTTCTTCGCCCAGGAGCCCACGGTGCTCACCTGCATGGCGTACAGGCCGAAGAACATGCCCGGCAGGAGGAACAGCAGCAGGCGGGTCACGGCGTTCACCGAGGCGGATTGCCGTCCTTCGCCGCGCAGCAGGCGTCCGTGCCGGGAGTCGAGATGGTTGAGGAGCACGAACACGGCGACGAACACCGCGAACACGGCGATGGCGATGAGGATGGTCCAATGGGCGCCGGCGGGCATGAAGCCCATGAGGTTGCCGGCATCCGCCTTGAGGAAGTTGAGGTCCGAGGGCAGAACCGCCTCGTAGCGGATGGAAATCTTGAAGTGCTCGATCACGGCGACGACGATGGCCGCAGCGACGAGCAGCGGCGTGGCGATCCAGAACCGGTTGAACAGCATGAGCAGCATGAGGTACAGCAGCCCGACGAGCAGGATGTTGAGCAGGAACACGAAGTTCAGGTCGGTGAACATCTTGCCGACGAAGTCCCAGCCGACCTCAGGGCTGGAGAGAGTGACGCGCGACGAGGCGCCCACGCTCACGCCGACCTCGAGGATGGCGACGGCGGCGATGTCGAAGACGATGAAGAGCACGCCGTACAGCCATCCGGGGAAGGGCCTCGGCTTGATGCGGCGCGTCGCCTTGCCGTTGTCGATGCCGGTGTCCGATTCCTGCTTCATGCTGCCTTCCTCACCCATATGCCTGGTTTCCCGTTGCGTCCGTTTCCCTCCGTGCCGGCCTGTGCTCGGCATGGATTCACCTGATGTTCAATGGCATATTGTCTTCCAGCAACCTTGGAAACGCCACGGGGACATCCGGTTCCACACGTTTTCTCAACCATTCACTGTAGTGGAAAGGGTGCCTCGGGTCATCCCCGAGGCACCCTGGTTCTCCTCCGGGTGCGACCCCGATGACGATGCGGCCATGCCGTCATGGCCGCATCGTCGCGTCAGCCCGCGGTCACTTGGCCGCGTCGGCGAAGTCGTCGACGAGCGCGTCCATCCAATCGATCAGGTCGTCGTACTGCTTGGGCATCTGTTCGGTGAGTTCGACGGTCGGCACGTTCCCCTCCTTCGCGGCGGAGACGATCTGCTTGGTGGTGGAGTTCTCCTCCTGCGTGTTGAGCACGAGCGTCCTGATGGACTTGCCGTCCTTCAGTGCTTCCTGGAACGCCTTGATGTCGGCGGCGGTCGGTTCGCTTTCGTTGGCCGACGCCTGCGCGTAGCCCTTCGGCGTGGCGTCCTCCATCCCGAGGTCGTCGGCGAGGTACCAAGCCACGGATTCGGTGGCCGCGTACGGCATGCCCTTGGTCTTGGCGGAGGCGTCCTTGATCTTGGTTTCAAGCTGATCCTCCTTGGCGTGCCAATCCTTGTTGAGCTTGGCGTAGTCACCCTTGTGGGCGGGATCGGCCTTCTGGTAGGCGGCGGTGATCGCGTCGGCGGTGTTGGAACGCACCTTGGCGGAGAACCACACGTGCGGGTTGTCCCCCTCCTTGACGCCGCCCGCCTCGGCGGCGTCGACCAGCGTGGCCTTGGTGGAGGCGACGGCCTTGGACGCCCACGGGTCGTAGTCGGCGCCGTTGACGACGGCGACGTCGGCCGCGCCGACCTTCGCGACGTCCTGTGCGGTGGGCTCGTAGTCGTGGGCCTCCACGTTGGTCTTGGTCATGATAGCGGTGACGTCGACGTGTTCGCCGCCGAGGTCGCGGGCGACGGAACCCCACTGATTGATGGAAGCGACGACCTCGACCTTGCCGCCGGACGAAGCTCCGGAAGCGGAGCCGTCGTTGGACGACGAGACGCAGGCGGCCATGGAGAACAGCGCCGCGGCGGCCGCGGCGACGGCAAGCACACGTTTGGCATTGGACATGATGGACATGCTGGTTCGTTCCTCTCTAACGCATCGCCGCCCCTTCCGGGCGGCTTTCGGAATGAGAGCATAACACGTATTGAGAACCGTTATCAATATCGACATATCGGCGTGTCGCACCGCAACATTCCAGCATCATGATCGACGGCAAGGCGCCACGGTATGCGAAAGCCCCGTCCGAAGACGGGGCTTCATACGTCGATGAGACGGAAGGACGCCGGACCGCTCAGGCGTGGACCGTGCCGGAATCGATCTTCTGACAATCCGGGCACAGGCCGAACACCTCAAGCGTATGGCTTTCCACGGTGAACCCGTGCTTGGCGGCGACGCCGCGCAGCCACGCCTCGTTCGGCGGCTCGATCTCGACGGTACGGCCACAACGCTTGCACACCAGATGATGGTGATGCGCGTCGTCGCCGCACAGACGGAACAGCTGCTGGCCGTCGAGCCGGATCGTGTCCGCGGCACCGGAATCGGCGAGCGCGTTCAGCTGCCGGTAGACGGTGGCCAGACCGATCCTGAGCCCCGAATCCTCGAGTCTGCGGTGCAGGTCCTGCGCGGAGATGAACTCGTCACACGCGGCGAGCGCCGTGTGGATGGCGTCCTTCTGCCTGGTCTGTCGTTCGATGTGCTCAACCATGCGACGACGTCACGCCTTCTTCGCAGGGGCCGAAGGCTGCACGAACGGACGCGCGTACGGCTTGAGGTCGTCCCAGCAGCCGGTGGCCTCGAGTTCGGCGACGGTGCGCGCCGTATCGTCGGTGAGGACGGTGATGTGGCCCATCTTGCGGTTGTGGCGCAGCTGCGCCTTGCCGTAGTCATGCACGTTCCACTCGGGGTGGGTGGCGATCTCGGCGCGGGTAGGCAGCACGTGCTGGCCGAGCACGTTGACCATGACGGCCGGGCTCAGGAGCTTGGGCTGGATGAGCGGCCATCCGGCGATGCCGCGGATGTGCGCGTCGAACTGGTCGATGGAGCACGCCTCGATGGTGTAGTGGCCGGAGTTGTGCGGGCGCGGCGCGAGCTCGTTGACGATGACGCGGCCGTCCTTGGTGATGAACAGCTCGATGGCGAGCGTGCCGGCGAGCTCGAAGCCCTTGGCGAGCGCCAAAGCCATCTCGTGCGCGGTGTTCGCGATCTCGGGGCTCACCTCGGCGGGGGCGATCGTCATGTGCAGGATGTTGTTGCGGTGGTCGTTGCGCACGATCGGGAACGTCACGTAGTCCTTGCCGTTGCCGGACACGAGGATGGACGCCTCGAACGCGAAGTCGACGAAGCCTTCGAGGATGGACGGCGGGAAGCCGCCGCCGCGATCGCCGCGGGCGCGGATCTTCTCCAGGTCCATGTCGTTCTTGAGCACGTGCTGGCCGTGGCCGTCGTAGCCGCCGGAGCGGGTCTTCAGGACGCAGGGGTAGTGCAGGTCGTCGATGGCGGCCTCGAGCTCGTCGAAGTCGTTGACCTCGCGCCAGGGTGCGGTCTCGATGCCGTGCTTGTTGATGAACGTCTTCTCGTTGATGCGGTCCTGGGTGACGCGCAGCAGGTCGGTGCCCTGCGGGGCGGCGACCAGGTGGCGCACCTCGTCGATGGATTCGGCGTCGACGTTCTCGAACTCGTAGGTGAGCACGTCGGACTTCTCCGCCAGATCGTGGATGGCGGTCTTGTCGTCGTATTCGCCGACGATCTGGAAATCGGCCACCTGCGCGGTGGGGCAATCCGGGGTGGGGTCGAGCACGCCGATGCGGAAGCCCATGTACTTGGCGGACAGGGCCATCATGCGGCCGAGCTGGCCGCCGCCGATGATGCCGATGGTCGAGCCCGGCTGGAGCATCTGGGTGGCGCCGTGGGTTTCCTCAAACAAGCTGGGCATTGGATTCGGCCACCTTCTCCTTCAGTCCGTTGCGGTAGTCCTCGAGCTTGTCGGCGAGTTCCGGCTCGAACGCGGAAAGCATCTGGATGGCCAGCAGGCCGGCGTTGGTGGCGCCGGAGTTGCCGACCGCGGTGGTGGCCACCGGGATGCCGCCGGGCATCTGCACGATGGACAGCAGGGAATCCCAGCCGGACAGGGCGTGGGAGCGCACCGGCACGCCGATGACGGGCAGGGTGGTCTGCGCGGCGATCATGCCGGGCAGATGGGCGGCGCCTCCGGCTCCGGCGATGATGACCTTGAGGCCGTTGGCACGCGCGTTGTGCGCGAAATCGGCCATGAGCTCCGGGGTGCGGTGGGCGGAGATCACCTGCTTGTGATAGGCCACACCGAACTGGTCGAGGATGTCGCAGGCGCGCTTCATGGTCTCCCAGTCACTGGACGATCCCATGACGACGGCGACTTCGGGCTTGCTGTCCGTCATTATCATTACCTCCGCGTTATTGAGAATACGGGTTTTACTGTACTCCCCTTGCGCGAATTCGCCACCGGGCGGTTCCGTCCCTCTTCCGGGCCGTCCGGCGCGGACGGGACATGCCGACGACTGTCCGGCCATTTACGGAGATGTTGGGGGCATTGCCTCCCCATGGGGAAGCATGGGCGGCCCGGCGTCTAGGCTGTCCCACGGCATGGCCCGCAGGCATCGTCCACGGGCATTCGATCGGGAGGAGACGGGAAGCATATGGCGAACGGCATCATGGAACGGATTTCGGGACCTGCCGACGTCAAGGCCCTCTCCCATGGGGAGCTGCATGCGCTGTGCAAGGAGATCCGCACCGCGCTGCTGCGGTACGGCCGCGAGCACGGCGGGCACATCGGTTCGAACCTCGGCATGGTCGAGGCGACGGTCGCCCTGCACCGTGTGTTCGATTCGCCCCGCGACCGCATCTTCTTCGACGTGTCACACCAGAGCTACGTGCACAAGATGCTCACCGGACGCGCCGCCGCCTACCTCGATCCGTCCCGGTTCGACGAGGTGACCGGCTTCACAAACCCGGACGAGAGCGTGCACGACCAGTTCGTGCTGGGTCACACCGGCACGTCGATCTCGCTGGCCTGCGGTCTGGCGAAGACGCGCGACATGGAACGCGCCGCCGGCGATGCGGACGGTATGGGCTCCGGCATCGGCAACGTGGTGGCGGTGATCGGCGACGGGTCGCTGAGCTCCGGCGTCGCGTTCGAGGGACTGAACAACGCGGCCGAGCAGGGCAGCAACCTCATCATCGTGTTCAACGACAACGAGATGTCCATCGCGGGCGATTTCGGCGGCATGTACGGTCCGCTGGCACGTCTGCGCGCGTCGGACGGCACGGCGCAGCCGAACATCTTCAACGCGTTCGGGCTGGACTACCGCTACGTGGCCGACGGCAACGACGTGGACGCGCTGGTCGCCGCGTTCGAGGAGGTCAGGGACATCGACCATCCGGTCGTCGTGCACATCCACACGCTCAAGGGGGCGGGTTTCGCGCCGGAGCCGACGGACGCGACGGACACGTCGGATGCCGCGGACGACACGGCCCACGACGCCGGATCCGCGCACGCGACCGACACCGGCGTCAACGCGACCGACAACGTGGGCCACACCGAACCATGGCATTCGGACCACTGCAACCTGTCCGACCATGAACCGCACGAAGGCCAGTGCGAGGCGTCGCATTGGCAGACGCCGGACAAGGCGATCGGACGCCCGGAGGACCCGCGCAAGCATTACGGCAAGATCGCGATGGCGGCGCTGGAACGCCGTTTCCCCACAGAACCGGGCCTCGTGGTCATCTCCCCCGCCACGCCGGGGTCGAACGGCATCACGCACGAATTCCGCGAGCGCGCGGGCGCGCACTACATGGACACCGGCATCACCGAGGCGCATGCGGTGACGGTCGCCTGCGGCATCGCGAAGGCGGGCGGCACGCCGGTGGTGGCGACGACGGCCTCGTTCTTCCAGCGCGCGTACGACATGTTCTTCCAGGAGATGAGCCTCAACCACTCGCGCGTCACGATCCTCGACTTCCTGGGCGGCCTGTCCGGTTCGGACAACACCCATTCCGGCGCGTACGACGTGACGATGTTCGCGAACATCCCCGGTGTGACGATGCTGCTGCCGACCTCGCGCGAAGATTATCTGGATGCGCTGGCGTGGGCGACCACGCCAGCGACCGTTCCGACGGGCGCGGACGGGGCTCCGGACGGTCCGGTGGTCATCCGCGTGCCCGGCGAGGCGATTCTCGCGGCCGAGCGCGCCGGCGAGAGGCTGGGGCATGCCGCGACGCGGGCGTCCGACACCCACGGCGTCCACGGCACATCCGACATGCTCTCCTACCGGACCACCCGCCACGGCTCCACGGTCGCGCTCCTGGGCCTCGGCAACGCATATCCGCTGGCATGGCACACGGCCGAGTCGCTCGCCGCGGAGGGCATCGACGCGACGGTCGTCGACCCGCGCCAATGCACCACGCTGGACACGACGGCCCTGGAATCGTTGCGTGACGACCACCGGCTCGTCGTCACGCTGGAGGACGGCCAGCTGGAAGGGGGTTGGGGCGAGAAGGTGACCGCCTACTACGCGAACCACCGCATGCATGCCGCCGAAACCGACAGAACTAACGAAACCGCAGGAACTGACGACGACCGCGGCGCACGGGACCCGCGGAACCCGCAGGTCATCAACGTCGGCGCGGAGAAGGAGTTCACCGACCGCATCCCGCTCGCCGACCTCGACGAACGCTACGGCCTGACCGTCGATGCCGTCACGGCACGCGTCCGCAGGGCGTTGGCCGACTGAGCGTCCGCCGGGCCAGCGACCGTCCGCAAGACGCGTCTCACTGACTGTCCCTGATGGCGTCCAACGCGGGGATCCTCACCGCCTTGTTGGCCGGGCCGAACCCGAACAGCAGGCCGATGCAGGTGGCGAAGACCACCGCGAACAGGTACAGCCACCATGGGATGACCGAGTAACGGGTCACGTCCTCGCCGCCGGCTATCGCATGCCAGAGCATCATGCCGAACGATTCCCCGCCGCCCCCGGATGAGCCGGACGAGACGCCGGAGAACGAATCCGAGGACATGCCGAAGATCACCATGCCCGCCATGTTGACGCACAGCGAGACGAACGCGCTCAGCACCGCGCCGACCACACCGCCGAGAAGACCGATCGCGCCCGCCTCGGTGAGGAACATGACGCGGATGTCGTGCACGGTGCAACCGAGCGCCTTCATGATGCCGATCTCACGCGTGCGTTCGGACACGGACATGACCATCGTGTTGGCGATGCCGATGGCGGCGACGAGCAGCGCCACCGCGCCGATGCCGCCCAGAATGAGCTGGATGACGCGCGTCTGCTCCTCCATCTGCTTGCGGATGTCCTCGTACGAGGACGTCTGATAGCCCATGGCCTTGAGCGCGGATTCCACTTCGGGGACCTGCGACAGGTCGGTCGCCTTGACGTACACCTGGTCGTAGGTCGCGGATCTCGCGGCCGACGACGTGGAATCGATCTGCGCGATGAGCGACTTCAACGCCTTGAGGTCCATGATGAACCCCTGCACGGTGGCGTATCCCTTGTTGTAGTCGCTCGCGACCACGCCCGTGACCTTGAGGTCCACGTCGACGTTCTTCGGGTCGGCGCTCGCGCCGGTCGTGCCGGAACCGGACGAGCCGCCGGAGGAACCGCCATACAGGTTCTGCACGTACGGGTCGCCGGAATATTCGACGCCGGAGGTCAGTGTGAGCGGCGTGGTGAGCAGGTCGAAGAACGGATCCTCGGTCTCGGGCGCCTCGCACCGGTCCGTGGCCGCGTTGTAGGTGCAGGAGCCGTCCTCATAGGAACGTTGGGCGCCGTTGTTCAGCGAGTCGAGGAAGCCGTAGGCGGTCCATTCCCCGGCCAGGACCTGGCCGTCCCGCAACGGTTCGGATCCGTCCTTGAGCGTGAAGCCCATCGTGTCGAGCTGGGACATGTCGATGCCCATGATGGAGACACCGTCGAAGATGTAGCGTCCGCCGGCCCCCGCCTTCGCGGTCGCGTTGTACGGAAGGGTCACGACCGGGGTCACGCCGGCGACGTCCGGGATCGCGCGGAACGATTCGACCGCCTTGTCGTCGAGTTTGACGGCCTCGCCGGAGCCGGACGAGGACGAGCCGCCGCCTTCGACCTCCATGCCGCCGGCGGTGTACACGGTGACGATGGACAGGTCGCCCATCGACTTGAGCGTCTTCTCGTTGCGCTCGTTGATGCCTTGGGCGAAGGACACCATGAGCACGATCGAGCAGCATCCGACGATCACGCCCAGCACGGTCAGGAACGTACGCGATTTGCGTCGGAACAGGTTCTGCGCGCACAGACGCAGGATGTCGGAGAACCTCATACGCGCTCCTTGCGCGCGCGACGCGGACGGGAGGCCATCGGACCGTGACCGTCCGTGGAAGCGGACGGGGCTTCGGAGACGGGGGCGACGGCCGAGGACGGATCCGGCGCGGGCAGGGAGGTGAGGTCGAGGACCTGCGTGGGCTGGGCGTCGGATGCCGCGGACGGAACGGACGGGGACAACGGATCAGATGACGCGGACGCCGCAGACGCCTCGGACGCGTCGGACGTATCGGTATCGGACGCCGGCGTCTTACCCCAGTCGTCCCAATCGTCGGCTTCGGCCTGCGCCGCCTCCTTGCGCTTCCTGCGGCGACGGACCACGACCACCGTCACGACCACGGCGATGCTCACGACGACGATCGCCGCCACGGCCCACACCCACCAGGGGACGCCCGCGTCCGCGGTCGCGTCCTCCACGGTCATGTCCGTCTCGTCCACGGCCGGCGCCTCGGCGACGTCGACGGTGACCGGGAATTCCTTCGACTGCGGCTTGCCGTCGGAATCCTCGTAGGCGATATGCAGCTTGGCTTCGATCGAACCGGAGGCGGTCGGCGTGAACGCGAAGCCGATGGAACCGCTCGCGCCGGACGCGACGTTGCCGACGTACTGCGTCTTCGTGGTGGTCTCGAGCCCCTCGCTCTCGATCGACGCCTCCACGTTGGCGATGTCGCCCTTGCCTTTGTTCACGTAGTTCATGGTGATGGTGGTCTCGGTGCCGACGGTGGCGTCTTCGGGCGGGACGGGGTCGTCGAGCTGGAAGCGGTCCGGTTGGGAGACGGGCACGGAGATCTTGATGTCAGAGGAGCTGGAGGAACGTGAGCCGCCGTCCACGTACTCGTAGCGGAAGCCGACGGTGACGCCCTGCGCGCCGCTCGTGGCGCTGGACAGGGCCTGCATGGGCACGCTCTGCGTGGCGGAGCGGCCGGCGTAGAGCACGTCGACGTAGAAGGTGTTGGTGCCGCCGGCGATGGCGAACGCGTCGCCGCCGTCCACGGTGACGACCATGTTGCTCACCGCCACCTTGCCTTTGTTCTGGAACGTGAACGTGAGCGTGAAGTCGCCGCCGACCGGCACGGAACCGTCGCCGTACGTGAAGTTCGTGATGATGACGTTGGGTACGGGGCCGGAGATCGGCGCGACGTCCTCCCCCGTCGCGCCGACGGACGCGTTGTCCGACGCCGCGTCGTCCGCGTACGCCGTGCGGACCGGCGCGGCGATGGATGCGGCGATGGACGCGATGCCGCCGGCATGATGCGTGGTCGTCGGCGCCGGCGCGATGGCGGGCGCCAAGACGATGGAGAGCGCGGCGATCATGGCGGCCGTCATGGCGGCGATGCGTGTGCGGAGGGTGATCATGGACGTGCCCTTTCTGTCTCTACTGTCTCTTCTCTTGCGTGTCTCTTGCGTGTCGCGTCTGCGGGCGGCGCGGCGTCCGTCGGGTCGTCATCCGTCAGCGTCCCGTCATGCGGTCGTCGATGATGCGGCCGTCGAGCAGGGTGACGATCCGGTCCGCGTAGGCGGCCATGTTGTCGTCGTGTGTGACGAGGACGATGGTCTGGTCCAGGCTGCGGGCGAAGGAGACGATCATCTCCATCACGTCGACCTTGGTCTTCGAATCGAGGTTGCCGGTGGGTTCGTCGGCGAACACGACCTCCGGCTTGGCGACGAACGCGCGGGCGATGCCGACGCGCTGCTGCTGTCCGCCGGACATCTGCGTGGGATAGTGCGTGAGACGTCCTCCGAGCCCGACCCGTTTGAGGATGCCCCGCGCGGCCGCCTCGCGCCGTTCCTTGGGCACACCG
Source organism: Bifidobacterium saguinibicoloris (assembly GCF_019331725.1). Classification (GTDB taxonomy): domain Bacteria; phylum Actinomycetota; class Actinomycetes; order Actinomycetales; family Bifidobacteriaceae; genus Bifidobacterium; species Bifidobacterium saguinibicoloris. The sequence continues at coordinate 140,295 of NZ_JAHBBF010000006.1, forward strand.
CGGAACATGAGCGGCATGGCCACGTTCTCCACGGCGTTGAGGTTGGGCAGCAGGTTGTACGACTGGAACACGAAGCCGAGGTGCCGCTGGCGGAAGACCGCGAGCCCGCGCTCGTCGAGGCGGGAGATCATGGTGCCGCCGATGCGCACGCCGCCGCGCGTGGGCTTCTCCAGCCCCGCGAGCTGGTTGAGCAGCGTGGATTTGCCGGAGCCCGACGCTCCGTAGATACAGCAGATCTGGCCGCGCGGGATGGCGAGGTCGATGCGTTCGAGGGCCACGACAGTCTCATCGGCGGCGGGGTATTCCTTGCGCAGGTTGCGCACCTCGATCATGGGGCGTTGCGTCTTCGCAGCCATCGACACTCCGTTCTCTCAAACCGCTCGGCGAACCATCGGTGTTCCGGACAATCCACGGTGCGCGATGGCGCCTCGGGACGGACCGTCCTTCGTCCCAGTGTCCCATGCCGCCGTCCGTGCCGGCATCGGTCTCGGGGATGAATCAGGGACGGTTCGGGAAATGTTCGGGGAACGTTCGTAGGGCAGGCTGCCGGCGATGACGGCCCTGCGACGGCCCCTCCCCCGCGCGTCCGCGCGTGTTCTCCCCGGACGCCGTTACAATGGTTGCGGTCCGGCCCCGTAGCTCAGCTGGATAGAGCATGTGACTTCTAATCTCAGGGTCGCCGGTTCGAGCCCGGCCGGGGTCACCGGAAAACCCCTTGGAATTCCAACGATTCCAAGGGGTTTTGTCATTGGTTGGTTGCCTCATTGTGGACAACATTAGACAACATGAGCGCATCTGCTCGGCTGCCTTCCAGAGCGTTCGCCACTTCATCAAGCCGGTCGGGCCACAGCATCGCATAGGTGTTCAACGTCACCGTGGCATCCTTGTGACCCATAGCGTTCTGCAATGTCTTCACATCACATCCGGCGGCAACCGCTAGTGAGGCGTAGGTATGCCGTAGCGAGTAAGGACGCAGCCCCTTGACCTTGTCCAACTTGGCCCGTTGCTTCGCTGCCTTGAAGTTGCGATTCCTCCAGTTCGCCAGATACAGGGGCCCGCCCTGTAGGGCCGTGAACAGATAGTCGTCCTTATCCCGGCCTCGAATGTGTTCCGTCAATGGATCTATCAGGAATCCAGGAACGGCTACGTCTCGCACCTCCCATGTCTTCGGCGTGCCCTCGATCTGTTTTCCCGTGTCCTTATCCACAGTGAAGTTCCTGACCACGTGAATACGTTTTGCGTCCAGATCAACGTCACCGACATGCAATGCCATCATCTCGTTTGGGCGCAGGCCCGTGTACGCGAGCATCCTTATCAGAAGGTCGTCGCCTGGGAGCATCGCGGCATCGGCCAGCAGCTCCACTTGCTTGTAGGTGAGGAACACCATACCGTCGTCCGGCTTGTTGTCCCTCGGCAGCTCCACACCTTCGAATGGGTTGTCGAGTATCAGCCGATTTTTCTTCGCGTAGATCATAACCTGGTTGGCGGTTTTGAATACGCCCTTGACATAGCTCTCACTCAACCGGTCCTTCGGCCTGGCGTCGTTGTTGAAGTCATAGGGGGCGGTACCGCATCGAAGCTCCCCCACCCATTTGGATACGTCAGATCGTGTTATCGATCCGATGGCCTTGTCACCCCACTTGGGAAGGACGTACGTGCGCATATAGCGCTTGTACCCGCGAATGGAGCTGCCCTTGACACCATGCTTGCTCTGGAGCCATTCTTCCTTCACATCCCGATAGAGGCGGTTGCGATCGTCCTTGTTGATATACCGGCCCGAATACTGGTCGTCGCTGACGGCCGTCCGATACGCCTCGGCTTCGTCCCTCGTCTTGAAGCTCTTGCTACGCAGACGCCCACGGCTCTCTTCGCCATCCTCGTGTTCATACCATTGGACCAACCAACGCATCCCTTTGCCGAACTCGGCTTTCTTCCACCGGTCGGCTATCTTCTCGTTGGCGCGTTCAACGGACTTGCATGCATTCAGAACGCGCAGCACGGACGGTGGCGCACCTTTCCTAATCCACTGGTCGGCAACCCAAGCATTAGCCATTAGTACTCCGGATCTCCAGAGAGATTACCGAGTGCTTCATCAATCATCGATTGGACGTCTTGATACGTTGGGAGTTCATCAGGCTCCACATCGTTGTCATCCAATCCCGATCTAAGCCACCGGCAATACACCGAATCGTCGTTTACCTGATTTGCATAATGGTCGTTCGTTGTCAACAAAGCCCCGATTAAGGAATCTAGGCGAGATGCCTTTAGGACATCAATCACCTGCCCGGATAGCTTTTTGTTCAACGAGCCTTCCTGCTGCAACGTGGTGGCGTCCCCGGCTAATTCCTGACGGTATCTAGCCAGAGTATCGAAATCGATAATCAGTTGCTTATACATCTGGGGAATCTGCTCGACCGCATATTGCAAGTCTGCCTCAGCCGGAGTGTTCAATAGCTTCGGCAAATCGAGAACCGGATCATACCCCAAGCATTTCAACAAATCAGAGGCCTCAGACAATCTCAACGGCCGCCGTCCATGCTCAATATTGAAAATCGTGGTCTTTGACCAAGTGTTCCCGGCATTGCACATTAAGTCAACAAGTCGATCCATGCTGACCTTCCCGCGAAGGCGCTTCACGTTGGCCCCGACCATTTCATCCCGCGTCATGTTTTCACTCATGCAACACAGTGTACCCAGAATCGCGACACGCCATGGCGGCATGTTGTACCCAGAATCGGAATCTTGTGTTACTTTATGAATACCGGAACACAGTGTTCCGAGATTGGAAACACAGACATGGAAATCACCAAGACAGGCGCATCGACCATCACCGTACCAACGGCTTTCGCTGAGATTGCCGCGCAGCTCGACCCGATCAACAAGCCCGCGAAAGTGACGGAGGTCACCGGGATCCCGGTCAACACTCTCAATGACTGGCGTACCAAGGGTGTGAACCTCAGGTTCATGAAGATTCACGGCCGCATCTTTTACAAGCGCGACGACATCCTTGAATTTCTGGACCGCGCCACGTTCGGCAGCACCGCCGAAGCAAAGGCGTTTGACCGGAAGGTGGCGGAATGACCTGTGTGGATATGGAGAGGGCCGCGAGTGTTGCAGCACCCGCAGCCCGAATGAGTTCCAGCCCTTGCACCGACCAGAACGCAATGCCCACGGTACCCCGGTTCACCCCGGACACGCTAGCCGAGGCGCGCGGACTGACCCGCACGGCCACGGAGACCGTGGTGGCGTCCGTCCTCGACGTGCCGGTGGCCCGGCTTCGGACGTGGCGTTCCCAAGGCATCGGCCCGGTGTTCGACACTCTGGTGAACGGCCAGATCGTCTACGAGAAGAACGCGGTTCTCGCGTTCATCCACAGGAACATGAACCGGAAGGCGGCGGCGTGATGGACAGGGAACCCAACATGCTGCATCATCTCGCGTTCCTGCTCGCGCTCACCGGCGCCGGCTTGTCGCTCGTCCACTGGTGGATCCCGGCGTTCACGCTCGAAGGCATCGCCGTCCCCATCGTCCTCATCGCCAACCATCCGAAGGAGGTAGCCGCATGGCTCGCCGCACTGAACCATCGTATCCGCACCGGTATCTCACATGCGTTGCTGACTATCGCCGCTATCTCAACCGCATGCGCGAGGCGCGTGGACGCGAGGCAGACGGCGAGTGGCCGCAGGGCACGCGGGACCTGTACAACAATCCCGCCACAGCCGCATACAACAAGGCCCTTGCCCACGCGCTTGCCGCCGCTTGGAGGTGAACCACGATGACCACGAAGACACGGCCGACCATGCCGAGCGTGTCCGATCTGGCCACGACGGCGATTGTGGAGAACGCCATGCATCTCGATTTCCCCTCGACGGAGGACGCCATGCTGCCAGGACGACACCCCATGTTCTCCATTGCCTCTCAGGTGGCGAAGACCGCGCCAAGGTTCCTCGACTATCCAATGTTGCCGGTCGGCGTGCTCACGTTGATTGCAGGGCGCGCCGGTGTGAGCAAGTCCACGCTCAGCCTCTACCGGGCGGCGCTCGCCACGCGCGGACGTTTGGCAGGCAAGTGGAAAGGCCAACCCGTCAACGTGTGCATCTCAGGCATCGAGGACAGTGAATCGATGCAGCGTATGAGGCTCGAGGCCGAAGACGCCGACCTCGACCGCGTGACGTTCCTCAGCATGGCCGACGAACACGGCCAGACCGGGGTACGACTGCCCGACGATCTGGACACGCTCGCCCCCGAGTTCCGCCGCCGCGACATCCGCCTATGGGTCATCGACCCCATCACGAGCGCGATGGACGGCGACAGCAACAAGCGGGACGACGTGCGCGCGGCGCTCGATCCGTTGGCGAAGTTCGCTTCGGACCTCGACATGGCCGTGGTCGGTATCCTGCATTTCAGCAAGGGCGGCGGCTACGCCAGTGACAAGATCAGCGGCTCGCACGCGTTCCGAGACGCCGTGCGTTCGCTGCTCACCGTGGCGCGCGACGACGAGGACGGTACATGCGTCGTGACCATCGACAAGTCCAGCTATACCACCGAGCAGAACACCAGCTATTCGTACGGGCTTATCTCGCATGACGTGAGGGACGACACCGGGCACGTGTTCGGCGTGCCCAAAATCACCGGTTTCATGCCGACCGAACGCACGGTGAACGAGGTCATCAACAAGAACATCAACGCGGGCGTTCCCGAACCAAGGCGCGCGGGGCGTGGTGAGGTTGCGGACTGGCTTGCAGACTGGCTCACCGAACACGGCCCGACACCATTCAACAAGCTGGAAGACGCAGCCGGGAAAGCCGGTTACACCGCCGCCCAGCTTCGCAAGGTCAGGGAACGCAACCCCGGTCTAATCGCCACGGCGCGAGACCCCAACCATGTCGGGCGCGGCATCGGATACATCTGGAGTCTGAACGATGACGCCGATTAGTACCCGCGACCACCTTATGCACGAAGGGGTAGTAATCGGGACAGTATTCAACCCCAATGATTGCAACGGTTTCATTACTGCCCTGATTACTACCCCGTACCACACCCCCGCGCGCGGGGCATGAATCGGAGGCCACCCAATGAACCCCATAGTCCTGCATCTCACGCACCAGCTTGCGGACCATAGCGCGGGCATGACCTTGTGTGGTAGGCGCATCGTCACCAACCGGGCGGTCACCACCGAGGTAGAGGCCGGCATGC
>NZ_JAHBBF010000007.1 GCF_019331725.1 Bifidobacterium saguinibicoloris
GACCCCCAGAGACCCCCAGAGCCCCAACGCAAACCCGCTACCGCTTCTTGGTCTTGCGGCCCTTGAGATAGATGTCCACGACGATCCAGCACCCGAGCACGAACGCCACCACATACCCCATGAAACCGACGATCGGGATGCCGAAGATGATCGGCTTCATGCCGGCGTAGTAGACGATCGACGAACCGATGAACAACCCCACCACGATGAGTGCCATCGTGAGGCGGTTGACCATGTCGGACAGCAGCTGGAACGGCTCCTGCGAGCCGACGAGCTCCATGTTCATGCGCAGCTGGCCGCGCGTGAGCATGCGGGCGGCCACGTTGAGCTCGCTCATCGCGTCGAGCGCGCTGTGCAGCGCCGCATGCCCCTCGACCCCCAACGATTTGAGCTCGCCTTCGACCATCTCCTTGGGGGTGCGCGACGTGGCGATGTGCCGGGAGATGATCTCGATCATGTTCACGTCGGGGATGAACTCGTCGAGCAGCCCTTCGAGCGTGACGAGCGCGCGGCCCACCGTGGTGACCGTGCTCGGCACCTCGATGCCGTGGCGCTGCGCCAGCGAGGTCAGCGCCGTGATGAACGCGGCGATGTCGAGCTCCGCCAGCTCCACCGTGCCGTATTCCTTGACGATCACGTCGAGGTCGGCGAGCAGCGAGGGGTAGTCGGCCGGGTCGGCCTCCGCGCCGGCGAACCGCAGCAGCCCGTCCGCCAGTGCGGGCGAATCGCGTTTGGCCACGGCGAAGATCATGTCCTTCATCACCGCGCGGGTCTTCGCGTCGAGCCGTCCGGTCATGCCGAGGTCGATGAGCACGATCTGCCCGCCGCGGATGATGATGTTGCCCGGGTGCGGGTCGGCGTGGAAGAATCCGTCGTCGAGGATCTGCGTGGCGTAGTTGTCGACGAGCTTGGTGCCGATGTCCTTGAGGTCGTAGCCGGCGGCGACGAGTTTGCCTGGATGGGAGACGGAGATGCCGTCCACGTAGTCCATGACCACCACGTGTTCGGTGCACAGGTCCGGGTATGGCCGCGGGCAGTCCATGTACTTGAAGCGCGAGGCGAACCGTTTGAATTCGGCGAGGTTGCGGGCCTCCACCAGGAAGTCGGTCTCCGATTCGAACGTGTCCCACAGCTCCTCGACCACGCCTTTGAGGTCGACGATCTGCGTGGAGCCGATCACCTTGGTCGCCGCCTTGGCGATGGAGCGCATGATGGATACGTCCTGCGCCATCGTCTCGCGCACGCCGGGGCGCTGCACCTTGACGGCCACGTCCTCGCCGGTCGTGAGCGTGGCGCGGTGGACCTGCGCGAGGGACGCGGATCCCAGCGGATTGGGGTCGATGTGTTCGAAGATCGTGTCGATCGGCCGGCCGTATTCGCCGGTCAGCACGTCGAGGACGGTCTGGTACGGCATAGGGTCGGCGTCGGCGCGCAGTTTGGCGAGTTCGTCGCAGAAGCTTTGCGGCAGGATCTCGGAGCGCATCGAGAGGATCTGGCCGACTTTGACGAACGTGGGTCCGAGCGCCTCGAACATGAGGCGCATCTTGACGGGCGTGAGTCCTTTGAGCGCGTCGAACTGGTTGACGATGCGCGTGATCTGGGCGAGGCGCTTGGCTTTGCCCCATCGGGTCAGGTGGTAGCGCTGGGAGAAGTCGTCGCGCCGCGAACCGAACAGGCCGATGGTTTCGTCCCGGCCGGTGTCCCACACGGGCACGGGTACGGGGATGTCCGGGGAGATGGGCGGCGCGGCGATGTGCGACGCATCGGGTTCCGTTCCGTCCGACGCCGACGTCCCCGTCGTCTTGTGCGGCGCGTCCGTCGCAGCGTGTGCCGTTTCCGGTTCGTTGGGGACGCGGGATTCGCGCGGCGCGCTCGATGCGTCCGATTCGTCGGCGGCGGGATGCCGCGGCGTCGCGTCTTCGGTCGTCATGCCCGTGACCTCCATCCTCTCAGGCCGTCCGTGTCAGGCCGTCCTTCTCGGGCCGTCCGCGTCCTCGCCCTGCCGTGTGGGGCGTTCCACGGCATTACGCACGACGGGAGCGTCCCCTCGCCGACGTCGCGGCTCGGGGTCCGCTCCCATATGATTCGTTCGATTCGCTGCACCGGTCCGTACCGGTACGGCGATCAGTCCTCGGACGGCTTGTCCTCGGCTTCGGCGGACGGTTCCGCCGATTCCGCCACAGCGGCGTCCGCCTTGGCGGCGGCACGCTTCTCGTCGTCCTTGTTCGCGTCGTTGACGAGCGATTCGCCCACCTTGCGCTTGAGTTCGGTGTTGAGGCTCTTGCCTTGTTCGACGGTCAGCTCGCCCTTCTTCACGAGGTCGTCGACGAGCTCGCTGCCCTTCTCGTATCCGGTGGCGAGGGCGCCGATGCCCGCCAGCACGACCTTGCGCAGACCGTCACCCAAATCGAAATCAGCCATGATGTCCCCTCCTTGTCGAGGCCGGTGCGCGGCCTGATGCCGCGCGCTCGTACCTTCCAGCGTACTCCATGGACCGGCGGGCCCGCCTTGGACGACACCCGCGCGGTCTGTCCGTATGACGGGCCGCCGAACCTTGCCGACCCGTCCGGACGCTCACCTCGGCCGGGCGGCGGCGACCTTGCGGGCCTGCGCCGCGACTTCGTCGAGGCGCGCGAGTTCGGCGGCCTGTTCCGGCGTCTGTTCGTCAGCGGCGAGGCGGCCGTCCGTGCCGTCGCCCGACGCCGTCGCGCCGTAACGGCGTTCCACGGCGGCGCGGATGAGGAAGTCGGAGACGGCGGGGTTCTTCGGCAGGAGCGAGCCGTGCATGTACGTGCCGATGACGTTGCCGACGCGCGCGCCTTCCGTATGGTCCTCGCCGTTGTTGCCGCGCCCTTCCGCATCCACGTGGCCGAACGGCTGGACGCCTTCGCGCAGGAACGTCTGGCCGGAGTGGTTCTCGTAGCCGATGACGTCGCCGAATTCGGCGGAATGCTCGACGAGGTTGCCGATCATGCGCACGTCCTGTCCCACGGTGTAGGCGCCGATCACGCCGATGCCGTCCAGACGCTTGCCTTCGGAGGTTTCGAAGTATTCGCCGAACAGCTGGTACATGCCGCAGATCATGAGCATGGGAATGCCGTCCGCGGCGAGCGAGCGCAGCAGGTCGGCACGGCGGAAGAAGTCGTCGATGATCTTGCTCTGGCCGCTGTCCTGCCCGCCGCCGCCGAGGATCATGTCCACCTGTTCGGGCCAGGCGTCGCCCTGGTTGATCTCGTGGATGACCGGCCGGTAGCCGTACAGTTCGAGGCGACGGCGGATGGTGAGCACGTTGCCCGAGTCGCCGTAGATGTTCATGTCCTTCGGGTAGAGGGACACCACGTCGATCGTCTTGTCCATTGCTTCGGACCTCCTTATTTGCCCACGCCGGCGTCGGCGACGTTCGCGATGCGCCCCAGGGCGGCGCGCACCTTGAGCATCGCGGTGTACGTGCAGTAGATGTGCTTGCGGCCGCCCGGGTTGCGGGCGACGAACGCGGCGAGCGCGGCGTCGATGTCCGTGTCGACGGCGGCGACCGGCACCTGGTCGTAGCCGAGGCGCAGCGCCATGTCCCACGCGCGCACGCCGGAGACCTGCGCGACGCCGGTGCCACGCAGCGACGTGAAGTCGACGTCCCACAACCAGCTCATGTCGCGGCCGTCGGCGTATTCGTCGTTGATGACGATCATCGTGTCGGCGCCTTCGGGCGGGAAGCTGGCGAGGGACAGGCGGAAGCCCATCGGATTCTTGACGAGCAGCAGTTCGGTGGGACTGCCGTTGACGTCGATGACCTCGCCGCGGCCGAATGCGGGCGTGACGTGGGAGACGGCGGCGATGAGCGCGTCGGCGTCCGATGCGGCGAACCGCTTGAGCCGTTCGCGGAACGCGTCGCCGCCCGCGGGCGCGGCGGCGGTGCGTGCGCGCGGCGCGTCGGCGACGACCGCGCGGACGACGGCGAGCGCGGCGGCCGCGTTGTACAGGTTGTAGACGCCTTCGAGACGGACGTCGGTGTGGTGTTCCGCGCCGTCCATCAGGAAGGTCGCGGCGTGGTCGCCGACGGCGGTCAACGTGACGTCGGCGTCGGGTTCCGTCGACATGTCCGGCGTCGTGGCGTCCGACGCCGGACGGTCCGACGCGTCGGCGCCGTCCGTCGCGTCGGCGTCGTGCGTCTCCGCGCTCACGGTGGTGGCCATGTCGTCGTCGGACGGGAAGAAGCGTTTGAGGTCGTCGACGAGGCCGAAGTAGCTGATCTCCGTGCCGGCGGGCGCGAGCGCGGCGAGGCGGGCGATGCGCGGGTCCTCACGGTTGAGCACGACGGTGCCGGTGGTGGCCGCCGCCGCGTGGCCGAGCAGGCGTGCGGTGTTGTCGATTTCGCCGAAGCGGTCGAGCTGATCGCGCATCACGTTGAGCAGCAGCGTGTAGCGGGGACGGACCTGGCGCACGAAGTGCACGGCGTACGCCTCGTCGAGTTCGAGGACGGCGATGTCGGCGTCGAGACGGCCGGAGAGGCTGACCTGTTCGAGCAGGGCGGAGGCCACGCCGCGCGTGAAGTTGGAGCCGGTGGGATTGGTGAACACCTTGAGCCCCAGGTCGGCGAGCATCGAGGCGACCATGCGCGTGGTGGTGGTCTTGCCGTTGGTGCCGGAGACGAGGACGACGCCGAGCGGCAGCTGCGCGAGCGTGCGTGCGAGGAACGTCGGGTCGATGCCTTCGACGATCTTGCCGGGGAAGGCGGAGCCGCCGTGGTGGAGCAGACGCGACGCCCAGCGCACGCCCTTGCCGATGAGCGGCGTGGCGAACGCGTTCCAGGGGGCGCGGGTCGCGGGGTCCTTCTGGGTCATAGTGCGTGGAACCTCCTGTGGGATACGGTGGACGAATGTGAAACACCCTGTGAAACAGGGGCATGCAGGCGTGGAACAGTGCGTGAAACATCGACGCCGGCGCGTGGAACATGCCGTGGAACACGGGAGAACATCCCACTCGGCCCATCCATGCCGCCGACGGGCCACGCCGGCGGACTGCCATACGCTTCGCGGTCCATGTCACACCCCCTGCCCGGCGTTGTAGTCCTGCGGCATGTCCTTGAACTTGGACGTGGCGCCGAGGAACGCCAGATGGAAGGTCTCGGTGGGACCGTTGCGGTGCTTGGCCATGATGATGTCCGCCTCGCCGGGCCGGTCCTCCTTGTCGTAGAAGTCCGGGCGATGTACGAGGAACACCACGTCGGCGTCCTGCTCGATGGAGCCGGATTCACGCAGGTCGGACAGCTGCGGCTTCTTGTCGTTGCGCATCTCCGGGCCACGGTTCAACTGCGAGAGGGCCACGACCGGCACCTCGAGCTCCTTGGCGAGGAGCTTCAGCGCGCGGGAGAACTCGGAGACCTCCTGCTGGCGGCTTTCGACCTGCTTGCCGGAGGTCATGAGCTGCAGGTAGTCGATGACCACGAGCTTCAAGTCGTTGGTCTGCTTGAGCCGGCGGCATTTCGCGCGGATCTCCATGAGGCTCATGTTGGGCGAATCGTCGATGAACAACGGCGCGTCCTCCAGCTTCGACCAGAAGCCGTTCAACGTGTTCCAGCGTTCCGGCGTGATCTCGTCGGCGCGACGCAGCGCGCCCAGTGGGATGTTCGTCTCGGCGGAGATGATGCGCTGCGCGAGCTCCACCTTGCTCATCTCGAGGCTGAACACGATGGTCGTCATGTGATGGTGCAGGGCCGCGGCACGCGCGAAGTCGATGCCGAGCGTGGACTTGCCCATGGCCGGGCGGCCGGCGACGACGACCATCTGACCGGGCTGCAGGCCCTGGGTGAGGTCGTCGATGTCCCTGAAGCCGGTGGGCACGCCCTTGTTGACGAGTCCCTGCTGGAGCTTGTCGAGCTGGTCCAGCGCGTCATGCACCACGGGGCCGATGGCGGAATAGTCCTGCCGCACCTTGCCCACGCTCATCTCGTACACCTCGGCCTGGGCGAGGTTGACGACGTCCTCCGCCTGGGAGCCTTCGGCCGAGTAGCCGAGCTGCGCGATCTTGGTGCCCGCGGCGATCACGTTTCTGAGGATCGCGCGCTGGTGCACGATCTCCGCATAGTAGGTGGCGTTCGCGGCCGTCGGCACCGAGGCCACGAGGGAGTGCAGGTAGTCGGCGCCGCCCACCTTGTCCAGGTCGCCGTGCTTGAGCAGCTCGTTCGCCACCAGCACCGCGTCCACCGGCTGGCTGGCGGAGAACAGGTTGATGATCGCCTCGTAGATGGTCTGGTGCTTCGGCTGGTAGAAGTCGGTCACCTCGATCATCTGCGAGACCTCGCCGATGGCGTCCTTGCTCATGAGCATGCCGCCGAGCACGGCCATCTCCGCGTCGTCGTCATGCGGGGGGACTCGGTCGAACAGGGCGTCACGCACCGGCGTGCCGGTGGCCCCCGGCACGTAGCCGGAGCCGCCGCGCGAACGCGCTCCCCCACGGCCGGCGCGCTCGGACCGACCAGGAGCCCGATCCTCGTCGGCGCCGAAGCCGCCGTCCTGCCCGCCGAACTCGTCGGCGCCGGCGTCGTATCCGCCGGCCGGCGCCTCGTCATCCCATGTTTCCTCTGCCATAGGCCACAGTATAGATTCCCCCATTGCGCGGCCGGTAGATATCGCCCGACACGGTCCGCACACCCATGGATATATGGTCCGGCATGGTTATCCACACCTAGATATGCCGATGCGCCGAGTTATCCACAGCGTTATCCACATCCACGGGCCCCAAACCCGCGACACGCGCGGAATTCATTGTGGATAGCGAAACGAGTTATCCACATTTAGGGGATAACCATGTGGACAACGCACAGAGTTATCCACAATATGGGGATAACTCTGTGCATAACTTGGGGATAACTTCACCGAGCACCGGCAGGCGCTTGCGCAACCACCAACGTCGTGGTAATCGCAGTTGAACGGCAGGTGAACGGGCGGACGACACGTCCACGACGCCCCGGCGCGATCCGGTCCCACGGACCATCGGGAACCACTATCGTGGACACGGACCACCGGCCGCGTCGGCGTCGAACGCGCCGGCGCATCGGACGAACAACGGCGCGCGGAACCCATCGACGCGACGGCCGGAGACGGAGAGGGAGACGACCCGTGACACACGCGAACACGACCGACGACGCGGCGCGACCGGCCCCCGCGCGGACCGAGGACGCGGCGAACGGCGCAGACGCGGCCTCATCGGACGCCGCCACCAGACGTCGCATCATGGCGCTGGCCGTGCCCACGTTCGGACAGCTCATCGCCGAACCCACGTTCATCCTCATCGACACCGCCATCGTCGGCCATCTCGGCGACGCGGCGCTGGCCGGCCTGTCCATCGGATCGACCATCATCCTCACCGCCGTGGGCCTGTGCGTCTTCCTCGCCTACGCCACCACCGCACGGGTGGCGCACCTGCTGGGCGCGGGACGCCGGCGCGAGGGCATGCAGACCGGCATCGACGGGATGTGGCTGGCGCTCGGCATCGGCCTCATCCTCGCCGCGGCGCTGTTCCTCGGCGCCGAACCGCTCTGCCGCGCGCTCGGCGGGCGCGGCGAAGTGCTGACGCAGGCCGTGGCCTACACGCGCGCCGTCGTGCTGGGCGCGCCCGGCATGCTGCTCGTCTACGCGGCCAACGGCATCTTCCGCGGCCTGCAGAAGGTGCGAGTCACCCTGATCGCGGCGGTGGCCGGCGCGGCGCTCAACACCGTGCTGGACGTGCTGTTCGTCATCGTGTTCCGATGGGGCATCGCCGGATCCGGCGTCGCCACGCTCATGGCGCAATGGTTCATGGGCCTGTTCCTCGCCGTCCCCGCCGTGCTGTGGGCGCGCGCGGACGGCGCAAGCCTGCGGCCGCGGCCCGCGGGACTCCTGCGCGTCGGCGGCGACGGACTGCCGCTGTTCATACGCACGCTGGCCATCCGCGTGGCCATGGTGGCGACCGTCGCGTGCGCGGCGCACATGGGCACCGGCGTGCTGGCCGGCTTCCAAGCCGTGAACTCCACGTGGAACTTCGCCACGAACATGCTGGACTCGGTGGGCATCGCCGGGCAGACGCTCGTCGGATCCGCGCTCGGCGCGCGCGCATACGACCGGGCGCGCGGGGACGCGCGGACCACCGGACGGATGGGCCTGGCCATCGGCGCGGCGGCCGGCCTCGGCTTCGCGGCCGTCGGCCTGTTCGCCGGACGTTTCTTCTCCCCCAGCCCGGAAATACAGACGCTCGTGGCCGCCGGCATGATCACGATGGGCGTGTTCTTCCCGCTGCAGGGATGGATGATGGCGTTGGACGGCATCCTCATCGGCGCGCGCGACCACCGCTATCTCGCGGCCACCTGCACGGCCGTGGCCGCGGCGTACGTCGTCGCGCTCGCGGCGGCGGGCGCATGGGCCGCATCCTGGCAGACCGGACCGTCCGGAATCCTCGCGGGCTTCGGCGTCTTCGGCCGAACGGACGGCATGGCGGTCGACGTCGCCCGCACCGTGCTCGTCTGGACCGTCTTCAACGTGGTGCTCATGGGCGGCCGCGCACTGGCCAACGGCCTGCGCGCGCACGGCGACGCGTGGATACATCGGCACGCATAGGGCGGACTCCCGGACCACGCCTCCCGGACCACATCTCCCGACGCGGCAAGGGCGCCACCGCACCCCACACCACCGCATCGCACGTCGCCGCATCGCACACCACCGTCGCCACGACGCGGCGGACGCGACGCCTCACATGTGGTACCGGGTGGCGGTCACCATCTGACGGACCAACGTCTCACGCCACTTGCTCCACCCGTAGCGCTTCGTGATCGCCTCCTCGGGCGTGGCGCCCAACGAGGAGCCGTCGGCGCGGGTCAGGTCATAGAGCATGTCCAGCAGCACCGGATCGTGACGCAACCGGCCGGCCAGGTCGTCGCCCGTGTTCGGGTCGTTCGGATTGCGGCCGGTCGCGAACTCGCTCAACGTGAGATGCTCACGCACCAGCAGGGTGACCATGCGAACCGCATCCTCGTCGAAGCCCATGCGGCGCATGATGACCGGCGCATGGCGCGCGCCCTCCGCCGCATGGTCGGCCACGCCGGAACGCTTGCCGATGTCATGCAGGATGCCGGCCATGAGCAGCGCCGCGTAATGCGCGTCGTCGTAGCGCGTCACGCCGTCCTCGCCGACCGTCTCGCCGCGGACCACGGACCATCCGCTCTGCGAGCCGCCGCGGGCGCCGGCCGAGACACCGCCCGGAACGCCAGCCGAAACGCCACCGGAAATGTCACCCGGAACGCCACCCGGGACACCGCCCGCCGGGAACCCGCATTCGCGCCCCAATCGCGTCACCACCTCCACGGTGTGACGGTCGATGGTGTACCGGTGCGCGGCCGAGACCGACGGACGGTTGCGGATGCCCAGCCATTCCGGCATCCACTTGCCGGGGATGTCGGCGTAGTCGATCTCCTCCCACACGTCGAGCAGGTTCGGGCCGCAGGCCAGCAGGCGCACGAACAGCGCGCGCGACGTATCGTCCCACTGGTTGGAGTGGATGGGGCAGCGCCGCAGATTGTTCAACGTCGCCGGATTGATGGGCAGGCCGCGCTCGCCCGCGGCCACGGCCACGCGCAGCGCGAGGCTCGCGTCCTTCGACGGGTCCGCGCCGGGAGCGAGCACGATCTCGCCCTCATGAACGGCCACTCCGGGCGCGACCGTCTCGAACGTCGGCGCCTCGCGGTGGCCGCCGGCGCGCTGGGAGAACATCTGGAAGAACGCGAACCGCGGCTTCTCGTGCGTGAGGGAATGCTCGGCGCGGGAGGCGGTGGAGTCGAGCGCGAACGCGATGCGTCGGCCCAGCCGGGCGAGCATGGTCTGCATGTCGTCGATGGATTTCGCCTCGCGTTCGCCGCCCGTGGGCAGGGTGGGGTCGGCCAGGCCCAGCATGGCCGCCACTTTGTCCTGATAGGCGGCGAGCAGCAGGTTCGTGTCCTTCTTCGCGACGAGATGGATGCAGTCGCGCACGTCGAGCAGCCGTTCAACGGCCTCGTCGTACATGCCGTGCGGGCGGTCGGCCAGCCATGAGGCGGCGAGCGCGGACACGAGGACGGAGTCGCGCAGGCCTCCGCGCGACTCCTTGACGTCCGGCTGGTTGATGTATTGGAGTCTGCCGAACTCGTCGAGACGTGACTTCGCGGAGTCGAGCAGTTCGGGCAGGCGCTTGCGGGCGGCCCTGCGCCAGCGTTCGAGGATGGAGTTGGAGGTGTCGCGGATGAGCTGCACGTCGCCGGCCACGGGTTCGACGTCGAGCCAGCCCATGGCGGCGGGCAGGTCGTGGTCGGTCACGGCCTCGCACTGCTGGCGGGTGCGCACGGAATGGTCCAGGTCGAGGCCGGAGTCCCACAGCGGGTACCAGAGCTTGTTGGCGAGTTCGTTGAGCTGCTGGTCCGTCAGCGCGTGCGGCTCGTAGATGATGACGAGGTCGAGGTCGGACGAGGGGCCGATCTGCCCGCGCGCGAGGGAACCGACAGCGGCGAATCCGACACCGTGCTCGGGCACGTCGAAGCCGACGCCCTGCGTCGCCTCCGCCCAGAGCCTGGTGAGGCAGTCCATCGCCAGCGCGGTGCGCGCCTTGCGTTTGGCCGCCCCGTCGCGGTACACGCCGTCCGCGTCCGGCTGGCTCATGTCCATGAACCGTTGTTTCAAACCATCCACCGCTGAGGTCATTGTCGACTCTTTCGTTGCCGGCGTCGGGACCGCCGGGATTGTTCGTTGTTCGTTGGGGACAGATAGTGCGTATCTGAGGTGTATCTGCGTTGTGAGGGGTACTTTCGGGACGTTGCGATCGTCCAATCGCGTTACGAGGGGTACCTCGCGTCGGAGGCAACGAGGAATCCGGGGTTCTGGCCACGGCATCAAGCCGTTTGCCGGGGTGATATATACAGGGTGATACCCCTCGTAACGCAGTTGGACATCCGCGAAGGTCGAATTCCACCCCTCGTAACGCGGATAGGCGGTTCAGCCGTCTGGATTGGGGTCGAAGAAGCGACAAACGCCGGCGCCAGCCCTCCATATGACAGAATCCCCGCACGGCTCGGAGAGCGGCATGCGGGGATTCCTGTCTATCAATGGTCCGGACCCTGTATCAGCGGCACGGACGTCTGGTCACCGTCAGATTGCGGCGGAACCGGACTCGCCGGTGCGCACGCGGGTGACGGAATCGAGCGGGGCCACCCAGACCTTGCCGTCGCCGATGGTGCCGGTGCCGGCGGCCTTGACGATCACACCGACGAGCGTTTCGGCGTCGGCGTCATCGGACAGGACCTCGACGCGAATCTTCGGGATCAGGTCGACGGTGTACTCGGCGCCACGGTAGACCTCGGTGTGTCCGCGCTGGCGGCCGTAGCCGTTCGCCTCGGAGACGGTCAGACCGTGCACGCCGGCGGCCGCGAGGGCCTCCTTGACGTCGTCGAGCTTATGGGGCTGGATGATTGCAGTGATGAGCTTCATCTCACTTCACCTCCTTGAGGACGGAGCTGGCGGTACCAGCAAAATCGTAGGCACGTTCACCCTGGTCGGCAAGGTCGATGCCGCCGACTTCCTGGGCTTCGGTGACGCGCCAGCCGATGGTCTTCTCCAGCGCGAAGGCGATGATGCCGGTGATCACGGCGGAGTAGACGATGGCGCACAGCGCGATGAGGATCTGAACGACCAGCTGCTTCCAGTCGCCGCCGGCCAGCAGGCCGGTGCCCTCGCCGAAGAAGCCGATGAGGACGGTGCCGGTCAGACCGCCGACGCCGTGGACGCCGACGACGTCGAGGGAGTCATCGTAGCCGAGCTTGAACTTCAGGCTGCAGGCGAGGCAGCAGAGCACACCGGCGATGGCGCCGAGCACGATGGACCACAGCGGGGAGACCACATCGGCGGCCGGGGTGATGGCGACCAGGCCGGCGACGATACCGGAGGCGGCACCCATCGCGGTGTAGTGGCCGGTGCGGATCTTCTCGGTGAAGCCCCAGGAGAGCATGGCGGCGGCGGTCGCGGCGGAGGTGGAGACCCAGGCGTAGCCGGCGGTGCCGTTGGCGGCGAAGGCGGAGCCGGCGTTGAAGCCGAACCAGCCGAACCACAGGAGGAAGGCGCCGAGCATCACGAACGGGACGTTGTGCGGGCGGAACGGCTGCGTGCCGAAGCCCTTGCGCTTGCCGATGATGAGGACGATGATCAGGGCCGCGACTGCGGCGTTGATGTGGACGACCGTACCACCTGCGAAATCGTGGGCCTGGGCGCCGATGGCGGTAGAAATCGCGCCGGCGCCGGACAGCAGGCCGCCGTTCCAGACCATGTGGGCCATCGGGGCGTAGTCGAACGTGATCCACAGGGCCACGAAGATCATCCACGTGCTGTACTTGACGCGCTCGGCGATGGCGCCGCAGATCAGGCCGACGGTGATCATGGCGAACGCCACCTGGAAGGCCACGTCCACGGAGACCGGGTACTTGTTGTCGTTCAGTCCGGTGGACGTGAACGCGGCGTCCTTGAAGACCATCGAATCCTTCAGCAGGAAGCCGGAGGCCGGGTCGCCGAAGATGCCGCCGATGCTGTTGCCGGCGTAGGCGATGGACCAGCCCCACAGGGTCCAGATGATCATGGTGACCGACAGCGCGGCCGCCTCAAGCATGAACATGTTCAGCACGGCCTTCGCGCGGACCATGCCTCCGTAGAAGAACGCCACACCCGGCGTCATGAGGAAAACCAGGGACGCGGAAGTCAAAATCCATGCGGCATTTCCGGAATCCATGTCTACCTCCCTCTCTTTATGTGTCTCTCTCACGGACCGGGAGGGTCCGCGGGATGCCATTCGTTATTGCCGTCCCCCTTGTGGGGGCTAACGATCGTCAGTGAACGCCCGGATGGTTTTCGTTTCGTTACGGCAGGTTACGCGATTGTTAATCGATGACGCGTCTGCGCCGGCGGGCGCGGCGTCGGCCCGAGGCGGTTTTCCGCCGAAAACGAGAGGGTCTCGAATCATGTTTCCAACATGATTCGAGACCCTCCCATCGGCGTTTGCACGCCGGAAACGGTTCACGATGCGGACCGGACTGACCGCACTGACCGCACGGTTCGCACGGTTCGGGCGGACCGCACGGTTCGCACGGTTCGGGCGGACCGCACGGTTCGCACGGTTCGGGCGGACCGCACGGTTCGCACGGTTCGGGCGGACCGCACGGTTCGCACGGTTCGGGCGGACCGCACGGTTCGCACGGTCAGGCGAGGATGCCGTCGACGAAGCCCTCCGGATCGAACGGGGCGAGGTCGTCGGGGCCTTCGCCGAGGCCGACGAGCTTGACCGGCACGCCGAGCTCCTTCTGCACGGAGATGACGATGCCGCCCTTGGCGGAGCCGTCGAGCTTCGACAGCACCACGCCGGTGATGCCGATGGCCTCGGCGAACACCTTCGCCTGGGTCATGCCGTTCTGGCCGGTGGTGGCGTCGAGCACGAGCAGCACCTCGTCCACCGGCAGGTTCTTCTCCGTGACGCGGCGGATCTTGCCGAGCTCGTCCATGAGGTTCGCCTTGTTCTGGAGACGGCCGGCGGTGTCGATGATGAGCACGTCGGCGTTGTCCTCCTTGGCGCGGGCGCTGGCTTCGAACGCGACGGACGCCGGGTCGGCGCCGTCCTTGTCCGAGCGCACGACCGGCACGTCCACACGCGCGCCCCACGTCTCGAGCTGGTCGGCCGCGGCGGCGCGGAACGTGTCGGCCGCGCCCATGACCACCTGCTTGCCTTCGGCGACGAACAGTCGGGCCAGTTTGCCGGCGGTGGTGGTCTTGCCGGTGCCGTTGACGCCCACCATGATGATGACGCCCGGCTTGTGCGCCCCCGGCTTGTCCACGTTGAGGCGACGGTCCGTGTCGCGGCCGACGAGGTCGAGCAGGCGTTCCTTCAGCGCCGCACGCACTTCGGCGGGGTCGGCCTTGCCGGTGACGCGCGCGTCGGTCCGCAGGTCGTCGACGAGCTGTTCGGACGCCTCCGCGCCGACGTCGGCGAGCAGCAGTGTGTCCTCGACGTCCTCCCAATCCGCGGCGGTGAGGTTGTCCTTCGCGAGGATGTTGAATAGGGCCTTGCCGAACGGGTTGCCCGACTTGGCGAGCTTCGCCTTGAGTCGGGTGAGTCGGCCGCCCACCGATTCCGGCTTCTCCGTCTTCGGCGCCGGTGCGGCAGCCGGTTCGGGGGAGGCTTCGGGTTGTGCGGCAGGTTCCGGTTCGACGGAGGCCGAAGCGGCCGACGATGCGGACGATTCCGCGGCGCCGGGCTCCCCGGAGCCTTCGGGTTTCTTGGTCCCGCCGGATTCCGCGGACGAGGACGCGCCTTCGGCGACGTCCTTCTCCCCGCTCTCCTGTTGCTTCTGTTGCTCCTGTTCGCGCGCCTGCTGCTCGCGCAGCATGTCGCGTTCCGCGATGGTCTTGTCCAGGTCACGGCGACGGGACCTGCCGAACCATACGCCCAGAAGGATGATGACGATCGCGACGGCCGCGAACGCAAGATACGACAAAGTAGTGCTATCCATGGCCCCCAGTCTAGTGTCCGCCATTGTCACGCGGGCATGCGCCGGAACCGGCGCGAAACCGGCCGGCGGCTCATCGGCCACGGCACCCATCCGAACCTCCATCGCACAGACGCGTCGCACGGCGGCGGCTAAGCTGGAAGACATGGCCAACTCCTCACGCATGACGTCGTATCAGCGGCGCGAACAGCTCATCCGCATCGGACGCTCCCTGTTCGCCGCGAAAGGGTTCGAATCGGTGAGCGTGGAGGAGATCGCCAGCAACGCGAAAGTCTCCAAACCCATCGTCTACGAGCATTTCGGCGGCAAGGAGGGGCTGTACGCGGTGATCGTCGACCGTGAGATGCAGGCCCTCACCTCCACGCTCACCGAAGCGCTCAAAGACCCGGACATGCATCCGCGGCAGATCGTGGAACGCACCGCCCTCGCACTGCTCACCTACATCGAGGAGAACGCCGAAGGGTTCCAGGTGCTCTCCCGCGATTCGCCGAGCACCGACCCCTCCGGATCGTTCAGTTCGCTTCTCGGCGACATCTCGATGCGCGTCGAAGACCTGCTCATCGCGGCGTTCAAACGGCAGAAGCTCTCCGTGAAAGGCGTGCCGTACTACGCGCAGATGCTCGTCGGTATGACCGTCTTCACCGGCCAATACTGGGCGGACCGGCCGAAGGTCAGCAAGGAGCAGCTCGCCGCGTACATCGTCGACCTCGCCTGGCACGGCCTGAGCCGGCTCGACTCCAAACCGAAGCTCATCTTCGAAGGAGGCAAGGCCGCCAAGGCGCGAGCCAAGGCCGAACGGCACGGCGGCGTGCAGCCGGACGCGGCGAAAGCCGCGGACGCATCGGACACGTCGACCGACGCGGAGGCATCGGACGGCACGACCGCCGGCGACGGCCGCACGGAAGATGAACCGGATGTGCAGGATGTGCGACGGAACGTTCCGGACGGCGAATGAGTGATAGTCTGTGGCGTTGAACCACAGACCGCACGCGACCTTCGAGGGGATCGACCAGCTTATGACGCAACCGGCACCGACGACGGCCCCCGCAACCGGCACAGGCAAGACGCTCACCTTCATCGTACCCGCCTACAACATGGAGGGCTACCTCGACCGGTGCATCAACTCGCTCACCGCGGCACGACGCACCGACGACATCGAGGTCATCATCGTCGACGACGGATCCAAGGACGACACCCTCGCCGCCGCACAGGACTTCGAACGGCGCATGCCCGGCGTGGTACGCGCCATCCACCAGGAGAACAAAGGACACGGCGGAGCCGTGAACACCGGCATCGCCGCCGCACGCGGCATGTACGTGAAGGTCGTGGACGCCGACGACTGGGTGGGACCGGAATCGCTCGAACAGGTCATGGCCGTGCTGCGCGACGAGGTCGCGAAGTCCGGGAACGGGGCTGCCGGAGTTGCCGGGAACGACGGAGCCGGGAACGACGCCGAACCCATCGACATGCTCGTCACCAACTACGTGTACGACAAGGTCGGCAAACGACGCAAGCACGTCGTGAACTTCCGCCACGCCATGAAGGCCGGCGAACCCCTCACCTGGGACGACTTGGGACACTTCGGACTCGCCGAATACATCCTCATGCACGCGCTCATCTTCCGCACCGACGTGGTGCGGGCCTCCGGCATGCGACTGCCCGAGCACACGTTCTACGTCGACTTCATCTACGCGTACCAGCCGTTCCCGTGGGTGAAGACCCTGCGCTACCTGGACACGCCGTTCTACCACTACTACATCGGCCGCGAAGGGCAGAGCGTGCAGACCGACGTGATGATCCGCCGCGTCGACCAGCTCATCCACGTCAACCGCTGCATGGTGGAGGCCACGCCCGAACGCGGCGACGTACCGGACGGACTGTACAAATACATGGTCCACTTCCTCGCCATCGAAAGCTCCGTGGCGAGCGTGTTCCTCATCCTCTCGCGGGACAAGGAGAACTACGCGAAGAAGCAGCGTCTGTGGGACGACATCCGCGAGCATTCCGAGCCGATCTACCACGATGTGCGACGCAAGCCCATGTCGCGCGCGCTGAACCTGCGCGGTTCGGCGGGCCGATGGGTGATTCGATGGGGGTACCGCGTGGCCGAACACGTGGTCGGTTTCAACTGAGACGACCGTCATTCGCCATCCAGCGTCCGCCATCCACCATCCGACCGGCGCGTTTCGCGGAGGCAGCTCGCCAGCGAAGCAACGCGGCCGTCACCTCACCCAGAGAATTCCGATTCCCATGGTTTTCCCAGCATTTGCACACGACACGCTGAAGAGTACGGGGTTTACTGGGAACCACGGTTGGAAAGCCGCAATAACTGAATCCCTTCTTCTCTCTTCTCTCTCAAGCCCGGTCCCCGCCGGGCTTTCTCTTTTGTCCCGCCCGAGCAGCCCGCCAAGCCCCGCCAAGCCGCAGCAGAGACTTAGGCGGCTTGCATTGTCGAACGGCGGTGTGTATTTTAGAAACGTTGCCCCTCTAGCTCAACGGTTAGAGCAGCGTCCTTTTAAGTCGTGGGTTGTGGGTTCGAATCCCACGGGGGGCACCGGTAAACCCTTGGAAATAATGAGTTTTCAAGGGTTTTGCTTTTCCGGCTAATCCGCTTTCGTCCCTGATAGTCCCTGATGTACTGTCTCGACCCGGTTCCTCTCCAACGCCGCCCACCGCACGCCTACCACTCACCGGCACCACATCCCCGCACGTGTCCGACATCACGGTCGCATCCCCGGGCGCGACTTGCCCGCCCCCGGCCGCGCTCCTAGAGTAGGGCGACATGTCTTGCACCACTCTGCTTGTAGGAAAGGCCGCCAGCATCGACGGTTCGACCATCATCGCCCGCGACGACGATTCCGGTTCCGGCCGCTACGACCCGAAGCGTCTCGTCACCGTCCATCCCGAGGACCAGCCGCGCCGTTACCGCTCGGTCCTCTCGCACGTCGAAGTCGACCTGACGGACGCCGGCGACCCGTGCCGGTACACGATCGCGCCGAACGTGCTGCCGAATCGCGGCGTGCTCGCCGAGGCGGGCGCCAGCGAACGCAACGTGGCGATGAGCGCGACGGAGACCATCGCGGTGAACGAGCGAGTGCTCGCCGCGGATCCGCTCGTCGAACTCGTTCCGGCGGAAACCGACGCCGACGGCGTCGAAACCACGCCGGAACGGCCGGGCGGCATCGGCGAGGAGGACATCATCACGCTCGTCCTGCCGTACGTACACACGGCGCGCGAGGGCGTGGAACGCCTCGGTGCGCTGCTGGAACGCTACGGCACGTACGAATCGAACGGCGTCATCATCTCCGACGTGGACGAGATCTGGTACGTGGAGACGATTGGCGGCCACCACTGGATCGCCCGCCGCGTGCCGGACGACTGCTACGCGACCATCCCGAACCAGCTGGGCATCGACGACTTCGACCTCAAGGACGCGTTCGGCAAGCAGCGCGAGTTCATGTGCAGCGCCGACCTGCGCGAGTTCATGGCACGGCATCGTCTGGACCGGACGATGCCGGCGCATGCGAGCGCGTTCGGCGACGCACGCGCCGCCGTGGGCTTCGCCTCGGACGGTTCGGTGGAGCAGGCCGACCGGTTCAACCCGCGCGTCGCGTTCGGCACGGCCACGGCGAAGGACCATATCTACAACACGCCGCGCGCCTGGTACATGCAGCGTTGCCTGAACCCGAGCGAGGACTGGGATTCGCCGGCGGCGCGCTTCACGCCCACGTCGGACGACATCCCGTGGTGCCGCGTGCCGGAGAACAAGGTGACGATCGAGGACGTGGACGCGATCCTCTCCTCGCATTTCGAGGGCACGCCGTATGACCCGTACGGCACGCTCGGCACGGCGGAGTCGCGTCACCGCTACCGTCCGATCGGCATCAACCGCACGGGGCACATGGTGGCGGTGCAGTTGCGCCCGTATGTGCCGGAGGCGGCGCGCGCGGTGTTGTGGACGTCGTTCGGTTCCGGCCCGTTCACGAGCGTCGCGCCGTTCTATGCGAACGTGACGGATACGCCCGCCTATCTGCGTGACACGACGCCGCAGGTCTCGACCGACAACCTGTATTGGACGAACCGTCTCATCGCGGTGATCGCGGACGCGCACTTCTACGAGACGAACCGTCTGGTGGAGGGGTATGCGGAGGGCGTGCGCGCGTTCGGGCATCGTCTGGTGGAGCGCACCGACGAGGCGGTCGCGGCGATGGCTGCGTCCGGCGTGTCCGATGCGTCCGATGGCGCGACGTCCGATGCGTCCGCCGCCGATGCGGCGGCGTCCGTTCCGTCCGGTTCCGACGACGTGACGGCGGCGCTCGAGACGGCCAACGACGAAATGGCCGCCTACCTGCGCAAGCACACGACGACGCTGCTGAACGACGTGCTGTACACGTCGAGCAATCTCATGCACAACAGCTTCGCGATGTCCGACCGCTGGGCGTGACGACCGTGCCGCGTCACCGTGCGCCGCGGCGTGCGGTGACGCGCGTCCATCCGACGCCGTGGCTTACGCCGCGGCGCATCGCCCTGTGAGGCGTATCCCCACCCGTCGAAGGTGACGCGCATGTGACGCGCGTCACCTTCGGCCCATCCGCTTCGCCACGGGCGAGACCGGGGTGGCGCGCCATGGGCACTCACTACTACGCTGTACGGGTATGAGTGGGAATAACAATTGGACCAATCCGTTGCGCGATCCGCGCGACCTGCGCCTGCCGCGCATCGCCGGACCGTGCAGTCTGGTCATCTTCGGCGTCACCGGCGATCTGGCGCAGAAGAAGCTGCTGCCGGCCGTCTACGACCTTGCCAACCGCGGCCTGCTGCCGCCGAGCTTCGGTCTGACCGGCTTCGCGCGCCGCGACTGGACGCAGGAGCATTTCATCGAATTCGTGAAGACCGCCGTCAAGGCGCGCTGCCGCACCCCGTTCAAAGAGTCGACGTGGAAGAACCTCGCGGCCGGCATCCGGTTCGTGCAGGGCACGTTCGACGACCCGGAGGCGTTCGAGCGGCTCAGTGCCACCGTGCAGGAGCTCGACCGCGACCGCGGCACGCGCGGCAACCACGCGTTCTACATGTCGGTGCCGCCGCGCGCGTTCCCGATCGTCGCCAAGCAGCTGGCCGCGTCCGGACTCTCCCGTTCCAGCGAAGGCGCGTGGCGCCGCGTCATCATCGAGAAGCCGTTCGGCCATGACCTCGCCAGCGCGAAGGATCTCGACCGCGTCGTCTCCGAGGTGTTCGATCCGAGCTCGGTGTTCCGCATCGACCACTACCTCGGCAAGGAGACCGTGCAGAACCTGCTCGCGCTGCGCTTCGCCAACGCGATGTACGAGCCGATCTGGAACGCGAACTATGTGGACCACGTGCAGATCACGATGGCCGAGGACATCGGCATCGGCGGCCGCGCCGGCTACTACGACGGCATCGGCGCCGCACGCGACGTCATCCAGAACCACCTGCTGCAGCTCATGGCCCTGACCGCCATGGAGGAGCCGGTGAGCTTCACCGCCAAGGACCTCACGGCCGAAAAGACCAAGGTGCTGTCCGCCGTGCGCCTGCCGAAGGACCTGGCCGCCAACACGGCGCGAGGCCAGTATGCGAAGGGCTGGCAGGGCTCGCACGAGGTCGTCGGCTATCTGGAGGAGAAGGGCATCGACCCGAAGTCCACCACCGAGACGTACGCGGCGATCAAGCTCGACATCGACACCCGCCGTTGGGCCGGCGTGCCGTTCTACCTGCGCTGCGGCAAGCGCCTCGGCAAGCGCGTGACGGAGATCGCCGTCGTGTTCAAGCGCGCGCCGCACCTGCCGTTCGAACAGACGGCCGTACGCGAGCTCGGCAAGAACGCGATCGTCATCCGCGTGCAGCCCGACGAGGGCGTCACCATGCGCTTCGGCGCGAAGGTGCCCGGCGGCACCACGATGGAGGTCCGCGACGTCAACATGGACTTCAGCTACGGCCGTTCCTTCACCGAGAACTCGCCGGAAGCGTACGAGAAGCTCATCCTCGACGTGCTGCTCGGCGACCCGCCGCTGTTCCCGACCACCGAAGAGGTGAACCTCAGCTGGGAGATCCTCGATCCGATTGAAGACTTCTGGTCCACGCTCGGCCAGCCGCAGCCCTACCGTGCGGGCACGTGGGGTCCGGCCGAGGCCGACGAGATGCTGGCGCGCGAAGGCCGCCACTGGAGGATGCCATGATCATCGATATGCCGGATACGCGCACGCGCGAAATCGCGCACAAGATCGACGAGCTCCACGAGGAGCGCGGCGAATCGGCCACCGGCCGCGTGCTCACGCTGCTCATCGCCACCCAAGACGACGACCTCGAACACGCGCTGGAAGTCGCCAACGCGGCGAGCCGTGAACACCCGTGCCGCGTCATCGCCATCGTGCCGGACACGTCGCGACGCGACGGGGACGCCGACGACGTGAAGGCTATGGAGAAGACCGACAATCCCGCCATCGACCTGACCGACGGCCCCGCGGAATCGAACCTCGACGCGCAGGTGCGCTTCGGTGCGGACGCCGGCGCAGGCGAGATCATCATCCTGCGCCCGCGCAACGGGCTCATCGACCATCCGGACACGCTCGTCATCCCACTGCTCGTGCCGGACGTGCCGGTCGTGGCATGGTGGCCCACCACCCCGCCGTCGAACCCGGCGAAGGACCTCATGGGCGCGATGGCCCGTAGCCGCATCACCGACGCGCTGCGTTCCAACAACCCGGAGGCGACCATCGAACGCCTGCGCCGCAGCTGGACGCCGGAGGACATCGACCTGTCGTGGACGCGCCTGACCGTGTGGCGCGCCATGCTCGCCTCGATGCTCGACCAGCCGCCGCACCTGCCGATCACGGCCGCGAAGGTCACCGGCCCGCGCGACTTCCTGCCGATGGACATGCTGTGCGCGTGGCTGCGGCTCAAGCTCGGCGTGACCGTCGACGTGGAGTACGTGGACGACGCGGAGGCCGTGACCGGCGTGTACCTCACGCGCGAGGACGGCGTCGTGTCGCTGGAACGCCCGCACGAGGACCAGGCGCTGATCTCCATGCCGGGGCAGACCCCGCAGGCGATCTCCGTGCCCGTGCGCACCATCGAGGACTGCCTCACCGAGGAGCTGCGCCGCATCGACCCGGACGAGGTGTACGGCGAAGTCATCAACGAAGGCTGGGACCTCATCCGTCACTGACCAGACATCGACCGACCAGACATCGAAGGAGCGCCTCATGGCAAATCGTAGGCTCATCGTTTACCCGGACAAGGATCTGATGATCCGGGCCGGTGCACGCCGCCTCACACTGACGCTGCTGGACCTGCTGTCCGAACGCGTGCCCGGCGGCGGCCGTCGTGCACGTGTCGACGTGGCGCTTTCCGGCGGTTCCGCCGCCCAGCCGCTGGGATTGGTGGCCGACGACCCGCTCGCCGCCGACATCGACTGGTCGCGCGTCCACTTCTGGTGGAGCGACGAGCGGTTCGTCCCCGCCGATTCCGCCGACCGCAATGCGCTCGTGGCGCGTCGCCTGCTGCTCGACCGTCTGGTCGCGGACGGCAGGCTGCCGGAGTCGAACATCCACGAGATTGCGCCCGACGTGCGCCCGGCCGCGGAGATCGCGAAGGTCACGGCCGACGCGGACAGCGCCGACGAGTTCGTACGTTCGGCCGCCGACGCGGAGAACGGCGATCTGCTCGACAAGGCCGCCCGCGCGTACGAATCCGAACTGGTTCGGGAGCTCGGACCGGAGCCGGTCATCGACCTGATGATTCTCGGTATGGGACCGGACGGCCACTACGCCTCGCTGTTCCCCGCCAGCTCCGGGCACCACGAGGTGCTGGTCAGCGACCGCTTGGCCGTGGGCGTGGCACACTCCCCCAAGATGCCGCCGCTGCGCGTCTCCCTGACCGCGCCGCTCATCGCCCGTTCCCGCCATACGTGGTTCTTCGCCGCTGGCGCAGGCAAGGCCGATTCGCTCGCCCACGTGTTCGCGGCGGGCGACAAGGGCGGCGACCCGGAGTACCCGTCGTCGTTCGCCGGCGGTGTGGACGAGTTCGTCTGGTTCTCCACCGACGAGACGGTGACGAAGCTGTAGTCTCGGAGCTTCAAGGCTTCTCTTCGAGCTTCCCCTTCTTTCCAAGCACAATGAATCCCGGAAATAGGCGGCTTCGTCCGGGAATCGTTGTGCTGACTCTAGGTCAGTGCAATGATTCCCGGAAAACACCGCCGCACCCCGGGAATCATTGCACTACGACGATGCCAGCACAACAAATCCCGGAGAACACCGCTGCTCTCCGGGATTTCTTGTGCTGAGATAAGGCCTCAGGCCTCGATTTCCGGCTTCGTTCTATCTTGGCCGGCTATCGCCGGCCCCGAAGAGGGCCGGGAAGCCCACAGGGCTTCCCTCTTCGATCAGCAATTATGGACTCGCCTGACGGCGAGACTCAATACTGGTGCGGCGGCACAGCCGCCGCACACCGAGCCGGTCGGAGAGCCCACAGGGCTCTCCTCAAGCCGGAAGATCAGCTTTGCTGCTCTTCCGGCTTGCCCGGCTCGGCCCACAACGTATGGAACACACCCGGCTTGTCGACGCGGCCGTAGGTGTGGGCGCCGAACAGGTCGCGCTGACTCTGGGTCAGGGCGGTGGGCAGGCGCTTGGAGCGCAGGCCGTCGTAGTAGGCCAGGGAGCTGGAGAACACCGGGGTGGGGATGCCCGCCTCGATGGCCTTGACGATCACGCGGCGCCACGCGTCCTGCGATTCGCCGATGATCTTCTCGAAGTACGGGTCGAACAGCAGCGAGGCCGGCGGGTTGTCGCCCTTGAACGCCTCGGTGATGCGGTCGAGCAGGAACTGGGCGCGGATGATGCAGCCGCCGCGCCAGATGCGGGCCACCTCGGACAGGTTGATGTCCCAGCCGTATTCCTTCGCACCGTCCTGAATCTCGTTGAGGCCCTGGGCGTAGGCGACGACCTTGGAGGCGAACAGCGCGCGGCGCACGTCCTCGATGAACGCGGCCTTCTCCTCGCCGTCCAGATCGATGGTCTTGTTCGGGCCGGCGAGCTGCTCCTTCTGGGCGGCCTCGCGCAGTTCGCCGTGGCTGGAGAGCGCACGCGCGAACACGGCCTCGCCGATGGCCGGCACGGCCGAACCGAACTCGAGGCCGGTCTGCACGGTCCACGTGCCGGTGCCCTTCATGCCGGCGTGGTCGACGACCACGTCCACGAACGGCTTGCCGGTGGCGGCGTCCTTGTGGTGCAGCACTTCGGCGGTGATTTCGATGAGGTAGGAGTCGAGGTCGCCCTTGTTCCACTCGTCGAACACGTTCGCGATCTCCTCGGCGTCCATGCCCAGGCCACGGCGCAGGATGTCGTACGCCTCGCCGATGACCTGCATGTCCGCGTATTCGATGCCGTTGTGGACCATCTTGACGAAGTGGCCGGCGCCGTCGGTGCCGATGTGGGTCACGCACGGCTCGCCGTTGACCTTCGCGGCGATCGATTCGAGGATCGGGCCGAGGGTCTTCCAGGATTCCGCGGTGCCGCCGGGCATGAGGGACGGGCCGTTGAGCGCGCCCTCCTCGCCGCCGGACACGCCGCAGCCCACGAAGTGGAAGCCCTTCGCGCGCACGGCCTTCTCACGCTTGATGGTGTCCTTGAAGAACGAGTTGCCGCCGTCGACGATGATGTCGCCCGGCTCGAAGACCTCCTCGAGCTGTTCGATGACGGCGTCGGTCGGGGCGCCGGCCTTGACCATGATGATGGCGGTGCGCGGGCGCTTCAGGGACGCGGCGAACTCCTCGAGCGTCTTGGTGGGCACGAACGCGCCTTCGGAGCCGTGCTCCTCCATGAGCTTCTCGGTACGGGAGTAGTGGCGGTTGAACAGGGCCACCGTGTTGCCGTGGTGCGCGAGGTTGCGTGCCAGGTTGGAGCCCATGGCGGCCAGTCCGATGACACCGATGTTTGCCGTAGCTTCGGCCATTTGCTTGCCTTTCAGTCGACGTCGCCCACGTTGCGGCGCGGCCGCCGGTCCCGGCGTCCCGCGTCGCGCCGCGGGCATGTTTTCCCGAGCAGAAGTCTATCCCGGCATGCGCCGGCACGCGAGCGTCGGCTCACGATTTCGGCGATGGGGGAATCGCCGTCGGCGGACGGTCCCGCGATGTGACGAAGACGACATTTTTCGTGTTGCGACGGTTCCGGCCACGGCCGGACCGTCCGTGCGGCCGGCGTGTCCATTGCGATTGCAACGATTTGCCCGGCACTACATCTAGCGAAGGTGTCGACGACACGCCACTACGGATAGCGTTTACTTCGGAACCACCGCCCGGTAATCTGGCGTCCGCACACATCCCCGGACCTCGATCGGAGACCACCATGACCGTCACCGTGTTCACCAAACCACGCTGCCCGCAGTGCGACGCCACCAAGCGTCAGCTCACCAAGCTGGGCGTCCCGTTCGAGACGGTCGATCTGACGGAGAACCCGTCCACGTTGGAACAGCTGCAGCAGGCCGGCTTCCGTCAGGCGCCGGTCGTCATCACACCGGACAACTCCTGGACCGGCTACCGCCCGGACCTGATTCGCGAGCTCGCGAAGAGCACACAGACCGCCGGGCAGACGGTCGCCGCATGAGCGTCGTCCCCAAAGTCAGCACCGCCCCGGGAGGCACCGGCCTCGAGCATCTGACCGGCCACGCGCAGTCTGGAACCCGGGCCGGCCGGCACGCACGCACCGTCTCCGGAGCGGCCGACATCGGCGCGCTGACCGGCGCCGCACCCGTCTCACGCAAGCTGAAGACCGAAACCGAATCCCCCGCCATCGCGGCCCGGCCGGCCTCGGCGTCCCGCACGACGGCCCCGGCCCATCGCAGCGCACCCATCGCCCTCACCGGCATGGGCGAGGCGCCCGCGCAGGACGCCACGACGCCGAGCGCACCGGAATCGGCCGCCGGACAAGGCAAGGCGATCGGCGCACTCGTGTACTTCTCGTCAGCCTCGGAGAACACGGCGCGCTTCGTCGCCGGACTGAAACTCGGCGAAGCGGGCATCAACGTGTACCGCATCCCGCTGAAACCGAACGGCCCCACGCTCAACGTGCGCGAACCCTACGTCGTCATGGTGCCCACCTACGGCGGCGGCGACGCACGCAAAGCCGTGCCGCCGCAGGTGAAACGCTTCCTCAACGACGCCGGCAACCGCGCATGGATCCGCGGTGTCATCGCCTCCGGCAACACGAACTTCGGCACCGCCTACGGCGCCGCCGGCGACATCATCGCCGCGAAATGCCGCGTCCCCTACCTGTACCGCTTCGAACTCATGGGCACGCGGGAGGACGCGCGCAAGGTGCGCGAGGGCCTCGTCAAGTTCTTCACGAAATAGCCGACACGGCAACCGATCGAAAGATGCATTCCATGACCACCACCTACGATCCCTCCACCGACTATCACGCGCTCAACGCGATGCTCAACCTGTACGACGAGCACGGGCTCATCCAGTTCGACAAGGACAAGGAGGCCGAACGCGCCTACGTCGCGAACGAGATCGAGCCGAACACGAAGCGTTTCGCCACGGCCGGCGAACGCCTGCGCTGGCTCATCGACCACGACTACTACGACGGCGACGTGTTCGCCCGATACGACGACGATTTTCTCGAGCGCTTCTACGCGAAGGCCGCCGCGGCCGGCTTCGAGTTCGAGACGTTCCTCGGCGCGTTCAAGTTCTTCCGCTCCTACGCGCTGAAGTCGTTCGACGGCAAGACGTACCTCGAGGACTTCCCGCAGCGTTGCGCGGCGGTCGCCCTCGACCTGGCCGCCGGCGACGAACACGCCGCCGAACGCTACCTCGAGGAGATGCTCTCCGGCCGCTTCCAGCCGGCCACGCCGACGTTCCTCAACCTCGGCAAGGCGCAGCGCGGCGAGCCGGTGAGCTGCTTCCTCGTGCGCATCGAAGACAACATGGAATCGATCTCGCGCGGCATCAACGCGGCGCTGCAGCTCTCCAAGCGCGGCGGCGGCGTGGCGCTGCTGCTCTCCAACCTCAGGGAACTCGGCGCGCCGATCAAGCACATCGAAAACCAGTCGAGCGGCGTCGTGCCGGTCATGAAGCTGCTCGAGGACTCGTTCTCGTACGCGAACCAGCTGGGCGCACGCCAAGGCGCCGGCGCCGTGTACCTCAACGCGCATCATCCGGACATCATGCGCTTCCTCGACACGAAGCGCGAGAACGCGGACGAGAAGATCCGCATCAAATCGCTCGCTCTGGGCGTGGTCGTGCCGGACATCACGTTCGAACTCGCCAAACGCAAGGAGCGGATGGCCCTCTTCAGCCCGTACGACGTGGAACGCGTGTACGGCAAGCCGTTCGCCGACATCTCCGTCACCGAGAAGTACGACGAGATGCTGGCCGACGACCGCATCAAGAAGACGTACATCGACGCGCGCAAGTTCTTCACCACGCTCGCCGAACTCCAGTTCGAATCCGGCTACCCGTACCTCGTGTTCGAAGACACGGTCAACCGCGCAAACCCGATCGACGGCCGCGTGACCATGTCGAACCTGTGCTCCGAAATCCTGCAGGTGCAGGAAGCGAGCGCATACAACGAAGACCTCACCTACGCGCACGTGGGCCGCGACGTCTCCTGCAACCTCGGCTCGCTCAACATCGCCAAGGCGATGGACGGCGGCCTCGCCGACACCGTCGAAACCGCGATCCGCGCGCTGACGGCCGTCGCCGAGCACACGTCCATCGACGCGGTGCCGTCGATCCGACGCGCCAACGAGGAAGGCCACGCCATCGGCCTCGGCCAGATGAACCTGCACGGCTTCCTCGCGCGCGAAGGCCTCGCCTACGGCTCCGACGAGGCGCTCGACTTCACCGACATGTACTTCATGACCGTCGCCTACCACGCCTACCGCGCGTCGCACGACCTCGCGGTCGAGCGCGGGCGTGCGTTCGTCGGGTTCGAACGTTCCGACTACGCCAAGCCGGCCGGCCAGGGCAACTACTTCGACAAGTACACCGACGGCCACCGCTCCATCGAACCGCACACGGCGCGCGTGCGCGACCTGTTCGCACGCTACGGCGTCGCGGTGCCGAGCGTCGCCGATTGGGAGGCGCTGCGCGACGCGATCCTGCGCGACGGGCTGTACAACCAGAACCTGCAGGCCGTGCCGCCCACCGGATCGATCTCGTACATCAACCACTCCACGTCGTCGATCCACCCGATCGCCTCCAAAATCGAAATCCGCAAGGAAGGCAAGATCGGGCGCATGTACTACCCCGCGCCGTACATGACCAACGACAACCTCGAATACTTCAAGGACGCCTACGAAATCGGATGGCAGGCCATCGTCGACACGTACGCGGCCGCCACCCAGCACGTCGACCAAGGCCTCTCGCTCACGCTGTTCTTCCCGGACACCGCCACCACGCGTGACGTGAACAAAGCCCAGATCTACGCCTGGCGCAAAGGCATCAAGACGCTCTACTACATCCGCATCCGGCAGCAGGCGCTTGAAGGCACCGAAGTGCAGGGCTGCGTCTCCTGCATGCTGTGATGGAGCGTCGTCTGCGTTGCCCCTCGGTCGACGTACCCCACGTACGCCTTCGCCCGCCGCGCCTTGACGCCGCACGCATCACACACAACCGACGATCATGAATGGAAGGGGAACATCATGTCGAAAACCGTATACCGGATGATCCTGCGCCTTACGGCACCGGAGGAATTCACCGAACAACGCAACGACAACGACGAAGACAACTGACAAGGAGAGACACCATGGCGCCGATTTCCGTGCCGCGCAAACCGCTGAAGCTCATCGACCGCGTCTCCGCGATCAACTGGAACCGTCTCGAGGACGAAAAGGACCTTGAGGTGTGGGACCGTCTGACCGGCAACTTCTGGCTGCCGGAGAAGGTGCCGGTCTCGAACGACATCCCCTCATGGCAGGCGATGAGCGAGGAGGAGCACACGCTCACGATGCGCGTGTTCACCGGCCTCACCCTGCTCGACACGATCCAGGGCACCGTCGGCGCGGTGTCGCTCATCCCGGACGCGCTCACCCCGCACGAGGAGGCCGTGTACACGAACATCGCGTTCATGGAGTCCGTGCACGCGAAGTCGTACTCGTCGATCTTCTCCACGCTATGCTCGACCGAGCAGATCGACGCCGCGTTCGCGTGGAGCGAGGAGAACGAGTACCTGCAGAAGAAGGCGCAGATCGTGCTCGACTACTACGAGGGCGACAGCCCGCTGAAGCGCAAGGTCGCCTCGACGCTGCTCGAATCGTTCCTCTTCTACTCGGGATTCTACCTGCCGATGTACTTCTCCAGCCATGCGAAGCTCACGAACACGGCCGACGTGATCCGCCTCATCATCCGCGACGAGGCCGTGCACGGCTACTACATCGGCTACAAGTACCAGCGCGGGTTGGAGCTGGTGGGCGAAGCGAAGCGCGAGGAGCTGCGCGAATACACGTACGACCTCCTGAACGAGTTGTACGACAACGAGGTGGAGTACACCGAGTCGTTGTACGGCGGCGTGGGGCTGACCGAGGACGTGGAGAAGTTCCTGCGCTACAACGGCAACAAGGCGCTGATGAACCTCGGCTACCCGGCCCTGTTCCCGGCGGAGATCTGCGACGTGAACCCGGCGATCATCGCGTCCCTCTCCCCCAACGCGGACGAGAACCACGACTTCTTCTCCGGTTCCGGCTCCTCCTACGTGATGGGCAAGGCCGAGGAGACCGACGACGACGATTGGGACTTCTGACGAAGTGACCGACAGGCGTCCGGTTCATATGAACATGGGGAACCGCGCCGTTCCGCCGTTCCCCAATGATTCCGATGTTCGATGATGGCCGATTCCGGTTCACGATTTTCACCCGGGGAATCGTGTACCACGGAGCGCCGCACATTTTATCATCTAAAAATGTGGGAGTCAGCCACATTTTTAGATGATAAAATGTGGGAGTCAGCCACATTTCAGGAGGATAATCATGGGTGAGCGACTCAGCAGAGGCCTGATGAACGACTTGTCGGCATGGAAGCAGCAGCCGAATCGCAAGCCCCTGCTGCTTCGGGGAGCCCGCCAAACCGGAAAGACATGGATCGTCAACGAATTCGGCAGACGATTCTACGACGACGTCCTGCGCATCGACTTCATGCGCGACATCGACGCCATCGGCCTGTTCGACCACACTCTCGACCCTCACACCGTCCTCGACAATCTATCCATCTATGCCGGAAGGGACATACAGCCGGGCAGGACCTTGATCTTCCTTGACGAGATCCAGGAATGTCCGCGAGCGCTCACCGCATTGAAATACCTGAGCGAGGAGACTCCGGAGCAACACATCATCGCGACCGGCTCCTATATGGGCGTGTCCAGGCATCCGGACGCATCGTTCCCCGTAGGCAAGGTCAATATGATGACCCTCCGTCCGTTGTCCTTTCTTGAGTATCTGGACAACGCCGGGCAACAACGATTGGCGGATCTGATCAGAAACGGAGAACCCGAACGCATCAACCCGACGTTCACCACGCGCCTGACCGACCTGTTGAAGCGCTACACGGTGGTCGGCGGCATGCCGGCCGCCGTATCCGCTCATCTGGGAGGTTCACCGATGCAGGAAATCCGATCCATCCAACAGGAGATTCTCGACGCATACGATCTGGATTTCTCCAAGCACGCACCACCCCGAATGCTGGAACGAATCCGATTGGTATGGCGCACCCTGCCGACCCAACTCGCCAAGGAGAACCGCAAGTTCGTATACGGCGTGGTACGCCCCGGAGCGCGAGCACGCGACTTCGAGGAGAGCATCATGTGGCTGAAGGATTATGGCATCATCCAACAGGTGCATTGCGTCACGGCGCTGCGTGAGCCATTGAATGGCTACATCGATGCCTCCACGTTCAAAATGTTCACGTCGGACATCGGCCTGCTCGGCGCGCTGGCCGGTCTCGACCCGTCCGTCGTCACCGAGAACCGCCGCGTGTTCACCGAATTCAAGGGGGCGCTGACCGAGCAATACGTCTGTCAACAGCTGGTGGCCCAAGGGTACGAGCCGACCTACTGGTCGAATCCGCAGGGTCACGCGGAGATCGACTTCTCCATCGAGAAAGACGGCGCCGTGTATCCCATCGAGGTGAAGGCGGAGCAGAATCTGCGGGCAAGAAGTCTGAAAGTGGCGTATGCGCGATTCCCTATCGTCCATGCCATACGAACCAGTCTCGCCAACTACCGTGATGAGTCATGGGTCGCCAACTTGCCTCTTTGGGCCGTTGGCGGGCTCGACCGATTCATTACGCGTCATGCTGATACGTGGAGGGAGCACCACGAATCGGACGCAACGGTGGTTGAATAGGGGTATCTGACTTCCGGTCCGGACCAAGAACAAGGAGTGGTTCCATGATCAACGAGGGATACAAGGCGATGCTGGGCGGCAAGTCCGTCATCCGCGAGCTGAGCGAGTACGCCACCGCCCGCGGCAAGGAGATCGGCTACGAGAACGTGTTCGACTACTCGCTCGGCAACCCGAGCGTGCCCGCCCCGCCGGACTTCGCGAAGACGATGGTCGACCTGTACGAGCACGGCGATCCGGTCGCGATCCACGGCTACTCCCCGTCACTCGGCATCCCGTCCGTCAAGGAGGCGATCGCCGACTCGTTGAACCGTCGCTTCGGCACCAGCTACACCGGCAACCACATCTTTCCGACGACCGGCGCGGCCGGCGCACTCGCGCATGCGATGCGCGCCGTCACCAAGCCGGGCGACGAAATCATCACGTTCGCGCCGTACTTCCCCGAATACCAGCCGTACGTGAACGGCACGGGCGCGCACCTGACCGTCATCCCGGCGGACACCGCGAACTTCCAGATCAATTTCGACGCGTTCGAGGCGGCACTCAACCCGAACGTGCAAGCCGTGCTCATCAACACGCCGAACAACCCGTCCGGCGCCGTCTACTCGGCCGAGACGCTCAAGCGTCTCGCCGCAATCCTCACCGCCAAGCAGACCGAATACGGCCACGACATCTTCCTCATCAGCGACGAACCGTACCGCGAGATCGTGTTCGACGGCGGCACGCAGCCGTACCCGGCGAACTTCTACGCGAACACGCTCACCTGCTACTCGTGGTCGAAGTCGCTGTCCCTGCCGGGCGAGCGCATCGGCTACGTGGCGGTGAACCCGACCGCCACGGACGCCGACCTGCTCGTGCCGATGATGGGCCAGATCTCGCGCGGCACCGGCCACAACTGCCCGCCGAGCTCGATCCAGCTGGGCGTCGCGAAGGTGCTCGACGAGACCTCCGACCTGAGCGTGTACGAGACGAACATGAACCTGCTGTACGACGCGCTCACCTCGATCGGCTTCGACGTGGTGCGCCCCGGCGGCACGTTCTACATCTTCCCGAAGGCGCTCGAGGAGGACGCGACCGCGTTCTGCCTCAAGGCGAAGGAGTACGACCTGATCCTCGTGCCGTCGGAGAGCTTCGGCGTGCCCGGCTACTTCCGCATGGCCTACTGCATCGACACGGAGAAGGTCAAGCGCTCGATTCCCGCGCTGGAGAAGTTCGCCCACGAGCAGTACGGCCTGAACTGATTTCCATACGGAACCGGCCGGTCCACACGGGTCGGCCGTTCGCCGTCCTGTCCCCCGCCTCGTCCCATTCCGCACCCCGTTACATTCCGTCCCATTCCGCGGGCGTACGTTCCGCACGGCAATATCCGGAGTCTTCGTCGAGAACGTACACTGACGATTCCTCAGCGTACGTTCTCGACGGCGGCGGACGATAATCCCGTCGAAAACGTACACTCCGGCCAACAGCTACCCACCCGGCCGCTCCACCCGACCGACATCTTCGCGCGACACGTCCGTTTCCTGAGCAATGTCTTAGGGGGGGGGGACGCTTGACCCCGAAGAAGCGCATCGTCAGGTGATGCGCGGGAAGGGTTACAGCCATGAAGTACATGGGCAAGGTCGCCGCCATCATCGCCGCGGCGAGCATGCTGCTCACGGGCGTCGGCACCGCATACGCCGACGACGCCACGAGCGTGAACGATGCGCCGGCCGCCGCCACGCAGCAGGACGGACAGTCCGGACAGACCGATGCCGGCACCGCCGCCGACCAGTCCGGGGTGACCGCCGGCACGGACGACAAGTCCGACGCCACGCAGCAGAACGGCTCGGGCACGACCAGCACGACCGACGAGCAGCCGAAGGCGGACGTGAAGGCGGCCACGCCGCAGTCCCAGGCCAAGGCCGCCGCATCCGGCGCCGCGATTGCCTCCGTGGACGCGCCGCAGGGCGTGCTCAAGGCCAACGTGTCCAAGAACGCCACCACGAAGCCGACGTTCAAAGTCAGCCTCACCGGCCTGACCGCCGGCAAAACCTACGGTGTGGCGAGCAACCTCAGCTATGACTCCACGAAGCCGAAGGCCGGCGATCAGGGACGCGTGTACAACACCCAGTCCTACGGGGACGGGGCTAGCACCGTGTTCACCGCCACCGACGCGACCACGACCATCGAGCTCACGTACGAGGGCGCGAACATCGCCTCCGCATGGTTCGCCCTGCTGGAAAGCGACAAGGGCATCGAATCGAACGCCGTCGAAGGCGTGTACACAAGCGTCGTCGACAGGACGGTGGACATCGTCAACCTCCCGGGCGCCATCACGCTCGGCAAGGTGCAGGTCGAGGACGTCGGCCAGCATACGGTTGGACTCAAGGCCCCCTACACGATCGACCCGAAGATCATCGGCGACGTGACCAAGATCTGCCTGGCCACCACCGTGGCCCGCGCGTACACGTTGCGCGGCAAGTTCACTGCGAACGTAGGCACCGGCGGCGAGCGCGAAGCATGGGATTGCGAAACCGGCTACGTCGACGACACGGACGACACGACCGGCGCCGCCTATCGCGTGATGAACATGGCATCGTGGGCCAACAACACCCAGACGCTGACCGGCCAGTGGTTCAGCAGGGGTTCTTGGAAGACCCCTGACGCGGGCGAGACGCTCCCCGCGTCCGGTGACATCACGAGCACCATCGTCGGCCTGAACTCCGGCACCAAGTACGGCAACTGGGGCTACGAAGGCAACGAATCCGATAGCGTCGCCGTGTTCCGTCTCCTCCAGTCCCAGACCACGGCGGACGATTCGATGTCCATGATGTACTCCGGTCTCGCGCTGACGTTCAGCGATGGATCGATGTACGTGGGCAACGGGTACCACACCGAAGACAAGGCCCTGCAGAACGTGCCCGACTTCACCACGCAGCCTGCCAAGGCCGCCGAATCCTCCGACAAGCTCACCGACGCGAACCGCAACGGCGTGATCGGCGCGAACGACGGCAAAGCGACCGCCGGCTCCACGTACCGCCTGTACGTCGACAGCCTCAAGTACACGGCCTCCTGCAAGGCGAGCATCGTGAACAACCAGTACTGCTACTGGGCGGGCTACATCTACTCCGACCCGAAGCGTCTCGCCTCGGCGGACGGCAAGTCGTCCGCGGTGCGCGTCGACGAGAACAACAAGGCGTACGTCGAATACGCCATCCCCGCCGACTACACGGGCGCGCACAAGATCGCCGTATACGACGATTCCGGCGACCTGCTCGGCTGGGCGCCGGTGACGGTCGGCAAGGCCGCTCCGGACGCCAACGGCGCCGCGAACGGCGCGAAGCTGGCGAACACAGGCGCGGCGACCGGCATGATCGCCACCGCAGCGGCCGCGTTGCTGCTCGCCGGTGCGGGACTCGTCACGTTCCGCCGTCGCCACGCGTGACGTTGCGTGACGACATGACGTGACAAGGCGTGATGGCGCGCATGTGACACGCCATCACAGCCCGTAAGGGCATCCGGACACGATGCCCGAATAGGGACGAAGGGGGAGGACCGTTTCACCGGTCCTCCCCCTTCGTCCATTCCCGCCGACCATCCGCCATGTTCCTGCTCCGCCGGCGGCCGCACCAACGCCGTCCCGCTGGCGGAAGCTGGTCCGCGAAGCGGGACTGAGCGGGACCCAGCGGGAAGATTCCGACACCATGAAACCCCCGGCTCAATCACCCGTTCTCCTGAATTTGCAGCACCGAACACCCGTTTCACCCCTATCGAAACGGGCATTTGACGCTGCCAATCGGAGATACCGGGTATTTGATACCCCCATTGGGAACGGGAGAGACCGCCTCTGGACTCCGGAGACCAAGGCGGCACAGGACGTTCCCGTCGGCGCGCCCCATGCGCCCCATGCGCCACGCCACGCCAGCCACACCAACCGCACCGATCACGCACGCCCGGCCTTGCTCGGGTCGATGGTCATCGTCTGGAACCGGTTCGCCATGTACTCGTCGCCGTAGTGCGTGGCGAACCATCGGGTGACGGGCGAATCCTGCGGCAGCCCGGCCATGCGCCCGTACCAGCAGTCGAGCGCCATCAATGTGAACACGATGTCGACGAGCATGAGCACCGCGCACACGGCCGTGAGCGAGTAGCGCACCTTCCACGGGATGCGGTTGATGAACCGCAGCAGCCACGGCAGGATCCACCGCACCCAGAACACGCCGATCAGACCCCAGAACACCATGTATTTGCCGGAGGTACGTCCGTCGATGGACAGCCACTGGCCGGTGTAGTCCCATGCGGTGATGCCGAACGCCACCTCCATGAACCAGCTGGTGGCGTATTCGAACGCGCCGCCGATCACCGCGCTCGCGCAGAAGATGAGGAACGGGTTCGACTTCCACAAACGGTTCAACGCCACGGTGACGAGCACGGCGCCGCAGCCGTAGATCGGCGAGAACGGCCCCCACAGGAGCCCCGCGCGATCCTGCCATTCGCCGTGGTACATGGCGAAGTGGTACACGGTCTCGATGGCGAGGCCGAACACGCAGGCCACGGTGAACAGCCAGAAGATGTTGAAGAAGTCGAGCGCGATGTAGCCTTTGCCGGAGGGGTCGCGTCCGAGCATGCCGGCACGTACCGCCGCATCGTAGGCGTCGCGGTCGTCCATACGTTTGAGCGCGCGCTGCAGGCGTCGCTCCTCCGCAAGCCCCGGATCGCAGGCGATGGATACGGCCACGAGCAGGACCATCTGGATGGCGGGCGCGATGAGGTTGGGGCCGAGTCCTTCCAGCGCGAGCGAGAGCATGCCGTCGGCGAGGGTGACGGGCATGAGCACGTACGCCCAGCGGGCCGCGTATCGCCGCCGGTTGCGCAGCAGCAGGACGCCGAACACGATGAGCGCGGCCGCGGCGACGATGAGCACGACGGCGTACGCGGCGGTGAGCAGCGCGGTGAGGCTCATCGCGTCGAAGGCGAGTTCGCCGCGCATGACGGCGCGTACGGCGGCGATGGATGACAGCGCGACGATGGGCAGGGTGGCGAGTCCGTCGAGCAGGACCAGCACGCCGTACACGCGGATGACGAGCGGGAGACGCCGCGCGTCGAGCGCGGTCTCCCCGTCGTCGAGCCGCGCCGCGACGAGTTGCGCCGCGACGGCCGATTCCTCGCCTTCGACGTCCGACCGTCCGGTGTCCGACCGTCCGACGTCCGATGCCGTGTCCGGCCGCGTCGCGTCCGGTTTCGCCGTCCGTCGCATATGCCACTCCCCTTCCTCGTCCGGAGCCGTTTGACGACAAGGCTACCAACGACGCCGCCCGGCTCCCGTTCTCAGCGGAACCTCGCGCCCGCATGCGGTTTTTCCTATCATCGGGGTTTCTTATGACGTCGTCCAACCAAGCCCGATACTCCACGGCGCGTGTCGGGGGCACGGCGCTGGTTGTATATGGATGCACCGCCGGTCGGGGGACCGGCGACCATCCGTCGTATACCGCCAAGGCATGCGCCTGTCCAAGAGAGGGAATCCCATGTCATCGTCAACCAGCGCCACCACGGCCCAGGCCGTGCAGCCCACGCTGCATCGTTCGCTGAAACTGTCCGATCTGACCGTCTATGGTCTGATCTTCATGATTCCGGTCGCGCCCATCGCGTTCTACGGCTCGCAGGTCGGCGGCGCGCACGGCCTGGTCGCCACCGCGTACGTGATCGGTCTGGTGGCGATGCTGTTCACCGCGTTCAGCTACATCTCCCTGTCGAAGCTCTACCCGTATGCGGGCTCCGTCTACAACTTCGTGCGTCAGGGGACCGGCAACGGCGGTCTCGGCTTCATCGCCGGCTGGGGCATCATCCTCGACTATCTGCTGCTGCCCGCGGTGACCACGCTCGTGGGCGCCGGCTTCCTCGGCCAGCTGCTGCCCGCGGTGCCGGGATGGGTATGGCCTGTGCTCATCGTCGCCATCATCGGCACGATCTCCAGCCTGGGCGTCAACATCCTGTCGAAGTTCTCGAAGGTGTTCCTCGCGCTGCAGCTGGTGCTCATCGTCTGGTTCGTGGCGGCCACGCTCGTCGCCGTCGGCAACGGCACGGTCCATTTCTCCGCGGCCGCCTTCTACAATCCGTCCGATTTCAGCTTCGCGAACGTGCTGAGCGCCACCGGTCTGGTCATCGTCTCGTTCCTCGGCTACGACGCGATCAGCACGCTGAGCGAGGAGGCGGAGCAGCCGCGCCGCAACGTGCCCCGCGCCATCATCACCTCGCTGCTCGTCATCGGCACGATCTTCGTGGTGCTCACGTTCCTCGCCGGCTCCATCCAGCCCGACTACACGAAGGTCGATCCGGATTCCGGGTTCCTCGACATCCTCGGCATCGTCGGCGGCCAGCCGCTGCAGGTGTTCGCCAGCATCGTGATCGTCCTGTCGTTCTCGCTCGCCTCCGGCGAGGAGTGCGTCACGTCCGTATCCCGCGTCCTGTACGCGGTGGGCCGCGACGGCCTGCTGCCGGGCGCGTTCGGCAAGCTGAACGAACGGTTCCGCACGCCGCTGTTCGCCACCGTCGTGGTCTCCGTGGTCACCTTGGTGCTGTCGCTCGCCACCACGACCGATGTGATCGGCAACGTCGTGAGCTTCGGTGCGCTGTTCAGCTTCATCCTGCTGAACCTCACCGTGGTGTGGCATCTGTTCGTGAAGAGCGATGACAGGAGCCTGAAATCGGTGCTCGCGCACGTCGTGTCCCCGCTGATCGGCGCCGCCGTCAGCCTGTGGATCTTCACCGGCCTGGGCGTC
This sequence comes from Bifidobacterium saguinibicoloris, assembly GCF_019331725.1. Lineage (GTDB taxonomy): Bacteria > Actinomycetota > Actinomycetes > Actinomycetales > Bifidobacteriaceae > Bifidobacterium > Bifidobacterium saguinibicoloris. The sequence goes on from NZ_JAHBBF010000007.1 coordinate 37,642, forward strand.
CTCTCGTGGAGCATCGGCGTGGTCTGGCTCGTGTTCGGCCTGCTGATCCTCGCCGTGCGCACCCACGGGTTCCGCGTGAACCTCGGCAAGGAGGGGAACCTCGCCGCCTACTTCGCCTGACGCGACCGACGCGTCCACGCGACCGGCACGACCATCCAACACAACACAACCGATTCATCCAACGAAACCCAACCAACACCTCGACATCATCCGAAAGGGCATCGCACATGACCATCCAGCAGCACACGGCCTCGGCCGTCTCCTCCATCACCACCGACATCGCCGGCGGCTCGTCGGCGGCCGCCCCCGCGCCGCACGCGCCGGAGCTCGTGCAGGGCACGTTCGTCGACCTGGCGGGCGTGACCCGCGCGAAGAACGTGCCCGCCCGCCGCCGCGAGGTGTTCGCGAAGAACGGCCTGGGCGCGCCGAAGGTGTGGGTCGTGTTCAACGCGGACAACAACTTCGCGGAGAACGACACGTTCAACGTGACCGGCGACCTGCGCCTGCGCCTCGACACCGCGGCCCTGCGCCACTTGGACGAGCACATCGTGTGGGGGCCGACGAACCTCGCGAACCAGGACGGCACGCCCAGCGAGTACGATCCGCGCACCACGCTCGCCAAGGTGGAGGAGCGCGCCGAACAGGCCGGCTATTCCGCGCAGTTCGGCTTCGAATTCGAGTTCCTGCTGCTGCCGGACGAGATCGCGGACGAGAAGCGCCCGGACATCTTCTCCCGCCCGTGGCTCGGATACGGCGCGCAGCCGTTCATCGAGCAGGACGCGTTCTTCGCGGACCTGACCGTCGCCGCGGATGCGGCCGGCATCGAGCTCGAGCAGCTGCACACGGAGTGGGGCACCCGCCAGTACGAGGTGTCCGTCGCCCCGGACACGCCGGTCGCGGCCGCGGACAAGGCCGTCCTGTTCAAGCTGCTCGTCAAGCGCACGGCGGCCCGTCACGGGCTCAAGGCCGTGTTCTCCCCGAAGCCGTTCCCGGATCAGGCCGGCAGCGGCGGCCACATCCACTTCTCCCTGACCCGTCTGGAGAACGGCGAGCACCTGTTCTCCGGCGGCCAGGGCGTGTACGGACTGACCGCCGAGGGCGGGCATGCAATCGCCGGCGTGCAGGCGCATCTGGCCGAGCTCACCGCGATCCTGTCCGGCTCTCCAGTCTCGCTGCTGCGTCTGCAGCCGGACACCTGGTCCGGCGCGGCCATCGGCTGGGGTCTGGAGAACCGCGAGGTCGCAATCCGCTATGCGGCGGCCACGCTCGGCAACCCGCGCGGCGCGAACATCGAGATCAAGACCGGCGACGCTGCCGCCAACCCGTATCTGGCGTTGACCGGTCTGCTGTCCGCCGCGCTCGACGGCATCGAGCAGTCCCAGCCGCTGTTCAAGCCCACCGAAGGCATTCCCGCCTCGTTCTCCGACGAGGAGAAGCGGGAGCGCGGCCTCGTTCCGTTCCCGAACGACTTCGACGAGATCACCCGCCTGTTCGGCGAGTCGAAGGCCACGCGTCGTTGGTACGGCGACGGCATCGTCGATGCGGTCGTCGCGATCCGCGGCCTCGTCAAGGCCACGTACGGCGACACCCCCGACGACGAGCTCACCTACCTGTTCCGCCACGTGTGGTGACATCCGTCGTGAATCACGTAGTGGATCCCCTCGTGGGTGACGGCATGTCCGGGCCCGCGGCCCGCCGTGATGGCGGCGCCGCGGGCCCGGCGCCGTCCGCCCATGCGATGCGCGTGCCGTTGGTGGACGCGCACGCGCACACCCTGTACCGCGGTCCCGTCGACGCCCGTCTGTTCACGCAGGCGATGTTCCTCGCCGACCTGCCGGGTTCGGGCGGCGACGCCGCTCGGGACGAGCGTCGTCTCGAGCGATTGCTCGACGGCCGGCTCGGGTGCGCGCTCGTGCGTCTCGCCCGAGCGTACGGCGACGACGCCGATTCCGGCACCTCCTCCCCTGCCGACGCGCGCGCCTACTGGCGCACGCGCGGCGGACGCGGGTACGAGGACCGTCTGTTGCGCGCCTGCGGCGTGCGCACGTGGGTGCTCGATACCGGCGCCGCGGCCGATGTCATGGAGACGCCGCGCGGGTTCCTCGCGCGTGCTGCGGGCTCGCGCGCCGCACGCGTCGTGCGGTTGGAAACCGTCGCGGAACGCGTGCTGCAGGCCGGCGACGACGCGACGTTCCCCGGCCGGTTCCGCGACGCGCTCCGTACGGAGTCGGCGGCGGGCGACGACGGCGTGCCCGTCGTCGGATTCAAAAGCGTCGCCGCCTACCGCACCGGATTCGCCATCGACTGGAGCCGTCCGGACGATGCGCACGTGGTCGAGGCCGTCGCGCGTCTCGACGCGTCCGGACGCGCGCGGCTGGCGGACCCGACCGTCGAAGCGTTCATCGTGCATGAGGCGCTGCGCTACGGTCTGCCCGTCCAGTTCCATGTGGGGTTCGGCGACGCCGAGGCCCGCGTGCACGACGTCGATCCGACGCTGCTCGAACCGCTCGTGCGCACGGGCGCGCCGATCCATCTTCTGCACTGCGCGCCCTACGAACGTCAGGCCGCGTGGATGTGCGCCACGCATCCGAACGTGGTTATGGATCTGAGTCTCGCCGTCATGCATGCTGGTGTACAGGGCGCCCGGGCGCTGCTGGAACGCGCGCTGCAATGGTGTCCGTTCGGCCAGCTGCTGTACGCCTCCGATGGGTTCGGTGTGGCCGAGACGCATGCGCTCGGCGCGCTCATCTGGCGTCGCGCCGTCGGCGCGCTGGCCGACGACTGGACGGCGCAGGGCGTCTGGGACGCGGCGCAGGCCAGCAGGGTCATCGACGCCCTCGCCCACGGCAACGCCGAGCGGCTGTACCGGCTGGCATGTCCCCAGCCCCGCGGGTAAGCCGCGCTCCCAAGAGACCTCCACACCCTGCCCAAACCCCCGTTCTCCGGGATTTGCAGCGTCAAACACCCGATTCGATGGTGCCCAAACGGGTATTCGGCTCTGCAAACCGCAGATAACGGGTATTCCAGCCCATATTCTTCGATCGGCCACGCCAGACGGAACCGCTTTCAGGAAACGTCCAAGAATCATGCAGAGCACGCTTCGCAAGGTCAAAGACGACCTGCACGTCCACGCAAGGGCGCTCCCCGGAACGGGCGGTGTACTGGGTATCAACAACGAAGACGCCCGTCACCGCAAGCACGAGACGGGCGCGAGGAAAGGCACCATCATGAAGCATCTGCATCAGGCATCCGGCAAGCGGCGGATCCCGGCCCTCAAGGCCGCGGACGGCACCCGCAACGCGAGGCGCGACGCGCGCGGCCGCGCCGTCGCCTCCTCCACCGGCGCGGTCGTCGGCTTCGCCGCGGCGGCCGCCCTGGTCGTCGGCTTCGGCGGCGGCGCAGCCGGCATGGCCGTCCTGCGCGCCACGAGCACGGGATCCGGCGCCAACGGCACCATCACCAACCAGATGGGCGGCATGGGCGGCGCGGACACCATGAGCTACGACTACACCGGCACGTACACGGCGGCGCTCACCGCCGACGGCAAGGAGGTCACGTCGGACGGCGAGACCACGTCCGCAACCTCATCGGACCAGAACGCGGCCCTCGCGCAGAACGGCGGCACGCTCGCCATCACGGACGGCACGCTCACCAAATCGGGCGATTCGGACAATGCGGACAACAACAACTTCTACGGCACGAACTCCATCTCGCTGACCGTGGGAGAAGGCTCGACCACCGCGATCTCCGGTTCGAAGCTCACCGCCGACTCGTCCGGCTCGAACGCCGTGTTCGCCACGGACTCCGGCACCGCGCTCGTCAACGACACGACGATCGCCACGACCGGCGACAACTCGCGAGCGCTGGACGCCACCTACGGCGGCACGATCCTTGCCGGCGAGGTCACGGCGGACACGCAGGGCGACCATTCCGCCACCGTGGCCACGGACCGCGGCGGCGGCTCGATCTCCCTCAACGACGCCGACCTCACGACGGCCGGCTCCGGTTCCCCGCTGCTGTACTCCACCGGCGACATCCAGGTGACGAACGTGACCGGCACCTCCTCCGGCTCGCAGATCGCGGGCATGGAGGGTCTCAACACGATCCTCATCAAGGATTCGACGCTCACCAGCACGATCACCGACAAGACGGCGAGCGACCCGGTGGCCAACGGCGTCATCATCTACCAGTCGACCTCCGGCGACGCCGAGTCCACGACCGGCGAGCACGCCACGTTCCAGACGGCCGATTCCACGCTGAAGTCGTCCATCCAGTCCGGCTCGATGTTCTACTTCACGAACACCACGGCCGACGTGGTCCTCTCGAACACCACGCTCGACTTCGACTCCTCGAAGGCGGCGCTCATCACGGCGGCCGGCAATGACGCCAACAACTGGGGTTCGGCCGGATCGAACGGCGCGACAGTGACGTTCACCGGGCGCAACCAGACGCTTGAGGGCACGGTTTCGGCGGACACGATCTCGTCGGTCACGCTAAACCTGCTGGACGGCTCGACGTGGACCGGTTCCGCCTCGATCACAGAGAACGCGAGCGCGACGGACGACGCGAAGACCGACGCCCCGATCACGGTGAACGTCGACGGCTCCTCCACGTGGGTGGTGACCGACGACACCACCGTCTCCGCGCTCAACGTGGCGTCCGGCGGCAAGGTCGTCGACGCGTCCGGCAGGACCGTCACCATCACGTCCGGCGGCAAGACCGTCGTGCAGGGCGATTCCGACGTAACGGTCACGGTGAGCGGCGACTACTCGACGTCGCTGCCCGACGCGGCCACGTCCGACGACACCGAGCTCAGCAGCGACCTCATCGACCGTTCCGCGTACGACAACCGGTTCGGCACGTCGACCTCCTGGTCGATGTGAGATCGTTCCGCCGCGGCCGGTGACGGCCGCGGCACCACCCCATCCGATTCCGACGATTCCCGTTTCATCACACTGCATCACCCACGAAAGGCATCATCATGAGCACCACCAACGATTCCACCAACAACCCCGTCAACGACACGACCGTCACCCTCCCGCCCGCGGAAGCAACGGCGGACGGCCGGAGCGCGGCCGAGACCACGGTCATCGAACAGCGCCCCACCGCGGAAGCGGCGGCCACGCCGGTCCAGGAGCCGGCCGCCGCACAACCCGCCGCACCGACGGCGGCGGAGGCGACGCGTACCGAACCCCGCACCGAACAGTACGGCGCGCAGAACGCGTTCGGCACCGCGTACGGCGTCGACCCGCGCACCGGGCAGACCTACCGTCCGACGTACCAGCCCCCGGTCGAAGGCGGCTATGCCGGAGCCGGATACGGCTCCGGAACACCCACCGGCAACGGCGGCTACGGATACGCGCCGGCGGCACCGGGCGCTCCCGCGAACGGTTCCGGCGCGGCGACGGCCGTCAAGGACGGCAAGGACGGCGGGCGCAAGCTGGGCGGCAAGACCATCGCCATCATCGCCGGCGTGACGCTGGTGTGCGGCCTGCTGGGCGGCGTGGCCGGCGGCTACACGGTGAGCGCGCTGACCAAGTCCAGCTCCCCGGAGACCAGCCAGATGGGACAGATGTCCGGCGGTTCGTCCGAGGGCTTCGCGCCCGGCGGCCAGAGCGGCCAAGGCGGCGGCATGGGCATGCCCGGCGGCGGCCCCGGCGGCCAGAGCTCCGGCTCCGACGGCTCCTCGGATTCCAACGGGTCCGGCTCCTCCAGCGGCTCGTCCAGCGGCTCCGGCTCCTCCAGCGGCTCCAGCTCGTCGTATGACGGCTCGTCCTCCTCCGGCGACTCCATCGCCTCCTGAGGCTTCCCGCCGGTTCCCATCCGCCCCCGCATCGCGCACCGCGATGCGGGGGCTTCGTCATGCGGATTACCGAATCCATTAATTAGACAGATTGACCACCAACACGGCAATCCCCACCATTCCTCCATTCCCCTCGGCTACAGTGGCGGATGGCGGCCTTCCGTCGGCCCAAAATTGACGGAACGTCAAGACATGATGCCGCAACGGACCGCACACGGCGGCGCAGGCATCGGACATCACGGAGCGCACGGGCCGGCGGCCCGCGGAGAAACAACCGAAGCAAGGAATGGGAAGACAGGCATGGGCAACGTTCTCGCGATCCTCAAGCGCGACCTCATCCGCATGCTCAGAGTGCCGGCCGCGTGGGTGATCGCCTTCGGCCTGGTATTCATACCACCGCTGTACGCGTGGTTCAACATCGTGGGATTCTGGAACCCGTACGGCAACACGCAGGGCATTCAGGTCGTCATCGCCAACAACGACAAGGGCACCACCAACGCGCTCATCGGCAAGGCCAACCTCGGCGACCAGATCGTCACGCAGCTCAAGGCCAACCACCAGCTCGGCTGGACGTTCGCGGACGAGACCGAAGCCCTGAACCGCGTGGAATCCGGACAGGCGTACGCGGCCATCGTCATCCCCAAAGACTTCAGCGACCGCCTGGCCGGCGTCGTCACCGGCGGAGGCCGGCCCGAACTCAGGTACTACGTCAACGAGAAGGCCAGCGCCATCGCGCCGAAGATCACCGACGTGGGCGCGAGCACCGTGGACAACCAGGTCAACGGCACCTTCGTCTCCACCGTGAGCAAGACGCTCTCCGAAGCGGTGAACAAGGCCACCGACCAGGCCGGCCTCACCGCGGGCTCCATCCAGACGAAAACCCTGAAATCGCTGGAGAACGCCGAACGCGACATCACCAAGACCCGCGCATCCATCGCCAAACTCAGCGCCAAGCTCGACGAGACCCCGGACAAGACGAAACAGGCGCGGACCGCACTCGACGACGTCAAACGCCTCGGCACCGACGCCAGCGACGGACTCACCAGCGTCTCCGACATCATCGGCGGCACGCAGACCACGCTCAACGGCTTCGTCACCAACACGTCCGGCGCGCTCGACACCGGCTCGACGCTCCTTTCACAGACCTCGCAGCAGACCACCGACAGCATCGGCAAGGTGACCGGCGGACTCGCCGCCGCCAACGGCGCGGCGGACGACGCGGTCACCACGCTCACCGCCGTGAACACGGCCAACAAGAAGGTCATCGACCAGCTCAACGGCATCATCGGACAGCTGCCCAGCACCAACGGCGTCGAAGCGCTCCAGAAGATCGTCGACCGGCTCGACAAACAGAACGCGAACACCGCGCAGACCCTCGCCGACGCGAAGACCCTCACCAAGGACACCGCGAACACCATCACCTCCGTGAACGGGCTCGCCACGAACTTCAACAACGCCACACAAACCACGCTCGGCGCCACCGGCGACGCGCGCACCGCCCTCACCACCGGCGCGCTGCCCAAACTCAACGCATCGCTGGGATCGCTCGCCGGCACCGCCGGCACGCTCGGCGGCGGACTCACCGCGCAATCCACGCTCATCGACCAGACCGGCACCGTGCTCGACCAGCTCGACAAGGCCGCCGCCGACACGAAGAAGGCCCTGGCCGACACCGACAAGGCGCTCGAACGCACCGCCGACAAGATCGCCACCGTCCGCACCGACATCGAGGCGCTCGACACCTCCAGCGCGCTCTCCGGCCTGTTCGGCGAGGACGGCAAGCTCGACACCGAACGCATCGCCAAGTTCATGCTCTCCCCCACCGTGCTCGACACGCAGATCCTCTACCCGGTGAACTCGTACGGCTCCGGCATGGCGCCGCTGTTCACCAACATGGCGCTGTGGGTGGGCGCATTCGCGCTGGCCGTGATCCTCAAACTCGAGACCGACGACGAGGGCATCGAGAACATGACCATCACACAGGGCTACATGGGACGCTTCCTCCTGTACGCCATCCTCGCGCTCGCGCAGGGATTCGTCACCACGGTAGGCAACCTCGTCATCGGCGTGCAGACCGTGAACGCGTTCATGTACATCCTCACCGGCATGATCACCTCGTTCGTGTACGCCTCGCTCGTCTACGCGCTCTCCACCACGTTCCTGCACGTGGGCAAGGGCATCTGCGTGGCGCTCATCATCCTGCAGATCCCAGGCGCGTCCGGCCTGTACCCCATCGAGATGATGCCGGACTTCTTCCGCAACCTGTACCCGTTCTTCCCGTTCACCTACTCCATCGACGCGTTCCGCGAGGCCATCGGCGGCTTCTACGACGGCCACTGGCTCAACAAGATCGGCCACCTGCTGCTGTTCGTCATCGCCTCGTTCGCGCTCGGTCTGCTCATCCGGCCGCTCATGGCGAACGTGAACCGACTGTTCGCGCGCGAAATCGAGGAGAGCGACATCATCATCGGCGAGCAGGTGCACATGCCCGGCACCGAATACCGCGTCTCCGCGGCGCTGCGCGTCCTGAGCGACCACGAGGACTACCGCGAGGGCCTCGAACGCCGCGCCGCCCAGTTCGCCGTGCACTACCCGCGCCTCAAGCGCGGCGCGCTCGTCGCCGGGCTCGTCGTGCCCGTCATCCTGGCGGTCACGTTCTCGCTCACACCGAACACGAAGCTCGAGGCGATGCTCGCCTGGCTGATCTGGATCCTCATCATCATCGCGTTCCTCATCACCATCGAATACATGCACGACAGCCTGCGCCGCCAGCGCGAGCTCGGCAACCTGGACGACGACGCCATCCGCGCCTACATCCAGCGACGCGAACGCGCCAAGGCGCGCGCCCGGGCACGCAAACGCGAGCGGGTGCGCGAGAAGCTCGCCAATCCGCTGGCCCCGGCGGCCGCGCCGTCGCATGCGGCGCACACGAAGGCCGGCACGACCGGCACGGATCAGGCCGTCACGCAGCGAATGGCCCCCATCACCCCCGGCGACATCGACTTCACCGACATCATCGACCCCACACACGGCACACACGACGCACACGAAGGAAGGCACGCGCAATGAGGACCATCTGGCACCTGTTCACCGGCGACGTGCGCCGGCTGTTCAGCAACATCGTCTCCGTCATCATCGTCATTGGACTGACCGTCATCCCCGGCCTGTTCTCCTGGTTCAACATCACCGCCAGCTGGGACCCGTTCGCCAACCTCAAGAACCTCAAGTTCGCCGTGGCCAGCGTGGACAAGGGCTACCAGTCCGACCTCATCCCGGTGAAGATCACCATCGGCGACACCGTCGTCAACACGCTGCGCGCCAACTCGCAGCTCGACTGGACCATCACCACCAAGACCGACGCGATCGACGGCACCAAATCCGGCAAATACTACGCGGCCATCGTCATCCCCAAGGACTTCAGCCAAAAGATGATGACGTTCTTCTCCGCCGACGCCTCCAACGTGGACATCGCCTACTACGAGAACGAGAAGAAGAACGCGCTCGCCCCGAACCTCACCACCGAGGGCGCCAGCGAGGTCAGCACGCAGATCAACGAGATGTTCGCCGAGACGCTCACCGGCACGGCGCTGTCCATCGCCTCCCAGCTGGCCGACGACCTGTCCGACCCGAAGGCGTCCGCCGCGCTCGGCCGGTTCAGCGCCAACATCGGCGACTTCGCCACCAGCCTCACCGACGGCGCCTCCACCCTCAACGACTACGCCTCGCTCACCGACGCCGCCGGCACGCTGCTCACCAACTCCACGCAGCTGCTCGGCCAGGCCTCCAGCGCCGCCACGGACGCGGGCAAGCAGCTCAAGAGCGCCAAGACCAGCGCCACCGGGCTCACCGGAGCCATGGGCGACGCGGCCGAAGCCCTCTCCCAGGCGCTGTCCACCAGCGCCGACAGCTACGGCGCCGTGGCCGACTCCATCGACGGGCTCTACTCCACGGCCGGCACGCAGGCCGAGGACACCGCCAAGGCGCTGGACACGCAGTCGTCGCACGTGCAGGCGCAGATCGACGAATACCGGAAGATCCGCGACGACATCGCCTCGCTGCAGCAGCAGCTGCCCGGCAACCTGCAATCGCTGCTCGACCCGATGCTCACCCAGCTGGACGCCGCCATCGACCTGCAGGCCAACGTGAAGTCGCGGCTCGACGACGCGGCGGCGGCCGTACGCGCCAAGAACTCGAGCGCACAGGACCAGCACACGCAGGTCAAGGAGCTCGCCAAGCAGGCCAAGGCCAGCATCGCCGGCGTGAAGGCCGATTTCGATGCGAACGTGAAACCGCAGCTCACCAAGCTCAACGCCTCAGTGAACGACGCGACGCGCGTGCTCGACTCCGGCGCCGCGAAGCTCAAGACCACGCTCAAGGACCTCGACGGCACCGCGAAGGACGCGAACGCCAGCCTCAAGGACGTGCACGACACGCTCACCGGCGTGGCCGACAAGCTCACCAAGGCCGGCACCGAACTCGGCACGTTCAACGACAAGCTCGCCAAGGCGCTCGACAGCGGCGACATGAGCATGGTCAAGGAGGTGCTCGGCAACAACCCCGAGACCCTGGCCGCCACGCTCGCCGCGCCCGTGGCGCTCAAGCGCAAGGCCGTGTTCCCCGTGGACAACTTCGGTTCCTCGCTGGCGCCGCTCTACCTCGTCATCCCGCTGTGGGTGGGCGCGCTGCTCATGGCCGTGACGCTCAAGACCACCGTCTCGCGCCGCGTGCGCCGCGAACTCGGCGACCCGAAGCCGCATCAGATGTATCTGGGGCATTACGGGGTGTTCGCGCTCATCGCACTGGCGCAGAGCACGTTCTCCTTCGGCGGCGCGCTGCTGTTCATCCACGTGCAGGCCGTGCACCCGCTGCTGTTCATGCTCACCGGCTGGGCGAGCTCGCTGCTGTTCTCGTTCTTCGCGTACACGATGGTGGTGAGCTTCGGCAACGTGGGCAAGGCGATCGGCGTGCTCATGCTCATCGTGCAGATCTCCGGCTCCAACGCCGCCTACCCGCTGCAGGTGCTGCCCGGATGGATCGGGGCGATCAGCCCGTTCCTGCCGGTCACGCATTCGGTGACGATGATCCGTGCGGCCATCGCCGGCGTCTACGACATGGACTATTGGCGCGCCCTCGGGCAGCTGTTCCTGTTCGTGCCGCCGTTGCTGCTCGTCGGGCTCGTGCTCAGGAAGCCGCTGGTCAGGTTCAACCAGTGGTATGTGGCCAAGGTGGAAAGCACCAAGGTGGTGGCGTAGCGGCGCATGCGGTTGCGGCCGTCCTGCTCGGCGGCCGCCTCACCCGGGTCTCCCCGCTCAGCTGTGCTCGCGGATGAACCCGAAGATCTCGTCCAGCACCGCCCGGCTCCAGAAGTCCTGCTCGTGCTCGGCGCCGTCCACGAGGACCAGCCGCGCGTCGTAGCCGTGGGCGACCAGTCGGTCGCGCATCTTCACCGACTGCCGGTACGGCACCACGGTGTCGCCGGTGCCGTGCAACAGCAGCATGGGCGGGTAGCCGCGCCCGTCCTCCACGTGCAGATACGGGCTCATCTCCGCGGCCCGCGAGCGCACCGCGTCGTCGAGCCCGGTGGCGGGCGTGGCGCCCACCACGGCCGCGAACGGCCCGAAGTAGTAGAGACGGAACGGATCGTCCTCGTTCCCGAACGCGTCGATCGCCTCGGTCAGGTCCGTGGGCGGGAAGCAGGCGACCACGAAGTCGACGGCGTCGCCCGCCTGCGGCCAGGTACCGTCCTCGTAGCGGGGGTCGTCGGCGGTCATGCCGACCAGCAGCGCGGTGTTGCCGCCGGAGGACGTGCCCCAGATGCCGAGCCGTTCCGGGTCCACGTGCCATTGCGCGGCGTTGGCGCGCAGGTAGCGGATGGCGGCCTTCACGTCCTCGAGGTAGGCGGGGAACACGTGCTGCGGGTTGCGTGAGGCGTTGCGATGGTTCACCGTGGCCACCACGTAGCCTGCGCGCGCGAGTTCGGCGAGCTGCGGCAGTTCGTAGTCGCGGTCCGGTGTGGTCCACGCGCTGCCCTGCACGAACACGACGGTGGGATAGCGGCGGTCGTCCGCGTCGCCGGAGTTCTGCGGTGCGATGATGTCCATGACGAGGTCGTCGGCGCCGGTCTTGTACGCGACGTTCCGTGTGACGCGCGCGAGTCCGAGCCGTTGCGGGTTCGCCGGGATGTGGATGGTCGCGGCGTCCGATGCGTGCGATGTGCCCGTGTTCGTTGCACCCGTCGCGTTCGATGCGTACGATGCGATGCCCGTTTGGTTCGTCTGATGTTCCGGCATGATGGTCCCCTTCCGTGCCAGTGCGTTTCCCCGGATTGTACGACGCGGCGCACGCCGCGCGTGCGCCCGGCGTCCCATCGTGGAACGCACCACGCACACCGCCGCACTACACTGGGCGCCTGTGGGGCACTCGCTTTCGAACATCCGCACGGCGGCCGCGCTTGCGGCGCCGCGGATTCTCGCATTCCTGAACCGGTCCTTCCCTTCGACGATGGGCAGGGCGATGCGCGCACGGTTCCTGCCGTACATGCTCGTGCTGCTGGCCGCGTGGACGCCGTGGCTCGTGCTCGTCTGGCCGGGCTCGATGCGCGACGACACGCTCGCCCAGTATCTGCAGTCGGCCGGCATCCACCGCTACTACACGCAGCACCCGTTGTTCGACACGCTCGTCTTCGGCTTGTTCTGGAGGACGGGCGCGGCGTTCGGCTCGCCGCTCGCCGGCGAGGCGCTGTATACGCTCGTGCAGGTTCTGGCGTTGGCCGCGGGTTCCGCGTTCCTGCTGTGCTATATCCGCAAGATCGGCGTGCCGCGGTGGCTGCGGGCGCTCGGCCTCGTCTATCTGGCCACCAGTTATGTGGTGGTGGGGTCGATCGCGACGATGGGCAAGGATTCGCTGCACACGGTGTTCTTCCTGCCCGCGGCCGTCCTGTTCACGGAGGTGTGCCGCACGCGCGGGCGCGTGCTGCGCCGCATGCCGGTGGCGGTGGCGTTCACGCTGCTGCTGTTCGCGGTGGTCGCCTCGAAGCGCACGGCCCTGGTCATCGTGCTGTGCGCGGGCGTCTGCATGCTGTTCGTATGCCGCGGGACGGGGCGGGCGAACCGGCATCAGCCGGCCGTCTGCCTCGTCGCGGCGATCGTGCTCGCGCAAGGCGTGTTCGCGCCGCTGGCCACGGCGGCGACGCACGCGAACGTCTCGCCGGGACGCGAGGTGTGGGGGCTCGTCACGCAGCCGGTGGCGCAGGTGGCGCACGACGACCCGTCGGCCATCACGCCGGACCAGCGCCGCACGCTGGAGAAGGTGATGGACCTCGACAGGGCGGCGGCGAACATCAATCGACATCGCACGAACGAGACGTTCGCCACGCTGCGGACGGGACACGGCAAAGCCACCTCCTCCGGCGCATCCGGCGACGCGGCCCCGTCCGCGTCGGACAAGCTCGCGGCGCTGGGCGTGTGGGCGCGGCTGGGCCTCGCGCATCCGGACGAGTACGTCAAGGCGTACGCCGGACCCATCCGCGGATGGTGGGATCCCACCGTGAACTTCGCCTATCCCACGGATTCCGACTACCTGCTGCGCCCCGGCTATCTCAGGCAATGGGCATCATTCGTGGACCCATCCACGGCACGGACGCCGCAGGCGCGTCTCAAGGCCATCACACGCGACCTGACGCCGCTGATGGGCACGTCGGACAGGCCCGAGTGGAAGCGGGACGCGTTGCGCGCCGTCCGCGATTGGGTACGTCCGCAGGCCCGCGATCCGCAGGCCTCGAACCCCCTTACCGCGATGGCGTTGTACGTCACGTGGATGCCGTCGGCGATCGGCGTCGCGCTGGCCGTCCGATGGGTGCGCCGCCGGCGGACGTCCGGAAGCGCCGCTTCCGTCGCCGGCGCGCATCTCGCCGCGTACGCGCTCCTGTTCTTCACCGTGCTCTCGCTGTACGCCTCCCCCGAAGCGTTGTTCTGGTACCCGATTCCGGTGTTCTTCAGCCTCCCGCTGTTCGCCGCCCTGCCGTTCGCCGACGCCCCATGCCGCGCGTGACGCACGCGTCACGCCGTACGACGCTTCGATGACCGGTCATCAATTCGCCTGATAGGCGCTTGAACGCCCCATAAGCAACGGGTATACGAACCCGACTGTGTCGGATTCCCCATCCCTGTAGGTTCGTGAAGCAACGACACGGGAACCTTCAAGGTTCCGCACGGGTCATTCGCATATCGACTGGGGGTCTTTCATGAACCGTTCACATGCACACATCGGCAGGGCCGCGGCGGTCTGCGCCTCGCTGGCGGCGATCCTGCTCGCCTCGGCGTGCGGCCAGGCGGCCGGCGGCAACGCGCAGAGCGCGGACGCCGGCACGCCGGTCAAGGGCGGCACGCTGCGCATCGCGCAGCCGACGGATACCGTGGGCTGCATCGACCCGTTCCAGACGGGCATCACCACCACGCGCACGCTGCAGCGCAACATCGTCGAATCGCTGCTGGACCAGGATCCGAAGACCGGCGAGATCAAGCCGTGGCTGGCCAAGGACTACACGGCGAGCGCCGACGGCAAGACCTACACGCTCCACCTGAAGAGCGGCATCACGTTCTCCGACGGCGAGAAGTTCGACGCGGACGCGGTGGTCAAGAACTTCGAGGACCATCTCGACCCGAGCCACCCGGTGAGCACCGGCAACCAGTCGCTCACCGGCCTGGAATCCGTCACCAAGACCGACGTCTCCACCGTTGAATTCCACCTGTCCGCCCCGAACTCCTCGTTCCTGCAGACGCTGACGACCACGAACCTCGGCATCGTCTCCCCGAAGTATCTGGCGGACGTGCCCTTCCAGCAGCGTTGCGCCGCCGGCAAGGTGGTGGGCACCGGCCCGTTCACGCTGGAGAAGTTCGACACCCGCACCAAGACCGTGCTCGTGCGCCGCGACGGCTACAACAGCCCGTCCCCGTTCTCCACGCTCAAGGGCGACGCCTACCTCGACAAGATCGAGGTGAGCTACGTGCCGGAGAAATCTGTGCAGATCGGCTCCCTCAACGGCGGGCAGATCGACGTGATCTGGCCGAGCAACGAGGATTCGTTCGACGAGAACGATTCCGCGCAGATCAAGCAGGCCGGCAACTCCATCCAGTCCCGTTCCGTGCCGGGCACCAGCTCCATCCTGTACCCGAACGTGCGCTATGACGGCCCGCTGTCCGATCCGAAGGTGCTGCAGGCGTTCTCGCTCGGCATCGACCGCAAGACGTACGCCGAGACCGTGCTGCGCTCCGGCTACCCGGTGGTGCAGGGCATCATCGACAAGACCACGCCCGGTTTCCAGGCCAACGCCGACGCCGTCAAGTACGACGCGAAGAAGGCCGCCACGCTGCTCGATCAGGCCGGCTGGAAGAAGGGCGACGACGGATACCGTCACAAGGACGGCAAGAAGCTGACCGTCCACTACATCACCACGAAGAGCTCCACCGGCGACGTGCTTCTGCAGGACCAGCTCAAGAAGGTCGGCATCGACTACCAGATCGACGTGCTCACCCAGTCCGAGGTGGCGTCGCGTACCGCGTCCGGCGACTACGACCTCGCGAAGGTCACCTTCACGCGCGCCGACCCGGCGGCGATGGCCGTCGTCGACAACCTGCCCAGCCAGTGGGCGCCCGACGCCAAGAACAACAAGACCGACGCCCAGGCCAAGGAGCTGAAGGCCCTGTTCGACAAGGCGGTCGCCACGAGCAGCGAATCGGAGAAGACCACCTCCTACCAGGAGATCCAGAAGTACATCGAGGACAACCGACTGGTGATTCCGATCTACGAGCGCACGCAGGACGCGGCCGTCGCCGCGAAGGTGCACGGCCTGCGCTTCACCGCCGACTCCTTCGGCGACTTCTCCGGCGTCTGGCTCGGCTGAACCTGACCGGACACGGCTGAACGCAGCCGGACGACGGCACCCAAGGGCCGCGCCGCACAGCGGCGCGGCCCTTCGCATCGCAGAACGACAACACAACCGACATCGCACATCGATCGACATCGCGCCACGGCCACGACGGCCACGGCGCATCCGAACAGGGGGAACGGATTCCAATGACCAACGACAACACGGCACAGGGGAAGACGACGCGGGCGGCCGCATCGTCGGCCGCACCATCGCACACGCAATCGGACGGAAGGCGCGTACTCAACGCGGCACGGGCGTTCACCGGCAAAGCCGGCCAATGGATCGCGGACGCCTCCGTGGCGATCGACGGCGCACGCATCGCATGGGTCGGTCCGGCGGCCGCACTGCCGGAACCCTACCGGACATGGCCGCAGGAGAACCATCCCACATCGACGCTCCTGCCCGGATTCGTGGAGACGCACGCCCACCTGGGCACCGAATGGCGACGGAACCCCACGCAGCCGAACGTCATCGACCCGGACGCCATCGCCGTGCCGTGGAACACGCTGCAATCGCTGCACACCGCGCAACGGCTGGCGGATCAGGGCGTCACCACCGTGCAGTCGCTGGGCGCGCTCGACTACACGGACGTCGCCCTGCGCGAAGCCGTGGAGCACGGGCTGGTGCGCGCGCCGCGCATCGTGGCCGCCGGGGCGATCATCACCCCCACCGGCGGACACGGCTGGCGCAACGGCTCGGAGGTCGACTCCATCCCGGATATCCGCCGCGCGGTCCGCGAACACCACAAGGCGGGCGTGGACACCATCAAATTCGCCGGAACCGGCGGATTCCTCTCCCCCGGATCGGCGCAATGGCGCCCTCAGTTCACGCTCGAGGAACTGCGTGCGGGCGTGGAGGAGGCGCATCGGCTCGGTAAGACCGTGGCCGTGCACGCGCACGGCACCGCCGGCATCGAGCAGGCGGTCGAAGCGGGGGCCGACCTCATCGCGCACGCCTCGTTCGTCTCCGACGACGGCTTCACGCGGTTCGTCCCCGAACTCGCCGAACGCATCGCCGCGGCGGGCATCTACGTGGACGTCGCCGCGGTCTCCACCTACCCGCTGCCCGAAGGCGGCGAACCCTGGTTCGCACGTTCGGTGGACCTGTACCGGCATGGCGTGAAGGTCGTGGCCGGACATGACCTCGGCATCGAACGGTTCCCGCCGGAGGCGTATCTGCCCGCGCTGGTGAAGATGCACGAGGCCGGACTGCCCGCCGAGGAGGTGCTGGTCGCCGCCACCGCGCGCGCGGCCAAGGCCGTGGGACTCGCAGGCGTCACCGGCATGCTGGCCGAAGGCTATACCGCGGACGTCGTGGCGGTGGACGGCGATCCGCTCGCCGATTTCACGGCGGTGGAACAGGTGACAAAGGTGCTGATCCGCGGTGTGGAGCATCCGCTGCCTTCGGCCGCGGAACGAGAGGCGCGGCGGTTCTCGTTCTGGGAGCTGCGCGGGAACCCCACGCTGGATGCCTATCAGGAGCGGCGCGCGCGGCTGGCGGCGGCTACGTACGAGTAACGCCCCGTCAACCCCGCGCCAAACCGCTTCGCCCGCTGCGGCTACTCCTGCACGGAAGCCTGCTGACGGCACAGGTCGAGGGCCTTGTTGAAGGCGTCGGAGGTCCAGCTGGCGCCGGCCACCTTGTCCACCTTGAGACCCTTCAACGGCTTGCCGTCCACCACACCGTTGATGGCATTGGCGAAGTCGGTCTGGTGCTGCTTGGAGATCTGCGTGAACGGATGCCCGATCACCTCGACGGTCTCGACGTTCTGGTCCTTGATGGTGAAGTGGACGTCGATGGAGTCCTCGCCCACCGGACCGTACTGGCCGTTGATCGAATACGTGCCGTCCTTGTAGTTGCCGGTGTCCTTGGACGAACCGTCCGAGGACGAACCGCTCGTGGACGACGAATCCCCCGAACCGGACGTGGACGAGGACCCGTCCGTGGACTGCGACTGCTCCTCCTGCGACTTCTCGGTCTCACCGGAGTTGCCCGCGTACTGGTCATCCATCGGGGTGGCCTTCGATTCGCCGCAGCCGGCCACACCGCCCACCAGGGCGAGCGCGGCGGCGGTGACGGCGATCGCCTTGGTCACGCCCGTCTTCGCCTTGTCGTCACTCATATCGCTCATATCCACCATCCTATTCGTCTACTCGTCCACTCCGGAGGGAACGCACATGCATCAACGCTATGCATAAACGCCATGCATAGGCAGGCGTCTCACTCCTCGCCGCCGGTCTTCGCCGCCTTGGTGGGGTCGGCGAAGCCAATGGGCAGGTCGCCTTCGCGCTGGGCGCCCTCCTCGGTGGAGCCGGTGAACGCCGGACGTCCGCCGGCCGCCTCGTACGCGGCCCGCGCCTTCTCGTCGTTCCATTTCTCGCCGACGAGCACGCCGTGGTTGAGCATGATCTCGCGTTCGGCGCAGCTCGCCACCAGGGCGTCGTGCGTGACGACGATGATTGTGGTGCCCTGGTCGTGCAGCTGGCGGAACAGGTCGAGCACGATCTTCTCGTTCTTCTCGTCGAGGTTGCCGGTGGGCTCGTCGGCGAGGATGAGCTTGGGATCGTTGATGAGCGCGCGGGCGATGCACACGCGCTGCTGTTCGCCGCCGGAGAGCTGTCCGGGCAGGTGGTGGGCGCGGTCCTTCAATCCCACGCGGTCGAGCGCCTCCAACGCCTGCTTCTCGTCCACCACAGAGTGGTAGTACTGGGCGACCATCACGTTCTCCACGGCGGTCAGGTGCGGCACGAGGTAGAACTTCTGGAACACGAGGCCGATCATGTTCTTGCGCACGTCGGCGAGCTGCGCGGCGTTGAGGTCCTCGAGCTTGCGTCCCTCCAGCGAGACGGAGCCCTTGGACGGGGTGTCCATGCAGCCGATCATGTTCATCAGCGTGGTCTTGCCGGATCCGGACGAGCCGACGATGGCCAGCCATTCGCCCTGCGGCACGGTGAGGTTGAGGTCGTCCACGGCGTGCAGGTCGCCGTAGATCTTCGAGATGTGGTCGAGTTCAAGCAACATGTTGGTTCCTTTGTTCTTCACGGCTGGTTCTTCACGGCTGGTTCTTCGCAATCGTTCTTCACAGCTGGTTCTCGCGCCCGTTCTTCGCGTCCGTTCTTCGCGGCTACTCTTCCCGCAGCACGATGGCGGGGTCGATGCGCGAGGCGCGTGAGACGGGCGGGATGGAGGCGAGCACGGCGACGAACGCGCTGAAGACCACCGATCCGATGGCGAGCGGCCAGTTGACGTCGAGCGATCGCTCGAACACCACGGAGGTGAGGAGACGCGCAAGCCCGTAGCCGATCGCCGTGCCGAAGAGGCCGCCGATGAGGCCGTAGAGCGCGCTTTCCACGTAGAACTCCATGCCGATGGATGCGCTGGAGGCGCCCAGCGCCTTGCGCAGGCCGATCTCGTAGCTGCGTTGGGAGACGATCGAGCTGATGGTGGTGGAGACGCCGACGAGCGTGAGCACGAGCACGACGATGGAGACGATCCAGAACAGGGTCTGGAGCATCGTGATGATGCGCGTGTCCGACGAGGTGATCTTGGTGACCTGCTGCGCTTTGACGTGCATGGAGGTCATGTCGTTGATGGATGTGACGGTGGCGTCAAGGTCGCTGCCGGTGGCGGAGGCGGAGTATTCGATGACGTCGACGCCTCGCGTGACGCCGGTGAGCTTGTCGACGTCGGCCGCGGTGGCGTAGATGATGGAGTCCTCGCTGCCGCCGGTGTCGACGATGCCGGCCACGCGGAATTCGGTGCCTTTGGTGTCCATGATGTCGCTGGAGACGCGGCCGTCCTGCATCTGCTGGCTGTTGGCCTGCGATTGCGCGTTCTCGCCGTTGACGGTGTCGCCCGATTGTGCGTCGGATTGCGTGGACGACTGCGTGGAGGCGTCCGACAACGTTCCGTCCGTCGACGATTCCGTCGACGTCGCGCTTGCGCCCGACGTCGCCGCGTTGTCCGACGCGCGGTATCCGATGGTAATCGGGTTGCCGACGACGAGGCCCATCGCGTCGGCGACGTCGCGTCCGACGAGCACGCGGCCTTCGGACGGCCATTTGCCTTCGACGTTCCAGTGGTGGTTGAGGTTCTCGACCTGCTTCGGGTTGACGCCGGCCATCACGTACGGCGCCGCGTTGACGCGCACGTTCTCGTAGCGGTAGGTCGCGTACTTGGCGGCGCCTTTGGCGCGCACCATTTCGGTGGTGTGCTTGACCATCGCCGCGTCGATGCCGGTCTTCGACGCGGCCGCGCCGGATTCGTCCGACGATTCCGCCGTTCCGGTGGGGGTGACGATGAGGTTCGCGCCGTACGAGCGCATCTCGTCGTTCATCTGCTGCGGCACGGCGATGCAGATCGCCGCGAGGCAGAACAGCGTGGCTGCGCCGACGAGCGACGCGACGACGGCCATGATCGCACGCGACCGGCGGCGGAACACCGCGCCGAACAGCATGCGGAAGAACATGCCGGTATTGGTCATTTCAGTCTTCCCTCCCCGTGCGTATGCGTCTGCTGCGGATTGCGCGCCCCGCGCGCGTCATGCGGATCAGCGGCCATGGAGCACCTCCGCGGGCTTGAGGCTCAGGATCGAGCGGATCGACGACGACGCGGCGACGAGCACCGTCAGCGCGAGCAGCACGAACACGAGTACGAACACCATCGGACGCATCGTGATGCCCGAACCGAACACCACCTGCCCGACGATCTGCGCGACGCCGGAACCGGCCAGCGCACCCACCAGCGCACCCACCAGCGAGATCGCGGCGGTCTCGGCGAGCATAAGGCGCGAGACGGCGCCGTCGGTCGCGCCGATGGCCTTGAGCAGCGCGAGTTCGCTGGAACGTTCGGAGATCGACGCGGCCATGAGGTTCGCGACAGCCACGGCCGCCGCGACGAGGCTCAGCGCGGTCATGAGGATCATCACGGCCTGCGTCTTCTGCAGCACGTTGCCCTGCAGGGCGGCGACCTGACGCACCTGCTTGGCGACGGCCCCGGGGATGACTTCCTCGATCTGGTAGGCGATGGAGCTCGGGTATGCGGTGCAGTACCACGTCTCCCATTCGTCCTGGCTCAGCGCGGCCGGGTTCTTCGCGGCCTTGCGCGCGAGGTCGTTCTCCGGGGTGGTGAGGGCCTTGACCTCGATCTTGTCGACCGAATCGGGCAGGTCCGCGAGCACCTGCGTGGTGGACGAGGGCAGGTAGATCGAGCCGTTCTCGTCGTCGCCGGAATCATAGACGCCGGTGAGTTCGATCTTCTGCTGGTTGGTCTTCCCGGACGCGGTCTTCTTGGTCAGGGTGACGGTGTCGCCGGCCTTGACGCCGAGCTGTTCGGCGAGGGTCTTGCCGATGACGCCCTGCGCGGAGTCGTCCTTCGGCCAGTGGCCGTCGAGCGTCCACCAGGAGCGCATGCCTTCGACGCCCACCACCGTGGTCTCGCCGGAGGGGAGCTTGAGCGTCTTGTTGAACCAGGTGCCGACGATCGGCGCGTTCACGCCGTTCACGTCGGCGTGCACGTTGAGCTGCGGCGCGAAGTTGGTGATGTTGAACGCCCAGAAGATGGTCTTGATCTTCACGGCGTCCGATTCCTTGAGGAACGCGGTCGGGTCGGTCTGGTCGCCGGCCGCGGCGCCGGCCTCCGTGTTGTACAGGTCGGAGACGACGGCGTCGGCCTTCGGCTGCACGGTGATGTTCGAACCGTACGTGGACAGTTCGGCGTTGAGTTTGTCGCCCACGTCGAAGACGACGCCGAGCATCGCGACCGACACCGTGGCCGACAGGCACACGGTGAGCGCGATGAGCAGGCGCCGGCGCAGCTGGCGGGTGAACGACCGCGCGATCATTCGCAGAAAGAACATGGTTCCTACCTTCCGTCCTTTCGACTCACCGGACTCGCCGGTCTCACTGGAAGTGGGCGCTCAGGGCGTCCAGATCGGCGGTGTGGATGGTGATCTTGCCGTTGCCGGTCTTGTACGGGAACGGGATGGGGTTGCATCCGCCCTTGAAGCCGATGGTGGCGAGGTTGATGGCCACTTCGCACCTCTTGCAGATGATCTTGCCGTCCTTCTCGTAGTAGCCGGCGTCGCCGCAGTTCTCGCATGCGTCGAGTCCGATGCCGTATGCGCCGCCGTTCTTCTTGATGATGATGAAGCGCATGACGGTGCCGTCCTTCGCCTTGTATTCAAAGCGGTGGAGATGGCCGTCCTCGACCTGGCTGAACGGGATGGTGGCCGTGCCGTCCTTCAGCGAGTAGGTTTCCGGCGGCGACAGGGTGGGCGTCTGGTTGATGGCCGCCTCGCCCACGGTGAGGGTGAGGGTCACGCCGATCATCGCGACGAGACTCCATACGGCGGAGGCGACGGCGCGACGACGGAACGCCTTGTGGCGGCGCACGGTCGCCTCGTTCTCGCCGGCCTGCGGCTTGGTCTTCGTGCGGAAGCCGGCCACGATGGAGGCGATTGCGGGGATGAGGAAGACGAACGCCTGCGCCAGGATCATCTGGTTGTTGTGGTTGATGGACCAGACGAGCGGCTGGAACAGGATGTGCGGGAAGAACAGGGAATGCGCCTGGATGATCTGCAGCAGGCCGGTGGCGTGCTGCAGGAACAGGATGAACGTCATGAGCGCGGCGGCGGCGATGAACGAAGCGCGCACCGCCGTCTCGCGCATGGTGCGGAAGATGGCGGCCACCACCATGGAGGCGCCGATGCCCAGCAGGAAGCCGAGCGCGCGCAGCAGCATGGCGGAGGTGAATGCGGTTTCGCCGGGTTCCACCCAGATGGTGAGCTGGAGGATGACGTCCGGCAGGGCGTAGAAGAGGGTCAGGGCGATGGCGAGGGCGCCGACGCCGTTCGCCAGATGCATGAGCCACTTGTGGCGCTGCCAGTCCTTGAGGATCCACGGCGAGGCGATCATCGCGGCGATCGCGAGCAGGTCGACGACGACGGCGACCGTGAGGACCGGCTGGTTGACGAAGGTGCGCTGGTTGATGACGGCGGTGGCGCGCAGGGCTGCGAACACGATGGCCGCGACGGTGCCCAGCAGCACGCCGTACAGGCGCCACCGGTGGCTGACCGGCTTGTCACGTCCCTCGCCCACCGTGAGCGTCACGCTCAGGCACATGACCAGCAATGCGGGGGCCAGCGTCCCCGGCATCACCGCAACGAATTGTTCCAGCATTCGCGCCCTTTCCCGCTAGTTCCAAAACCGGCGAAAGCCCCCTCGTGACGTGCGCGACGTGAGGGGGCTTTCTTTCATACAGTGATCACCACTGGCGAGGAGTGTACTCCCAGTTGTCGAAGGTGACCTCGAGCGGCTCGGTCCAGAAGCGGCCCTTGACGCCGGTCTCCGGGTCGACGTGCAGCATCCAGCCGTTCTTGGCCGGGGACTCGATGGAAAGCTTGAGCTGGTAGGTGCCGGCCTTGTCGAGCTTGACGTTGGCGCCGTAGTGCGGGCCGTCGGAGGCGTTCATCTGCATGAACACGCCGGAGGTGGCGGTGCCGCCCTCGACGGTCTTGCCGGTGGACTTGTCGATGATGTCGTAGTGGACGGTCAGGTCCGGGACGAAGTCGGCCTTGCCGTAGCCGAGCTCGGTGCCCTTCTTGTTGGCGTGGATGTCGGCCTCGAGGTGGAAGGAGGCGTCCGCGGCCTTGAGGCCCATGGAGGACGGCTCCATGTCGATCGGCTGGAAGTAGACGGCGCCGACGGTCAGCGGGCCGACCTCCTGATCCTGCTCCTCGGCGGTGCCGGACGGGCCCACCGGGACCTCTTCGAAGCCGGTGCCGGCGTCGGAGGAGGTGTCGGAGGACTTGTCGGAGGACTGCGAGGAGGAGTCCGACTTGGTGGAGCCGGAGTTCACGTCGGTGGAGCCGCAGGCGGCCAGGGAGAAGGCCATGGAGCCGGCGAGCAGCACGCCGAGCAGGGCGGCGATCTTCTTGTTCTTCATCATTTTCTCTTCTTTCTGTATCAGTGAATGAGATTCACGGATGGGGTTGTTGGTTGTTCGGGGGTAAGTCTGTCTGCTGGCCGCGGCTCCGCTCAGGCCTTGGCCGGGGCGTCCTGCGCGGTCGCCTTCGCCGCGTTGGCCTTGAGCCGGCGCTGCTTGGCGAAGCCGACGACGAACAGCGCGATCACGGCGACGGCGGCCAGCGCCTGCGCCACGATGCATTCGACGTACGGGTAGAAGCCGAGCCAGTCGTTGGTGGGCACGCCGTCCAGGTAGATGGCGGGCAGCAAGTCGCCTTCGATGAGCGCGTGCACGCCGCCGCCGGCGAAGACGACGACCAGCACGGACATGAGGATCGAGGTGATGAGGAAGAACGGGCCGATCGGAATCTTCACGGAGGTGAAGCGGATAATGAGGAAGATGATGACGAGCACGACTGCCGCGGCGATGCCGCCCGTCCACATGCCCTTCGAATCCTGGCTCATCGAGTAGATGGACTGGTAGAAGATGACAGTCTCGGCGCCTTCGCGGAACACGGCGAGGAAGCTCAGCATGGCGAGGGAGACGATCGTGCCGAACGCCACCTTCTCGCCGGATTCGACCTGTTCGGACACGGACTTGACGGCCGCCTCGGTCTTGGTGCGGATGTAGCGGTTCCACGCCTCCACGCTGGACTTGTTGAGCATCCAGTTGCTGGTCCACAGCAGCATGCCCATGGCGATGAGCGCGCACACGCCCTCCATGATCTCCTGCTGGGGGCCGGAGCCGCCGAACAGGAGCGTGAAGATCACGGCGATGATGCCGGAGCCGGCGAGGCCGGCGAGCACGCCCACGTAGATCCACTTGGTGAAGCGCTTGTTGCCGGACTTGACGAGGTAGGCGATTACGGCGGCGACGACGAGCAGCGCCTCGAGCCCCTCGCGGATGAGGATGAGGAACGCCTGGCCCACCGCGCTGGTGATGAACTTGGTGAAGCCGCCCTCCTTGTCGGCGGCGCCGCCGTCGAGGATGCCGGCGTCCTTGACGAGCATGGCCTTGAGGTCGTCGACGAGCTTCTTCGTGGCCTTGAGGCTCTTGCCCTTGTTCATGGCCGAGCGGGTCATCTTGAACTGGTATTCGACCTGGGAGACGCGACTGCCGCTGATCGCATTCATCACGTTCTTCTCGAAGCCGAGCTTCTCGTAGTACTGGTAGTAGACGTTGTTGACGAGGGTGGCGCCCTTCGCACCGTCGCCCTTCTCGTACGCCTTGTAGGCGTTGTCGAGGATCGGGGTCATCTCGTTGGCCACGTCGGTCCAGGAGCGGTTGCCCTTGCCGGGGTTCTTCTTCTTCTTGGCGTCGAGTTCCTTGCGCTCCTTGGCGATCTGGTCCTGCAGGGCCTTCGCGTAGGCGCGCGGCTTGGCGAGCTGCGCGTTGGCGTCGAGCTGCTGCGCGGTGGCGTCGAGGTCGGCGGAAAGGGCCGCGACCTTCTCCTGGAGCGTCGCCTCGTTGCCCTGCGCATAGGAGAGCTGCCTGAGCTCGTTGAAGGCCTGCTGCTGCGCGATCTGCTTGTCGGAGCCGATGGTGGAGCTCACCACGGCGGTGAAGTTGGAGGCCACGTACAGCGAGTTGTAGGCGCCGTTGAAGTCGGAGGCGGCGCCGGAGGTGTCGCCGCCCTGATAGGCCTTGTAGGCTTCGTTCAGCTGCTTGTCCATCGCCTTGGCGACGTCGGCCCACGTATCGTAGTCGGTGGCGGAATCGGCGGCGGAGGAGGACGAGGAGCCGGCGGCGTACGCGGCCGGCGTGAACGCGGCCACGGGGGCCACGGCCATCGCCACGATCATCAGCAACGCACCGGCGAGCGCGACGAGCTTCGCCAGGACGCGTTTGGGCAACCCATTCGCGGACATCCTGAAATTTCCTCTCTATTTCACAATCCATCAGAACGATAGAGAAAAAAATTCCGGAACAACAGTCTTGATTTTTCGGCGATGCTGAGGTACACGCCGTTGTCGTCACGACGTTTCGCGCGATTCCGCCGAAAACCGTCCGATATGTCGAGTCGTCACGTCTCACGATGTGAACGCGACGGGCGTACGCCCACGTCGCGTCCGCATCACGGAACGCCGCGGGACGTGCGGCACGTCGCGAATCGTCACCGCCGCAGCACGTCGAGCACCTTGCGTTCGTCGTAGAACGCGAACACGATGCCGCCGATCGCGCACAGCACGGCCGCGCACACGGCGGCGATGCGGTAGCCGGCGCCGGAGGCCATGCCGATGGTGGAGACGCCGGTGAACAGGAGCATCGCGACGGACTGTCCCATCTTCATCGCGAACGTGCGCGCCGCATAGAACATGCCCTGACGGTCCTGTCCGGTGGTCTTGGAGCTGGCGTCGGCGATGTTGGCGACGATCGCCTGCGGCAGGATGCCGAACGCGGCCATCGGGACCGCGCCGGCGATGGACAGCGCCACGCCCTGCGCCATCGGCGGGATGAACGCGACGGCGGCGGAGCCGAGCGCGCCGGCGAACGCGAACGCGCAGGTGAAGATGACGAACGCGACGAGCAGGAGACGTTTCTTGCCCACGCGGTTCGCGAGGATGTTGACGGGCATGTAGAACAGCACGGACACGCCGGTCATGAGCACGAAGTAGATGGTCGTGGTGGTCTCGGGGAGCTTGAGCAGCGAGGTCACGAAGAACGGCAGGCCGGTCTGGAACGTGGTGATCGCCACCCAGTAGACCACGTCGGAGCAGACGAACTTGCGGAACTCGCCGTCGCCGAACGTCTGTTTGAGGGATTCCATCGTGGATTCGCTGGTGGGCTGCGAGTTCACGTAGTCCTTTTCGCGGATGGCGAGCGGCGGGACGAGCATGCACACGAACGCGACGGCCGCCATGATGGTGAAGGTGAGGCGGATGGCGTTCACGCGGCCGAGCATCGGCACGAAGCCGCCCCAGATGACGGGCGCCACGTAGGCGACGGCGGTGCCGAACACCCAGGTGAACGAAATGGCGGTGGAGATGGCGAGCTGCTGTTTGGAGTCGTGGCCGAGCTCGGCGATGAGCGCGTTGTACGGCGTGCAGTAGAACGTGAGGGCGATGTAGTAGCCGATGACGGTGACGAACAGGAACGCGGCGTTCACCCAGCTGGCCGTGCCGATCGGGCTCCAGAAGACGAGTACGGTGACGAGCGCGAGCGGCAGGGCCGCGTACTTGAGGAACGGCATGCGCCGGCCGGCCTTCGCGTCGCAGCGGTCGGAGAGGGAGGCGACGGCCGGGTCGACGAACGCGTCAAAGAAGCGCGCGAACGCGGTGATGCCGCCGACGACGGTGACGACGCCGAGGACGGCGAGCCCCTGCGGCACGAACACGGTCTGGCCTTGGGTGATGGTCTCGTTGTCCGGCTGGTAGAAGTACACGAGCCAGTTCGAGATGATGCCGGAGAGCAGCGCCCAGCCGAACTGGCCGACCGCGAACGCCCAGATCTTGGGGCCGGGAAGGTCCTTCACCTTCGCCCCGCGTGCCGCCGCGCCCTGCATCGCCGTACCGTCCATCACCGCACCTCCGTGACGTAATCCCTGTGGTGTGCCGTCTTGCGGCCCGTCATCCGCTGACGTGCCGTCCGGCATATCCGATTGCCAGCATATGCCCGCATCCCGCGACCTCCCCGCATCGTCGCGGCGACGTCGCAGTTGACACTGCGTCAATCCTAGCACCGCGACACGCAGGCGACGGCGGAAACCGGAACATATGCGGCGGTCTCCGGAAACGCTTCGTAGAGTGGCTCCCATGACCACACTGACCGAACGCATGCCGCACACGATGGCCTTCCCGCACGCGCTGGGCACCGGCGTCATCGTGCAATCCACCGATGACATCGACGACGCGCGGGTCACCGCCGCGGACATCCGTCCCGGCGCGCTCGAACGGTTCGAAGCCGCCGGTCTCGACGAGGACGACGCCCTCGAGATGCTCCTCGGCAATCCCGCCTCCGCCGACGTCACCGTCGACCCCGGCCCGTACGGCCTCCTCCAGGCGTTCATCGACCGGTACGAGCATGCGCTCTCCCGCTTCCGCCCTGATTCGACCGTGTCCGCGATGCGCACCGCCGCGCACGGCGGCTCGTTCGATTTCCCCGATTGGACCGGGCCGCTGTTCGACCTCTACGACCTGCTGTCCGACGCCACCGAAGGCGCCGTCGATCCGTGCGTGGGCGAGGACCTCATCCGTCTGGGCTACGACGCGCAGTATTCGTTCCGTCTCTCCCCCGACGTGCTCACTTCCGCCGCATCCCCCACGTCCAGCGACGACCCGTCAGGCTGGAACCTCGGCGCCGTCCACGGGCGTGCGACCTGGCGCGACGACGTGGAACGCCACGGCACGACGCTCGTCACCCGCCGTCCGGTCGCGCTTGATTTCGGCGCGTGCGGCAAGGGATATCTCGTCGACCTGCTCGCCGAACGGCTCACCGCATACGCCGCCTCCGGCTACGTCATCGACGCGGGCGGCGACCTGCGCATCCAATCGCCCGGCGAACCGGTGTCCATCGCGATGGAGGATCCGGCGGACGCGACGAACGCGGTCGGCACCGCGACCGTCGACGCGGGCGCGTTCTGCGCGAGCGCGCCGAGCCGGCGGCATTGGGAGGCGGCCGGACGGCGGCTGCATCACCTGCTCAACGCCGTCGACGGACTGCCCGTGGACGACGTGGCCGCCACGTGGGTGTACGTGCCGGCCGGTGCGGCAGGAGACGCCGCAATCCACGCCGTCGGCGGCGGTGACGACGCCGATACCGGCCGAATGCATCGCATCGCCGACCGCTACCCCACGGCCGTGGCGGACGGCCTGGCGACGGCCCTGTTCACCACGCCGGCGAACACGCTCCACGGGCGGCTCGAACGTCTCGGCGCACGCCTCCCGTTCGAGTGCGCCGTGCTCAACGCGGACCGCACCGCCGTACAGTCGTCCGGCTTCCCCGGCGGCTTCTTCACCGCCTGACGCAACGCCGCGGACACTCCATCAGCCGGCGAGCGCGAACTGACTGTTGTAGAGGTCGGCATAGAACCCGCCGACGGCGAGCAGCTGCTCGTGCGTGCCACGTTCGATGACGTCGCCGTGGTCCATCACGAGAATCATGTCGGCGTCGCGGATCGTGGAGAGGCGGTGGGCGATGACGAACGACGTACGGCCGACGGTAAGCGCGTCCATCGCCTTCTGGATGAGCTCCTCGGTGCGCGTGTCCACGGAGGAGGTGGCCTCGTCGAGGATGAGGATCGGCGCGTCCTGGACCATCGCGCGGGCGATGGTGAGCAGCTGCTTCTGGCCGGCGGACAGGGACGTGTTCTCGTCGAGCACGGTGTCGTAGCCCTGGGGCAGCGACATGATGTAGTGGTGCAGGCCCACGGCCTTGCACGCCTCCACGATCTGCGCGTCGGTGACGCCGGTCTTGGCGTAGGCGATGTTCTCGCGCACGGTGCCGTGGAACACCCACGTGTCCTGCAGCACCATCGAGAATTGTTCGTGGACGTTCCAGCGCGGCACGCTCGCCGTGTCGACGCCGTCGATGGCGATGCGCCCGCCGGCGATGTCGTAGAAGCGCATGAGCAGGTTCACCATCGTGGTCTTGCCGGCGCCGGTGGGGCCGACGATCGCGACCTTCTGGCCGGCCTTCACTTCGGCGGAGAAGTCGCGGATGATTGGCTTGCCGGGCTCGTATTCGAAGCGCACGTGGTCGAATTCGACGTCGCCGCGCACTTCGCGCCCGCCCGCGTACTTGGCGCCAAGCAGGGCCGGTTTGGCCGTCTCGTCCGCCATCTCCGGCTCCTCGAGGAAGCCGAACACGCGTTCGGACGCGGCGGCGCAGCGCTGGAGGTTCTGGAACGCCTGGGCGAACTGGCTGAGCGGCTGGGTGAACAGGCGGATGTACATCATGAACGCGACGATGACGCCGAATTCGATGTCGCCGTTCATGGCGAGCGCGGCGCCCACCACGCACACCACCACGTAGCCGAAGTTGCCGATGAACTGCATGAGCGGCATCATGAGGCCGGAGAGGAACTGGCTCTTCCAGCCGGAGTCGTAGAGGTCCGTGTTGTATTGCTCGAAGCGTCTGATGGAGTCGGCCTCGCCGTTGTACGTCTTGACGATGAGGTGTCCGGAGTACATCTCCTCGACGTGTCCGTTGACGTCGCCGAGGGCGGCCTGCTGGCGTGCGAAGTAGCGCTGCGAGGCCTTCATGATGCCCATCATGAGCACGAGTCCGACGAGGCTGGCGCCGATGGCGCACAGTGTCATGATGACGTTGTTGTAGAACATCATGACGAGCGCGCCGACGAACAGCGTGACGGACGTGATGAGCGAGCCGAGGCTCTGCCCGAGGGTCTGGCCGATCGCGTCGACGTCGTTGGTGATGCGGCTGAGCACGTCGCCGTAGCTCACCTTGTCGAAGTAGCTCAGCGGCAGTTTGTTGATCTTCTCGCTGATCGCCTCGCGCAGCTGCTGCGCGGTGCGCTGCGTGACGTTGGCCATGAGCCAGCTCTGCACGTAGCTGAGCACCGCGTAGCCCACGTAGAGCGCGGCGAGCGTGAGGCCGATGCGCGTGACCGCGTCGAAGTCGACGGCGCCCATGACGGGCCTGCCGTGGACCATCGCGGGCAGGCCCTTGACGATCTCGTTGGTCATGTCCTTGAGTTTGTCCGGTCCGATGATTTGGAAGATGGTGCCGGCCGCGCCCAGGACGAGCGCGATGACGATGACGGGGATGTAGCGGCGGCAGAAGCGTACGAGCTTGCCCATGACCTCCCCGAAGTTCTGCGGTTTCTCGACGGCGCCGCGGTTCGGTCCGCCGTGTCCCATTGGTCCTGGCATAGGAATTCCTCCTGTTAAGTGTATTGGTGTCTTCAGCTCGCCTGTCGGCTCGTACGTCCGCCGTCAGGCGGTGAGTTCGGTCTGGCTGAGCTGCGATTCGGCGATCTGGCGGTAGACCTCGCACGTCTCGAGCAGCTCCTTGTGCGTGCCTTCGCCCACGACCTTGCCGTCGTCGAGCACGACGATGAGGTCGGCGCTCATGATGGTGCCGATGCGTTGGGCGACGATGAGTTTGGTCGCGTCCTTGGCGTGCGACGCGAGCGCGTCACGCACTTCGCGGTCGGTCTTGAAGTCGAGTGCGCTGAACGAGTCGTCGAAGACGAGGATCTCCGGGTCGCGGTGGACGGCGCGGGCGATGGACAGGCGCTGCTTCTGTCCGCCGGACACGTTGGAGCCGCCTTGCGCGATGGGCGCGTCGAAGCCGCCGTCCATGCGGTCGACGAATTCGGTGGCGTGGGCGACGTCGGCCGCCTCGCGGATGCACGTGGTCTCGCCGGCCGTCGCGTCGCGTCCGTCCGGCTCGTCGCGTCCGTCCGGCTCGTCGCCGTAGGCGACGTTGCTTGCGACGGTGCCCTTGAAGAGGATGGATTTCTGCGGCACGTAGCCGATGCGGTCGCGCAGGTCCCGGAGCGTGTAGTCGCGCACGTCGACGCCGTCGACGAGCACCTGGCCTTCGGTCGCGTCGTAGAGGCGCGGCACGAGGTTGACGAGGGTCGATTTGCCGGAGCCGGTGGAGCCGATGAACGCGACGGTCTGGCCGCGGGTCGCCTTGAACGAGACGTGTTCGAGCATCGGCTCGCGCGAATCGGGGTAGGTGAAGCTCACGTCGCGGAATTCGACCTCGCCGCGCGGGGCGTCGGACACGGCCGGCGCGCCGGGACCGTCCTTGACGAGCGGGTCGGTGTCGAGCACCTCCATGACGCGCTGGGCGGAGACGTCGGCGCGCGGCCAGAGCACGAACACCATGCTCATGAGCAGGAAGCTCATGATGACCTGCACGGAGTAGCTGGAGAAGACCACCATGTTGGAGAACACGTCGAGCTTGTCGGTGAGGTCGGCGGCGTCGATGAGGTAGGCGCCGATCCAGTAGACGGCGAGCATGAGGCCGTTCATCACGCTGTTCATGAGCGGCATCATGACGGCCATGGCACGGTTGGTGAACAGCTGGGTCTCGGTGAGGTTCGTGTTGGCCTTGGTGAACTTGGCCTCCTGGTAGTCCTCGGCGTTGTACGCGCGCACCACCCTGAGGCCTGTGAGGTTCTCGCGGGCCACGAGGTTGATGTCGTCGGTGAGCCGCTGCATGGCCTTGAACTTCGGCATGACGAGCGCCATGAGCACGCCGATGGCGGCGAGCAGGACGACGGTGGCGATGGCGGTGGCGAGCGTCCATTCGAGGCCGTCGCCGGCGATCTTCATGATGGCCCACACGGCCATGATCGGCGATTTGACGATGAGCTGCAGGCCCACGGTGATGAACATCTGGATTTGCGTGATGTCGTTGGTGGAGCGGGTGATGAGGCTGGCGGTGGAGAAGCGGCCCATCTCGGCGGGGCCGAACGATTCGACCTTGGCGAATTCGAGCGAGCGCAGGCGCTGGCTGAAGCTAGCGCCCACGCGGGCGGCGATGAAGCCGGTGACCACGGCGCAGGCGACGGAACCGAGCGAGACGAGCAACATCTTGCCGCCGGCGATCCAGATGTCGGCCATCTCGCTGCCGGGCGTTTCGACGAGCGTGGTGATGTCGGACATGTAGTCGGGCAGTTTGAGGTCGAGGAAGACCTGTCCGACGATGGAGACCAGGGCGATGAGCATCTGCCCGACCTCCCCCTTGGAGAGGTATTTCATGATGCGAAGCATTGATTCCCCTTAAGCGTTGGTTTGCGTTGCGTCGACCGGCGCAATCCGCGCCGTCGGCAATTGGATGTCCACGTGATTTATCTTGCAGTATTAAATTACTTACACCCAGAGGTATTTGTCAATGCGACGGCGTTTCCCACACGAAACATACGGAACACAGAGCAGGCGGCGACGAATCATCGCCAAGCGAAAACCCGCCCCCAACGGACGGGGCGACCGCGGTTCAGCGACGCCCGGACCCGGCGCCCGCGGCGTCGTCGGAACCCTCGGCGGCCGCATTCCCAGCGACCGGACAGGACCACCCATCCGACGAATCGGCCTCCTCGAACGCCTTGCGCACCTCCTCGGCCGTAGGGCGAGGCTTGCCGGGACGGCAGATCGACATGTAGGTCATGAACTCGCGGGTCAGATCGACGAACTCGCGGGTGCGTCGCTCCCCCATCTGCGAGAAGATCCAGCACACCGCGTCACGCATCGCGTCGACGTCGTGCCGCACGGCCTCACGCCCCACATCCGTAAGCCGCACGCGCACCACGCGACGGTCGTCGGGGTCATTCTCGCGCGTGACGTACCCCTTCTTCTCCAAGGCGGACAGCAGCGTGGAGACGCGGCCGGAGCTCACGCGCAGCGCCGAGGCCAGCTGGGAGGGCGTCATCTGCCCGAACTCCATGAGCTGGCGCAGGACGAACACCTCGCCGTGGGCGCCGCGGTTGAGATCGCGCTGCATGGCCGACTTGTGGCTCCACACCTTGGTCCACAGCTCGTCCACCGCTTCCTGTTCGAAGCCCATCGTCCACTCCTCCCATCGGCCTGCGGCGTTCGTCTCCCGACGCCATGACCGGACCTTCGCATCCGCCGCACCGCACAGTACGACGCAAGAATATCTCACACCGGATAATATCTCGCACTATAAACAATCATCGGACGGCGGAAGGCGTGCATTCCGCACATCACGGACACCGCACATCGCAGTCACACACATCGCAGTCACATCGCGGCCCGCACCCGACGCGCCCGCATCGCCGTCGGACGAACCAACCCCGTCATCGGACGCAACCCGACAAACCAGTCCTCGCCATCGGACGCATCCCGACGAACCAGCATCCTCATCGGACGCAGACGCGAGCGGGGCGGCCTCCGCAAGGGAGACCGCCCCGTTCAGGCGATGCCGTCAGGCGTCAGGCGCGGCGGCGACGCAGCGCGACCGCCGCACCGGCGGCCACCGCGAGCGCCACCGCGGCCATGGCCACGACGGTCACGGACGCGCCGGTCCTGGACAGTCCGGTGCCGGGCTTCTTGGCCGCGGGCTTCGCACCGGGCTTGCCGCCCTGCTCGTTGCCGGGCTTCTCCGGCTGCGGCGCGGGCGCGGGCTCGGCGGCCTTCTTCACCGTCACGTCGAACGTGGCGGTGGCGCCGCGGTAGGAGACCAGCACGGTCTTCCTGCCGGCGGTGGCGGAGTCGAAGCCTTCGCCCACGGCCAGCTGCGGGTCGTCGAGGCTGACGGACTTCACCGTCTCCTTGCCGTCCTTGGTCCAGACCGCGTCCACCTTGAGGCCCTTGAGGTCGAGCTTGTCACCGATCTCGTACGTGGTCTTCGAGGGCGCGGTGACGCGCAGCGTGAGCTTCGGCAGGGCGCCGTAGTCCACGACGTACGTGCGGGCCTTGCCGCCGTCGTTCGGGGTCACGGCGATGGTGGCCTTGCCGCCGTTCTCCGCGCTGGCCTGCTCGACCTTGACGTCGGCCGCGTTGTCGGCGGCGTAGGCGTCGATGTGCGGGTAGGTCTCGGCGTCCGCGGCGAGCGTGCCGTGGAACGTGCCGTCCTCGGGCAGCTTGTCCGGGTCGAAGCCGTCGAGGCGCACGCCGTCGGCGCGCAGTTCGCCGAGCGCGCTGTCCGTGGTGGGCAGCAGCTTGCCGGTAGGCGAGATGAGCTCGATCTCGGAGACGGAGATGTACGGGTGGGCGTCGCCCACGGTGTTCACGATGTTGAACCAGTTGCCGGTGATCGGCTTGTCGACCTTGATGACCGCGACCGGCGCCTCGTCGGCGGTGTCGGGCAGGCTCACCGCGCTGCCGAACGGCACGTAGGCGCTGCCGTTCCAATAGTTCACGGACACGCTGGCCGGCCACGTGGCGGAGCCGGCGTCCTTGTAGTAGTAGACGCGGATCTCGCTGACGGTCTGGTCGGTGGTGAAGCCGAACGTGGCGGTCGGGGTCTGGGCCTTCTGGGAGGCGTCGGCCTTCCACGTGGTCCAGCCCTTGTCGGTGAGGTCGCCGTTGATGGTCTTGGACGGGTCGGTCGTGTCGACGTCGGTGTACGTCGGTCCGAAGGTGTCGGAGGCGACGTTGCGCGTCTCCGCGTCCTCGACGTACACGGTGAGGCGCACGTGGATGTCCGGGTACGCGGTCAGCGCGCCGGGCACCTGGATCGCGTCGCCGGACTTGGCCTTGGCGAGACGGTCGGCGAAGTCGGACGGCCACTGCCAGGTGACGGCGGACCTGATCGCCTCGGACATGCCGACGTGCGCGTCGACCTCGGCGGGCGCGGCGGCCTTGACGGACGCCTCGTCGGAACCGGTCTTCACGGTGACGGACGCCGGGTCGGCCACGGTGAGGTCGCCCACGTGCACGGTGGCCTTCACGTCCAGCTTGTTGCCGTACAGGTCGGTGGCCGTGGCGGTGGCGGTGTACGCGCCCTTGGCGGCGGTGTTCACGCCGCTGACGTCCCACTGGCCTTCGATGGCGGCCGGATCGCCGGCGCCCCACGTGTAGTACGGGGTCACCGTGGTGCCGAGGGCCTTGCGCACGTCGTCCGCGGAGGCGCCGACGGGCACCTGGACGCGCACGTCACGCACGCCGCTGGGCGTGGTGGAGCGCAGGGTCCAGCCCTGGCCGGTCATGCCCTTGGACAGGTCCAGCGTGGGCGTGCTGCCGGCGGCGTTGCTGTTCGCGGTGAGGGTCTTCGCGGCGGCCGCGTTGACGAGGTTGAAGTGCGTGCCGTCCTCGGTGTTGAGGATCCAGATGGCCGATTGGTCCTGCTTCGCCTGGTCGACGCTTTCGGAGACGAGCTTTACGTTCACACTGTTCGCGTCGACGGCGCCGTCGGAGCTTGCGGAGCCGGTGGACGTATCGGCGGCGAGCACACGGCCGTCGGCGGTCTCGATGACGTAGCGCTTGACGGTGGGACGGGCGGCCTCGGCGGGCAGCTCGTGGAACGTGAGGTTCTGCTTGGCGGCGTCGTCGCCGGTGGCGGCGTCGTCGCCGGTGGCGGCGAGGTCCTGCAGGGTCACGTTGCCGTCGGCGTCCGTGGAGACGGTCTTGCCGGACCACTGGTTGACGAGCGCGTACGTGCTGCCGTCCGTGACGGACGGGGCGTTCTCGGACACGCCGGTCACGCCGTGCAGCTGCACGGAGGCGATGGAGCGGGCGGGCACGGTCATCGTGGCGGTCTTGTGCTTGGCGTCGATCGTCACGGAGCCGGCGGGCTGCTTGACGTCGCTGGACTTGTTCATCGTGTCCGGGGTGGCCGCGAACGCGCCCTTGTCCACGTCGTCCTTGGCGGATTCGGTGGTCAGGTACAGGTCGCCGGAGGCGTCGGCCGCGATGTCCTTGTAGTTGGACAGGTCGATGACGAACGTCTGCGGCTTGTTCGAGCTGTTGGTGTGCACCACGGTCTGGGTCTTGCCGTCCTTGGACTGGGCGGAGAAGTTGGTGCCGGTGTCGCTGTTGGCGAGGATGGTGTCGCCTTCGCCGATGAACTGCGTGTAGGCGCGCATGCTGTTGTACTTCGAGTTGACGAGCACGGAGCACGGCTGGAGGCCCTCGGTCTTGCCGCCGTTGTTGTCCACGCGGCGCTTGGAGTACAGGTTGCCGTCCGCGTCGGTCACGTTGCAGTCGAAGTCGATGAAGATGGTGCCCCAGTTGGTGTTCTCGCCACCGGGGTTGAGCGTGTTGCCGTTCTCGTCGGTGGTGCCCTTCTCCATGTTGTAGAGGTCCTCGACGACCTGCCAGAAGTTGAAGTCCTGGGACTGCAGCTTGTAGACGTAGCCGTTGATCATGGAGGTGAAGCCGAGGGCGTTGTCGAAGCCGAACGGGTTGAAGCCGCCGTTCTGCCAGGAGCCGTCCACCTCGCTCATCGAGAGCTTCCTGCCGTCGCGCTGGGCCACGTCGCGCACGTTGCGCTCGTTGTAGGTCTGGTCGCCGCCGTAGCCGTGCACGTTGTACTGGCCCACCTTGGCGCGCTCCTCGGGGGTGTAGTTGTTGTACGCCTCCATGAACTGGTCACGGAACTGGGCGTCGGTGGAGGAGATGACGGTGCCGTCGTTGCCCTGCAGCGCCTTGGACAGCGATTCCACGGCGCGCTGCTGCATGCGGCCGCCGTTGGCGTCCGAGGTGGAGACGTGCATGCCCTCCTGGGGCTTCTTCACCGCGTTGGAGTACGGGGTGATGGACAGGTCGGCGCCGTCGTAGTCGCCGGTGGCCATGTAGCGGTTGATGAGCTGCGCGTCGGCCGAGGAGGCGTCCTTGGTGAAGTCGGTGGCGTTCTGCCACGGGGTGATCCACGAGCCGGACTCGGATTCGTTGAACGGTTCGACGGTGTTGAAGTTGACGCCGTACTTGTCTTCGAGGTGCTTGGTGACCTTGGCCATGTAGACGCCGAACTTCTCCGGATCCTTGAGGTTGTTGTCCCAGGAGGAGTTGCGGCCGCCGGCCACGTAGCCGCTTCCGGTCATGAAGTAGGGCGCGGAGTTGGCGAACGCCTCCCAGTGGGTGATGTCGCCGGTCTTGACGCCCTCCTGGATCCACCATTCCTGCGATTCGACCTTCTTGGCGGCCTCGCTGTCCTTGGAGGCGTCGCCCCACACGTAGGAGCTGTCGCTGTTCGGGTCGTAGGCGGCGTCGAGCTTGTCGCGGTCGGCCTGCTTGGTGGTGATGGCGTTGCCGTCGGCGTCCTTGTACAGTCCCTTGGAGCCGTCCGTATCCGGAGCCCAGTAGCCGGGCACGGCGGCGCCCTGACGCATGAACGGGTAGCCGTAGGCCACGTCGGAGGCGTTGCCGCCGCCCACGTTGTAGCGGGCCTTGTTGAGGTTGAGGCCGTTGGAGCCGAAGATGCTGTCGTAGAAGTCCTGGCGGAGCTTGGCGCCGTTGGCGTTGGCCTTGGCGTTGAGCTCGGCGTCGGCGGGCTTGCCGTCGGCGGTGTAGTTCTGCTGGTTGCCGTAGGCGCCGGTGGCGTTGGCGAACCATGCCAGCGAGGTGCCCCAGCCTTCGAACGGGCCGTTCTGGTACCAGGGGTTGATGGTGACCGTGGAGACGTCGGCGCCGCCGGCCGCATAGGCCGTACTGGCGAGTCCTCCTCCGAGCAGTGTGGCCGCGGCGGCTATGGCCGCCACGGATTTGCCGATGGTGTTCATGCGGGTGTTCCCTCCTTGCTCGCCCTTCTCCGGGCGATTCCTTCCCGGACCGACCCTCCTTGATCGGCCCCGTTCCGGCTGCCCGGCGCGGTGCCGCGCGGGGCTCTTCCGGACGACCTTGTCGCCAGCCGTCCGTTGCCGGATGGTCGTTCAGGCTGCTCTCCGTCGGATGCGCCCCATTCCGGTCTCCCGTCACGAAGCCGACCTCCAAGGCGATCCTCGTCGGACGCGTCGCCTCACGGCGGCCCAACCGGCGGATGGCATCACGTCAGCCACCGGCTGGAGACCGCGTTCCGGCCCCGTCGCCCCGGTGGTCGAACCGGCTGCACCGTCACTGCGCAACCGGTTGTCATCCAGCGTGACAGCCTCCCCGACATGGACGCCCCACGTCGGGCGTCGAAATGTCCACTTATGGTAGCGTTAACATCCCAACACCAGACATTTTAGCTGGGAACCGTCTGCAACACACCTTGACAAAATGCGAAAGAATCTGCGAAAACGGCGTTGTTACAGGGTACACCGCGAAACCAGAAACCGCCGGACTCCATCATCCGGACATTGCGCGAGCACTGAACGAACAGCGCCCACATGGTGATATCGCAATCATCCATGACATGTCACCGTCCGATATGCGGACGCCGAGAACAGCCGACCCACGTCACACACCCCTCCTCCCCAGCGAAACAACCCGTCACGGCCCAGACGAAGTGCATCACGGAACAGCCTCCCAGCGAAACGGTCCGTCACAACCCAGCCACCCCACGTCGCAGAAGACCCCCTCAGCGAAACAAGTCGGCAGAAAGCCACCGCGTCGCCTCACCAACCAATGTCCCAGCGAAGCGAATCGACACACCCCAACCGAACTGCCTCGCAAACCACCTCCCAGCGACGCAATCCGTCACGGCCCGGCCAACCCGCGTCGCGGAACAGCCACCCAGCAACGCAAGCCGGCGCACCTCCATCGGACCGCTTCGCGGAACACCTTCCCAGCGAAACGAATCGACACACCCCAACCGAACTGCCTCGCAAACCACCTCCCAGCGACGCAATCCGTCACGGCCCGGCCAACCCGCGTCGCGGAACAGCCACCCAGCAACGCAAGCCGTCACCAGCCAACCAAACCGCATCGCGGAACCCGACATCCCGATTCCCCACACCGCAGACGCCGTCGCAGACCATCGACAACCCCTACGGCAGCAGGGAGACCTCCTCCGGTGTAAGCCGCAGATCGACTGCGGCGAAGGAATCACGGATCTCCCTCGGATTGCGCGCGCTGGGGATGGTGAACAACCGACCGTACCGGCTCAACTCCCACGCGAGCACCGCACGCTGATAGGAGACGCCGCGAGCGGCGGCCACCCGCTTGAACGGCTCGTAGGCTCGCATGTCGAACGGGTCGAGGAACCCGCCGAGCGGCGACCAACAGACGAAATCGAGGCCGAGCGCCGCGCAATGCGCCATCGTGCCCTCCGGATCGGGGTGCGACGGCGAGAACTGGTTCTGCACGGCGACCAATCCGTCGCCGAGGATGCCGCGCGCCATGTCGATCTGCGCGTCGTTCACACGGGAGACGCCCGCATATCGGATCACACCCTCGTCGAGGAGGGTCTTCAATGCCCCCACCGTATCCTCGTACGGCACGTTCGGGTCGGGACCGTGCGCGTACAGCAGGTCGAGCGCGTCCACGCCGAGACGCAGGGCGGACTCCTTCGCGTCGCGGATCATCGTCTCGGGACGGGCATCGGCCATCCAGCCGTATCGGCTGCCTACGGCCTGCAGATGCTGGCGACGGGGAATGGCTGCGGGCACACCGGCGCCAGCGTCCGCACCGACGCCAGCATCCGAACCGGTATCGGAGGAACCGCCGCCGACGGCCAAACCGTCAGCGGCCGCGATGCCGGGGGCTTCCGCACCGGCATGTCCCGCACCGGCTTCCGATGTCTCCTCCCCCACCTCGATGGTGCGGCGATAGCCGGTCTTCGTGGCGACGAGCACCTCGTCGCGCGGGCCGTCCCAGCTGGCGAGCGCGTCGCGCACCAGCAGTTCGCCGTATCCGAAATCGGCGGGGACGCCGGTGCCGTCCATACCGGGAGCGGTGGGCAGATAATACGACCACGCGGTATCGAGGTAGCGGACGCCGGCGTCGAGCGCCGCGTGGATCGTGCCGATGGCGGTGTCGCGATCCGGCCGGCCTTCGATGGCGAGCGCCATCGCGCCCATGCCGAGGCGAGGCACGCGCGGCTTGCCCGCGAACGGTACGACGTTGGGATGCTGATTGCTGCTGGGTGCCTGTGCTTCCATGCCTCCAGTATCCACTGTGCCCGGAATGAAAGATCGGACCTTACACACGCTCCGGGACGCGCAGCCTTGGGCCGGAACGCAGGACCGGGTCTTCCACGCACTCCGGGCTCACAAACAGTGCCACCGAAACACGAGAACGGGCCTCTACATCATTCCGGACCGATCGTCCATGGGCCGGAACGCGGAAACAGGCCTCGAACACACTCCGGGGCCACTCCGGGCTCACGAACCGTGCCACCGGAACGCGAAATCGCACCTCCACATCATTCCGGACCAACCACCCATGGGCCGGAACAAGAGAACGGGCCTCACACACACTCCGGGGCCACCCCGAACCACGAACCATGCCACCGGAACGCGAAATCGCACCTCCACATCATTCCGGACCAACCACCCATGGGCCGGAACGCGAAAACAGGCCCCACACGCACTCCAGGGCCACTCCGGGCTCACGAACCACGCCACCGGAACGTGAAAACGGACCTCCACATCATTCCGGACCAACCACCCATGGGCCGGAACGTGAAAACAGGCCTCACACGCACTCCAGGGCCACGCACAACGGCAGACCCACACAACAGCAGCCTCACACAACAGCAGCCCCACCCCGCACAAACGGCGAGGGCCGCCGCCTCCGAACGAAACGAACGAATCGAATCGGAGACGACGGCCCTTCAACCGTGCCGGATGCGGAAAGGAGATGTCGCACCCGACGTTTCACTGCGGCGGCGGTCCGCCGTCGGACGCGGTGGTCACGCAATCATGCGAAACCGTCACGCCCTGCGCTTACGGGCGATGGCCACCGCGCCGGCCGCGACCGCGAGCAGCGCGACCATACCGGCGACGCCGGCGACGGACGCGCCGGTCCTGGACAACGCGCCCGGAGCACCCGAACCAGCGCCCACGCCGGCGCCCGGCTTCTTGCCGGACGGCTTGGTTTCGGGCTTAGACTCCGGCTTGCCGCCGTTGTCCGTACCCTCGCCCTTGCCGCCGTCGCCCGTCCCCTCACCAGAGCCGGAGCCCTTGGCCACGACGGTCACGTCGAACGTGGCGGACACGCCGCGGTAGGAGACGGTGACGGTCTTCGTGCCCGAAGCGGCGGAGTCGAAGCCGGTGAACGCGAGGTCCTTGTCGTCGGAGGCGATGAACTTGCGCGCGGTCTCCTTGTCGCCGATCTTGTACACGGCGGTCACCTTGACGCCGGTCGGGTCGAACGCGTCGCCCTCCTGATAGGTGGTCTTGGTGACGTCCACGTCGAGCGCGGCAAGCTTCGGCAGTTCGCCGAACGTCACCGTGTACGTCTTGGCGGTGCCGTCTTCGGCGGTGACGGTCACGGTGGCCTTGCCGCCGTTGTCCGCGGTGGCCTGTTCGACCGTGACCTTCGCCTTGTCCGCGTCGGCGGCCTTGGCTTCGACCTTCGGGTAGGCGACGGCGTCGCCGGCGAGCAGCGCGGAGCCGTCATACTCGGTGGTGCCGGCGGTGAAGCCGGGCACGGTCGTGCCGTCGACGGTCAGGTCGGCGAGGTCGGCGTTGCTGGAGGGCGCGGGCGTGGCGTTTTCACGCTCGGCGATCTTCACTTCGGCGACCTTCGCGTAGTCGTTGCCGTCCGCGTAGGTGAGGTTGAGGCGCACGCCCTTGACGGCGGGCAGGTTGCTCAGGTCCACCTCGGTGGAGGCCCCGGCGGCGGTGTCCACGGTCACGGCCGGCACCTGGGCGTCGGTCGCGTCGACCCATGCGTCGTCGGCGGACGCGTCACCGGACGTGCCGTCGGACGTGGTGTCGGCGGGCAGGTAGGAGACGGTGAAGCTCTTCGGCGCGGCCTCGCCCTTGGCCTTGTCGACGGTGAACGTGAGCGTGCCGAGCTGGTAGGCCTTGCCGCCGAACGTGTAGCTGAGCCACGGCGTGGTGTCGCCGGTGCCCCAGTTGGACCAGTTGGTGGCGGGGTCATTGTCGCAGGTGAGGCTCGGCAGCGAGGCCGCGGCCCAGCTGCTGGCCGGCTCGTACTTGGAGGCCGCTGCGGTGGAGCAGTAGAGGCGCGCCAGGTCGCTTTCGACGGTCACGGTCACCGTGGTGGTGATGGTGGGGTCGGCGGCGAGTTTGACGGTGACGTCCTGCTTGCCGAGCTTGGCGGTGTCGAAGCCTTCGAGCGTGTATTCGCTCGGTTCGAGCACGCGGGTCCTGCCGTTGGCGAGCGTGGCGGTGACGGTCATGTCCTTGGTGTCGAGGCTCTGGCCCTTGGCGATGGTGCCGGCGGGGCCTTCGGCCTTGATGGATTTGACGGCGGCGGTCTGCGCGCCGAACGCGGTGCCGTTGAACGCGACGGTGAGCGGTCCGACGTTGCTGTTGGAGGTGGCGAACACGCCGGCGTCGAGTCCGGTGGCGTCGGCGCCGGTGAGGGTCACCGTGGCGACGTCGTTCCATGCGGCGTCGGCGGCCGCGTCACCGGCACGCCAGTAGCCCTTGATGGTGTCGGCTCCGGTGCGTTCCAGCTTGAGCTGGACCGGATGGGTGGCGTCGAAGCCGTTGTCGGTGCCGACGTGCGTGGTTTCGGTGTCGATGTAGCCGTCGCCGTTGGAGTCGTATTGCATGTAGATGCCGCTCGGACTGGCGAGGAGGGTCGCGTAGCCCTTGCCGCCGTTGGCGGAGCCGAGGCTGTTGCGCACGATGAGGCCGGCGCGCGGATCGCCGTTGCCGCCCAGGTCGAGCGGCTTGACGGTGGTGACGAGCGTGTCGCCGGTTTCGAGCGCGTCGGGCTGGTAGACGGTGCTGCCTTCGTTGCGGTCGGTCCACACGCCGCGATCGGCGTTGGCGGTGACGGTGAAGTCGTAGGCGCCGTTGGAGGCGGCGACCTTGCAGGCGCTGCCGCCCTTCCAGTGGGCTTCCTTCCACGCGCCGGAGACGGGGGTGGAGCAGGAGACGGTGATCTGGCGGCGGAACGTGCGTCCGGGGTTGAAGTTCGCGTCCTCGGCGAGGGTTCCGGTGAGGGTGTAGGTGCCGGGCACGTTGAACGCGTAGGTGTTCGCCTTGCCGTCGACGGCGGTGCCGCCTTCGACGTTCCACGTCACCTTGGTCTTGGCGGTCGTGGCGTCCGACGCCTTGCCTTCGGTCACGTCGACTTCGGCGGGCAGGGTGACGGTGCCGCTGGTGGAGACGCTTTCGGGCAGGTCGTCGTTCACCTTCCAGTAGACGACGCTCCCCTTGGTTCCGCCGTGGTTGTCCCAGTAGTCGAGGCCCCATCCGTTGGGCAGGTCCTCCTGCGCCGGGTTGTGCATTTCGATGGTCTCGTTCTCGCCGATGGTGAGCGGCAGCCAGACGTACGTGGAGTCGGCCTTGCCGTCGTCCCAGCGGTCGCCGAGGTAGATGAAGTGGCCTTTGGCCTGGTCGACGGCGAGCACGCTGGCGGTCTGCGATCCGAACGTGGTGCCGCGGGCGTCGTTCACCGAGAGGAGTCCATCGGCGCCTTCGGGCATGCTGTTGAACCATGTGGTCTCGTTGGCGTCGTTCTTTTCGACGCCGCGGATCCACGTGCCGAGCATGGAGCTGGCGGTGTAGTAGGTCTGCTTGTTGGGGCTCCAGCCGGTGGTGCCGGAGGCGATGACGTTGTAGCGTCCGTCATATTGGAAGACGGCCGACGCCTCGAGGCTGCCGTTCTGGCTGATGATCTGGAAGTCCTCGCCGCGCACGGGCGCGCCGGGCTTGCCGTCGGCCAGGATGTACGGGTATTGGCCGTCGGCGGAGTATTGCTTCTTGCCTTCGGACTGGTCCTCGGTGGTGGTCTTGACCACGTTGGTGTAGTCGTCGTTGAGTTTGGCGACGTACAGCGAGTGGTTGGCCTCGGTGGAGTACACCACGTAGGCGTTCTGGTCCTTGGGGTCGACGAAGACGGTCATGTCACGGCTGTCGCCGTTCTCGCCCCAGCTGGGGTTGCCGGCCGCCTCCTTCCAGTTGTTCTGGTTGGGCAGTCGGTAGGCGCCGATCATGGTGAACGGTCCGGCGGGATTGTCGGAGACGGCCACGCCGGCGAGGGCGCGCGCGTAGTTGGAGCCGCCGGGCGTGGTGCTGCCGTCGGAGTGCCACCAGAGCACGTACTGCTTGTTCTTCTTGTTGTAGATGATCTTCG
The DNA here is from genome assembly GCF_019331725.1 of Bifidobacterium saguinibicoloris. Taxonomy (GTDB): domain Bacteria; phylum Actinomycetota; class Actinomycetes; order Actinomycetales; family Bifidobacteriaceae; genus Bifidobacterium; species Bifidobacterium saguinibicoloris. Next base: position 81,854 of record NZ_JAHBBF010000007.1, read on the forward strand.
GGCGTTCGAAGATCGCCTGGACGCTGTCCTTCACGCCGTCGCCGTCCTGGTCAGGGTTGGTGTTGAGGTAGGGGAAGATGGCGTCCGCCTTGGCGGTGTCGACGCTGCCGTCCGACTTGGTGAGATGGTACGCCTTGTCGAAGTAGGCGAAGTCCTTGTTGGTCTTGTCCGTCAGCTGAGCCTTGCTGGTGACGGCCTTGAGGGCGACGCCGAGGTCGGTCCAGTTGTAGAGGTCCTTGGACATGTAGGCGTGGACGCCGGGGCTGTTGTCGTAGCCGTTGGAGCGGTCTTCGCCGTACCAGTAGTAGGCGTCGCCCACCTTGACGACCTGTCCGCCGTGCGCCTGGATGTGGGTGCCGCCGTTGTCATCGGCGTTCTTGGCGTACCAGTAGGGCTGGAAGTAGGTGTTTGAGCCGGTGCCGGGATCGGCCGTGGGCTGGAAGCTGGTGTAGGTGGGCACCTGATCGATGGTGGGCAGATAGTCGACGCCCGCCGCGGTGGCACCCGTGGCGGCCAATCCGCAGGTCAGGAGCGTCGCCGCCGCGGCGATGGCCGCGAGCAACGCCCCTGCCCGATGTGGTTGTGGTTGTGTCATTGCTGTGTGATTCCTTCCTTGATGGGTGGAGGGACCTGCATCCGTTGCATGACGTCGCATCACTGCTTACAGGCGTCCGTCGCCGACATGCCCCTCCGTTCGGGCCGTCCTTCTCGGCCCGCATCATATTCGCGATGTTATCGCAAACATAATGTTGCCCTTCATTCTACCATCAAAACCCTCATCGGTAACCACGAAATATGCGTGTCAACGCAAACAGGGCCGCTGCCCCCAACCGCATCAGCCAACCGTACAGCCGGTCTGCGCATCGGCAATACACACCAAGCGGCGCACTCCAGCCACAGCCGATGCCACCGGAACACAGAATCGGGCCGTCCACAGACTCCGGACCACACGGTCGTGGACCGGAACGCGAAATCGGACCACCAACACGTTCCGGAGCCGCACACGGAACCGAACCGTGCCACCGGAACGCGAGAACAGGCCTTCCAGCCGTTCCGGACCACGCGGTCGTGGACCGGAACACGGGAACAGACCCCACACGCGCTCCGGGGCCACGAACCACGCCACCGGAACACGAAAACAGGCCTTCCCCACACTCCAGGGACACTCCGAACCACAGCCGATGCCACCGGAACACGGAATCGCACCTCCCCATCATTCCGGACCACACGGCCCTGGGCCGGAACACGAAAACAGGCCTTCCCCACACTCCAGGGACACGAACCATGCCACCGGAACGCGGAATCGGAGCACACCCACACTCCGGACCAATCGCCCATGGACCGGAACGAAAAATCGGACCACCAACACGTTCCGGAGCCGCACACGGAACCGAACCGTGCCACCGGAACGCGAGAACAGGCCTTCCAGCCGTTCCGGACCACGCGGTCGTGGACCTGAACACGGGAACGGGGCCCACACACACTCCGGGGCCACTCCAAACCACGAACCATGCCACCGGAACGCGAAAACGGACCTCCACGCCACTCCGGACCACACAGTCGTGGGCCGGAACGCGAAACAGGCCTCACACGCACTCCGGGCTCACGAACCACGCCACCGGAACACGGAATCAAGCCTCACAGATGTTCCGGACCAATCGACCTCGGGCCGGAACTCAGAACCGGACCTCTCACACACTCCGGACCAATCGCCCACGGGCCGGAACACGGAACCACACCTCACCCACACTCCGGGCCCTCACACAACAACAACCCCACCCCGCACAAACGGCGAGGGCCGCCGCCTCCGAACGAATCGGAGACGACGGCCCTTCAACCGTGCCGGATGCGGAAAGGAGATGTCGCACCCGACGATTCATTGCAGCGGTCCGACCGGACACCCCTCCGCCATGCGAGAGCATCGCGGACCGGGCGGCTCAGCTGCGACGCTTGCGCAGCATGAGCACGGTGGCGCCGGCGAGCGTCATGACCGCGGCCACGGCGGCGAACGCCGCCACGGCGGAACCGGTCTTGGACAGCACGCCACTGCCGGAGCCGGGCTTCTTGCCGCCGGCGGTCGGCTTGCCATCGCCGGAACCGTCGCCGGAACCGCCCTCGCCCTCACCGGGCTGCTGCTCGGGGCCGGGCGCGACGGACGCGGCCTTGACGGTCACGTCGAACGTGGCGGACACGCCGCGGTAGGAGACGGTGACGGTCTTCTTGCCGGCGGTGGTGGAGTCGAAGCCGGAGACGACGTAGCCGTCAGCGCCGCCGTCCGAGCCGTCCGTTCCATCCGTGGCCTGGGCGAGCTTCTCCTCGTGGACCGTCTTGTCGCCGATCTTGTAGACGGCGGTGACCGTGAGGCCCTTGAGGTCGAGCTTGTCGCCAATCTCGTACGTGGTCTTCGCAGGCCCGGTCACCTTGAGGGCGGCGAGCGCGGCGGCGTTGTACGTGACCGTGTAGGTCTTCGTGGCGGCGCCGTCGGCGGAGGTCACGTCGATGACGTCCTTGCCGCCGAGCTGTCCGGGTTCGGAGGTGCCGTCGGAGGCCTTGGCGTCGGCGGACGCGGCCTCGTGGGTCACCTTGACGGTGGCGGCGTTGTCCGAGGCGAAGGCCTGGAGCACCGGGTTGGTTTCGGCGTCGTACGGCAGGTCGACGGTGTAGTCGGTCTTGGCCGGGTCGAAGCCGTCGATGGTCTCGCCGTCGAGGCGCAGGTCGCCGAGCGTGGCGTCGGCGGCCGGCTTCGCGGTGAGGACGGTGTCGTCCTTGGCGAACACCTGGATCTCGGCCACGTTGATGTACACCTTGGTGTCCTGCAGCGTGTTGGTGAGGCGGATGGCCTTGGCCGTGACCGGGGTGTCGAGGACGAAGTCGACGGTCGGGGTGTCGGCGTCGGTGGAGCTGTCGTTGTCGGCGGCCTGCTTCTGCACGTACCAGCCGTCCTTGGTGCCGACCTTCTGCCACGCGCCGGTCTCGTCCTGGTATTCGAGCGTCTGGCTCTTCGGCCAGGAGGCGCGGTCGTCACGGTAGAAGAAGGTCTTCACTTCGGTGATGGTGCGGGCCTTGTCGAAGGTGAACGTGGCGACGGGGTCGATAGTGGAGGCGGTGGATGCCCACGTGCTCCAGCCCTTGTCCTTGGTGTTGCCGTCGATGGCCTTGGAGGAGGAGTCTTTCTCCTGGAAGTTCACGCTGAAGTTCGTGCCGCTTGCGGCCGCGATGTTCTTGACGCCGCCGACGACCGGGACCACGTAGGCCTCGAGTTCGGTGGCGACCATGTAGTCGTTGCCTTGCGTGTTGACGATGCGCACCTGGGTGGCCTTGAGGGAGCCGCCTTCGGGCGTGAACGTGACGGTCTGGCCGGCTTCGGGCTTGACTTCGGAGCCGAACTGCTTCCACGTGGTGCCGTCGGTGGTGTATTCCGCCTTGGCGGAGGCCGGGACGTGGTCGCCGTAGGTGATGGTGAGTCCGGTGACCTCACGCTCGGAACCGAAGTTCACGGTGGCGGTGGGTTGGACCGACCAGTCGTTCTTCGAGTTCCACGTGATCCACGCTTCGGCGGACGTGTCGCCGTCGGTGAGCTTCTTCCACTGGTCGCCCTTGTTGTATTCCGTCTGCTGGCCGGTGACGGTCAGGTTGGAGGCGGAGTCGGCCACGTTCTCCGGGTTGGCTCCGGTGACGTACAGGGTGGCCTTGGCGGGGAGTCCGGCGGCGGTGCCTTCGATGGCGATGGCGTCGCCCGCCTTGGCGTCCTTGAGTTTGGCTTCAAGGCCGGCGAAGTCCCACTTGACGCTGGCGGCGTCCACCTGGAAGGCGGGCGATGCCTTGACGTGCGCGTACACCTTGGCGGCGTTGATGGCCGTTTCGGCGGTGACGGCGTCGGATCCGACGAGCACGGTGGCGGACACGGGGTCGGTCACGGTGTAGGGGCCGACGTACACCTTCGCGGTGACGGGGTATTCGTTGCCGAACAGGTCCGTGGCGGTGCCGGTGGCCTCGTAGGTGCCTTCGACGGCGACGTCCACCTTGGAGGTGTCCCAGTCGGAGACGGAGGCCTTGCCTTCGCCCCACGCGTAGTAGAGGGTCACTTCGCCGGGCAGGGTGGGCGCGGCGCCGACGGCGGTCTGCACGTTGACGGCCTTGGCGCCGGTGGGCGTGCCGTCGCGCAGCGTCCACGTCTGGTTGGCGGACGGGGTTTCGCCGGTCGCCGAGGTGTACAGGCCCACCTTGGTCCCGGCCTTGGTGCTCGAGCCGTCGACGTCGAGGTTCTGCTTGGCGGCCGCGTTGAGCAGCTGGTAGGTGGAGCCGTCGGACGTGTTGAGGATCCACTTGGCGGCCGGGTCGCTCTTGGCGTCTTCGACCGATTCGTCGCTGAACGCGTTGGTGCCGTTCTTGGAGACGAGCACCTTTCCTTCGCCGTTGGTGATGACGTACGCCTTGAGGTCGGGGCGTTCGGTGCCGGTCTGGTCGATCTGGGTGAACGTCCAGGTCTGCTTCTTCGCGTCGGCGAGGGTTTCGGCGGTGTCCGCGATGGAGAGGGCGGAGTCGCCGGAGGCGGTGGCGGTCAGCGTCTTGCCGGACTGGGTGCCGACGAGCTGGTACGTCTTGCCGGACTGCACGCCGGCGTCCTTGGCGATGCCGCTGACGCCCTTGAGCTGGATGGAGGCGATGGAGCGGGCCGGGACCGTCACGGTGGCGGTCTTGGCGGCCTTGTCGATGACGACGGAGCCCGCGGCCTGCTTGACGTTGCTGGTCTTGGCGAAGACTTCCGGCGTGGCGGCGTCGACTCCGGCGCTCTTGTCGGCGTCGGAGGTTTCGGTGGTCAGGTACAGGTCGCCGGAGGCGTCGTCGGCGATTTCGCCGTACTTGGAGAGGTCGATGACGAACGTCTGGGCGGTCTTGCCGGAGTTGCGGTGCACGATGGTCTGCGTCTCGGCGCCGTCGGCGCCGGTGGCGGTGGCGGTCATCGTGTTGTATTCGTCGTTGTTGGCGACGATCTTGTCACCGGCGTGGATGAAGCGCGTGATGGCCTTGACTCCGTTGTACTTCGCGTTGGCGATGACGGTGCAGGGCTGGAGGCCGTCGGTCTTGCCGCCGTTGTTGTTGACGCGGCGCTCGGAGTAGAGCTTGCCGTCGGCGCCGGCCACGGTGCAGTCGAAGTCCATGAGCACGGTGCCCCAGTTGGTGTTCTCGCCGGCCGGGTTGACGTTGGATCCCTCCTGCATGTTGTAGAGGTCTTCGACGACCTGCCAGAAGGTGAAGTCCTTGGACTGCAGGCGGGTCACGTTGGCGCTGATGTAGCTCATCATGCCGAGCGCGTTGTCGAAGCCGTACGGGTTGTAGGAGCCGGACTGCCAGGAGCCGTCGACCTCGCTCATGGAGAGCTTCTTGCCGTCGGCCTGGGCGATGTCGCGGGCGCGCAGCTGATTGCCGGTGGAGTACGCGTGCACGTTGTACTGGCCGATGAGGTCCTTGACTTCCTGCGGATACTGGTTGTACGACTTGACGAAGTCGGAGGAGTTGGTGGCGTCGGTGGCGGAGATGATGGTGTCCGCATTGCCCTTGAGCGCCTCGGACAGGGCCTTGATGGTGGCCTGCTGCTCGGCGTTGTTGACGTGCATGCCCTCCTGCGGCTTCTTCAGCGCGTTGGAGTACGGCGTGACGGTCTTGTCCTTGTCGGAGTAGTACTTGTCCCAGTGGTTGTTGATGAGCTGGGCGTGGGGCTTGATGTCGGCGTTGCTCTCGTCGGTGTAGTCGGAGGCCTTCTTGCTCGGAGTGCCCCAGTAGCTGGTCTCGGATTCGTTGAACGGTTCGACGGTGTCGACGTTCGTGCCGAGGCTTTCGAGGTGCTCGACGTTCTTGGCCATGTACTGGGCGAACTTCTGCGGGTTGGCGAGGTTGTTGCTGCCGGAGTTGTAACCGCCGGTGGCGTAGCCGCTGTTGGTGAGGAACCACGGCGCGGAGTTGGCGAACGCCTCGACGTCGGTGATGTCCGGGTTGTCGCCGGTGGCGCCGCGGGTGATCCACCAGTCCTGGGCGGAGGACTTGCTGAAGTCGTACTGGCTGTCGTCGGTCGGGTCGAAGGCGGCGGCGAGCTTGTCCTTGTCGGCCTGCTTGGTGGTGACGCCGTTGCCGTAGACGTTCTTCGAGCCGTCGGCATCGTCCTTCCATGTGCCGGGCACGGCGGCGCCCTGACGCATGAACGGATAGCCGTAGGCCACGTCGGAGGCGTTGCCGCCGCCCACGTTGTAGCGGGCCATGTTGAGGTCGAGGCCGTCGGAACCGAAGATGGACTGGTAGAACTGCTCGCGCAGCTGCTTGCCGTATTCGAGGGCCTTGGCCTTGGAGGCGTCGTCGCCGAGGTTGGTGGTGATCGAGCCTTCCTCGCCCAGATTGCCGGTGGCGTTGGCGAACCAGGCGAGCGAGGTGCCCCAGCCGTCGAACGAGTTGGCATACCAGGGGTTCGGCGTGACGACGGTTGCGTTATCAGCGGCGTAGGCCGTGCTGGTCGCAGCGAGCGTTCCTCCCCCTAGCAGCGTTGCCGCCGCGACCATTGCGGCGAGCGATTTGCCCAGGACTTTCATGTGTCTCCTTAGTTGTTCTCCTGTCGCCTTTTCCTGCAACTCCGTCCCGATACATCGCGCGTTGACGTCGCTGTCCTCCAAGGCGATGCCGCCGGCTCCTTCATCCGGCGGACTGGAATGTTTACGCAAACATTCCGTTAGCGATTAAGGATACCATGAAACCGCTTACGGTGCCACCGGAGGCCCTCCGCCGACCGCATCACCCAAAACCACTCCGCCCGATGCGCTCCGCCGACCACACCGCCCAAAACCACTCCAACCGATACGCCCCGCCGACCACATCACCCAGAACCACTCCAACCGATACGCCCCGCCGACCGCATCACCCGGCGACGGCAACGTCGCCATGCAGCCGTCACCCATCGGCACAACCCCAACCAACGCAACCCCAACCGTCACAACCCCAACCGTCACAACCCCAACCAACGCAAGCATCTACAACATCACGCCACATCGGCAACAACACCACGGCCCCCGTGGCGCACAACGTCAAAACCACCTTCGACCCGTCAACCGTGCCCCGAGACATGCGTCGACCATCCGCTGAAACCAGACACTCCGACCCAACTACGCACCGGGAATCAGTGGCACGCAACGTCATAACGCCCAGCCGCACAGTTGCGCGCCAGCGCCCCGCGGTACGCAACACCAGAACCTCCCCCAACCCCGTCTGCATACCGGAAGCCAGTGGTACACAACACCGAAAACGGCCAAGCGCACGGCTGTATGACAGGAATCGGCGGTACGCAACGTCGAAATGGCCAATCACATGGTTACGTACCAGCGTCCCCGTGGTACTCAACGCCAATACCGCCCCCAATCCGCTTGCGACCCATTCGCAGACCCCTCGGAAAGCTTGAAATTCCAACGTTCCCGGAAAACCAGTGCGACACGCCCCTCGCAGAGCGATTGGTACACGACGGGAGAAGGGCCCGGAACCGCATCACATACCACGAATTCCTGGTACGCAACGGCTTCACCACTGCAATCATGATTGCATACCACTCCCCGGGCCGCGAAAGGTACGATGCACCGCCCCGCATCGGACACGTCGCCACCAGCCCTCCCCCTATCCGGCGGACGCCTCGACCGATCGCGACACCCGAAACCCTCCATCGCATCACAATCGGCGAAAACAATCACAAATAACCGAAATTGAACATGGCATGAGCGTTTCAGCACATAGAAGAGCACACTTTTCAGCGCGGCACACGTAGAATGGTGTGATTTACCTTACAAAACCTCGAAACCCCCTTGCAGCCCCTAGTCTTCAGGACCCCAACGGCGTACACTGAATTCCACGTACGGCACGGAAGCCTACGTACCCAAGGAGGGGAAGGGAACCATGGAACGGAATATTTGCTGCATAGCAGGATGCACCCACGAAGCCCAAGAGGCGGGTATGTGCAACGCACACTTCACATCGGCACTCGTGCACGGCACGCTGCAATACGTCACACCCAGCGCACGCCCGGCACGGCACCTCGCCACCTGCTGACGCTGTTCCATCTCGCCGGCCCACGCAATGACGACGCGGACACCGCGGAGGCATCGACGCCGGGAGGCGAGTCCCGGGACTTCAGCGAGGCCACCGGCAACGTACATGGCGACGTCGAACGCCGCATAATCGAACATCGGGCTGCCGCAGGACGCCACGGCGCAACACGGCGAGCCGCATCATCGAAGGAACCTAAGATGCCCGCACACGGCGGGATCTTAGGTTTTCGTGTCTTTACAGGTGTAACAGGGGCAGCGGAGGCAGCGGCCGATAATCGCGACAACACCGCGGCCACCGCGACAAGCGACCGCTGGGCAACCCCCAAAGGCCGAATATCGCGACAGAGACAACTCCACCGCGGCAATCGGCCGCCCAGCACCGTTTAGCGGCCGAAAGTCGCGGCCAACAGTCCCCCACCGCGGCAAACGGACACTAGCCACTACCCAGCAGCCGAAAACCGCGAACATAGGTGTCTCATCGCGACAAACGGCCGCTCACAAGTCCCCAGAGGCCGAATATCGCATCAGCACCAAGGCCATCGCGACTATCGGCCGCCCAGCACCTCTCAGCGGCCGAAAGTCGTGGCCAACAGTCCCCCACCGCGGCAAGCGGCCGCTGATCAACCCCCAGAGGCCGAATGTCGCAGCAGCGCCAACCCCACCGCGACTAACGGCCACCAACCACCAACCGCGACCGTCAGCCAACCACCAACCGCGCGTCAGCCAACCACCAACCGCGCGTCAGCCAACCACCAACCGTCAGCCCAACGACGAGCGACCGGCGCCCAACGCAGCCTACCCGCGCAGCGCGGCCTTGAGATCGCGGTTCTGGAAGCGGTCGTGGAGCAGGCAGTATCCGCCGAACACCGCCAGCCACACCAGCCCGGCGACGCCGGAGCCGATGGTGTCGTCCGCGAGGAACAACGTCACATAGATGAACACGAAGAACACGATCGCGAAGGTGTTCGTGAACTTGTACGCGGGCATGATGAAGCCATCGCCGATGAAGTCGGCGGACCGACGGTACTTCTGATGCGCGAGCATCGTCAGGATGTAGATGAAGATGATCACCGCGGACGAAGCGGACGAGAACAGCACGAACGCGCTGTGCACCTGCGGGAACGCGTTGATGACGGGCGACATGAGCACGCACGCCGCCGAGATGAGGATCGCGCGAGCCGGCACGCGGCGCTTCGACACCACGCCGATCTTCGAGAACACGGGCGATTCGGATTCGCTCGCCAGCTGGTAGAGGTGGCGGCCGGCGGAGTACAGCAGCGAGTTGAGCGACGAGGACGCGGCCGTGATCACCACGAAGAACACCAGCGCGGACGCCCAGTTCAGCCCCGCATACTGGAACACCATGATGAACGGAGACGCGAACGAGCCGTCCTTGTTCGGCTGGAACGACGTCCACGGCACGATGCACATGATGGCCAGCAGCGCACCCACGTAGAAGATGAGGATGCGCATGATGATCTCGTTGATCGCCTTCGGCAGCACCTTGCGCGGGTTCTGCGTCTCGGAAACGGTCACGCCCACGAACTCGATGGCCTCGTACGCGAAGAACACCATCTGGAAGCTCATCAGGAACGCCAGCCAGCCGTTCGGCGCAATCGAGAAGTTGTCGAACAGGTTGGCGAGGCTTGCGGAGCCGGCCGGCGAGACGCCGTCATGGCCGGGGATCTGCACGGCGTTGTAGTGGTAGCCGATCACCACCATCACCACGGCGGTGACGATCATCGCGCAAATCAGCGTGATCTTGATCATCGAGAACCAGAATTCCGCCTCGCCGAACGCCTTCACCGCCACCAGGTTGATGGTGGCGAGCGCCACGAGGAACACCAGCTCGATGAGCCATTTCCATGGCGTCAGGTCGATGCCGAACGTGTTGAAGAACGTGATGAAATACGTGGACACGGCGGTGATCTCCGTCATGCCGATGAGCACGAGCACGATCCAGTACGACCATCCGGCGAACTTGCCCCATCCGTTGCCCAGATACCGGGTGATGAAGTTGATGAACGTGTGCTGGCTGGGGTCGCGGTACATCATTTCGCCGATGGCGCGCATGAGCATGAACATCACGAGGCCGACGCCGATGTACACGAACACGATGCTCGGTCCGGTCAGCGCGATCGACTTGCCGGAGCCCAGGAACAGGCCGGTGCCGATGGTGCCGCCGATGGCGATGAACTGCACGTGGCGGTTGTTGAGGCCACGGTCCATCTCGTTGGCCTGGTCGAGGGACTCGACGGACTCCAAGGTGGCGGTGGCAGTGGCGGATGCCGCGGTGACGGGATCGCCGGCGTTACTGCTGCTGGGCGCGCCGGCCGCGCCCATACTGCTTGTGCTCTTCTCGTCAGACATAGTCGGCGAGTTTACCTTGCGTTTGTTTCGTAGGGAAGAGGCTGCCTCATGCTTTGCGACTTCCCGCTTGCGACGACTTCCACGCTGTCCCGTCCACGCCCACGCCCACACCCACACCCACGCCCACACCCACGCCCACACCCACACCCACGCCCACACCCACACCCACGCCCACTTCTCACCCCACGTCCACTTCCCGCTTCGCCTACTCCACACTTTTCAGCGATACCGCGGGGTCGATGCGGTCGAGCACCGGGTTGGTGAGCAGTTGGACGAGCAGCGCGAACGCGAGGGTGACGGCGGCGGCGATGAGATAGCTCGTGGGACGCACGTGGACCTCGAAGTACATGCCGGGCATGGCGAGCGCGGCGGTGAGCAGTCCGCCCACCCACCTGCCGAGCGGCAGTCCGGCCAGGATGCCGACGCCCGTGAGGACGAGCATCTCCTTGTTCACGTAGACGTGCACTTCGCGGTCGTAGAAGCCGAGGACCTTGAGCGTGGCCATCTCACGTACGCGTTCGGACACGTTCGTGTTCGCGAGCGTGAACAGCACGACGAGTGCGAGCCCGCCGGCCAGCCCCACGATGAGCGCGACCACCGCGCCCATGAGTGTGAATTCGAAGCTGCGTTCGAGTTTCGCGGTGCTGACGGCGCTCAGGATCTTCGCGTCGCGCCCCAGTTTCGCCGCGTAGGCGATCTGGCCGTCCGCCGAGCCTTTGAGGTTCGCGTAGACCGCGTTGAGTCCGACGCCCTCCGATTCGGTGCCGTCCTCGCCGTCCGATTCGGTCGCGTCCGCACCGTCCGCGCCATCCGACGCGTCCTCGCCGAACAGCGCACGGTAGTACGCGGTCGTCAGGTACAGGTCGGAGCCGATGACGGACTCGCTGACCGCCCGCACGCGCGCCGTGGCGCGCGCCGAATCGCCGTTGCGCAACTCGACCTTGTCGCCCGCCGTGACGCCCAACGCGTTGGCGGCGCTGCGCGAGACGACGACGCCGGCGTCGTCCGCGTCCGTCAGTCGGATCGTCTTGCCGCCGTCGACGTCGCGCAACGCGGCGATGTGCGTCACGTCGGCCGCGTGCGGCACGGTGACGAGCTGCACGGTGGTCGATTCGTCGTCGGCGTTCGTCATCTCGCCGCTTTCGACGCGGGCGGACGTCACGTCGCCGGCGAGCCGGCCGTCGTCGCACAGGCGTTGTTCGACGGCGGCGAGGTCGTCGTGGTCGGTGACGACCATCAGGTCGTACTGGTAGATGTCCTGGTACTGGCGGGCGGGGATTGCGTCGACGCTGTCGTTGATCGCGAGGCCGCACACGATGAGCGCGGTGCAGCCTGCCACGCCGCCGACCGTCATGACGAGACGCGACTTGAAGCGCATGATGTTGCGCACCGTCACCTTGTTGAGGAAGCCCATGCGTCGCCACAGCGGGCGGATGCGTTCCAGCAGGACGCGCGTGCCGGCCTTCGGCGCCTTCGGACGCATCAGCGCGGCCGGCGTCTGCCTGAGCTCGCCCGCGCATGCCACGACGGTCGCGGCGGTGACGCCCACGACGAACAGGGCGATGCCGGCCGAACCGTACAGCCAGTCGTATTCGAGGCCGACGCCCGGCACCGTGTACAGGCCGTTGAGCACGACGAGCAGGAACGCTGGGATGCCGAGGAATCCGGCGAGCAGGCCCAGCCCGCCGCCGATCAGGCATGCGAGCGCGGCGAACAGCACGTAGCGTGCGGCGATCGCGGCCGACCCGTAGCCGAGGCCCACGTACGTGCCGATGAGGCCGCGTTCCTCCTCCACCATGCGGGTCATGGCGGTCAGGCTCATGAGCACGGCGACGGTGAGGAACACCACCGGGAACGCGCGTCCGATCGATTCGATGGAGCTCACGTCCGATTTGAGTTGGCTGAAGCCGCCGATCGCGGAGCGCGTGCGCACGTACCAGCGGGCCTGCGGTATGTTCTTTTCGACCTGTTCGGCCTGTTCGTCCAACTGTTGCGTGGTTTCGGCCTTCTGCGCGTCGAGGTCCGATTGCGCCTGGTCGAGTTGCGTCTGCGCCTGTTGGAGCTGCGGGCTTTGGCTGATGATGGTCTGGCGGAGTTCGGGGGTGATGGCGGTGGTTGCGGTTGCGGCGGTTGCAGGTGCGGAGGCTCCGGACGCGGTCGCGGCGGACGCGGCGGCGGACCGTGAGCGCAGGGCTTGGGCGGCGAGGGCGTCGACCTGTTGGTTGAACTGGTCGCGCTGTTGGTCGAGCTGGGTCTGGGCTTCGGCGAACTTGGCGTCCGCCTCCTTGCGGGCGTCCTCGATCTTCTGTTTCGCCTCGTCGACGAGCTGTTGGCGACGGGCCTTCTGCCGCTTGGCCTGGATGGTGTCCGCGATGCGGTCGGCGACGGTCTTGACGGTGTCGTCATACCGGTCGGAGAACGTGTCCTCGGCCTTGGCGCCGGCGACGGTCAGGCTGATGGACGTGTAGACGTCGGCGGACGAACTGTCGGCGAGCGCGCCGTCGGTCAGACTGGCGGACGGCGTGAAGAACACGTAGTCGGCGGCCGCGTTCTGCCGGAACGCCTCGCTGCCGATGCCGTCCGGGTTGCTCAGGTCGTCCGGGTCGAGCACCTCACCGGTGATGGTGAGCTTCACGGCGGGTTCGGATGAACCGGACTCATCAGGGCCCGACGAGACATCCGATTCTATAGAATCGGACGAAACGGACCTACCAGACGCGGATGAAACGTCCGAACCTACAGAATCGGGCGAGGAGATGGGCGTGACGGTGAGGGCGTCGCCCACCTTGCGGCCGCTGTCCATCAGGAACTTGCGTGTGACGGCGATTTCGCCGGACTTCGCGGGCATGCGGCCGGACACAAGATACGGGCGGTCGAGCGCACCCGAACCGGTGGAATCGGATGCAGGGGACCCGCTGGAACCCGACGAAACGTCCGAACCTATAGTTTCGGACGAAACAGACGCACCGGATACGGGAGAAACACCCGAATCTATAGAATCGGACGAAACGAAGGCCTCCAACACGGACGCAACGTCCGAACCTATAGAATCGGACGCCACGGAACTCCGGGAACCCGGCAAAACGACCGAACCTGCAGAATCGGACGCGACGGACGAACCGGACGAACCGGAACCGGGCGCATCGGCGATTCCGGTGACCGTCACGGTCTTCTCCGCGCCGTCGATCGGCACCTTGACCGAACGACTGCGCACACCCTGCGCCGCCTCCACACCGTCGACCGCACGCAGGGCGGCCACGTCGTCGTCGGTCAGACCGAGCGTCGAAACGACCTGGATGTCACGCAGGCCTTGCGCATCGTAGAAGCGGTCGGCGCCAAGGAACATGTCGCGGCACCCGGCATAGATGCCGGTGAGCACGGCCACGCCCAACAGCGAGATCACCGCGATCGAGACGAACCGCTTCCACGAACGCAGCCAACAGCGCGTCATGTCCTTGACGAACGCACGGGAGAGGCCGCTCCCGGACCGCTTCACGGACGGCTTCCCTCGGAGGGAGGACTCCGCCGTCTCCCACCCGCCAGGGTCCGAGGTCGTCCCTGCAGCGGCAGCGCGGAACGTCTCACGGGACGTGCGCCCCGCCCCGCGCGCAAGCCGCCGCGCCTCGCGGCGTTGGTGCTTCACCGAATGTCTTCCGGACATCGCCATGCACCGCCCCTCACCATTCGATGTCGGCGATGGGCGTGGGATGCGCGTTCGTCTCGGCGCTTGTGACGCGTCCGGAACGGAAGTGGACCACCTTGTGCGCCATCGGGGCGAGCGCGGAGTTGTGCGTGATGATGAGGACCGTCATGCCTTGTGTGCGGCAGATGTCCTGCAGGAGCGTCAGCACCTCCTTGCCGGTCTCGTAGTCGAGCGCACCGGTCGGCTCGTCGCACAGCAGCAGCTTCGGTTTCTTCGCGATCGCGCGGGCAATGGACACGCGCTGCTGCTCGCCGCCGCTCAACTGGGCGGGGAAGTTGTCGAGCCGCTCCCCCAACCCGACCTTGCGCAGCGTCTCCGCCGGGTCGAAATGGTCCGGGCAGATCTGGCTCGCCAACTCCACGTTCTCCAAGGCCGTCAGGTTGGGCACGAGATTGTAGAACTGGAACACGAAGCCGATGTCGTTGCGCCGGTACGTGATGAGGTCACGTTTCCTGAGGTCCGTGATGTCGCGCCCGCCGACCACCACACGGCCCGACGTGGCCGTATCCATACCGCACAGAATGTTCAGGGCTGTGGTCTTGCCGGCGCCGGACTGGCCGAGGATCACGGTCAGCTCGCCCTCGTCGGCCGTGAAGCTCGCGCCGTCGAGCGCGCGGATCGGCTTGCCGCCGCCGGCTGGATACTCTTTGACCACATCGTCGAATTCGATATACGCCATGTCGCTCACCTCGCCAATCGCATCTGTCATCGCGACGGTTCGCGGCCGTTCCATCGGCCTGCCGTCCACGGCCCACACGGTTCGCCGTCGAACCATCGCCTCCTTCTCCCATTTAACTCCATCTCGCTGGGTATCGGACGGGCGAAACGCTCACGGCGTCATCGGACGGCATCGGACGGACGGCATCGGACGCCGTCCCTCACCTCACCGTGGGACGACCGCGCGAACCGCAATCGGACGGGCATACAATACCGTCCATCGCGCCCGCACGGGATTCCCGCCGGACGTGCGTCATATCGGAACGAACAAGAGAGAGAAGTCATGGCTTCCGAAAACACGGCCAAGAAGCCGCGCGAAACCGACGACGTGCCGGTGCCGGCGACGTTGCGCAAATCGCTGAAGAACCGCCACATCCAGCTCATCGCACTGGGCGGCGCCATCGGCACGGGCCTGTTCTACGGCTCGAGCGAATCGATCGCGCTGGCCGGACCGTCCATCCTGCTCGCCTACCTCATCGGCGGCCTCGCGATCTTCATGATCGTGCGCGCACTGTCCGAAATGTCGGTCGAAGACCCGAAGGCGGGCGCATTCAGCTACTACGCCACGCGATACTGGTCGAAGCGCGCCGGGTTCATCTCCGGATGGAACTACTGGTTCAACTACATCCTCGTCTCCATGGTGGAGCTCGCCGTGGTCGGCTCGTTCGTGAACTACTGGTTCCCGGCCATTCCGACGTGGGTGTCGGCGGCCGTGTTCCTCGTGGTGATCTGCGCGGCCAACCTGCTGGGCGTCTCCAAGTTCGGCGAATTCGAATTCTGGTTCGCGATCATCAAAATCGTGGCCGTCATCGCGATGATCCTCGGCGGTCTCGCGGTCATCGTGTTCGCCCTGCCCACCGATTCCGGCGCGAAGGCGACCTTCGCGAACTGGTTCGCCGTGGACGGCGGCTTCTTCCCGCACGGGCTCATGGGACGCGCGTCCGACGGCTCGTGGACCGGCCTGCTCATGGCGCTCGTCGTCGTGATGTTCAGCTTCGGCGGCACCGAACTCATCGGCATCACCGCGGGCGAGACCGAGGATCCGAAGACCACGATCCCGCGCGCCACCAACGACATCATCTGGCGTATCCTCGTGTTCTACATCGGCGCGCTCGGCGTAATCATGGCCGTGGTGCCGTGGGACCAGATCGACGGCAAGTCCAGCCCGTTCGTGCAGATCTTCGATTCCGTGGGCGTGCACGCGGCCGCCGGCATCCTCAACTTCGTGTGCCTCACCGCCGTGATGAGCGTGTACAACTCCGGCCTGTACGCCAACTCCCGCATGCTGTACTCGCTGGCCAAGCAGGGCAACGCGCCCGCGTACCTCGGTCGCCTGAACAAGCATGGTGTGCCGGTGGCGGGCGTGCTCACCTCCGCGGTGATCACCGCGATCGCCGTGGTCGTCGTGTTCGTGTGGCCCGAGTTCGCGTTCAACTATCTGATGTCCATCGCGACGATCGCCGGCATCATCAACTGGACGATGATCATGATCACCGAGATGAAGTTCCGCCACGTGGTCGCCGCCGGCGGGGCGCCCGCGGATACGGCGCTGGCCGGGCTGTCGGGCGCGGAGGCGCTGGACGCCATCCACTTCAAGCTGCCGTTCGCACGCGTGACCCCGTGGGTGGTGCTCGCGTTCCTGGCGCTGGTGGTGGTGCTCATGTGCTTCTCCCCCAGCTACCGCGTGGCCGTGATTGCCGGCGTAATCTGGCTGGCGATCCTGTTCGTCGCGTATCAGCTCACCCAGGCGCGGAAGTAAGGCCTGCGCACGGGCGACATCGCCCACGAATGCGAAAACCGCCGCTCCGGACGAATCCGGGCGGCGGTTTTCACGTTACGGGCTCAGCTCAGTCCAGCGGTCTCACGGTCGAAGCCGAAACCGAAACCGGAACAAACCCGAAACCGTCTCACTGCACCTGGGCGCGGGCGATCTTGCCGGTGAAGGAGTTGGCCTCGTCGGCATCCTTGACGCCGTCCTTGTTCCAGGAGAACATGGCGCGCAGCTTCGGGCCGACGGTCTCGATGCGCTCGCTGGAGTACTTCTCCTGCAGCTCCTTGAAGTGCGGGGCGCCGGCGTCCTGATCGTCGATGAACTCCTTGGCGAAGGAGCCGTCCTGGATACGGCCCAGGTGGTACTCCATGCGCTTGCGGCAGTCCTCGTTGATGACGGTGTTGGTGTAGTCGCCGTACTGGGCGGTGTCGGAGCAGGACCAACGGGCCTTGTTCAGGCCGCCCTCGTTCATGAGGTCGACGAGCATCTTGAGCTCGTGGCAGACCTCGAAGTAGGCGATCTCCGGCTGGTAGCCGGCGTCGGTGAGGACCTCGAAGCCCATCTCGACGAGCTTGTTCACGCCGCCCATGAGGACGTTCTGCTCGCCGAAGAGATCGGTCTCGGTCTCCTCCTTGAAGGTGGTCTTGATGGCGCCGGCGCGCAGAGCGCCGAGGGCCTTCGCGTAGGCGAGGGTCAGGGCCCAGCCGTCGCCGCGCGGGTCCTGCTCGACGGCCACCACGACCGGGACGCCACGGCCGGCGGCGTACTCACGACGCACGATGTGGCCCGGGCCCTTCGGGGCGACCATGAAGACCGGGTGGTCCTCGGACGGCTTGATGTAGCCGTAGTGGATGTTGAAGCCGTGGGCGAACGCGACGGCCGCGCCCGGCTTGATGTTCGGCTCGATGTCGTCCTTCCAGATGTTGCGCTGGTACTGGTCGGGCGCGAGGATCATGATGACGTCGGCCTCGGCGGCGGCTTCCGGCACGGACTTGACCTCAAGGCCCTGCTCCTTCGCGAAGTCCACGGACTTGGAGGTCGGACGCAGGCCGACGACGACGTCGACGCCGGAGTCGCGCAGGTTCAGCGCGTGGGCGTGGCCCTGGGAGCCGTAGCCGATGATGGCGACCTTCTTGCCTTCGAGCACGGAGAGATCGCCGTCGTTTTCATACCAGATCTGTGCAGCCATGTAGCACTCCTTGTACTTGCGTACCGCCCGCGACGTACGTTCCGCACGAGCCGGCACACGGTGTTGTTGTGGTTGCGCATTGCGCGCGTTTGGCGCCCTATTCCGTCCGCTCCAATTGATTGCCTTGCGGCGGCGGGATGGCGCCCAGCGTTGAGGATTGTGTCCTCGGAACTGTGACTTATCCTACAGATGATGCCCCCATCGCCGCCTGTCCGTCCATAACGTGGGCCGAATTCCGCTCCTGAGAACCGAATCGTGGACGCGCCGGTCGGTCCCAGACGAACGAAGCCGGTCGGGCCAGGGCGACCGAAGCCGGTCGGGCCAGGGCGAACGAAACCGGCCGGTCTCAGACGAACGAGGCCGAACAAAGACAAACGAAAACCGCCATCCCGCAATGAAACGGAATGGCGGTTTCGGCACAACGATGCAATCGTCGCTCACGCGGTCAAGCTCAGGACCGCGCCCACATCACTGGACCTGGGTACGAGCGATCTTGCCGTTGAAGGACTCGGCCTCGTCCTGATCCTTGGCCGGGCCGTTGTTCCAGGAGAACATGGCGCGCAGCTTCGGGCCGACGGTCTCGAGGTGCGGGTGGGAGAACTCCTCCTGCAGCTTCTTGAACTTCGGGGCGCCGGCGGCCTGATCATCCATGAACTCCTTGGCGAAGGAGCCGTCCTGGATGCGCTTGAGCTGGTACTGCATGCGCTTCTTGGTCTCCTCGGTGATGACCGTGGAGGTGTAGTCGCCGTACTGGGCGGTGTCGGAGCAGGACCAACGGGCCTTGTTCAGGCCACCCTCGTTGGCCAGGTCGACCAGCATCTTCAGCTCGTGGAACACCTCGAAGTAGGCGATCTCCGGCTGGTAGCCGGCCTCGGTCAGCACGTCGAAGCCCATGTCGCACAGGTGGTTGATGCCGCCCATGAGGACGTCCTGCTCGCCGAAGAGATCGGTCTCGGTCTCCTCGGTGAAGGTCGTCTTGATGGCGCCGGCGCGCAGAGCGCCGAGAGCCTTCGCGTAGGCGAGGCACAGCGGCCAGGTCTTGCCATCCGGATCCTGCTCGACGGCCACCACGACCGGGACGCCACGGCCGGCGGCGTACTCACGACGCACGATGTGGCCCGGGCCCTTCGGGGCGACCATGAAGACCGGGTGGTCCTCGGACGGCTTGATGTAGCCGTAGTGGATGTTGAAGCCGTGGGCGAAGGCCAGGGCGGCGCCCGGCTTCAGGTTCGGCTCGACGTCCTTCTTGTACACGGCGGCCTGGTACTGGTCAGGCAGCAGGATCATGACGACGTCGGCCTCGGCGACGGCTTCCGGCACGGACTTGACTTCGAGGCCCTGCTCCTTGGCGAACTCGACGGACTTGGAGGTCGGACGCAGGCCGACGACGACGTCGACGCCGGAATCGCGCAGGTTCAGCGCGTGGGCGTGGCCCTGAGAGCCGTAACCGAGGATGGCGACCTTCTTGCCATCGAACACGGACAGATCGGCGTCCTTCTCGTACCAGATAGTTGCTGCCATGATTGGCACTCCTTATATGTTGTTCGGTATGCCGAACGAAAACTGCACGTCCGACAATCGGTGAGATTGCTGACGGCCTTCGGCGGGAAAGGATTGTGTCCCTTGGCGTTGAAAGTCATCGATCACTGGGGTCTATTTCTAGTCCCGCAGTGGGTGGCGTGGTCTTCCACGTCCAAATATTGAGTTGCGTTTTTCAGTTATGAAATCCGAGGGGACTACGGCTGGAAGGTTCGGCTGTTTTCCAGCGTTCCGCACGTTCCGTGCGTTCCGAATGTCCCAGACGCTTCGAACGTTCCAGCCGTAGTCGGTGCGACGGCTCGAAGGCCGTCACTTGGTGAAATCGATGTCCGCGCCGAGCCGTGAAGCGAACAGTCCGGTGGACTGTTCGTAGGCTCGGCCGAACCACGACAGTGGTGAGGCAGAAACCTGCCGTCGATTTCACTTGGTGAAATCGACGTCCTTCGTCTCACGGCAGGACAGCACGGCGACGAGGCAGCACACGGCCATCACGCCGAGGTACAGGCCCACGGAGTGCACGCCGAAGTGCGCGCTCAGCCAGGTGGCGATGGTCGGCACGAAGGCCGCGCCGACGATGGCGGCGAGGTTGTAGCCGATGCCGGAGCCGGAGTAGCGGACGTTGGCGTCGAACAGCTCGGGCAGGAACGCGCCGATCGGGCCGAACGCGGTGCCCATCAGGGCGAAGCCGACGCACAGGAACACCATGTTGGCGAAGAAGTTGCGCTGGCCGACGATCTGGCCGTTGAGCAGGAACGGGAACAGCGCGGCGAACACGACGAGCGCGCAGGAGGAGAAGGTGATGACGCGCTTGCGGCCGAGCTTGTCGGCGTTGACGCAGGAGATCACGATGAACAGGGCGAACACGCAGATGGCGATCATCAGCATGAGCAGGTACTCCTGGTTGGTGAAGCCGAGGCCGCCGCCGCCTTCGCCCTGCTCCTTGGTGCCCCATGCGAGAGACCAGGTGGCGAGCGTGTAGAACAGCGTGTAGGTGACGGCCACGAGGAAGGTGGCCTGCAGGACCTGCTTCCAGCTCTTGCGGAAGACCTCGACGATCGGGGCCTTGACGACCTGCTTCTTCTCCTGGGCCATGCGGAAGATCGGGGTCTCCTCCATGTGGACTCGCACGACGAGGCCGACAATCACGAGCACGGCGGAAAGCAGGAACGGCACGCGCCAACCCCAGGCGAGCATCGCGTCGGAATCGTTGAACGTCTCAAGCAGGAAGTAGGTGCCGTTGGACAGGAAGAAGCCGATCGGGGCGCCGAGCTCCGGGAAGGAGCCGTACAGGGCGCGCTTGTTCTCCGGGGCGTTCTCCGTGGCGACCAGGGCCGCACCGGACCATTCGCCGCCGAGGCCGATGCCCTGGATGAAGCGCAGGAGGCACAGGATGGCGACGGCGAAGACGCCGGCCTGGTCGTAGGTGGGCAGGCAGCCGATGAGGAACGTGCCGACGCCCATGGTCATCAGGGAGACGACCAGCGTGGTCTTGCGGCCCATGCGGTCGCCGAAGTGGCCGAACACGAGGGAGCCGAGCGGGCGGGCGATGAACGCGATGGCGAAGGTCAGGAGGCTCATCAGCAGCGCGACAGTGGGGTTGTCCTTCGCGGAGAAGAAGATGTGCGGGAAGTAGTTGGCCGCGGCGGTGCCGTAGGCGTAGAAGTCGTAGAATTCGATGGCGGTTCCGACCATGGAGGCGGCGATCACGGTCTTGACGGAATCGCGGGCCATGGCCTGCAGCTTGCCTTCAGCTGCGGTTTCAGTCGTTGTCTCGACTGCACTCATGGGATGTTCTCCTGCAAATGGGTTGGGTTTTTCTCTCTCTTACTGCGGAATTCACAACCGGCCGTGGTCTTGTGGACCTTATGGCGGGCAATGAAAAAGCCCCGCGGTTGCGCAGGGCTTGAAACGTGAATCCGCTCTCCGCCCTGCCTTCGCCGGCGGGGCTCAAGCTTGAACGCTCGAATCAGTCCGCCAGCGAAGACGGGATAATAATTCGTGCGGACAGCAGAGCGACGTCAACGGCGGTCAGAACGGAACCGTTGGCGGTGGTGTAGGCAGTGTATCCAGTCATCGTGGCGAACCTCCTTTCGATGTCGAAGTCTTCCATCGGGCTTGTATCGCTCGATCTGTGCAGACAACTTAGGAGCGCCCATTCCGTCAAACCAGCAGGGGTTCACTATGTGAACGGTTTTACCTGACCGTCGATTTCGCGTTACGTTCCATTCCGCCGGTCCGGTCCCGCCCGTCCGACGCCGCGCGACGTCCGATGACGTCCGCCGCGCGCCGGTCAGCGGGTGGAGTCGCCTTGGCGCAGCGTGAGCGGGACGAGTTCGGTGACGGATCCGAGCAGGCGTCCGTCTCCGACGGAGACGGACGATGCGGCGGGTTCCGCCGTCGGGTCCGTCATGGTCTCCGATGCCGCGGCCGACGACGCGGCCGCGTCCCGCGTACGCGTCCCGTCACGCCCGTTCGTTCCTTCGATGAGGGCCGTCATGCGCGCGGCCACCGCGGCGGCGAGCGCGTCGACGTCCTGTCGGACGGCGGTGAGACGCACGCCGGCGATGTCGGCCAGATACGTGCCGTCGTAGGCGACGACCTGCAGGTCGCGCGGAATCGTCACGCCGCGTCGGACCGCCTCCTGCACGCACAGGGAGGCGCCGATGTCGGAGCTGACGACGGCGTCGACGTCGTCGTACCGGTCGAACACCTCGCGCATCGCGGCGCCGTACCCGGTGAAATCGGAGACCTCGCCCGCCTCGACGTAGTCGTAACGCACGCCCGCCTCGGCGAGTTCGTGCTCGAGGGTCAGGTAGTAGCGGACCGTCGGGAAGGTGGTGACGCCCGCCTCGGCGAGTTCGCCGGCGTCGAACGCCCCTTCCGCGTCGAGGTCGTGGAACTGGGAGCGCGGGCCGCCCACCATGACGACGTGCCTCGCGCCGGATTCGATGAGCGCACGCGCGACGAGACGGCCGCCCTGCTCGTGGTCGGAGCCGATCGCGGGGATGCCGGGGCCGAGGTAGCGGTCGAACGCGACGACGGGACGGCCGATGCCGGTCCAGTAGCCGGCGGGGTGCGCGGTGTGCGCGGCCATGACGATGCCGTCCATCATGTGCCGTTGGAGCATGTCGACGTAGTCGGCCTCGCCCTTGTCCGAGTCTGCGGTGGAGCACAGCATGGTGCGCAGGCCGCGCGCGGAGAATTCACGCTGCAGCGCGGCGGTGAGGGTCGCGAAGAACGGGTGGCGGATGGTCGGCACGATCACGCCGATCATGTTGGTGCGGTTGTGCGCGAGGTTGCGTGCGAGCTCGTTGGGGATGTAGTCGAGCGCGCGCATGGCCTCCCGCACTTTGGCGCGCATGTCGTCCGACACGTATCCGGTGCCGTTCACCACGAGCGACACCGTGCTCAACGAGACTCCGGCCTTCCTGGCCACGTCACGCATTCCCACCATGGTGCAATCCGCCTTTCATCCCACTATGCATCCCACTGCGTATTCCACCGTCGATGCCGTCTCGCCGTCTTACCGTCCGATTCTATAGAAACGGACGTTTCCGGACCTCACAGCATCGCCGCAACATCCCATCCTGAAGAATCGGACGTTTCCGCACCTCAGGCCGGACCGCAACCACCCCTTTCTTAAGAATCGGACGTTCGCGGGGTCTGGGCCGGCCCCATAACGCTCGATTCTATAGAAACGGACGTTTCCGCACCTCAGGCCGGACCGCAACCACCCCTTTCTTAAGAATCGGACGTTCCTGGACCTCAGGCCGGACCGCAACCGTCCCTTTCTTAAGAAACGGACGTTGCCGAGATCCTGAGCTCCCCCGTAACGTCCGATACTGAAGAATCGGACGGCGGCCGGCCCTCACTTGCGCGCAAGGAACGCCGCGACGGCGACGCACACGGCGGCCGCCGGGAACAGGGCCACGTATCCGAGCGAAGCCGGCACCAGCATCACCACCACGGCGCCGACGACCACACCGAAGGCCAGACCCCAAGGCTTGGCGGCCGCGTAGACGCCCAGGTCGCGGCCCGCGGCACGCGGATCGGGCAGGGCGGCCACCACGAGCGGCTGGACGAGCACGTCGATGAGGCCGAACGCGAATCCGGTGATGAACGAGAACACCATAAGACTGCGCTCCCCGCCGACGGCCACGATGGCGAGGCCGGCGAGCAATCCCAGCACGTACAGCACGCAGGCCATCATCACGGCCACGCGCGAATCGCGCCACCATGCGCCGAACCCCTCCTCGAGCTTGTCGGTGATGGCGCCGGCGGAGAACGTGGCGAGCAGCGCTCCGGCGAACGTGGCGAGCGCCATCAGCGCGACGAGCATGCCGGCGGGCAGCGTCATCGGGGCGGACGTGAGCTTGGGGTCGTCGCCGTAGACGGCGAACCGCACGATGTACCACAGGTAGGCGCCGGTCATGCCCACGGCGGCCATCATGAACATGCGGGACCAGACGAGCCTGCGGAACGGCTTCGACTCCGGGCCGGACGGCATGCGCACGGCGGCGAGCGCCATCGTCCAACTGAACGGGGTGTGCGGCTGCTCCTCGCTGGAGGGTTCGCGCGGCCAGACGAGCACGGTGGCGAAGCCGGCCACGGCGAACAGCACGGCGGCGCACAGGAACGGGTTGAACGCGCCGAACGCGATGGCCAGGCCGCCGATCACGCCGCCGGCCGCCTGTCCGGCGATCACGCCGATCGCGTTCCAACGTTCGATGACGTCGCGGAACTTGTCCGGCACGCGTTCGGACAGCGCGGAGGCGAGCGGTGCGACGAGCATCGCGTACGAGAACTGGAGCGCCACCCAGAAGACGATGAGGCCGGCCACGTTCTGCAGTGCGCCGAGGGCCAGGGTGAGCAGGGCGCTCAGCACGCCGCCGACCACCAGATACGGGGTGCGGCGTCCGAACCGGACTCGGGTGCGGTCGGACAGGGCCGCCACGAGCGGCGTGAAGAACACGGAGGCGATGGCGCCGAGGCACACGATCGAGGCGAGCGCGGGCGCCAGATGAATGGCGGAGACGGAGGCGGCCGAGACGGCGGCCGGGCCGGATGCGCCGGACACACTGGACGCGCCGGACACAATGCCGGCCAACGCGGCCTTGGTGTCGATGCCGAACGCCAACGCCACCTGGTTGGGGATGGCCACCAGATTAAGGGCGGCCCACGGCGCGGCGATGAGCATGGATCCCGCGGCGAACGCCCACTTGAGACGCGTCACCTGCGCGGCGTCGGGGCGTTCGCCGTCCGCGGCGACCATCGGGTCGCGCATGTCGAGGAAGGAGGAGGCGTAGTCGGGCACGGCGGTGTCGACCGCGGCGGCGGCCGCGACGGACGCGGTGCCGTCGGCGGCGAGACGGGCGGTCTGAACGCCCGGCTGGTCGGCCGAGGCCTCCGGGGGCAGGCGCTTCGGGTCGGCGGCCAAGCGGGCGACGGCGCTCTTGTCCTCCTTGCTCAGCGCCTTGTCGTAATCGGGCCTGTCATCGATGCCCGGACGCACATACGGTTCCAACATGGCTCGCTCCTTGGTCGTCCCAACGTCTGGTTCTCTCTGCGGCCATTCTATCGCGCATCGAACCGGTACGGCATCCTCCCGCCGCCCTTCCCCGGCTCGCGGACTGGACCACGCCGACGTCACGCGACGCCAGTCGGGAGAACGGCTCCCGGCGGACGCGACGACCGCCGGCATCGTCCTGTTTTCACAGCATGCTCCCAGCTTCAGGCAAGACAACGCACACGATTGCCGACGTAGTGTCTTACTGTTGAACTGAAGATTGCATCAGTGCCCGCCGCCATCGCCATACGCACCGCATCAGGCGCGCGCGAAGCCGCGGATGCAGAGAACCGGAACTAGGGAACTGGAGAAGTAACGCATGTTCGTTCTCACCAACGCCTGGCGCGCCGTGACGCGACGCTGGGTGACCTCAGCGCTGACCGTGGTGGTCGCGCTCCTCGTCTCGTTCGGCAGCATCGTCTCGCTGTCCGTGCTGCAGGAGCACTCCGACGCCCACGGCACCGACTACAACGCACAGACCCCCAACGCCGTGATCAGGCCCACCGCCGCCACGAAGGCCGACATGAAGGGCGACGACGCCTCCATCACATCGAAGTACCTCACCATCGAGGACTACGGCACCTACGCCACCGCCGCACAGACGCAGGGCGTCTCGTTCACGTACACGCTCGCCCAGAGCGTGCCGGTCCGTCAAAGCGGCAGCATCAAGGCCATCCCCGGCAGCGCGGACGAATCCGCCGACAAGACCGGCGGCGAGTTCACGCTGCTCAGCATGTACACCGGCCAGGCCAAGAAGGCCAACGAGTACGGCAACTACACCGTGGTTGAGGGCAAGAAGCTCAACGGCTTCCAGGACACCACCTCCCAGAGCGCGCTCATCTCCAAGGCCGTGGCCGAGAAGAACAACCTCAAGCCCGGCGACAAGTTCAAGGTGGGCGACCCCTCCGACTCCTCCAAGACCTACGAGTTCACCGTCCGCGGCATCTACGAGTACGACGACGACTCCGACGGCGGCAACGGCACCTACTCCAAGGCACTGCCCAAGCTCGCCAAGGACAACCGCGAGAACGTGATCTACACGACGTACGCCGCCGTCTACGGCAAGGGCCTCGACCCGCAGGACGTCAAGGACGGCAGCTGGTCCAAGCCCGACCTCAACGTCATCTTCCAATTCACCGACGTGGCCACGTACAACAAGTTCGTCAAGCTCGCGAAGAAGGCGAAGCTGCCGAAGGGCTACGAGCTCACCTCCCCGATCCTCGAATCCTATGAGGCGTCCGTCGCGCCGCTCGACTCGCTCGCCGCCAAGGTGCGCCCCGCCCTGTGGGTGCTGGCCATCGGCGGATGCGTGGCCCTGCTGGCCCTGGCCGTGGCGCGCAGCTGGTTCGGCCGCACCGAGGAGATCGGCATGGCGCTCGTCTCCGGCGTCACCAAGCCGCGCCTCGGATGGCAGTTCATGGTCGAATCGTTCATCCTCACCGTGATTCCGGTGACCGTGGGTCTGCTGGCCGGCGGCTTCGGCGCGAAGGCCATCGGTTCGGCGCTGGCGTCCGGTCACGCCACGCCCGTCACGTCGTCCATCGTGTGGACGATGGTGTGGGACGGCCTCGCTTTGGTCGTGGTGCTGGCCGTGGTGGCGATGCTGCGTCCGGCGACGTTCCGCAACGCGGCCCTGTTCCAGGCGGCCGACGCCGGCAAGGGTTCCGTCGGGAAGACCGATTCCGCGGACGAGACCACCGAAAGCGACGACAAGACCGAACGCCCGTCCGCGGGTGACGCTGCGGACGAGGCCGACGACAAGGACGCACAGCACGAGGAGGAGCAGGCATGAGCGACGCCGACAAGACCGAGAACACCGAGGACCTGACGGCCGAGGCCGAAGGACAGGTCGCGGCGGACACCGCCGAAGACACCACGGAGGCTGCCGCCGAGGATCAGGCCGACGAGCAGGTCTCCTTCAGCGTCGTCTTCGACGACGACCCCGCAGTCGCCCTGCCTGAGGACGCGCTCGAGGCCGAAACGGACGAGACGGATTCGGACGCGGACGCCGACGCGGACGCCGACACGGCCGCCGACACGGAGGACGACACGGACGCGTCGGAGACCACGGCATCGGCCGACGACGAACCGCACGTCCCGCAGGAAACCAGCGTGGAGACGGCCAAGCGGAACGCGAAGCGCGTCGACGCGACCATCGCCCTCGCGGCGGACAATCTCGCCGACAAACAGCCGGCCGACCCGAACGAGATCCCCGCGGCGACGAAGGCGAACGCGACTTCCACGCATGACATCCACGTGGCCGCCGCGCAGTCGCACGCACGGCTCGGCCGCCAGGTGGACGACCGCGTCCTGCTCAAGTCGTACCCGAACTTCTCCCTCAACCACGCCACCACCACGAACCGCAAGTCCGGCCGTCACGTGCTGGACAACGTGTCGATGGCGTTCTACGCGGGTTCCCTGTACGCCATCCGCGTGCTGGACGACGAGGACGACCCCGAACAGCGCGTCACCCTCATGCAGGTGCTCGGCGGCTTCGTCATCCCCACCTCCGGCGCGGCGATGACGAAGAGCTCCAACCTCGCCGAACTCGAGATCAACGAGCTGCGCGGCCACCGGCTGGGCCTCGTGCCGCAGCGCTACGCGGTGCGCGGCGACCTCGACGCCGAAGCGAACGTGCTGTACGCCATGAACGCGTCCGGACGCACCTACCTCAAGCCCAAGCCCATCGCGGCGCGCGAGTTCCTCGCGCGCACCGGCTTCGGCGAAGCCACAAACGGCAAGAAGGTGGGCGAGCTGTCCCCGCTGGACCAGAAGCGCGTCGCCATCGCCCGCGCCATCAGCTGCGAGGCGGACACGCTCATCCTCGACGAGCCCACCAAGGGCCTCGACGACCAGGACGCGAAGGCCATCCTCGCGCTGCTGCGCACCATCGCGCACGGCCGCGATCCGAAGCGCGCGGTCATCATCGTCACCGCGCAGGACGACGTGGCCGAAGCAGCGGACAAGGTGTACGCGCTGGAGGATTGAGCACAACGGCGCACGCGCCGCCGCACGCATCGCATGGTGAAGCCCCAGAGGGATGGAGAATCCCTCCGGGGCTTCACCGTATCCGGCGATGACGGTCAGATGACGACCATGTGGTATTCGGCGGCGAGCGGCTCCACGTCCACCACGCCGTACTGGTCGAGCAGTTCGAGCCAGCGGCGCTTGTTCTCCTCGCCGAAACGCGCGGCGCGCCTCGTGTACGAGGCGGCGGTGACGAACTTCGGCGGCAGCGACTTGCTGTTGTACTTGTCGGCCACCATCACCGTCTCCTGCTCGAGGTTCACCGGCACGTAGTCGGCCGGGGGCAGCGGCAGCTCCTGACGGATCACATCCTCGCGCGTGAGCCCCACGCCGGTGTGGTTGCGGGCGAACTGGGCGATCTCCTCGTCCACGCCGTTCTCCAGCAGGTACTCGTAGCCGAGCAGCCCGTGCTTGATGTACTTCTTGCCGGCGAACTTCAACGGTTCGCCGTCTGTGCCGTCGTGCTTGAGCACGCGGTACGTGCCGATGTCGTGCAGCAGGCCGCCGATCGTGACGAGATGCTCGTCGATGAGCCGCGGCGGCACATGGCCGCCGGTCACGCCGTCGGACGGCGGCACGGCGAGCAGGTTCGCGGGGGTGGCTGTTGCAGGAGCGGCCGCGGCGGGGGTAGCTGTCGCAGGGGCGGCTGTTGCAGGGGTAGCTGTTGCGGGCGAGTCGGACGGTCCTGCAGCCGTCCCAAGCCCGGCGAGCACCGCCTCCGCACCGGCCGCGGACGGGGCACCCAGTTCCGCCGCATCCTTCGGCAGCGTGCAACGGCGGGCGAACAGCATGTTCTGGCGGTGGGCGAGCATGCGGGCGATGCGCGCGACGATCACGCAATGCGTGTGGATTAGGTTGTACGCCTCCTCGGAAGGCGCGATCTTGTGGTGGAGCTCTTCGATCTGCTCAAGCGTGGGAACCATACCGCCATTGTATGGCGCGCATAGGGCGGGCGCGGAACGCTCCGGCCGGCACGCGCCGACTCCCAGGCTGGGCGCTCAGTCGATGGAGCGGATGGACCATTCGCCGGTGCGGTTGGAGGCGACGATCATCTGGTCGTTGCCGAGCTCCTCCCAGCCGTCGGCCTCGGCCTGTTCGAAGCCGGAGGATGCGACGACGATGCCGGCAGGCGCACCGTCCTCGTTGGTGAGCGCGCGGTAGCGCATCACACGGTAGTCCTGCGCCTTCTCCCCCTGACCGTACTCCTCGTAGATCTCGACGATGCGCGAGGAAGTGCGTTCGCGTCCGGCCGCGTTCAGGGCGATGAACTGATCCTGGGACTGGATCATGCAGTTGTAGCTCGAGCGCGGGTAGGCCTGGCGCAGTTCGCGTACCGCCTGCGCCACGGCCTCGTCGAGGTCGTAACCGAAGCCGATGTATTCGAGGATCACGGCGAAGAAGATGGCGGAGTCGGAGCGACCGCCGGTGGACAGGAACACGCTGTGGTTCACCGGATACTGCTTGTTGGTCACGATGTTGCGGCCGTGCGAATCGGAGATGTCGCCGTTGTGGATGAAGCTCAGGCCGTTGGCGAAGAACGGCTGCTGGTTCTCCAGGATGAGCGGCAGGTTCGAGGAGGCAAGGCGCAGGTGCCACAGGGCGCCGCGGGCCGGTTCGGAGGCGAGTTCAGGGAACACAGGGTCGAAGCGCGCGGCCACCGTGGTCTTGTACAGCTTGGTGCCGGTCTCCGGCGCGGGGGCGCCGCCGTCCTCGGTGCCGGGGGTCTCCACCGGCTCGTACAGCATGGCGCAACCCCACCCGTCGTTGTGGATCTCGCTCATGTCGCGGTAGTCGCCGACGGCCTCGGTGCCCAGGATGGCGTCGAGACTGAGGTTGAACCCGGCCGTGGCGTATCCCAGTAATCTGCACATAGTTGGCTACCATAATGCGGTCTCGTCGCGACGCGCCTTTTTCGCTATAAGTGTTGCCTATAGCGCCTCGACGCACAGGTTGTCGACGCACAGCCGCGCGACGACGCCGACCGCCACGATTGCCGACGGCTCCCGCCGACACCGACCACCACGACCGACGCCGATCCTCACAATGTGACGGCGGGGATGCCTCCGGTCGGCTGCCCGTCGCGCCCGTCGCGTCCATCGCGACCACTGCGCCCGTCGCGCCCGCCGCCGAATCCGGTGCCCCGGCCCCGCCCGGGCGAGAGCTCGACGGGCTCGCCGATGCGCTTGAGCCGCGGAGGCCGACGCGTGGAGACGAACAGCGGCTGCACCTCGACGAGCGGATTGTACGGAGCCAGTCCGAACCATTTGACCGGCGAGCCGGCCAGATGACGGATGGCGTACTTGGTCTGCAGCGAGAGCGCCCCGCGGGCGGACACCTTCGATTCCGGCATGAGTGCCTTGTGGATGAGCACGTAGCGGATGGTGCCGATGTTCGGATCCGCGTCCACCTTCGGGTAGATGGATTTCTGCTGGGGCAGTTCGCCGCTCTTGGACAGGTCGTGCATGATCTGGTGCAGGTAGGCGGGGATGGACTGGGAGACCTTGAATCCGAGGCGGATGCGCACGCGGAACAGGAAGTCGGTGCCGAAGTTCTCCACCTCGTATTCGCGGGTGAACGGGTTGTCGGTGGTCTCCACGCTCACCGCCCACCAGGCGCGGGCGCGTTTGGGATGGTCGGCGAAGATGGAGAAGAAGATGTCCGTGTCGAGGCGCTTGGTCTCATTATCGGACGTCAGGTACACGATGTTGTCCGCGAAGTAGGGGATGCGGAAGTCGCCGTGCAGCTTCTCCAGGGTGGGCAGGAAGTCCTTCGTGCGCATGTGGCGGCGTTGCGCGCGTTCCAGCTTGGTGCCCTCGTCCCACGTGTACATGACGAACAGGATGGCCACGGTGAGCAGCATGGTGAACCAGCCGCCGTGGAGGAACTTCGCCATGGAGGCGATGAAGAACATGCATTGGATGGCGAGGAACACCAGGAGGAACACGATCGCGCCGAGCCGCCGCCCCGTGTACCAGATGTATACGGCGAGCAGGATGGTGGTGGTGATCATGGTGATCGTCAACGCCAGACCGTAGGCGGCGGAGATGTGTTCGGAGTCCTTGAACATGGCGAGCACGAGCAGCGTGGCCACGCACAGCACGCCGTTGACGACGGGGATGTACAGCTGGCCGCGCGTGCGGGCCGGATAGCGCACCTGGAGGTGCGGCATCCAGTTGAGGCGCGTCGCCTCGGACACCATGGTGAACGCGCCGGTGATGAGCGCCTGGGAGGCGATGACGCCCGCGGTGACGGACAGGACCACGGCCACGTAGCGCACGTTCGGCGTCATCATCTGGAAGAACGGGTTGAGCGACGCCATCTTCATGTAGCGGGCGTCATGGTGGTGGGCGAGGATCCACGCCCCCTGTCCGAAGTAGTTGCAGACGAGCGCGATCTTGATGAACGGCCAGGTGAAGTAGATATTGCCGCGCCCCACGTGTCCCATGTCCGAGTACAGCGCCTCGGCACCGGTGGTGGAGAGGAACACGGTGCCCATGAGCGCGATGCCGGCGGCGTTGTGCGGGCTGAACAGGAACCGCACGCCGTACACGGGGTTGAGCGCGGCGAACACGGTCCAGTCGTTGGAGAGGTTGGCGATCCCCACCACGGCGAGGAACGTGAACCAGATGAGCACGATGGAGCCGAACACGCGGCCGATGCTTTCGGTGCCGCGCGACTGCACCATGAACAGCACCACGATGATGCATACGGTGATCATCAGGGTCAGGCTCGGGTTCTCGTCGAACACGTGCTCGAGCGGCGGCAGCGTCTGCAGGCCTTCCACGGCGGAGCTGATGGACACGGCCGGGGTGAGCACGGAGTCGGCGAGGAACGCGGCGCCTCCCACCATGGCGGGGATGGCGAGCCACGCCCCGCGGCGCCGGATGAGCGAGTACAGCGCGAAGATGCCGCCTTCGCCGTTGTTGTCGATTCTCATGGCGATGAACACGTATTTCACGGTGGTGATGAGCGTGATGGACCAGAAGACGAGGGAGAGCATGCCGAGCACGGCCTCACGGTCGGCGTTGGCGATGCCGCCCTGTCCGGACAGGAACGTCTGCGCGGTGTACAGGGGCGAGGTGCCGATGTCGCCGTAGACCACGCCGAGCGCCACGATGGCCATCGTCCAGGTGATCTTGTTGGGGCCGGACTGCAGTTTGGCCCACCATCGCCCGAACCGTCCCTTGGCGGCGGCGGTGGAGAGCTTTTCGGCCTCCTTGTTGCGGGCTTCGGCCCGTTTGACGAGCTCTTCGCGTTCCTCCCGGGTGAGGGTCCGGCGGGAGACCTTCGGCGCGTTGGTGAAGGTGTCGGCGCGCAGCAGCGCCTCCTTCTCCTCCTTGGCCCGTTCCTCCTTGGCCTTCGCCGCGGCGGCTTTGGCTGCTGCGGCCTGCCGCGCCTGTTCGCCCGATGTGGTCTTCCCTCCCGATCTGCGGATGCGTCCGCCCTTCGGATTCGAATCAGCCATGCGCTCAGTCCTCCATGCGGGGCGTCCCACCGACCGCCCTCGATGTTGTCTCCTTATGCGTCACACTCGCGATTTCGAAAAGACATGGTAGCACCTTGACGAAATCGTCACAACTTCTCTCAAGGCCACCTTATCCCTGCGCATGGCCACGCGGCTTCGCGTCCTGCGGCTCACACCCCGTACACGGTCCTCGTGGTCCTGCGGGTGCCGCGTGCCACCTCGGCGAGCGGCAGGTCGAGCGTGTCGGCCATCGCGCGCAGCGTGTACGGGATCATGTACGGCGCGTTCGTGCGGCCGCGGTACGGCATCGGCGTGAGGTACGGCGCGTCGGTTTCGACCATCGCGTGGTCGAGGCCGACGATGCGCAGCGATTCGCGGATGCCCTCGTTGCCCTTGTAGCTCACCGTGCCGGAGAAGCTCAGGTACCAGCCGTTCTCGCGCGCGATTTCGGCCATTTCGGCGTCGCCGGAGTAGGAGTGGAAGACGGTGCGTTCGGGGGCGCCGTCGGCGAGCAGCGTCTCGATGACCTGCCGGTGGGAGTCGCGGTCGTGGATCTGCATCGGCAGGCCGAGTTCCTTGGCGAGCGCGATGTGCGCGCGGAACGCTTCGCGTTGCAGTTCCAGCGCGCCTTCGCCGGTACGGTAGAGGTCCATGCCGGTTTCGCCGATGGCGACGACCTGGTCCGGGTGCGTGCGTGCGAGGCGTTCGACTTCGGCCATGGCCTCGTCGAACGGCACGTCGTGGTACGGCTTGTAGGTGACGTCGAGTCCGTCGGGTCCGGCGACGGCGCGATGGCCGTGGCGTACGGCCTCGTTCGGGTGGATGGCGATGGCCGCGTGGACCTGTCCGGGGTGTTCGACGGCCATCGTGACCGCTTTGGCGAGGTTCGGGTATTCGCAGCCGCAGTCGATGATGCCGGTCACGCCGACCGCCGCCGCCTGCGCGAGCAGCTCGTCGACGTCGTAGACGGGGACTTCCGGCTGTCCTTTGGCGACGGCCTCGTGGCTCATCGCGCGTGCGAACGGCACGACGGAGGCGACGTGCGTGTGGTTGTCGATGACGTGGGCGCCCTCCGGCAGCGTTTCGGGTGCGGGCGCCCAGCTGCGGTCGCGATGGTGGTGCTTGCTCATGGTTGCCCAGTGTAGTTGCGGCGACGGCGTACGGTTTCCACGGTCATCCGCGACGGCGCCGTCGGCGACGTACGTCCGGCCTACCGCCAGCAGTCGTCGTAGTCGAGTCCGGTGAGGCGTTCGACGACAGACCGCGTCTCCGGTGCGACGTCGGCCTTGGCGCCGCCGTTGCGCAGTCGAGTGATCTCCTTCAGCACGATGCCGTCGGTGCGTTTGCTGATGTTGAGGTGGGCGGAGACGATCCAGCAGATGGCCATCGCGCACGCGAACCAGCCGAGCAGCACCGCGCCGAGTCCCAGCCGGGCGGCCGGCGTCTGCATGTCGCGCGTGGCGTCGAAGCCGACCGCGCCGAGGATGACGCCGACGGCGATCGTCGCGAGTCCGGAGCCGAGCTGTCGGAACGACGCCTGGATGCCGGAGAACGTGGCAGACCGGTAGCGGCGGGTGACGATCTGGTCGATGTCGGCGATGTACGGGAACACGGCCCACGGCAGGTAGCCGCACAACGATTTGAACGCGAAGAACCACAGGGCGCCGGCGAGCGCGAACACGGTCCACGCGCCTCCGGGAATGCGCCCGGCCATCGCCCATGCGGCGCACAGCCATGCCGCGCCGATCAGGCAGCCGGTGAAGTTGATGGCGTACAGGCGTTTCGGCCCGATCTTCGTCATCGCCCAGCCGAACACGGGCATGAGCGGCAGGGAGACCACGGCGCAGCCGAGCAGCAGCGAGGCGAACGCGGCGGTGCGGTTCCAGTCGTAGACGACGAAGAACACGAAGGTCTGGCCGAACACGTCCATCGAGACCTGCACGAGCAGGTAGATGGCGAGGTGTTTGCGGAATTCCTTGATGCGCAGGGTGGAGGCGTATTCGCGCAGCACTTTGGCTGCACGGCGCATCCACCGGACGGCGCCGATATGCCCGTCGCGTCCGCCACGCGCGTAGGCGCCGAATCCGGCGGCTTCCGGCGTCATCTCCCATGTGGAACGCCAGCAGGCGAA
This sequence comes from Bifidobacterium saguinibicoloris, assembly GCF_019331725.1. Classification (GTDB taxonomy): domain Bacteria; phylum Actinomycetota; class Actinomycetes; order Actinomycetales; family Bifidobacteriaceae; genus Bifidobacterium; species Bifidobacterium saguinibicoloris. Next base: position 116,410 of record NZ_JAHBBF010000007.1, read on the forward strand.
CACGGCTGCGGCGAAGATGACGGTGGAGCCGATGGTGAAGATCATGTAGCCGCGCGGCGTGGCCTCGCCGGTGACGGCGAGCACCAGTCCTCCAGCCACGGGGATCGCGGTGCCGATGCCGGTGGAGATGAACAGGCGCACGGTGGACAGTTTCGCGCGGCTGTTGAAGTCGGGCGTCATCTCGCCGGGCAGCGGGTTGTAGGCGGTCTGGAACGCCTGCGCGAGCACCACCCAGAACACGTAGGCGGCCGCGTACACGGCGAGCGGGAGTCCGGGAATCCAGAGGAACACGCCCAGGAGGATGAGCGGCCCGATGACCATGAGCAGGAGGCGTCGACGTCCGAACCGCAGGCCCAGGTCGTAGCGGTAGAGGTTGTCGTCGAGCACGCCGAAGACGAGCGCGGCCACGGCGGAGATGAGCGCGCTCAGGCCGATGACGGTCTGCGCGGTGCCGATGTCCATGCCGCAGAAGCGCGTCCAGAACAGGGAGAGGTAGGTGGCGATGAGTGTGAGCTGTCCGCCGCCGTAGCAGTCGCCGACGCCGAAGCCGATGGCCTGGCGCATCGTGATCTTGCGCGGTCCGGTGCCGCTCATCGCCGCGCGCAGCGCCTTGCTGTCGATGTCCGACATATCCCCAGATCCGCCTTCCGACTGTCGCCAGCGTCGTCGTCCGATTGCCGTCCGCCGGCATCGGCGCCTTGCGGCGCCACTCCCGACCGCCCATGAACGATTCCGATCGGGAATGAATGATTTCGCACGTTACGGCTTCCAGCATATGGGTCACAATCGACGCGACGCGTCCACCGACCACGCGTCGCACAACGGCGACGCCCCGTGGAGCCCGAGCCGAACACGCTCCCCGACGTTTCGCCGATCCGGCTACAGCAACCCGGCCATGTACAACGGCAGATACCGTCGATCGCCTTTCACCTCCAACGGCTTCGGATGAAGAACGTATTCCAATCCCACCCGCTGCTTGAACTTGCTTCTGAACTTGTCGAGGGACACGGTCCGGTAGCGGGTTCCCGATTTGACTTCAACAGGGCTGATCCGAGGCTTCATGGCGGCGTTCGGATATCGCGCGACGATGAGGAAGTCGATCTCCATGGTGCTCGAAGCATCATCACGGCTGCTGCGGGAATAGAAATACAACCGGTGGCCGCCAGCGTGCAGCAGCTGAGCCACCACATTCTCCACCAGCATCCCCTCGTTGACGGCGATTCTGCCCAGCAGCACGTCACGATAGATGTCATCCGCTCATGCTTCGACAGCTGCGACACCAAACCATCGAACAGCAGGGTGACACGCCTTCTGGCCGATCCGGCGTGCTTCGCGATGTCATCACGGTAGAGCTTGAGGATGTCGCGTTTCACCTCGTCGACCCGCTGGAAATCACGCGTTTCGACATACGTCTCGACCGCCTGCGGCATACCGCCGACGAGCATGTATTCCCGGAACAGGCGCATTGCCTTGCGATGAAGCGAATCAGGCAGCGGTCGTCTCGCACCCTCGACAAGCATGGCGGTACGACCCTGCGACCGTCGCTTCCATTCCAACAGCCGCTGATATGCCTTACGTTTCAGCATAATGATCTCCCATCGTTGCAAAATCAGGGATTCTCACGAAAACAGCGATTATAGAATCGCTGAATTTCACGAAAACAAGGCTTTCGGAACCGCATAATTTCACGAAATCAGCGTTATCGTCGGCACCGAAAAGACGAGCGAAACGATGACGGCACACATCCAGCTGCAGACCCGGACCATTGACGGCCATTCCGGAACGGCCGGGGATATGAAGAAGCCCGGCGGGGTGTCCGCCGGGCTGAGAGAGAAGAGAGAAGAAGGGTTCAGTTATGGGGTCCGGGAAGAACCTCGCCGGCGATGTTCACTTCGGGAAGAACTCCCAACCGCTGACATGTCTTATATAACCGCCGCCCCCTTGGAGGAATGATGCGCGTTCCTGAGAAACCGCTTGACGTGCTGTGACGGTTTTGTAACGTCGTGGCGACGGGGGTGCATTTCGTTCCCGCGGCGTCGGCGCGCACATACATACGACGAAGGCCGTGAAGCGCCCCATATCGGGGCCCTTCACGGCCTTCGCCCGTCGGATACGGCCTCCGCGTCGGCTTACGCGGCCTTACTCGGCCTGACCCAGCTTAGCCTTCTCGGCGGCGAGGCGCTCGGCCTCGGCGGCGCGACGGGCGGCGAGCGCCTCATCGAAGCGGGCCAGCTCCTCCTCCACGGCCTCCTTCGGGATCTTCGCGAAGATCGGCGTGGGCTTGGCCACGGGCGCGCCAACCTCGATCGGCTCGCTCTCCCACGGGTGGACGGTCTCGCCGAGCTTGTAGTCGCCGGTGATGACCGGGTAGCGGAAGCCCGGCTTGTCGAGGTCCTCGACCTCCTCGAGGCGCGGCAGCGGCGAGAACACGCCCTTGCCGCCGAGGGCCTCCCACACCTTCTGGGAGGCGTGGGGCAGGAACGGGGCGAGCAGGTGGTTCGCGTCGGACACGGCCTGCGCGGACACGTGGAGCACGGTGGCGAGACGCTTCTCGTCGTCCTTGATCTTCCACGGCTCGGTGGCGGAGATGTACTTGTTGATGTCGCCGACCACGCGCATCGCCTCGATGAGCGCGCCCTTCTGGTGGTGGTTCTCGATGTAGCCGCCCACCGTGTCGAACGCGGCGCGGGTCTCCGCAAGCAGCGCACGGTCCTCATCGGTCATGGAGTCCTCGTCGAGCGCGGGGATCTCGCCGAAGTTCTTGGCGATGAGATTGGCCACACGGTTGACCAGGTTGCCCCAGGAGGAGGCGAGCTCCTCGTTGTTGTGGCGCACGAACTCGGCCCACGTGAAGTCGGAGTCGGAGCTCTCCGGGCCGGCGATGGAGATGTAGTAGCGCACCGCGTCCACCGGGTAGCGGGAGAGGATGTCCTTGACGTAGATGACGATGCCGCGCGAGGAGGAGAACTTCTTGCCCTCCATGGTCATGAACTCGGAGGCGACGACCTGCTCGGGCAGGTTGAGCGGGCCGAGCGGGCCGGTCTCGCCGCCCTTGGAGCCCTGGCCGTTGTAGGCGAGCATCTCGGAGGGCCAGATCTGGGAGTGGAACGTGATGTTGTCCTTGCCCATGAAGTAGTAGCCCGGGGTCTTCGGGTCGTTCCACCAGGCGCGCCAGGCCTCCGGGTCACCCTTGCGGCGGGCCCATTCGATGGAGGCGGACAGGTAGCCGATGACGGCGTCGAACCACACGTACAGCTTCTTGTTCGGGTTGTCGATCCAGCCCTTCACCGGCACCGGGATGCCCCAGTCGATGTCGCGGGTGATGGCGCGCGGCTTGACCTCCTTGAACAGGCCCTTGGAGAAGTTGATGACGTTGGTGCGCCAGCCCTCGCGGGTGTTGAGCCAGGCGAGGTTGGCCTCGGCGAGCGCCGGCAGGTCGAGGAAGAAGTGCTCGGTTTCCTCGAAGCGCGGGGTCTCGCCGTTGATCTTGGAGACGGGGTTGATGAGCTCGTCCGGGTCGAGCTCGTTGCCGCAGGCGTCGCACTGGTCGCCGCGCGCGCCTTCGGTATGGCAGATCGGGCATTCGCCCTCGATGTAGCGGTCCGGCAGGGTGCGGCCGGTGGACGGGCTGATGGCCACCTGCTGCGTGCCCTTGTAGATGTAGCCGTTCTCCAGGCACTGCTTGAACAGTTCCTGCACCACATGCTCGTGGTTGCCGGTGGTGGTGCGGGTGAACAGGTCGTAGCTCAGGCCCAGATCGCACAGGTCCTTGGCGATGACGCGGTTGTAGCGGTCCGCGAGCTGCTGGGCGGTGACGCCTTCCTTCTCCGCCTCGACGAGGATCGGGGTGCCGTGCTCGTCCGTTCCGGACACCATGAGCACGTCGTTGCCCTTCATGCGCTCGTAGCGCGCGTAGACGTCGGAGGGGACGCCGAAACCGGCCACGTGACCGATATGGCGGGGGCCGTTTGCGTACGGCCATGCAACATTGACCAAAATATGACTCATAAGCCCCGATTATCGGTCACACCGTGGATAACGCGCCCCGTCATCCACCGGGTTTTCCACAATCGCGGACGGCCGTCCACCGCCGGACGACGCACCGGCCGCGGAGACCGTATCGTCGGAGCATGAACGACGAACCCGCACCACATCCCGCCCCGCGCATCGCCGCGGACGCCACCGCCATGCAGCCGCTCGTGCCGCCGATCCTGCGCGAAGGCGACCTGCCCGGCCCGTTGAGCCTGATTCGCCTGTCTGCGTTGGGCACCGTGCATCCGCTGGACGGCCGCAGTGGATACTGGTCGGATCATGCGGACACCTTGTACGGCCGTGCGATGATCGTCCTCAAGGTCATCCCGTTCGCCACGAGCGCGTGCGCGCTGACGGCGCTGTGGGTGTGGATGGGAGGCGCGTTCCCGGACACGTTGGACGTGCTGTCGCACTCCCACTTCCGCACGCGCCCGCACGGCCGCCGCATCCGCGCGTTCACGCGGAAGGTGACGGACCGGCATCTGACGCATATCGGCGCGCTGCGCCTCACCACGCCGACGCGGACCGCCTGCGACGTGGCGTCGATGTTCAACGACCGTCCGGACTCGCACGTGCTCGCCGCGCACGTGGCCGACTGCATGGACGCCTACGATTTCTCGCCGGACGACTGCACGGCCATGCTCGACGAGAACCCGTGCATGTCGACCACGCCGCGGGCCCGCGCGTTCTTCACGATGGTGGGACGGACGTACGACCGTCGTCGTCCCGTCGGACACGTCGGACGCCCTGCCGCGCACGACGACCACGACGACGCGGAGCCGTCGTCATGAGCGCGTGGCGACGTGGGAAACGCAGGACCGGCGACGACCACGGGTCCCGCGGGTTCCGCACGGGCCGCAGACCGGCCGCGCATGCGTCGGCCGGCGGACCGTCGCGCCGGCTGCGGTCCCTGGGCCGGACGGACCGGCTCGCACGGCTCGCCGAGGCGGACGCGGGCGCATCGCGCACGGACGGCCGGATGGCCGAGCCGCCGGAACCGCCCATCGTCCTCACGCCGGCGGTCGCCGCCGACCCGGACACGGACGCGGACGTGCTGTGGCATATCGCCCGTCATGCGCCGGAACTGCGGCGATGGCTCGTCGCCAATCCCGCGGCCGACGCCCATCTGCTGGAATACGTGTCGCAGGCGGGCGGACCGGGCGTCAGACGGGCGCTCACCGTGCTGCTGGACTCGATCGAGGCGTACGGCGTCCGTCGAGGCCGGCACACGTCCCACGCGTGACCGCACACCCGGCCGGGCGCTCAGCCCTTGAGCCGCAGCACCGCCTGATACACCTGCTTGCGGTTGGCGAGGGTGCCGTCGGGCAGCGGATGCTCGCCCACCACCTGCGTGATGGCCTCCTTGATGCGCAGCCCATCCTCGAGTGCCCGGTCGATGGCGAGCACGGCCAGGTCCTCCACGCTCAGCGTGCTCGGCGCGGCCGCGTTGGCCTCCTCGTCGGACGCGCCGGCGATGACGAGCACCATCTCGCCACGCGGCGGATCCTCGCGCACACCGTCGCGGATCTCCGCGATCGTGCCGCGACGAATCTGCTCGTAGTCCTTGGTGAGTTCGCGGCACAGCGCCATGCGCCGGTCCGGGCCGAACGCATCAAGCAGATCGTCCATGGAATCGGCGATGCGGTGCAGCGTCTCGTAGAAGACGATGGTGCGGCGTTCCGCCTGCAGCATGCGCAGATGCTGCACGCGTTCGGCATGCTTGCGCGGCAGGAACCCTTCGTAGCAGAACCGGTCGGTGGGCAGGCCGGACAGGGCGAGCGCGTCGAGCACGGCGGACGGCCCCGGCGCGCACGTGACGGGCAGGCCGCGTTCGATGGCGCGGCGCACGATGGCCAGTCCCGGATCGTTGATGGTGGGCATGCCCGCGTCGGACACGACAAGGACGGTCGCGCCGGTCTCGACGGTGTCGAGCAGGCCGTCGGCCTTGTCGCGCTCGTTGTGGTCGTGGTACGCGACGACGCGTCCGTTCACATGCACGCCGAGCCGGTTCGCCAGATCGTAGAGGCGACGCGTGTCCTCGGCGGCGACGATGTCGGCGCCTTCCAGCAGCGCCTTGAGCCGGTCGGAGGCATCCCCCACGTTGCCGATGGGCGTCGCGGCGAGCACGACCGTGCCCTTCGGCACGGCGACGACGCCGGCACGGCCCCGTTCCCGCGTGGTTGCGGCGACGGTCGCGCCGGACGCGCCGACGCCTTCCGAGGCCGCCGTTCCGCCGTTCGCGCCGCTGGCGTTCACGCCGTCGTTCATGTTCGTCTCGTCTGCGTTGCTCATGGTTCCAGTATCCCCCACGCCCGGAATTCACTGTGGGTGAAATTCCGGAATGATTCGTTCCCACGGGAATTGGGGGAAGTGAAAGGCGAAGGTGAGAGCCCCGGAAGGGGTTCCGGAACCGGCCACGATATCCGTTCGAGCTTGCCGCCTATGGCAGGGCGACGAACGGGACGGTAGCCAAGCCGCGTTCCCTCCTTGGTTAAGGAGTACCGATTATGGCAATGTTTCCGGCTTTGATGAATGACACGATGTTCTCCGATCTGTTCGATGACCCGTTCTTCGAGGGTTGGCGCAACATGGACTCTCAGATGGGTTCGATGATGCCGGCGAACACGATGGCGAACATGATGACCACGGATGTGCGTGAGACCGACAAGGGCTACGACGTGGACATCGATATGCCTGGTTTCAAGAAGGACGACATCAAGCTCGAGCTGAACAACGGCTATCTGACCGTGTCCGCCTCGCGTTCCAGCGAGCATGAGGACAAGGCCCCGGAGTCCGCGAACGCCTCCGACGCCCAGGGCAACGGCGAGCAGTGCGCCTGCGGTTCGAACGAGTCCGGTCGTTGGCTGCGTCGCGAACGCTACATGGGTTCCTGCTCTCGCAGCTTCTACGTGGGCGACGAGGTGAAGGAATCCGACATCCACGCCAGCTACAACAACGGCACGCTGTGCATCCAGGTCCCGAAGATGCAGGCCCAGCCGCAGGTCGAGACCAAGCACCAGATCGCGATTGAGGGCTGAGCCTGAGCGAGGCGGAAGCCGAGCGAAGACGTCACGGCCGGGTCGTGCGGCGGTATCGTATGAGTATCAGTCGGCGGTCCGCACGGACCGTCGACGACGGAGGTACGCCAAACGGCTCCGGTCGGCGCCCTACGCCGCCCGCCACCATTCCCTTCCCGGGATGATCGACGGACGACGGGAAACATGACCAAGCCTGAAACGGGGCTTGGATGGAAGCAATTCCATCCAAGCCCCGTTTTGCGTTTCAGGACGCGGCCGCGGACCGAAACGCACACGCATCGGACGCGGCGGACGCGTCACTCCCCCTCGTCGTCCGCATCGTCGTCGTCATCGGACGGCACGGACATGTCGCTGGAACCGAACCGGGGGCTGCTGGTGGACGCACGACGGATCAGCTGCGGCGGGAACGCCACATGGGCCGGCATCCAATGCTGGCCGCCGTTGCCCATGTCGATGAGACGCAACGCCTCACGGGCCATGAGACGGCACGGACTGCGCAACGTGGTCAGTTTGGGCGTGACGGCGACGCCCATCGGCGCGTCGCCGGAACCGATGACACGCACCTCGTCCGGCACCGACACCCCCAGACGGTCCAATGCGAACAGCACGCCCGCGGCCACCTCGTCGGTGGCGCAGATCACGGCGTCCGGCCGGTCTCCCTTCGCGGTGAACAGACGCGTGGCCTCCTCATAGCCGCGCACCACCGTGCACGGGCCGAACGTGGTCCATCCGGCCTGGCTCATCAGGTTCATCAACGACAGGTTCGTCTGGAACGTGGTGAACAGCTCCGCCGCCTCGTCGGAATCGACGTCGCCGCTCAGGTAGGCGATGGACGTGGCGTTGTGGTCGGCGAGATGACGCAGGACGAGCTGCATCGACGCGGCCTCGTCCACACCCACCCAGCTCACGCGGAACGACGTGGAGCGGCCGGACACCTGCACGATGGGGGCTTCCTCGGCGTAGCCGTCGAGGAACACGGGGTCCAGGCCCTTCGGGGGGATGACCACGAGACCGTCGACGTGCCGCGCGAGCATGGCGGCGACCCGCTCCTCCTGGATGCTCAGGTCGTCGCCCACACCCACCAGCAGCTGCTTGCCGGCGCCGTTCACCTCCGGGTCGAGCGCCGCGAGCATACGCGAGGCGAGCGGCGTCGCCGGGTCCGGGATGACCAGGCCGATGGCGTTGGTCGTGTCGCTGCGCAACGCGCTGGCCGCCGGATTGGCGGCGTAATTGAGTTTTTCGGCCGCATCCCGCACACGCCGGGCGATATCGTCCTCCTTGGTCCGCTGCCCGGAAAGCACACGGGAGACCGTGGCCTTGGACACACGGGCCATGGCGGCGACATCGGTGATGGAGCTCATCAGTTGGTTTCCTCGGTTCTCTTCGGCCGCCCTCCGGCTGCCTCTCGGCTGGTCCCCGACACTCCGGGAACGATTCGCAGAACGCACCTTCCATTGTGCTGCCTCAAAGCCTGCAATAGTGCCAATATACCATATCGGCACATGTTTCAGAAATCGGTTTCCGTTGCGATTCCAGCCCTGATAGGTGTATAGTTATCCCTGTCAGAAACGATTCGCCTGCAATGATGTGAGCGAATCGACGTTCACCACGAAGGTGAGGACAGCCACCAAGGAGGGCATATATGGCAGCGGATATCGACGGATTCCTTCCCGACAGCGCATTCCTGCTGGACGTTCCCGCGTCCGACTGGAAGGACACCATCCGACTGGCGGGCAAGGGGCTTGTCGCCGCCGGATTCACCACCGACGCCTACACGGACCAGATGATCGACACCGTCGAGAAGATGGGCCCGTACATCGTCATCGCCCCCGGCCTGGCCCTCGCCCACTCCCGCCCGTCCGACGCGGTGCTGAAGACGGGACTGAGCTGGGTTCGTCTGAGCACCCCGGTCGAGTTCGGCAGCAAGACCAACGACCCCGTGTCGCTGGTCATCGGCCTCGCCGGACATGACGAGAACGAGCACATCGGCGTCATGTCCGCCATCGCCGGCGCCTTGGTCGACAAGAAGAAGACCGCGGATCTCGCCAAGGCGTCCACGCCGGACGAGATCAGGGCGATCCTCAAGCGCTGACGCACGTCGGCCATCGGCCGCCGGCCATCGGCCGCCGGCCATCGGCCATCGGGCCGGACAGACCGATAAACCGGACGAACCATCGGAAACCACTTACAAGACCACAAGGAATAGCAAAAGGAGAACATCATGAACATCCTGTGCGTGTGCGGCAACGGCATCGGCACCTCGGTGCTGCTCAAGGTCAACGTCGAATCGGTCGCCGCCGACCTGGGCATCGACGTGAACGTCACCACCTCCGACGCCGGCAGCGCCAAGGGCACCGCCAACATGAACGACCTGGTCCTCACCTCCGCCGAGCTCGCCCCGGAGCTGGAAGGCACCACCACCCCCGTCGAGGTCATCACCAACTTCATGGACACCGACGAGATCAAGGCCGCGCTCGAGAAGTACGCCGACTGAACCGGCCGAACCGGCCTCCCATCCGTCCGAATGGCCGATTGGCCGCCCGGACGGATTCCGCACGAACCATCGAAACCCGCGGGCGCAGACCCCCACAAGGGGCCGACGCCCGTAGGACAACTAGAACAGACAGAGAATAGAAGGAAACCATGAACGTTGTCGTTCAAGTGCTGAACTTCATCAGCCAGGAGATTCTGAACGTGCCGGCGTATCTGATCGGCATCATCGCGGCCATCGGCCTGATCGCGCTGAAGCGCAGCGCCGGACAGGTCATTTCCGGTGGCCTCAAGGCCGCCATGGGCTACCTGATCCTCGGCGCCGGCGCCACCGTCGTGACGTCCGCCCTCGCGCCGTTCGGCGACCTGATCCTCAAGTCCACCGGCGCCCACGGCGTGGTGCCCACCAACGAGGTCATCACCGCGCAGGCCTCCAGCCAGTACGGCACCGCCTCCGCGTACATCATCGTGCTCAGCTTCATCGTGATGCTGCTGCTCGCCCGCTTCACCCCGCTCAAGTACATCTTCCTCACCGGCCACCACATGGTGTTCATGTCCACCATGCTGGCCGTGGTGCTGTCCGTGGGCTTCGGCAAGGACAACCAGCTGCTCATCATCACCATCGGCGCCATCCTCATGGGCGTCATCATGGTGGTCATGCCGGCGTTCGCCCAGCCGTTCATGAACCGTGTGACCAGCAGCGACAAGCTGTCCATCGGCCACTTCAACACGCTCGGCTACATCACCTCCGGCGCCGTCGGCACGCTCGTCGGCAAGAAGTCCAAGTCCACCGAGGACATCAACTTCCCGAAGGGCCTGAGCTTCCTGCGTGACTCCATGGTCTCCACCACGCTGCTCATGATGGTCCTCTACCTGGTCTTCGCCGTCTGGGGCGCCATCGTCCTGCCGGCCAAGACCGCGTTCAAGATCTTCTCCACCAACCCGGACAACTACGGCTCCTTCTTCATGGCCGCCTTCGCGCAGGCCCTGCAGTTCGGCATCGGCGTGAGCATCATCCTCTACGGCGTGCGCATCATCCTCGGCGAGCTCGTCCCCGCCTTCCAGGGCATCGCCAACAAGGTCGTCCCCGGCGCCCGTCCGGCCCTCGACATCCCGATCGTGTTCCCGTACGGTGCGAACGCCTCCCTCATCGGCTTCCTCGGCTCCTTCGTCGGCGGCCTGGTGGCCCTCACCATCATCGCCGTCTGGCTCGGCCCGGTCTGGGGCGTCGCCCTGATCCTGCCCGGCATGGTGCCTCACTTCTTCGATGGCGGTGGCGCCGGCGTGTTCGGCAACGCCACCGGTGGCCGTACCGGCGCGATCGTCGGCTCGTTCATCAACGGCATGCTCATCACCTTCCTGCCGGCCGCCCTGATGACCGTCATGGGCAGCTTCGGTCTGGCCAACTCCACCTTCGGTGACGCCGACTTCTGCTGGTTCGGCACCATCACCGGCAACCTGGCTCACCTCGGCCCCGCGGCCGGCGCCATCAGCCTGCTGGTGTTCGCCGCCATCCTGTTCGCCGCCGCCTGGGTGTGGCAGGTGAAGGTCGTCAACGCCGGTTGGACTCCGGGCGCCAAGCACGCCGAGTTCATCGAGCAGGTCAAGGCCGAGGAGAAGGCCGCCAAGGCCGCCGCCCGCGCCGCCAAGAAGGCCAACGCCTGATGATCTGATCTGGCCCCTCCAGCGCGTATAGCGCATACGATGGGACTCTAATACGACGAAGCCCCGGTGAGGTTCTCCTCACCGGGGCTTCGTCGTTGTGGCGTCGTTGTGGCGTCGTTGTGGCGTCGGCTATCGGCGACGCGGTTTGTACCCTTTCTTGCGGCTGTGCGGTTTGAGCTGCTGGTTGAACGGCACTGCCTTGTAGCTGGATTGTGGATCGCGATGCGTGAGATGCCATGTCCCGCAATACTGGCACCGGTACACCCACAGTTCGGCACCGCGTTCGATGAGGCTCTGATCGGCGGCCCGCTGCGCCTGCGCCTTGTCGTGATACATGATCTTGTTCGACGTGGCGCAGCGTTTCGGTGTGAAGTAGTGCATGCTGTTCAGCATACCCATGCGTTGGAATACGCCGATGGACAGTTGCCTATACGACGTTGCGGCGCCAGAGGTTGGTTGGTTGTGGCTGGTTGTCTGATTTCCTCGCGTCGTCGTGTGGCTTGGTGGGTGTGGTCCCGTCCGGGACACGCGCGCGTGGTCGCGTGGGTTTGGTTGTGTGGGTGGCTTCGGTGCCGGTGCGTCGTGCGATGGTTGCCGGTTTCGTCGCGTTCGTTGCGGTGTGCCGGGTTTGGCGTCCGGTCGGCGTGTGTGTTTGGGCGTGTGTATGCGAAGAGGACCCCTGGGAGCGTGGTGCTCGACCGGGGGTCCTCGTGAGTGTGATGCGGCGGCGTGCTACTCTCCCACACCCTGTCGGGTGCAGTACCATCGCCGTGCAGGGCCTTAGCTTCCGGGTTCGGAATGGGACCGGGCGTCTCACCCTGGCCATGA
>NZ_JAHBBF010000008.1 GCF_019331725.1 Bifidobacterium saguinibicoloris
TGCCCCGCCCGCTACACCGCTCTCGCTACACTGTTGGGGTGATGAATACGGATAGGAACAACCCCCTGCGCATGCGCCGCAAGCCCGAAGTGCTGGCGCCGGCCGGCAACCTGCGCGGCCTCAAGACCGCCGTCGACTACGGCGCGGACGCCGTCTACTGCGGCGGCAAGGCGTTCGGCATGCGGAGCGCCCCGAAGAACCTGAGCCTCGAGGATTTCGAGGAGGGCGCCCGCTACGCCCATGAGCGCGGCTCCCGCGTCTACGTCACCCTCAACGTCCTGCCCCGCAACGCGGAGGTGGAGGCGATGCGCGAGTACATCGGCCAGCTCAGGGACACCGGCATCGATGCGATGATTGTCACCGACATCGGCGTGATGATGATGGCCCACCAGATTGCCCCGGACGTGGAGCTGCACGTCTCCACCCAGGCCGGCGTCACCAACTACGGCGCCGCGCAGGCCCTGTACGAGTTCGGCGCCCGCCGCGTGGTGCTCGCCCGCGAGATGGACCTGCAGGCGGTGCGCGACATCCGCGCCCGCATCCCCGACGACATGGACATCGAATGCTTCGTGCACGGCGCGATGTGCATGGCGTTCTCCGGGCGCTGCCTGTTCTCCAACTATCTGACCGGCCGCGACGGCAACCACGGCGAATGCGCGCAGCCCTGCCGTTGGAAGTATTCGATTGTGGAGGAGAAGCGTCCCGGCCAGTACTTCCCGATCGAGCAGACCGAGGAGGGCGCGTACCTGTTCAATTCGCAGGACATGTGCATGCTCGACCACATCGACGATCTCATCGATTCCGGCGCCACGAGCCTCAAGATCGAGGGTCGTTCCAAGTCCGCGTACTACATCGCCGCGATGACGAACGCGTATAAGACCGCCGTCGACGAGTACATGGTCCAGCGTGGTTTCGAGGCCGCCGACGGCACCGTGCTCATGCCGTTCCGCGACCGCGTGATCCGCGAGGGGGACCCCGATTTCGCCGCGTCCGCCGACGCGGCGCCCGACGCCATCGAACGTGACGCCGACAAGGCGTTCGCCGGCGTCCCCGGCGGCGACGTGGGGCTCGAGTTCGCAGGCCCGGCGTCCGATGCGTCCTCGTCCGATGCGTCCGCCGCGCCCGTGGAGGACGCGGCCGCCCGTTCCGCTGGCGGCGCGCAGCTCGACGAGCTGAGCTACAAGGCCCGTTCCGCCCGGCGCAAGTCCAACACGCGCGAGGAGGTGCTGCCGGAGGGCTGGCATCACGCGAAGGTCCGTCCGGCCCCGCATGTCACGCTGCCCGGCTGGCTCCTCGAGGAGCCGGACAAGGTGGCTCACCGCGACTATTCCACCGGCTTCTACTATCCGGAGCACAAGGTCACGCAGAACACCAACCGTTCCGCCTACTTCCGTTCGTGGATGGTGGTGGGCGAGGTGCTCTCGTGGAGCCCGGAGCGCGGCGGCCGCGTCACCATCATGAGCCGCAACAAGATCGAGCCCGGACAGCTCGTCGAGTTCCTGCTGCCCGGCGAGCCGCCGCTCGCCTACAACGTACCCGCCGATGGTCTGGAGGACGCCGACGGCGTGCCCGTCGCGGCCATCAACAATCCCGCGCACGTGTTCTCCTTGCCCTGCCCGCATGAGGTGCCGGAGAACGCGGCCATCCGCTCGCGTACGAAGAAGCCCACGCTCAAGGCCGAATGACCAAGAGCCCCACGCCGTACCCACATCCAAGGAGACACCATCATGAGTGAAATCGACGAGACGATCCTCGACTCGAATCAGATCAGCTCCACCGACAAGGCCGGCCGTCCCATCCCGGTGACCATCCCGATCGCGCTCGCGCCCGGCGTCACCGTGGTGTACACCACGCGCCTCGGCGGCCTGTCCACCGGCGATTTCGGCAACCTCAACTTGGGCGGCAAGTCCGGCGACGACCCGGAGGCGGTGCTGTCGAACCGCATCGCGCTCGCCGAGGCCGTCGGCGCGCGCCTGTCGCTCGTCTCGCAGGTGCATTCCGGCACGGCCGTGGACGTGGACGAGCGGTTCGCCATCAACACGCCGTTCGGGTTCGACGTGTCCGGCACGCGTTCCGACGCCGACTACGCCTCCGCCACCGGCGAGGCGACCAGCCCGTCCGAGCCGTCCGATTCCTCCGCCGCCGACGCCGCGACCCCGCAGGTCGTGGAGGCCGACGGCCAGGTCACGTCGCGCACCGGCGTCGCGCTCGGCATGTTCGCGGCCGACTGCCTGCCCGTCCTGTTCGCCGACCCGACGGCCGGCGTGATCGGCGCCGCCCACTGCGGCCGCCGCGGTCTGGAACGCGGCGTCATCCAGTCGACCGTCGACCTGATGGTCGCCAAGGGCGCGAGCCCGGAGAACATCGTGGCCACGTTGGGCCCGTGCATCTGCGGCGACTGCTACGAGGTGGGCGACGAGGTCGCCGACACGTTCGTCAAGCGTTTCCCGCTTACCAAGACCACGTCCCGGTTCGGCGGCGCCGGCATCGACATCGCGGAGGCGGCGCGCATCGACCTCGCCTTCGCCGGCGTGCACCAGGTGGTCGATTCGATGCCGCGCGTCCACGCCGCCACCGAATACCTCGAGGAAGACGCCGAGCTCGCCGAGCTGTGCCGTACCGACGGCGAAGGGCCGGCGGAACTCCGGGAGCGCATCGCGGGTATCGAGCACAGCATGTGCACGTTCGAGAACCCGCTGTGGTATTCGCACCGTCGCGCCGTGAAGGCCGGCAAGCGTCATGAGGGGCGTCTGCTCGCCCTCATCGTCCGCCACTGACCCGCCACTGACCCGCCATCGACCCGCCATCGACCTGCCATCGATTCGCCGCCGACCCCGAAAAGCCGGGCCCTCCGCCGTGTACATTCCGTGCGGAAGCCTGTGGCCCGGCTCACACCCCGCCGCGCCGCGTTCTACGGTGGAGGCATTATGACCGAGAGAGAGAACCGTGATATGACCGTCGACGGCATCGCATCCGTGCAGTCCGAGAGCGCCGCCCCCGAAGCCCCCGCACCCCAGTCCGCGCCCGTCGTGGCGGTGGTGCTCGCCGCCGGATTCGGCACGCGCTTCGACCCCGACAACCCCAAGCAGCTCGTCTCCGTGGGCGGCAAGCCCATCGTGTGCTGGAGCATCGAGGCGTTCGAACGTTGCGCGCGCGTCACCGACATCGTCGTGGTCGTCAACCCGAAGGTGCGCGACGAGGTGGAGCGGCTCATCGGCGAGGCCGGGTACGCCAAGGTGCGCATCGTCATCGACGGCGGCGAGGAGCGCGTCGACAGCACGGCCGCCGCGCTCGACATGCTCGCCCAGGCCGGCATCCCCGGCGACGCGAAGATCCTCATCCACGATGCCGTCCGCCCGTTCGTCGCGCAGTCGGCGATCGACGGCTCGATCGACGCGCTCGACGGGTTTCGCGCCGCCACCGTCGCGTACGCGTCCACCGACACCGTGCTGCTCACGCGCGACCTCGGCGACCGCAAGGTCGTCGCCCGCGTGCCCGACCGTCCGGACACGTACCGCGCGCAGACGCCGCAGTCGTTCCGCTTCTCCACCATCCGGCGCGCCTACGAGCTTGCGGCGGCGGATCCGGACTTCCACCCGACCGACGACACGCGCGTCGTCGTCGACTACCTGCCCGACGTGCCGGTCGCCATCGTCTCCGGCAGCGAGACGAACCTCAAGATCACGACGCTCGCCGACATCCCCACGGCCGAACGC
The DNA here is from genome assembly GCF_019331725.1 of Bifidobacterium saguinibicoloris. GTDB lineage: Bacteria > Actinomycetota > Actinomycetes > Actinomycetales > Bifidobacteriaceae > Bifidobacterium > Bifidobacterium saguinibicoloris. The sequence goes on from NZ_JAHBBF010000008.1 coordinate 3,717, forward strand.
ATCGCCGCCGACCTCACGCACCATATGACGCGCGAGGAGGCGAAGGCGCGCATGCACGCCATGTTCGCCGGCGCCGCCGCCCAGATGCACCGTCGCTGAACGTCACGCCGCGTCCGGAGGCCGGCGGCGCGTCGTGACGGGCCGCGTCCCGTCCGAAAGGCCGGCATGGCCGTACGGGTACACTGGGTGCCATGCAGCAGTTCAGTGTGGTGATCTCCGGCTTCGACCATTACGAGGACGTCCGCGTCAACCCGTCCTACGAGGTGCCCAAGGCGCTCGCCGAAACCGGCGTGGACGGGCTCGAGGACGTGCGCGTCGACATCCACGCGGTGAGCCTGCCGGTCAGCTTCGCCAAGGCGTGGCCCACCCTGCTCGACACCATCGAGACCGTGCACCCGCAGATCGTCATCGCCACCGGGCTCAAACACGCGGCGCGCGGCGTCATGCTGGAGCGCTGCGCCACCAATCTCATGGACGCGGCCAAACCGGATGCGGACAACGTGGTGCCGCGCCGCGCACCCATCGATCCGGACGGTCCGGCCGCCTACTGGACGCGCCTGCCCCTGCGGTCCATCCTCGCCGACTTCGCGCACGACGGCATCCCCGCCACCCTGAGCTCCGACGCGGGCACGTTCGTGTGCAACTCGCTGTTCTACAACCTCCTCAACTGGACGAGCGCTCAGGAGAAGGTGCTCTCCGGCTTCGTGAGCCTGCCGCTCATCAACGAATCCCGGCACCCGCAGCACGGACTGCCGCTGCGCCAGCTCGTCGCCGCCGGCGCGGACGTGGTGCGCGAGAGCGTGCGCTACTACCGCAGGCCCAGCTCCGAGGACATCCTCATCGCCTGAGCGCCGGCAACGCCCGCGGAATGGAGCGGGCCGCGGAACGGGGGCCGCGCGGCCAGCGGCCGGTCTGCGGGAGGCCCGCGCACCCCGCAACACGCACGGTTCGAACGAAACAAGAACATGCTGTGTGAATCGCACGGTCGTTCAGCACATTCCCAGCGGGCATGGGCTAGGATGCGTAACGAACACGCCCATGGGGGACCAACGTGACCACCGCATGAATCGGACGGCCAAAAGGCCGCCGCCGGACCATACGGCCGGAACCGGAGGGGAAGCCAAGCGGGGCGGTCAATCGAGCGAGTGAGTGCGGCGGAAGCCGAAGGCAGCCGAAAGGATAGGAACATGGACCAGTTCCCGATCGTGTTGAGGGGTTACGACAAGGACAAGGTGGACGAGGCGTTCGCCACCGCGCAGGCCAGCGTGCGCCAGGCGCAGCGCACCCTCGCGGACATGCGCGAGCAGATCGCCGCCAACGACGACCGCATCCTCCAGCTCCAGGCGCAGCTCGAGGAGGAGAAGAAGCGCAAGCCCGCCGGCAACAGCTTCGCCTCCCTCGGCGCCAACGCCCAGCAGATGCTCGCCTCCGCCGAACAGACCAGCACCGAACTGCTCGAACGCGCCAAGGCGGACGCCGCCACCACGCGCAAGGCCGCCCAGGCCCAGGCCCAGACGCTCATCAACAACGCCAAGCTCGACGCCCAGCACATCGTGGAGGACGCCAACAAGAAGGCCTCCTCGCTGCTCGACCAGGCCAACACGCAGGCTGAGACCATCACCACCTCCGCGAAGAACGACGCCGCCCAGCTGCGCGCCGAGACCGCGAAGAACGTCACCGAGCAGCGTCAGACCGTCGAGCTCGAGCTCGCCAACGCGCGCGAGGAGCACAACAAGAAGCTCGCTTCCGAGCGTTCCAGCCAGGAGCGTGAGCTCGCCGACCTCAAGGCGGAGGCGACCGCGCAGATCGCCGCCCAGCGCAAGAGCACCAACGAGGAGCTCACCCGTCTGAAGTCGGAGGCGAACGACCAGATCGAGGCCGCGCTCGCCGAGGCGAACAAGAAGCTTGCCGACGTGCGCGAGCAGGTCTCCAAGATGATGACCGACGCGCAGCGTAAGGCCGGCGAGATCACCGACGAGGCCAAGGCCAAGGCGCAGGAGATCACCGACGACGCCGAAGTGCACCGCACCAAGACCATGAGCCAGGTCAACGCCGAGGTGGAGCAGATCCGCAAGGACATCGCCGCCCAGCAGGACGAGGCCACCAAGAAGGTGGGCGAGCTGCTCGACAGCCTCGAGGAGCGTCGCGCCGCCGCCAAGAAGGAGGCCGACGAGCTCATCGGCCAGGCCAAGATCGTGCGCGGCGACGCCGACTCCTACGCCGCCGCCAAGCGCGGCGAGGCGGACACCCAGGCCGCCGAGATCGTGAAGAAGGCCGGCGAGGAGGCGGACGCCCAGATCGAGGAGCGTCGCGCCGCCGCCCAGAGCGAGCTTGACGGGCTGAAGAAGCACATCACCGAGCTGCAGCAGCGCGAGGCGCAGATCACGCAGCGCGTGAGCGAGCTGCGTCTCATGTTCGCCAACGCGTTCTCCGGCTTCCTCGGCGGCCAGTCGCCCGCCGCGCCGGACGTGCCGCTCGCCAACGTGGTGCCTGGAGGCACGGGCGCCGCCACGTCCGTGGCCGAGGCCATGGCCGCCGCGAACGGTCCCGCCCCAGCTCCGGCCGCTCCGGCCGATTCGTCCGCTCCGGCGGACGCCGCCGGTCAGGACGGCGACGCCGATTCCTCCGACGCCGGTGACGCCGGTAATGCCGGTGACGCCGGTCAGGGCGACGGCCAGGCTCCGGCCGAGGCCTGATCGCCCTTCCGCCTTCCGATGACGGCCGGTCCTCGCGCGAGGACCGGCCGTTTTTTCGTCCCGCTCCCGACCCCGCGCACCGGTTTCCGCGTGTCGCGCGAGCGGGTAAGCTGTACTCCGGCATCCACCACCCACAAGGTGGCCGAAGATACGAAAAGGAGCATACGGACATGACCAATCTGCAGCCGTTGACCGGTGACGCGCTGAACGCCCTGCGCGACGAATTCGACGCGGACGGCACCAACCGCATGGCGATGAACGCGGTGACCGCCGCCGGCATCGACACCGTCGCCAAGAACTATGATCGCGCGCGTCTGCTGCAGCGTCGCTTCTCCACCGTCGTCGACAACGGCGAAGCCACCCACCAGGATCGTTCCGGCCGTTGCTGGCTGTTCAGCTCCCTGAACGTGGCGCGCTTCGTGGCCAAGAAGAACCTCGGCCTCAAGGAGTTCGAGTTCTCCCAGAACTACGCCATGTACTACGACAAGCTCGAGCGCGTCAACTACTTCCTGCAGGACGTGGCCGCCCTCGTGCGCGCCGGCGAGCCGGCCGACTCCCGCCTCATCCAGCACCTCCTCGCCGACGTGATGGGCGACGGCGGCCAGTGGACCATGGCGATGAACATCTACAAGAAGTACGGCGCCGTGCCGAAGGACCTCTACCCGGAGACCGCCTCCTCGAAGAACACCGGCGAGATGAACACGCAGCTGCGCCACATGCTGCACACCGCCGTCGCCCGCATGTTCGCCGCGCAGGCCGCCGGTGACGACGCCGCCATCGACGCCGCGATCGCCGAGGCCCGTTCTGCCGGCCACCGCATCCTCACCATCCACCTGGGCGAGCCGCCGGTCTCCTTCGACTGGGAGTGGACCGATAAGGACGGCGAGTTCCATCGCGACGGCGAGATCACGCCGCAGGAGTTCTGGACGAAGTACGTGGGCTCCGCGGACCTCGAAAGCTACGTGTGCCTCGTCGACGACCCGCGCCAGGAGCATCCGAAGGGCCGTAAGATCGCCATCGAGCACCTGGGCAACGTGGCCGGCGGCGACGCCACCGAGTACCTCAATGTGCCGAACCAGTTCATGAAGGACTGCGTGAAGAAGATCCTCGTCGAGCAGGGCATCCCGGTGTGGTTCGGCGCCGACTGCCACCCGTTCATGGACCGTGAGTCCGGCGCGTGGGCGACCGACCTGTTCGAGTACGGCTCCATCTACGACTTCGACTTCGATCTGGACAAGGAGGCGCGCGTCCGTTTCGCCGATTCCGCGATGAACCACGCGATGGCGTTCGCCGGCGTGGACGTGGCCGAGGACGGCTCCACCCGCCGTTGGCGCGTGGAGAACTCCTGGGGTACGAAGATCGCCGACAAGGGCTACTTCACGATGAGCGACGACTGGTTCACCGAGTACGTCTACGAGGTCGCCGTGCCGAAGGCCCTGCTGCCGGAGGAGTACCTCAAGGCCCTCGAAGAGGACGCCATCAGCCTGCCCGCGTGGGATCCGATGGGCGCGCTCGCGTGAGAAAGAGCCCGGTGGGCTCTTTCGCGAGCGCGCCGAGCCGCGACAGCGGCGAGGTATGGTTTCCAGCCCCGAACGCTGTTTTCCCGGCTTCCCGGCCGACAGGCCGGCAGCGCTGGCATAGCGAAGAGCCCTGTGGGCTCTTCGCGCCAGCGCGCCGAGCGGCGGACGAAAGTCCGCCGCGAGGAAGCTCTTGGTGTGTGGAAGGGCTGTCCATAGGTCTGTCCGCGACAGCGGCGAGGTATAGCTTTCGGCCCCGTACGCTGTTTTCCCGGCTTCCCTTTTCCCGGCTTCCCGGCCGACAGGCCGGTTACGCCCGCCCCGCCTGCAGGACCGGCGCATGACGGCCGACCGTTCCACGAAACGGTCGGCCGTTTCTCATTCCGTGGCATCGCCGCTACAGTGGTGTCCTTGTTGCATACCGCATCGTCCGCCTGTCGGGGCTTATGACGGGAGGGCGCGTCGTTTCAGGAAAGGAGAGTCGGCATGGCAGCACTTCGTGGTCCGGATAGTTCCGAGGACGCACAGCGTTTGGGGGAGCAGGCCGTCTTTCCCGAGACCGTCGACGTCAACATCCGCCAGCTCGATCCGATTCCCGCGCCGCGCGCGTTCCTGAAGGAGCTGCCGCTCACGGACGCGATGAGCGATTTGGTGCTTCGCTCCCGTCAGGCCATCCGCGACGTGCTGCATGGACGCGACGATCGTCTGCTGGTCATCGTGGGCCCGTGCTCCATCCACGATCCGAAGGCCGCGCACGAGTATGCGGAGCGTCTCGCCGCTGTGAACCGTGAGCTCGACGACCGTCTGCTCATCGTCATGCGCGTGTATTTCGAGAAGCCGCGTACCACGATCGGCTGGAAGGGCCTCATCAACGATCCGGATCTGGACGGCCGCTTCAACATCCGCAAGGGCATGTGGCTGGCCCGCAAGGTCCTCACCGACGTGCTGAACCTGGGGCTTCCCACCGCCACCGAATGGCTTGACCCGATCACCCCGCAGTACATCTGCGACCTCATCAGCTGGGGCGCGATCGGCGCGCGCAACACCGAATCGCAGGTGCATCGCGAGCTTGCCTCCGGCCTGTCCATGCCGGTGGGCTTCAAGAACGCGACCGACGGCTCCATCAAGCCGGCGGCCGATTCCTGCTATGCGGCCGCGTTCGAACATCATTTCCTGTCCATCAACCTGGACGGCCGTGTCATCTCCGCGGAGACGAAGGGCAATCCGGACTGCCATCTGGTGCTGCGCGGCTCGAATCACGGCCCGAACTACGACAAGGCGTCCGTCGCGCAGGCGCTCGCCGATTTGAAGGCCTCGAAGGCGTCCGGTCCGAGCGAGCATGGTCTCATCATCGATGCGGCGCATGGCAACTGCGGCAAGGACGAGGTGCGTGAGGCCGAGGTCGTCGAGGAGATCGCCGAGCGTGTGGCCCAGGGTGAGCCGGGCATCCTCGGTGTGATGATGGAGAGCTTCCTTGTGGCCGGTCATCAGAAGCCGGCGCCGCTCGACCAGCTGGTCTACGGCCAGTCGGTCACGGATTCGTGCGTGCCGTGGGACCGTACGGAGGAGCTGCTGCATACGCTGGCCGACGCGGTCAGCGCCCGTCGCGCCCTGTAGGGCCCGCCTCCGATCGTCTCCCAATCGCTGTCCGTTCTTGGCCCCGCAACGTCGGCTTCTCCCGGCACTGCGGGGCTCGGCTATGCTAGGGGCTGGAATAGCGAGTAAGGGAGACGAACAGACCATGCAGCAACAGCAGCCGCAGCTCAACAAGCCGGAGGATCTCAGGGCCATCCGCGAGGCGATGGAGGAGGGCAAGAATCCGCTCGTCGCCACGGACGTGCCCCGCTGGGAGGATCAGGTCGGCATCAGCCGCATCGTGAACCGCCGTGTTCTGGAGTTCGAGGTGTTGCCCACGCCCGCCCAGGTGCTCGCCGACCTGCCGCTCACCAGCGAGGCGCAGGAGATCGTCGCCTACTCGCGTGACGAGATCCGCGCATGCCTGTACGGGCAGGACGACCGTCTGCTGGTCGTCGTGGGCCCTTGTTCGGTGCATGATCCGGCGGCCGCGCTTGATTACGCGCATCGTCTCGCCAGGCTCAAGGACGAACTGGGGGAGCAGCTGCTCATCGTCATGCGCGTCTACTTCGAGAAGCCGCGCACCACCGTCGGCTGGAAGGGCCTCATCAACGATCCGGACATCGACGGCTCGTGCAACATCAAAAAGGGCCTGCTGCTGGCCCGCCGCACGCTGCTCGGCGTGCTGGGGGAGGGGCTCGCCGCGGCCACCGAATTCCTCGAACCCACCAGCCCGCAGTTCATCGCGGACGCGGTGAGCTGGGGCGCGATCGGCGCGCGCAACACGGAAAGCCAGGTGCACCGGCAGCTGGCCAGCGGCCTGTCCATGCCGATCGGCTTCAAGAACGCGACCGACGGCTCGGTCAAGGCCGCGTCCGATTCCTGCTTCGCCGCCGCCCAGCAGCACACGTTCTTCGGCATCGACCACATGGGCCGCGCCGCCGTGGTCAAGACGCTCGGCAACCCAGACTGCCACGTGGTGCTGCGCGGCTCGAGCTCCGGACCGAACTACGGCAGGGAGGACATCGCCGCCGCCCTCGACACCATCCGCATGCGCATGCCCGCCGATTCCGCCGCCGCGCACGGCGTCATCGTCGACTGTTCGCACGGCAACTCCGGCAAGGACGAGCACCGTCAGGCCCAGGTCGTGCGCGAGATCGCCGCACGCATCGCCGCCGGCGAACGCGGCATCACCGGCGTGATGATGGAGAGCTTCATCGAGGGCGGCAACCAGCCGGCCGCGCCGCTGCCGCAGCTCGTCTACGGCAAGTCGATCACGGACCGGTGCCTGTCCTGGACGGATACGGAGACGCTGCTGCGCACGCTCGCCGAGGCGGTCGCCACTCGACGCTGGAACTGAACGCGCGCGGCTGACGCCGGCCGAGCGCCGGCCGGACGGCGGACGGACACCGTCCGTCGCACGGACGGCCGGATAGTCATCTGTCCGCAATGTGAACAGTATCGCCTTCGAAGTCACGACGCGAGTACACCTATATGGCAGCACAGCGGTGTGCGGACACCGCTGCAAGCCACAAGCCGAATCGGATTCGTCCGCGCACCCCGCATACATACGGGCACCTGCGATACACCCGCGGGAACCACCCGAATGAGAGAAGCAAACCAAGCAGGGGCCGGGCGCACGCCCAAGGCCCCGTAGAGGGGTATTCCACAATGTCCGCAACCGCAACCGCGACTGCAACCACCAAGGTGAAGAAGGATTCGGTTCCCGAGATCATCGCCGCTTCCATGGTGGGCACCGCCATCGAGTTCTACGACAACTACTGCTATTCCATCGCGTCCGCCAGCTACTTCGGCGCGATCTTCTTCCCGGCCGCCACCAAGGCCAACCCGGCCATCGGCACGATGCTCGCGTTCCTCACATTCGCCGTGTCGTTCCTCGCCCGCCCGTTCGGCTCCATGCTGTTCGGCCACTTCGGCGACAAGATCGGCCGCAAGACCACGCTCGTGGTCGCCCTGATGACGATGGGCATCTCCACATTCCTCGTCGGCTGCCTGCCGGGCTACGACCAGTTCGGCATCTACGCCATCATCATCCTGTGCATCTGCCGCGCCTGCCAGGGCGTGGGCCTCGCCGGCGAATGGTCCGGCGCCGCCCTCGTCGCCACCGAGAACGCGCCGGCCAACAAGCGCGCCCTGTACGGCTCCTTCCCGAACCTCGGCGCCCCGATCGGCTTCTTCTGCGCCTACGGCCTGAACCTGCTGCTCGACACCACCCTCGGCCCGGACAAGATGCAGGCCTGGGGCTGGCGCATCCCGTTCCTGTGCTCCGCCGTGCTCGTCATCATCGGCCTGTACGTGCGTCTGCGCATGACCGAGACCCCGATCTTCCGCAAGGCCGTCGCCAACGACCGCGTCGTCAAGCACCCGCTGCGCTCCCTCGTGCCGTACTGGAAGGAAGTCCTCCTCGGCACCTTCGCCATGGGCATCACCTACACGCTGTTCTACGTGCTCGGCACCTGGTCCCTGAGCTACGGCGTCAAGGTCATGCAGCCGGCGTTCACCCAGAACGAGTACCTCGCCATGCAGATGACCTCCGTGGTCTTCTTCGCGGTCTTCATCCTCATCTCCTGCGTCTACTCCGACAAGATCGGCCGCAAGAAGGTGCTCATCACCACCACCGCGCTGACCCTGGTCTTCTCGCTGTTCGCGATGCACCTGCTCCAGCACAACGTGACGACCGTCATGATCTTCCTGTGCGTCGGCTTCGCGCTCATGGGCTGCCTGTTCGGACCGTGCGGCGCCTACCTGCCCGAGCTGTTCCCGACCAACGTGCGCTACTCCGGCGCGGGCCTGAGCTACAACCTCGCGGCCATCCTCGGCGGCGCGTTCGCCCCGTCCATCGCCACCGCGCTGGTGCAGAAGACCGGCTCCGTGGTGTCCGTCGGCTGGTACATGGCCATCATGGCCGCCCTGGCCCTCGTCGCCCTGTTCCTCATCAAGGAAAGCAAGGACACGAACTACGAGGACTGACCGGCTTCCGTCCGGCCTCCTGACGCCCGGCCTGCGGGCGTCCGATTGACCACAAGCTCCCCTAAGCTCGGAAACGGCAACATTTCCGAGCTCAGGGGAGTTTTCACATGACCAGGACCATTGCGATCATCGGGGCGTTGGACGAGGAGGTCGCGCTCATCGCGCGGTCGCTCGACGGCGTCGAGCACGACCATGCCGCCAGCCTCGACGTGACGTGCGGCACCATCGCCACGAACGGCGGCGAGACCCTGCGCGTGGCCGCCACCGTGGGCGGCATGGGCCTCGTCGCGGCGGCCGCCACCACCCAGCATCTCATCAGCACGTACCGGCCGGAGGCCGTGATCTTCTCCGGCATCGCCGGCAACCTCAACACGCATCTGCACATCAACGACGTGGTCCTCGGCGGCACGCTGCGCTACCTCGACACCGACATGCGTCTCGTCGGTCAGTGGAAGCCCGGCACCGCCGAACACCCCGTCGAGGAGTTCCACTCCGACGACCGTCTCCTCGCCATCGCCGACGAGGCCCTCACCGCCGCCGGCATCACGCACATCACCGGCATCATCGCGTCCGGCAACTACTTCGTCGACACCGAGGCCCAGGTGCGCAAGGTCGTCCACGACACCGCCGCCGACGCCGTCGAGATGGAGGGCGCCGCCGTCGCGCAGATCGCCGCCCGCAACGACGTGCCGGCGCTCGTCATCCGCGCGCTGTCCGACAACGCCGACACCGACTACGAGGTCTTCAAGGAGTTCGACATCAGCGAGTACGCCGACACCGCCGCGCGTCTCGCCGTCGACATCCTCCGACGCATGTAGCCGTCGCGCCGCGATGCGTCGCGTCGCGTCGCACGCCGCCCGTCGTCCGTTCGGTCTGCACGTCGTCTGTCCCGTCCGCGTGCGGAAGATGAACTTCCGCTGAACTTACGTAGTCCACAACGAAACCATGTGCATTTGCCGCTACTGTGGTAGCGAACAGCACACAGGGAAGGGTGGAACCGCATGGTCTGGTGGCAGGTGCTCATCTTGGTGGCGGCGACGGCGTTCGTCGCCGGAGTGGCCGGATACCGCAACGGCACGGAGCATGGCGAGCTCATGGAACGTGAGGCGAACGAACGGACGAACCGGCATCTCGACGCGGACGACGCGCTGTTCGGCTCCGAACCCTCGGTGCGCGCCGCCGAGGAGCAGTTCGTCCACGCCATGCCGGAGGCGGTGATCCTCGTCGATGCCGAAGGCGGCATACTGTACATGGGCAAGGGCGTCTCCGGCTTCGGGCTCGTCGACGGCACGCGCATCGGCGACGAGGACGCGGTCGGCATCCTCTCCCGCGTGGTGGCCGACGGCAAATCCCGCGAACGCGAGATCGCCATCCCCCTGGACATGGCGCATGACGGCGTCATCCCCGGCAATTCCGGCCACGGCGTCCAGGCGGGCGAGACGATGCCCGCCTCCACCCGGTACCTCAAACTGCGCGTCAGCGCCATCGGCGACGACCGGTACGCCATCTTCGTGAGCGACATGAGCGAGCAGCGCCGGTTCGAGGCGATGCGCCGCGACTTCATGACGAACGTCTCCCACGAGCTCAAGACGCCCGCCGGCGCCATCTCCCTGCTCGCCGAGACCATCGGCGACGCCGCCGACGACCCGGACGCCGTACGCTACTTCGCCGGCCGTGTCGCCAAGGAATCCACCAGACTCACCGAACTCGTGCACCGGCTCATCGACCTGCAGAAGGCGCAGGACGCCGGCGGCGTCCTCGACGCACGCCGCCTGTCCGTCATGGCCGTCGCGCGCAAGGCCATCGCCGAGAACCAGGTGCAGGCGGACGGACGGCACATCGCCATCGACCTGTCGTTCGGCGGCGAACCAGCGGGCGCGGAGCCCGCGGAAGGCGAGCCGGACGCGTTCGTCTCCTGCGACGAGGAATCGATCGTCACGGCCGTGAAGAACCTCGTCGAGAACGCCATCCACTACTCGCCCGAACACACGACCGTCCGCGTCGCCGTGACCGCGAACGACACGCGCGTCAAGATCCGCGTCATCGACCAGGGCATCGGCATCCCCGCCGCGTCCATCGACCGCATCTTCGAACGCTTCTACCGCGTCGACCCCGCCCGCTCCCGCCAGACCGGCGGCACCGGTCTGGGCCTCGCCATCGTCAAGCACTCCGTGGCCGACTGCGGCGGCACCGTGTCCGTCTGGTCGCGTGAAGGCGAAGGGTCGACGTTCACCATCGAACTGCCGCGCGACGTGTCCGGCGACGACGATGCGTCCGCTGACGGCGGCGCGTCGGGTGCGTCCGACGCGTCCCGCAAGGGCGACGACGCGGACGGCAGCGGACGCGAACGTCCCGCGCGCAGCGTACGCAACAACGTAGGCGACGACGATATCACGGTGATGGTGCATCGGCAGTGACGCCACGATGGGCGTCATATCGGACGCCACGACGCCGAAACGGATACGTAGCCGATTCGCATCGCAGATGAACACCCGGCGAACGGCTAGGATGGTTTTCGGAAAATCTCATGAAACCCCGACGCGGCATGACGCGGCACCAACGGGGCTTCCCGACGAAAGGTGATCATGACGCGCATACTCATCGTGGAGGACGAGGAGTCCTACAGGGAGCCGTTGATGTACCAGCTCACGCGTGAGGGGTACGAGGTGTCCGCCGCCGCCACCGGCGAGGAGGGCCTCGAACTGTTCACCAAGGGCGGCATCGACTTCGTGCTCCTTGACCTCATGCTCCCCGGCATCGACGGCACCGCGCTGTGCCGCCGCATCCGCGAACAGAGCCGCGTCCCCATCATCATGCTCACCGCCAAAAGCGCCGAGATCGACAAGGTCGTCGGCCTCGAGATCGGCGCCGACGACTACGTCACCAAGCCGTACTCGTTCCGCGAGCTGCTCGCCCGCATCCGCGCCGTCATGCGCCGCAACCAGCAGCCGTCCGGCTCCGCCGACGGCACCGCCTCCGGCGACGACCTGCCGCTGACCTGCGGCGACATCTCCATGCAGGTCGGCCAGCACCAGGTCACCGTGCGCGGCGAGAACGTGTTCTTCCCGCTCAAGGAATTCGAACTGCTCGAATACCTCCTGCAGAACAAGGGCCGCGTCATGACCCGCCACCAGCTCATCGACCGCATCTGGGGCTCCGACTATGTGGGCGACACCAAGACCCTCGACGTGCACGTCAAGCGCGTGCGCGCCAAGATCGAGGAGGACCCGAGCCACCCGAAGTACCTCACCACCGTGCGCGGCCTCGGATACAAGATCGACCAGCCGGTCGCCTGACGGCGTCAGGCGGCGGGTCGATTCGCCCGCCTGTCGGCAGGCCTTCGCCGGTGGACGGTCCACCGGACCGTCCACTGTTCGGCTCAGCCGGTCGCCTGACCGGCATCGGGCCTTCGCCCGCGGGCGGCTCCCTTCCGCAAGGAGGGGAGCCGCCCGTCGTATATGACGGGCGCATAAGGCGGGCGCATACACGCATCGTGCATGGACGATGCCCAACGCGCAAACTACGCCTCCACCCCCGAAAACGACGTAGGCATAAATCGCGGATTGTTCATCGTCCGTTCACCGGTTTCGGCCTTCATCCCCTCGCGACGCCCATAGGCTAGTAGATGTCATGAAATGACGGGCGGCCCATACGGCCGTCGCAGGTTAGTTGATAGAGGGAAAAAGAATGCGTAACAACATCTTCGTGCGCTCCATGGCCGCGCTTTCCGGCATCGTCATGCTGGCCGGCCTTGCCGCCTGTGGTGACAACACCACCAGCGGCAGCTCCAACGGCTCTTCCGAAACCACCAAGTCCGAGCCCATCTCCGGCTCCTTCCAGGGCGCCGGCGCCTCCTCCCAGCAGGCCGCCGTCGAAGCCTGGACCGCCGGCTTCCAGGCCAACAACCCGAACGCCAAGATCGCCTACAACCCGTCCGGTTCCGGCGCTGGCGTCTCCACCTTCCTCACCGGCGCCACCGCGTGGGCCGGCTCCGACAAGGCCCTCGCCGACGACGAAGTCACCAAGTCCGAGGCCGTCTGCGCCTCCGGTTCCGCCTTCGACGTCCCGGTGTACATCTCCCCGATCGCCGTGGTCTTCAACCTCAAGGGCATCTCCGACGCCGGCAAGCACATCAACATGGACGCCTCCACCATCGCCAAGATCTTCGACGGCAAGATCACCACGTGGAACGATCCGGCCATCAAGGAGCAGAACCCGAAGCTCGACCTGCCGAGCACCGCGATCACCGTGGTCCACCGCTCCGACAAGTCCGGCACCACCCAGAACTTCGTCTCCTACTTCAAGGACGTCGCCCCGGATGACTGGTCCTACGACCTCTCCGAGAACTGGCCGAACAACGTCGGCCAGGGCGCCAAGGGCACCTCTGGCGTGATCTCCACCGTGCAGCAGGCCGACGGCACCATCGGCTACGCCGACTTCTCCCAGGTCGGCCAGCTGGGCACCGTGGCCGTGAAGGTCGGCGATTCCTACAACGAGATCTCCGCCGACGGCGGCTCCAAGGTCATCGAGGACTCCAAGCTCGACGACACCGCCAAGGGCGACAACCGCGTGGTCGTGAAGATCAACCACGAGACCGAGGCCAAGGGCGCCTACCCGATCGTCCTCGTCTCCTACATGATCGCCTGCCCGGCCTACAAGGACGCCAAGCAGGGCGAGTTCGTCAAGTCCTGGCTGACCTACGTCACCTCCGATGAGGGCCAGAAGGCCGCTCAGGACGCCGCCGGCTCCGCTCCGCTGCCGTCCAGCCTGACCTCCAAGATCAGCAAGTCCATCGAGGCCATCAAGACCAAGTGAGTCCGGTCCACGGCACGGTCCCGCGACCGTGCCCGTCCGGACGCTGACCCAAGCAATCGTCTCCGATAGCAACCACATCCTTGAGCCGCAGTCGTCATACACGGCTGCGGCTCAAGCCCGGTCAGCACCCGGACACCAGACCAGACCGCTTTCCGCTTCCCCAATTGCAACCCATCCATAAGGAGCATCCGTGAGTTCGCAAGACAAACCGGTGATGCAACCGGCCGGTGGCAAAACCGCCGACAAGGTGTTCAAGGGCGTGGCCTATGGCTGCGGCATCCTGATCCTCGTCGTCCTCGCCGCCGTGTTCCTCTTCCTGTTCTTCCGCGCGTTCCCGCTCATCGGCGGAGACCAGGCCAAGAACAGCGCCACCATCTCCAACTTCACGGGCGGCAAGACCGACAACTTCTGGGGCTACGTGCTCCCGCTGCTGTTCGGCACCGTCCTCGTCTCCATCCTCGCGCTGATCATCGCGTTCTTCATCTCCATCGGCATCGCGCTGTTCATCTCGCACTACGCGCCGAAGAAGGTCGCGACCGGACTGAGCTACGTGGTCGACCTGCTCGCCGCCATCCCCTCCGTCATCTACGGTCTGTGGGGCGGCCTGATCCTGGTGCCGGCCATCTACCCGTTCTGGAACTGGGTGGCCACCTACTTCGGCTGGATTCCGCTGTTCGCCGGCCCGGCCGCCAACCCGCAGCGCACCGTCGGCACCGTGGCGGTCGTCCTCGCCGTCATGATTCTGCCGATCATCACCTCCATGTCGCGTGACATCTTCCTCCAGACCCCGACCCTCCAGCAGGAGGCCGCCTACGGTCTGGGCGCCACCAAGTGGGAGATGATCAAGCTCGCCGTCCTGCCGTTCGGCAAGTCCGGCATCGTGTCCGCCTCCATGCTGGCCCTCGGCCGTGCGCTCGGCGAGACCATGGCCGTGTTGATGATCCTGTCCCCAGGCCTCACCTACTCCGTCAAGCTCCTGCAGGCCTCGCAGAACCAGACCATCGCGGCGAACATCGCGGCCCAGTACCCCGAGGCCGACGAACTCGGCGTGTCCGCCCTGATCGGCACCGGTCTCATCCTGTTCCTCATCACGTTCGTCGTGAACTTCATCGCCCGTAAGATCACCGAGAAAGCGAGTGTCTGATGGCTGAAGAAGCAAAGAAGAAGAACCTCGACGGCGCGCCCGTCATCGACTTCGACAAGTTCCGTCCCACCCGCTCCTCCGAGAACGCCCGCAAGCGCAAGGACGTCTTCATGACCGGCCTCATCGGCCTGTCCTTCGTGATTGCCTGCATCCCGCTGGTGTCCGTGCTCTGGACCACCATCGTCAACGGTCTCAAGCGACTCAACATCAACTTCCTGACGTTCAACATGACCGGCGTGGTCGGCGGCAACCAGACCCCGTCCGGCGGCTACGGCGGCGTCCTGCACGCCATCATCGGCACGCTGGAGATCACCGGCGGCGCCATGGTCATCTCCATCCCGATCGGCATCATGTGCGCCGTGTACCTCGTCGAATACGCGCACGGCGGCAAGCTCGCGATGACGATCTCCCTGCTCGTCGACGTGATGAGCGGCATCCCGTCCATCGTGGCCGGCCTGTTCGCCTTCTCGATGTTCACCATCGTGTTCGGCCCGGGCACCATCAACGGCTTCGAAGGCTCCGTGGCATTGTCCCTGCTCATGCTGCCGACCGTCGTCAAGTCCTGCGAGGAGATGCTCAAGATCGTGCCGAACGACCTTCGCGAAGCCTCGCTGGCCCTCGGCGTCACCAAGCAGCGCACCATCTCCAAGATCGTGCTGCGCACCGCGCTGCCCGGCATCGTCTCCGGCTGCATCCTCGCCATCGCGCGAGTGATCGGCGAGACCGCCCCGCTGCTCATGACCGCAGGATACATCGCCTCCACCAACGTGAACCTGTTCTCCGGACAGATGACCACCCTCCCGGTGTTCGTCTACCAGGAGTACTCGAAGCTCAACGCGAACTGCCCGGTCAACGCCGACGCCACCTGCGTGCCCACCATCCCGATGGAACGCTCCTGGGCCGCCGCTCTCGTGCTGATCATCATCGTGCTGCTGCTCAACCTCATCGGCCGCTGGGTCGCCAAGGTCTTCGCCGTGAAGAGCGAACGCTGACGCCGGCCCGCAACATCGTTTCGTTCGGATTCGTTCGGATCTCAAGGATCTCAAGAAAATAAAGGAAACATCATGGGACAACGTATTGACGTGAACCACGAGAACATCTACTACGGCGACTTCCTCGCCGTGGAGGATGTGAACATCAACATCGAGGCGAACAAGGTCACCGCCTTCATCGGCCCATCCGGCTGCGGCAAGTCCACCGTGCTGCGCACTCTGGACCGCATGCACGAGCTCATCCCCGGCGCGCACGTCGAGGGCGAGGTGCTCCTCGAAGGCAAGAACCTGTACGACGCGGACGTGGACCCCGTGTCCGTCCGTCGTGACGTCGGCATGGTCTTCCAGCGCCCGAACCCGTTCCCGACCATGTCCATCCGTGAGAACGTGCTCGCCGGTGTGCGTCTGAACAACAAGCACATCAGCAAGTCCGACGCGGACGACCTCGTCGAGTGGGCACTGCGCGGCGCCAACCTCTGGAACGAGGTCAAGGACCGTCTCGACAACCCGGGCATCGGCCTGTCCGGCGGCCAGCAGCAGCGTCTGTGCATCGCACGCGCCGTGGCCGTCCACCCGCAGGTCGTCCTCATGGACGAGCCGTGCTCCGCGCTCGACCCGATCTCCACGCTCGCCGTCGAGGACCTCATCAACGAGCTCAAGAGCGACTACACCATCGTGATCGTGACCCACAACATGCAGCAGGCCGCCCGTATCGCCGACTACACCGCCTTCTTCAACCTGAAGGCCGTGGGCCAGCCGGGCCACCTCGAGTACTTCGCGGACACCACCACGATGTTCAACAACCCGCAGAACGACGAGGCCGAGCGCTACATCTCCGGTCGCTTCGGCTGATCGCGCGACGGATTACGCCGTCCCTCTAACCCTGATGCGGAGCCCCGCACCGGATGCTGTTGCCAGTATCGTTGGCCAGTATCCGGTGTGGGGCTTCCGTCGTTTTCCGGGTGGTTTTCGGCTCCGGGGAAGCGGTCCGTCATTGGTTGGTCCGATTGCTTCGCTAACTGGTCTCTCCGCGAAGCGGTTCGGTATGGGGGTGACTGACTGTTTCGCTGACGACCTTCTCCGTGAATCATCCTGTCGACTTTGTGACCGGTTGTTTCGCCGAGACGCTTAACCGCAGCGAACCGTCCTCGCTTCCTGCGCTTCCGTTGCCCCCGGCCGCGCTTTCGGTGCCTCCGGTCGCACCTCAGGCCGAGCTTCCGGATACGAAGAACCCCATCCGCCATGCGCAGCCCGGAGGCTGAGCACAACGGATGGGGGTTGCAGGACTTACATGTGTCGGTCATGTGCCGGTCATGCGCTTATCGGCCACACGGCCACACGGCCAAACCACACAGCCAACAGCCACGCGCCCGTAGGAACTACAGGATCGCCATGCACACGAAGTCGATGATGAACAGCAGCGCCACGATCCAGATGATCGGGTGGACCTCCTTGGCCTTGCCCTTGCAGGTCTTCACGATGCAGTACGCGATGAAGCCGCCGGCGATGCCGTAGGAAATGGAGTAGGAGAACGCCATGAACGCGGTGGCGAAGAACGCTGGGATGGCCGCGGAGATGTCGGTCCAGTCGACCTCCTTGAGGGAGGCGGCCATCATGCAGCCGACGATCACCAGCACGCCTGCGGTCGCGGCGGACGGCACGGCGGAGATGACCGGCGCGAAGAAGATGGACAGCGCGAAGCAGATGGACACGACCACGGAGGTCAGGCCGGTGCGGCCGCCCGCCGCGATGCCCGCGGAGGACTCCACGTACGTGGTGGTGTTCGAGGTGCCGCAGATGGCGCCGATGGAGGTGGCGATCGAATCGGCGAACAGGGCGCGGTCCATCTTGGAGGAGAAGCCGGAGCCGTTCTCCAGCGCCTTCTCGTCCTCGAGGGAGAAGATGCCGGTGCGGCGGCCGGTGCCGAGGAACGTGCCGAGCGTGTCGAACGTGTCGGACATGGAGAACGCGAAGATCGTGACGATCACGAGCGGCAGCCTGCTCAGATCGGAGAACAGCGCCGGGAAGCCTGCCGGCGTGAAGATCGCGCCGAACGTGGTGGGCAGTTCGGAGAACGTCTGGGACAGGGACTGCGAGGAGCCGAAGTTGGTCACGCCGAACGGGATGCCCGCGATGGTGGTGATGATGATGGCGAGCAGCATGCCGCCCTTGACCTTCATCACGGTGAACACGATGGCGAGCAGCAGGCCGATGAGGAACACCCACAGCACCGGGGTGTTGAACGTGGCGAGACCCGGCGTGGCGGCGGTGGCGAGGCCCTTGCCGGCGGCCTTCGCGTCCTTCGGGGTGAAGGTGATGAGGCCGACGTTGAGCATGCCCACGTACGCGACGAACAGGCCGATGCCGCCGCCGATCGCCTGCTGCAGCTGCTCCGGAATGGCCATGATGATCATCTTGCGGATCTTGGTGACGGTGATGAGGATGTTGATGAGACCGCACAGGAACACCATGCACATCGTCTCCTGCCAGGTGAAGCCGAGGCCGAAGCAGACGGTGTAGGTGAAGAACGCGTTGAGGCCCATGCCGGCGGCCTGGGCGTACGGCACGTTGGCGAACAGGCCCATGACGAGCGTGCCGATGATGGCCGCGATGATGGTGGCGAGGAAGACGCCGCCCCACGGCATGCCGGTCTGGCTCAGGATCTGCGGGTTGACGACGATGATGTACGCCATCGCGAAGAACGTGGTCAGACCGGCCAGGATTTCGGTCGAGGCCGTCGTGCCGTTCTCCTTGAGATGGAAGAACTTCTCCATTTTCTCTTCTTTCCTTAATTCCTTGGGTTGTGTGGGAACCGTCCGCCGCGGTCGCGTTCGCGCTGTCGCGGTGGCCCGGTCCCGGCGAGGATCGCGACTCGCCCCGGCCCCCGTGCGTCGTGCGCGTCGACCGTTTCGTCGACGGACGCGCCCGCATGCGCGGCCGGTGGGAACCGTCGCCGATTATATCGCGGGCGTATTGCGCCGCCTGCCCCGGCCATGGCTAGACTGTCCGTTGGAAACGGTCGGACGGCGGCCGTGCGGGGATCCGCCTGTGGTGGCGGACGTCGGCGGACGCCGTCGGATGGCCGATGACGATGGTTGACGACGGATGACGATGGAAGGGGAACAGATGGGCAGGCAGCCGGTCGAGGTGTCGATCCGCGCGTGGAAGAAGAACGTAGTGAAGCCAGGGCGGGAGCGCGGTCGCGTGCTGCTCATGCCCGGCACGGGGTACAACTGCGACCGTCCGTTGCTGTATTGGTCGGCGCAGGCTTTGGTGGAGTCCGGTTGGCGGATCGACCGTATGAACGTCGCGAACGCGTCCGACGACCTGTCCACCGTGATTCCCGTCATCAACGAGGCGATCGACGGTTGGGTCGCGTCCGTCCGCGCCGCGTACGCCGCGTCCCTCGCGTCCGATTCTGTAGGAACGGATGTTGCGGCGACCGGTGAGGCTCGCGTTTCGTCCGTTTCTGTAGGAACGGATGCGATGATGCCGCCCCGTTCGCCGCGTCTGCTACTCATCGGCAAGTCGCTGACGACGATGACGTATCCGCATGTCGCCACGCGGTACGGTCTGCCGTTCGTCCTGCTCACGCCGGTCCTGCATCATGCCGATTTCGATCCGTCGGCGCGCGTGATTCCGGTGCCGCGGGTGGGCGACGACATCATCGCCGAGTCCGACGCCCCGTCCGTCGACGTCGCCAAGGCGGTGCTTGCGGCCGACTCCTCCGGCGTTGCGTCCGATGCTCTCGCGATGGGCGAGGCGGAGCTTGAGCGGTGGCGCGTCTCCCGTTACCCGGGGCCGGCTCCGTTGGTGTGCGCCGGTACGGCCGATCCGTTCTACGATCGCGTCCGCGCCAATGCGCTGACCCCGCACGTTCATGAGTATCCGGATGCAAACCATTCGATCGAGGTGCCTGGGCATTGGCGTCGTTCCCTCGACTATCTCAAGGAGGTCGCCGCCTCCGTCGCCCAGTACGCCGCGACCATCTAGCATCCGTTCGGTGAGGCGTGTGTCGCGTCCGTTTCTATAGGAACGGGTGCTGCGGGGTCCGGTGGGGCCCGTGTTTCGTCCGATTCTGTAGGAACGGGTGCTGCGGGGTCCGGTGAGCTCCCTGTTTCGTCCGATTCTGTAGGAACGGATGTTGCGACGGCCGGTGGGGCCCGTGTTGCGTCCGATTCTGTAGGAACGGATGTTGCGACGGCTGGTCAGGCGCATGTTTCGTCCGTTTCTATAGGAACGGATGTTGCGGCGTGCGACACGCCGCGTCCATATATGTCCGCAACCCCACGTAACTTGTCCACTCGTAAACCACAGACCGTTGGTTGGGGCGTTTACGCGCCCTCGAAGTTTGGTTCGCCAGGCCAGCGCAGGTTGAGAGATATAAGCCCGCTTGCGGGCAGCCGGAAACGGCCTTATGTTGCTCTGCCTGTGCGCAGGGCTTTTTTATTGCCCGGCCGTGCGGATCCGACCTCAGCCAATGATCGACTTAGGAAGGAACGCCATGAAGAGGCCCGAAAAGGAAGCGGTGGTTGCCCAGCTTACGGCTCAGTTCCGTGACGCTGACGCGATCTACCTCACCGAGTACCGCGGGCTTACCGTTCCGCAGGTCGCCGATCTGCGCGAAAAGCTAGGCCGCGATACTTCCTACACTGTGGCTAAGAACACGCTGGCACGCATCGCCGCCAAGGAAGCGGGCATCGAGGGTCTCGACGAGATCCTTTCCGGCCCGACCGCCATCACCTTCGTGAAGGGCGACTTCATCGAGGCTGCGAAGACCATCCGTGACTTCGCCAAGACCAACAAAGCCCTCATCGTCAAGGGCGGCTATGCCGATGGCACCGTCTACGACGCCGAAGGCGCCCAGAAGCTGGCGGACCTCAAGTCCCGCCCGCAGCTGCTTGCCGAGTTCGCCGGCGACATCAAGGCCACGATGTCCAAGGCCGCGTACCTGTTCAACGCCCTGCCGACCAAGGCCGTGCGTACGATCGATGCGCTGCGCGAGAAGCAGGAGAAGGCCGCCTGATTGTGGGACGCGCCTTCGGGCTCGTCGCATGATGATTGGTCACAATTAAAAAGAAACCAAATGTCAGGGGACGGAATACCTCTTCGACTTTAGATCCGTCTCCATTATGGAAAGGAAGCCATTATGGCTAAGTTCACCCAGGATGAGCTGCTGGAAGCCTTCGGTGAGATGACCCTCGTCGAGCTCTCCGAGTTCGTGAAGGCCTTCGAGGAGAAGTTCGACGTCGAGGCTGCCGCTCCGGCCGCCGTCGCCGTTGCCGCTGCTCCGGCCGCCGCCGCTGAGGAAGAGGAGAAGACCGAGTTCGACGTCGTCCTCTCCGCCGTCGGCGACAAGAAGATCCAGGTCATCAAGGCCGTCAAGGCCATCACCGGTGCCGGCCTGGCCGACGCCAAGGGCATGGTGGACGGCGCTCCGACCACCATCCTCGAGAAGGCCAAGAAGGAAGACGCCGAGAAGGCCAAGTCCCAGCTCGAAGAGGCTGGCGCCACCGTCGAGCTCAAGTGATTCGTGCGGCTTGAAGCCGCGTTTCACGCTCGATATCAGCGTTGTGGAAACCCCGCTCCTGCATATGCAGGGCGGGGTTTTCCCGTATCGTGCGCCGCCTTCGCGTCCCGGCTCGCCGGCCGCGCAGAGATTCTGTCAATGCGCACGCCGATAATGCGGTGAAATGGGCGCCATCATGACACAATAAGAAATAGTGTGTGAACGGCGAGACTCGGAAAGGACGACGCGGTGAGTGAGCAGCAGGCAAGCCAGTGGCGCGTGAAGGTCGGCGGGGGAGACCAGGTGAGCGTACGTCCGGGCGAAAGCCTTGAGATTGGACGCAAACCCCTGCGCCCGCTGCCCGACGACGGCGTGGCCAGGCTGGAGATCGAGGACGGCACCAAGTCCATGTCGAAGCGTCATGCCCGGTTCAGCGTCTCCGCGGACGGGTCGGCGCAGATCAGGGACCTGTCCTCGACGAACGGATCGTACGTGGTGAACGAGAAGGGCGAGCTCATGCGCCTGCCTGCGGAACGCGACTACACGCTGCCGTCATCGCCCATGCGCATCCAGTTCGGTGACGTGCCGCTCGACTTCGTACGCATCGAGGCGGACGAACGCCCGGTCAAGCCGGTGCCGAACCTGTTCTCGTATTCGGACAACACCACCCGTCAGGAGCCGGACGCCGCCGACATGTCCGTCGACGACATCCTCGACCTCAGGGCCGGTGAGCCCACCGCGGTGTTCAGCGCGCAGCACGCCCGCCACGCGGCCCCCGTGGTCCCCGGTACGCTCAACGCCCCGGTCACGCTGGGCAACCCCCTACTCGCGGACCTCCACCGGCATGCCGAACCTGCCGCCCAGCCGGCACGGTCCGCGCAGGACGTGCAGGGTGTCCAGAACGTCCAGAACGCCCAGAACGTCCCGGCCACGCAGGACGCGCAGCCGGAGTCCCAAGCGCAGCCGGAAGAGCAGCGGCAGAACGCCGACGTCACGGACAACACCGCCGCGCTTGATCAGAAGCCGGCCGGCGAAGTGACCGTCGCCGAGCCGGACGCCGACCAGGTGGCCGCCGGCGAGGCCGCCGTCGAGACCCCGTTCCCCGAGGAGGCGTCGCGCATCGAGGAGCCTCCGGCCGATTCCATGCCGTTGCGCGTGGTGGAGACCCCCAAGCCGAGCCTGCCGCGCAACCTGTTCACCGACGCCATGGCCGCCGACGCCGCGTCGGAATCCGGACCGGAACACGACCGCACGGCCGCGCCCGCCGTGGACGCCGTCATCGCCGCCCACCAGGACGCCGAACCGGCCGCACCCGTCGCGTCGAATCCGACGCAGGGCGCCGTGCCGGAACGTGTCGTCGCACAGCCGCAGACCGTCACCTTCGTGCCGATGGACGCGCGGCAGGCCCCCGGCGTCGTGACCGGCGGCCCGTCCGCCGCGCCCGCCGACGATCTCGATGACGAGACCGGCGTCTACAAGCCCGCGTTCGAAGCCGGATCCGTGTTCGAGAAGGTATCCAACGGCGACTTCGACAAGCCGGCCGAACCCGAGGTGGAGGTCGACGGGTACACCGCCAAGGACGCGCGCACCACATCGGACATGACCCTCCAATTCGAAATGGCGCGGCACAGCGAACTGCTGCCCTTCCTCGCCATGAACCCGGCGCTGTACGACGACCTGTACGCATGGCTCGCCGCACAGGGCGACCGGGACATCGACGAGGCGCTCGAACACAACGCCGGATACCAGGATTACCGCCAGGCGGTAGGAAAGTGAGCGGACGAATGACCGACCAACCCACACTCGACCGGTTCCAGGAATGGCATGACCAGTACCGTGCCTCGCTGGTGCCGTCACCGTTGGAGGACATCAGCCAGCTCGCCGCGCAGCTCGACCTGACCCACGCGCATCCATCGGGCATCGCGCAGCTGTTCGCCTCCGGACACGTCACGCTCGACTCGCTGTTCCGCGACAACGGCATGCTGCGCGCCGCCGAACGCCGCCTCGGCCGCGTGCTCGACGACCGTGGCGCCAAGAAGCGCGTCAGCGGCGTGGCCGGACTGTCGCTCGTCGTCGGCGTGGCCACGTGGAAAGGCAACGCGCTGCCCGTGCTGCTCTATCCGGTGGAGGCCGTCCTGTCCGAGACGCCCGGCAAATCGTCGATCACGTTCACCGGCACCGTCACCCTCAACGATTCGTTCGTGTCCGTCATGCACGCCGCGGGCGTCGACCTCGACGAACAGTACCTGTTCGACGGTTCGCACTACGCCACCGGCACGCCGGAGACGTCCGCCGTGTTCGGCGCGATCACCAAGCAGGTGAACGGCGCCATCGGCGGCTTCGCCATCGAACGCCACATCATCCTCGGCTGCTTCAAGGAACCGGCCGCGCAGATCCTCGCCGAAACGCAGCGCATCATCGACGACCTGGGCAACGGTCCCAGCGGCAACCCGCTGCTCGACGCGCTCGCCGGCGACGAGAAGGCCGCGGCCGCGCTGCACGACGCGCCCATCGCCGACTACAGCCCGTTCGATGCCGACCCGCACACCGAATACGAGGTGGGCGACGTCGACAACACCGTACGCTACGCCGCGCAGCTCGCCGCCTCCGGACACTCCATCACCGTGGACGGCGCGCTGGGGCGGGACACCGCCGAACAGGCCGCCGCCATCGCCTCCCGATGCGTGATGAACGGCCGTTCCGTGCTGTACGTGCCCGGCGTGGCCGAACAGAAGCGGCGCTTCACACACGTGATGCGCGCCAACGAGATGCAGGGGCTGCTGCTCGACATCGCCGACGACAAGGCCAACGCGAGCATCGACCGCCAGCTCATCACCGCCGTCGGCTTCCAGGAGGGAGTGGCCACCCAGCACTTCGAACAGCTCGCCGACGAGCTTGTCGGCGTCCGCTCCCGCCTCACCCGCTACCTGGGCGACCTGCATGGTGTGAGCGAGAAGTGGGGCGTCTCCGCCTACCAGACCATCCAGAACCTCGCCGCCATCTCCGTGGCGCCCACGCACCCGGCCACGCGCGTGCGTCTCACCGAACACACTGCGCGCCAGGTCGGCGGCCGCATCGACGAGTGGGCCGGCAAGCTCGAACGCGCCGGCGAACTCGGCGAATACACCATCGGACCGAACGACACCGCCTGGTACAAGGCCTCGCTCACCAGCGAGAAGGACGCGGTCAACGCCTACCAGCGCGTCGTGGACCTGCTCGAGAAGGTCCTGCCGGCCGTGCGCGACCAAGTCGCCTCCACCGTGCAGGCCTGCGGATTCCCCGTACCCTCCACGGCACGCGAATGGAGCCGCCAGATCATCGTGCTCAAGAACCTGCGCCGCGTGCTCGACGTGTTCCAGCCGGAGATCTTCGAACGCGACATCGACGCAATGATCGAGGCGAGCAAATCCAAGGCCGACCGCAAGGCCGAAGGCACCACCATGGGCTTCTGGGAGCGCCGTCGCCACGTGCGCGAGGCCAAGTCCCTGCTGCGCGTGGGCGCCCAGGTCGAGGACCTGCACGCCGCGCTCATCGTGGTGCGCAAGCAGGCCGAACAGTGGCGCACGCTCGTGCCCCACGGCGGCTGGCCGGTCCTGCCGCCCAAGCTCGACCAGATGATCGCCGCCCAGGAGACCATGTCCAGCGACATGACCGCGCTCGACGCCGTGCTCAGCACCACGCCGCGCGGCGGCGAGCTCGAGACCCGCGACCTCAACGAGGTGGAGGCGCGTCTCAAGGAGCTGTTCGACGACCACAAGGCGCTCGACACGCTCCCCGAACGCTGCCGTCTCGAGAATGAGTTCCAGGCCGTGGGCCTGACCGACCTCGTCACCGACCTCACCAACCGCCGCGTGGGCGTCCACGCCGTCGGCGCCGAACTCCAGCTTGCCTGGTGGACCACCGTGTTCGAGGACATCGTGCGCTCCTCGCCGATCATCTCCAACCAGGACGGCTCCGTGCTCGCCAACGCCACCGAACGCTTC
This sequence comes from Bifidobacterium saguinibicoloris, assembly GCF_019331725.1. GTDB lineage: Bacteria > Actinomycetota > Actinomycetes > Actinomycetales > Bifidobacteriaceae > Bifidobacterium > Bifidobacterium saguinibicoloris. The sequence goes on from NZ_JAHBBF010000008.1 coordinate 28,939, forward strand.
GAGCAGGTGGACGTCGAACACGTGCGCTCCGTAGGCCCCATGGTCGCCCAGGAGTCGATACGACGTCTCAGCGACATGCTCTTCGCCCGCACCCAGGAGGCCAACCTGCTGCACACGCAGCTCGCCGGCCGCACGCACGCCTCCATCGACCGCGTGCGACGCGACCACCCGGAGATCCTCGCCGCCGCCAAGCCGATCCTCATGGCCACGCCGGACACGCTCGCCTCGCTCACCGAGCCGCGGCAGCTCGCCGACGTCGCCATCATCGACGCCTGCGCGCACATCCCCGCCGTCCAGCTGCTCAGCGTGCTCGTGCGCGTCAGGCAGGTCGTGGTCGTGGCCCACTGCGGCACCGTCACCTGCGACAGCCTCAAGCGGCTCATCGGCATGCTGCCGGCCGTCCAGGTCAAATCGCATCCGGTGCGCCGTTCGCCGCTCGTCACCGCGTTCCTCGAATCGCAGGGATACGGCGCCGTCCGCTACGACGTCACCACCGACGCGGCGCGCGGCGGCGTGGCCTACCACAAGGTCGAGGCCAACGGCACGCCCGTCTTCTCCACCGGCCTGGTCGAATCCAGCCAGCAGGAGATCGACGAGGTGGTGCGGCTCATCATCGAACGGGCGAAGAGCTTCCCCATCGTGCCCACCGGTTACCTTCTCACCGTCGTCACCCTCACCGACGTGTTCCGCGTCCGCCTCGGCGCCGAGCTCAAGTCGCTCGCCGCGAAGGACAAGGCGATGAACGCCTTCCTGCGCCACGTCCGGCTCGTCGGCATCCGCGAGGTCGCCGGCGCCCAGGCCACCGACGTCATCCTCTCGCTGTGCTATGCGAAGACCGTGCACGGCAGGCTGCTCCAGCAGTTCGGCGCGTTGGAGGACGCCGGCGGCAGGGGCATGCTGCTTGACGCGCTCGCGCTCGCCGACCGCCATCTGGACATCGTGTCCGCGTTCTCCTCCACGGAGATGGAGGACGAGCGCATCCACCAGGCCGGCCCCAAGCTGCTCAAGTCCATGCTCGTATGGGCCGAACAGCTCACCGACGAGGTGGCGCACCCCGCCGAACACCGTTCCGGCTACAACACGCTGTTCAACGACCTCGCCGAACGCATCCGCTCGCGTGGCCTGGACGTGTCCATCAACTACGGCTTCGACAACGGCCTCACCATCCCGATGGTGGTGGGCCTGCACGGCAAGCCCTACGCGCTGGCCGTCCTCACCGACGACGCCGGCTACATGTCCATCCAGTCCACGCGCGAACGCCACCGCATGCTGTCCTCCGACCTCATGATGCTCGGCTGGTCGGTGATCACCGTGTGGAGCGTGGGCGCGTTCGTCAACCCGGAGAAGGAAGTCGACCGCATCGTGGCCCAGATCGGCGAGATCTACCGGGAGGTCAAATGAGCGAGTATTCGGCCTCCCGCCGCACGCCGCGCAAGCATAGGCGCGTGGTGCGCGAGGGCACGGAACGCTTCGACGCGGACGGCGTGAAGCTCGAACCCTCGGACATGCTCACCGAACGCCAGCGCGAAGCGGACGACGACAAGCGCATCCTGGGCGAGTTGCCGCCTCACTGGGCCGTGTTTAATGAACGTGGCTGATTACGGCGATTGGGCCCAGTGAGGCGGCCTTCGCGGCCCGCCTGTCGGCGGCCGCTCACCTCGCCTACGGAAAGCCCACCGGGCTTTCCGTGTGACGGCTCGGCCTACTGGGCCGTGTTTAATGAACGTGGCTAGCCACGGCGATCGGGCCCAGTGAGGCGGCCTTCGCGGCCCGCCTCATTCATGCACGGACACGATCGCGCCGAGCTCGGCCGAAGCCATCACGCGCAGCACCTCGTCCGGCCGCATCGCCACGGTGAGTCGCGCGCCGGCCGCACCCTCCCGCGTGGCCTTCGCCTGCGCCATCACCAACGCCTGCTCGGCCAGCACGCACGGCTGCGGCTCGTCCTCGGCACACCCCACCGCGGACACCAGCGTCACGGTGTCCCCGGGAACCAACGCGGAGGCGTCGTTCGACACGGCGACCTCCAGCACGCCGCTGCCCGCGGGCGGCACCGGGGAGGCGCGCGCCATCCCCGGGAAGAGCGGCTGACCGGCCGCCATATCGGACTGGACGATGGCCCCCACCGCCTCCTCCGGCGAGGTCAGGGCCGAATCCAGCGGACTCGCTCGCGGTGCCTCCACCATCTCGACGTCGCCCTCGCCGATCGTCTCGCCGCGCGCCAGCGCGCGGGCCGTCACCACCACGGTGACGGTCGCGGTCATCGACTCCACCACGGACAGCACCATCAGACAGGCCAGCGCCAGACAGCAGCACGCCGCGATGCGCACCGCACGCACCCTCGCGCGCCGCGCCGCCAACGTGGGACGTGTGAGCCGCGTCCACGGCATCGTGAATCTTCTCATGCGGCCCATGGTCGGGGGAGCGAAGTCCCCGGGGCAAGCGCGGCGGGGGATTGTGGATAGAGCCCCCGCGAATCTTCACATCCTGTTCGAACGGTCCGAACGGTCCGAACGGTCCGAATATCCCGAACGGCCGGGTGGTGTGGACGGTCCGCCACGCCGCCCGACGAACGGCCGGACCGTCCACGAACGGCCACGGATACGCGAAGGGGCGCGGCCCCCGCAGGAACCACGCCCCATCGCCCTCACCGGGCGTCCGCCGTCGCGAACCGTATGCGGCCGCACCCGGCTGCACCCGGCCGCAGCCGGCTCACTTCTTGCCGTCGGTGCGGTAGAAGCCGCTGCCCTTGAACTCGATCGGCACGGCGGAAAACACCTTGCGCACCTGCTCCTCATGGCACTGGGGGCACACGGTGATCGGCGCGTCGTCGAACGACTGGTGCTCCGTGAAATCGTATCCACAGCTCTTGCAACGGTAATGATAGGTAGGCATCTGCAATCCTCCATCAGGGACGGACCCTGAACAACGTCCTTCTTCTCCGGCGGGGCACGTCAGGCCGCGTCCGCCGGCGTATGCAACCGTACATATCCTAATCGCCGCCCAGACACGTTCCGCCATGGCCGAACGGACGCCGACCACAATGCGGACGGTCTTCGGGCGAAGTCCGTCCGGACTCACTCCTTGCCGAACATCGTCAGCCCCTCGGGCGTGACCACGCCGTCCACGGGCAGGTCATGCGGCTCGCGCGGCAGCGGATCGGCCCCGTCGGGCAGCATCTCCCACGGCCAGCACACGGCCACCAGCGGCGCGTCCGGGGACACGTGCGCCAGCGCGCGGTCGTACCAGCCGCCGCCGCGGCCCAATCGGGTGCCCGAGGCGTCCACCGCCAGCGCAGGCACGATGACCACGGCGGCGTCGCGCAGCGCCTCCATGCCGAGCGTCTCCGCCTCGGCCGGCTCCTCGGGGCGGCCATGGCCGTCGCCGGCGACGGCCAGATCGTCCAGCGTCTCCAGCACGCCCCAGCCGACCTCCATGCCCGTGCCCAGCATCGGCACCAGCAGGCGCAGGCCCCGTGCGAGCGCGTCCTCCAGCAGCGGTTCGATGCGGATCTCCGATCCCATCGGCACGTAGGCGGCGACGGTGGCGCCCGCCTCGAGCCCGTCGAACAGCGCGCGGGCGTGCCTCGCCACCATGGCGCCCGCCGCGGTCCTGTCCGCGGCCGGCACTGTCTTGCGTCTCGCGATCGCCGCGCGCCGCAGCGCGCGCTTCGTCCCCGGCTCATCCATACGTGGTTCGTCCATCGGTGCGTCCATGGCGGCCAAGCCTAGTCCCGCCATATTTCCCGCCATATTGCGTGTGTGCGGCGTCGGCGCGGCGTCCGTGCGACGAAGACGCGGCGTGAGTGGCACAATAAGGGCGTGTCAGTTTTCCAGTCGATCGCCCGGGCGTTCGCCCCGGCCGATCCGAACGCCATCCGTACGCCGGTCACGCTCCATGCGCCGGCCGGCGCCGTGCCCATCACCCTGCGCACGATGACGGAGGACGACGAGACCGCATGGGGCATGGTGCGGTGGAGCAACGACGCCTGGCTCAGACCGTGGGAGTCCGGCGACCCCATGCACGGCCCGGGCCTCACCTTCAACCAGTGGCTCGCCGCGCAACGGCGCGGCGAACGGCAGGGGCACGGCATCGTCCTCCTCATCGAGCATCGGATGCGCATCGTCGGACAGATCTCCATCGGCGCCATCAGCTACGGGTCCATGCGCACGGGCGTGGTCGGCTACTGGGTGGCGCAATCGTCCGCCGGGCACGGCATCGCGCCCACCGCGCTCGCCATGCTCGCCGACTGGGCCATGGCCGATCCGGACGGACCCCGGCTGCACCGGTTGGAGATCGCCATCCTCCCGGAGAACGCGCGCTCGCACGCCGTGGTGCGCAAGGTCGGCGCACGGTACGAGGGGCAGCGGCGCAACTACATGTACGTGAACGGGCGGTGGCGCACCCACGACACCTACAGCCTGCTCGCTGAGGACCGCGGCGAGGGGTTCACGGCGGGGCTCGTGGCACGGCTCGCGTGGCATGCGGACCATTCGTCGCAGCCGGACCACCAATCGCAATCGGACCGTCCGTCGTCCGACGCCACCGCGCCGGCCGGAGCCGTATCGGACGTGCAGGCGGGCGCCGCATCGGATGCGGGACACGCGGCGCAGACCAACGACGCCGCCGACACGCGCGGGACGGATGCGGCGAATGTGATGCCCGTCTCCTATTCTTGATGCCTATGGGTTACGAGTCACTGAGCACGATCATCGTGCTGGTCATCGTAATCATAGGAATCGTGGTATGGCTGCCCATACGCACGGCCAACAGCATGAGGCATGTCGAGGAGCACCGCACCGACCGCTACTCCACCTCGCTGCACCTGGTCGACGAGCATAGCGGCACACGGTTCAGCGACGACAGGACCTATGTGAAAGGGGTTTCGATGCAGCCGAAACAGAGGCGCGCCACAACGCTCACCCCAGCACGCATCGCCGAAGTGCGGCGTCTTCGTCATGAGGCCACCCGTCGTCGCCGAATCATCGTCCTGACGTTGCTGCTCGCCACCGCGCTCGTGCTCGGACTCGCCTTCGCGCTGCACTACAGCCCGCTGTTCGCGCTCATCCCCGCCGTCCTCGCCGCCGTGGTGGTGGCGTTGGGCGCGCACGCCGCCAAGCAGGCCAGGGCATGGGAGCACAAGGTCGCCCTGATGAGGTCGCGCGAGCGCAAGGCCAAGGTCCGCGCCGCCAAACGCCAGGCGCACATGGTCGAGGTCCACACCGCGCGCATGAAGGCCGCCGTCGATGCCGCGGCCGCACCCGCGGGTTCCGTTCCGGAGACGAAGGACGATGCCGTGCGGCGGGGGAGCGCCGACCTCATCGCCAAGGCCGTGAACGATGACGCCGGCGACGTTCCTGTGAACGATGACGCCCCCACCGATCGTATGGAGCGGCGTGAGATCCGCCGCGTGCTGCGCCAGGCGCAGGAGGAGAAGCGCAGGGCGCTCGCCGAACGCGCCGCCCGCGAGGAGGCCGGGACGCCCGAGTCCTCCGCCGAGGCCGCGTCCGTGTCCGTATCCGCGGAATCCGGGTCCGTCGCCGAGAATGTCAAGGCCGGCGATGAACCGGCCGCGCAGGCCAAGACCGACGCCAAGGCCGTTGAGGAGTCCGTCTCCGACGCCACCGCGGAACTCGTCGAGGTCAGGCCGGCCAAGGCGCTGGACGCGTTCGACATGGCCGCCATGTCCCCCGAACTCATCTCCTTCACGCTGGGCGAGGCCCGCAACGGTGTGGAGCAGGAGGACGGCACCCCGGAAAGCCTCGAGATCAGGTCGACGCGCCAGGTGAGCAAGGCCACGCCGGTGAGCCGCGAGGAGCAGGACCGTCTGGCCGACGAGGCCAAGGTCGAGACCGAGCCGGCCGTGCGGCCGGCCGCCGACGGCACGCCTTCCGGCCGTCCTGCGGACGATGTCGCCTCCGCCGCGTCGCAGGGCGATGTCGACGCCGTGTCCGCCGAAGCCTCGTCCGCCGACGACGCGTCCGACGCCGCTCCCGCTGTGACCGACGTCGCCGCGTTCCATACGGCCGAGGAGCGGGCCCGTGTGGCCGCCCCGGCCGCCACGTCGGATTCGCTCGGCAACGACCTGCAGGCCGTGCTGGCGCGCCGCAACGGCTGAGCGCGGCCGGCAACGGCGTCATAACCGACCGGATACGGGCCGCGCGGAAGGGCATGTCCTTCCGCGCGGCCCTCGTCGTCTCCGGGTTTCTCTCACAGCGTTAGCACTCGAGTTGGCAGAGTGCTAAAAAGCGCGCTACCATGTGAACCAGTGCTCGGGATCGGTCAAGTGATCGTCAGCCTCTTGGGCGTTTCCGGCGCGGAGACATCGAACCAACGAGAAATACGAGGTGACCCACAGTGTCGATCAAGCTCACACCGCTGGAGGACAAGATCATCGTCAAGCAGGCCGAGGCCGAGACCCAGACCGCGTCCGGTCTGTACATCCCGGACAACGCCAAGGAGAAGCCGCAGCAGGGCGAAGTCCTGGCCGTCGGCCCGGGCCGTCGCGACGACAAGGGCGAGCGCATCCCGATGGACGTCAAGGTCGGCGATAAGGTCCTGTACTCCAAGTACGGCGGCACCGAAGTCCACTACGAGGGTGAGGACTACCTCATCGTCGGCGCCCGCGACATCCTGGCCATCCTCGGCTGAGACCGCGCGTCGGACTCCCGCACGTCAGGCCCCCACGGGCGCGTGCGGGCCCGTACGGAAGCCCCGTCCACCGCATCCGGTGGGCGGGGCTTCCGTCGTCCTCGGCTACACTTGACGAGGGTAGGGGATGACCGGACCAGCACGAGGGGGCACGGCATGACACACGACCTTGCCGGCGACGACGCCGGAACGAACGGAACGAACGCAGCCGACGTGGCCGAGACGGTCCGGACCGCGGGGCGCATCATCGACGAACTGACGCGGGCGCTGTCCTCGTCCCGCGAGGTCGCCTCGCTCGCCGTCGCCACGTTCGTGGCCGGCGGACACCTGCTGCTCGAGGATGTGCCGGGCGTCGGCAAGACCACGCTCGCCCGCGCGCTCGCCCGCGCCATCGGCGGCGACATGCGCCGCATCCAGTTCACCCCGGACATGCTGCCCGGCGACCTGACCGGCGTGAACGTCTGGTCGCAGGCCGAAGGCCGGTTCGTCTTCCATCCCGGGCCGCTGTTCGCCAATATCGTCATCGCCGACGAGATCAACCGCGCCAATCCCAAGACCCAATCCGCCATGCTCGAGGCCATGGGGGAGGGCCGTATCAGCGTGGACGGCGAATCGCACGCGCTCGACGACCCGTATTTCGTGGTGGCCACGCAGAACCCCATCGAGCTTGAGGGCACCTACCCGCTGCCGGAGGCGCAGCTCGACCGGTTCATGGCCTGCACGGGCTTCGGCTATCCGGACGAGGACGCGGAGGCCGCCATGGTGTCCGCGCCCGACTGGGCCCGTCCGCTCGACCGTGTGTCGACCGTGTGCGACGTGGACACTGCGGTCCGGATGCGCGGGACGGCGCGTCGCATCGCCGTCAGCCGGCCCGTCGCCGCGTATGTGGTGGCGTTGACGCGCGCCACGCGCCATCGGGAGGGCGTGGCGTACGGCGCCTCGCCCAGGGCGAGCCTGGCGCTCGCCGCCATGGCCCGCGCCGCCGCGGCCATCGACGGGCGCGACTACGTCCTGCCGGATGACGTGCAGCGTTTCGCCGTCCCGGTGATCGCCCACCGTCTCGTCCTCGACGACGCGATGCGGTCGGGGGAGTCGGATCTCGAGACCGCCAGGGACGTCGTGCGGGACGTCGTGCGGGACGTTCCCGTCCCGCGGGCGTGACGGCGGGCGCGCCATGGGAAGCGGGGTGAGACGGTTCCAGGACGGTGCCGCGGCGTGCGCCGCGAGGGCATGGCGGGGGACGCGACGCGTCCGTTTCCGCCGGCATGGGTTCCGCCGGCATGGGTTCGTCCGCCCCACCGTGCCCTGCATGCTGCTGACGGCCGTGGGTGCGCTCGCCTGCTATGCGGGTCTGCTGCTCGACGAACGCACGCTGGTGGCCGCGACCGTCTGCATCGTCGCGCTCGTCGTCGTCTCGCTGCTGCTGACCGTGGCGCAATGGGTCTTGATGCGTGCCGGGACGGCGACGCCGGATACGGCGGCCGCGACCGACCGTCCGGGTGCGTCGGACGTCCGCACGGGCCGTCGCCTGCACACCCGTCTTCGCGCATGGCTGACGCCCGGTGAGCGGCATACGACCCCGCAATACGAGATGGTGGACCAGCGGGGCGCGGTGGTCGGACGGGTCGCGGGCGAGGTGCCGCGCCGTCGCGGCCTGTACCGGCATCACAGCCGCGTGATCCGGTGGACCGGGCCGTTCGGTCTGTTCGCCGCCGCGCGCGTCACGCCGTGGGCCGGCCGGACCCTGATGCTGCCCGACGTGCCGTCCGGCGAAGGCGACGGCGTTCATGCCCCCGACCGGCGCATGGCCGGCGCCGGGCAGGAGGAGCAATCGGGCGGGGTGCGCGCCTACGCGCCCGGCGACCCCATCAGGCTTGTCTCCTGGCGGCACACCGCCCGGCGCGGACGGCTCATGACTCGCGAGACCGCCGGCGACGCGCGTCCCACCGTCCTGCTGGTCCTCGGCACGGGGACGTCGCACGGCGTCGGCTCCGGCGACGTCGGGGACGGTCGCATCGCCCGACGCTACGGACGCCCGCGCGCGGGCGCCGAGGAGGCGACGACGCTCGATCGCGCGGTCGCCGCGTTGATGGCGTGTCTGCCGCGACGTGGTCGCGGGACCGCCGCCGTGCGGATCGTGGCCACCGACGGCGAACGGTTCCATGAAGGCCTCGGCGAGGTGAAGCGCTTCCTCGCGTCGGCCCGCACGGTCCCCTACGCCGGCGACGATTCGGCGCAGGCACGCGCCAAAGCCGTCGCCGCCTATGCGGCGCGTCGGAGCGGCCCGCTGCGCATCGTCGTGTGCGACGCCGACGACGACCGGTCCCTGCGGCAGGCGCTACAGCGCGGTCCGGCCGCCGGGATGACGCGTGCGGTGGAACCCGCGGCGACGGTGACGGTCGCGGCGGACGACGCGTCGGACATCGGTCCGGCGCACGGCGACGCGGCCGCGTCGCGCATGCCGGAAGGAACGCCGTCGGACCGGACCGCGGCATCGGACGGCACGACGGCTCGTGCGCCGAAAACGATGTCCGGCCTCCTGCCGCGCGTCGTCGCGGCCCTCGCGCTGCTCGTCTGCTTCGCCCTGACCCTGCGCGGACTGACCGGACTGGTCAACCCCACCGGCGTGTGGGCATGGTACGCGGCCGCGCTGCTCGCCGTCGCCGCCGTCGGCGCGACCATTCCGTACGGAAGCGGCGACGCATGGGCCGGAACGCGGGAGGAGGCGCGGGAAGAGGCACGGGCGGACGGCGTCGTGCGACGCCGCATCCTGCACCGTGCGGCGCGCGTGGCCGCCTACGCGCTCGCGGCCCTTGCCGGAGCCGCCGTGCTGACGGCCGTACGCGCCCACGACGCGCTGACGGACGCCGACCACCCGTGGCGGGCCCTCGCGGGCGTGCTCGCCGCCGGCTTCGACCGGCTCAACCTCCAACTGCCGCCCATCAAGGTCGACGCGGACGGCGACGTGTTCCTCGTCGTCGTGGTCGCCGCCGCGGCCGTCGCGCTGCGGTGCCTGCTCCTATGGCGCGGCGCCATGCCCCTCATGGCCGTCCTGCCCGTTGCGGCGCTCGCCGCCGACTACAGCGTGGTGGGGCATGCGACCCCATGGTGGGCCGTCGCCGCCCTCGCTCTGGCGTTCCCCCTGTCCCTGTGGGCGTACCGGCCGCGACGTCTCGGACCGCCGGCCACGGCCACGGCGGCGCTGCTCGTCATGGCCGTCACGCTCGCCGGCACCCCCACGGGCGAGGCCATCGCCTACCGCGTGCCCCTGTCCATCGGCGAAGGCGGCGGCATGTTCACGTCGAACACGGTGAGCCCGCTCATCGACCTCAAACGCAACATCACCGCCGGATCCGACAGCATCATGCTCCACTACCGCTCGTACAAGCGCCTCTACCTGCGCATGGCCACCCTCGACGAATTCGACGGCGACACCTGGGGCTACGGCAGGGACCTGGCCATCGACGCAGGCCTGTACGGCGCCGGCATCCAGCTCGGACGCAGCAGCGAGAACGACCTCACCGACGAGCAGCGCGAATCCATCGAGCCGTTGACCGCCTACATGTACTCGCTCGGCTACTATGGCTACGACGGCGCCGGCGTGAGCCAGGACGGCATCGAACGGTACATGGGGTACGCGAACATCCGCATCGACACGCTGCGCTCGCGGTTCCTGCCGATGCCCGGCATCGCCTACGGCCAGCAGGGACTGGGCTCGGACTGGCTGCAATACCGGGACGGCAGCGTGTACAACCGCTCCGGTTCGAGCATGTCCGGCACCTCATACACGGCGAACGGCACGTACATCGATCCGATCCGGTCCGCCTCCGGGTTCGCCGACCTCACCGACATCGTCGACACGGAACGCGGCTTCGAACGCCAATGGTCCTCGGTCGCCGAGCGGATCGGGGGATGGCTGCGCGAACGACGCGCGCTGCAGGCGGCCGGACTGGGCGAGGTCCGCGGCGACGCGGTGCTCATCCGCACCACCATCGGCGACGACGGCGTGGTCTACGGGCCGAACGGATGGCGGCTCGGCAAGGTGGACTCCTACCAGATGTCGTTCGGCTCCTCGATGCCGCAAGGCGACGGTACGGGCGACGGTGCCGGTGACGGTTCGGGCGGCGACGGTTCTGACGGAGGCTCCGGCGGAGGCTCCGTCGACGGCGGCGTCGGCGGGCGATGGCAGAACGCGCGGATGACCACCGGCACGCCCGCCTCCATCACCTTCGACGACGCCGTCAGGGAACAGCTCGGCTTCGGCGAGGACGGCATGGTGATCGGCTCCTCCCCGACGGGCGAGGTCGGCATCGTCGTGCCGCTCGTGGACACCACCGAACAGGTCGGCGCATGGTATGACGTCTCCAGCGGCACCGTGCGCATGAACAGGCCGGACGGTTCGGACATGGCCGAATGGGAGTCAGACGCGCATCGGGCCCTGTACGCCGCAGGCATGTCCCGGGACATCGTCACGTGGGAGAGCGCCGCCGAGGCCGGTTCGGTGATCCTCAAGGAGGTCAGGAAGGTCGTCGAATCCTCGGACCGGCGCGCCCACGCCTCCCGCTACACGTCCCTGACGGACACGCTGCCCGCCAACGTGCGCGCCGTGGTCCGCCGGGCGCAGGCGGACGGCGTTCCGATCACCGGGAAGAGCTACGACGACCAGATGCGCGCCATGCGCTGGCTCGTCGACTACTTCACCGCCAAGGACCAGCACTTCACCTATTCGCTGGACGCGCCCGACGGTGACGGCCGCTCCAACCTCGAGGTCATCGACGCGTTCCTCGACCCGAAGACCGGGCACGCCGGCTACTGCCAGCACTACGCGTCCGCGCTGGCCGTGCTCGGCCGCGCCATGGGCGTGCCCACGCGCGTCGTGCTCGGCTACAACGCCGGCACCGAGGAGGGGAACGCGAGGGACACCGCCGGCTACACGCCGGTCCGGTCCCGCCAGCTCCACGCGTGGGTGGAGGCGTACCTCGACGGCGTGGGATGGGTGCCGTTCGACGTGACGCCCGCCAGCGCCCAGAACGGCACCCTGTCCTCCGCCGCGTCCGGCGCGGACGCGTCCTCCCGGTCCGCCGGGTCCGACGCCGCGGGAGCGCAGACGACGGACGGTGGGGCCGGCACGGCGGACGGCGAATCCGGCGCGGAGAGGGACGCCGCGTCCGCGGATGGCGACGCGAGGAAGAATGGGAAGACCGCCGGCGGCGCGAAGACGTCCCGCGGCGATGCGGCCGACGGTGACGTGACCGTCTGGGCCCGCGTCGCGGCATGGTTCGCCGCGCTGCCGACGTGGGCGAGGATCGTCCTGCCCGCGTGCGGCGTCGCCGCGCTGCTGGCCCTGCTCGTGTTCGCGCCGCGCGGCGTGCGACGGTGGCGTCGCCGCCGCGGCCTGCTCGCGATACGTCGCGCCGCGGCCGCACCTCCCGACGACATGGACGCCCGTGCGCGGGCGTGGCGCGCCGCCTGGACCCTGCTGCGCCGCGAAGGCCGACGGTCCGGCGTGCGATGGCGCGCCTCCGACACCGATCGGGCGATCGGCGAGGCGATCGCCCGTGCATGGGAGGACGCCGGGGGCTCCGACGCGTCCGACGGGGCGGGCTCCGGCCCGTCCGCCGACGCCGCGGCCACCGTGCGCACGGTGGCGCGCAACGTCGCGGCGGCCGCGTTCGGCGGGACACCGGACCGGCCGGAGGGTCTGGAGGAGCGGGTCCGCCGGGCGCCCGACGGGGTGCCTCGGCCCGCGAGGACGCCGTCGCGGTGGCCGAGGCCATTGCGACACGCCGACGCGAGGAAACGTTTGGATTTCTGAAAACGTTGGAATTCCAACGTTTTTAGGGTGTCATACGGCCGTTTCGCCACGCCGGGGCGGCGTTCTGGGTTGCGCGCCGGAAAATCCCGTGGCATGATATCCGAGTTGCCTGACGAGGTCACCTCCTCGGCAGGGGACAGAGACTGGCGGATTTCCCAAGCGGTCAAAGGGAGCTGACTGTAAATCAGCCGCTTCGTGCTTCAGTGGTTCGAATCCACTATCCGCCACGCCCCGATAGCTCAGTGGTAGAGCACTTCCTTGGTAAGGAAGAGGTCGTGAGTCCAATTCTCACTCGGGGCTCTCTGGCGGGGTAGCTCAGCTGGCTAGAGCGTACGACTCATAATCGTAAGGTCAAGAGTTCGAGCCTCTTCCTCGCTACAAATCACGCCCGTCATCCGACGGGCGTACGTTTAGACTATAGAGGTGAATGAACCATGGCTAAGTCCGCCGACATCCGTCCCGGCATCACGCTGGCATGCACCGAGTGCAAGGAGCGTAACTACATCACGACGAAGAACCGTCGCAACACGCCCGATCGCCTCGAGCTCAAGAAGTTCTGCCCGCGCTGCGGCAAGCAGACCGTGCACCGCGAGACCCGTTGATTTCGCGCTACGAACGTTCGAACCCGGCCCATTCGGCCGGGTTTTTGCGTTATCGGGACGATGCCGTCCGCCGCGGACGGTGCGGACAGGACGGGCGGAAGCGGATAGGATAGGCGGTTATGACCAGCTTTGCGGATATCACCACCATCGGCGTGGGCGGCGAGATCGCCCGCTTCATCGAACCGGACACGCGCGTCGGCGTCATCGAGGCCGTCGAGGAGGCGGACTCCCGCGGCGTCCCCCTGTGCGTGATCGGCGGCGGCTCCAACATGCTCGTCGCCGACGCGCCGTTCGAGGGCGTCGTTGTGCGCGACGCGCGCCGCCGCATCACCGTGCCCGACGAGGCCGCTCCCGTCGAGGGCGACGACCGCACTGTCCACGTCAACGCCGAGGCTGGCGCCAACTGGGACGACTTCGTCGCGCTCACCGTGGAGCTCGGGCTCGAAGGCGTCGAAGGACTCTCCGGCATCCCCGGCACGGTGGGCGCATCCGTCGTGCAGAACATCGGCGCGTACGGCCAGGAGGTCGCCTCCTCCGTCGCATCCGTCGAGGTATGGGACCGCGAATCCAAGACCACGCGCGACCTCACGCCCGCGGACCTCAAGTTCGGCTACCGCTCCTCCGCGCTGAAGGCCAGCATGTACCGGGCCCCCGCCACGCCCGCCGACCGGTTCTTCCCCACGCCCCGGTACGTGGTCCTGTCGGTCACGTTCGCGCTGCGGCATTCGGCCGAAGGCACCGTCGGCGTCGGACAGCTCGCCAGGGCACTGGGCGTCGAGGTGGGCAGCCGCATGGCCACCAAGGCCATCCGCGACGCCGTGCTCCGCGTGCGCGCCGCCAAAGGCATGCTCGAGGACCCCACCCGCTACGCGCTGGAATCCATGGCGGGCACCAAGCGCGAGGCCAACGTCCGCGCCGACCTGGCCCGGCTGGCGGCCGTGGAGCAGGCCTCTGCGGACGCGGCGTCGGAAACCGGTCCCGGTGCTGACGGCCTCCCTGTCACGGACCATGACCGCCACAGCTGCGGCTCGTTCTTCATGAACCCCATTCTCACCGCCGAACAGGCCGCCGCGCTCCCCGAGGACGCGCCACGCTTCCCGGGCGTGCTGCCGGACGGGACGGACGGCGTGAAGACCTCCGCCGCATGGCTTATCGACCACGCCGGATTCCACAAGGGCTTCGCCACCGGCGGGCGCGACGCGTCCACCGCGTCGGCGAGCCTGTCCACGCTGCACACGCTGGCCCTCACCAACCGTGGGACCGCCACCGCCGCCGACCTCGCCGACCTCGCCCGCACCATCCAGCGGGGCGTGAGGGAGCGGTTCGGCGTGGCGCTCGTGCCCGAACCCGTCTGCATCGGCGTCGACCTGCGTCCCTGACCGCGGCGGCCGTCCCCGCGGCGGCCGTCCCCGCGGCGGCCGTCCCCTGAGGCCGTCCCCTGAAGCCGTCCCATATTTCGGGAAAACGGGCGGCTTTTCGCCCGTATCATCGACGAAGGGTTACATAAACGTACGTCCGGCGCATATACTGACCCCTTGAACTTATCGGAGAACAAAGGGTCATACCATGCAACTGTTCCGAACGAAATCGGTTGAGCAGACCATCGCCGAGACCGGCGAGGAAGGCCGTACGCTCAAACGCAACCTCACATGGTGGGATCTGTCCATCATGGGCGTCGCCGTCGCCGTCGGCGCCGGAATCTTCTCGGTGGGCGCGCAGGCCGCCGCGTTCCACGCGGGACCCGCCGTCATCATCAGCTTCCTCATCGCCGGCATCGTGTGCGGCGCGGCCGTCATGTGCTACGCCGAATTCGCCTCGATGATCCCCGTGGCCGGATCCGCGTACACGTTCACCTACACCACGGTGGGCGAGATCATGGCGTGGGTCATCGGGTGGGACCTCATCCTGGAGATGCTCATGGCCGGTTCCGTGATCTCCAAATACTGGGGCGTCTACCTCAACGACTTCATGCGTCTGATGGGGTGGGGCCTCGACACGAACATCGCGATCGGGTCCTTCAACCTCGACATCGCGCCGATCATCATCGTCGCGTTCTTCACCACGCTGCTCGTATTCGGCACGAAGATCGGCGCCCGCGTGGACGGCGCGATGACCGTGCTCAAGATCGCCATCGTGTTCTTCGTGGTGATCGTCGGCTTCTTCTACGTGAAGGCCTCCAACTTCACGCCGTTCATCCCGCCGGCCGAGCCGGCCTCCTCCGTGCAGAGCTCCGCCGCCGTGGCCGGCGTGATGGGCCAGCCGCTGTGGCAGTGGGCCACCGGCATGGTCCCGTCCATCTACGGCGTGCCCGGCATTCTCTCCGGCGCCGCGCTCGTGTTCTTCGCGTTCATCGGCTTCGACGTCGTCGCCACCGCCTCCGAGGAGACCAAGAACCCGCACCGTAACGTGCCGCTCGGCATCGGCGTGGGCATGGCGCTTATCATCGTCATGTACATGCTCGTCGCCATCGTCACCACCGGCATGGTCTCCTACAAGGATCTCGCCAAGCAGGACAGCCCGTCGCTCGCCACCGCGTTCGAGCTGGTCGGCGCCAACTGGGCCGCCAAGATCATCAGTTTCGGCATCGTGCTGGGCCTCGCCACCGTGGTCATGGTGCTGCTGCTGGGCCTGACGCGCATCGTCTTCGCGATGAGCCGCGACGGTCTGCTGCCGCGCGGGCTCTCCAAGACCGGCAAGCACGGCACCCCGGCCTTCCTGCAGATCGCCGTCGGCGTGGTCGTCGCGCTCGTCGCCGCCTGCTTCGACATCGGCGTCCTGTCCGACATGGTGAACATCGGCACGCTGTCCGCGTTCACGCTCGTCGCGATTTCCATCCCGATCATGCGCGCCAAGCGCCCCGACCTGCCGCGCGCCTTCAAGATGCCCGGCAACCCGTGGATTCCGATCCTCATCGGTCTGGCGAACCTGTGGCTCATGCTCAACCTCACGGTCCTCACCTGGATCCGTTTCGTGGTGTGGCTGGCCGTCGGCTTCATCATCTACTTCGGCTACGGTTACCGCCACGCCCGCCTCGGTACCGGCGACCTGACGGAGGAGCTCTCCGCCGAGACCGACAAGGCCGTCAACGGCTGACGGGTGTGTCCTGCCGGGTGTGTCCTGCCGGGTGCGTTCGTCCGGCGGGTGCGTTCGTCCGGCGGGTGCGTTCGTCCGGCGGGTGCGTTCGTCCGGCGGGTGCGCTCCTTCTTTGCGGCCCTTGCACCTCCCCATGCTCGTCCGATTCTTCAGGAACGGACGGAACGGGAGGTTGCGGGGGCCGTTTTGCGTCCGTTCCTATAGGAACGGATGGAATCGGGGTGTTCGAGTGGGTGGTTTGCGTCCGATTCTTCAGGAACGGACGCGCCGGGCCCGTCCTGACACGACGTCAACTGCGTCCGGACGCGAGCCTAGACTGGGATGTCAGTGATTCAAGGAGGTTCCCATGCCATACGTTGTCGCCCAGCCTTGCGTTGACGTCAAGGACAAGGCCTGCGTGGACGAGTGCCCGGTCGACTGCATCTACGAGGGCTCCCGTTCGCTGTACATCAACCCGAACGAATGCGTCGACTGCGGCGCGTGCGAGCCGGTCTGCCCCACCGAGGCCATCTTCTACGAGGATGACCTGCCGGAGGAGTGGGCCTGGTACAAGGACGCGGCCGCCAACTTCTTCGCCGAGGTCGGCGATTTCGGCGGCGCATCCGCGCACGGCCCCATCGGCAAGGACCCCGAGCAGGTCGCGGCCTTGCCCCCGCAGAACCAGGACTGACCTCCCGGTCCCGCGGACCGCATCGCAATCCTCCCCGGAACGCACGGGGAGGATTTTTCATATCCGGTCTATCCTGTTCACAGACGCATCCGATTCCCGCGGCTCCCGTCGCCCCGTCCGGGGCGTCGCGGCGGACGGGAACCAACGAACGACAAGAAAGGCGCGCCGCCATGGGTTTCCACGCGTACTCCTCACCGTATGACTGGTCCCGCATCGCCGGGTACAAGCAGACCGCCGGAACCGTCGAGGGCGGCATGGTCGACCTGTCCGTCGGATCCCCCGTGGACCCGGTGCCGGACGCCGTACGGCAGGCGCTGTCCGCCGGCGCCGACGCGCCGAACGCGCACGGCTATCCCGTCACCGCCGGCACCGCCGACCTGAAGGACGCGATCGGATGGTGGTTCCGCCACCTGCGCGGCGTCGACCTCAAGGCCGTCAACGCCGCCGCCGTGCCGACGGTCGGCTCCAAGGAGGCCGTCGCGCTGATGGCGTCCCTCCTGCACCTGGGCCCGGGCGACGTGGTCGTCCAGCCGAAGGTCTCCTACCCGACGTACGAGATCGGCACGCAGCTGGCCGGCGCGACCGTCCTCAAGGTCGACGACGTCGCCGACGTGGACTCCTGGCGCGACGTGCCTGGCGTGAAGGCCGTGTGGGTCAACTCGCCGTGCAACCCCACCGGCGACGTGCTCGGCGCCGACTGGCTCGCCGGCATCGTCGCGGCCGCCCGCGCGATCGGCGCCGTCGTGCTGTCCGACGAATGCTACGCGCTGATGGACTGGCGTTCGGCCAACACGTCCGCCGCGCCCGCGGCCGAATCGAACGAGACGCCCGCGGCCGACGCGTTCAGCCTGTCCGCCACCCCCTGCGCGTTGAACCCGCAGGTATGCGAGGGCACCGCCGACGGCGTCCTCGTCCTCTACTCGCTCTCCAAGCAGAGCAACATGGCCGGCTACCGCACCGCGCTCATCGCCGGCGACTATCGTCTCGTCACCGCAATGGCCGAATACCGCAAGCAGATCGGCCAGATCATCCCCGGTCCGGTCCAGGCCGCGATGGCCGCGGGCCTGCGCGACGTGGAGTCGGTGCGTGCGCAATGGCGTCGTTACCATGCGCGTCTGGTCCGTCTCGTCGCCGCGCTGCGCGCGTACGGCTACGACGCCGCGATGCCGTCCGGCGCGCTCTACGTGTGGGTGAAGGCCAAGTCCGGCGACTGCTGGACCGACATGGCCGACCTCGCCCGGATCGGCGTCATCCCCAGCCCCGGCGAATTCTACGGCGCGCCCGCGTACCTGCGGTTCTCCGCCACCGCCACCGACGAGGCCGTCGACGCCGCGTGCGCGCGTCTGACGGCCGCCGACTGACGGAAAGGCCATCGCCCGGTCCGGCCGTATGGTGCGATCGCGGTCCGACGTGCGCGTCGTACGACGCGCACGGCTACGCGCCGAACCGCACGGCCTTGCCGCCGAAACGGTCGCGTACCGCGTCGAGCGCCGCCTCCGCCCGACGTCGGCGGTCGTCCGCTGTACGCGCATCGGCGGCGTCCGATTCCTCCAACAGGTCGTCCAACGACGGCTGCACCGCCGTCGCCTCCGCACGGCTCAACGAACTCGCGCTCATACCGGCCAGGCGGACCAGCTTCGGCAGGGGAGCGTCGGGGGAGACGCCGTCGCCGAAACCTGCTGTGGCCGGGAAGGCGGCGGAACCGGCGGGCGCGGCGGTCGACGCGCCCGCGTCGGACGCCGACATCCCCAACATCGCATGCAGCAGCCGGACGCACTCCGGATACAACGCGGCCGCCGAATCAACCGGACGCTCCAACGTACGCGACCGCGTCCGATAGCTCAGATCCGCGAACCGCAGCTTCACCGTCACCGTACGCGCCACGAACCCGCGGCGCCGCAGCGACGACGCCACCTCGTCGCACGCCTCACGCAGCAGACGACACACCACCCGCTGGTCGGTCGTATCCTTCAGCAGCGTCTCCTCGGAGCCGACGGACTTCTCCACGCGCACCGGCGTCACCGCACGGTCGTCCAGACCATGCGAGGCCATCCACAAGCCGCGGGCCGTCGCACGCGAACCCGTCGCACGCTCCAACGCGTCCGGGCTCATCGCGGCCAGATCGGCCACCGAATCCACGCCCCACGCGTTGAGCCGCTTCTCCAACGAGGGGCCGATGCCCGGAATGCCGCGCAACGGCATCATCTGCACGAACTCGGCCGAACGCGCCTGCGGAATGAGCAGCATGCCGTTCGGCTTCGCGTTCGTCGACGCCATCTTCGCGACGAGCTTGTTCGCCGCGACCCCCACCGAACAGGTCACATGGAAGCGGTGCTCCACCTGCTCGCGGATCCACGCGCCGATGGCCGTCGGGCGCTTCCACGCGAGCAGCGCCCCCGAGACGTCCATGTAGCCCTCGTCCACCGAAACCTGCTCCACACGGTCGGTCACGGCATGGAAGACGTCGGTCATGATCGCGCGGGAGACCGAACGGTAGTAGCGCATATCCACCGGCAGGAACACGCCGTCCGGGCACAGTTGGCGGGCGCGCGCCGAAGGCATCGCCGAATTGATGCCGTAGCGGCGCGCCTCATAGCTCGCGGCGGACACCACCGAACGCGGGCCGGTGCCGATGATCACCGGACGGCCCCTCAGCTCGGGATGCCGCGCCACCTCGAGCGAGGCGTAGAACGCGTCCATGTCGATGTGCAGCACCGTGCATCCGGTCTCGTCATGCCCCCAATCGCGTTTGGCGGCGGCCAGTCTCGGTGCGGTGCTCATGGTTCAGATTGTAGTGGGGTGGGTGGTTGGCGTGGTTGTGGTGGGGCTGGTGGTTGTGGTGGAGCGGTGGTTGGCGTGGGGGCGATGGCTGACGGGGAGGTTTCGTGGACTGCCTGATGGACGATTCCGCGGACTCTCCGTGGACTCTCCGCGGCCTGTCCAAAGACCGATGATGTCCACCGGACGTGACCGCATGGTGGGCACGCTCACGCCGTTCCGCGGCGATTAGGTGTGGCCGGAGGCGTCGGCTACCGTGAAAGGCATGAAGAGAGCAGTGATCAGGGTGCTGAACCATGTGCCGGTCGTCGTCATCGTCGTCTGCGAGGCGATCGTCATCTACTCGGCGACGGGCGTCGCCAAACTCGCGTTCACGCAGCTCGATCCGCTGTACGCCGTCTGGTATCGCGTCGGGTTCATGGCGGTGCTCATGCTGCTGTGGCGGCGGCCGTGGTCGGCGGCCAAGCGTGGGTGGCTGTTCCACCGCGACGCGCGCAGCTGGGGATGGGTGGTGCTGCTCGGCGTTTCGCTGGCGCTCATGAACACGATGTTCTACGTGGCCATCGGCAACATGGACATGGGCATCGCCGTCGCCATCGAATTCATCGGGCCGCTGTCCGTCGCCGTGATCACCGGGCACAGCTGGCGCGAACGGCTGGGCATCGGTATCGCGGCCGTCGGCGTGGTGCTGCTCGCCGGCATCTCGCTCGCGAACCCGGATGGCGACGGGAACTTCCTCGTCGGCCTCGCCGCCATCCTCGTGGGCGGGTCCATGTGGGGCGTGTACATCGTCACCGGACGGCACATCGCCGCCGCAGGCAACTCGCTCGACAACCTGTGCATAGCCGTGGCCATCGGATGGGCCGTGCAGTCCCTGTTCCTCGGCGTGCCTGCAATCACGCACCTGGTGCATCCCAAGGCGTCGGCCACATGGGCGCTCGCCGCCGGAGGCCCATTGAAGCTGCTCGCGCTGATGTTCGCGGTATCGCTGCTCGCCTCGTTCTTCCCGTACGTCATCGAACAGGTGACGCTGCGACGCGTCACACCGGCCGCGTTCTCCGTCATGCAGTCCATCAACCCGGCCGTCGCCATCGCCGTGGGACTGGCGTTGGGCGAGATTCCGGGCGTCGGGGAGATGATCGGCGTGGCGCTGGTCATCCTTGCCGTGGTCGTCACGTTCTCCGGAGACCAGGCCCCCGCGCCCGGGCGGTGAGGTGCGTGTGTGCGAAACGGTTGGTACTTCCTCTGCCGTGTTGCTTCGCTGAGCTGATGATGCGTGGCACCGGAACGTAGAAATGGGCTGTCTGCGTGTTCCGGCCCACAGTGCTGTGGTCCGGAGTGCGTGTGTGCCCTGGATTTCCGTTCCGGGGTCAGGTTTTGTGGCCCCGGAGTGCGGAAACGGGCCGTTTGTGCGTTCCGTCCCACTGCGCCTTGGCCCCGAGCGAGATTTCAATGTCCGATTTCGTTCCGGTGTCATGGTGCCGACCTGGAAGGCCCGCAACGATGCATTGCCGTTTCGGCTCGCTGTCCCCGAGGCGCGCATCTTGCCTTCATGGACGTCCGTGCAGGTTCCGCTGCCAAGACTCACTCAGTTGCACGAAAAAAGGGTTTCCGGAACGCATCCGGAAACCCTAATCGCGGAGTGAGGGGGATTCGAACCCCCGAGCCGCTCAAAGCAGCTAACACCTTAGCAGGGTGCCCCTTTCGGCCACTCAGGCATCACTCCACGCTGTACCTCATCGGCATCCGAAGATGCGTACAAAAGCACAACAGCATGACACTATACACCATGATGTGGATGTGACCCGCCGTGGCGTCGAAAGACCTTGCTCATGGGACAGGGAAGGCGCGGGAAGGCGCAGGGAAAACCGCTGGAGAAACCCGGTTCTGCCGGAATCGGAACGGACATCGCGGATGACAGAGGATGACAGAGGATGACAGAGGATGACAGAGGATGACACGGGATGACAGGAGAATAGCAGGAATGATATGGATGCCTGTTCCGTGATGCTTACGACGAGAAATGAACAACCATTTCAGGCGGGCCGGCGGATATCCCTCCGGCCCGCCTTTGCCTGTGCGTAGGCGGAGCCGGAGGTACGCCATTGTCCGTCCGTCTCCTGCCGGCAATTGTAGTCCGGTTCATGTGACGACACCCTCGTATTCGCATGGCGTAATGGTTTTGGCGTCTCCCGAGGATAGTCTGGACGAATCACGAGAGAGCACAGAAAGTGGGAATCCGATGCATCACATCAACGGATTCGGCCGCCACGTCGAGGTCGACGAGCGTCAGGGGCGGTCGGCGGTGGCCGTCGCGGTCGGGGCGGCGATCGTCGCCGTATTGGCCGTGGCGTTGGGAATCGGCGTGTGGCTCCATGCCACGGGGCGTCTGGATGACCTCCGGTTCGGAGCCGGAATAGGGCAATCCCAGTCGCAGGCAGGCGCCGCAACCGCCAATGGCGGCGCGGGCGTCTCCGCCGGCACCGACCTGTCGAAGGATAGCGCCGCTCCCAAGCCGGCCGCCGAGCACCATGGCAATTCGCCGGACTGCCCGGACCGTGATTGCATCGCCATGCTCGTCAACGGCGATTTGCTGTTCCACCCGAACCTGTGGAAGCATTTCGCCTCCGCGAACACGTCCGCCACGGACGGCACCGCCTTCGACTTCACTCCGCTGTTCGAGCCGATGAGGAAGTACATCCAGGCGTCCGACATCTCCGTGTGCGAGTTCGAGACGCCGATCGCCCAGCGTGGCGGCCCGTACGCGGGTTGGCCGGTGTTCAACATTCCGCCTGAGGTGGCGGACGCCGCGAAGAACGTCGGCTACAACGCGTGTACGCATGCCACGAACCATTCTTGGGATCAGGGCGCCGCCGGCATCGACCGCCTGTGGGACACGCTGGACGGTCTCGGCATCGCGCAGACCGGCTCGTACAAGACCGAGGAGGACTCGCTCAAACCGCTCGTCATCGATTCCCCCACGGGCGGCGGCA
This sequence comes from Bifidobacterium saguinibicoloris, assembly GCF_019331725.1. Taxonomy (GTDB): domain Bacteria; phylum Actinomycetota; class Actinomycetes; order Actinomycetales; family Bifidobacteriaceae; genus Bifidobacterium; species Bifidobacterium saguinibicoloris. The sequence goes on from NZ_JAHBBF010000008.1 coordinate 51,541, forward strand.
AGCTGGGCCTCGTCACTGGAACCGTCTCCCTCAACGGCATGACCGCGGACGCCGACTGGCGTGTGGACCGTCTGCGCGAGGGCAGCGACCCGAACCATGCGAGCGATATCCAGAAGCTCGTCGACAAGGCGAACAAGGCGCGCGAGCAGGGGGCCGATGTGGTGGCCGTGGCCATGCACTCGCTGCAGGAGTACATCGACTACGCGGACTCCTATCAGGTGGCGGAGGCGCATGAGCTGGCCGACACGGGCGCGTTCGACGTGATCTACGGCGCCGGATGCCATTGCGCGCAGCCCATCGAAAATTACAACGGCACGTGGATCATCTACGGTCTCGGCAATGCGGTGAGCGTCTACACCACCATCCCCGGCCATGACGTGAACAATCAGGGTGTGACCGCACGCATCCAGTTCGCCGGCAAGAAGGGCGTGAAGGGGTCGTGGCGCGTCAACCGCATCGACTGGGTGCCGAACGTGAGCCGCCATCAGGGTTCGTACGCGTGGTGTCCGATCTCCTCGGACAAGCCGGACGGCACGTGCGAGAGCGACGCTTCGGACACGGCGCAGCGCGAGCGCATCTCGAAGGTGATTTATTCGATGGGCGCCGACCCGAACGTGGTGCGCGAGTGGAACATCACCGCCGAACGGCAGGCGGCGGACGCGCAGTAGTCCGATTGCGTGCGGCAGTCCGGCTGATGGGCGGTGACAGTGCGGCAGGCGGCGGACGGTCGGTGACAGCGCGGCAGTCCGATAGAGTGCGGCAGTCCGGTTGCGTTCGTCGGCCTTTCGTCTGGTGACGTCGGCGTTCTCCCGATGCCTTTCGTCCTGCGACGTCGTGCCTTTCGTCCTGCGACGTCGTGCCTTTCGTCCTGCGACGTCGTGCCTTCCGGAACCGTCGGTCCGTCGGGCGTCCATTTCGCTCGTCGGACGGTGGAACGTCGGCGTGGGCCGATGCGTCGGCGCGTTAAGGTGGTGCGCATGACCGACGACACGCCCAAGACCGCGGCAGAGACCGATACGTGGACCGCGCACGCAACCGTGACGACGACCGTCACTTCGACGACGACCGTGGAGACCGCGGACGGTCCGGCGGGAGGCGTCGCGTCCGCGTCCGACGGTTCGTCCGCCGTGTTCGAGACGCAGCCGGAGCGCACCGACCTGCCGCTCGTGGTCATGCCGGCGGTGCTCGATTCGATGGTCGCCCCGCTCGAGGCGCAGTTCCCGAAGCTGCATGACGTGGCGCGCGTGCGCATGCATCTGGACTTCACCGAGGACGAGGACGTCCTTGCGGCCAGGGCCTCGCAGGCGGACGTCATGTTCAACGGCGGCCCGCACATCTCGAACGTGCTGCTGCACCGCCTGTGCGATCCGGCCGAAGGCGGCCGCGTACGCTGCATCGTGTTCTCCGGCACCGGCGTGGCCAGCTACATCGACCTCGAGGAGGCGCGTCGCCTCGGCGTACGCGTGTGCAACGCGGAGCATTACGGCGACAACGCGGTGGCCGAGCATACGTTCGCGCTCCTCTTCGAACTGCTGCGGCATGTGGGCGCCTTGGACGAGTCGATGAAGGCCGGCCGTTGGGGCGGTCCGTTGGCGGACGGGCAGCAGCTCGCCGGACGTCGCCTCGCCATCATCGGCCTCGGCGGCATCGGCTCGACGGTGGCGCGCGTCGCCCGGGCGTTCGGCATGCAGGTGAGCGCCTGGTGGACCGGACACACGCCCGTCGAACGCTTCACGCAGGACGGCGTCACGCCGGTGGCGGACCTCGGCGACCTCATCGGCGGCGCCGACGTCGTCTCCATCCACCTGCCGCTCATCGACGGCGCGACGCGCGGTGTCATCACCGCCGAGCATCTGGACCATCTGAAGCCGGGCGCCATCGTGGTGAACACGGCGCGCGCCGAGGTGGTCGAACCCGGCGCGATGACGGCGCGACTCATGCGCGGCGACGTGTACGCCGCGCTCGACGTGTTCGAGAAGGAGCCGCTTCCGGCGGACGATCCGCTGCGCTCGCTGCCCGGCGTGGTGCTCACCCCGCATGTGGCGTGGCGCACCGACGGCGCGTTCGCCGACCTGACGCGCCAGATGGTGGAGGCGACCGTCGCGTTCCTGTCCGGCGGCGCGATGAACGTCGTCGTCTCCGAACATGACGCCAGGCCCGCGTCCGATCCTTCCGATCCGTCCGCCGTCGCCGGCCCGTCCGCCGCGCCTCGCGCGTGATGCCCATGCGCACGATTCTCGATGCCGTCGACGCGCCGGCGCATGACGCGTTCGTGGAGAAGAAGTCGGAGTTCATCGGTGACGCCGCGCACGTCGGCTCGCTCGACGAGGCGCTCGCGTTCGTCGAGACGATCCGCGAGCGGCACCCGAAATCCCGACACGTCGCCTACGCGGCGGTGTGCGGCGGCGCGGACGGCCGCGTGGCCGAACGCATGAGCGACGACGGCGAGCCGTCCGGTACGGCCGGCAAGCCGATCCTCGACGTGCTGCGCGCCAACGACCTCACCGACTGCGTGGTGGCGGTGACACGCTACTTCGGCGGCATCCTGCTCGGATCCGGCGGCCTGATCCGCGCGTATTCGGCGGGCGCCTCGATCGCGGTGAAGGCGGCGCGCATGGCGGCGATCGTGCCGTGCCGTCGGTATCTGGTGTCGCTGCAGTATCCGCAACTGTCCCGCTTCCAGCAGATGCTCGCCGCCGTCGACGGCGTCCAGTCCGACGAGACGTACGCGGCCGACGTCACGCTCGTCGCGTCGCTGCCGGTCGGAAACGCCGAACGGTTCGAGGCGATGGTGCGTGAGGGGTTCAACGCGTCCGTCACGCCGGAACCGTTGGACGTGGTGAACCGGGCGATTCCGATCGGGTGACGTCGGCGTCGTCCGCCGGCGCCGTCGCGTCGCGACGCGTCGACTATGCTTGGGGCGCATGAGTGACTTCGAACCGTTGACCGTGACCTATGAGCATCTGCGGCACTCCACCGACTCGGCGGAACTGTCCGAGTTCGCGCGACGCGACCTGCCGGACCGCGCCGACCAGGCGGCGTTCTCCCGTGCCACCGCACTGCTCGAGGCGGTGGGCGGCAACCCGAACACGCCGGTCGAGGACCGCGTGTTCCTGGCGAAGACCATGCCGTTCCCGAACGTGCTGGTCAAGCTCGCCGCCGATCCGGACCCGGCCGTACGGCAGGCGGTGGCCGCCAACACCGACGATAAGAACTGGCTGGTGGGCCGCCTCACCAAGGATCCGGTGCCGGAGGTGCGCGACACCGCGCTGAGGAACCCGAAGACCTCGTGGAAGATGCGTCTCGAGGGTGCGCAGAACCCTGAAGTGGACGCGCAGACGCTCGCGTTCCTCGCCACACTGGGCGTGGAGGTGGAGGAGAAGGCCCCCGCCGTGCTGTCGTCGATGGTGCGGCGTGCGGTGGCGCTCAACCCGAACACGACCCCGGAGACGCTCAATCGGCTTGCGGATGATTCCTCCGAGGAAGTCCGCAATGCGGTACGCAAGAGGCGTGCGTAACGGCGTGTTCTCCACATGGGCGTTACACTTGGGGGTATGACTGAGAGAACGGAAAGTGAAGAGCGTCTCGCACGTCCGCTGATACGATTGGCGAGGCTGGTTGGGGTCGCCACCAGTTATGTCGGCATGAGCAACGACTATCACGAGATCGACGACGATGTCCTGGTGGCCGTGTTGAAGGCGTTGGGCGTGGACGCTTCGAACGACGAGGCCATCGCGCAGTCGAGCAAGCACATCCGCGACGAGCGCCGCTCCCGTCTGGTGCCTCCCACCGTCCTGCACACTGTGGGCGAGGATTCGAAGGTCCTGGTCAACGGCGGCGTGTTCGACATCCCGTCCGCCACCATCACGCTGGAGAACGGCGAGGAGTATGGCAAGCCGCTGGCGTACGGCCCCGGCGACGGCTCCAAGGCGTATGTGCTCGACGACAAGTTCATCACCACGTCGTCGATCGTCATCCCCGCCGACCTGCCCGCCGGCTACCACACGCTGCATGTCACCGTGGCCGGACGCACGCAGGACGCCACGTTGATCAGCGCGCCCGCCAAGGTCAAGCTCCTGGACGAGATGGAGCACGGACATCTGTGGGGCTGGATGGCGCAGCTGTACTCCATCCGTTCCGCCGACTCCTGGGGAGTCGGCGACTTCAAGGACCTCGGCGACCTGCTCTCCGAGGCCAAGCGGCGCACGGGAGCCGATTTCGTGCTCATCAACCCGGTGCACGCCTCCGAACCGGTCTCCCCGCTGACCCCGTCCCCGTACCTGCCGATCTCCCGCGGCCTGGTGAACTTCACGTACATCCGTCCCGAGGCCATCGAGGAGTATGCGCTGCTCGGCGCGGAGAGCCTCGAGCAGGTCAAGCAGCTGCATGGCTCCGTGGAGCCGCTCAACGGCGACTCCCAGCTCATCGACCGTGACGCCATGTGGCGCGCCAAGATGCACGCGCTGTGGATCATCTTCAAGCTCGGCCGCACCCCCGAGCGCCAGCAGCAGTTCGACGACTACGTGCATCAGGCCGGCGACGACCTCGAAGGCTACGCCACCTGGTGCCTGTGCTACGACAAGTGGGGCGCCCCGAACGGCGCCGCCGACAACTGGGAACAGCGCTTCGACAGGAACTCGCCCGAGGTGCAGGCGCTCAAGCAGCAGTTCCCGGACACGTTGAACTTCTACCGCTGGCTGGAGTGGATCGCCGTCGAACAGCTCGACAAGGCGCAGCGCAAGGCCCGCGAGACCGGCATGCGCATCGGCGTGATGGCCGACATGGCCGTGGGCGTGCACCCGCTCGGCTCCGAGGTGTGGTGGAACCCGCAGAACTTCGCGCAGGGGGCCACCGTGGGCGCCCCGCCGGACATGTTCAACCAGCAGGGCCAGGACTGGAGCCAGCCGCCGCTGAGCCCGCTCGCCCTGGAGGACACCGGCTACGCGCCGTACCGCAACCTGGTGCACAACATGTTCGCGCACGCGGGCGCGGTCCGCATCGACCACATCCTGGGCCTGTTCCGCCTGTGGTGGGTGCCGTCCGGCAAGAAGCCGGTGGACGGCACGTACGTGTACTACGATTCCGACGTCATGCTCGGCATCCTGGCGCTCGAGGCGTCCCGCGCCGACGGCGTGGTGGTCGGCGAGGATCTGGGCGTCGTGCCGGATTACGTGGCCGATTCGCTGTCCAAGCACGGATTGCTCGGCTGCGCCGTGGAATGGTTCGAGCAGTTCGACGGCACGTTCCGCGCGCCGAAGGATTGGCGTCCGTACGCGCTCGCCTCGGTCAACACGCACGATCTGCCGCCGGCCGCCGGCTATCTCGAGCTCGAGCATGTGGAGCTGCGCGAGCGTCTTGGCCTGCTCGCCGGCCCGAAGGAGGACTTCGAGCGTTCCGCCCGCGCCGAGCAGGACGCCATGCTGCGCATGCTCATCGAGCAAGGATATCTCGAGGACGCCCTCGCCGAGGACGTGCCGGCCAACGAGCAGGCGATCATCGAGGCCCAGTACCGTGCGCTCAAGGGATCCCCGTGCAAGCTGCTCGCCGCCTCGATCACCGATGCGGTGGGGGAGCGTCGCGCGCAGAACCAGCCGGGCACGAACAACGAGTATCCGAATTGGCGCATCCCGCTGGCCGACGGCAACGGCGACGTGGTGCCGCTCGACGGTCTGTTCCGGCGTGAGTCCGTGCAGCGTATCGCCGCCATCATGAACGACTGAGCCGTTTGGCTTGTGGCGGGTCCGGTCGGGTCCGGTCGGGTCCGGTCTGACTAGTCCGGTCGGGCTGGTTGGGCTGGTCCGGTTCCGGTTGGGGCCGGTTGGCTGATTGGGCTGGTTGGGGCTGGTTGGGCTGGTCAGGCACGGCTTCGTGAAAACGTCCGATTCTTCGGAATCGGACGTTTTTCGTATGCGCGGGGACCTCTTCGCGTCCGTTTCTATAGGAACGGATGGTTCGCGGGGTTCTGGGTATGCGATTGCGTCCGTTTCTATAGGAACGGACGGTTCGTACGGTTCGGGGTGCTGCTTTGCGTCCGATTCTATAGGTTCGGGTGTTTCGCGGGGTTCTGCGTATGCGGTTGCGTCCGTTTCTATAGGAACGGATGGGGGAAGGGATGGAAAACGGACGGGCCGACACGCCCGCGGCAATGTCAGGGCCGGCGATATACTAGTGGATTGTTGTGTTTCCCTAAGGGGTCCTTCAAAGCGCTTTCCCACTCGCCATCGAGGACTTTCAGGGAGCCCACGGATAAAGAGGTCTGACGCTACACGGAACAGCACGCCCTAACCAAGCGTACGTCCGGTGGCCGAAGCCCGGAACACAATAGTAAAGGTAGAACCACAGTGAAGACTTTCACTCCGAAGCCAGCTGATCTGACTCATGACTGGTACATCGTCGACGCCACCGACGTGGTGCTCGGCCGTCTTGCCTCCCAGGTGGCCACCGTGCTGCGTGGCAAGAACAAGCCCACCTACGCCCCGCACGCCGATTCCGGCAACCACGTCATCGTGATCAACGCCGACAAGATCGCGCTGACCGGCAACAAGCTGGGCAAGGAACTGTACTCGCACTCCGGTCGTCCCGGCGGTCTGCGTCGTGATTCCTACGCGCACCTGCTCGAGCACAACCCGGAGCGCATCATCACCTCCGCCGTCAAGGGCATGCTGCCGAAGAACCGTCTTGCCAAGGTGCAGCTCGGTCGTCTGCACGTCTTCGTCGGCTCCGAGCACCCGCACACCCCGCAGAAGCCGCAGGTCCTTGAGATCCAGCAGGTTTCTCAGCAGGCCAAGTGAACCGAAGGGAGATAGAGAACATGGCTGAAAACACCAACAACTCCGCGGTTCAGGAAACCGAAGAGGAGCTCACCAGCTACACCACCGAGACCAACGCCGGCGCCGGCACCGGCACCTCCGCGATCGAACCGGGCTACGGCACCGGCCGTCGCAAGGAAGCCGTCGCTCGCGTGCGTCTGATCCCGGGCACCGGCAAGTGGACCATCAACGGCCGCACCTTGGAGGAGTACTTCCCCTCCAAGCTGCAGCAGCGTGAGGTCAACTCCCCGATCGTGCTCCTCAAGCTCGAGGGCAAGTTCGACGTCGTCGTCCTCGTCGACGGTGGCGGCACCACCGGCCAGGCCGGCGCCATCCGTCTTGGCGTGGCCCGCGCGCTGAACGCGATCGACCGCGACGCCAACCGCGCCGCCCTGAAGAAGGCCGGCATGCTGACCCGCGACGCCCGCGTCGTCGAGCGCAAGAAGGCCGGTCTGCACAAGGCTCGTCGCGCCCCGCAGTTCTCCAAGCGTTGATTTTTCGCGCTGGTTCTGCGACCTGCGATACACGGAACCCCGTCACCGTTCGTTCGGTGGCGGGGTTCCGTCGTTTTCGGGATTCCGGTTTCAGCCCAGCTGCTTCATCAGGGTGATGCTCAGTGCCGGGAAGGTCCACACGTTCTCCTCCAACGGGGTCTCCTCGGCCTCGCCGTCGGCCCTGCCGTTCCCGTCGGCCGGTGACGTCGTCGCGGCGTGGTCATCGGAGAGACCAGCGGACGTCGGGGAGACGGAGGTCGGGGAGGCGGAGACCTTCCTCGCGGACGGCGACAGGATGGACCGGTCATGCCGCGTGACCGCCGATCGCGCGGCCTGCGCGGCTTCGGCCGCTTGGGCGGCCTGCGCCTCCGCATGGGCGATCGCCTTGATGTCGGCGTCGAATGCATCGATGAGCTGGCGTGTGGTGGCGCCGTCGACGCCGCCCTGCATGCGTTCCACCAGATCATGGATCTCGCTGGACTCGGGCACGCTGCGCGTCCACAGGGTCTGCTGCCCGCTGAGCTCCATGTCCACCACCTTCGCCCCGTGCCCGGGCATGTGGCCGGTGCTTTCCGCCGAACACCACGCCGGGGTCCAGTCGTTGTCCGAGGGCAGCCGGAACCGCATGTCCTCGGGCACGCCGTTGATGACGATGAGGATGTCGGTCTCGCTGGCGTCCAGCAGCTGCATGGCGAAGCTGCGCTGTCCCAGGTCGAACCAGTCGCGTTCCATCGGCGTGGTGCCGTTCGGCAGGAACCATTGGATGCGGCTCGAGGGTTTGAGCAGTCCCAGCTGCGTCAGGCGGGTGAAGAAGCCCTCCTGATGGTAGAGGTCCAGGGATTTGCGCAGGGCGATGAGCTTCGACGTCGTCTCCAGACGGTGCATGTGCCAGCTCTTCTCCGGCTGGTACAGCCAATCCCATTTGAGATAGCTGATGGGGCTGTCCTGGCAGTACGCGTTGTTGTTGCCGTCCTGCGAGTTGCCGAATTCGTCGCCGGCGAGCATCATCGGCGTGCCGAGGCTGAGCAGCAGCGTGCCGAGCATGTTCATCGCCGCGCGTTCGCGCCGCGCCACGATGGTCACGTCGTCGGTCTCGCCTTCCACACCGAAGTTGGTGGAGTGGTTCACGTTCGAACCGTCGTTGTTGTTCTCCCCGTTCGCCTCGTTGTGCTTGGAGACGTATCGGGTCAGGTCGGTGAGAGTGAAACCGTCGTGGCATGCCACGAAATTGATGGAGGAGGCGGCGCCGCGTCCCGGATCGGTGGCGTACAGGTCGGCGGAGCCGCACAGTCTGGTCGCCATCTCCTGCATGCCGATGCGTCCCACGCGGCCGCCGGCGTCCACGTCGGTCAGCCAGAATTCGCGGACCGTGTCGCGGAAGCGGTCGTTCCATTCGGCGAACGGCACGGAGAACTGGCCGGTGCGCCATCCGAGGTTGCCCAGGTCCCAGGGTTCCATGATGAGTTTGAGGTTGCCGAGCAGCAGGTCGGAGCGCAGGGCGTACAGGAACGGGTGGTGTTGCGTGAACTCGCCGTTGAGGCGTGCGAGCGAGACGCCCAGGTCGAAGCGGAATCCGTCGATGCCGATGCGTTTCGCCCAGTAGCGCAGCGAGTCCACGGCGAACGTGACCACGTGCGTGTTGGTGAAGTCGAGCGTGTTGCCGCAGCCGGTGGTGTCCTCGAGCCGTCCGATGTTGTTCTTCTGCCGCCGGTAGGTGGCGATGGCGTCGAGGCCGCGCCAGCAGACGGTCGGTCCCTCCACGCCGCCTTCGCACGAATGGTTGTAGACCACGTCCATGATGACTTCGAAACCCGCTTCGTGCAGGGCGCGCACCATGTCGATGACCTCCTGACGCACGGCCTCGGCGCCGGCGCGCTGCGCCGCCTCGGTGGCGTATGAGGGTTCGGGCGCGAAGAATCCGAGTGTGTTGTAGCCCCAGTAGTTGACGCGGCCGCGTTCCTGGAGGAAGACCTCGTTCTGTTTCGCCTGGATGGGCAGCAGTTCGATGGAGGTGATGCCGAGCCCCTGCAGGTAGGCGAGCGTGGTGGGGTGGGCGAGGCCGGCGTAGGTGCCGCGCAGCTCTTTGGGCAGCCATGGCGCCTGCGCGGTGAATCCTTTGACGTGGAGCTCGTAGATGACGGTCTTGCTCCATGGGATGTGCGGGTGCTTGGGGTCGGCGTCGTGCTTGCGGTCGTCGCGGTCGTCGATGGCCACGGAGATCGGCATGTGGCCGAGCGAGTCCACGGTGCTCATGTTGCCGAACGCCGAGCCGTGCACGCGGCCGTCCTTCACCTCGCATTCGTAGGAGAAGGCGGCGGGGGAGAGCTCCATCGTCCCGTCGATGCCCTTAGCGTACGGGTCGAGCAGCAGCTTGTACGGGTTGAATCGCACGCCGTGGCGCGGGTCCCATGCGCCGTCCACGCGGAAGCCGTAGTGCATGCCGCTCCACGCCTTGGGGATGTGCACGTACCACAGGCCGTAGTTGGGGCCCTGCATGCGGAACAGCGTTTCGCGCACATACTGGTCTTCGATGATGCGCATGCAGACGGGGAATTCCCGGATCTGGTCGACGAACGGGACGTTCGGCACGTCGAACAGCCGGATGGCGTCCTGATAGAACGCGGTGGGATCGTCGAGGGATTCGACGACGCTCAGCCACACCTGATCGGCCGTTTCGGAGCGGACGACGACGTCGGCTCCGCCGTCTTCGGTGAAGTAGAAGCCTGGGCGGGTGGCGTAGCGATGCAATGGCGGGTTTCTCATACACCCATTGTAGACGTGTCTGGTTTACGCGGGTTCCGCGGTGGTCCATCGGGGGCGGAACCCGCCGCAGAGGTCGTCGAGGTAGGGTTCCACGTATCGCAGGGCGGCACCGACGAGGCTCTGGTCCTCCGTGCCGCGGCTTCGGCGCAGGACGAATCGTTCGGTGCCGAACGGGCTTCGCGCCACGATGCGGCGACGGAGGTCCTCGAGGTCCGTGTCCTCGAGGTACAGCGCCGCCTCGCCGCCGACGACCACGTCTCCGGCGACCACGGTGCGTGCGTTGGCGATGGCCTGCGCCACGTGGTCCAGCCATGCGTCCATGCGCTCGCGATGGTTCGTCTCGCCTTGTTCGAGGACGCTGAAGAATCCGGGGATGCTTTCGTAGTCCTCCGGCAGCGTTTCGAGGGAGCAGTAGGCGTCCATGCAGCCGCGTCGTCCGCACAGGCACGGCCGTCCGTCCGGTACGAGCGTCATGTGCGCGATGGCGCCGTTGCAGCGGTTTTCGCCCTGATGCAGCCGTCCGCCGACGGTGAGCGCCCCTCCCGGACGGCGGTCGAGGTATATGCAGACGGCGTCGTCGAGCGTGGGGTCCGTCCAGAGTTCGGCCGCCGCCAAGGCGTCGCATTCGCCTACCAGCATGCACGGCCGATGCACGGATTGGGCGATGGTCTCCAGCGTGGGGCCGGCGTGGCCGGAGTCGTCGAAGACGATGGAGGCGCCGTCGGGGGAGACGATGCCGCGCACGCAGAACGCGACGCCCAGCACGCGTCCGTAGCGTTGTTCGATGCCGTCCATGAGATTGCCGATGATGGCGCCGACGCGTTGGTAGTACGTGTTCTGGTTCCGATAGGACATCGTCCGGTCGAGCGAGCCGATGACCTCGCCGTTGAGGTTGACGGCCCTGACACGGACCGTGTTGGGGCGCATCGTCACGCCGATGGCGATGCGATGGTTCGGGTCGATGCCGTAGGCGGCCGCCTTGCGTCCTCCGGTGGATCCGCGCATGGCGACGTTGCGTACGATCCCGTCCGCTTCGAGGCTCCGCAGGTTCCGGGTGATGGTGGGCAGGCTCATGCCGAGGTCGCGTTCGATGTCCTGCCGGGTGGCTTCGCGGCGTTCGATCAGGTATCGGGTCAGCGTGGTTCGGCCGGTTGTTCCGATTGCGGTGGGCGGCATTGCCTTCATGGGACCTCCAGTGACGTTACGTCACAGTGTAGCGGGGAACGGCGTGGAGGACAGCATTATTCGCATGACGTAATAAGAGAGACGTAAAAAAAACGGCATGCATATAACGACTTTCGGTAAATCCCTTTCTGAAAAGGGGTGCAGCTGATGCGCTTTTGGAAAGGTGTTTTATGGAAGTGTCGCCGAGCATGTTCCGTAAATGATGTGTCATTGCGTAAAAAGTGAACAAAAACTCTCAATTCAGGCATGGATGTGTGAATTTGTTTGATAAAACGCTCAATATCGCACAAAACACGCACGAAAACACACGTGAAACGCCGACTGTTTTGTGCATATGCAGGGCGTGATTCCCTCCGCTATATTGTGACCCAGGCCACATGCGGGCACCGTTCAGGAGTTGGAATGCCGCATGCTGGAAGCTAGGAAACCATCATTTGCATCGAGCATATCGAGGAGGATTCATGGCAGACGCAAAGAAGTCCGAGGCTCCCGCCAAGCCCAGCCCGGAGGAGAAGCAGGCGGCCGCCCAGGCCGAGGTTGACGCCCTCGTGCAGAAGGGCCTCAAGGCCCTCGCCGAGTTCGAGAAGCTGGACCAGAAGCAGGTCGACCACATCGTGGCCAAGGCTTCGGTCGCCGCGCTGAACAAGCACCTCGTGCTCGCGAAGATGGCCGTCGAGGAGACCGGCCGCGGACTCGTGGAGGACAAGGCCACGAAGAACATCTTCGCCTGCGAGCATGTCACCAACTACATGGCTGGCCAGAAGACCGTCGGCATTATCCGCGAGGACGACGTCATGGGCATCGACGAGGTCGCCGAGCCCGTCGGCGTGGTCGCCGGCGTCACCCCGGTCACCAACCCGACCTCCACCGCCATCTTCAAGTCCCTGCTGGCGCTGAAGACCCGTTGCCCGATCATCTTCGGCTTCCACCCGGGCGCCCAGAAGTGCTCCGTCGAGGCCGCCCGCATCGTGCGTGACGCCGCCATCGAGGCGGGCGCCCCCGCGGACTGCATCCAGTGGATCGAGCACCCGTCCATCGAGGCCACCGGCGCGCTCATGAAGCACGACGGCGTCGCCACGATCCTCGCCACCGGCGGCCCGGGCATGGTCAAGGCCGCGTACTCCTCCGGTAAGCCGGCCCTCGGCGTCGGCGCCGGCAACGCGCCCGCCTACGTGGACACGGACGTCGACATCGTGCGCGCCGCCAACGACCTCGTGCTCTCCAAGCACTTCGACTACGGCATGATCTGCGCCACCGAGCAGGCCATCATCGCCCACAAGGACGTCTACGCGCCGCTCGTCAAGGAGCTCAAGCGCCGCAAGGCCTACTTCGTGAACGCCGACGAGAAGGCCAAGCTCGAGCAGTACATGTTCGGCTGTACCGCGTTCTCCGGCGGCACCCCGAAGCTCAACTCCGTGGTGCCGGGCAAGTCCCCGCAGTACATCGCCAAGGCCGCCGGCTTCGAGATCCCGGAGGACGCCACCATCCTGTGCGCCGAGTGCTCCGAGGTCTCGGACAACGAGCCGCTCACCCACGAGAAGCTCGCCCCGGTGCAGGCCGTCCTCAAGGCCGACTCCAAGGAGCAGGCCTTCGAGATGTGCGAGAAGATGCTCAAGCTGGGCGCCGGCCACACCGCCGCCATCCACACCAACAACCAGGAGCTCGTGCGTGAGTACGGCCTCAGGATGCACGCCTGCCGCATCATCTGGAACCAGCCGTCCTCCCTCGGCGGCATCGGCGACATCTACAACGCGATCGCCCCGTCGCTGACCCTGGGCTGCGGCTCCTACGGCGGCAACTCGGTGTCCGGCAACGTGCAGGCCGTGAACCTGCTCAACATCAAGCGCATCGCTCGGAGGAACAACAACATGCAGTGGTTCAAGATCCCGCCGAAGACGTACTTCGAGCCGAACGCCGTCAAGTACCTGCGCGACATGTTCGGCATCGAGAAGGCCGTCATCGTCTGCGACAAGGTCATGGAGCAGCTCGGCATCGTCGACAAGATCATCGACCAGCTGCGCGCCCGCGCCAACAACGTCACCTTCCGCATCATCGACTACGTCGAGCCGGAGCCCTCCGTCGAGACCGTCGAGAAGGGCGCGGAGATGATGCGAGAGGAGTTCGAGCCGGACACGATCATCGCGGTCGGCGGCGGCTCCCCGATGGACGCGGCCAAGATCATGTGGCTGCTCTACGAGCACCCGGAGATCTCCTTCGGCGACGTGCGCGAGAAGTTCTTCGACATCCGCAAGCGCGCCTTCAAGATCCCGCCGCTGGGCAAGAAGGCCAAGCTCGTGTGCATCCCGACCTCCTCCGGCACCGGTTCCGAGGTCACGCCGTTCGCGGTCATCACCGACCACAAGACCGGCTACAAGTACCCGATCACCGACTACGCGCTCACTCCGTCCGTCGCCATCGTCGACCCGGTTCTGGCCCGCACCCAGCCGCGTCGTCTCGCCTCCGACGCCGGCTTCGACGCCCTGACCCACAGCTTCGAGGCCTACGTGTCCGTGTACGCGAACGACTTCACCGACGGCATGGCCCTGCACGCGGCCAAGCTGATCTGGGAGAACCTGGCCGAGTCCGTCAACGGCGAGCCGGGCCTGGAGAAGACCAACGCGCAGGAGAAGATGCACAACGCCGCCACCATGGCCGGCATGGCCTTCGGCTCCGCGTTCCTCGGCATGTGCCACGGCATGGCCCACACCATCGGCGCCCTGTGCCACATCGCCCACGGCCGCACCAACTCCATCCTGCTGCCGTACGTGATCCGCTACAACGGCCAGGTGCCGGAGGAGCCGACCAGCTGGCCGAAGTACAACAAGTACGTGGCCGACGAGCGCTACCGCGACATCGCCCGCAATCTCGGCATCGACACCGGTAAGAACGCCGCCGAAGCCGTCGAGAACCTGGCGAAGGCCGTCGAGGACTACCGCGACAACAAGCTCGGCATGAACAAGAGCTTCCAGGAGTGCGGCGTGGACGAGGACTACTTCTGGAGCGTGCTCGACCAGATCGGCATGCGCGCCTACGAGGACCAGTGCACCCCGGCCAACCCGCGCATCCCGCTCATCAACGACATGAAGGACATCGCCATCGCCGCGTACTACGGCGTCAGCCAGGCCGAAGGCCACAAGCTGCGCGTCGAGCGTGAGGGCGAGGCCGCCACGGAGGAAGCCTCCGAGCGCGTCTGATGACCTCATGACGATTCGGTGATCATCCAGGAGCCCCGATTCTCTGCCCGGGAATCGGGGCTCCTCCCATCTACGGCGTCGATTTCCGGTAGATATCTACCGGTCGCTCCGTCCGTCCCGTATGGTGGGGTCCATGAGCAACACCGGAAGCAGCAGGCGCGGCGTGCGCGCCACCGTCAAGTCCACCGTGCGCCGATGGGTGCCGGACCAGCCCGGCGCGTGGGTGATGGCCACCGCGCCGGCCCTCGCCGGCCTCGTCGCCGGTACCGAATACGGCCGGCCCACCGTCGCCGCGTTCTGGCTGCTGGTCTGTTGGATCCTGTGCTATTGCGTGCAGTTCACCGTCGCCCGATGGCTCAAATCCGGGTTCTCGCGTCGCTATCGCGGCCCCGCGCTCGTCTATTGCGCCGTCCTCGCGGCGACGGGCGTGCCGTTCGTCGCCCTGCATCCGGGCGTCCTCGCATGGGCGCCCGCGTTCGCGGCCCTCGCCGTCGCGTCGTTCGTCGCCGCGTACCGACGGCGCGAACGCTCCCTGTGGTCGAACGGCGTGGCCGTCGTCGCCTCCGGTCTGATGCCGTCGCTCACGTTCGCCTACGGCGCCCTCGGCGCGGACGATGCGGCCGGCGTCGGCCATGCCGCGTCCTTCTCATTCACGTCCGGAGGCCCGATGTCGTCGATTCCGCCCCTGACGGCCGTGGGGACGGCACTGTTCTTCTATTTCGTCGTCACGCAGTTCGGCTCCGTGCTCTTCGTCAAGACGATGATCCGGGAACGCGGCAGCCGCGCCTATCTCATCGCCTCGTGGATCTGGCATGCGGCGCTCGTCGTCTGGGCCGTCATGGCGCCCGTCGTCGCGCGCATCGGCGGATTCGGCAGGGAATCGCCGCTGGCATCCGCGATCGGTCAGGCCGGGCCGTGGCTCGTCGTCGTGGCCGTGCTGCTGCTGGCCCGGGCCGTCGTGTTCCCGATGCTCGCACGGTTCCGCCCGATCCGTCCGCTGGTGACCGGTGCCGTCGAGGGCGTGTCCAGCATCGTCGCGTTCGCCGGCGCCTTGGGCCTGACGCTCGCCTGAGCGGATGGACGCGGACGAGCCGGACCGGACCGGCTACGGTGCCGGCCGCGCGCCACGCCGTCGGGGCTACTTCGCCGTATCGCCCTCCGCGTTGGTGATGGCCTCGGCGATGTTGTCCCGTGAGAAATCGTGGTTGCGGTAGTCGGGGTTGTCCACCGGCAGGTGCGTGACGAGCGTGTCGAACACCTGGCTCAGGATCTCGCCCCGTTCGAGCACCGCGTCGAGCACATGCCCGCCGATGGAATGGTCGTCGGCGAGGAAATGCTCGTGGAATCCCGCGACCGCGGCGCCGTGGAACATCACCGGGGAGAAGTAGCCGAGCATCGTGCCGCGCACGTCATGGCCGAGGAAGATCGCCTGACGGTCGGCCACCTCCTCCAACGTGGGATAGGGGGCCTGCTGTTTGATGACCGCGCGCGTCTTGATGAAGCTGAACGTGCCCCGCACGATGACCGAGAAGAACGTGTTCGCACGCCCGTTGGCCTCTACGATGCGCCGGTTGAGCTCCTCGAGGCCAATGTCGCCGCGCTCGCACTGGTATTGGAACGCCGCGCGGTGCATGTTCGCGAACGGCAGCGTCAGGTCGTCCGGCACCGCCTCGACCTCGCCGGTCCGTCCGACCTTCCACGCCTTGCCTTCGAGGATGATGATCTCCCCGTCGAGGCCCTCCCCGGTGCCGATGCCGGTGTCGCCATGGGTGAGCAGCTCGCCCATCGTGGTGGTGCCCTCCAACAGTCCCGGCACCAGCAGCGCCAGCGTGCCGTGCTGGTAGAGCACGTTCGCCCGGTGTTCGTGGATCGGCTCGATGGCCTTGCCTTTGAGTTCGCTCACGATTCGTAATATAAGGAACGGTCCGTTTCCCCGGCAAGGGCCCGTTCGGGGCCGCGGACGTGACTTCCCTCACAGCGAACGGGCGCGGATGCGCTCCGGCGATTGTGCAGAGGTGGGTATAGCGTATTCGCGTGCTTTCCGGGGGCGGGAGACCATCGCAGCGGCGTGATGGATGGGCGCCCCGACGTATGGCACGGGAAGAAGTATGCGTCATATGGCAAGGCAGATGAAGCGGCATCCCGGCAGGACCCTGACCCGCGAGGAATCGTACGTCGACGGCAGGCTCACGCACGTCGCGTTCGTCTCGCTCGCCATCCTCACGTTCATCACGTTCGTCGGCAACTTCACGCAGCTGCAGCTGAGCGCCGCGCTGCCGTCCATCGTCGACGAGTTCCATATCAACGTCACCACCGGGCAGTGGCTCACCTCCGTCTTCCAGCTGGTGATGGGCGTGATGGTCCCGTTGACCGCGTTCCTCACGCGCCGCTTCTCCACCCGTCAGATCGTCATCGTCTCGATGGCGGTGTTCACGATCGGCTCGGTATGCGCATGGCTCGCCCCGTCGTTCCTGGTCCTGCTGCTCGGGCGTGTGCTCGAGGCGGTCGGCACCGGCGTGATGTGGCCGGTGCTGCAGATCACCGTGTTCTCCATCTACCCGTTGTCCCGTCGCGGCGCCGCGATGGGGATGGTCGGCATCGCGATGAGCGTCGCCCCGGCCATCGGCCCCACGCTCGGAGGCCTCCAGACCGACGCGAACGGATGGCGCTCCATCTTCCTGACGCTGACCGTCATCGGCGCCGTCTCCCTGGTGGCCGCATGCCTGTGGCTGCATGACTTCGGCGAGCACGACGCCACGGCCCGGGCCGACTTCTTCTCCGTGTCCCTTTCGATCTTCGGCTTCGGCGGTCTCATGTTCGGCTTCACCAACATCGAGAACTATCCGTTCGCCGACCCGATGGTCTGGGGGTCGATGCTCGTCGGCGTCGTCGGCATCGTCTGGTTCGTCATGCGGCAGGTCCGTCGCGCCCATATATATAAGGAGCACGTCGCGAAGGACGCCGCGTCCGTTCCGTCCGATGCCGCGGATGCCGCGGAGCCGTCGCGCGGAGGGCGCGCCTCCGCCGCCCCCGAGCCGCCGCTGCTCGACCTCGGCGTGCTCAGGAACCGTTCGTTCACCGTGGGCACGCTGACCGCGTCGCTCGCGTTCTTCGCGTTCAGTTCGATTCTGGTCATCATGCCGCTCTATATCCAGAACGACCGCGGTTTCTCCGCCACGATGAGTGGCCTCATCATGTTGCCCGGCGCGATCGGGCAGTGCATCTCCCAGCTGTTCGGCGGCAAGGCGCTCGACCGGTTCGGCGCGAGGCCGGTGGCGTTGTTCGGCGCCATCGTGCTCACTGTGGGTACGATCGGCATGAGCCTCATCTCGTCCGACACGTGGATCTGGTGGGTGTCGATCTGCCAGTTCGTGCGTCAGATTGGCATGGGCTCGCTGCTCATGCCGATCACCACGTGGTCGCTCAACTGCCTGGATCCGGAGGAGATCTCCGCGGGCTCCGCGGTGACGAATACCGCGCGTCAGGTGGCGGGCGCGATGGGCGCGCCGATCCTCGTCATCCTCATGGAGACGTTCACCGCCATGTATCACGCGGGCGGCATGGGCGCCGTCGCCGCCAACATCGCCGGCATCCAGTGGGCGCTGCGCATCTCCGCCGCCCTGTGCCTCGCCATGGTCATCCTCGTGGCCGCAGGCGTGCGCGGCAATGGTGCAGGCTCCGCGCATGACGCCGCCCGCCGTGCGATGGCCCGTCTGCGCCGCTAGCGGTCTGAGGCAGCAAGGCAGCCGTGAGGCAGGAAGACGGCATGCGGCGTACGACATTCGACTTGCGATACGCGACACGCCGCATTCCTTTAACCCCGACTTCGTCCAACCCCGGTGATTAGATACTCAAGTTGCCTGATTTGGGCTCGCACATTGGAAATAACAAAGCGAGCGCGGGCCGTGAACCGTGGAAGCGGGAAACGGAAGCCGCGCACTGATGTCGGATGACCGCCAGAGGACGTATGTCCAAGGGAGGCCATGCGCGCCGGTGCCCTCAAGAAAGCAGGCTGGTAACCAGTACACGAATCGCTAGAAAGGGCGGACGGCAATGGCGGGACAGAAAATCCGCATCAGGCTTAAGTCCTATGACCACGAGGTCATCGACCAATCGGCGAAGAAGATCGTCGAAACGGTGACGAACGCGGGCGCAACTGTTGTTGGCCCCGTTCCGCTGCCGACCGAGAAGAACGTCTTTGTTGTTATTCGTTCTCCTCACAAGTACAAGGATTCTCGCGAGCACTTCGAGATGCGCACGCACAAGCGTCTCATCGACATCGTGGACCCGACCCCGAAGGCCGTGGATTCCCTGATGCACATCGATCTGCCTGCGGACGTCAACATCGAGATCAAGCTGTAAGGGAGGAGGGAACCGCAATGTCGCAAAGGAAAGATTGCAAGGCGCTGCTGGGCAAGAAGCTCGGCATGACCCAGGTCTGGGACGAGAACGGATTCTTCGTGCCCGTCACGCTGCTGGACGTCTCCACCAACGTGATCACCGCTATCAAGACCCCGGAGACCGATGGCTACACCGCCATCCAGATCGGCTACGGCCAGATCGATCCGACCAAGGTGACCAAGCCGCTCGCCGGCCACTTCGCCAAGGCCGGCGTCACCCCGCGCCGTCACCTCGTCGAGGTGCGCGAGGACAACGCCACCGAGTATGAGGTGGGCCAGGAGCTCGCCGCCGACATCTTCGCCGAGGGCGCCGAGGTCGATGTGACCGGCACCACCAAGGGCAAGGGCTTCGCCGGCACCATCAAGCGTTGGGGCTTCAAGTCCTACCGCCGTACCCACGGCTCCCACAAGAACGAGCGTCGCCCCGGCTCCGTCGGTGCATGCGCCACTCCGAGCCGTATCCTCAAGGGCAAGCGCATGGCCGGCCGCATGGGCCACGTCACCGCCACCGCCCAGAACCTCGCCGTCGTCTCCGTCGACGCCGAGAACGGCATCCTCGCCATCAAGGGCGCCATCCCGGGCCCGAAGGGCGGCATCGTTCTCGTCCGTTCCGCGGTGAAGGGAGCCTGATAAGCCATGGCTAACGTTACTCTCAACATCACCGACGCCCAGGGTCAGAACAACGGCACCGTCGAGGCCCCTGTCGAGATCTTCGGCATCTCCGCCGAGGACGTGCAGGCCCACGTTCCGCTGATCCACCAGGTCGTCATCGCCCAGCTCGCGGCCGCCCGTCAGGGCACCCACGCCACCAAGACCCGCGGTATGGTCTCCGGCGGCGGCAAGAAGCCGTGGAAGCAGAAGGGCACCGGTCGCGCCCGTCAGGGCTCCATCCGCGCCCCGCAGTGGTACCACGGCGGTGTCGTGTTCGGCCCGCAGCCGCGTGACTACTCCCAGCGCACCCCCAAGAAGATGAAGGCCGCCGCCCTGCGCTACGTGCTGTCCGACCGCGCCAACGCCGGTCGCGTCGCCGTGGTCGACTTCGGCATCGGCGAGACCCCGTCCACCAAGGCCGCCATCGCCGCCCTGAACCCGGTCATCGGCGAGAAGTTCGCCACCATCGCGTTCACCCGCGACCAGGTCAACGAGTGGATGTCCGTGCGCAACCTTCCGTATGTCCACCCGATTTTCGTCGATCAGCTCAACACGTACGACGTGGTCACCGCGCAGTACGTCGTCTTCACCAAGGAGGCCTTCGAGGCCTTCGTGGCGGCGAAGACCAAGAAGGAGGCCTGATTTTCATGGTCGCTATTCACAAGCCGGCTCACGACATCATCCTCAAGCCCGTCGTGTCCGAGAAGAGCTACGCCCTGTCCGATCGCGGCCAGTACACCTTCGTGGTGGCCCCGACCGCCAACAAGGTGCAGATCAAGCAGGCTATCGAGCAGATCTTCAATGTCAAGGTGACGAACGTCAACACCCTCAACCGCGCCGGCAAGAAGCAGCGCACCCGCACCGGTTTCGGCCGTCGCGTCAACGAGAAGCGCGCGATCGTGACCGTCGCCGAGGGCCAGACGATCGACATCTTCGGTAACTGAAGGCTAGCCGAGAAAAGTTAAAGGAAGAACTACATTATGGCTATCCGCGTTTATAAGCCGACTTCCGCAGGCCGTCGTAACGCGTCCGTCTCGGACTTCTCCGAGATCACGCGCTCCACGCCGGAGAAGTCGCTCGTTCGCAAGCTGTCCAAGACCGGCGGTCGTAACTCCTACGGCCGTATGACCTCCCGCCACCGCGGCGGCGGCCACAAGCGTCAGTACCGTCTCATCGATTTCAAGCGCTGGGACAAGGACGGCGTGCCCGCCAAGGTCGCTCACATCGAGTACGACCCGAACCGTACCGCCAACATCGCCCTCCTGCACTACGCGGACGGCGAGAAGCGCTACATCATCGCCCCGAAGGGCATCAAGCAGGGCGACGTCATCGAGACCGGCGCCCAGGCCGATATCAAGCCGGGCAACAACCTGCCGCTGCGCAACATCCCGACCGGTACCGTCGTGCACGCGATCGAGCTGAAGCCGCTCGGCGGCGCCAAGATCGCCCGCTCTGCCGGTGCCTCCGTCCAGCTCGTCGCCAAGGACGGCGCCTACGCCCAGCTGCGTATGCCGTCCGGCGAAATCCGCAACGTCGACGCGCGCTGCCGCGCGACCGTCGGCGAGGTCGGCAACGAGGACCACGCCAACGTGCAGCTCGGCAAGGCCGGTCGCGCCCGTTGGATGGGCAAGCGCCCGATCACCCGTGGTGAGTCCATGAACCCGGTCGACCACCCGCACGGCGGTCGTACCCGCGGTGGCAAGCCGCCGGTTTCCCCGTGGGGCAAGGGCGAGGTTCGTACCCGTCGTCCGAAGAAGGCTTCGAACAAGATGATTGTCCGTCGTCGTCCGAATGGCAAGAACCGCAAGTAAGGAAGATTCGAAGAGATGACTCGTAGCATCAAGAAGGGCCCCTTCGTCGACGCCCACTTGCAGAAGAAGGTCGACGAGCAGAACGAGAAGGGCACCAAGAACGTCATCAAGACGTGGTCCCGCCGTTCGATGATCACCCCCGATTTCATCGGACACACGTTCGCAGTCCACGATGGTCGCAAGCATGTCCCGGTGTTCGTCACCGAGGCCATGGTCGGCCACAAGCTCGGTGAGTTCGCCCCCACGAAGACCTTCAAGGGTCACGTGAAGGACGACAAGAAGGCCCGCCGCTAAAGGAGAGCATGACTTATGGAAGCTAAAGCAATCGCTCGTCACGTCCGCGTGACGCCGCGCAAGGCTCGCCGCATGGTCGACCTCATCCGAGGCAAGCAGGCGACTGAAGCCATCACCATTCTCAAGTTCGCCCCCCAGGACGCGTCCCTGCCGGTTCGCAAGGTCCTGGAGAGCGCCATCGCCAACGCGCGCGTCAAGGCCGACAAGGCCGGCGAGCCGTTCCGCGAGAACGACCTGTTCATCAAGGAGACCTACGTGGACGAAGGCGTGACGCTCAAGCGTTTCCGCGCCCGCGCCCAGGGCCGTGCCGCTCGCATCAACAAGCGCACGAGCCACATCACGGTCGTCGTCGCCAGCAAGGAAGGAGCCCGCTAAAGATGGGTCAGAAGATCAATCCGTTTGGCTACCGCCTGGGCATCACCGAGAACCACCGCTCCAAGTGGTTCTCCGATTCCAACAAGGCCGGCGAGCGTTACTCCGACTTCGTGCTTGAGGACGACAAGATCCGCAAGGAGATGAACAAGGACCTCGAGCGCGCTGGTGTGAGCAAGATCGTCATCGAGCGCACCCGTGACCGCGTCCGCGTCGACATCCACACCGCCCGTCCGGGCATCGTGATCGGCCGCCGCGGCGCCGAGGCCGAGAAGGTCCGCGCCAAGCTCGAGAAGCTCACCGGCAAGCAGGTCCAGCTCAACATCTTCGAGGTCAAGAACGCCGCGCTGGACGCCCAGCTCGTCGCCCAGGGCATCGCTGAGCAGCTGACCAACCGCGTGACCTTCCGTCGCGCCATGCGCAAGGCCCAGCAGGACGCCATGCGCGCCGGTGCCAAGGGTATCCGCATCAAGCTCTCCGGCCGTCTCGGCGGTGCGGAAATGAGCCGTTCCGAGTTCTACCGCGAGGGTCGCGTCCCGCTGCAGACCCTCCGCGCCCTGATAGACTACGGCTTCTTCGAAGCCAAGACCACCTACGGCCGCATCGGCGTCAAGGTGTGGATCTACAAGGGCGACATGACCGAACGTGAGTTCGAAGAGCAGCAGGCCCAGCAGAACAACCGTCCCGGCCGTCGCGGCGATCGCCGTCCGCGCCGTGGCAACCGCAACGCCGGTGCCGCCCGTCAGCAGAACGAGGCCCCCAAGGCCGAGTCCGCCGCCGAGGCTCCCGCTGCCACGGAAACGAAGGAGTGAGCAAGAATGCTTATCCCAAAGAGGACCAAGTACCGCAAGCAGCACCGCCCCGTGCGTTCTGGCATGTCCAAGGGCGGCAACGAGATCAACTTCGGTGATTACGGCATCCAGGCGATGGCCCCGGCCTACGTGACCAACCGCCAGATCGAGGCCGCGCGTATCGCCATGACCCGCTACATCAAGCGTGGTGGCCGCGTGTGGATCACGATCTTCCCGGATCGCCCGCTGACCAAGCACGCCCTCGGCGCCCGAATGGGTTCCGGTAAGGGTACGCCTGAGTTCTGGATCGCCAACATCCACCCCGGTCGCGTCATGTTCGAGATCGGCGGTGTCTCCGAGGACGTCGCTAAGGAAGCTCTGCGTCGTGCCATCGACAAGCTCCCCATGAAGTGCCGTGTGATTGCTCGTGAAGGCGGTGACATCTGATATGGCAGTCGGAACCGAAGAATACTCGATCAAGAATCTCAACGAGAAGACCAACGCGGAGATCGAGGGCTTCCTGAAGAAGTCCAAGGAAGAGCTGTTCAACCTGCGCTTCCAGCACGCCACCGGTCAGCTCGAGAACACGGCTCGTCTCAAGGCCGTCAAGCATGACATCGCCCGCATGTACACCGTGCTGCGCGAACGTCAGCTCGGCATCACCTCTGAGCCGGCCGCCGAAACCGCTAAGGAGAACTGATCATGGCTGAAGAGCGCAACTTCCGCAAGGTTCGTCGCGGTTACGTCGTGTCCGACAAGATGGACAAGACGATCACCGTCGAGCTCGAGAAGCGTTCGACCCACCCGCTGTACGGCAAGGTCGTGCGCACCACCAAGAGGGTGAAGGCCCATGATGAACACAACGAGGCCCGAATTGGCGACCTCGTGAGTATCATGGAGACTCGGCCTCTGAGCAAGACCAAGCGTTGGCGTCTCGAATCCATTATCGAGCGCGCCAAGTAAAAACAAGTTCGGCAAGGCTCGCCGTCCACCGGGCGCGGTATGAATAGGTATTCTGTGCTTATTCCTCTACCGCGCCCGGTGTGCGGGGAGAACCAGCTCGGCTAAGGAGAATCAATGATTCAGCAGGAAACGCGGCTTCATGTCGCCGACAACACGGGTGCCAAGGAACTCCTTGCCATCCGCGTGCTCGGTGGTTCGAAGCGACGCTATGCCGGCCTGGGCGACGTCATCGTCGCCTCGGTCAAGGACGCGATCCCTGGCGGATCGGTCAAGAAGGGCGACGTGGTCAAGGCCGTCGTCGTCCGTACCGTCAAGGAGTCCCGTCGCGTGGACGGCTCCTACATCAAGTTCGACGAGAACGCCGCCGTCATTCTCGGCTCCGGCCGTGAACCGAAGGGCACTCGTATCTTCGGACCGATCGCCCGTGAGCTTCGCGACAAGAAGTTCATGCGCATCGTGTCCCTCGCCCCGGAGGTGATCTGACATGGCAGCCAAGATCAAGAGCGGCGACCAGGTGAAGGTCATCCGCGGCAAGGACCGCGGCAAGGAGGGCAAGGTCCTCCGCGTGCTGCCCAACGACCGTCTGATCGTCGAAGGCGTCCAGATCGTCAAGAAGCACGTCCGCGCCACCCAGCAGGGCCAGCAGGCCGGCATCGTCTCCGTCGAGGCGCCGATCCACCGTTCCAACGTGATGGTGATCGACCCGGAGACCGGCAAGCCGACCCGCGTGGGCATCATCGTCAAGCAGGAAGCGCGTGACGGCAAGGTCAAGAACGTGCGCGTCCGCGTCGCCAAGAAGTCCGGAAAGGAGCTGGCATGAGCGACACCACTACCGTCGAAGCGCCGGCCACCCCGCGCTTGAAGGTCCAGTACAACGAGCAGATCGTCCCCGAGCTCGAGAAGGAGTTCAAGTACTCCAACCCGATGCAGGTGGCCCGCGTGCAGAAGGTCGTCGTCTCCATGGGCGTCGGCGCCGCCGCGCGTGACTCCAAGCTCATCGAGGGCGCCGTCAAGGACCTCACCCTGATCACCGGCCAGAAGCCGAAGATCACCAAGGCCAAGAAGTCCGTCGCGCAGTTCCACCTGCGTGAGGGCCAGGCCATCGGTGCGTACGTCACCCTGCGTGGCGACCGCATGTGGGAGTTCCTCGATCGTCTGCTGACCATGGCGCTGCCGCGTATCCGCGATTTCCGCGGCATCAACGGCCACCAGTTCGATGGTCAGGGCAACTACAACTTCGGCCTGACGGAGCAGTCCATGTTCCACGAGATCGACCCGGATTCGATCGATCACCAGCGTGGTATGGACATCACCGTCGTGACCAGCACCAAGGACGACAAGGAGGCCTACGCGCTGCTCAAGCACCTCGGCTTCCCCTTCAAGGAGAACTGATATGGCAAAAACCGCTCTTAAGAACAAGGCGGCCGGCAAGCCGAAGTTCAAGGTGCGTGCCTACACGCGTTGCCAGGTCTGCGGCCGTCCCCACTCCGTCTACCGTAAGTTCGGCCTGTGCCGCATCTGCCTTCGCGAGAAGGCCCACCGCGGCGAGCTCCCCGGCGTTACGAAGTCCAGTTGGTAAACATCGACGCTGAAGGTCCGCGGCCCTAGCCCCCTCGCGGGGGCCGGCGGCGGAAACCACGGCGAGAAAGGGCACTAGCCCACATGACAATGACAGATCCGATCGCAGACATGCTTACGCGTCTGCGTAACGCGAGCGCGGCGAAGCACGAGACCGTGGACATGCCGTACTCCAAGTTCAAGAAGAACATCGCGGAGATCCTGAAGCGCGAAGGCTTCATCAAGGACTTCACCGCCAAGGAGGCCAAGGTCGGTCAGACCCTTGAGGTCACCCTCAAGTACGGCCCCAACGGCGAGCGTTCCATCCAGGGCATCAAGCGCGTCTCCAAGCCGGGCCTGCGTCGCTACGCGAAGTCCGACTCCCTGCCGATGCCGCTCGGTGGCCTCGGCATCGCCATCATCTCGACCTCGTCGGGACTGCTGACCCAGAAGGAATGCCTCGACCGAGGCATCGGCGGCGAGATCGTCGCCTACGTGTGGTGAGAAAGGAGAGCTGACACATGGCATCGCATATTGGTAAGCTCCCCATCGCCATCCCCGCTGGCGTTGAGGTCAAGATCGACGGTCAGAACTTCGAGGCCAAGGGCGCGAAGGGCTCCGACTCCTACGTCCTGCCGGAAGGCATCTCCGCCTCCGTGGAAGGCAACGAGATCATCGTCGTGGCCGCGGACGACCTCCGTCCGACCCGTGCGAAGCACGGTCTGGCCCGCTCCATCATGGCCGGCATGGTCAAGGGCGTGCACGATGGCTACTCCAAGACCCTCGAGATCGTCGGCACCGGTTACCGCGCCGTCGCCAAGGGCAAGGGCATCGAGTTCTTCCTCGGCTACTCCCACACCATCACGGTGAACCCGCCGGAAGGCATCACGCTGAAGGTCACCGACCCGACCCACGTGGTCGTCGAGGGCACCGACAAGCAGCAGGTCGGCCAGGTCGCCGCCAACATCCGCAAGCTGCGCGCCCCGGAACCCTACAAGGGCAAGGGTGTGAAGTACGCCGACGAGCATATTCTGCGCAAGGCTGGAAAGGCTGGTAAGTGATATGAGCGTCAAGATTCTCGGTAAGGGCAAGAAGGTCGCTCGTCTGCGCCGCCACGCCCGCATCCGCAAGCACATCATCGGCACCGCCGAGCGTCCGCGCCTGGTGGTCAGCCGTTCCAACCGCCACATGGTGGCCCAGATCGTCGACGACACCGTGGGCAAGACCCTCGTGTCCGCCTCGACCCTGACCGCCGACTTCGCCGGCTTCGAAGGCACCAAGGTCGAAGCCGCGAAGAAGGTCGGCCTGCTCGTGGCCGAAAAGGCCAAGGCAGCCGGTATCGAGGCCGTCGTGTTCGACCGCGGTGGCAACAAGTACACCGGTCGTGTCGCGGCCGTCGCCGAAGGCGCCCGTGAGGGAGGTCTGGCACTGTGAGCGAAGAAACGAAGGAAACCCAAGTGGCTGAAGAGACTCAGAACACTCAGGCTGCTCCGGCTGAAGAGAACAACAACGACGAGCGTCGTGGTGGCCGCCGTGGCGGTCGTCGCGGCGAAGGCCGCCGCGGTGAGCGTCGCAACCGTCGCGAAGAGAACAAGGGCGATGAGCTCCTCGATCGCGTCGTGACCATCAACCGCGTGTCCAAGACCCACAAGGGTGGCCGTACGTTCAGCTTCGCCGCCCTCGTGGTGGTCGGCGACGGCAACGGCACCGTGGGTGTCGGCTACGGCAAGTCCCGTGAGGTTCCGGCCGCCATCGCCAAGGGCCAGCTGGACGCCAAGAAGCACATGTTCAGCGTGCCGCGCGTCCGCGGCACCGTCACCCACCCGGTGATCGGCCACGACGCCGCGGGCACCGTCCTGCTGCGCCCGGCCGCCCCCGGTACCGGCGTTATCGCCGGTGGCCCGGTGCGCGCCGTCATGGAGTGCGCCGGCATCACCGACGTGCTGACCAAGTCCATGGGCTCCCCGACCGCCATCAACATGGTCCGCGCGACCGTCGCCGCCCTCAAGCAGCTTGAGGAGCCGGAGGAGATCGCCGCCCGTCGTGGACTCTCCCTCGAGGAGGTCGCCCCGGACGCCCTGCTGCGTGCCCGCGCCCTCGGCATCGCCGAGGCCCGCAAGGCCCGTGAAGAGGCCCAGGCCGCCAAGGCCGCCGAAGCGAAGGATGGTGAGTGAGCATGGCCAACCTGAAGATTACGCTCCACCACGGTCTCGTGAACCGTACGCCGAAGCAGCGCGCCACCGCCCAGACCCTGGGCCTGCGCAAGATCGGCCAGACGGTCGTCCGTGAGGACACCAAGTCCGTGCGTGGCATGGTGCTCGTCCTGCGTCACCTGGTCACCGTTGAGGAGGTCGACTGATTATGGCAGACAACGAGATCCTGCAGATGCATGACCTGAAGCCCGCCCCGGGCGCCAACAAGGATCGTACCCGCGTTGGCCGTGGTGAGGGCTCCAAGGGCAAGACCGCCGGCCGCGGCGCCAAGGGCCAGACCAAGCGCAACCACGTGCGTCCTGGCTTCGAAGGCGGCCAGCTGCCGCTGTACATGCGCCTGCCGAAGCTGCGCGGCTTCCGGAACCCGTTCAAGACCGAGTTCCAGGTCGTCAACATCGCCAAGCTCGCCAAGCTCTTCCCGGAGGGCGGCGAGGTGTCCGTGGCCGATCTGGTCGCCAAGGGCGCCGTGCGCGATGGCTTCCCGGTGAAGGTCCTCGCCGAGGGCGAGACCTCCGCCAAGTTCACGCTCAAGGGCGTGAAGGCCTCCGCCTCCGCCAAGGCGAAGATCGAGGCCGCCGGCGGCAGCATCGTCGAGGACTGATCCCCGACCTGACGCCACCGCAGGCATCATAGGAAATGACCCCCTTGCGTCTCGTACGCAAGGGGGTCATTCCGTATCGAAAGACGACCGTGTGACGGGTCACGTCGGACGGCCGACGTGACGTACGGGGGACGTGCGGAGGACATGCGGCGGATGTACGCCGGACACCGCGCGACGGTCCTCAGACGTGGAACACGGTGGCGCAAAGTAGGCACAATAGGCTATGCTCGTGCGTTAGCGTTCAAAAACGAGCATGCGTAGCCGTGCGCGAGGCACGGCATAGGAGGAACCCAGGTGAGGACGTTAATCCAGGCCCTGAAGACGAAGGAGCTTCGCAAGAAGATTCTCTTCGTACTGTTCATCATCATCATCTACCGCATTGGATCGTTCATCCCCACCCCGGGCGTGGACTACACCGTGGCCCAGAAGTGCATCGCCACCCTGCAGGGCAACCAGGAGAACTTCGTCGGCCTGGTCAACCTGTTCTCCGGCGGCGCCATGCTCCAGCTGTCGATCTTCGCGCTGGGCGTCATGCCGTACATCACCGCATCCATCGTGGTCCAGCTGCTGCGCGTGGTCATCCCGCGCTTCGAGGCCCTCCACAAGGAAGGCCAGTCCGGCGAGGCCAAGCTCACGCAGTACACGCGTTACCTCACCATCGGCCTCGCGGTGCTTCAGTCCACCACCATCCTCGTCACCGCACGCTCCGGCGCGCTCTTCAACTACTCCTGCTCCCAGGTCATCCCGGACGGCTCCGTCTGGAACCTCATCGTCATGGTGCTCATCATGACCGGCGGCACCGGCCTCATCATGTGGATGGCCGAGCTCATCACCGACAAGGGCATCGGCCAGGGTATGTCCGTGCTCATCTTCATGTCCATCTGCTCCGGCTTCCTGCCGCAGCTGTGGGAGATCGGCTGGGGCACCAACGGCACCGACGGCGACTGGACCAAGTTCGCCATCGTCGTCTCCGTCCTCGTCGTCATCCTCATCTTCGTGGACTTCGTCGAGCTGTGCCAGCGCCGCATCCCCGTGCAGTACACGCGCCGCATGATCGGCCGCAAGATGTACGGCGGCTCCTCCACCTACCTGCCGCTGAAGATCAACATGTCGGGCGTCATCCCGCCGATCTTCGCCTCGTCCATCCTGGCCATCCCGACCCTCATCGCCCAGTTCGGCAAGTCCGGACAGTCCTGGGTCGACTGGATCAACGCGAACCTGGCCGACACCACCAGCGTCTGGTACATCGCCCTGTACGCCCTCATGATCGTGTTCTTCTGCTTCTTCTACACGTCCATCACGTTCAACCCGGACGAGACGGCCGACAACATGAAGCAGTACGGCGGATTCATCCCGGGCATCCGCGCGGGCAACGCCACCAGCCGCTACCTGAACTACGTGATGAACCGACTCAACACGGTCGGCGCCGTCTACCTGCTCTTCGTGGCGCTCATCCCGACAGTCCTCATCATGGCGCTCGGACTCAACACCAAGCTGCCGTTCGGCGGCACCACCATCCTGATCATCGCGGGCGTCGGCCTTGACACGCTTCGTCAGGCCAAGGCCCAGACCGAACAGTTCCAGTACGCCGGATTCCTGTTCGAAAACACCGACCACGTCGAAGGAAAGTGAGGCAATAACATGCGTCTTCTCATCATGGGCCCCCAGGGCGTCGGCAAGGGCACCCAGGCCGCGCTGCTCGCCGAGCACTACGGCATCCCGGCCATCTCCACCGGCGACATCTTCCGCGCCAACATCAAGGGCAAGACCGAGCTCGGCCTCAAGGTCATCGCCTACACCGACAAGGGCGAGCTCGTCCCGGACGAGCTGACCAACTCCATCGTCAAGGACCGCCTCGCGCAGGACGACGCCAAGAACGGCTGGATCCTCGACGGCTACCCGCGCAACGCCGCCCAGGTCGAGGCGCTTGATGCCATGCTCGAGGAGCTCGGCACCCCGCTCGACGCGGTCGTGGCGCTCGACGCCGACCACGAGGTCCTCATGCACCGCATCGCCAAGCGCGCCGAGGAGCAGGGCCGTACCGACGACAACCCGGAGGCCATCGCCAAGCGCCTCGCCACCTACGCCAAGGAGACCGCGCCGCTGCTGGACACCTACAAGTCCCGCGGCCAGCTCGTCGAGATCGACGGCGTCGGCGACATCGACGCCATCCAGAAGAACATCGTCGCCGCGCTCGACGCCCGCTGACCCGATCGGCGGCCATCGACCCGCGACACGCAGGGGCCGGACCATCTGACACGCCATGTGTCGGATAGTCCGGCCCCTGTGTATTCTAGTAGTTTGGTGTGTCTTAGGATGCACCTCATGTAATGCAGCCAATCCAACGGAAGCGGGAGCCCATGGCAAAAGACGGTGTGATTGAAGTCGAAGGACGGGTGGTCGAAGCCCTTCCCAACGCGATGTTCCGCGTCGAACTCGAGAACAAGCACATCGTGCTCGCCACCATCTCCGGCAAGATGAGGAAGAACTACATCCGTATCCTTCCCCAGGACCGCGTGGTGCTCGAAATGAGCCCGTACGATCTCAACCGTGGCCGTATTACGTACCGTTACAAGTAAGGTACAAGCAAAGGAAAACCATGAAGGTCAGCCCTAGTGTCAAGAGGATCTGCGAGAACTGCCGCGTGATCCGTCGTCACGGCCGCGTCATGGTGATCTGCACCAACCCCCGCCACAAGCAGCGTCAGGGCTGAGAGCAGATTCTCCAGCGGCACAACCAATAAGGCACTCATTCACAGTGCTTCCCGCAAGGGAACGACACTGAACCACGGGTACGTAGGCCCGTGCCGGAACGCCGGACGAGTGGGTGCAAGACCTACGTCAACCAGAAGGAATCGCAATGGCACGTCTTGCCGGAGTCGACATCCCCAATGAGAAGCGCATCGAGATCGCCCTCACCTACATTTTCGGTGTGGGTCGCACTCGTGCCAAGGAAACGCTTGCCGCGACCGGTATCAACCCGGACATCCGCGTCAAGGATCTGACCGACGAGCAGCTCATCACGCTGCGTGACTACCTCGAGGCCAACTACAAGATCGAGGGCGATCTGCGTCGTGAGATCGACGCGGACATCCGTCGCAAGATTCAGATCAACTGCTACCAAGGCCAGCGTCACCGTAAGGGACTTCCCGTGCGTGGTCAGCGCACCAAGACCAACGCCCGCACCCGCAAGGGCCCGAAGCGCACGGTCGCCGGAAAGAAGAAGGCCACCAAGTAGTAGGTGGCGCGATCCGGGCCACGGGGTCACACCCATCGCCACGGACCATCCAATCAAGCAATTAGTTCGTTACAAGGAAACGAGGGTCAATGGCAGCGCCAAAGCAAGCCGCTCGTAAGCCCCGTCGTCGCGATCGCAAGTCGATCCCGGTCGGCCAGGCTCACATCAAGTCCACTTTCAACAACACGATCATCTCGATCACCGATCCGTCCGGCGCCGTGGTGTCCTGGGCCTCCGGTGGCGATGTCGGCTTCAAGGGCTCCCGCAAGTCCACGCCGTACGCCGCTGGCATGGCTGCCGAGTCCGCCGCCCGCAAGGCGATGGAGCATGGTGTGAAGAAGGTCGACGTGTTCGTCAAGGGCCCGGGTTCCGGTCGTGAGACCGCCATCCGTTCCCTGCAGTCCGCCGGTCTCGAAGTCGGTTCCATCACCGACGTCACCCCGCAAGCGCACAACGGCGTTCGTCCCCCGAAGCGTCGTCGCGTCTGAGCACTACTAGACAATATTCATCCAACCCGCTTTTCCCGGTGAGTGCACCACCGGTCAAAAGCTGAAAGGATACCACAGTGCTTATTGCACAGCGTCCGACTCTTAACGAGGAATCGCTGAACCCCCAGCGCTCCCGCTTCATCATCGAGCCGCTCGAACCGGGATTCGGCTATACGCTTGGCAACTCGCTGCGTCGCACCCTGCTGAGCTCGATTCCGGGTGCCGCTGTGACTTCGGTGCGTATCTCCGGTGCCCTGCACGAGTTCACCACTCTGCCGGGCGTCCAGGAGGACGTGACCGAGATTCTGCTCAACGTCAAGGGCATCGTGCTCACCAGCGAGTACGACGAACCTGTCGTCATGTACCTGCGCAAGAGCGGCAAGGGCGAGGTCACCGCCGGTGACATCACCCCGCCTGCGGGCGTCACCATCGCCAACCCGGACATGCACATCGCCACCCTCGCCGAGGACGGCGAACTCGAGATCGAGTTCACCGTCGAGCGCGGCCGTGGCTACGTCCCGGCGGCGATGAACAAGCAGGACACCGATGAGATCGGCCGCATCCCGGTCGACTCCATCTACTCCCCGGTGCTCAAGGTGAGCTACAAGGTCGAGGCCACGCGTGTGGAACAGCGCACCGACTTCGACAAGCTCATCCTGGACGTGGAGACCAAGCCGGCCATCTCCCCGCGTGACGCGGTGGCTTCCGCCGGTTCCACCCTGGTGGAGCTCTTCGGCCTGTGCCGTGAGCTCAACACCCAGGCCGAAGGCGTCGAGGTCGGCCCCGCCCCTGTGGTGGAGGAGTCCAACCCCGAACTCGCCGTGCCGATCGAGGACCTCAACCTCACGCAGCGCAGCTACAACTGCCTCAAGCGCGAGGGCATCCACACCATCGGCGAGCTGGTCTCCCACACCGAGCAGGATCTGCTCGATATCCGCAATTTCGGTATGAAGTCCATCGACGAGGTCAAGGAGAAGCTCCAGTCTCTGGGCATGTCCCTGAAGGCCTCCCCGCTCGGCGGCTTCGACACCAACAATCTCGAAGGCGGCACCTTCTTCTCGCCGGAAGACGAGTGAGAACGGTCCAGCCGATTTCGACCAACCGCTAGACCGGTTCGGACGTTCGGGCCTCTGCCCACCTGAACCGGCCAAGCAAAAGGAGTTACTATGCCCACACCCAAGAAGGGCCCGCGTCTGGCCTCCAGCCCGGCGCACGAGCGCCTGATGCTCGCGAACATGGCCACCAGCCTGTTCCAGAACGGCCGCATCACCACCACGCTGCCGAAGGCCAAGCGCCTTCGTCCGCTGGCCGAGCGCCTGATCACCTTCGCCAAGCGCGGTGATCTGCACTCCCGCCGTCGCGTGATGCGCGTCATCCGCAACAAGTCCGTCGTGCACGTGCTGTTCACCCAGATCGCCGAGCAGATGGAGCAGCGCGAGGGCGGCTACACCCGCATCGTGAAGATCGCCCCGCGTAAGGGCGACGCCACCCCGATGGCCATCATCGAGCTCGTCACCGAGCCGGTCGCCAAGAAGGCCGTCGTGAAGGAAGCCGAAGCCGCCGCCAAGGTCGAGGCCAAGGATGAGGCTCCGGCCGCCGAGGCTCCGGTTGAGGAGACCGCCGCCGAAGCCACCGAGGCTCCGGCCGAGGCCGCCGAGACCACCGAGGCCGAGCAGGCCGAGTGAGTCGTTAGCGTCAGCTGACTCGAAGCAAAGGGGTCGGGAATCCGTATGGATTCCCGACCCCTTTCGCATGCCCGCTCCCATCCATCGCATGGTGCGGTGACGACCGCAGGCAGCTACGGCAGGGTGCGGACGGCGCGGATCGCCTCGGCCCGGGAGGCGAGTTCGTCGTCGGGCGGGTAGGCGACGTGCTCCAGCGTGAGGCCCTGCGGTGCGATCGGTCCGGTCGAGCCTTCGCGCTTCGGCACGGCCATCTTGCCTGCGAACCAGTCGAGGTCGCGTTTGCCGATGCCCACCGCGACGCACGCGTTGACGAGCGAACGCACCATGTTGCGTGCGAACGCGTCCGCGACGATCGTGAAGCAGACAAGACCGGATTCCAGCGTCGGCGTCACGTAACCGGTCGCCGCGTCGTCGCCGTACCCGCCACCCGTCGTGCCGCTGTCTGACGTGTGCCCGCGCGCCGCGACGTCGTCGCGCGACGGCACCAGCGGACGCGACGGGACGCGCGTCCAGAACGCGCGCTTCACCTCGCGGATCGTCGTACCGCCCGGATTCGGCGTCGCGAACGAACCGAAGTCGTGCAATCCCAGCGTCATCGCCGCGGCACGGTTCATCGCGTCCAGGTCGAGCGTGTCGTCGATGTGCAGCACGCACCCGCGCAGCCGCGGATCAACTTCGCTCGCGCGGTCGGCGATCCGATACACGTACGTGCGTTCCAGCGCGGAGAACCGCGCGTCGAAACCGTCCGGCGCGACGGACACGCGATGGACGGTGACGTCCGACGGCAGCAGGCGCTGCAGCCGATGCTCGAGCGCGGTGACCGCCGGCACCCTCATGTGCCCGACGGCGCGTTCCAGCGTCGATTCGGCGACGTCGAGATGGCACACCTGATGACTGGCGTGGACGCCGGTATCGGTGCGTCCGGCGACGACGAGGCGCAGTGGCTCGTCCGGGTCATGTTCGGGCACGCGCAGCAGTTTGTGCAGCGCCGCCTCGATGGTGCCCTGCACGGTGCGGATGTCCGGTTGCGTGGCCCACCCGTAGAAGCCGCCGCCGTCGTATGCGAGGTCGATGCGCAGTCGTGTCTTGTCCGTCATAGCCAACGAGTATACGGTCCCGCGCCGATGCCCCGTACGGGAATCGTGGGAGGACGACGAGGCGGCGCCGAGGCGGGACAGTGACCTGCTCGTAACATTGCCGCGCCCTGCATGAAACGGGTGCCGCCTACGATGACGCGCGTATCGGCAAGGAGGCCCGCATGTCCGAAGGTCCGCACCGCAACGGACGGACGCGGGCTTCACGGCATGAGGCACGGAAGGCGGAAACACGATGATCGAATCGTCGGCAGGCAGGCTCGCGACGGAACTGGTGGAGCGGCGCGAGGACATCAACCGCGAGCTGAGCCGCAACGGCGTACGGTTCGGCGTGTACAAGGACGGCGTGTACAAGGACCGTCTGTTCCCGTACGATCCGATTCCGCGCATCATCGAATCCGACGAGTTCGACCGTCTCGAGGCGGGGCTCAAGCAGCGCGTCAACGCGCTCAACGCGTACCTGCGGGACATCTACTCCGACAAGCGCATCATCCACGACGGCGTCGTGCCCGAGGAGTTCGTGTACACGTCCGCCGGCTACTACCCGCAGGTCAACGGCGTGACGCCCCCGGCCGGCGTGTTCGCGCACATCGCCGGCGAGGACCTCGTCCAGGGCGAGGACGGCCGCTGGTGGGTGCTCGAGGACAACCTGCGCATCCCCTCCGGCGCCAGCTACCCGCTGTTCGCGCGCGACATCGAACGCCGCGCCAACCCGCGCCTGTTCCGCGAGGTGCACGTGCGGGACAACCGCGACTATCCGCGTCTGCTGCGCAAGGCCATGGACTTCGTCTCCACCGAGGGTATCGCCGTGGTGCTCACCCCCGGCCGCTACAACTCCGCGTTCTTCGAACACGCCTACCTCGCCGAGAAGACCGGCGCCACGCTCGCCTTCCCGGAGGACCTCGAAGTGGTGGAGAACAAGCTGTTCTTCCTCGACTACGCCGGCAACCGGCACCGCGTGGGCGTTGTCTACCGCAGGCTCGCCGACGACTACCTCGATCCGTTCGCCTTCAACCCGGACTCCGTGATCGGCGTGCCCGGACTGTTGTCCGCCTACCGCGCCGGCAACGTCGCCATCGTCAACGCGCCGGGCAACGGCGCCGCCGACGACAAAGCCATCTACTACTTCGTGCCGCAGATGATCAAGTACTATCTGGGCGAGGAGCCGATCCTGCACAACGCGCCCACGTACATGCCGATGTTCGAGCAGGACCGCAAGGAGGTCCTGAGCCGCATGGACGAACTCGTCATCAAGGACGTGGCGGAGGCCGGCGGCTACGGCGTGGTGTTCGGGCGCGACCTGAGCCGCGAGAAGCGCGAGGAGCTCGCCGACCGCATCAAGGCGGACCCGCGCCGGTTCATCGCGCAGGAGATCATCCAGTTCCGCGACATCGACGTGGTGGACCCCGCCACCGGCGAGCACAGCCCGCGCAAGGCCGACCTGCGCGCGTTCGTCGTGACCGGCCAGAACACGCACGTGTGGTATTCCGGTCTCACCCGCTACTCCTCGGTGCCCGGGCAGATGATCGTCAACTCGTCCCAGGGCGGCGGCTTCAAGGACACGTGGGTGCTCGCGCCCAAGGACCGCGTCATCCCGAACCACGGCGAGGAGATCGAATCGGTCAACCTCATGCCGCACGCGCGCAAGCATTCGCTGCAGCTCGTCACCGCGTCCAAGGCCGACAACCTGTACTGGCTCGGCCGCTACACCGAGCGCGCGTTCACCACGCTCGTCCAGTTCTACCCGTTCTACGACCGTGTGATGGACGACAATCCGGACGCCTTCCGTCCGTTCGCCCGCGCGCTCGACCTGCCGGAGGATTTCGAGGACTTCGACACGTTCATCCACTCGTTCCTCTACGACGGCACGAACCCGGATTCGGTGCGCTCCGCCATCGTCTCCGCGTTCAACAACGCGGTGGTCCTGCGCCCGGAGCTCAGCTCCCGTCTGCTGCAGTACGTCGAGCTGGCGGTGACGAACATCACCAGCGCGGCCGAGGCGTCCGCCGATTCGTCCGACATCTACGCCCAGCGCGACATCGCCGACAACATGCTCGCCTTCTGGGGCGGCATCGAGAACTCCGCCGCCGACATGACGCTCAAGGCGTTCATCTTCATCGGCAAGTACATCGAACGCCTCGACCTGTACACGCGCTTCGGCATGCCGGTGGAGGAGATGGACGCGCCGTTCCGTAAGCTCAGCACCTACTCGCATGCGTTGGACGGCATGCCGTTGCCGCAGTGCTTCGCCGAGGGCATCGGCTGGCTGCTCGGCCAGCTGCCGCAGCGCGGATACCCGGAGCTGACCGCGCGCCTGCAGAGCTTCCTCGACGACTTCGGCAAGCGTTCGATCACCGGCGACCGCAAGGATCCGGGGTCGTTCAGCGCGATGAACATGGACGCCCGCAGGCCGTGACAGGTCGAGCTGGTAAGGTGGAATGCGGTCTATATCACATCTTACGGAGCCGATTCGGAGCCTGATTCATGAAAAAACTGGTGTTTGACTACGAGATGAAGCTCAGCTTCAGCTCGCCCGTCACCGATCACCGTTTCCAGCTGCGGTGCATCCCCGCCACCGGCCCGCGTCAGCAGGTTGTGGACGTCGAGATCGACATCGAGCCGGACGTCGAGCTGGAGACCACCATCGACTCGTTCGATTCGGTGGTCAAGACCGGCTTCATCCCCGAGCCGCACGATGTGTTCAACTACAAGGTGACCGGCATCGCGTTCGTCGACAACGAGCACATCAAGACGGAGATCTACAAGCCGTTGTACCGCTTCGATTCCGCGTTGACGATCCCCGGCCCCGCCGTGGAGGCGCTGACCGACATCTGCCGTCGGCGTCTCGAGACGCTGCCGGAGAACGTCACGCCGGTCGAGAGGGCGCGCGAGATCATGGACG
Organism: Bifidobacterium saguinibicoloris; assembly: GCF_019331725.1. Lineage (GTDB taxonomy): Bacteria > Actinomycetota > Actinomycetes > Actinomycetales > Bifidobacteriaceae > Bifidobacterium > Bifidobacterium saguinibicoloris. Next base: position 89,045 of record NZ_JAHBBF010000008.1, read on the forward strand.
AGGTGTACAAGGCGTTCGTCTACACGCCCGGTTCCACCACCATCCGCACCACCGCCGAGGAGGCGCTCGTCCAACGCAAGGGCGTGTGCCAGGACTATGCGCACGTGATGCTGTCCGTGGCCCGCCACTGCGGGCTCGTCGCCCGCTACATCGCCGGCCTGCTCGGCGGGGAGGGTGCCACGCACGCCTGGGTGGAGGTCTACCAGGACAACCGGTGGATCGGTCTCGACCCCACCCACGACCGCATGGTCGACGACAACTACATCACCATCGCCCACGGGCGCGACTACCGCGACTGCATGCTCGACATCGGCATCTTCTCCGGATACAACGTCGAGCAGCACCAGTGGGTCAACGCCTCCGTGCACGAGCAGAGGCTGTAGGGGCGGAAGCCGTAAGTGCGACGGAACGGCGGCGTACGTCGGCGTGCGGCCGTGTCGCGACGTGCCGTGACGTGTCGCGACGTGTCGCGACGCGCCAACTTGCGTTCACGCCGTCACGGCTTATAATAAACAGGTTGCGTTTTCACGCGACGATGGATGAATGTCCGAGCGGTCTAAGGAGCACGCCTCGAAAGCGTGTGAGGGCGAACCCCTCCGCGAGTTCGAATCTCGCTTCATCCGCGATTGCAAAGGGTTCCGGGTTGTCCCGGAACCCTTTTTCGTATGTCCGTGAGCCGTCCGATGACGGTCCGCGCGCGTGACGTCGGGCACGTGACGTCGGTGGGGGGGGGCGTCAGTCGAACAGGGCGGCGTCGAAGGAGGGGTAGCCGAGCTCCATCGCGCGCCATGCGCGGGCGGAGGCCATGCGGGCCAGCCAGGCGAGCGTCTTGGGCGAGGGCGACGAGGATCCGTCGGCGCCGGTGACCTCCTTGCCGCCCACCGCGTCCAGATAGGCGCGTGCGCAGTTCATCTCGATGGAGGCGACCGTGTCGGCCGTGATGCCGTTGGCCGGGTCGGCGATCGTGTCCGGGTGGGCGATGAGCTGGTCCACCGCGTACACCTTGCGCCGTGGGTCCTTCGAGGAGCCGGACAGGGAGAACAGGCGCTGCGCGGCGGTCTTGTGGTTGTCGGACAGGGCCAGTGTGGCGCCGTCCACGCCGCGGGCGGCGAGCACCTCCACCGAGAATCCGGCGCGGTCCTCGCCGAGCGAGATCGCGTCGAGCGCGGATGCCTGCATGTCGAGGCTCACCACTTCGTCGTAGTCGACCTTCTCCGGGGAGGAGGCGTCCACCCCCAGACGTTCCGCCAACGTTCCGGCGACGAACGAGGCCTGCGCGGCGCGCATCGCGCCCTCGGCGAACCGGGAGTCGCAGGTGGAGGCCACGGTGAGCCACGCCGTGGCCGAGGTGCGGGCCGCAAGATACCGCATCATCAGCGGCGCTTCGGCGACGGCGGGGGACAGGGCGTGCGAGGCCGTCAGATACACGCTCTCGCATGCGCTCGGCTTCGTCGCCTCGTCGACCTGCGCTTCGAGACCCGGTGCGGCGCAGCCGGCGAGAGGCGCCGTCATCGCGCACAACGCGAGTACGGCCGCCAAGGGGGTGTGCGTCCAGGAATCCCGAAGTGTCTTCATAAAACAGTAGAGTAAACACTGACTATGACCATATGGGCCAACATAGGGGCCATTCGCCGCAATAACTTAAGGGAGGTCTTGCGAAATGGAACTGGACCTGACAGGAATTCACAAGCTCGCAGCAGAGCAGGGCATCGAGCCGGAGGCGCTTGACGACGCCCTGTCCGAGGCGCTGCGTCTCGCCTATCTCAAGACCCCGCACGCGGCCAAGCACGCGCGCGTCGAACTCGACGACCGTGCCGGCACCTTCACCGTGTGGGCCGCGGACGAGATCCCGGGCACGCCCACCGAGGACGACCCGCATCCGGCCCCCACGCTGGGCGAGGAATACGATGACACGCCGAAGGACTTCGGCCGTCTCGCCGCCGCCACCGCGCGCCAGGTCATCACCCAGCTGTTCCGCCATGCCGAGGACGAGCGCGTGTTCGGCGCGTTCTCCGGCCAGAAGGGCAAGCTCATCACCGGCGTCGTCCAGCAGGACGTCAAGGACTCGTCCAACGTGCACATCGCCGTGGGCGACGTCGAGGCCCTGCTGCCCCGCCGCGAGCAGGTGCCGGGCGAGCGCTACCGCCATGGCGAGCGTCTGCGCGTCTACGTGGTGAACGTGGGCCGCGGCCTCAAGGGACCGGAGATCATCGTCTCCCGCTCCCACCCGGAGCTCGTGCGCAAGCTCTTCGAACGTGAGGTCCCGGAGCTCGTCTCCGGCGCCGTGTCCATCATGGCGATCGCCCGCGAGGCCGGCGCCCGCACGAAGATCGCCGTCAAGGCGAACACCGACGGCGTGAACCCGAAGGGCGCGCTCATCGGCCCCGGCGGCGCCCGCGTGCGCGCCGTCATGGAGAACCTCGGCCCGGAGAAGATCGACATCGTCGACTACTCCGACGATCCGGCCAAGTTCGTCGCCTCCGCCCTGAGCCCGGCCGTGGCCACCGGCGTGCAGGTGATCAGCGAGAAGAACAAGACCGCCATCGCCTTCATCCACGACGACCAGCTGTCGCTGGCCATCGGCAAGGAGGGGCAGAACGCGCGTCTGGCCGCCAAGCTCACCGGCTGGAAGATCGGCATCGAATCGTCCGAGGCCCACGCCAGGAAGCTCGCCGAGCAGCAGCATGAGGCCGCCGCCGCGGACGGACAGGCGCAGGACGACTGACCTGTCTCCCGCGGACACGTGGATGGGGCGGGGAGCCGGACGGCATCCCGCCCCGTCGTCGGGCGTGGCACATCCAGCGTACTGAGTATGCTTGATGCGGTATGCCGGGCGTAAGCATGCCCGGCCGAAGAATGAGGAATCACGATCATGGTCGTACGATGAACAGGCTCGCCGTCATCGGGATTTGACCACGCCGGCGCGTGGTCACGATAAGGAGAACAAGTAGTGGCGAAACCACGCGTATATGAAATTGCCAAGGCCCTTGGCGTCGACAGCAAGACCGTGCTGGAGAAGCTCAAGGATATGGGGGAGTTCGTCAAGTCCGCCTCCTCCACCGTCGAACCTCCGGTGGTTCGCAAACTGAAGAACGCCTTCGCCGACAAGGGCGAACAGGGTGGTTCCAGGCAGGGGGCCAAGCCCGGCGCCCCGAAGCCGTCGCACAACGCGCACGGACAGTCCCCGCGTCCGGCGGCGCATGCCGGCGCACCCGCGCCCACCCCGGCCCAGGCCGCCAGGCCCGCGGCGCCGTCCCCTGCTTCCGCCGCTCCCGCGGCGCACGCCGGCGAGCATCGTCCGGCCCCCGTGCCGGGCGCCCATCCGGGCCCGCGTCCCGCGCAGCCGGGACCGCGCAACCAGTCCCAGCATGGCCAGTCCGGCCAGCGTCGCGACCGCAACGAGCGCGGTGACCGTTCCCAGGGAGCCCAGCAGGGCCATCGTCCCGGCCAGCAGGGCCAGGGCCGTCCGGGCGCACGTCCCGGCGCCCCGCGCCCGCAGGGCGAGCACCGCGGCAACCCCGGCCGTCAGGGCGCCCCGCGTCCCGGCCAGTCCGGCGGCGCCAACCCGCGTCCGGCGGCCCCCGGCCAGCAGGCGCACACCCCGGGCCCGCGTCCGGGCAACAACCCGTTCAGCCGCAAGCAGGGCATGCACACCCCCACGCCGGGTGACATCCCGCGTCCGCACCCGATGGCGCGTCCGACCGTGAACGACAGCCGCAACGGCGGCGGTCGCGGCCGTGGCGGCCGTGGCGGCTTCCGCAACGGCCGCCCGGGCCAGGGCGGCACCGGCGCTCCGCGTCCGGGCCAGTGGGGCCACAACCGTCCGGGTCAGGGCGGCGCCCAGTCCGGCGCAGGCCAGCGCGGCGGTTTCCGCGGCGGTCAGGGCGGCGGCTTCCAGGGCGGTTCCTCCGCTCCGAGCAACGGTCCCGCACGTGGCGGCGGCCGCGGTCGCGGTGGTGCCGCAGGCGCCTTCGGACGCCAGGGCGGCAAGAGCTCCAAGGCGCGTAAGAACCGTCTGGCGAAGCGCCGCGAGTACGAGGAGATCAAAGCGCCGACCATCGGCGGCGTGCGCATCCCGCGCGGCAACGGCCAGACCATCCGCCTGCGCCAGGGCGCGTCCCTCGCGGACCTCGCGGAGAAGATCAACGTCAACGCCGCGTCCCTCGTCACCGTGCTCTTCCACCTGGGCGAGATGGCCACGGCCACGCAGTCGCTGGACGAGTCCACCTTCCAGATCCTCGGCGAGGAGATCGGCTGGAACATCCAGATCGTCTCCGCCGAAGAGGAGGACAAGGAGCTGCTCCAGCAGTTCGACATCGACCTCGACAACGAGGAGCTGCAGGAGGACGAGGACCTCGAGCCGCGTCCGCCGGTGGTCACCGTCATGGGCCATGTCGACCACGGCAAGACTCGACTGCTCGACACCATCCGCAAGACGAACGTCATCGAGGGCGAGGCCGGCGGCATCACCCAGCGCATCGGCGCCTACCAGGTGACGGTCGACCTCGACGGCGAGAAGCGCAAGATCACGTTCCTCGACACCCCGGGCCATGAGGCGTTCACCGCCATGCGTGCCCGCGGCGCCGAGCTCACCGACGTGGCGATCCTCGTGGTCGCCGCCGACGACGGCGTGATGCCGCAGACCGTCGAGGCCATCAACCACGCGCAGGCGGCCAAGGTGCCGATCGTCGTGGCGGTCAACAAGATCGACAAGCCGGGCGCCAACCCGGAGAAGGTCCGCGGCCAGCTCACCGAGTTCGGCCTGGTGCCGGAGGAGTACGGCGGCGACACCATGTTCGTCGACATCTCCGCCAAGCAGAACATCAACGTGGACAAGCTCCTCGAAGCGGTGCTGCTCACCGCCGACGCGGACCTCGACCTCAGGGCGAACCCGAACATGGACGCCCGCGGCGCCACCATCGAGGCCAGGCTCGACAAGGGCCGCGGCGCCGTGGCCACCGTGCTCGTCCAGCAGGGCACCCTGCACGTGGGCGACGCCATCGTGGCCGGCACCTCGTACGGCCGCGTGCGCGCCATGCTCGACGAGAACGGCAAGCACATGAAGGAGGCCACCCCGTCCACGCCGGTCCAGGTGCTGGGCCTGACCTCCGTGCCCACCGCCGGCGACCTGTTCCTTGTGGCCGGCGACGACCGCACCGCGCGTCAGATCGCCGAGAAGCGCCAGGCCACCGAGCGCGCCGCCCAGCTGGCCAAGCGCCGCAAGATCGTCTCCCTCGAGTCCCTCAAGGAGCAGTTCGCCAAGTCCGAGGTGGACATGCTCAACATCGTCATCAAGGGCGACTCCTCCGGCTCCGTCGAGGCGCTCGAGGACTCCCTGATGAAGATCGAGGTGTCCGACGAGGTCGGCATCCAGGTCATCCACCGCGGCGTCGGCGCGATCACGCAGAACGACGTCAACCTGGCCACGGTCGACAAGGCCGTCATCATCGGCTTCAACGTGCGCCCGAACCGTCAGGTGCAGGATCTGGCCGACCGCGAGGGCGTGGAGATCAAGTACTACTCGGTCATCTACAAGGCCATCGAGGACATCGAGGCCGCCCTCAAGGGCATGCTCAAGCCGGAATACGAGGAGGTCGTCACCTCCCACTCCGAGATCCGCGAGATCTTCCGCTCCTCCAAGTTCGGCAACATCGCCGGCGTCATGGTGCAGGACGGCGAGGTCAAGCGCGGTACGAAGTGCCGTATCCTGCGCAACGGCGTCGCCACCGTCAACGACCTCGAGATCTCCTCGCTGCGTCGTTTCAAGGACGACGTGCAGTCCGTCAAGGAAGGCTACGAGGCCGGCATCAACCTCGGCTCCTTCAACGACATCGAGCTCGGCGACATCATCGAGACCTTCGAGATGCGCGAGGTCGAACGCAAGTAGCGCATCGGCGTGCCGCGTACGTCACGCACGTGACGTACGCCGCACGCGTCATCGAACGCGACATTGCACGCGTCATATGGCCGGCGGCCGGGACCAGACCCGTCCCGCCGGCCCGCATCATCCGCTCCCGCCGACAGTCCTCGCCAGCGGGAGCGCTTCATATCCGCACAGATTGTTTCGGACGATTCTTTGAAAAGGACTTCCCATGGCAGGAACCAACCCCCGCGCCGCGCGCATCGCGGCCCTGATCCAGCGCGTCATCGCCTCCTCCATCGAGCGTGAGCTGCATGACAAGCGCCTGATCAACATCACCATCACCGAGGTGCGCGTCACCAACGACCTGCAGATCGCCAAGGTCTACTGGACCCAGTACGGCCATCAGGGCAAGGAGGCCGGCGAACGCAAACGCGCCCAGCAGGCCCTCGACCAGGCCAAGGGCCATCTGCGTACGCTCGTCGGCCGCAAGGCCGGTCTGCGTCTGACCCCGCAGCTTCAGTTCGTGTTCGACGAGGTCCCCGGCGAGGCCCACGAGATCGAGGACATCCTCGTCATGGCCCGCAAGCGCGACGAGGAGCTCGCCAAGGCGCGCGCCAACGCCCAGTACGCCGGCGACGCCGACCCGTACAAGCATGACGACAAGCCCGCGCAGGACGCCGACGACGATGGTTTCGACGATGACGGCTTCGATGACGCCGACGACGGGTTCGGTGACGCCGAGGACTTCCGCATCGCATGAACGACGGACTCCTGCTCGTCGACAAGCCGCAGGGCGTGACCAGCTTCGACGCGGTGGCCGCCGTCCGCGGCGCGCTGCGCACGAAGAAGGTCGGCCACGCCGGCACGCTCGACCCGATGGCCACCGGCATGCTGGTCATCGGGTTCGGCAGGGCCACGCGCCTGCTGCAGTACATCGTCGAACATGACAAGACCTACGAGGCGACGATCCGACTCGGCGCCTCCACCACCACCGACGACGCCGACGGCGCGTTCGCCGCGACCGCGGACGGCGCCGCGGCCGGATGGCTGTCCGGCGGCGCCGACGGCCTGCGTCGGGACGTCGAACGCGTCATCGCCGAGACGTTCCTCGGCGACATCGAGCAGGTGCCGAACACCTTCTCCGCCATCAAGGTCAACGGCCAGCGCGCCTACGACCTGGCCCGCGAGGGCAAGGACGTGGCGCTCAAGGCGAGGGCCGTGCACATCGCCGGGTTCGACGTCCTCGACGTGCGTCCCGGGTACGCGTCCGCCGCGTCGCCGGCGGCGCCGCTCGAACCGGCGGGTACGACGTTCGATGGCCGGTCCGATGCCCGGTCCGACGGTCGCGTCGACGGTTCCTCCGATGCGACGGACCGTATTCCCGTCGTGGACGTCGACGTGCGGGTGAGCTGCTCGTCCGGCACGTACATCCGCGCGCTCGGCCGCGACCTCGGCACCGCGCTCGGCGTGGGAGGGTATCTCACGCGCCTGCGTCGCACCCGCGTGGGACGGTTCGCGCTGCCCGACGACCGTTCAGGCCTCGCCGTCGCCGCGGATGCGATCGTCGACGCCCACGCCGAACCAAAGACGTTCACCAACCGCGAGGGGGAGACCGTCACCCGCAACCGGTGCGTGCTGGACACCCCGGACGGCCTGTCCGGCGAGGAACGCGGCGACTGGCTGCGCGCCCGCGCCATCGGCATGGCCGACGCGGCGCGCGGCGCCATGACCGTCATCGACATCACCGCCGACCAGGCGCGCGAGCTGCGGTTCGGCCGCCGCATCGACGGGACGCTCGCCAAAGGCGTCCACTACGCCGCCATCGCCGGCGACGACGTCGCCGCCATCGTCGAACGGGCCAACCGCACGCAGGCCAAACCGGTCGTCGTGTTTCCCAAGGACTGAAAGGAACGAACGCAATGGCAATGAACATCACGTATCTGACCCCGGACGGGGACGGCGACGTCGCGTGGCCGTCCTTCGACAACGACAAGCGCGCCGTGGTCACGCTGGGCGCGTTCGACGGCATGCACCTGGGGCATCAGGCGGTCGTGTGCCGCGTGGTCGAGCTCGCGCACAAGCATGACGCGTTCTCCGTCGTGATCCTGTTCGACCCGCGTCCTGCGTTCGTGCACGGGTGGGCCGCCGCGCACGACGGCGCCGAACCCGGCGACGGCGTCATCGACGCGAACGCGCTCAATGGCGTGGACGATCGGCTGAGGGTGCTGGAGGAGCTCGGCGTCGAGCATGCGCTCGTCGTGCGGTACACGCTCGCCTTCGCCGCGAAATCGTACATCTTCTTCCTCGGACAGCTCACCGGCAAGCTCGGCATGCGCACGCTCGTGCTCGGCTCCGACGCCGCGATGGGCGCTGGCCGCAAGGGCGACGTCAAGTCGATCGCGAACCTCGCCGCCGCGACCGGCGTGTTCGAACTCGACGTGGTGGACGACCGCGGCCCCGGCGAAGTGCGCATCCCGCGCGACTGGAAGCCGGAGATGCCGGAGGAGTGGGGCGAGCCCGCCGACCCGCTGGCGGGGGCCACCAAGGCGGAACGCCGCGCGTGGAGCAAGAAGCGCCAGGCCAAGGCGACCCGCGCGTGGAGCTCCAGCAACGTGCGCTACCTGCTGGGCCATGGCCGCATCAAGGACGCGAACGCGATCCTGGGACGTCCGCACGCCGTCGAAGGCATCGTCGTCCACGGCGAGGAGCGCGGCCGCACCATCGGATTCCCCACCGCGAACCTGTCCGACGAGGTCGTGGGATACCTGCCGGTCGACGGCGTGTACGCCGGCTGGCTCGTCGACGAAGGCGAAGCGGGGGAGCACGACGCCTCCGAGGCGGCCGAGACCTCCGCTTCCGCCGAGACGGCAACTGAGCCCCGCCGCTGGGCCGCCGCCATCTCCATCGGCACCAAGCCGACGTTCAGCGAGAAGACCGGCCTCAACGAGCGCGTCGTCGAGGCCTACGCGATCACCGAGGACTGGCTGGAACTCTACGGGCACAAGGTGCGTGTGGAGTTCGCCGGATTCCTGCGCCCGCAGGTGAGGTTCGACGGCGCCGACGCGCTCGCCGCCGAACTCAGGCGCAACGTCGAGGAGACCAAGCACCTCACCGCCTGAGCGCGGTCCCGCACCCGGGTGCATTCCGGGGTGCATCCCCGCCGCCTTCCGGCCTTCGTGACGTCCCGTCCATCCTTGTGGGGTGGGCGGGACGCCGCATATCGGCGACCCGCGTCTCCGGCACTACAGCAGCACGTCGAGCGCGGCCTTGAGCGTCGTGGCCTCGACGATGCGCAGGCCGGGGATCTCGACGCGCTTGCGCAGCCTCGGCACCACGGCCGTGGTGAAGCCCAACCGTGCCGCCTCGCGCAGACGGTACTCCATCCGCGGCGCGGGCCTCACCTGTCCGGTCAGCGAGATCTCGCCGATGGCGCAGGTAGTGCGCGCGATCGGCGCGTGCTTCGCCGCGCTCGCCAACGCGGCCACGATGGCTAGGTCGCAGGACGGCTCCTTCGCGAGCCCGCCGGCGATCGTCGAGACGTACAGGTCGTTGCCCAGCAGGTTCACGTGCCCGTGACGGTACAGCACCGCCACCAGCATGGCGATGCGGTTGGCGTCCACGCCGTTCACCGCGCGGCGCGGCGTGGGCAGCACCGAATTCGTGACCAGCGACTGGATCTCCACCGGCAGCGACCGGTGCCCGTCCAACGTGAACGTCACGCACGTGCCCTCCACCGTCGTCTCGCCGTCGGCGTCGCCGTCACCGTCCGCGCCGCCGGGGGAGGAGAGGAACAGACCGGCCGGGTCGGTCACCTCCTCGATGCCCTCGCCGCTCATGTCGAAGCAGCCCACCTCGTCCGTGGGCCCGAACCGGTTCTTCACCGCGCGCAGCATCCTGAGCGCGGTCTCTCCATCGCCCTCGAACTGGCACACCACGTCCACCAGATGCTCCAACGTGCGCGGGCCGGCGATCGAACCGTCCTTCGTGACGTGCCCGACCAGCAGCACCGGCACGTCCAACGTCTTGGCCACGTCGATGAGGGCGCTCGCCACCTCGCGCACCTGCGTGGAGCCTCCGGAGATGCCATCCACGTCCTGGGAGATGATGGTCTGCGCCGAATCGACGATGGCCAGCGTGGGACGCTCCCGCTCGATGAGCCCGAGCACGGTGGCCAGGTCCGTGGTGGCGGCCAGCAGCAGGTTCGGCTCCACCGCGTCGATGCGCGTGGCGCGCATCCGCACCTGCCCCTGCGACTCCTCGCCGGACACGTACAGCACGCGCCCGCCGTCCGCCGCATGGGCGCGGGCGATGTTGCCTGCCGTCTCCAGAAGCAGCGTGGACTTGCCGATGCCCGGCTCGCCGGCGACGAGCACCACCGACCCTGGCACGATGCCGCCGCCGAGCACCCTGTCGAACTCCGAGAAGCCCGTGGGCAGACGCGTCACGTCCTCGGTGCCGACCTCCGTGATCGGACGCGCCGCGCCTTCCGCCACGACGCCGGCACGCGTATGGCCCATACGCCCCGCCGGCCCTGCGGACACGCCGCCCCGCCTCGCCGCCGCGGAGGGACGGGCCTCATGGAACTCCTCGATGGTGCCCCACTGCCCGCATTCGGGGCAGCGGCCGAACCATTTCCCGCCGCTCCAGCCGCATTCGCCGCATACATACTGCACATTCGTCTTCGCCATGCCTCGACGGTACGTCCGCGAACGGACCACCGGTAGATATCTACCGGTTCCTCGTGCCCGTCGGCGCGTCACGCGGCTGTGCCACAATCGAAGGCATGTCGAATACACGTAGTTCCGTTCGTTCCGCGCAGCAAAGCCCCTCCCACGGCAAGCTCATCGCCGTGATCGTCGCGGCCGCCCTGGTCATCATCCTCGCCCTGCTCTCCGCCTTCGTCTGGCCGGGTTGGGCGCTGAACAAGACGGAGGCGTCGAAGCCCGCCACCTCCCAGCAGCAGACGCAGGAGCCGACCACGCCGACCATCAAGGCCACGGATCTGCCGGACGGCGCCACGGAACTGCTCAAGGCCATGCCGGACAGCGTGCTCAACTTCGCACGCACCAAGGCCGACGCCTCCACCACCTGGAACTCGGCCACTCCCCTCGAGGAGTACACGCTCACGTACTCCACCGGCAAGAAGGGACAGGACATCACGCTCATCGTGGCCCAGTGGAGCTCCTCCGACGACGCCACCACGCAGTACAACGCGCTCACCGGCGCCTTGGACGGCAAGAAGATCGCGTCCGGCGCGGTGAAGGTGCAGGGCGACAACACCGGCGAATACGTGGTGAAGACCGACAAGGACCAGCCCAAGCAGGGCACGGCCGTCTGGCGCAATGACACCGTGGTGTTCCAGGCCACCGGCACGAAGGACGAGCTGCAGCGCTTCTACCAGAAGTTCCCGCTGTGACGCCCGTCGTGACGCCCGTCATATGGACGTCATCGGGCCGGAACATGACGACATCGTGACGTGCCGGTGACATCGTCCTCAAGAGTGTGTATACTCGTGCGAGTTGCAACTTTTACGATTAATCGGAATGGAGGCTTCAGATGGGTTCCGTCATCAAGAAGCGCCGCAAGCGGATGAGCAAGAAGAAGCACCGCAAACTGCTGCGTAAGACCCGCCACCAGCGCAAGTAGTCTTACCTGCACGAAGGCATGAAGGACCCCGCGCACCGAACCGGTGCGCGGGGTCCTTCCATATCCGCGTCCGCCCGCGGCGTCCGGATGCCCGCGGGCGTCCCGCCGAAGACGACGAACGCCGCATCCGTACGGGACGGATGCGGCGTCCATGCGTGCGCGCCGGTGAAGGACCGGGTTATGCGCGGCTCACTTGTTGGAGTTGGTCAGCACGCGCGGGCCGTTCGGGTCGCCCACGATGACCGTGTCCACCATGTTGAGGAACAGGCCGTGCTCGACGACGCCCACCGTGTTGATGAGGTCCTCGGCCAGGTCGAACGGGTGCTCGATCTTCTCCAGGTGCAGGTCGACGACGTAGTTGTTCTCGTCGGTGCGCACCTCCTTGCCGTCGGCGTCGAGACGCAGCACCGGCTTGTAGCCCTTGGCCTCGAACTTCTTGATGACGTGGCCGGCGCCGAACGGGATGACCTCGACCGGCAGCGGGAACTTGCCGATGGTGTCGACGACCTTGGACTCGTCCACGATCCACACGATCTTGTCGGAGTTGGTGGCGACGATCTTCTCCCACAGGAGGGCCGCGCCGCCGCCCTTGATGCCGTTGAAGTCCTTGTCGACCTCGTCGGCGCCGTCGATGGTCACGTCGATGTGGTCCACATCGTCGATGTCGACGATCTTGATGCCGTAGCTTTCCGCCTGGGCCTGGGTGCGGCGGGACGTGGTGACGCCGGTGAACTGGAGGCCTTCCTCCTTGACGCGGCGGCCGAGCTCGTCCACGAGGAACTTGACAGTGGAACCGGTGCCGAGGCCCGCGATCATGCCGTTCTCGATGAGCTTGGCGGCCTCGATGCCGGCGGCCTTCTTCAGGGCGTCCTGCTGTGCCTTATCCATGGTGCTTCCTTTCCGTACGGATGAAAAATCCGTACTTATCCTAACGCGGGTGGGCGATGCTGTGAGATGGTGTCCGCTTCTGTTCACGGCGTGTTCAGCGTAGGAAGTCGGCGGCCGTGAGCGTGAGGTTGCCGTCGCCGTCCACGAAGCCGTCCACGGCGATCCAGCCGTGCACGTGCATCGCCTCGCCGTTGTAGAACGGGCTGGTCTTCGGTGCGGGGGAGAAGCGCACCTCGCCCGACACCTTCAGTCCGCTCGGCGTGAGGCCCGGCATTGCGGCCTGCGGCGCGGTCTGTTGCGCCGCCGACGGCTCCGCGGCCGATGACGCCGCCCGTGTGTCCGCCGCCGATGCGCCCGTCGTGTCCGACGCGTCCGCCTTCGCCGCGCCGAGGTCGTCCGGCACGCCCTCCGGTTCGGCGAGCAGGTCCGCGAGCTTCGGCTTCGACGCGCGTGTCGCAGCCGTCCGCGACGCCGCGTCGCGACGCGCGTCGGACTTGCCGTCGTTCGCGTGCGTCCCGCGCAGACCGGACGCGTCGGCCTTGCCGTCGAGGACGAGCTGCACGTCCGGCGGCACGTCGGTGCCGCGCGAGTATTCGGAGTTCAGCAGCGAGCGCCAGCCTTCGATGGGCAGGTATCCGTCCTGTGCGCCCGAGCGGCAGTCGCCGGCGTAGGTGCGCGCGAGCTCGTCGACGAGCTCGTTGCCCGCGTTGCCGGCGTGTCCCTTCACCCACTTGAATTCGACCGGTCCGGGACGGTTCGAGATCGCCTCGTCGATGGCCTGGATGAGCTCGCGGTTCTTCACCGGCTTCTTCTGCGAGTTCTTCCAGCCGTTGCGCTTCCAGCCTTTGACCCATTTCGTCGAGCAGTTGATGGCGTATTGGGAGTCCGATTCGATGATGAGTTTCTGCGGCCCCGGATGCGCGCGCAGCGCCTCCAGGACGGCGCACAGTTCGCCGATTTGGTTGGTGCCGTTCGTGGCGCCGCCGGCGTCGTAGCCGCGCGAATCGTGCTCGTGTCCGGGCTCGCCGCCGTCGCCCGCGTCCTTCGCGTGGTCGGCCCACGCCCATCCCATCGGCCCGTTCGGGTTGCCGAGCGCCGAACCGTCCGTCGATACCACAATCGTGTCAGTCATGCCTCCACCCTAACGGCACCCGGCACCCGCATGCGGGACGGAAGGGCGTCCCCCAGGCGGGCGCATGCCGGTCGGGGCGTGGGAATACGGCCGTGGATATGACTTGGCCCCTCGTCTTGAGGGGCCAAGTCATATCCGCCTCACCTGCGGCGAGGCTCACCGTGTCCGGCGGGTGATTGCGTCAGTCGTGCCTGCGGGTGGCGAGCGCGAGGATGCCCGCTCCGGCGAGGAGCATGCACGCCACGACGGCGACGAGGACCGAGGCGCCGGTGCGCGCGAGCTCGTGCTTCGGCTGGCCGGCGACCGCGCCGTCGTCGTGCTTCGGTGTGGCCGGGTTCGTCGGCTTGTTCGGTTCGCCCGGCTTGACGGAGGGGGCCTTCCAGCTGTTCACGAAGCTGATGATCGGCGGAACGCCGTTCTCGGATTCCAGCTCCTTGCCGTCGACGGTCGTGGTGACCGTGAAGCCGGTGTCGGACGTGTCGTCCTTCGTGACCGTGATGACCACCTTCCTCGGAGCACTGTCGTTGGTGTAGCCGGCCGCGGCGTCACCGGGGACGTGCGATTCGGCGATGTTGTACACGTAGGTGCCGGCGTTCTCCGGAGTGAACTTCAGGGTGAGGGGCTCCGCCAGGTTGACGGCACGGCCGGATTCGCTCTTGGGCGAGTCGTAGGTCCTGCCGGTGTCGATGTCGGCGGCGTCGAGGCCGAGCATCGTGGCGGCGGCCGTACGGTCGGCCTCGGGGATGGCGTTGCCCTGCGCGTCCGTGTCGGCGGGCTTGACGGTGAACTGGTAGTCGCCGTCGTTCATCGCCTTGCCGTTGAGCACGTTGGAGACCAGCAGCGTGTAGTCGGAGGAGAGCGCGGTGACGTCGAGGTTCGTCGTCACCTTGATGTCGGCCTCGTCGGTGTGGCGCTCCATGTAGAAGAAGTCGAAGCGGTAGGTCTTGCCGTCCTGCAGTCCGAGGGACTTCGCCTGCGCGTCGAGGTCGACATCCTTGCTGGCCGCCGTATGCGCGCCGCCGAGGTCGATGGCGAGCTTGTTGTTGACGAACAGGTACACGTCGTCGTCGCCGGTGAAGTCGAAGAACTGGCCGGCGCCTTGATGGTAGGTGAAGACGCCGTTGCTTTTCATGGCGTAGTGGTAGTTGTGCTGCTTCCTGACGTAGACGTTCCTGCCGTCCTTGACGACCGGCTTGCCGTTCTCGTCGCGGATGCCGATGTTGCCTTCGGTCATCTCACCGCCGTCGATGCCGTCCAGCGGGAAGAAGCCGAAGTTGCCGTCCGTCTCGCTCTTCGTCGCGGTCGGATCGTAGGCGACGCTGCCCGGGGCGTCCTTCGTCCCCGGCTGGTAGGTGACGTCGCCCTCGACACTCGTGTTCGCGGCGAAGGTGTACTTGTCGATCTGATGGCCATGCGCCGACTTGGACCCGTCATAGGCGAGGACCATCTTGTCGTAGCCGAAGTACGGCGTGCCGGCGTTGCCGGTGAACAGGTTGTTGAGCATGTAGTAGGCGTATGCCATCGGGCTCTGGAAGACGCCGATGCCGTTGTCCGTGCTGTCCGAGGAGAGGTCGATCTTCTTCTTGAGGTCCACGGAGGCGACGGCCTCCGCGTACGTCTGGGACTTCAGCGTGTTGTGCTTCGGCTTGATGGTGATGTTGCCCGCACGGTAGTGGAGGTCCTTGTCCTTGCCGGCGAGGATGAAGAGCGTCACGGCGCCGTTCGAGTCCTTCGGCACGGTGAGGTCGAAGGAGCTGATCTCGCCCGTGTCGTTTTTGGCGACCGGGTCGATCTGGTCGACCGTGTTGGCGCCCTTGTTCGCGTCGGTTTCCGGAACCGTGAGCGGGATCGTCGTGCCGGCGGCGTCGGTCGCCTTGATGCCGGCGTAGGCCGCCTGCACGAAGCCGCGCGCGTAGGAGACCGTGTAGGTCTCGCCGGGCGTGAGTCCGGTGATGGTGCGGGTCAGCGGCTTGACGGCCGTGCCGGCCATGCTCAGCACGCTGTCGCCGTCCTGGGACCACATCATCGTGCCGGTGACCTTGGAGGCCTTGCCTTCGGCGTACTCGGTGTCCTTGCCCGTGCCGGAGACGGTCCACTTGCCGAACTTCGTGTTGTCGGCGGCGTCCGGGTTGCCTGCGTAGAAGTAGTGCGTGCCGTCGCCGAGCATGCCGGTGTAGGCGGCGTCGGCGGCGTCATACGCGTTGTTGGCGCCCGCGGGGACGAGCTGGGCTCCGGCGATGCGCACGGTCTTCGCGTCGGCGGCGGGGGTCAGCGCGATTGTGATGGCCTTGGCGTCGCCGCTGTTGAAGTAGAAGTCCTGCCAGGCGCCGGCGTCCTTCGCGACGCTGTCGCGCGTGGTGCGCGCGGCGTCGGAGGGAGCGGCGTTGTACGCCGTGATGGCGTCGCTCTTGCCGTTCCTGATGGCGACGTTCATGTCGGCTGCGGTGGTGCCGCCGTTGTCGGCCCAGACGCTGAACTTGTATTCGGTGTTCGGGGTGACCGTGAACGCGCCGCTGGTGAGCGTGGAGGCCTTGCTGTAGCCGTAGACGCCGTTGCCGTTCTGCTCCCATAGCGTGGTGACGGACGGGGCGGTGCCGTCGGCGGCGGGGGTCATGCAGGTGTCGTCGACGATCGCGGAGCCGTCGCCGCAGCTCCACTTGCCGAACGCGCCGGCGACGCCGTCACCGGGGTCCGCCGGGTTGAGCACGGTGGACTTGGTGGCCGCCTTCGTCATGAACTGCGCGAGCAGGCGCTGGAACATGGTGCGCTGCGCGGGGTCGGACGGGATGTCGGATGCGTCCGCGCGTCCCAGTTCCGTGTCGATGCCCTTCGCGATCTGCTCGACGGCGGCCTTGTCGTACTGCGGCATGCCGTTCTTGCCGAGCGTGTCGGCGACGAGGCCGGTCCTCGCCGTGTCGTTCTTGCCGTTGTTGAGCGAGAGGTCGTCGGCGCCGGTGCCCGCGCCCATCGCGTATTCGAACAGCAGGTTGTCCTTGTCGTAGTCGATGAACTGAACCGGCAGGGTCAGCGTCTTGCCTTCGTCGACGGAAGCGCTGGAGGGGGTGGCGGACGCCGGTGCGATGCCGACCGCCATCAGTGTGGCCGAAGCGGCCGTGGCGCATATGGCGGCTCGGATGACGCGCGCCATGTGGTTCTTCTCCTGAGATGCCAAAAGTGGTCCTTTCCTGTGGGATTCGGAGGACCGGTCGGGGGGTGTCCCGTGCGGTGAATCCCTATTCGGGGGCTTTATTGCCCCTATCAGGGGCAGTGTATGTCCTGCAGGACGGCGGCGCGCGGAGTTATTTAAATAATGACAAGTTATTTACAAACAAATATTTTATTCAATAAAAACAGGTTGTTGGTCGAAATAGGGGGGTGTTCCTATGTTTTTGTCAATTCCGTAGGGGGTTGATGTGTCGGGTTTTGTTTGGTTGTCGTGGGCGTGCTTCGCCTTGCCGGTGGCGGCTGGTGTGTTCGTTCTTCGTGGTGTTCAGGCGGCGAGGGTCGGTTCCTGGTAGAGGGTGCCGTTCTTGAGCATGCTGTAGATGACATCGCAGCGGCGTCGGGCGAGGCAGATGACGGCGGCGTTGTGGTGTTTTCCTTGTTCGCGTTTGCGGTTGTAGTAGGCGATGGAGGGCGGGTGCTTGGTGGACGCGACGAACGCGGATTGCCATAATGCGTTCTTGAGCTGTTTGTTGCCGCCCCGGGCGGGGCGTTCGCCCTTGATGCTGGTGCCGGATTGGCTGGTGACGGGGGCGATGCCGGCGTACGCGGCGAGGTGGGCCGCGCTTTTGAAGCGGGTGACGTCGCCGCCTATGCCGAGGAGGATGTTGCTCGCGGTCCTGACGCCCACCCCGGGCATCGACGTCAGGACCCGGAGAAGAGGGTGGTCCTCCAGGAGCTTCTCGACCTGCGCGGCGAGGTCGCGCCGCCGGTCCTTGATGGTCTTGACGTCATGGGCGATCGCGGGGATGATGGTCTCGGCTGTGAGCGTGCCGGGCACGGTGACGGTCTGCTGGCCGATCGCCTTGAACATGTCGTCGATGATGGTCCCGGCGCGCAGCTTGTTGTCCTTGGCCCACGCCCTGACCTGGTCGATGCCGGCCTTGCTCATGCCTGTGGGGCCGCCGTAATGCTCGAGCAGGGCGAGGGTCGCGTCGTGGGCGATGCGGTCGCCCTTCAGGACGCGTTCGAACGCGGGGTGGGTCTGCAGGAGCAGGCTCCGCAGGCGGTTGATGTGGCGGGTGGATTCGTGGGCGAGGTCCTCGTCGTGGCCGGCGAGCAGCTTCAGGGCGGCGAGGGTCTCGTCGTCCGGGCCCGCGTCCCTGAGGCTCTCGGGGAGCCTGAGCGCGGCCCACGCGATCACGTGCGCGTCGCGCTGGTCGGTCTTCGCGGCCCCGGGAAGGAGCTGCGCGGTCCGGCGCATCGCCGTTCCGGGCAGGTACGCGGCCGTGACGCCCATGCTCCGGGCCACGGTCAGGGGCAGGGAGCCGATGGTGTTGGGCTGGTCGACGACCAGCAGCACGCGGCCGTGTTCGCGGAGGCGTTCCAGCATCGTGCGGATGGCCTGCTCGTCCTGTTTCAGCGGCCTGTCGTACAGGGTGTTCCCGTCGCGGTCGAGGGCGCACGCGTGGTGCGCGCTCTTGCCGACGTCCAGGCCGACCCACACGTCGATGTCGTCCGGTCCCATCATCGTTCCTCCCGTCATTGAGGATGTTCCGTCGGCCGCCGCGACTCTCGGTTGGCGAGTGAGTCCGGGCGCCCGCGCCGCACCCACATTACGGAGAGACCTGGGCCATGCGCCCCTACGCGTCCATGCGGCCGGCCTGGTTCCTATCAGCGGTCATCGGATGCCCCCGCTCCCGGCGACAACACCCCCCGGATCATCAACGACAGGGCGAGACAGTCATACCGGAACCGGCGACCCGGCCCCGACCACCGGGACCTACCAAACATGGTAATGGGCACAACGAAGGCGCCCGAACCCCGTGGAGGGGATTCGAGCGCCTTCATCATGCGCTCCGTTGGAGGAGGCTGGGTGATGTCACTCGGATGTCACTCGGCGAGAGCCTTGTCGACCACCTCGGTGGCTTCGGCGAGGACCTTGTCGAGGGCCTCGGGGCTCTCGAAGGACTCGGCGTACACCTTGTAGATGTTCTCGGTGCCGGAGGGGCGGGCCGCGAACCAGTTGTCCTTGGTGGTGACCTTGAGGCCGCCGATCTTGGCGTGGTTGCCCGGCGCCTCGGTGAGCTTGGCGGTGATGTCCTCGCCCGCGAGCTGCGTGGCGGTGACATCGTCGCCGGTGAGCTTGGCGAACTTCTGCTTCTGCTCGAGCGTGGTGGGCGTGTCGACGCGCTTGTACCAGGACTCGCCGAAGCGGGCCACCTGGTCCTTGTGCAGCTCGGCCGGGTTCTTGCCGGTCTTCGCGGTGATCTCCGCGGCGAGCAGGTCGGGGATGAGGCCGTCCTTGTCGGTGGTCCACACGCGGCCGTCACGGCGCAGGAAGCTCATGCCGGAGCTCTCCTCGCCGCCGAACGCGACCTCGCCCTTGAACAGCGGGTCGACGAACCACTTGAAGCCGACCGGCACCTCGATGACCTTCGCGTCGATGGACGCGGCGACACGGTCGATGAGGGAGGAGGAGACGAGAGTCTTGCCCACGGCGGCGCCTTCCGGCCAGCCGGGACGGTTGCCGCCGAACAGGTACTCCACGCACACGGCGATGTAGTGGTTCGGGTTCATCACACCCCAGTCCGGGCAGACGATGCCGTGGCGGTCGGCGTCCGGGTCGGTGCCGCCGACGAGGTCGTACTTGTCCCACGCGCCGGCGTTGAGCTGGTCCACGAGGCCCTTCATCGCGTACGGAGAGCTCGGGTCCATGCGGATCTTGCCGTCGTGGTCGATGGTCATGAAGCGCCAGGTCGGGTCGACCTCGGGGCGCACCACGCCGATGTTCAGGCCGTACTTCTCGTTGATGAGCGGCCAGTAGTTGACGGATGCGCCGCCGAGCGGGTCGATGCCGAGGCGCACGCCGGAGTTGCGGATCACGTCGAAGTCGATGACGTTCTCCAGGTCGGACACGTAGTGCTCGCGGAAGTCGAAGCCCTCGACGTACTCGGACTTGATGGCCTCCTCGTAGGGCACGCGCTTGACGTTCTTGTAGTCGCCGAGCAGCTCGTTGGCACGGGCGGCGATGGCGTTGGTCACGTCGGCCGGGGCGGGGCCGCCGGTGACGGGATCGTACTTGAAGCCGCCGTCGGTGGGCGGGTTGTGGGACGGGGTGACGACGATGCCGTCGGCCAGGCCTTCGCCGGTGAAGCGCTGGGTGCCGTCGGCGGCGCGGTTGTGGGTGAGGATTGCCTGGGAGACGACCGGCGTGGGCACGAAGTCGTCGCGGGAGTCGATGCGCACGTGCACGCCGTTGGCGACGAGGACCTCGATGGCGGTCTTCTTGGCCGGGCCGGAGAGCGCGTGGGTGTCGGAGCCGAGGTACAGCGGGCCGGTGACGCCGGCCTGCTTGCGGTATTCGGCGATGGCCTGGGAGATGGCGACGATATGGGCCTCGTTGAACGAGGTCTTCAGGGACGATCCGCGGTGGCCGGAGGTGCCGAAGATGACACGCTGCTCCGGGACGGACGGGTCGGGGACGAGGTCGTAGTACTTGCCGATGACCTCATCGACGTTGATCAGATCTGCTGGGGTGGCGGGCTGGCCCGCATTGTTAGCTACCATGCTCCCATTGTACGGCCGGACGCGTGCGCAACACGTAACATTTTGTGCTTAATTGTTCTGAAATGTGAGTGAATTGTCGGTGACGCTTCCGGGACATGGCGTGTCGTTCGCTGGGCGTCCGCCGAGAGCGTTCCGAGGGTCCGCCGAACGGACCATGAAACATGCCGTGACATTTCCCTCCCTATGCTCTCCCTCGGGAAGGAGTCCCGTCCGTCGCTTCCCATGCCTCCAGGCATGCTTCGGACGGGCGGAAGCAGAGGAAGGACATCGGGAATGACATTCTCGAACCATGCACGCAGGGCCGTCGCGGCCCTTGCGGGCGTCGCCGCCATGGCCGCCATGGCCGTCGCGCCGCTCGCGGCCAGCGCGGCCGACACGACGCCGTCGGCGAACGGATCGCAGGCGGCCGTCACGCCGAAGGACGACGTGAAGGCGTCCATCAAGGGGGGGTGACCTTCGTCGGTTCCATCACCGGTAAGAAGGTCGACGGCACCGCCTACAAGGATGCGATCAAGTACACCGTCAAGCAGACCAACAACACCACCGACAAGACGATCGTCGGCTCGTCGTTCCCGTTCATCGGATCCAACGACGCCGACGGCACGGTCACGTTCCGCGGTTCGGTGGACCCCGACTATCTGGGCCTGAGCTTCCAGCCCGGCTACCTCCACGGCAAGCAGTCCGTGGACTTCGACTACACGGTGACCCAGGAACCCCTGTTCCCGTCCAAGCTCACCGACGTCACCCTCGACAAGGACGCCAACAAGACGTTCACGCTGACCCTCAAGGACAATCAGGACGGCACGATGAGCGTGTGGAGCGGCAGCGACAAGCTGGCCCTCTGGACGCTCGGAACGAAGCACGACCCTCTCCTCGGTGACCGCACCGTGTGGGTCCCCACCGCCCCCAGCAAGAGCCTGTTCTCCTTCACCAACACGGTGAAGGAGACGCCGATCGCGCCGAAGCATGACGCGAAGGCGTCCATCAAGGGCGGCGTCACGTTCACCGGAGCCGCCTCCGGCAAGGCCATGGACGGCTCCGCCTACGCGGGCGCGCTCAAGTACACCGTCACGCAGGTCGGCGACACGGCCGACAAGACCATCGTCAGCCCGTCGTTCCCGTTCACCGGCTCCAACGAGGCCGACGGCACCGTCTCGTTCCGCGGCGTGGTGGGAGACAAGGACTATCTGGCGATGAGCTTCCAGCCCGGCTATCTGGACGGCGCCGCGTCCAGGGACTTCACGTACCAGGTGACCCAGGAGGCCCTGTACCCGAACAAGCTCGCCGGCGTCACGCTCGACAAGCAGGCCACCAAGACGTTCACGCTGACCCTCAAGGACAACCAGGATGGCACGATGAGCGTGTGGAGCGGCGACGAGCAGCTCGCCACCTGGAAGCTCGAGACCACGTCCGGCCCCTTCGGCTCCAGCAGCAAGTGGGTCTCCGTCGCCCCGAGCAAGAGCCTGTTCACCTTCGACAACACGGTGGACGCCGCGCCCGTGACCGCCGCGCCCGCGGCCTCCGTAAGCCTGTCCGGCCGCGCCGCCAAGGCCGGAGAGTTCGCCTTCGCGCTCAAGTCGGCCGACGCCGATGGCGTCGCCACCGCGTCGGACGCCACGGACGGTTCCGATGACGTCGTCGCCACCGCGACGAACGCCGCCGACGGCACCGTCGCGTTCGACCCGCTGACGTTCACCGAACCCGGCGTCCACACGTACACGCTCACGCAGGTCAAGGGCGACGCCGAAGGCGTCACCTACGACGACACCGTCTACACGGTCACCGTCACCGTGACCGGCAACGACAACAACACGCTGACCGCCGCCGTCGCCTACGAGAAGGACGGCGAGCCCGTGGACGCCGCCACGTTCGCGAACACCTACCAGGCCCCGACCAAGCCGGGCGAGCAGGGTAAGCCGGGCGAATCCGACAAGCCCGCCGCCCCGAACGCCGGCAAGCCGGGCGCCAAGGCCGCGCCGCGCGCCGCCGCGCTCTCCCGCACCGGCGCGTCCGTGCTCGCCATCGCGGCGCTCGCCTCCGCGTGCATCATCGCCGCCGGCAGCATGCTCGCCGCGCGCCGTCGCAGCTGAACCGGCCGGGCCGGCCGAACCGACCGAACCGGACGTGACGTCGTGACGTCCCCGCGGAACCTGTGACGGGGCCGCGGGGACGACGGCGTCGCAAACCCATGCAGGAGCCGTCCGCAGGGAAATCGATTTCCCTACGGACGGCTCCGTCGTTCCCGGGGAGAACGGCGGAACGCCGGCGCGTCGCGCGAAAAACGTTGGAACGAAGCCGTTTTGGGGGGTTGTTTAGAAAACGTTTGCTGATTGAATGGCGACGTGTTACACTGACGGACGTCAGTTTCCTTAGCAGGGTTGCTACTCAAGATTTCGAGGCAAGACCTGGGGCGTGAGCCGAGCCACAAGCATATTCGCTTGCGACCTCACAGGCTTAGCCCCGGGTCTTTCTTGTTATCTCGGGTCGATGACGATCACGCAAGGTAACTACTTCACTGGAGAACAACAGGAATGGAGAATTTGATGTCGCATCAGGACGATGTCAAGGCGATCATCACCGCCGTCGGTGGTGCCGCCAATGTCAAGTCGTTGACGCACTGCGCCACCCGACTGCGTTTCGAACTCAAGGACGGGGGCAAGGTCGACCAGGCCTCCCTCGACTCCAACAAGGTCGTGCTGGGCGGCGTGCCGCAGTCCGGCGACCGCTACCAGGTCGTCATCGGCGGCCAGGTCGCGTCCGTGTACGACGAGATCATGCACCTGCCGGAGATGTCGGGCCTCGGCGCCGGCACCGTGCCGGACGACGACGGCGAGATGAGCAACGCGGACCTCAAGGCCGCGGAACGCAAGAAGGGCATCCGTGGCAAGGTCGCCTGGCTCGACAACTTCTTCGAGTACCTGGCCGACTCCTTCCGCCCGATCCTGGGCGTGCTGCTCGGCGCCTCCATCATCATCGCCCTGGTGAACCTCTTCATCTCCCTCGGCGTGATCCCGAACGACACCGCCACCACTGGCCTCGTGTTCATCCAGGCCATCTGGAAGGGCGTGTTCTACTTCCTGCCCATCATGGTCGCCTACAACGCGGCCAAGAAGCTCAAGGTCGACCCGTGGCTGGGCGGCTCCATCATGGCCATGCTCCTGACCCCGCAGTTCATGACCACCCTGCAGGACACCAAGCAGTGGGGGGACGCCGTCAAGTGCGTCGAGGTGATGGGCAGCAAGCAGTGCACCACCACCGTGTTCGGCCTGCCGATGCAGATGTCCGACTACTCCGGCAACGTGTTCGTGCCGCTGCTCATGGCCGCCGTGCTTGCCCTCGTGTACCACGGGCTCAAGAAGATCATCCCCGAAAGCGTCCAGCTCGTCTTCCTGCCGTTCTTCTCGATGATCATCGTTGGCGCCCTGACCGCCTTCATCATCGGCCCGATCGGCGTCTGGGCCGGCAACGGCGTCGGCGTCGGCCTGTCCTGGATGAACTCGCACGCGCCGTTCATCTTCGCCATCGCCATCCCGCTGCTCTACCCGTTCCTCGTGCCACTGGGTCTGCACTGGCCGCTCAACGCCCTCATGCTCATGAACATCCAGACGCTCGGCTACGACTTCATCCAGGGCCCGATGGGTACGTGGAACTTCGCCTGCTTCGGCGCCACCGCCGGTGTGCTCTTCCTCTCCATCCGTGACAAGGACGACCAGATGCGCCAGACCTCCATCGGCGCCCTCGCCGCCGGCCTCCTCGGTGGCGTCTCCGAGCCGTCCCTCTACGGCATCCACCTGCGCTACAAGCTCATCTACTCCCGCATGCTGGTCGGCTGTGGCGTCGGCGGTGTCGTGATCGCCGTCCTCGGCTGGCTGTTCCCGTCCTCCGCCGGCGTGCACGGCGTGACCACTACCACGTTCGCCTTCACCTCCCTGCTCACCATCCCGGTCTTCGATCAGATGTGGGTCTACGCGGTGTCCATCGCGGCCGCCTTCCTGACCTCGATGTTCCTCATCATCACCTTCGACTACCGCACCCCGGAGCAGAAGGCCGAAGTGAAGGCCCGCGCCGCCGCCGCTGCCAAGGCCAAGAACGGCGAGTCCGCCGCTCCGGCCGTCGAGACCGCTCCGGCCCCGGCCGCCACGCCTGCCGCCGCTGCCGCTCCGGCCGAGACCGCCGCCCCGACCACCTCCGTGCTCGCCCCGGTCGACGGCCACGTCATCACCCTCGATGAGACCGGCGATCCGGTCTTCGCCTCCCGCGCCCTCGGCGAAGGCGTCGGCGTCCAGCCGGCGGCCTCCGAGGTCAAGGCCCCGGTCTCCGGTGAGCTGCAGACCGTCGCCGAGACCGGCCACGCCTTCGGCCTCAAGACCGACGACGGCGTCGAAGTGCTCGTGCACGTCGGCATCGACACGGTCAAGCTGAACGGTGACGGCTTTGCCGTGGCCGTCGCCAAGGGCCAGCACGTCAACGCCGGCGACACGCTGGTGACCGTTGATTTTGATAAGGTCAAGGCAGCCGGATACAGCACCACCACCGTGATGACGGTCCTCAACACCGCCGCGCTCAAGTCGGTCACCCCGAAGACGGGCGTGGACGTCAAGGCGGGCGACGAGGTCATCGCCATCGAGAAGTGATCTGGTAGCGACCAGACAGTGATCAGTTCCGGCGCGCCGGTTCCCGGTCCGGCCCCACGAGGGCGGGCTTCGGGAGCCGGCGCGCCGGCTGTTCACCGGCAAAGGAAGGGACATCATGGAGATTCTGCGCGTCTTCAACAACAACGTCGTCCTGGCGAAGGACGGGAGACGCGAAGTCATCCTCACCGGCCGGGGGCTCGGCTTCAAAGCCAAGCCGGGCATGCCCGTCGACGAGGCCAAGGTCGTGCGCGTGTTCGTGCCCGCCGACGGCCGCGACCCGGACCACATGGCCCAGCTGCTGGGTGACATTCCCCCCGAGATCATCAAGCTCGTCGCCGATGCGATGGATGAGATCGGGCTCGGCGGCGAGGCCGCGCAGACCCCGACCCTCGTCATGGCGCTCGCCGACCACGTCTGCGGTGCGCTGCGACGCGCCAAGAACGGCATCCCCGCGATTCCCTACCCCCTCACCGAGGAGGTGCGCTCGCTCTACGAGCGCGAATACCTGCAGGGCAAGGCGCTGCTCGAAGCCCTGAATCGCCGGTTGGACGATACGCTTCCGGCCAGCGAATCCGTGGCGTTTGCACTGCATCTCGTCAACGCCGGATTCTCCACCGGCGACCTGTCCCACACGTACGCGATGACCGGCGTCATCCAACAGCTGCTCGCCGTCATCGAAAGCGCCTACGACATGACGCTCGACGAGCACTCCGTGAACGTCGGACGCTTCATCACACATCTGCGCTACCTCTTCGTGCGCATCCACCAGCACAGCCAGCTCGAACGTGAGCCCGACGCCATCGTCGAATCGATCACGCAGTCCTATCCGAAGGCGTCCAGCTGCGCCCGGCGCATCGCCGCGCTCATCGAGCTGCGTCTCGACACCACGCTCACCAAGGACGAAGTCGCCTACCTCACCCTCCACGTGGCGCGCGTCACCGCCTCCTGAGCCGGAGTCCGGAAGGAAGGCGGAGACGCCGCACGACATCGAAACGGCCGCCCGCGGAAACCGCGGGCGGCCGTCGTCGTATCGGGGCCTAGGTGCGAATCGAACGTCGCAAGGAATTGGACGTCGCAAGGAACCGGGCGTCAGGCGACCACCGGAATCGTACCGGTGGCGGACAGATCCGGCCTCACCTCGGGCACACGCACGATGAGCGCCTCACGCTCCACATCGAAACGGATGTGCCGCGTGGCGGGCAGCATGTCGCCATCCACCTGCGCCGGCGCGCTCTTCTCCAGCATGAGCTCCGCGCTCACACCCTGCACCTGGTCGATGGTGGAGTTCGTGGACAGCGGATTCTGCTCCGCCTTGCCGGTGATGGTCTGATGCACCACGTCGCCGAACAGGTTCGCCCAACCCAGGATGCCGCCGGTCGTGTCGATGATCTCGAAATCCAGCAGGCCGTCGTTGTACGAGGCGTTCGGCATGAGCGAGAACACGGGGATCTGCCCGCAGTTGCCCGCCATGAACGTGCGGAACACCAGATCTCGCCTGGAATGCACGCCGCCGTCCGCGCTGCGGATCGTCACGTCCGCACGGTACTTCGGGGCGAACAGGTTCTTCACGCCGCCCACGAAATAGGCGAGCCAGCTGATGTTCTTCTTGAGCTGCGGGTCCGTGTCGTCGATCATCGCCGCGTCGAAACCCACGCCCGCGATGATGAGGAACGCATGGCCATGGTCCTCCTCCGGATGGTCGAGCAGCGTGAGACGTCCCATGTCCACGCGGCGCGAGCCGTGCGACGTGGCCACGGTGAGCGCCGCGTCGATGTCGTCCACCGGAATGCCCATGTTGCGGGCGAACAGGTTGCCGGTGCCGATCGGCACGATGCCCAACGCATGCCCGGTGCCGGAGACCGCGCTCGCCACGGTGCGCACGGTGCCGTCGCCGCCGACGGCCACCACCACGTCCGCGCCGTGCCTCAACGCCTCGAGCGCGCACGCGCGGCCGTCCTTGTCGAGCTGCGTGTCGATGAACTCGACCTCGGTGAGGCCCTTCGCCTCGCAGAACCGTTCGATGCGCCGGCGGCGCTCCTCGGCCTGCGGCTTCGAGGGGTTCACGATGAACGCGTAATGCACCTGGTCGTCGTTGCGTTTCACCAGCTTCTCGGCGAGCCGTTGACGGCGGTGGGCGCGGACGGCGAACGCTGCCGCGACGATGACGGCGACGACGCCGAGGACTACTGCGAAAATGATGGCGCTGGTGGGCATAACCTTTATTCTGCTCATAATGCGCTAGGAATCCCGCATCGCCACGTCGAAATTCGACGATTCCTGCACGTGGGTGCGGGTTGGTGTTGGTGTGGTGGTGGTGCTGGGAGGTGTGGATGCGGACCGGGAGGTGTGCCGGCATCGGTGCCGATCGATGCTGCTCGGCGGCGGTCGCACTGTCTGCGTCGGATGCGTGCCACGGCTGGCATGGAACCGATGTTGAGCGGCTGTAGGCGTCGGATGCGTGCCATGGTTGGCACGGATGCGCCAGCTGAGTAGCCGTCTGCGTCGGATGTGTGCCATCCTTGGCATGGTGGCGATGCTGAAAGGACTGTAGGCGTCGGATGCGTGCCACGGCTGGCATGGAACCGATGTCGAGTAGCTGTTCGCGTCGGATGCGTGCCATGGTTGGCATGGAACCGATGTCGAGTAGCTGTTCGCGTCGGATGCGTGCCATGGTTGGCATGGAACCGATGTTGGGCGACTGGTTGCGTCGGATGCGTGCTGCGGCTGGCACGGGTGCGACGCGACTGCGGGCCCGCGCGTCCGGGTGGGACGGCCGCCCCGCGTGTCGGCTTGCGGCGGTAGGCTTGGCCGCATGCTTGATATTCAATTCATTCGTGAACACGCCGATATCGTCAAGGAATCCCAGCGCAAGCGCGGCGAGTCCGTCGAACTCGTCGACGAGGTGCTGCGCTCCGACGAGGCGCGTCGCTCCTCCCTCAAGGAGTTCGAGGCCGCCCGCGCCCAGCAGAAGGAGATCGGCAAGAAGGTCGCCGCCGCCCCGGCGGACGAGAAGGCCAAGCTGATCGCCGAGACCAAGGAGCTGGCCGCCAAGGTCGCCGAATACAAGTCCGCCGCGGACGCCGCCTCCGAGGAATACACCACCGCCATGTGGAAGCTGTCCAACATCGTCGAGCCGGAGGCGCCGGAAGGCGGCGAGGACGATTACGTCGTCGTCAAGAAGGTCGGCCAGATCCGCGACTTCGCGGCCGAAGGCTTCGAGCCGAAGGACCACCTCACCCTCGGCACCGAGGTGGCCGGCATCGACATGCGCCGCGGCGTCAAGGTCGGCGGCTCCCGCTTCTACTTCCTGCGCGGCGCCGTCGCCCGCATGCAGATCGCGATGCTCACCATGGCCGTCGACCAGGCCGAGCAGCACGGCTTCGTGCTCGCCATCACCCCGACGCTCGTCCGCCCCGAGGTCATGCGCGGCACCGGCTTCCTCAACTCCCACGCCGACGAGATCTACCGTCTGCGCGAGCCCGACGACCAGTACCTCGTCGGCACCTCCGAAGTGGCGCTCGCCGGCATGCACGAGAACGAGATCCTCGACCTCGGCAACGGCCCGCTGCGCTACTGCGGCTGGAGCTCCTGCTACCGCCGCGAGGCGGGCGCCGCCGGAAAGGACACCTCCGGCATCATCCGTGTCCACCAGTTCGACAAGGTGGAGATGTTCGTCTACGCCAAGCAGGAGGACTCCTACGCGGAGCACCAGCACCTGCTCGAGATGGAGCAGGAGATGCTCGCCAAGGTCGAAGTGCCGTACCGCATCATCGACACCGCCGCCGGCGACCTCGGCTCCTCCGCCGCCCGCAAGTTCGACTGCGAGGCCTGGGTGCCCACCCAGGGCCGCTACCGCGAGCTCACCTCCACCTCGAACTGCACCGAATACCAGGCTCGCCGCCTGAACATCCGCGAACGCACCGAGGACGGCTCTACCCGCCCGGTTTCCACGCTGAACGGCACGCTCGCCACCACCCGCTGGCTTGTCGCGATCCTCGAGAACCACCAGCAGAAGGACGGCTCCATCGAGATCCCGAAGGCCATGCGTCCGTACATGGGCGGCAAGGAGGTCATCGAGCCGACGAAGTGGGAGGCGTGACGTCCGTCACGCCTGCTGTGTTCCGCGACGCGCACGACGCTATCGCTGTGCGCTGCTACGAAGAGTCCACTGGACTCTTCGTCAAGTGGGAGGCGTGACGTCCGTCACGCCGACCGGGGCGTTCTCCGTCCCATCTGTATAATGGAACGTCGTGCGCGAAGCCGAAACGGCCCGCGCGCGCCACGGACAGATGTCTGAGCGGTCTAAAGAGACGGTCTTGAAAACCGTTGGAGCGCAAGCTCCCGCGAGTTCGAATCTCGCTCTGTCCGCCTCATGCGAAGGCCCCGACCATTGCGGTCGGGGCCTTCGTCGTATCCGGCGGTTCCGGTCGTATCCGGCGATTCACACGATGCGACGGATTCACACGATGCGCCGGTCCGCCGCCCATCGGGTGAGCTCGGTGCGGTTGGACAGCTGCAGCTTGCGCAGCACCGAACTCATGTGCGTCTCCACGGTCTTGATGGAGATGAACAGCTCCGCGGCGACCTCCTTGTACGTGTAGCCGCGCGCGATGAGCCGCATCACCTCCTGCTCGCGGTTCGAGAGGCGGTCGAGCTCCTCGTCGTGCGCCGGGCGTCCGTCAGGCCCGAACCCGAATGACGTCCCCGACGTGCCGGGCGCGCCGGCGAAGCCCGCCCGTCCCAGGACGCCATCCGCGCCCGCATCGCCGCCGGCCGGGCCGCCCTGGAACACGGACAGCACGAATCCGGCCAGTTTCGGCGAGAACACCGCGTAGCCCTCATGTACCTGACGGATGGAGGAGACGAGGTCGTCGCCGGTGATGGTCTTGGTGACGTAGCCGCGCGCGCCGGCGCGGATCACGGATCCCACGTCCTGCGGCGAATCCGAGACGGACAGCGCGAGGAACGCGGAGGCGGGGGAGAGGGGATGCGATTTCAGCAGAATCTCCGCGCCGCCGCCGCCTTCGCCGCCGGGCACGTGCACGTCGAGCAGCACGACGTCCGGTTTGGTGGCGGCGATCATCGCGATCGACCCCTCCACGTCGGCGCCCTGCCCGACGATCGTGAAGTACGGCGAGAGCGTGGCGATGACGCCCGCGCGGAACATCTCATGGTCGTCGACCACCGCCAGGCGGATGCGCTTGTCGTTCGCGGTCCCCTCGCTCTGTCCTGCCGTCTGCCCGGTCGATCCTGCCGACTTGGCCGTCGCGCCTCCGTTCGCCTGTCCGGTCGCCTGTCCTGCCGTCCGCCCGTCCATCGGTGCTCCTTCCTCTCCGTTCGTTTCGTTCGTTTCGTGCGTTTCGTTCGTTCCCGTCGTTCCGTCCGTATCCGGCCGCTTCGACCGACCGCTTCGACCGTTCACGCCGACCGCTTCGGTTCCGCCGCGCCCGTCGCCTTCGTCGAGCCCGCCGCGCCCGCCGACGCCGCCGGCCCGCCGGCCTCGGCGGCGATCGGCATGTGCATGCGCACTTCGGTGCCCCATCCCGGTCTCGACACGATCTCCACTGTACCGCCGCGCCGCCGTATGCGCCCGATGATCGATTCGCGGATGCCGAGCCGGTCCGGCGGGATCGCGTCCACGTCGAATCCTGGGCCGTGGTCGCGCACGAACACCTCCACCAGCGTGGGGCCGGCCTCGCAGTACACGGAGATCGGTTCCGCGCCGTGCGTGGCCGCGTTGACGAGCGTCTGGTTGGTGGCGTCGAGCAGCGCGTCGGTGGCGGCGGAGGGGCGTGCGTCGCCCACGGTCACCACGTCGATGGGTTTGCCGTGCGTGTCCTCCACCTGCGCGGCGATGGCCTTCAGCCCGGCACCGACCGACCGGTCCGTGGTGGCGCGCTCCTGATACAGCCATGAGCGCAGCTCCCGCTCCTGGCTGCGGGCCAGCGTGAACACGGTGTCCGGTTCGGTGCTGTGCAGCTGGATGAGCGCGAGCGTCTGCAGGACACCGTCATGCAGGTGCGCGGTCATGTCGGCGCGTTCCTCCTCGCGTTCCTTCATGGCCCGTTCGGCGGTGACTTGACGGATCATCGAGTTCGCCCAGGGGAGGATGGCGAGCACCACGCAGGCGAGCAGGAGGAATCCGGCGACGATGATGCGTTTCGAATACGAGAGCATCCCCGAGTACATCACGTCAGTCACGAACGCCACGTAGGCGAGGAAGATGAGGATGAGGCCGAGGATCATGGTGGGCAGCTGTCCGGTGCGCGCGTCGAACCGCGACCATGCGGCGAGCAGCCCCGATACGGCCAGCAGCGTGGGCACGATGAGCGCGCCGTGGTGCGTCAGCCCCAGCGACAGTCCGAGGACGAGCAGCAGGAGCCCGGCCGCCGCGGCCAGTGCCGGCTTGGGTGCGTGGCGCAGCGCTTCGAGCAGGTTCTCCGTCGTGCCGGACATGGCTTCCGCGGCCGATTCCGCGCGTGTGCGTCCGGTGGTCATGTCCCGGTTGCCGTGCGCAAGCGGCGCTTCGGCCGCGTGCGCGGCCTGCGTGTGCGCCGCGGCCGCGGCGGCCGGGTCCCCGGCGGGCGTGAACATCCATAGGAACAGGTAGGCGACGATGCCGCCGCCCCAGATGAGCGTGGCGGCGACGAACGCGAGCCGCACCCACGCCACGTTCACGCCCAGGTGAAGGGCGATGCCCCGGCAGACGCCGGCGAGCACGCGTCCGCGTTTCGGGCGCATCAGCGGCAGGCGCGCCGGTCTCATGGGGGGAAGCGGCGCGGACGTTCCCCGCGGCGGCGCCCATGCGCCCGCGTTCGGCTGGTTTCCGGTCTGGGTCATGGTTCCATTGTGCCCGGCATGGGGGAGACTTCCAGGGTCATCAGCCCGGGTTCAGGGAAGAATCAGGGTGTTCCCGGACGGCCGTGCAGGCGTTCCGCTGCTGTAATGGGAAGCATGAACGATAACGATACGACGCTTCGGAAGCGTTTCTTCTCCTGGATCCGCGCCACCGGCGTGATGCGCGGCGACGACCGTTGGATCGGCGGCGTGTGCTCCGGCTTCGCGGCCCGCCTGGGCTGGAGCCCCACGTTGGTGCGTGCGCTGGTCCTCGCCCTCACGTTCCTGTTCGGGTTCGGCGCGGCCCTGTACGCGTTCGGCTGGCTGTTCCTGCCCGATGCGCGCGACGGCCGCATCCTCGCCGAGGGGCTGCTCGCCGGACAGTGGGATTGGAACTGTCTGGGCGCGTTCGTCTTCATGGCGGTCGCGCTCGTCATCCCCGGCGCCGGCTGGGTGGCGTTCGTCGCCGCCGGCGTGGCCCTGTGGGCGATCTGCCAGAGCGGCATGAGGCAGCGTCACGGGTACGGGTTCGCGGCGCAGCGTCCGGCCGGCGGCGCGTACGCCGCGCCGGGACAGGCCCCGCAGGGCGCGCCGTCCCCGGCTTCCGGCCCGTGGGCCGCACCCCAGGGCGCCCCGGTCCGGCCGACTTCCGGTCCGGTCCCGCAGGGTCCGGCGGCTCCGACCATGCCCGCCCCGACGGGTGCTCCCGTGACGCCCGGTCCGACGATGCCGATGGGCGCCCCGGTCCCGCCCATGCGTCCGGCCGGCCCCGTTGCGCCTCCGGCCCCGGTGCCGCCCGCGCCGCACAGGCCCCGCACCGCCCGGCGCAAGCCCGCCGGCCCGATGCTCGTGCTGCTGGTGCTGGGACTGACGATGATCTCCGGCGCCGGACTCTACCTGTACCTGCATGAACGGTACGGTTCGCCTTCGGTCACCACCGCGGTGACGGCCGCGATGGTCTGGATCGGCGCGGTGTGCGTGGCGATGGGCCTGCTGCTCGTGGTCCTCGGCGTCATGGGCCGGCGTTCCGGCGGCCTCGTCCCGCTGGCGCTCATCGCCGGGTTCGTCGCCGTGTGCATGATGATCGCCACCGGGTCCATGTCCTATGCGCAATACGAGGCGGAGCACAACCGCATGGGCTTCGTCGCCGTGGGATTGGGCACCGGCGGAAGCCCATTGTCCGAGAACGCCGATGGTACGATCAGCCTCCAGGGGCCCGTCACCGGAAGCCTGGACGGCGATGCCGCCTACGCCCCCTCGTCCTCCGACCAGACCTATCTGGACCCGGACATCAACTACTGGGTCTCGGATTCCAGCCCGAAGAACTTCGCGCTGCTGCAGAAGGGCATGTACTTCCAAGGCATGGACGAATCAAAATCGGTCGCCAACATCGACCTGAGCGAGTACGCGCGCTGGAATTACGGCGGCGCACAGGTGAACACGTACCGGAAGGGCTGCCCGGCCGGACAGATCAACCTGGCCGTCTCCAATGCCACGGTGGTCGTCACCCTGCCCGACGCCTGCCCCTACACGTTCGGCAAGGACGGGTTGGAACTGTACACCGGTGACGTGCTCGGCGGCGCGAACACCGTGGTCCTCAACAACATGGTGACCAGCTGGGGGGTTCCAGGGGCCGACTACGACTATAACGACTACGCGGACGGCACCCACCAGGACAACTACGACTGGCAGACCAACGGCATCGACGACGACTCGTCCTTCCAGATCAACTTCGCCTCCGGCAGCGCCGGCCGCGTGGTGGTCCGGTACGCCTCGGAAAGCGTCCTGCCCAGCTACGTCGACTACGCCGACCGGCTGTCGTCCAACGACTGGGGCGACCGGTTCTCGCTCGGCGCCGTCACCAAGCGGCACGTGGCCATCCAGCAGGGCGAACAGAAGGACGACGGCGCCGAACACGCCGAATCGGACGCCGACGGCGCCGCGGGCGGCAACGGCAAGACGACGGACAAGGGCCGCTCGTACGACGGCACGGCGGACGGCACGAAGGAGAACGACGATGAGTGACATGCAACGCAACGATCCCGCATCCCTGCAGGACATCGTGGACACGCAGATCCTCGAACAGACGGCGACGGCGTCCGGCGCTCGCGCCGAGGCGGAGACGCAGGCCATGGCCCCGGTGACCGCACCGGCGGTGCGGCCCGACGCCGCCACCGAGACGATGGATCCCGTCGCCGCGCCGGTCGCGTCCGAGACGACGGCCGATGTGCCGCACGAGACGACGCCCGACACGGTCGGGGAGACACAGTCCGGTCCGGCGACGCCGTTCGCTCCGGCGGGCCCGGCTGCCGACCCGATGACGCAGCCGGTGGCGAATCTCGCCGCCGGATTCCAGCCCCTGGCGACGTTCCCGGCTCCGGCGGCGCCGCCGGTGTGGACCGCCCAAGGCGTGCAGGCCGCGCCCGCGCCCGTACTTGCCGCGCCCATCGCATCCGCCCCGGCACCGGTCGCCCCCGCGGCGCCGCTGCCGCCGCAAGGCCCTGCACGGCCCGCGGCCCCGGGCTATGCCCTGCCGACCCCGGATCCGGCGCCCGAACCCGAACCGCAGCGGCCCACCGGCCCCAGCGTGCCCACCATCCTGCTGGGCGGCGTCGGCATCCTGCTCGGCGGGTTCGGTATCCTCTTCGGTCTGCGCTTCTCCCAACTGCCCGCCATCTTCACCTCCATCGACCCGCAGATGACCATCGCGGTGTCCTGCGCCGTCATCGGCGTGCTGCTCATCGTCATCGGCATCGGCTGGTCGATCGGCTCCGCGGTCTCCAAACGTCGTCGCATCAAGGCGGCGGAACCGGACGCGGAAGGCATGACGGAACCTGATGCGGGGACGCCGGAGGACGGGCCGGAAACGCACGACGGCTCCCCGGAGTAGAACGGAAACGGAGGCGGCGGCCGGACGGCCCGGCCGACGGCAGCCATGGAGGAACCCGCACACAGGGCGTGTGCGGACGGGAAAGAGGCATGACATGATGGCGACGGCGAAACGGATGCTGGCATTCGGATGCGCCGTCGCCATCCTGTTCGCCGCATGCTGCACGCTCGGCCTGCTCATGATGCCGCGGTGGAGCGCCGAACCCTACCGCGACCACATCACGATCGCATCCGCGGACACCGCCATCGCGCCACGGGACGCGCATATCGCGCACCAAGGCGCCTACGCCACCCGCGAACGGCACATCACCATCCACCTGGAGGACGGCGAAGGCGACGTGCCCGCCATCCTGCGTGAACCCGTCGGCGTGGACGGGGCGCATCCCGCATGCCTGTTCATCCACGGCTCCGGCACCGGCACGGCCGAGGACTTCGGCGACATCGCCAACGCCATGAGCTCCGCCGGCATCATCACCCTCGTCCCCGCCAAACGCACCGACGGCTACACGCCCGCACACCGCGACTACGCGCGCTTCGCCCGCGACTACGGCACCGCCCTCGACCTGCTGCGCGCCATGCCCGGCGTGGACGCCGCGCGCACCGGCGTCTACGCCGAATCCGAAGGCACATGGATCGCCACGCTCATGACCTCCGAACGACGGGACATCGCCTTCGCCATCCTCACCTCCGCGCCCGTATACACCGGACGCGAACAGATGGCCATGGCCGTCAGCGCCTCCATCCACGCCGCCGGCGCACCCACGGCGGTCGTCAGGGACGCCGCCAAGCTCATGTCCATGGACTACGCGCCGTTCGACTTCCGCTACGCCGACTTCGACGCCGACGCCGTCCGCGGCTCGCTCACCATGCCCCTGCTTGTCAACTACGGCACCTACGACACCGCCATGCCCATCGAACAGGGCGCGCGCACGCTCGTCGACACCGCCGCGCGGCATGGCAACCGCAACGTCACCGTCCGCTACTACGCGGCCAACCATCAGCTGCGCGCCGGCAAAGGCCTGTTCACGCAAGGGCTGCCGCTCGCCGAGGGCTATACGCGCGACCTCGCCGATTGGGTCAACGGCGTGGCCGCCGGCACGGATGCGGACGGATGGGCCACGCCCCGGATCGCCGGCGCCACGCCACGGCAACGGGTAGCGGCGCCGCGCCACGGCACCGCATCCGGCATCATCGGTTCGCTCGCCATGCTCGTGGGCCTCATCGTCGCGGCCGTGCTGTGCTTCGTCGTGGCGGGCGCAGGGGGAACGATGTTCCTCGTGTTCGAGATGGTCCGACGCCGTCGGCTCGCCATGGCCGCCGCGGACGGCATGGGCACTGGGCGCGAACGGTTCCCGGCGCTCGGAAGGCGGGGTCGCACCGTCGCCCCCTGGCCCGGCACCGGGCGCGAGTCCGCCCGCATGATGGGCTATCCGCACGGGCTGAAGGCGCTGCTCGTCGCGGGCGCGCTGACGTCGCTGGGCGTCATGCTCGCGCTCGGCGGATACCTGTCCTACGTGGGGGTCGCCGCCCTGCACGAACAGCGGGACCCGCAGGGCATGACATGGGGGTTCACTGCGTTGCGCGGCGGCGCCGCGGTGGTGCTGCTGCTGACGGCGTGGCTCATCGTCCGGCTGTGGCGCGCATGGCGCGTACGTCGCGCGGCCGTCGACCATGGGCTGTATCCGACGGGCCGCCGCGTCCGCTCCTCGTGGATGTTCGGCCGCTGGCATTGGGTGATGGCGCTGCTGGTGCTTGCAGGCATGCTGCTCACCCTCACGGTCCTCGCGTTCTGGGGGTTGTTCACGGCGTGATCGTGACTGTGGCCGTGACGCGCCGCGCGGTTTGCGTCGGCCGTTCTACACCTGCGCCGCCTCCGCCTCGTCGAGGTCCGCGAACCCGCCGATCTCCACGGTGCGGCGGATCGTCTCCTCGGTGAGGTTGCGTCCGGCCGCGGCGAACGCGTCGACCATGCGCGCGTAGCGGTCGAGCGTGGTCTCGGAATACGTGCCGAGCTCGCCGCGCAGATACGTCTCGAACGACGTGGCCTCGGACGTGTCCTCCGCGGTGGTGAGCACGCGCATGGCCCGTCCCAGCTTCGGCCAGCGGGCGCGGAAGTCGCGCGCCCACGCCACCTGCACGGCGATGATGCGCTCCTGGCGTGCGACGCGGCCCTCGGACAGGCGCGGGATGAACGGTTCGATGTTGCGCGCGTACTCGTCCGGCGCGGTCGAGGCCATCATGCGCCCGTACTTCTCGGTGACGAGATTGCGGCCGGTCCGGTCCGCCTCGTCGAGGTCATGTTCGTACGATTCCAGCAGCGGCCGGTCCCACGTGAGGAACTGGGAGAGGCGCATCTGGTGGAACACCGGCCAGTTGCCCTGGCATGCGGCGCGTCCGCCTTCGTTGTTCGTGCGTTGGAACTGGTCCCATTCGAGACGCACGATGCGTTCGCGCAACGCGTCGATATCGGTGGATTCGGTCATGGGGATGCTCCTTACAGACTGTGCAGACAGGGGGCGTCAGAGACGATATGCTCCTCGACGTACGGCCGCTGCCATTCGAGGAACGTCTCGTCCGAGCGGGTGAGCCCCTCGCGGGCGAGCTCCTTGACGATCGCACGTGCCACGGCCTCTACCTGCGCGGCGATCTCGGACGCCGCCGGCGCGGACCCCTTGCCGCCCTCGCCGAAACCGGCGCCGCCGAAGCAGGCGGCGGACGACAGGCGCATCACCGTCTCCAACCGCGCGCACACGTCGGACAACAGGGCGAACGGCCTGGCGGAGAGCCGCCGCAGCGCGGCGAACCGCCACTTGTAGTACGGCAGGTAGCCCACGACCATCGGACGGTTGACGAGGAACACGAGCGAGGCGGCCGCGTCGACGAACTCGTGGACCGCCATCCAGGCGGCCGCGCCATCGCCGCGCTCCAACGAACGCGGCAGATTGTACTGACCGGCCTGAGCAATCATGCCGAGACGCCGCGAGACGAGGGCGAGCCGCACGTCCTCGGGCATGTCCTTGAACCCCTGACGGGTCTGCGAGAACCGGCCGGACCGGTCCATGAACACCTCGCCGTTCGTGGCGGCGGCCAAGGTGGCCTCGTCCAGCATGAGCCACTCGTGGGGCGTGTCCTGCGCGGGCGCCTGACGGTATCCGGTCAGGGCCTCGAAGAAGTCACCGATGCGGAAGACGCCGTCGCGGCGGAACGCGCCCTGCGCGCGCGGTGTCAGCGGGGAGACGGCGGTGACGGTGCTGTCGCCGATGTTGGTGGCCGTGTCGCCGGCGATGGCGGCAGCGTGTGAAACATCCTGTGAAACGGATTCGGAGGCTTGTGAAACGTTCCGTGAAACATCGCCGGCGGGAGTGGCGACGGTAGTGGCGGGGTCGGCGACGTGAGCGGCCGCGCGCGTGAACCCGCGGAAATCGCGGGGCAGCGCATCGTAATCGGCCTGCAGACGCTCGCCGAAGGCCGCGTAATCCTCGTCGGACAGCCACAGGCAGAACCGCGGACCGAAATCATGGTCACGCGAAAGCGCGTCGTCGAAGCCATAGCATTCCGAACCATGCCCCACCAAGCCGACGGCGATACGGTCCACCGCCTCGGGATACCGCGCCTCGACCATCGGCCGGCCCACCTCGTCCCAATACGCGCGCGCCAGCGCGAGACCGGTCACGTCAGGGCGGGCGGAAGCCGTCGCAGGGCGGACGGCAGGGCGGGAGGAAGCGGGGGAGGGGGATGCAGCCGGACCGGCGGACGCATCGGCCGGGGTGGACGACGCCGCGGGTGCCTCACCGGACGTACCGGCCGCATCGGCGTCCGGGCTCGCGG
>NZ_JAHBBF010000009.1 GCF_019331725.1 Bifidobacterium saguinibicoloris
CGTGGAACAACTACTTCCTGCCCCTGATCATGTTGAAGGACGCGGACTGGTATCCGCTGACGATCGGCCTGAACCAGTGGAAGGACCAGGCCTCGACTGCTGGTGGCCAGGCGATCCAGAACCTGGTCATCACGGGGTCGCTGATCACGATCATCCCGTTGGTCATCGCGTTCCTGTGCCTGCAGAAGTACTGGCAGTCCGGCCTCGCCGCCGGCGCCGTCAAGGAATGACCGGCATACGTCCGGTATGGCGGCCGCCATACCGGACGGTCTCCCTCCATCGCCTGTGAATGATGGGCGACGGGCTCCGGCCCGCCGCCCATCATCTCTATCGGTGGATTTCAATCGTTGGCAATGAAGCACAACCCAACCAAAAGGAAAGAACATGACCGAACGTAGAACGTTCAAGTGGCCGCAGCCTCTGGCGGGCGGCAAGCCGCGCATCTGGTACGGCGGCGACTACAACCCGGACCAGTGGCCCGAGGAGACCTGGGACGAGGACATCATCCTGATGAAGGAGGCCGGCGTCAACCTGGTCTCCGTGGCGATCTTCTCGTGGGCGAAGCTGGAGCCGCGCGAGGGCGTGTACGACTTCGCGTGGCTGGACCGTGTCATCGACAAGCTCGGCAAGGCCGGCATCGCCGTCGACCTCGCCTCGGGCACGGCGTCGCCGCCGATGTGGCTGACGCAGGCGCATCCGGAGATCCTGTGGGTGGATGAGCGGGGCGACGTGTGCCAGCCGGGCGCGCGCCAGCATTGGCGCGCCACGAGCCCGGTGTTCCAGGAGTACGCGCTCAGGCTGTGCCGTGCGATGGCCGAACACTACAAGGACAACCCGTATGTGGTGGCGTGGCATGTGAGCAACGAGTACGGGTGCCACAACCGGTTCGACTATTCGCCGGACGCTGAGCGCGCGTTCCGCGCCTGGTGCGAGGATCGCTACAAGACGATCGACGCGGTGAACGAGGCGTGGGGCACGGCGTTCTGGGCGCAGCGGATGAACTCGTTCAGCGAGATCATCCCGCCGCGCTACATCGGCGAGGGGAACTTCATGAACCCGGGCAAGCTGCTGGACTGGAAGCGGTTCAGCTCGGACGCGCTGCAGGACTTCTACCGCGCCGAGCGCGACGCGCTGCTTCAGATCGCGCCGAAGCCCCAGACCACCAACTTCATGGTCTCCGCCGGCGGCACCGGTCTCGACTACGACAAGTGGGGCGCGGACGTGGACTTCGTATCCAACGACCACTACTTCACCCCCGGCGAGGCCCATTTCGACGAGCTGGCGTACTCCGCCTCGCTCGTCGACGGTATCGCGCGCAAGAATCCATGGTTCCTCATGGAGCATTCCACGTCCGCGGTGAACTGGCGTCCCATCAACTACCGGTGCGAACCGGGCGAGCTGGTGCGTGATTCGCTGGCGCATCTGGCGATGGGTGCGGACGCGATCTGCTACTTCCAGTGGCGTCAGTCGAAGGCGGGCGCGGAGAAGTGGCATTCGTCGATGGTGCCGCACGCGGGCCCGGACTCCCAGGTGTTCCGCGATGTGTGCGAACTCGGCGCCGACCTGAACAAGCTCGCCGACGAGGGCCTCCTCGACACCAGACTGGTCAGGTCCAAGGTGGCCGTGGTGTTCGACTACGAGTCCGAGTGGGCCACCGAGCACACCGCCACGCCCACGCAGCAGGTGCGCCACTGGACCGAGCCGCTCGACTGGTTCCGCGCCCTCGCGGACAACGGCATCACCGCAGACGTGGTGCCCGTGCGCGGGAACTGGGACGACTACGAGGCCGTGGTGCTGCCCAGCCTCGCCATCCTCAGCGAGGAGACCTCCCGTCGCGTGCGCGACTACGTGGCGAACGGCGGCAAGCTGTTCGTCACCTACTACACCGGTCTGGTCGACGAACGCGACCATGTGTGGCTCGGCGGCTATCCCGGCTCCATCCGGGACGTCGTCGGCGTGCGCGTCGAGGAATTCGCCGCCATGGGTGACGACTTCCCGGGCGCGATGGATCATCTCGACCTGGACAACGGCGCGACGGCGCACGACTTCGCCGACGTCATCACCTCCGTGGCCGAGACCTGCCGCGTGGTCGCCAAGTTCAAAGCGGACAAGTGGACCGGTCTGGACGGCTCGCCCGCCATCGCCGTCAACGAATACGGCGACGGCAAAGCCGCCTACGTCGGCGCGCGACTCGGGCGTGAGGGTCTCGCCAAGAGCCTGCCCGTACTGCTCGAGGATCTCGGCATCGAGGTTCCGGCCGGCGATGACCGGGACGAGGTGCTGCGCGTCGAACGTGCGGACGACACCGGCGAGAACCACTTCGTGTTCCTGTTCAACCGTACGCACGGCACGGCCGTGGTGGACGTCGAGGGCGAGCCCCTCGTCGCCTCCCTCGCCCAGGTCAACGAGAGCGAGCACACGGCCGCCATCAGTCCCAACGGCGTCCTCGTCGTCAAACTGTGACCTCGTGGCCGGTGCATGGGCAGGTCGTCCTCTTCCCCGGATCGTGGGGAGACAGCGGCCAGCCCTTCGCCGCAGTCGCGTCTGGCCGGAACCGCCCTTGGGCATGCCGGCCGGACGCGTCCGTCCATAACTGAAGAACGACAACTGAAGAACATGCCGTGTTATCGATAACACGCCGAAACACCCAAGCTGGTGGCGAAAAAGCTCGACATGTGTATAATCAATGTTATCGCAACCATCAAAGCGGAACAGGTAGGCAATTCAACCGGTTCTCACAGCCGAGAATCGAAGAGATTCGGTTCGAAGATCGCGGAGATGGAAGCGGCAACCACAAATGTCTTCGGTCGAAATGGAGTCGGCCGAAGGGAAGGAGATAAAGGACGATGAAGTTCACGAACGCCAAGAAGGCCATCGCACTGACCGGTGCGGTCGCTATGCTGGCCAGCCTCGCCGCCTGCGGTTCCGACAACGCCAGCGACCAGCCGGCGCAGGAGAAGGACGCCAAGGAGATTACCGTGTGGGCCTGGGAGCCCACCCTGACCCAGGTCGCCAAGGACTTCACGAAGAAGACCGGCATCAAGGTCAACCTCAAGAACGTCGGCACCAACACCAAGGAATACACCCAGCTGGACAACGCCATCGAGGCCGGCTCCGGCGCCCCGGACGTCGCCCAGGTCGAGTACTACGCCATCCCGCAGTACGCCATCAAGGGCAACCTGCTGGACATCACCGACAAGACCTCCGGCTACGAGGACTTCTACACCCCCGGCCCGTGGGCTTCCGTGCAGTTCTCCGGCAAGGTCTACGGCCTGCCGATGGATTCCGGCCCGATGGCCTTCTTCTACAACAAGGAGGTCTTCGACAAGGCCGGCGTCGACGCCGAGCAGATCAAGACCTGGGATCAGTACTACGATGCCGCCAAGAAGATCCACGCCCTCGGCGACAACTACTACATCACCTCCGACACCGGCGACGCCGGCTTCTTCGACTCCATGACCTGGCTTGCGGGCGCCACCCCGTTCAAGACCTCCTCCGATGGTTCCGAAGTCACCGTCAACCTGACCGGCGACGAGAAGGTCAAGACCTTCACCGACTTCTGGCAGAAGCTCCTCGATGAGGGCCTGCTCGACACCAAGACCACCGGCTGGTCCGAGGATTGGTTCAAGGGCATGGGCGACGGCACCATCGCATCCCTGTTCACCGGCGCCTGGATGCCGGCCAACCTCGCCAACTCCGCTCCGGCTGGCGCCGGCAAGTGGCGCGTCACCCAGATGCCGACCGCTGACGGCTCCGCGACCAACTCCGAGAACGGCGGTTCCTCGCTGGCCATCCTGAAGTCCTCCACCAAGGCCGACGCCGCGTACAAGTTCATCGAGTACGCGAACCACGGCGACGGCGTGGCCACCCGTGTGGCCGGCGGCGCCTTCCCGGCCGACAAGGCCTCCATGGAAGCCGATTCCTTCAAGAACGCCACCACGGTGAAGAACTCCGATGGCGAGGACGTCGACTACTTCGGCGGACAGAAGTACAACGAGGTCCTGGCCCAGGCCGCTGAGAACGTGTCCTCCGACTACCAGTTCCTGCCCTTCGAGGTCAAGGCCCGCACCATCTTCGGCGACTACGTCGGCAAGTCCTACACCGGCGACCAGAAGCTGAGCGACGGCATCGCCGCCTGGCAGAAGGCCCTGCAGGACTACGGCAAGGATCAGGGCTTCACCGTCAAGTGAACCCGACTCCGGTCCGAACCGGACGCGCCGGCGCGGACTGACGCATAACCGAACACGCGAGGCCCCTTGGAGCGATGCACGCATCGCCCCAAGGGGCCTCGTCATTGCGTGTAGACTCGAGACGACGGTACGCAACTGACGGACACAGGCAAGGAGCACGGACGGACATGGCACTGCGCAATCGGATCACCCGCGTCGTCGCATCCCTCGCGGCCATCGCCTCCATCGTCTCCCTCGCCGCCTGCGGACAGGCCGCCGACGACCGCACGCACATCACCGTATGGAGCTGGGAGCCGAGCATGGCCACCGTGGTGGACCGGTTCGAACAGGCCAATCCGGACATCGTCGTGGACCTCAAGGACATCTCCGGCTACGAGAACCTCAACACGGCCATCCAGGACGGTTACGGCATGCCCGACGTCGCCCAGATCGAATATTTTGCGCTCCCGCAATACGCCGTGTCCGGACAGCTGCTCGACCTATCCGACTACGTGGGTGACGACTATCCCGGGTTCTTCTCACCCGGTACCTGGTCGAGCGTGCAGCTCGCCGGACGCGTCTACGGCCTGCCGATGGATTCCGGCCCGATGGCCTTCTTCTACAACAAGGAGGTGTTCGATCAGGTCGGTGTCGACGCCAGCCGGATCAAGACCTGGGACGACTACTACGAGGCCGCCAAGAAGCTCAAGGAGATCGGCGTGTACATCGCCGCGGACGCCGGTGACGCCAGCTTCTACGCGGCCATGATCTGGCTGGCCGGCGGCCGGCCGTTCCACACCAGCGCCGACGGCAAGACCGTCACCGTGGACCTCGCCGGCGACGAAGGCACCGAACGGTTCACCGAATTCTGGCAGAAGATGATCGACGAGGGACTCGTCGACACCCGCCGCACCACATGGTCCGACAGCTGGAAGCGCGCCCTCGGCACCGGCGACGTCGCCTCCGTGTTCTCCGGCGCATGGATGCCGTCCATGCTGCTGTCCAACGTGCTCGGCGCCTCCGGCCTGTGGCGCGTCACGGCCATGCCCACGCCGGACGGCTCGACCACCACGGCGGAGAACGGCGGATCGGCCATGAGCGTCCTCCAATCCACGCGCAAGCCTCGCGCCGCGTACCGGTTCGTCGACTTCGTCACCCACGACAAGGAGGGCATCGGCGCGCGCGTGGACGGAGGCGCGTTCCCCGCCGACCTCGCCACCCTGCAAAGCGAGAGCTTCCTCGACAAGACCACCGTGCGCAACACGGACGGCATCGACATCCCGTACTTCGGCGGCCAGCAGTTCAACCGCGTGCTCGCCGAGGCGGCGGAGAACGTGTCCGTCGGATACCAGTACCTGCCGTTCGAGGTGTACGCGCGCACCGATTTCCGCAACACGGTGGGCAAGGCCTACCGGTGGTCGAGCTCATGGCAGGCGTACAAGAGACGTCAGGAGCAGATCCGCCAGGGCATGAGGGACGAGAACGGCGACCCGCTCCAGCCGCTGGAGAGGCCGGAGGCGAAGGTGAGCCTGCGCAAGGGGCTTTCCGCGTGGCAGGCCGACCTGCGCGAGTACGGCACGAACCAGGGCTTCACCATCGAATAGGAAGCCCCTGAATAGGAAGCCCGCGACGCCGCGTCACACGTTGCGCGAGTAGATGTACGCCATGCCCTTGAAGATGAGGTCCGGATCGTAGATGTCGATGAGGTCCGTGTCGTTCTTGAAGATGCGGCTCAG
The DNA here is from genome assembly GCF_019331725.1 of Bifidobacterium saguinibicoloris. Taxonomy (GTDB): domain Bacteria; phylum Actinomycetota; class Actinomycetes; order Actinomycetales; family Bifidobacteriaceae; genus Bifidobacterium; species Bifidobacterium saguinibicoloris. The sequence goes on from NZ_JAHBBF010000009.1 coordinate 5,906, forward strand.
CCCGCCCGTGGCCACCACGCGGAACGGTTCGTCGATCTCCTTGCGGAACTGGGTGATCGTGCGTTCGATGCCGCCCAGGAACGTGTAGTACAGGCCCGCCTGCATGGCGGTGCGCGTGTTCGTGGCGAGGATCGACTGCGGACGGGTGATCTCCACCTCCGGCAACTGCGCGGTCTGCCCCCACAGCGCCTCGGCGCCGGTGCGGATGCCCGTGGTGATGAACCCGGAGCAGATCGTGCCCTTGGCGTCCACGAAGTTGAACGTGGTGGCGGTGCCGAAATCGGCCACCAGCACCGGTCCGCCGTACGTGTGGTAGGCGCCCGCGCAGTCCGCGATGCAGTCCGATCCGAGCGTCTTCGGATCGTCCAGGCGGATGTTCATGCCGGTCCTGATGCCCGGTCCCACCACCATCGGTTCGAGCCCGAGGAACTTGATGATCGACGAGCGGAACGAGTACATGACCTTCGGCACCACGGAGCAGACGATGACGTCGTCCACGTCCTCCGCCGTGTAGCCTTTGAGCGCGAGGAACTGGGTGATCATCAGCCCGTACTCGTCCGAGGTGTGCGTCGCCTTCGTGGTGATGCGGTACGTGCCGACGATGCGGTCCCGCTCCAGGAATCCGATGACGATGTTCGTGTTGCCGATATCGACGGCCATCAGCATGATGTCTGCTCCTTGGATGTGCTTGAATGCTTCGTTGCGTGTGTCGCGTGTGTCAGGTGTGTTGCGTGTGTCACGTATCGTGCCGCGCCGCCGTATACCGTGCGCGGCATACGGCCGGTCAGCTGTTGCGCAGGGCCGCGAGCCGCAGCATGATGCGCTTCGCCAGCACGGTCTTGTCCATCTTGTCCCAATGCTCGACCTGCGGGGTGCGCGGGTCCGCGATCCCCGGGGTGAGTACGGTGACCACGTTCGTGTCCGTGGCGAAGCCGGCGCCCTCCTCGCGCAGGTTGTTGGCGACGAGCATGTCGCAATGCTTCTCGGCGAGCTTCCTCGCCGCGTTGCGCAGCAGGTGCTCGGTCTCCATCGCGAACCCGCACAGGACCTGCGATCCGTCGTCGCGCTTGCGCCCGCCCGCCCAGGCGAGGATGTCCGGGTTGGCCACGAGCGTGAGCGTGATGGAGTCGCGCCCCGCCTTCTTGATCTTCTCCGGCGCCACGTCGGCCACGCGGAAGTCGCCGACGGCGGCGGCCATCACGGTGATGTCCGCGGAGGCGAACCGTTCCGCCACCGCGTCGAACATGTCCTGTGCGGTGGAGACGTGCACCACGTCCACGTCGGGGGAGTCCGGCGCGGCCAACGCCACCGGTCCGGAGACGAGCGTGACGTGTGCGCCCAGCGCCGCGGCCGATTCCGCCAGCGCGTAGCCCATCTTGCCGGTGGAATGGTTGGTGAGGAACCGCACCGGGTCGAGCGGCTCCTGCGTGGGGCCCGCGGTGACGAGCACGTGCAGGCCGTCGAGCGGGCGTGAGGCGACGGGATCGCCGTCCGTGATGCCGGAATCGGCCGCGGGGACGGCGTCTTCGACGTCCGTCCTCCGGACTGCGTCGCGCCCGGGTTGCGGGACCGCCTGCGTCCGTGCGGTCTGCGGGTTCCGCACGGTCTCGCCGGATGCGTCGCGACCGTGCGCGAGCAGTCCGTCCGCCGCGCGTTCGATGACGTCCGGTTCGGCCATGCGCCCGCGGCCTGTGTCGCCGCACGCCAGCGTGCCCTCGCCCGGTTCGACGATGTTCCAGCCGAGCTCCCGGCAGGTGGCGAGGTTGCGTTGCGTGACGGGATTGTCGTACATGTGCACGTTCATGGCCGGGCACAGGACCTTCGGCCCTTCGTACGCGAGGATGGTGGAGGTGAGGGTGTCGTCGGCGAGTCCGCAGGCGATCCGCGCGATGACGTCGGCGCTCGCCGGCGCCACCACCAGCAGGTCCGCCCAGGAGGCGTCCTTGACGTGGTTGATGGCGGCGGGCGACTGCGGGTTCGCGGCCACATCGCCGGGTACGGCCGGTATGGCCGGGAACATGGCGGTACGGGTGGTCTGGCCGGTGAGCGAGGTGAAGGTGAGCGGGGTGACGAACCGTTCCGCCGCGGCCGTCTCGACCACGCGCACCGTGTGTCCGGCCTTCGTCCAGTCCGAGGCCAGGTGGCATGCCTTGAATGCCGCGATGCTGCCGGTGACCCCGAGAAGAATGTTCGCCATATGCCAAGCCTCCGGCCGGAAATCCTTCCGGCGTGCGCACGCGCGCCGATGCCGCGTGCCGGTCGCCGCGGACCTTCCGTCGACGCCGAGACCAGTATAGCCGCGCGTTGTGGCCGGATCGGTATGGTCGCCGCCGTCTGAGCCGGGGATGGACGGGCGGGACACGCCGGCATGCCGGTAGGGGACGGCTCCGGGCGATATCGCCCGGAGCCGTCCCGCGACGATAGAATGGCGGGGCGGGACGCGGCCGTTCGCGTCCGTCGGGTCTCGCGGAAAGGAGATGCACATGGGCGTGAGCGTGTTCGGGCATGTACCGGGCGATTTCGACGACGTCGGGTTCGACGACGGCCCGATCTCCGGATTCCCTGCGTTCGGCGACGGTCCGGCCGAAGTCGATCCGTGGAGCGACGGCGCGTGGGGGAGCGGCGGCATGCGGCGGTCCGGCGCACGCCGGGGCCGCGGCGGGCAACGGCCCATCGACCGGTCCTTCATGGACGACCTGATGACCGACCTCAAGTACGAGGCGGACGCCGCGACGGTGTCACGCGCCCGGGTCATCGCGCGTCGTGTCGCCTCGATGATGGACTCGCTGACCTACGACCGGGACGAAGGCGGCGCGGTCACCATCTCCGGACGCGTGCACGGCACCACCAGCCCCACGAGCCGGTACACGGTGAACGTGTACATCGGCGGGCAGGATGCGGTGGTCTCCGGCGGGGGATGCACGTGCCCCGCATACCGCCGCGGCTACGTGGTCTGCAAGCACATGGCGGCGCTCGTCATCGCGTTCGCGGGCCGGCCCGAGATGTTCGCGGGATTCACGGCACGGCCGGCGCACGCCTCTTCGGCGGATCTGCTGGCCGTGATGCGGGCCATCGACGAACAGGACGAGCAGGAGCGGGACGCGAAACGCCGTGAGACCATCGCCCGCGCCGGCACGTCGGACGCGCGCGGCGGCGGCGAGGCGCGGCCGGTGGTGGCGCCCGGACAGGTCGAACTGCTGCCCACGCTGCGCCGCGTGAACGGATGGAACGTCTGGTTCCGCATCGGCGCGGGCGGCGGCTCCTCCTATGTGCTCAAGACGATCTCCGGCCTGCTGGACGACGTGCGCGCCCGCCGATACCACGAATACGGCAGGAAGCTCGCGTTCACGCATACCCCTTCCATGTTCGACGAGCGTTCGCGGCGGCTCCTGTCCTTCCTCGGGGGCGTCGAGGACGTGCGCCGCGCCACCGACCTGCAGGACATCCGGTACGGCAGATTCGGCGCCGTCACCATCGACCGCTACCTGACGTTGGCGGACAGCGAGACGGCCCGGTTGCTCGACATCATGGACGGCGGCCGTATGGACCTCGTGCTGGACGCATGGTACGACAATTCGCCGGCCACGGTGGACGTCGGCGGGGACGCGCCGTTCGCCATGCCGCTGGTGTCCATGAGACGCATCAACGGCAAGCAGGGCGTGGACGGATATGCGCTCAGCGGCGAACCCACCGTGGACTCCGTCATCACGGGCGATCACGGCGCCTGGCTGCTCATGCCGCCCGGCGAGAAACGGGGCGCCACGGTGACGCGGTCCGCGCGGAGCCGGCTGACGTACCGGAACGACGTGCACGTCAGCGCCGCCGGATACCGCTTCGTCCGTTGCCCCGAAACGCTCGAACCATACGCGGACCTGCTGCCCGTGCTCTGCGGCGGGACGGAGACGACCATCGCGTTCGACGACGCGCCGCTGTTCGCGCGCACCCTCCTGCCCAGGATGATGGACTCCGGGCTCCTGCCCGCCGGCAACGTGCCGAAGGAGATCGAACTGCTGCGTCCCGTCGAATGCGAACCCGAGTTCTACCTCGACCGGGACGAGCACGGCCTGACCTGCGTGGCGAAGGCCCGCTACGGGGAACGGGAGACCGTCATCGTGCCCCAGCGCGGCGGCGACTTCGCCTCCGGCGTGACGCCGATGGTCGGCGCCGGCCACGACTTCGGCGCCGAACGCATGATCATGGACCTCGTCCGCGCCTACTTCACCATCGACGCGCCCACCGCCCCCGGACGCATCGGCCGCGACGAGACCACGCGCATCGTGGCCCTGTTCGACAAGGGGCTGCCCGCCCTGCGGCAGGCCGGCAAAGTGTTCACCACACCCGCGTTCGACCGCATGCTCGCCCCCAAGCCGCCCACCGTGAAGGTGGGATTGTCCGTCAAATCCAATCTGGTGGAGATCTCGCCCATCGCCGACGAGGTGCCGCCGGACGAGGTGGGCTCGCTGCTCGCCTCATACCGCAGACGCCAACGCTTCCACCGGCTCAGGGACGGCACGCTCGTCAACCTCGAAGGCGCCCGGCTCGATGCGCTGGACCATCTGGCCGATGACCTCGACCTGAGCGAGGATGAGCTCAACGGGGGAGCCGTCACCCTGCCCGGCATGCAGGCGTTCCTCCTCGACGGCGAACTCGCCGGGACGGACGTCGAGAAGGAACCCTCGTTCATGGCGTACGTGGACGAGCTCACGCACATCGACCCGGCCGCCTACGAGGTGCCCGAACCCCTGCGCGGCGTTCTGCGCCCCTATCAGGAGGACGGCTACCGTTGGCTGCGCACCCTGTGCGACAAAGGCTTCGGCGGCATCCTCGCCGACGAGATGGGCCTGGGCAAATCCGTGCAGCTCATCGCGCTGCTGGAGGGGCTGCGATCCGCGGACGCCTCCTTGCCCTCGCTCATCGTGTGCCCCGCCTCGCTCGTCTACAACTGGGTCGCCGAATTCGCCAAATTCGCGCCGGACATCCGCGCGGTGGCCGTCGCCGGTACCAAGACCGAACGCCGCGCCGCCATCGCCCGGTACGCGCCGGCCGGGGAACAGGGCGACGGCGGCGAAGGCGACGGCCATGACGGTACGGACGCCGACCGGGACGCCGCGCCCGCCGTACTCGTCACCTCCTACGACCTGCTGCGCCGGGATGTGGACGACTACGCCGGGCGCCGGTTCTCCGTGATGGCCCTCGACGAGGCGCAGGTCATCAAGAACCACACCACCAAGATCGCGAAAGCCGTCAAGACCATCGAAGCCGACCACCGCATCGCCCTGACCGGCACGCCCATCGAGAACCGGCTGAGCGAGCTGTGGAGCATCTTCGACTTCCTCATGCCCGGCCTCCTCGGCTCCTACAAACGCTTCCACGAACGCTACGAACTGCCCATCGCCAACGGGCGCGCCGCGGACGCCGCCAGCGAACAGGGACGGGCCGCCGCCCGCATCAACCCCGAAAGCGAACAGGTGGCCCGGCGCCTCCAGGCGCTCGTCGGCGTCTTCATCAAGCGCAGGCTCAAAAGCCAGGTGCTCACCGACCTGCCGGACAAGATCGAGACGACGATCACCGTCCAGCTGGAAGGCGAGCAGCGCAAGCTCTACGCCGCTCACGAGCAGCGCCTGCGCCGACAGCTCGAACACAAGGACGACGGCGACTTCAACACGTCCAAGATCCAGATCCTCGCCGAACTGACCAAACTGCGGCAGATCTGCTGCGACCCGCGCCTCCTGTACGCCGACGCCAAGGACCGCTCCGCCAAGCTCGCGGCCATCGAGGAGCTCGTGGACAGCTGCATGTCCGAAGGCAAGAAGGCGCTCGTCTTCTCCCAGTTCACCAGCTATCTCGAACTCATCGCCGCACGGCTCAACCAACACGGCATCCGCCACTACACCATCGACGGGTCCACGCCGAAGAAACGCCGGCTCGAACTCGTCGACCGGTTCAACGCGGACTCCACGCCCGTGTTCCTCATCTCCCTCAAGGCGGGCAACACCGGGCTGAACCTCGTGGGCGCCAGCGTGGTCATCCACGCCGACCCCTGGTGGAACGCCGCAGCCCAGAACCAGGCCACCGACCGCGTACACCGCATCGGCCAGACCAGGGACGTGGACGTCTACCAGATCGTCGCCAAGGACACCATCGAGGAACGCATCCTCGAACTGCAGCACACCAAAAGCGAACTGGCCAGACAATTCACCGACGCCTCCGCGCTCGCCGAGGCCGCGCCCGCCTCCATCGCCTCCCTCACCAGGGACGACCTGCTTGGACTGCTGACATGAACGCCGGCACACCGCCCGTGGAACGGACGCGCACCGGGCAAAACGGAAATGATAGGCTCGACACGGATGCGACGCCCCGCACGCCACGGGCGGACGGGACGCCCGCGGATGAACGGTACGACGCCGGCATGACGCCGGTGCAACGGAAAGGAACGGACATGATCAGGGTTTCGGTCGTCGGCGCCAAGGGACGCATGGGATCGCACGTGGTGGACGCGGTGAACAGCGCCCCGGACACGCAGCTTGCGCTCGCGCTCGACGCAGGCGACGACCTCACCGCCATCACGCCGGACAACACCGACGTCGTCGTCGAATTCACCGTGCCGTCCGTAAGCCTCACGAACGTGCTCGCCCTCGTCGCCCAAGGCGTCGACGTGGTCGTCGGCACCACCGGCTGGACCGAGGAGAAGCTCGCGCAGGTGCGCGAGGCGCTCGCCGCCGGTCCGCGTCCGGACACGCAGAAGGTGTTCATCGCGCCGAACTTCGCGATCTCCGCCGTGCTCGCCGATTACTTCTCCACGCAGGCCGCAAAGTACTTCGAATCCGTCGAGGTCATCGAACTGCACCATCCGAACAAGGTGGACGCCCCCTCCGGCACCGCCATCCACACCGCCGAGGGCATCGCGGCCGCCCGCAAGGCCGCCGGCCTCGGCCCCGTGCCGGACAACACCCAGACCGACGGCGGCTCGCGCGGCCAGGTCGTCGACGGCATCCACGTCCACGCCGTGCGCCTGCGGGGACTCAACGCCCACGAGGAGGTGCTCTTCGGCAACGCCGGCGAGCAGCTCGTCATCCGCGCCGACAGCTTCGACCGCGGCTCGTTCATGCCCGGCGTGCTCCTCGCCGTCCGCAAGCTCGCCGGCGACGCGCCCGCGGGACTCACCGTCGGACTCGACAAGTTCCTCGACCTGTGAACGGCGCCGGACGGCGGCGGATGGTCAACGGCATTTAGGGAAGGACCGATCATGAGCGACGATACCGACGATATCCAGGACCTGATGCGGCGTGCGCAGGCCGGCGACGCGGAGGCGCAGCTCGAACTGGGCCGATGCTACGCGACGGGCGACGGCGTGCCCCAGGATAACGCGGCGGCCCTGCACTGGCATCTGGCCGCCGCCCAGCAGGGATACGCGCAGGCCCAGTGGATGCTCGGGGCGATCTACGCGTACGGCTTGTTGGGCATGGCCGAGGACATGCAGCAGGCGCGGCAGTGGTACGCCAAGTCCGCCCAGCAGGGATTCGTCAATGCACAGTTCGCGCTCGGTGATTGCTACGCCTATGGCGACGGTGTCGAACAGGATTGGGCCGAAGCGGTGACATGGTACCGCGCGGCGGCCGAGCAGGGACTGGACGAGGCACAGAAGAGGACCGGCGACTGCTACGCGCAGGGACAAGGCGTCGAACAGGACTACGCGCAGGCGGTGTCCTGGTACCGTGAGGCCGCCGAACAGGACTACGCCGACGCACAATGCGCCCTGGGCAGCTGCTACTACGGCGGTTATGGCGTGCCGCAGGACTACGCGCAGGCGGTCGTCTGGTTCACCAAGGCCGCCGAGCAGGGGAACGCCGTCGCCCAATCGCTGCTCGGCGACTGCTATGCGCAAGGACAAGGCGTCGGACAGGATGACGCCCAGGCGGTCGCATGGTATCGCAAGGCCGCGGAGAATGATGAGCCGGACGCCCAATACACGCTCGGCGTGCTGTACCGGGACGGCGCCGGCGTGCCGCAGGACTACGCGCAGGCGGCGGACTGGTATCGAAAGGCCGCGGAGAACGGCCATGCACGCGCCCAATTCACGCTTGGTGCGGTGTATGAGACAGGCAAAGGCGTGCCGCAGGATTATGCGCAGGCCGCGGATTGGTATCGCAGGGCTGCGGAGAACGGTGATACGGACGCTCCTTTCCTGCTCGGACTGATGTATCAGGAAGGCCGTGGCATGCCGCAGGACGACGCCCAGGCGTTCACTTGGTTCGAACGGGCCGCGCGGCAGGGCAACCTCGACGCGCAGGTCATGATGGGATCATGTTATGCGAACGGCATCGGCGTGGCGGAGGATTGGCACCAGGCGGCGGATTGGTACCGCAGGGCCGCGGAACAGGGGAATGCCGTCGCCCAATGGACCCTCGGCGTCTTCTGCATGGAAGGAGCCGGCGTGCCGCAGGATGACGTCCAGGCGGTGCATTGGCTGACCGCGGCCGTCGAACAGGACTACGCCAACGCGAAGGCGAGTCTGGGGGACTGCTACGCGCAGGGCAGAGGCGTGCCGGTGGACGTGGCGAAGGCCGTCGATCTGTATCGTGAGGCCCGGCAGGAGGGCGTCGACCTCACGCCGGAGCAGCTGCGGCTGATCAACCCGCCGCAGCCGTCCCTCCCGCCGCGTCCGGCGGTCCCCGCTCCGCAGGCTCCGCAAGCGCAGCAGGTCCCGCAGCCGCAACCCGCGGCCCAGCCCCAACAGCAGCAGCCCAAGCGCGGCGGCCTGTTCTCGAGGTTGTTCCGCTGATTGGGATGCTCCGGAACGTATCTCCGGAGCATCCCATGGTCCGCGCCATGAGAGGACGCCCATGACGCGGACCAGCGTCCGCCGCGCATCCATGCGCCCGCGGACGGCCCCCATACGGCGTCCATAACGCGAAGTACGGTGAACACTATGACTGAGAGCGCTATGCATCTGCTGAATCCGGCCCCGTTCGGGCGCATCCTGCCCGCCATGGTCACTCCGATGAAACCCAACGGGGACGTCGATTTCGAAGCGGCGCAGAAACTCGCCAGACAACTCGTCGCGGACGGCGCCGACGGCATCGTCGTCAACGGCACCACCGGCGAATCGCCCGTCACCCACATCGACGAGAAGGTCGACCTCGTGCGTGCCGTCAAGGAGGCCGTCGACGTGCCGGTCGTCTCCGGCGCCGGCTCCAACGACACCGCGCACACCGTGCGCATGGTCGAACAGACGCAGGAGGCGGGCGCCGACGCGGTGCTCGTCGTCATGCCGTACTACTCCCGCCCCTCCCAGGACGGCGTCGTCGGCCACTACAAGGCCGTCGACGAAAGCACCGACAAGCCGATCATCATCTACGACGTGCCCGGACGCACCGGACTCAAGGTGAAGGTCGACACCTACGACCGTCTCGCCGAACTCGAGCACGTCGTGGCCGTCAAGGACGCCACCGGCGACCTCGCCGCCGCCGTCGAGAAGCAGCAGCGCACCGGCCTCGCCTGGTACTCGGGCGACGACGGCCTGTTCCTGCCGTTCCTGTCCATCGGCGCGGTGGGCATCATCTCCGTCATCGCGCACGCGGCCGCCGGCCCCATGCGCGACCTCGCCGAGGCGTTCGACCGCGGCGACATCCACGAGGCACAGCGCCTCGCCAACCGTCTCGCGCCGCTCGTCCACGCCCTCAACGGCGACGGATACCAGGCCGTCATGGCCAAGGCCGCGCTGAAGATCCGCGGCGTCATCGACTCCACCACCATGCGTCTGCCGAACGTCGGCCCGGACGCCAACCAACTCGCCAAGGCCGAGGAAGGCATGCGCGCCGCCGGCCTGCTGTAAAGCCACAGTCCCCGTGAGAGCACGGGGGCGAAAACCCAGGAAACACAAGAAAGCAATGGCACAAGAGAACACCAACACCAAATCCACCAAGAACTCCAAGAACGCCGGCGGCTCCCGCCGGCGCGGAACCGGCGCCGGCCGTGGCCGTGGCACCGGGCGCACCCGCGGCGGCAACACCGGACGCGGACGCCACCAGAACACCACCACACAGGCCACCGCGCCCCAGCAGGACGCCGTCCTCATCGCCCCGCCGAAGTACCGCAAGGGCTCGATGCGCATCACGCCGCTCGGCGGCCTCGGCGAAATCGGCCGCAACATGAACGTCATCGAATACAACGGCCACCTGCTGCTCATCGACTGCGGCGTGCTCTTCCCCGAGGAGGAGCAGCCGGGCGTCGACCTCATCCTGCCGGACTTCAGCTACATCAAGAACCGTCTCGACAAGGTCGAGGCGCTCGTGCTCACCCACGGCCACGAGGACCACATCGGCGGCGTGCCCTACCTGCTCAAGCTCCGTCCGGACATCCCGCTCATCGGCTCCAAGCTCACGCTCGCGTTCGTCGAAGCCAAGTGCAAGGAACACCATCAGAACCCCACCAAGGTGGAGGTCCAGGGCCGCGACAAGCTCAAGGTGGGCCCGTTCGACCTCGAGTTCATCACCGTCACGCACTCCATCCCGGATGCGCTCGCCGTGCACGTGAAGACCCCCGCCGGCTCGCTCATCGACACCGGCGACATCAAGCTCGACCAGCTGCCCCTCGACCACAAGATCACCGACCTCGTCGAATTCGGCAAGATCGGCGAGAAGGGCGTGGACCTGCTCATGATGGACTCCACCAACGCCGAGGTGCCGGGCTTCGTCAAGCCGGAGACCTCCATCGGTCCGGCACTCGACCAGGCGTTTGCGCAGGCCACCCGCAAGATCATCGTCGCGAGCTTCTCCTCGCACGTGCACCGCGTGCAGCAGGTCGTCGACACCGCGCACAAGTACGGCCGCAAGGTCGTGTTCGTGGGCCGCTCCATGGTGCGCAACATGTCCATCGCCGCCGACCTCGGCTACCTGCACATCCCCGAAGGCACCGTCGTGGACCTCAAGCAGGCCAACGACATCCAGGACGACAAGCTCGTCTACATGTGCACCGGCTCCCAGGGCGAGCCGATGGCCGCCCTCGGCCGCATCGCCGACGGCAACCACCGCGACATCCACATCAACGAGTTCGACACCGTCATCCTCGCCAGCTCGCTCATCCCCGGCAACGAGCACGGCGTGTACAAGGTCATCAACAAGCTCGTGCAGCTCGGCGCGAAGGTCGTCAACCGCGACAACGCCGCCGTGCACGTGTCCGGCCACTGCAACGAGGGCGAGCTGCTGTACATGTACAACATCGTCAAGCCCAAGTGCGCCATGCCGATCCACGGCGAGAACCGCCACCTCGTGGCCAACGGCCTCATCGCCGTCAAGACCGGCGTGGACCCGCAGAACGTCGTCCTCGCCGAGGACGGCGACGTGGTGGATCTCTACCACGGCAAGGCCGCGGTCGTCGGTTCCGTGCCGTGCGGCTACGTGTACGTCGACGGCGATTCGGTGGGCGAGCTCACCGACGAGGAGCTCGAGAAGCGCCGAATCCTCGGCACCGAAGGCTTCGTCTCCAGCTTCGTGGTGGTCGACACCGAAGCCCGCGAGGTCGTCTCCGGCCCGAAGATCTACCTCAACGCCGTGGCCGAGGACGAAAGCGAATTCAACAAGATCCGCCACCAGATCGTCGAACAGCTCAACGACGCGATGATGCAGGGCACCACCGACACGTACAAGCTGCAGCAGATCATGCGCCGCACCCTCGGCGGATGGATCGCGCGCCAGCTGCGCCGCAAGCCTATGATCGTCCCCGTCGTGGCCGACATCGCCACCGACGTCGAAGAGCAGCACTGATCCCAAGCCGTTCCGGCACGCCGGAACGGCCTCATCGGACGACACCGCGGGCGCAACGGACACGTGCGGCCGTCACCGACGGCCGTGCGGACGTGACCCGCGGACCATAAAACGTAAGGCTCCCCGCTCGGGGAGCCTTGTCGCGTGGAAGACACATGCGCCGTACGCCACCGGCGCGCCCGCCGTCGGAAACGCACTCCAGCAGACCAACCGCACCGGTCGCATCCCACGGATGCGACCGGTCACAGACAACAAGCATCGCACAAGGAGAACCACATGCCCGGATCGAACCTGACCCGCGTCGAGGCCGAGGAACGCAAGGCCGTCGTCGAAGCGCCCATCCACTACCATGTCAACCTCGACCTGACGGTCGGCGCGAAGACCTTCGGCTCCGACACCCTCATCTGCTTCAACGCGAAGCCGGGCTCCGCCACCTTCCTCGACATCATCGCCGACCAGGTGACCGAAGTGACGCTCAACGGCGTCGCCCTCGACCCCGCCGAAGTGTTCGCCGACGACCGCGTCGAACTCAAGGACCTCAAGGCCAAGAACGAAGTCGTCGTCAAGGCGCTGTGCCGCTACTCCAACACCGGAGAAGGTCTGCACCGCTCCGTCGACCCGTCCGACGGCAACGTGTACCTTTACTCCCAGTTCGAAGTGCCGGACGCCCGCCGCGTGTACGCCGTGTTCGACCAGCCCGACCTCAAGGCCACCTTCGACTTCAAGGTCCTCGCCCCCAAGAGCTGGATCGTCACCTCCAACATGCCCGCGCACAGCGTGGAGGACGACCCGCGCGAGACCCTCGACGGCACCCTCGAAGCCAAGCCGAATGAAACCACCCGCCTGTGGTCCTTCGACCCCACGCCCGTGATGAGCTCCTACCTGACCGCCATCTGCGCCGGACCGTACGCCGAATGGCACACCGAATACCAGAACGAGGACGGCCGCACCGTGCCCATGGCCCAGTACTGCCGCCAGTCTCTCGCCGAAGCGTTCTCCAAGGACGTCGACTACCTGTTCGACATCACCAAGAAGGGCTTCGCGTTCTACGCCAAGACCTGGGGCGTGCCCTACCCGTACGCCAAGTACGACCAGATCTACGTGCCCGAATACAACGCGGGCGCCATGGAGAACATCGGCATGGTCACCATCCGCGACTCCTACGTCTTCGAATCCAAGGTGACCGACGCCCTGGCCGAACGCCGCGTCGTCACCGTGCTCCACGAGCTCGCCCACATGTGGTTCGGCGACTACGTCACCATGAAGTGGTGGAACGACCTGTGGCTCAACGAGAGCTTCGCCGAATTCACCTCCACCCTCGCCACCGCCGAAGCCACCGAATGGCACGACGCATGGGCCACGTTCTGCTCCGGCGAGAAGAGCTGGGCCCTGCGGCAGGACCAGCTGCCCACCACGCACCCGATCGTCGCGCCCATCAACGACCTCAACGACACGTACGTCAACTTCGACGGCATCACCTACGCCAAGGGCGCCTCCGTGCTCAAGCAGCTCGTGTTCTACGTGGGCCGCCGCAAGTTCTTCGAAGGCATCCACAACTACCTCCAGAAGCACGCGTACTCCAACGCCACGCTCGCCGACCTGCTCGGCGAACTCGAGAAGACCTCCGGCCGCGACCTCAAGACCTGGAGCGCCAAGTGGCTCGAGGAATCCGGCATCAACACCATTGCCGCCGACGTGCAGGAGCGTGAGAACGGCGCCATCGACGCGCTCACCCTCACCCAGACCGCGCCCGCCGAACACCCCGTGCTACGCCCGCACCGCCTCGCCATCGGCTTCTACAACGAGGACCCCGCGACCAAGCGCATCGTGCGCACCGACCGCTACGAACTCGACGTGGACGGCGAAACCACCCTCGTGGACGCCGTGGCTGGCAAGCAGCGCCCCTCGCTCGTGCTCGTCAACGACGAGGACCTCACCTACACGAAGATCCGCTTCGACGCCGACTCCCTGCGCTTCGCCGAACAGCGCCTGCCCGACTTCGATGACGCGCTCGCCCGCGCCGTGATCTGGCTCGCCTTCTGGGACATGACCCGCGACGGCGAATTCCCCGCCGAACGCTTCGTGGACCTCACCCTGCGCCTGCTCGCCCGGGAGACCGAATCCACCACGTTCCGCTACGCGCTCGCCTGCATGAGCACCACCGCGCACCACTACGTGGCCGCCGACCGCCGCGAGACCGTGCTGCGCCACGTGGCCGCCGAACTGTGGAAGCTCGTCGCCGCCGCACCCGGCGGCTCCGACCAGCAGTTCCAGCTCGCCACCGCCTACCTCGGCTACGGCGAGGAAGGCGACCAGGCGTTCATCGAGCACGCCCGCGGACTGCTCGACGGCGACGTCATCGTGCCCGGACTGGACATCGACAACAACTTCACGTGGACCATCGTCAACGCGCTCGCCTCCGTGAACGCGTTCGGCGAGACCGACATCGACGCGCAGCTCGCCAAGCGCGAGACCACCGAGAACCGCGAGTTCGCGTACGGCGCGAAGGCCGTGCGCGGCACCGCCGAGGCGAAGGCGTGGGCGTGGGACCAGGCGCTCCACAACGAGGAGCTCACCAACAGCCAGCTCGAGGCCGTGGCCCGCGGATTCGCCGCCACGCCGCGCACCGACCTGGCCGAGCCGTACGCGGCCAAGTACTTCGAGACCATCGACTGGATCTGGGGCAACAAGACCTACCACATGGCCGAGGCGCTGCTCAACGGCCTGTACCCGGGCTACGCCGACCCCGCCACGCTCGTCTCGCTCGGTGAGTCCTGGCTGGAAGGCCACGCCGATGCCGCGGACGCCCTGAAGCGTCTCGTCGTCGAGAACGTCGCCTCCTCAAAGCGCACCCTCAACGTGCGCCGCTACAACGAGGGGCTGTGACCTGGTCCGGTTATGACGCGGTCCGGTTGTGACGCGGTCTGGTTGTGACACCGGGTGATGCGTGGATTCACGGCGTGGATCATCGCTGAAGCCTGCTGAAGCCGTATGGGGCGTGCCGAATCGATTCGGCACGCCCCATACGCATATGACTGCATGCCACATACCCGTATGGCAATGCGGTTGCGGGTATGCAATAGCCTATTCGGGCATATCCCGGGTGTGTACCACTCGGGTGGGGGACATGACCGTGTTCCGCGCTTTGACGGTGTTGTGTACCCCGGGGCTCTGGTACGCAATGTGATTCCGAGGACCTGTGGTGTTGTGTACCCCGGGGCTCTGGTACGCAATGTGATTCCGAGGGCCTGTGGTGTTGTGTACCCCGAATTTGCGGTACACAACGCGGTTTCAGGGGCTGATGGCATTGCGTGCCGCGGCGGACCATGGTGCTCACGATGAGAACGGCCATTTCCCAACGGTTCGCCATGGCGTGAGCCGAAACATCGGGGTACACGGTCTTGCGGGATGCGTTAATCGTGTTGTGTACCCCGAATTTGCGGTACGCAACGTCATGAATCTCTGTATCAGCGTTGCGTACCACTGGCAATGCAGATGTATACCGGTGAGCCGTTGCCCGTCCATGACATTCCGCTGGATTCCGTGTCACCTGTCCGTCGGCGCTTCCCCACCGGACGTCCGCATTTCCATTACCCATCCTCCGTCCGGTTTCTGTATACCGTCCGATTCCTGTACTCCGTTCCTACATCCCGCCCGTATCCGATCGCCCGGCTCGTTCCCGCGCGATACGTTCCAACGGCCGGGCGAGGACATGGAAATCGAATATGGCGCCGCGTCCTGCGAGCACACGGGCGATGGAGAAGGCGAAATCGGCGCGGGACGCGTCATCGGCGAGTGTGGCCGCGGTGGCGATGCCGATGTGCCAGCCTCTGCCGCGAAGACGATCCCTCTTCTCCTGGTCGCGCCGCCATTGCGCCCGGTCGGTGCGATGCTGATCACCGTCGTATTCCACGGCGACCAGATGCGCCGGCCATGCGAGGTCCAATGTCATGGGGCTGCCGGAACGGAATGTCACATCGGGAACGGTGTAGCTTGCCACGGGATCGGGTAGTCCGTGAGCCAGCAGCCCGAGACGGGTGCGTGTCTCCTGCGGTGACTCCGCATGGGGACGCATCATTGCCATGGCCTGTTCGCATAGCCGTTTGCCTTTGAACCGGGGCATCGAGGTGAGCCATGCATCAAGCTCCCGCAGGATGGTGTCCGGTGCCCGTCCGTTCGCCAGCGCCGGTTGACGGCTTATCGCGGTGACGATCGACTCGCCGAGTATGATGGTCGATTCCAACGTCAGGTGGTTGGACAGCTGCGCCCACGTGTGGCGCAGGTCCAGCGCGTATACGAGCCGGTTGATGCGGATGTGGTCTGATGGTGGCAGCGGTTTCCAGATGTGGTTGCGCATTGTCGATGCGCGTTTGCGCACGCGTTTGGTCCTGCTGCTGGATACCGTATGCAGCAGTGTCTCATCGATGCCGCAATCAGGCGGAATCGGTACGGTCTGCAGCATGAGTGACGTGGTCATGCCGAACAGCAGGGTCGTTTTCGCGGACTGGGCCTCCTGCGTGCATCGGCGGATGACATCCTGTCTGCGTTGGACGAGGCTCATGGTCATGGGCGCGGTGCTCGTGGATATGTCCGTTGTGGTGTCCGCCGTACGCCGGTGGGTCACAACCGACGCGCTCGAAGCCGGCGGTGGGCAGGGGAGAGACACCGAGGGAACGGCTGGCTCATCCATGCCGTCCACGGGCTCGTAGGTCCAATCGTCATCGATCATCGTGTTCGTGTTCATACGGGCACGGTACGGGGAACGGACGTCGCGTGTAAACCCGATGCAGGGGTTGTGGTCGGAGCCCTCGCGAATCTTCACAATCGGGATTGGCCAGCATAGGACGTCCACGCATCAGGAGGACACGTACCAAGAGGCACGCCATGGCAGGCATGCAACGGTGCCCGTCCGTTCGCCGTTGGATGCGCCGACGCGTCGTTCGGCGCGCGTCCATGCATCGGCGTGCGATCGCGAAGACTCCGGAGGGGTGGCGCGGTCCGTATGGCAAGAGAAAACCCGCGGCCGGTTCCCAACGGCGTATCCTCGCAACAGGTTGATAGGAAAACCAGGGTTCCCGTGTGCTCCGTGGAAGGCATGCCCTGTCATGGACGCGGGACGATGCATGACGAGGTTGAAGGATGTGGATATGGTCGCGGGTTTTTCCTTGGTGACGCTGCTGTTGATTCTGCTGGCCGGTGTGGGTGCGGGATTCGTCGGGTATGCGGTGGGTGCCTCGTCGCTTGTCTCGTACCCCGCGCTGCTCGCATGCGGCATCCCGCCGGTGCTGGCGAACGCCTCGAACACGGTGGGTGTGGTCGGCACCGGCATCGGCGGCGTGATGGGCGCGCGTCGCGAACTGAAGGGACAGACGCTGCGCTCGGTGGTCTACGTGGCCGTGGGTGCCGTGGGCGGGGTGATCGGCGCGTTCCTGCTGCTCGAACTCGATCCGAAGGTGTTCGAATTCGCCGCGCCCGCGTTGATCCTGTTCTCGTCGCTCATCATCGCGGTCAACCCGCGCGGACGCATGCAGGCGAAGCAGGCGGCCGCCGACGCGAACGCGCAGTTGGCGCGCATGCGGAACGCCGAGGCATCCGCCGCAACGGGTGTGTCCGATAAGTCCGACAAACCCGATAAGTCCGACAAACCCGATAAGTCCGACAAACCCGATAAGACCGACAAACGTTCGTCCGTCGCCTCCGGTCCGTCTGCCGCACCCACTTCGTCCGCCGCGTCCGATTCCCTCGAACGCCCCGTGCAGCCGCTGAAGAAGGACTCCTGGTGGGTGTGGCTCGGCGTCGACGCGGTCGCTGTGTATTCCGGATACTTCGGCGCGGGCGCCGGCACGCTCGCGCTCGCCGTGCTCGACGCGGCGAAGATCGGCCCGTTCCATAAGATCAACGCGTTGAAGACGCTGATCGGCACGGGCGCGAACATCACCGCGTCGGTCGTGTTCATCGCGCGCGGCGCCGTCGACTGGCCCGCCGCGATCATGCTGTGCATCGGCTGTTTCATCGGAGGGTACATCGCCCCGCCCATCACCCGACGCATCCCCGCGAACATCATGCGCGCCGCCGCCGTGATCGCCGGCGTCGTCCTCACCATCGACCTCGCGTTGAAGACGTACTGAATCGTCGTGTCGCCGCGACGGTTCCTTCCTCGACGGCGATAGACTGGGCGATACCGGGAAACGGGGGAATCGAGGCGACGATGCGCAGACCGAACGGCAGACTGCTGGACAATCCGCTCTCGCAGGGAAACGTGGCCGCACGCCTCGTGGCGAACCGCACCGAACAGTGGCTCGCCGGACCGGGCGCCGTGGACCGGGTGGCGTCCGCGTACGCGGCCGGATGGATGCTGTGGGACTACACGCACGGACGGCTCATCGGATGGCAGTCCGGGCCGAACGACGTGTACGGCGTCACCCGGCATTGGCGTCATGTAATCTTCACCATGCCGAGCGCCGAATCGGAGAACGCGATGGTCGCCACGGCCGTGGGACAGCTCGCCGTGGACCATCTGCTGCCGTTCGGCGCGGACATCGCCGCCAGCATGGCCATGGGCGATGAGGAGGCGCGGCGGAACGCGGAACGTCGCATCGTGCTGCAGCCGCCGGACGGGCCGGACATGATGCCGTTGACCGCGCGCGCCGTCCAACTGCTGCAATGGGCGGACGCGACGGTCGGCGCCATGCGGTTCGTGGACGTGCCGCTCCTCATGGCGAACGCGGCCGCCGCGCGCGTCGCGCTCGCCGAATTCACGTTCCGCGAATACCGGGGACTGATCTGCGAGAGCGTGCCGGGAGCGGGCATGAGCCCGTACCCGCCTGCATGCCCGCCCGGCTGGACGCCGCCCGTGAACAGGCATGTGAACGGTCCCAACAGTCCCATGAACGGTCCCGTGAACAGGTCCGTGTATAGAGGAGGCGCGCGATGACCGTCCGCGCCGTCGGCATCTGGCGGTCGAACACTCCTGCGTCGAACCCCCGCCACTGGGCGCGACGCGGCTGGTATGGGCCGGGGCATACGGGCGGCGCCGCGCGTCCCTCGTTCGACCTGCCGCGTTGCCTGTTCTTCACTGCCGCGTCGGGTCGTGATGCGCCGGTCGCGCCCGATGACGGGATGCCGTTGGGCGGTCCCGCGGACCGCCGTTGGCAGTCGCGTCTTACATGGCGTGACGGCTGGGTGGCGGCCGATTGCGATTCCGTCGATCGTTTGTCTGGTGGTTTGGACTCGTCGACCGACGGAGTCGTGTCGCCGTATTACCGTCCGGTCCGACCGATGCCGTCCCTATGGAATCGTGAGGTGAATGAAGCGTGGTTCGATGTGCTGCGTGCTCCGTTTCCGTTGACCTCGGATGTCTCATTGACGTTGCATGCGACGTGTTCGTTGGGTCATGTGGACGATCCGCCGTTCATGCTGCCGTATACGGGCAGGCCATCGGTCTGTATGGTCGAGCTGATGAACGGTATGGCGATGAAGCCGGGTTGGATTGTATGGAATGGGTACCTGTATGTGTGGGTGAACCGGATGTACTGGTGCCGCATGCCCGGCGCCGATCCGGATTTGGAATATCTGGCGTCCGGTATGGCGGCCTCGATGGAATTGGTCTTGTTTCGTGCGTATTGCACGTACTATGAGCAGTTGCGACGCGAATTGCCTTGCCCGTATGCGGGGCCGATCGTGTGGCCGGACCAGTGCGACCCTCGGTTCCCGCTGCCGTCCGATCCGCGATACGGTGCGTACGTGTAGGAGGATGCCGATGTCGCGTCTCATGGAACGGGTGGACCGTCTGGATCGTCTGGCGGAACGCCTGACACGGATTCACATGGACTGGCTGCTGTACCTGATCTGGTTCGCGGTCTGGCTCATACCCGGCACGATGCAGGATGCGCCGCCGAATCTGCCGCAACGGCTGATGTTGGTGCTCTACATCCCGTTCTTCCCGATGATGACGTTCGTGTGCTGGCGATGCATGCGTACGAGGAACCTGAAGGTAAGACATTGGCGGTATCCGGGCGGAGTGTTCAGCATGTGGATGCTGACCGTGCTCATGGAGGGAGTGGCGATTTCGACCTTGATGAGATAGGACGTGAACGGGTGTGGGGGACGGAATCATGCGGGTCGGGTTTCGTAGGTGGCGCGATAGGGGGTAGGCTGGACGTGAAGGGATTTCCTGAATGGTACGGCGATCTCCTCGGAATCATCCAACGGCGGCGTGAGCCGTCGAACGCATGAAGGAGTGCGGACGTCAAGGTGGGGCATCATACGACGATGAACGACCGGATCCGCCAAGAAGGGAAACAGGTACGATGACCAATCCAACGATGAACCCACAGGGCCAGTGGAATCCCGCGCCTCCGGCGGGGCAGCCGGGAGTGTACGGCCAGGGCGGGCAATACGGCGGCGCGTACGGCGCGCCGGCTGGCCAGTATCCGGGAAGCCAGTATCAGGGCGGCGTGTATCCGTCAGGCGGCCAATACCCCGGAGGTTCGTATCCCGGTGGCCCCGGCCCGTATCCGGGCGGTCCAGCCAATCCGTATCCTGGCGGTCCGGCTAATCCGTACCAGCAGCCGCAGCAGGCGAAATGGAACACGATGGCGATCGTCGGCTTCATTGGCTCGTTCTTCATCAGCCTGCTCGGCCTCATCTGCTCCATCATCGGCTACCGCCAGACCGGACAGACCGGCGAGAAGGGACGCGGCCTCGCGCTCGCCGGCATCATCATCAGCGGCGCCAGCATGGTGCTGAGCCTCATCCTGGTCATCGGCGTCATCGGCGGGGCCGTCGCGACGAGCGGCAGCCACTCGAGCGGTTCCACCGGCGGCGACGGGTCGTCGCTCGCCGAGCCTTCGCCCAAGTCCGATTCCGGATCCGGTTCCGACGGCGGTTCAGGCTCGTCCGGTTCGTCCGGTTCCGATTCGGGGTCCGGCTCCGGTTCGCTGCGCGGCGGCAAGACGTATGCGAACATGGACGAGTTCGTCCAGTCCGGCGACGGCACCGACTTCATCGATTCGATTGCCCAGGCGTTCACCAAGAACGGGCTGAACCCGATCGTCAGCGGCCAAGGCGACACGCTCACCTACGACATCTTCATCATGCCCACGTTCGACGGCTCCAACGACGAATACGAGGATTCCAGCGCATGGGAGTCGATGTTCGACACGAAGGACTCCTATTTCGCCGAGAAATGCCAGGAACTCGACAAGCAGGTCAAGACCTCGTCCGGCGCGAAGATCCGCATCCACATCCAAGGCGGCGACGGTGACATCTTCGACCGCACATGGGATGTGGACGGCGCCGTCAATTAGCCGTCGGCCGTCGAAACCGTCCGACAATCGTACGGTCGACCGGGCGGGAATGGAGACGGACTCACGCCGTCGGGCCTCCGACATCGGGTTCCGCACGTACGCGTCTGCGTGCGGAACCCGGGCGTCACACCCGGGCGGCCATCGGAGCGTGATGGACCGGAACATGAAACCGGATGACAGAACCGAAGGGGAACCGGAATCGGAGACAGAGGAGGACGATGGCGGAATCGTGGCTCGAATGGGTTCGCGCCGAGAACCCGCGGCACAATCCGCATCATTGGAAATACCGTGGCTGGACCAGCCAGCTGGAGGTCACGTCGCCGACGTACGCATTTCCGACGTTCGCGTTCGACCTGCCATGGAGCCTGTTCTGGATGGCCGTATCCGGCAGCGACGTGCCCACCGGCAAGGTGACGGACGACACGCTGCGGCATATGAGGTCGCACGACGCCACATGGATCCAGCCGACGTTCTGCTGGCGCGACGACGGCTGGATGGTGATGAGCATCGACAGCTTCCATCGCACCAGCTTCACCCGCTGGTTCAAACCGGTGCGACCGCTGCCTGATCAGGGCATAGGTTTCTTCGAACAGGGCCGTTCCACCGCGCTCTACGTGATGCGCGCTCCATTCCCGCTCACCCTGGACACGTCCATCACCCTGCACTCCACCTGTTCGCTGGGACACGTGGACGATCCGCCGTTCATGCCGCCGTACTGCGGCAATCCCTCGTCGCGGATGATCGAGCTGATGAACTCCGTGCCCGCGAAACCCGGGTACATCGTCTGGAACGGGTTCCTGCACGTATGGTTCAACCACCTGCTATGGGATCAAGTGGATACCGCGCCCAAACGCCTGCTGGACACCATGGCGGTGTCCGCGCCGGCCGAACTCATCCTGTTCCGCGCGTACAAACTGTATTACGAGCAGCTGCGACGCGAACTGCCACAACCCTATGAGGGGCCGATCGTGTGGCCCGACCAATGCGATCCGCGCTTCCCGCTGCCGGGCGATCCGCGGTATTCCGCGTACCGGTGAGGGGTGTGGTTCTTGTTCCTGTGAGGAAGGCAGGCAGGTTTCGTGGTGTTTCGTGGTGTTCCGTGGACCCGGAGTGCTGTGTGGTGTGTGGATTGCGTTCCGGTCCGGAGCGCCGTGGTCCGGAGTGCTGTGGAGTGGTGTTTTCTTGTTCCGGGTGCAGGTTCTGTGGCCCCGGAGCGGGGGAGAGGGGTGCTGACGCGTTCCGGACCGGGGTGCCGTGGTCCGGAATGCCGTAGGGCTTGCGATTGCTGTTCCGGTGGCAGATTTCGTGGACCCGGAGTGCTGTGTGGCGTGTGGGTTGCGTTTCGGTCCGGAGCGCCGTGGTCCGGAGTGCTGTGGAGTGGCGTTTTCTTGTTCCGGTGGCAGATTTCGTGGACCCGGAGTGCTGTTAGGCTCGTGTTTTCTGTTCCGGACCGGAGCGCTGTGGTCCGGAATGCCGTGGGATGGTGTTTTCCTGTTCCGGGGCCAGAATACGCGGACCGCGGTGCATGCCTGGAATGGGGTGTGACATCTTTTGCCAATGGACACTATATGGGCGAGTCGGTGTCCGAACCTGCTTCGCATGCGTGAAGACTATTCCGTACAGTTTGAAATGTGAAGATTTACGAGGGCTCTATCCACATTGCCCGGATGGGCTTTTCCGGATGTGCCCCGGTTGTCTACCGTGAACGGCATGAACGCTTGTGATGCCAATGTAGGCCATGCCAATGCCGCCCGTGCCGGTGCGGTCCGTGCTGATGCCGCGGGTACCGGCGCCTCCACGCCCTATGTCTCCTCGCCCATGTCCGTATCCGTGCCTGAGACCATGATGGCGGTTCCTCCGGATACACCTCCGGGCGGACCTCCGGGCATACCATCCGATGCGCCGATGCCAATGGGGGAGAGTCTCGCCCAGCGTCGTGCGGACATGGTCCGACGATGCATGGAACAGGTCGAATCGTTGCGAAGGCCGATGCTGTTCGGCATGACCACATCGTTGGTGCTGCAGTCGGTGCCGCTCCCCGATGATTGCCCGTTCGGCACTGATCTGCTGCACTCCGTATCGGGCAGCAAACGGAAGCGCATACGGGCGCGGGGTGTTCGGCACCATACGTGGAGCCCGTTGCGTCACGCCCACAACGTGTGCATCGGGACATGCGTGGGACAACGGGCGTATGCGCTTGACTTGTTCCATACATGGGCGCAGATGTCGCCGTACCTGTCTCTGCCTTCACTCGTCATGCTCGGTGAGTCGGTCATCACTTCGATCGCGCGTCAACGCGAGTTGGCCAATGGACGTACGTCTGAGCAGATTCATGCGGATATGCAGCTGTTCCTTGAGCGGATTCCGAGATTCACCGGCAAATGCAAATGCGCACGGGCCATGGCGTTGATTCGTCCGAATGTGGATTCCCCCCAGGAGACGAAGACGCGGCTCATGCTGTCGTCGCACGGGTTGCCCGAATGCGTGGTGAATTACGCCGTGCCCGGCGTCTCGTTCGATTCGGGCGTAGCGATGACGTTGGATATGGCATGGCCGGATTATCACGTGGCGGTGGAATACGATGGCGACCATCATCGTGTGGACCGGGACCAGTGGCGCCGCGACCGCAGCAAACGTGGCCGTCTGAACGGCCGCGACTGGGTGGTGTTCACGGCGACTGCCGCCACGCTTGCCGACGCCGCGGCCAGTGCGGAATTCGCGTTCGGTGTGGCGCGACAGTTGACGTTGCGTGGAGCGTCGTTCCCCTTTCATGTGGTGGCGCGGAGTCTGGAATAGGGGGACTGCTGCGGAATGTATGTTGTTCGTATGGGCCGCGGCTTTATGAACTGGAACACTGCAGAGTGCACGATTCCGATCTCGGGTCCACGTTGTTTTCTCATGCTCGTGACAGGTTGGTGTCCGATGGGACACCGTGATTTGTGAAGGAGTGTTGTGGGGGAGAAGGCCGTGGATGGTGTGATGGAGGAGTTGTTGTGGGGATGATGCAGACGAGGTGCCGAGGGCTGTCTGGACTGGATGGCCGGTGGTGATGTTGACACGTGACATGCCGGTGTCCCATCGGACACCGGCATGTCACGCGCTGGTTACGGGGGAGATGAGTCCGGAGCGTGCGGTGGGGTTGTTGGTGTGTTCCGGACCAGAGGCGTGTGGGCCGGAACGATGTGAGGCGTGTGGTTCCGGTTCCGGGTCCAGGTTGCGTGGTGTTCTGTGGACCCGGAGTGCTGTGGGACTTGTGATTTTGGTTCCGGACCAGAGGCGTGTGGGCCGGAACGATGTGAGGCGTGTGGTTCCGGTTCCGGGTCCAGGTTGCGTGGTGTTCTGTGGACCCGGAGTGCTGTGTGGTGTGCGGGTAACGTTCCGGACCGGAGCGCTGTGGTCCGGAATGCCGTAGGGCTTGCGATTGCTGTTCCGGTGGCAGATTTCGTGGACCCGGAGTGCTGTTAGGCTCGTGTTTTCTGTTCCGGACCGGGGTGCCGTGGTCCGGAATGCCGTGGGATGGCGTTTTTCTGTTCCGGGTCCATTCGATTATGTGTCCATGCGATCATGCCTGAGTCCCGCCGGACTCTGCCAGCTCTCCCGCCCTCCCGCAGGCCCTCATCCTCACGATTGTGGCCGATTTGGGCGGCAATCGGACGAATCGGGTGATTTCCCGGCTCGCGCCGATTACCATGGGGCAGGGTAACGGGACGGGCCGGCTTGCGTTGCTTGGCGCTCGTCGTGCATGCCCCCGCAACATGTTCGAATACTCGGATGAAGGATGCAGAACAATGCCGAAGATGTTTGGAACCGATGGTGTTCGCGGTCTGGCGAACCGTGATCTGACCGCGCGCCTCGCGCTCGACTTGGGCGATGCCGCCGTGCGCGTGCTGGGCAAGGCCGGCCAGAAGGACGAGAACCAGCCGGAGGGCCGCCGTCGTGCGCTCGTCGGCCGCGATACGCGCGTGTCCGGCGATTTCCTCGCGTCCGCGCTGTCCGCGGGCATGGCCGCCGGCGGCTTCGACGTGATCGACGCGGGCATCATCCCCACGCCGGGCGTGGCGTTCCTCACCTCCGTGCTCAACGTGGAGATGGGCGCCGTGATCTCCGCCTCCCACAACCCCATGCCGGACAACGGCATCAAGTTCTTCGCGCGCGGCGGTTTCAAGCTGCCGGATGCGAAGGAGGATGAGATCGAGGCGGTGCTCGGCCAGGATTGGGAGCGTCCCACCGGCGCCGGCGTGGGTCGTGTGAGCCATGACACGGTGACCGCCACGAACCTGTACATCGACCATCTGGTCTCCTCGATCGCCCCGCTCAACCCGGACAAGACGCAGCCGAAGCCGCTCAAGGGCCTCAAGATCGTGGCGGATTGCGCGAACGGCGCCACGTCCGTGGTGGCTCCGGAGGCGTTGCGCCGCGCAGGCGCGGACGTGATCGTCATCAACGCCTCCCCGGACGGCTACAACATCAACAAGCATGCGGGCTCCACGCATCCGGAGCAGCTGCAGGCCATGGTCAAGGCCACGGACGCGGTGATGGGCGTCGCGTTCGACGGCGATGCCGACCGTTGCCTCGCCGTGGACGAGGACGGCAACATGGTGAACGGCGATCAGATCATGGGCATTCTCGCGCGCGCCAAGAAGGAGGCGGGCAAGCTCGCCGACAACACGCTCGTGGTGACCGTGATGAGCAACCTCGGTCTGAAGCTCGCTCTGAAGGACATGGGCATCAAGACCGTGCAGACCGCGGTGGGCGACCGCTACGTGCTGGAGGAGATGCTGCGCGGCGGCTACACGCTGGGCGGCGAACAATCCGGCCACGTCATCAACCGCGAGTTCGCCACCACCGGCGACGGCACGCTCACGGCCCTCACCCTGTGCAACGAGGTGGTGCGTTCCGGCAAGAGCCTCAAGGAGCTGGCCGCGGACTTCCCGCAGTTGCCGCAGACGCTCGTCAACGTGCCGAACGTGGACAAGATGGCCGCCACCACGAACGCCAAGGTGCAGGCCGCTGTGGAGAAGGAGTCGAAGCTGCTGGGCGAGACCGGCCGCGTGCTGCTGCGTCCGTCCGGCACCGAGCCGCTGGTGCGTGTGATGGCCGAGGCCGCCACGCAGGAGCAGGCCGACGAGGTGTGCGACCGTCTGGCGAAGGTCGTCGCCGAGGAACTCGCCCTGTAAGGGAGACGCGGTTCGTTCCGCGACGAGGCGGCCATCGTCCGTTCGTTCGACGACCGTCTGTTCATTCGACGGCAGTCGTCCGTACGTTCGACGACCGCCCGTACGTTCGATGATTGTCTCCGTTCGGCGGCCGTCCTCACGTTCGGCGGCCGTCCGTTCGCCCGTCGGGCGGGTGCTCATCAGACGTCCGATCAGTACGTTTGATGCAACCGTCCGACCCGGGCCCCGCCGACGTCCGTTCGTCAACGTTCCGCTTCGCTGACGCCCGGCCCGGCAACCCCAGGTCCCAAGCCCCGCAGCCCCACCCNTCCACGCACCCCGCCGCGCGTCCCCGCCGGCGGGATGAAGCAGAAGCAAAGGAAACAACCGATATGTTCGGCAAGAACTCGAAGGTCGACATCGCGTTGAACCGCGATGTCGAGCAGCTCATCAAGACCGGCGGCAAGGAGCGCATCCTGCCCATCGTGCAGGCGGGCGAGCCCGTGCTGCGCGCCAAGTGCGCCGCGTACACCGGCCAGCTGTCGAAGGGCACGCTGCGCAAGCTCATCGACACGATGCGCGTGACCATGCTCGAGGCGCCCGGCGTGGGCCTCGCCGGCCCGCAGATCGGTCTCGGCCTGGCGCTCGCCGTGGTGGAGGACCATGTGCGCGACGACGAGGACGATCCGCGTGAGATCGCGGAGTTCCCGTTCCATGCGATCATCAACCCGAAGTACACGCCTGTGGGGGAGAAGACCGCGAGCTTCTTCGAGGGGTGCCTGAGCTTCGACGGCTATCAGGCGGTGCGCCGGCGTTGGCTGGACATCGAGGCCGAATGGGACGACGAGGCGGGCAATCATCACAAGGAGCGTCTGCACGGTTGGCCGGCCCGCATTTTCCAGCATGAGACGGATCATCTGAGCGGCGAGCTGTACATCGACAAGGCGGAGATCCGCTCGCTCACCACCTCCGAGAATCTGGAGGATTTCTGGTGTGAGGATCCGGTGCCGACCGCCGCCGCGGAGGAGCTTGGTTTCGACCTGTGACATGAGAACCGTGGAACCTTGCGTGACACGGTTTGCGGGCGATGTCCCGCGAACGGGATTCCGCGGGTGTCACCTGTATGTGGTGTCCTGCGGATGATGATTCGTGGACGACGTCCCATAGGAAACGCCCCGTACGCATGACGCCCTGTGGCGTAGGACACCATCGGATGTCCTATGCCACAGGGCGTCCGTCATTCCGTGGTGTCGCGGTCGAGTGCGGCGGCCCCTGTATCGCCGTTGCGCAGGACCCCGCCGTTCCGCCGAAGCCCGCTGTCCCCGCTCGTCCGTTCGTCGTGACGTGCGTTGCGTCGTCCGCCCATCCGCGTGCCGCGACGAACGCCGCCCTGTCCGTCCGCCTGTCCGTCACGCCGCCCCAGGCCGCGCAGGAACGCCACGCCCCAGAGCGCGGCCAGTCCGATGGCGGTGATGGCCACGATGCGTTTCACCTGCGCGTTCGCGTCCTTGACCGGGTGCAGCACGATGGGGTCCTGTGCGGTGGAGGCGTGTCGTCCGCCGCCCGCGGGCCCGCGCAGATGCGGGGAGAGTGTCACGTCGATGGCGTTGAGCGGGTCCATGACGCCCCATCCGGTCTGGTCGTCGCGCTGGTCGGGGTTGGTGCGGTTGGCGGTGGTGAGGATGCGTTGCCGCCATTGTTCGGGTGTTTCGTCCGGATGCGCGGAGGCGATGAGCGCCGCCTCGCCGCTCACGTAGGCGGTGGCGAAGCTGGATGATGCGGCGTCGGTGGCGAAGACGCAGTCCAATCCTCCGGGGACGGTGGTGGCCACGTCGGCGCCGGGGGCGGCCACATCCACCTGGTCGCCGTGGACGGAGTCGTTGGTGGGGTTGAGCGTGGTGTCGAGCGCGGTGACGCCGACGACTTCGGGGTAGGCGGCGGGGTAGCGTTCCCCGTCCTTGGTGGTGGAGGAGGTGAGCCGGTTGCCTGCGCTGGCCACGATGAGGCTGCCGTGCGATTCGGCGTAGGAGACGGCTTGGCGCATTTCGGGGATGTCGCGTATGTCGCTCAGCGAGATGTTGATGACGCGCGCGCCGTGGTCCACGGCGTAGGTGACGGCGCTGGCCACGTCCTCCATGCTGGGGGCTCCGGTCTGGCGTCCGTTCTCTTCGCGGATGTCCTGGAAGACGCGGATGGGCAGGATGGTGGCTTCGGGTGCGATGCCTTGCACCTGCGAGCCGTCCACGGGGCGTGCGGCGATGATGCCTGCGACGGCGGTGCCGTGGTTGTAGGTGTCGGCCATGCCGTTGGAGGGGTCGTCGGGTATGAGGCTCATGCCGGGGGTGACGGCGCCGTCGAGGTGCGGGTTGTCGGTGTCGACGCCGGAGTCGATGACGGCGACGGTGACGCCTGCGCCGGTGGCGTGATGGTGGAGTTGGTCGAGTTCGAACAGCGTGTTGGTCCATGGCGTTTGGGTGATGCTGTTTTCGACGCCGGCCTGGCATTGGCCGCCGTTCGACGAGCTGTTCGAGCCGTTTGATCCGTTCGCCCCGTCGGTCCCGTTGGATGTCGACGTGTCGCCCGATGCCGTGCCGTCGTCCGCGTAGGCCGTCGCCGGGTTGGCGAGTGGTGCGGTGAGGGCGAGGGCGCAGCCCAGTGCGGCGGCGACGATGCCTCCGATCGCGGCGGCCAGCGCGGAGCGTGGCCCCGTTGCCGCGTGCGTTGCCGCGCGTGCCGTTCCGCGTCCGGTCATGCCGGTGCCATCCGAGTCACGTCCGGTCATCGTGTGCCGCCGGTCTGGTCGATGACGGCCTGCGGGTTGGGGGCGTCGCCCGCTGCGGCGGGGGTGAGCTGCACGCCGGTGGGGAAGACATCCACCCAGGCGCGGGGGATGGCGTGCACGTCTTTGCCGGTGTAGCCGAGACGGTTGAGGATCTCCTCGGTGGCGTTGGGAATGGGGTAGGCGGTGCCGGTGGAGTCGATGGCGAAGACGGTGCCTTTGCCGCTGTCGCCGATGGACGCGCGGACGAGCGCGCCGGTGCCGCCGGTGACGCGCGTGGTGACGGTGGGCGTCTCGTCCAGACCGGGGCCGTCGGACTGCTTCGTGTCGGACCCGGTCGTGCCGGCGTCGCCGTCGGACTTGAGGGATTGCGGCGCCACGGCGAGACGAACGCGGGAGCCGAGCGTGCCGGAACCGGAGGCCAACGGGAACGTGGCGCACATGGTCGCGCCGTGGTCCACGGGACGCAGGGCGGACGTGGGCCAGTCGGACGGGATGACGCCTGCGGATGCGTTCTTCAGCTGCTGGAAGTCGGCGGTGCCGACGGTCCTGGGTTTGGCGAGCGTCTCCGGCTTGCCCACGACGTACAGGTTGTAGGCGAGGTCGTCGAGCGCGGTGACGGAACCGTCCTCGAGGACGAGGTAACGGGCGCCGGAGGCGTCGCCCTGCTGGGTGATGACGCCGCCGACGGTGAGCGTGGTGCCGCGCACGGTGACCGTGTCGCCTTCGCCGGGCACGGTGATGATGTCGATGGGGTCGCCGGAGCGGAACAGGTTGAGCCATTGCGCGCTGGCATGGATGGTGTTGGTCTGGGGGACGCCGAGCGCGCGCAGGAAGCTGTCGCGGATGATGGATTGTTTGGGCAGCCGGTAGTGGGTGGAGCCGGCGATGAGATAGTCGTCGCCGTCCACGGTGGCCACGATGGCTTGGCGTTCGTCGAGCGCGGGGATGGTGCTTCCGCTGATGAGGTTGTCGACGGGGCCGTCCGCGCAGCTGGTGATGGATCCGGCGGCGAGCTGGTCCTTGGCGGGCAGTGCGTCGGGGGCGCCGAGGATGCCGATGGTGGAGCCGATGGGTTTGCCGGCGAGCTGGTCGTCCTTGACGGTGATGACGTCGAAGTCGGAGGAGGGGATGAGCAGGCGCGCGCTGATGGCGTTGATGACGGGGTGGAGGGTGCCGTTGACGCTGACGTAGCGTGCGGCGGAGTCCTTGGCCACGATGAGCTTGTTGTTCTCCCATCCGGCGGGCAGGGACGGGCTCATGATCCCGTAGAACACGCTGACGAGGATGGCGATGAGCGCGAGTCCCACGCCCACGATGACGGGCGTCTGGTTCTTCTTCGGGGTGAGCTCCACGCCGGAGGGGATGCCGCTGGTGAATGCGGTGACGAGTCTGCGGCGCGAATAGCTCTGCGCTTCGGAAAGGTCCTTCTTGTCTGCCATGGTGCGGGTTCCTTCCTATTGGCCTGCGGCTGTTACATCGTCAACGTCAGGTAGGCGAGCGGCGGCAGCAGGATGATGCACAGCACTTCGGCCGCGTCCGCCACGCGCGTGCCGAACAGGGAGCTGCGGGTGGTGACGTGGGTGATGGTGACGGTGGCCATCGCGCCGATGAGCAATGCCAGGGTGAGCGGCATGGCGAGCGTGGGATGCGTGCGGATGGCGATGAACGCGGTGGCGACGAGCCCGATGCCGGCGGCGCCCACGGTGACGAGCATCTCGCGCAGCGTGTAGATTTGCCGGGAGTCGAGCAGCATGCCGAGGAACGCGACGAGGCAGATGAGCGCGCCCAGCGGGTTCGGTTGCGCGGCGAGCAGGGGTGCGGCGGTGATGAGGAGCGCGGCCACGGCCACGCGTCCGATGAACAGCATGGTGGAGCCGAGGATGTAGCGGCGGCGGATGTCCTCGTAGTCGATGTCCTCGGGCAGTTTGAAGATCTCGGATTCGCTGTGCGGGCTGTCCACGCTGATGCGCGCCATGGAGAGGCACATCCAGGGCAGCGCGTTGGCGGCGAGGGCGATGAGCGTGGTGGTGAAGATCCAGATCTGCGCGGCGTTCACGGGGAACATGAACGCGAGTCCGCTGGGAATGACGGCGAGGAGTCCCGCGCAGATGGGGATGAGGCTGTAGGGGCGGGCGCCGGATGCGGCGAGCGTCATGACGCCGCCGCCGATGATGAGGCCCGTGGCGGCGGCGAGGAGCGGCAGCCCGTGGAAGGGTTGTCCGGGAAGCAGCGTGGATGCGAGCTGGTAGCCGCCGATGGCGGCGAACAGGCTGGCGACGAGCCCCATGACGAGCGCCTGCGCGGTCATGGCCTTGCCGTTGAGGAGCGCGGCGAGGGCCGCGAGCACGGCGCAGAACGCGAAGCCGAGCGTTGCGTTGACGAGGCCGGCGGGGAAGAGCGCCAGGCATGCGGCGGCGATGAGGAGGAGTCCCGCGCTGATGATGAGCGAGGTGATGGTGGTGTGTTCGTTGGTCCAGGGTTTGTAGACGCGTTGCACGCTGGCTCCGACGGCTTCGACGACGTCGTCGTAGACGATGTCGCCGTCGGTGAGCGCCCCGGGTTCGAGGGTGAGCGTGGCGCCGTCCGCCACGTGCTGCTCCTCGAGGGTGCGCGAGGGGTCGAGCGCCTCTCCGCCGGAGGCGACGAGCCGGTATCCGCCATAGACGATGGCGGGGTCGAGTACGCCGAGCCGTCGTGCGATGTCCGGCAGGAGGTCGGCCACGATGGGGGTGGCGCCCACGTTGAGGGTGATGGTGCGTGACTTGTAGCCGATGGTGACGGTGAGGCGGGGATCGTCGTCGGCGTCCGTCTCCGGGGGGAGGGGCGCGTCGTCGACGGGGTATGCAATCTGCGGGATGTCGGCCGCCGGTGTGCGCCGTGCATGCGGCGTGGCCGCCGGAGTGACGGTCGGCGCGGGTGCGGGCGCCTGCACGGCGGCGGGACGTGGCGGGACCGTGGCGACGCGTGCCGGAACGGGTGCGACGGGCGGGGCCGTCGGCACCGGAATGGGGGCCGGCACGCCTGCGGAGGCCGGCGGCGGTGCGACGGAGGGTGCCGGCGGGATGGCGGGGACGTCCGGTGGGGTGCGATGCGCATGGTTCGGCCGTCGTGGGGGTATGGGTGTGCGTGCTGCCATTGCTGACGTCCCTTCTGATTCCTCCGGCCCACGCCCGCGTGGCCGTATGCCGGTTGGTTCCCATCATAGGGGGCGAATCGCTTGTCGTCCCGTGTTCACGTGAAATTCAGGAGAAATCATTGACGCGTTGGTTTCTGGGCGTATGATGAAAACCATCGTTGTATATGGTGAAGAGAGAGCCAAGGGCGCGTCCCGCCGGAACCATGGTGGTTTTCTTGGGGAAGGGCGAAGCGGCCTGAGGATTTGTCATCATCCGCCGCAGCGACATCGGATAACGCACTCAATGAAGGGATGCACACATGGCGGAAAAGATTGCAGCTGGCGAAGGTGCGCTTGAGAAGGGCGCCGTGGCCGTGGAGAACGCCCGTACCGGCATCGATCATCGCATCAAGGACATCGAGTCCAAGATGGCGGAGCTCGGCTCGTTCTGGAGCGGCGACGCGGCCACCTCGTACAACACGCTGATGACGAACTGGCAGGAGAAGGCCAACTCCCTGAACCGTATCCTGAACGATCTGCGCGACAACCTGCGCGGCACGGCCAAGGACCAGGCGGCCAACGAGGAGGACAACCAGTCCCGCACCAACCGTCTGCAGGCGCTGCTCGGCTGAGCCGCGGACGATCGAACAATCATCAGTCAGGGTTTGTAAGGAGCATATTATGGTGGGTTCCATTTCCGTTCGTCCGCAGATGGTGGACACGCTGTCCAGCGACATCGCCAATGACGCGCAGGGCATCGCCCAGGAGCTGGACACGTTGGATTCCGAAGTGCGCAGCCTCATCGACCAGTGGGATGGCGCCGCGCAGGAGGCGTATCACCGCGCGCAGACCGATTGGACGAACAAGCTGCAGGAGATGAACCAGATTCTGGGTCAGATCTCCCAGGCCACGTCGCAGATCGCGCAGCAGTACGTGGAGTCGGACAACCGTTCGGCGCAGCGTTTCTGACGATGCGACGGCCTGGCCTCTCATGCTGCTGAGGCATGGGCCGTGCATCGCGTAGTGGGGACCGGCTTTCCGGGAGGGGCGACGCCCGTCCGGAAGCCGGTTCTCCATCCGCGCGCCGGCGACGGACGCGCATGAGGATGATGGGATGTCCGGAAGGGAGACGGCGATGGCCACGGGCGACATTCATGTGGAAGGCGACAAGGTGCGTGCGGAGGCCGCGAACATGCTGGCCGCCGGCAAGGACGTGCAGGATGGCGTGGGAGGCCACTGGGACGGCACCGTCCGCAGCGATCCGAATTTCTTCGAACGGGACATGGAGGACTATTTCAAGCAGGTCGCCGAGAAGTTCGGCGAGTCGCGCAGGAACCTGAACGCCACCGCCGGCAAGTACGCGGACGGTCTGGTGAAGGCGATCGCCGAGCTCGAGGAGGGCGAGCAGGCGCAACAGGCGACGTTGGCGGCCTCGCAGGCCGCGGTGGAGCAGGCTTCGGATGCGAAGTTCGAAAGCGATCAGGCCCGCGACACGCTGCGTGAGGTACTCAAGCCGTTGGACGACCTGTTCGGGCTGAGTCTGGCGGACAACGTCGAGGACGCCGATGATGTGACGTCCGTGCCGCTGCCGCCCGACCCGCCGGCGCCACCCGCCGTGGCGTGACGTTGCCGTTTGGGCGATGTGGTGCGATGATGGTGAAGGGGACCGGCGCGAACGCCGGTGACAAGGACTTCGGGGGAAGGCTCCGACGGCTTGCCGTCGTGTGCCGCCGCTCTACGGCGGGCCTCGTGGCGATGACGCCACGGACTCGCCGGACGGTGTCTTTCAGCGCTGGTGGTCGTGTGGCTGGTGTGGTGCGTCGGCTGGTGATGGGTGTTGTGGCGGTGGTTGCGGCGGGTGCGTTGTGTGTGCCGTCGGCGGTGGCCGCGGATAGTCCGGGGTATTGGTATGTGGATGACACGGGGGTTCGTGACGCGTGGGCGCAGGGGGTCACCGGCGAGGGCGTGAAGGTCGCGGTGGTGGATGACGAGATGATTTCGGATTATCCGGGGTTCGCGGGTGCCGATGTGTCGTTCAAAGCCGCTATCAAACATGGTGACTCGTGCTCAACCTCCAAAGATTATAACGGAGATATAGTCACGGGGCGTCGAACCATCAAGGCCGATGACGCGGGCCGTAAGGCCGGTGATGGTGGTATCTATACGACGCATGGGACGAACATGATGGCGTTCATTGTGGGCAACGGCCAGGGGTATGACGGCAACCCGGGGGTCTTGGGTTCCGCGCCGAAGGCAAGCGTGACTTCATATGCCAAGGGATTCGCGACGACAGGGCTGTTGGATGGGGTGATTGTCCCTTGTATGGATTCGGATGACGCGCCGATAAGCGGGCCTGATTCCATCCGTGCTGCTGCTGAGAATGGAGCGCGAATTATCAGTCTATCCATCGATCAGAATATAACCGGGCTGGGAGTCCCGTCCATTATGTATGCGGTTCGTCATGGGGTGATCATGGTGACGGGACGTGGCAATGATCCGGTGAAGGGTACCAAGGATCTGGTGGGCAAGCCCGGAGCCATGAACGAGTTTCCCGGCCAGGTGGTGACGAACATGGTGGACCGGGACGGGAACATCGACAAGTCCACGGATGTGATGGACGGTAACGTGACGACGTTGTCTCCCGGTGTGGATGTGCTGCGTTACAACAAGGCCGAGGACAAAGCGCCTCAGATCATGGGGGGCGGCACCTCCGTGGCCACGGCGGTCCTGTCGGGGTATCTGGCGTTGGTGTTGTCGCGTTGGCCTGAGGCGACGGGCAATCAGGTGCTGCAGTCCCTGATCCGGAATACGAAGGGGAATGATTCGGGTGAGGCGAAGCTGGATCCGGAGCACAGGCGCGGGTTCGGCGAGGTGGACCTGAGAAGGCTGCTCGAGGTGGATCCGACCCAGTATCCGGACATCAACCCGATTCTCCAATGGCAGGTGGAGACCAGTGAGAAGCATGAGGAGACCCGCGGCATGTATACCAGCCACGCCGACTGGAAGGACTATTCCTATGGCCAGACGGATCCGTTCGACGGCGACGATGGCGAGCGGCCTATCGAGGTGCCGAAGGAGGCGGAGCTGGTGGGCCAGGAGCTGGACCGTCAGGTGAAGGCGTGGAAGAAGGTGGAGCAGTGCCGTGCCGACGGGGGTTCGGATTGCATGCGGTATTCGGCGACGAACACGGCGGACGAGGCTGACAGGTCGACGCCGCTGCCGGACACGGGCGGCGGCAAGGCTGTCTCGTCCGGTCTGCCCTCGTGGTTCTGGTGGGCCGTGGGCGGCGGTGCCGGCGTGCTGGTGCTTGCGATCGGCGGCGTCGTGCTGGCGGTGGTGCTTGCGAGACGGAAACGGAGCCGTGGCCGTCACGGCGGTCCCGGGAACAGCGGCCCCGGCGCCCCGCCCATGCCGCCTGCTCCTCCCGTTCTTCCCATGCCTCCCATGACCGGACGCCCGGGCGTCAATGTTCCTGCGGTTCCCAGCCGGTTGCCGCAAGGCCCGGCCGTTCCGTCGCCTTATGGCAAAGGGGTGGAAACTACTGGTCTGAATATGGGACAAGTGCCTGTGCCAAGTGCTATGCCTAGGCGAATGCCTTATCCGGGGAACGGGAGTATTCCTGATTCGCCTAATCCAACTCAGCATCAACAACAATGATGATGCGGATATCAATCCGCTGATACGACAGCAAAGGAAGGTGGCATATGGCTACCGAAAACAATGGCGATGCCGAATACAGGCTCTCGGTGATAGCGCAGACGCCCGAATGGACGATGCCGACCGAAGTAACCCAGTACGTGCAGGCGGTGAGTGACGTTTCACAAAGCTTGTTTGACATTACTGATCGTCTGAATGAAAAAGGCGTATTCGAATGTCAGGCGAAGCGACAAGCGCAGGAGTACTGTGAGAACATCATCGCCGCGATACGCAATGTCGACATTGACGGTCAGGTTCTTCAAATCAAAGAGAAAATCAACAGCTACAATGCCGCCATCCATGCCGCCCAGAATGTCTCATTGCCGGGAGACGCATTGGATGAAGAGTCTCAACAGGTCATCATGGGAGCGACGCAGCCGTTGGACTGCGTGGTGCCCGGACTGGGCAAGATAACTGGCATCGCCGGCATCGCCGGCGTGAACATGATTAACCGGCTATTGGCTACAAATCGTAACGATGTTGCTGCGCAAGAACTGGACAAGGTGCAGGAGATTGCAGATAAGAAGAAGTTTAAAGGTAGCTCCATTCCAATCGTCGACCCGCCCGCTCCAAAACCACCGCTTCCATGGCCCGATCCGCATGATGATGAGAACCATGGCGGCGGCTCATCCTCACAATCCATCGGCTCGCTGATCGGCGGTGGCGCGGCCATCGCCGGCGGCGCCGGAGCTGTGGCGTTGTCGCGCGCCGCCGGTGTCTCCGGAGGCGTCGCGTCCGCGGTTTCGGGCGGTGCCGTAGGAACGGCCGGAGCCGGTGCGGCCGTCGGTTACGTCTCCGCGCACCCGGTGCCGGCGCCCCCAAGCGCAGGCACCGGCTCCTCCAACGGTGGAACCAACGGGTCGAGCTCCTCCCCGAACGGAGGCGGTGCGGGCTCCAACGGTTCCGGGCGCACCGAATACGGCGACTACGTGTATGATCCGGTGACCCACAAGTGGGTGCGCAAAGATGACGACTCCGTCGCCGTGGACAGCTCGCAATCCGGGCTGCACGGCGGCACCGGTTTCGGCAAGATCGCCGGCGCGGCCGGCGTCGGTGCCGGAGTGGGCGTGGGCGGCGCCCTGGCGGCCGGACGGTTGTCCGGATCCGCCGGCGGAGCCGGCCTGTCCGGGGCTGCAGCCGGCATGGGCGTCTCCGGAGGTGGCGTCGGACTCGCCGCCGTGGGCGGCGCAGGCGGCGTTGGCTCCTACTATGCGAACACGCCCGTCCACGCGACCATCGCATCGTCCTCCTCGCTGAAAGGCGCCACCGGCATGGCCAGCGGACTGCAATCCGCGAACACGGCCGGAGCATCCGCTGCATCCGGCGCGGGCGCACGCACCGGCGCACCCGGCATGATGGGCGGCCAAGGCGGTGCCGGCAACGGCAAGAAGCAGAAGCGTCGCGGGCTCGGCTACATCGCTCCCGTCCTGGAGGACGACGAGGAATTCGAAGCCAAACCGCTGGCGGCCATGGCCGGCCGGCGCAAGCGCTCCGACGAAATGTGACGGGGTGTCTGTCAGCTGATGGACGGACGCCGTCTCCCGCTATGGCCGGGAATGACGGCGTTCGTCCATCCGTCTATTGCGGCATCACGGCCGGTCCCACCCGTCGGGATGGGCTGCAGGAAGAGCGTACGCCGTTCAGCGGCCGGTACGGGATTGGACTATCGTTGAGCCATGGCGCGCTTGGATTTATCGTGGAATTTCATCCACAAATACATCGAGGATCCGTTCGACAGGAGGGATCGTGGCTGGCGCGACGCCGACGAGTCGTATTCGACCAGCGGACGGCACAGCATTCTCATTCCGCAATGGCTGATGTGGATGTGCGTGTCCGGTCAGGAGAATCCATGGCGCAGCTGGCTCGGCAATATCGAGAAAGGGTTGTTGCTGCCGCTTCCTGACACGCAGAAACGGGACGAATGGTCTTTGGGAGTGTTCCCGAACATGGACTGTTCATATGATGCGAGCGGTTACTACGGGCGCGGCTATCACCCGGTGATACCGAAACTGGGACGACGTTGCACCCCCGTGCTGTTGCGCGCGCCGTTCCCCGTCACTCTGGACGACCAGCTCATCGCGCATGCGGCGTGCAGCATCGGTGAGACGGAGTGGGTGCCGTTCGCGCCGTTGATCAACGGCAGGTGTTCGCGGGAGATGCTACGGCTGATGAACATGTTCCCGCACAAGCCGGCGTTCATCATCTATCAGGGTGTGCTCCACCTGTGGATCAACGTGGAGCACTGGGGTCAGGTCGAGCCGAGGATTTCGTACTATTCGCTGCAGCCGTATATCGAGTTGGAGTTGTTCCGTGCGTATCGCGTGTATTACGAGCAGTTGCGGCGGGAGCTGGCTCAGCCGTATTCGGGTCCGGTGTGGTGGCCTGATCAGTGTGATCCGCGGTTTCCGTTGCCGGGCGATCCGCGTGGCGCGCATTACGGCATGTGGATTTACTCGGGTGGCCTGACGTACGGGGAGAACGCAACGGAAACATACGGCATCCGTTAAAAGAATCTTCGGGAAACATTGACGTATTCGTTCCACGTGGCAGAATGGATGGTGACAATGTTGTAATGGGTCGACGATAATCGAACCAAGCAAGGGAACCGCAGGGGAAGAGCAAGGGGGCAATATGGCGGCATCGCTTATGCAAATGGACCCTGACGATTTAGGGACCGTATCCGATTCCTTCAGTCAAGCGGCCAACGAGTTCGCCAGCGCGAAAGCGCAGTTCGAAGGCTCCGGAAGCCCGAACTTCGGCATACTCCTCAGCTTCGTGGCTCCGGCATATGAGACGGCCAAGAGCTCCACGGTGACGTATCTGGACAACATCGAATCCATGCTCGACTCCATCTCCGGTGCCGTGCAGGGGACGGCCCAGGACGGTGAAGACACCGAACAGAAGATCATCGACCTGCTCAACAAGATCCTCAAGGAACTCGAGGAAATCAAGGGGAACCAGGAGAACGGCGGCGGCTCCGACAACGAAGGCACGAGCGACGGCGGCAGTGGCTCCTCCACCGGCGGCACCGGTGGCTCCGGTGGCGGAGGAAGCTATGGCGGCGGCTCCGGCAGCGGAGGAGGATCCGGTTCCGGCGGCTCCGGTGGCGGCTCCGGTTCCTCGAACGACGATTCCACCCAATACCAGCCGCTTCAGCAAGCAGACCTCAGCGGTGGCACGCCCACCGCGGGCGGCGGTGCAGGAGGCGCTGGCGGAAGCTCCACCGGCGGGAGCGCATCCGTTTCCACGCAGGACGGGCAAACCCCCGGCTACACCACGCTGCCGGACGGAGGGGCCTCCAACGGCGGCACGAACGGCGTACCCCTGCCGCCGGACACGTCGACCACCACTCCCGGCGGTACGAACGGCACCGGTCATGGCTCGACGCCCGGAGGAACCACCACTCCCGACACCGGACGCGACACCACCTCCAGCCTCGGCCTCGACACCGACGGCGACGCCACGGACGACTACTCGCTGAACGCCACCGACGGGAACACACACGTCACCGTGAACGCCGACGGGTCCGTCACCCTCGGCAAACAGGACACCTCCACCGTGCCGCTGCCTCCCGGAGCGGATG
Source organism: Bifidobacterium saguinibicoloris (assembly GCF_019331725.1). Classification (GTDB taxonomy): domain Bacteria; phylum Actinomycetota; class Actinomycetes; order Actinomycetales; family Bifidobacteriaceae; genus Bifidobacterium; species Bifidobacterium saguinibicoloris. The sequence continues at coordinate 45,311 of NZ_JAHBBF010000009.1, forward strand.
AGACGCAGAACGGCAAGACCGGATCGTTCACCGTGGACGCCGACCACGACGGCACCGACGACATCGCCCTCACCCCGGACACGGGTGACGACTCGCGCATCAGCGTCTTCGACCACGAGGACGGCGAATACGCCGCCATCGACTTCGACAGCGACGGCGACTACGACGCCGTCGTACGCATCGGCGACTCCGAAGCCGCCTACGAGAAAATCAGGCAGGAAGCCGAAGCCAACGTCTGGGAGAACATCTCCCGCAACGACCCGCTCGGCCGATCCGCGGAGGAACTGCAGGCGCTCTACGCCGACCGTGACCTCATGACCCTGCCCGAACGCACCGACATCACCATGCCCACCACCCCGAGGAGGTTCGCCTGATGGCCAAAGACGACGGTTCCGGCAACGACATCTCGATCGGCCCCTTCAGCTACGACGTGCCGGACAAGGATGAGACAGTAGTCCCCGAAGGCTCCGAAAACGACATCCGCATCGGACGGCTCGGCTACGATACGCCGGACAACCTGGACGAAGTGCATCGCGACCTCAAATTCGCCCAAAACCTGGGCGAATTCGCCACAACCCACGAACTGGGCAAGCTGACCAGCGCGCTGAGCCCCACCATCGGGCCGTTGAAGACGGGGCCGATCGTCAACGGACTGCTGACGGACCTTGGCTTGAAAAAACTGAAGATAGGTGATGTCTCCAAGGAAATCGGGAATGCCTCCGAGGAGGTGAGCAAGAACGTCAGTACCATCCAAAAAACCGCGAAGGGGATGAACGAGGCAATCAGCAACGGCATCGCCAACGTGCGCATGGCCGTGGCCGTGGTGGACTTCGTCTCCAAGACCCTGTTCGGCTTCAGCATCGTCGACGAATGGGTGAAGAAGCCGTTCTTCGGCGACTGGGATGAACTCGAGAAGACCGCGGCCAAATGGGACGCGCTCGCATCCTCCCTGACCGGCGTGCAGACCGCCATACAGAACATGTCCAGCAACGTGAACGAGGAATCCTGGTGCGGCTGCGCGGCGGACATGTTCAAGGAACGCAACGACGCCGTGGGCGAGGTAGCCGGCGAAGGCTGCGCCCCCTGCACCGAGATGTCGCAGGCGTTGAACGCGCTCGCCGAAAACGCGCAGAACGCGTTCGACCTGATCCTCGACACCATCGACGAGATCATCAGCCTGTTGAAGATCATCTCCGGCGAGCTCATCGTTCCCGGCGCCGGTCCGGTCCTTGTGGCCGTGACCTGCGCGGCCGAAGTGACTCAGGCCATCCAGTGGGCGAACGACATCACCACCTGCCTCAACAACCTGTACACGGCATTCTCCGGATTCTCGAGCTGCATCTCCACCATGCAGCAGCTCGTCAGCAAATCCGAAGGCGTGAAAGCCACGTTCGGTTCCGGTTCGGGATCGGGCTCCGGTTCCAACGGCGGATTCACCCCGGCGGGCCGCGACGGCACCGTGGTGTTCGCCTGACCCAACACACGAGACGTCAACACGAAGCACAAGGAGCCGATCATGGGATCGCCTGAATTCGAAGCGTTCATGAAGCAGATGGACGACCTGAGCCAACAGATCAAGGAGCAGCGCGCCAAATTCGAGAAGGAGAAGGCGCGCGTGGACAAGATGATCGCCGAGAAGCATGAGGACATCGAATCCAAACGCCGCAGCGGCGAATACGGGCACGCATGGCAGGTGCTCCAACAACGTATCGACATGGGCAAGACCTGCGAGAACGACATCTACGCCGGCATCGACAAATCGCCCGAAGCACGCGAAGTGCGCGGCTACCTCGAAAAGAGCATGGGGCTCGTGCGGGACCGCCTCGAAGACGTGGACGATCCGGACAACGAGGCCGCGCAGGGCCGCACCGAGCTGGACGAGGGCATGCGCAGGCTCCACGCCCAGGAAGCGGAACTCAACCGCGGACACGCCGGACGGCGATAGGACGGAACATATGTACCGGCCGGCACACGCCGGCCGTACCATACCAGCATGGCCACCGGAACACAGCATGAGCAGCGCGAGACACGGCGGCGCGACCTGAACCTGGTGGCGCCGCTCCTCGTCATGCTCTTCGCCGCCACGGCCATGCTCATCCACACGTCCGCGGCTCGTGGCGGCACCCCGCGCATGGGCGTCGCATGGACATGCGTCATCGTCGTCATCACCGCGGCGGCGGCGCTCGCCTGCAACCGCATCGCCATCCGCATGGCCGTCCTCAGAAACACCGGCATGGCCGTATGGACGCTGCTCGCCGGAGTGGGCCTCGCGGCTTGGGCGGGAGTCGCCGCGGCCGGACCCACGGGCGGAGACAGACCCGCACTCACCGCCGTCTTCTGCGCCGCAGGCATGATCGTGGCGGACACGGCGCTCGTCTTTCCGAACGCCACGGACCCCGCCCTGCGTGGCGTGGCATCAACGCTCGCCGCCACCGCGCTCATGCTCGCCATATGCAGCGCCGGAACCATCCTCGCTGACCTGCCGGCATCCATCCTCGCCGGGGGAGTGGCGGCCGCAGGCGTCTGCGCCATCCAACTCATGCCGAACATCGTGGTGCATGTGCCGGACCGGTATCTCGTGGAATGGCGCACCTACATGACCCGCCGGTGGACGGTGCGCGGCTCCATCCCGGACGAGGCGCGCGTGCTCACCCCGAAGGACGTCTCCGAGGACATGCGGTCGTTCCTCGCCCGATACGCCGCCGGTCTGAGCCTCGCCGTGACGCTCGCTGCATCCGCATACCTGGCGTTGGCCGCATGGATGGACCACGGCGCCCTGCTCGACCGTATCGGCTTCCACACGCTCAGCCTCACGCTGTCCCTCTTCCTCACGCTCAAACCACGCCAATCCGGCCGGCCCTTCGAACGGTACCTCATGCGCGCCGCCGCGCTCCTCGTCGCCGCCGTCTGGCTCGCCCACATCAGGCAGACCCTGCCCGTGGCGGGCGGCGTCACACCATTCGCCGGCATGGCCGCATTCGCCGTGGTGGGCATGCTCGTCGGCTACGGCATGCTCGCCCAACGCGGCGGCTTCCACTCGCTCGCACTCTCACGAATCGGCGACGCGCTCTGCTTCGCCTCCACCATGCTCACGCCCGCGGCCGCGCTCCTCGCCGCAGGCACATTCGAACTGCTCAGGGGGATGCCATGGTGAACACCGCCGCCAACAGCGCTCCGCACACCAGAACTGTCGTCACCGGATACCGGCCGGCCCTCGCCGGCAGACAATGCGCCGCCGCGTTCATAGACATCATCCTCATGTCCGCGGCAGCGACAGGCGCCGGTCTCGCGGCCCGCAACATCGCGTTGGGCGTGCTGGTCGCCGTGGAATGCGTCATCGTCTACATGGTGGGGGAAGGCGCCAGGGGCGTCACCCCCGGCAAGCTCATGCTCGGCATCCGCACCGTACGCGCCGAAAGCCAACGGGATCCGCGCGCGGGCATTCTGCCCGGCGGCGGCCGTGTCATCCTCAAATACCTCGTGCTCGCCGGATCCGCACTCCTCGCGCTCCTCGGACTCGTGGCCACCGTGCTCTCGCCCCTGTTCAGCCGCGGCGAACTGCGCCAGGGATGGGCGGACCGCGCCGCCGGACTCGTGGAAGTGGACATCCACCAACGCGTCATCGGCACCATCACCGTACGGGACCCGCAGGATGCGCGCTACCACGAAGTACGCCGCTCCGAAGCCATGCGGCATGTGGACGACTCCTCCGAATCCCTCGACATCCGCGTCACGCCGGACACGCCCGCCGCGCCGGAACCCGCCATGACATACCGGGCGCCTGCAGCGCCCGTGCAGGCCGTTCCATCCGTGCCCGCGCCCATCGCGCCGTCCGCACCCACCACGCCACCCGTACCCGGCCGGGCCGCCTCTGGACAGGCCGGCGTTCCGGTCCCGCCGGCCATGTCTGCTGCCGCAGCCGTTCCCACGCCGCCGGCGTCGCAGCACGGTGGACCACGCATCAGCATCTACTTCGAAGACGGCTCGCGCCAGCCGCTCGTCATCCCCTCCACCGTGGTGCTCGGCCGCAAGCCGGCACTCCAACAGCCGGGAGACGCCACGCTCGCCGTGCCGGACCACACCGGCACCGTCTCACGCAGCCACGCGCGCCTCGAAATCACCGCCGCACACCTGTGGATCACGGACCTGGGCAGCACCAACGGCACACGCGTCATCGCCGAGGACGGCGAGGAGACCACCCTCCAACCGCATGTCAGACACGCCATCCGCTCCGGCGCGCGCATCACGCTCGGAGACATGGGATGCAGCATCATCACCGCCAAAAGCAGGGGGCGTCGCTCATGACCACCGAAACACAGCAGAACCGGCTCGAAGGCCCCAAAGCGCCCAAAGGCAAGGTGGTGCTCCAACAGCCGCCCGAACTCGAACCCAGCGACGGCGTCAACACGCTCCTCACCTCGCTGGTACCCCTCCTCGGCACCGCCAGCGCCATGGTCATGATGCTCATGACCAACTCCGGACTCACCGGCATTCTCACCGGCGGCATGTTCATGCTTTCCTCGCTCGGCTTCGTCGTCGTCAACGGCTTCCGCCAACGCTCCCAGCGCATGGCCAACCTCACCGCGTCCCGCCGTGAATACCTCACCTATCTGGCCGGACTGCGCAAGACCGTCCGCACCGCCGGACGCAAACAACGCAACGCCGCCCTCTGGAACGCGCCCGCGCCGGACTCGCTGCCCGGCATCGCCGAGGAACCCGCACGACGCTGGGAGCGCATCCCCTCCGACGAGGACTTCATGACCCTCAGGTTCGGCACGCACGACGAACCCCTCTGCATCACGCTCGAAGCGCCCGAACTGCCGCCCCTCGCCCAGCTCGACCCCGTCTCCGCATCCGCCGCACACCGGTTCATGATCGCCCACGAATCCCTGCGCCACATGCCCTACACGGTGAACCTGCGGAAATTCAAACGCGTGGAGCTCCTCGGCGACCTCGACCACACGCAATCCCTCGCCCGCGCCATCCTCTGCCAGGCCGCCACATGGCATGACATGGACAACCTGCGCATCGTCGTCCTCGCCTCCGCCGACCGCATCGACCAATGGGCATGGACGCGTCTCCTGCCCCACACGCGCGCCCTCAACGAGGAACTCGGCCGGGAACCCCACGAGATCCTCGCCTCCACCGTGGGACACGGCCGCTACATGGTCACCGCCAACATGCACGCCGTCGACACGCTCGTCGGCGAGCAGGTCCTCGACCGCAGCCGGTACACCGGCGGCGACTACGAGATCACCCCGCACCTCATCGTCGTCAACGACGGCTTCGACCCCGACACCCTCGCCAAGGAGACCCGCCTGTTCTCCAAGGACGGGCTCGACGGCGTCACCGTCATCGACATGCCAGCCCAATGGGACGACCTCGAAGAGGACGACGTGCTGCGCGTCCTCTTCTCCCGGACCACCGTGGAGGAGGGCCTCAACATCCTCGAAACCCACGAGGCGGACACCGTCGAACTGTTCTCCACCACCATCAAACCCTTCGAGATCACGCCGGACGCGCTCACCGTGCGCGAAGCCGAAGCCGTGGCTCAACGCCTCCAGGCCGCGCCCACCGCGGGAACGGCGGACGAATCCGGCCAGACCGCCGGCGGCGGGCACAAGAAATCCTCCGAACTGCCCGACCTGCTTGGCATCGAGGACATCCGCCGCATCGACCTCGCCAAGCTCTGGGCGTACCGCACCGGCAAGGAACGCCTGCGTGTGCCCATCGGCCTGCACGACGACACCAGCACCGCCTACCTCGACATCAAGGAGATGGGCCAGCACGGCATGGGCCCGCACGGCGTGCTCGTCGGCGCCACCGGATCCGGCAAATCCGAAGTGCTGCGCACTCTCGTGCTCTCCCTTGCGCTCAGCCACTCGCCCGACCAGCTCAACTTCGTGCTCATCGACTTCAAAGGCGGCGCCACCTTCGCCGGCATGGACGGCATGCCCCACATCTCGTCCATCATCACCAACCTCGGCGAGGAAGCCTCCCTCGTGGATCGCATGGAGGACGCGCTCGACGGCGAGATCAACCGCCGGCAGGAGCTCCTGAGGGACGCCGGCAACTTCGCCAACATCACCGAATACGAGGAGGCTCGCACCAACGGCGGGCGCACCGACCTCGAACCGCTGCCCTCGCTGCTCGTCGTGGTCGACGAGTTCTCCGAGCTGCTCAAAGCCAAACCGGACATCGTCCAATCGTTCGTGCGCATCGGCGCCGTCGGCCGCTCCCTCGGCGTGCACCTGCTCATCGCCTCCCAGCGCCTCGAACAAGGCAAGCTGCGCGGACTGGACGAACACCTCTCCTACCGCATCGGCCTCAAGACGTTCTCCGCATCCGAATCCCGCGCCGTGCTCGGCATCCCGGACGCCTACGAACTGCCCAGCCTACCCGGCATCGGCTACCTCAAGACCCCGGCCGGCACCATCACCCGCTTCCGTGCCTCCTACGTGTCCGGCGTGCCCAAAGGGCTCGACGGGGAGACCACCACGTTCCAATACGCCGTCGACCAGATGCGCGGCCACGGGCGCAAGGCGCACGTGGTCTGGCTGCCGCCGCTCGTCACACCGAACACGCTCGACGACCCCGACTTCATGCCCGACCTGGCCGTCACCCGCGAATACGGTCTCGTCTCGCCCCGATGGCGCAAGGCGGGCGCGCTCGTCGCCCCCTGCGCGCTCGAAGACAAGCCGCGCGAACAGAAACGCGACGTCATGGCGCTCGACCTGTCCGGCGCGGGCGGCCATGTGGCCGTCGTCGGCGGTCCGCTCAGCGGCAAGAGCATGATGCTGCGCACCATCGTCACCTCACTCGCCCTGAGCCACACGCCCCTCGAAACCCAGTTCTTCGTCATCGACTGCGGCGGCGGCACCTTCACGCCGCTCGAGGACCTCGAACACGTCTCCGGCGTGGCCGCCGGCAACGAGGAGGAGAAGGTGCGGCGCACCATCGCCGAAGTCACCGGCATCATCGACGCGCGCGAACGCTTCTTCAAGGCGCAGCGCATCGACGGCATGGACACCTACCGCAGGCGCCGCGCCGCCGGACAGGTCGACGACGGCTACGGCGACGTGTTCCTCGTCATCGACGGCTGGGGCGTGTTCCGCGGCGACTACGAGGAGCTCGAACCCAAGGTCCAGCAGATCGTGGCCCGCGGCCTCACCTTCGGCGTGCACGTCATGCTCAGCGCCAACCGGTGGATGGAAATCCGCGCCAACATCGGCGACCTCATCGGCACCAAGCTCGAACTGCGGCTCGGCGAACCCGGCGACTCCCAGATCGACCGCAAGATCGCCGCCACCGTGCCCAAAGGCGCGCCCGGACGAGGCCTCAGCCCCGCCAAACGCCACATGCTCGTCGCCCTGCCACGCATCGACGGCGACCACGCGGCCGGCACCGTCTCCGACGGCGTGGCCGACCTCATCGCCAAAGTGCACGCCGCATGGCAGGGACAAGGCCACAAACCCGGTCCCAAACTCCGCCTCCTGCCCACCGAACTGCCCTACGAGCGCATGGTGTCCGCCGTGCTCCGCCAACCCGAGGCCGCGAAACTCCTCACCCGCGGACGCCTCATCATGGGCATCAACGAAAGCGCCCTCGCGCCCGCCGTGTTCGACCTGCGCAAGGAACCCCACTTCTACGTGTTCGGCGACGCGAAATCCGGCAAATCCTCCCTCCTCAGACTCGCCATCCGCGAGATCGTGCGCGGATACCCGGACGGCAAGGCCAAGATATTCATGGTGGACTACCGGCGCGCCAACCTCGCGCAGATCCCGGACACGCACATCGGCGCCTACATCACCAACGACGACCAGGCCACCGGACAATTCCAGGACCTCGCCGACTACCTCAAGACCCGCATGCCAGGCCCCGACCTCACGCCGCAGCAGCTGCGCGACCGCTCCTGGTGGACCGGATCCGACGTGTACGTGCTCGTCGACGACTACGACCTCGTCGCGACCAGCCGCGGCAACCCGCTGCGACCCCTCGTGCCCTACCTCGCGCAGGCGGGCGACATCGGCCTGCACGTCATCGTCACGCGCCGCACCGGCGGCGCCAGCCGCGCCCTCTACGACCCGGTCCTCCAATCGTTCCAGGACCTCGGCATGACCGGCGTGCTCCTGTCCGGCGACCCCAACGAAGGCCAGCTCATCGGCCGAGTCAAACCCAAACGCGCCGTACCCGGACGCGCCCAGATCGTCAGCAGGGACGACGGGCTTTACGTGGCCCAGTTCGCATACGCGGCGCCCAGCGAATAGTCCGCGGGCAAGTCGGCGGACAACCCGCTGATGCGGGCGGGACGGCAGCGGATACGACGGAAGGAGCATGGCCATGCTGGAAAAGGAATTCTTCGTGCAAGGCGTCTGGCAGTTCCCCATATGGGCCGCCGGCACCGGCATGCCCACCGTATTCCAGAAAAGCCCCATGTCCGACGGGCCCATGTCCACCATCAGATGGGTGGACATGGCCGTGGCGCCCACCGGCAACGTCCAACTCATCCTCGACATCCTCAACAAGACCGGCACGCCCATGCCCGTCAGCCGCCTCTGCGACGGCCCCATCCTCTCCCTGCGCAACCACGTGGCCGTCGACGCCGTCCAATTCGTCTCACCCGTCCTCAGCGCCGCCACGTCGCAGCGATGGTCGCTGGAACTCGGCGAGACCATGCCCGCCCACGAGCCGCCCCTCGTGCCGCCGGGCCGCTGGGAGCGACGTGTCCTCGAGTTCCCCGCACGCCTCAACCCCACCGTGGCGCGCACCGTACGTGTACTCTCCATGCCGCGCCCCGGCTCCACGCCATACGTGTACACCAGCGAGGACGGCGTGGTCAACCAGTTGCAGATGCGGTTCGCCGCCACGCAGGCGCCCATGTGGACCGTGAACATCTACCCGCGCATGCTCGTGCAGGCCGTCATCTCCGACGCCATGCACGGCCTGCCGCGCCGCTTCCTCTAGACGGAATGCCGACGGACAGGGCGGACACGGTCGAACACAGGCGGACACGGGTTTCCGGGCGATATCTACCGCTGCCCGAACCCTCGGATTACGATGAACGCATGACCAACACGAATCCCGCATCCGGCCGCGCGTGGCTCACCCAGGCCAAGGAGGACATCGCCCAATGGGAGTCCGTCATGCCGCGGGACGCCGACGGCAAACCCATCGACTGGCGGTGGATCCGCGAACTTGACCTCGAACACGGCATCGGTGCCGGGAGACGATTGCAGGTGCCGGAGCCCGAGGAGAAGCCTGCGGGTGGCGCCATCGCGGAGAAGACGTTCGCCCACGCGCTGCACGACGCGCTCGCCGCCGACTACGCCACGCGGGAACGGCTCGAAGCGGTCATCGCCCAATGCTCCACCGCGTTCATGACCGACTTCGACCGCCGCATCGTCTCCTACCGGCTGCCCCGCGCCCTCGCATGGGCGAACCGCCGGCTCAACGACGACATCGCATGGCTCATCCGCCTCGGCGAACGGCATCACCTCTGGAACGCCACGCACCGGCAGCAGGGACGCGCCTCCGTCGTCACGCTCACCCCGGCGGAGGGCGCCCGCACGGCGGGAATCCGCCTCGACGACCTCGCGGACCGCACCGGCACGATTCTCGAGACGCGCGCTGCACGACGCAACGCGGAACGCCGCACGCGGCGGGGGAGCGACGCGCTCGTCGCCCGAGCCAACCTGTCCGGCGCCACCGCACCCGGCGGAGAACCCGCCGGCCTCTCCATCGACGTCCGCGGACGCACGCACGACGCGGCCGCACCCGACTGGCGCGACGTCTACCTGCCCGGACGGAACGTCGACACCGTCATGGGCATCGACATCGAAACCACCGGCATCGACCCGGCACGCGTCTACATCATCGACATCGGCTTCGAATACATGAACATGATCTCGCCGCGACCCGCCGAAACACCCACGGACTACACGTACGAACAATCCGACTACCGGGCCGGCGACGCCTACGGACAATCACGCCTCGGCTTCGGCGTGCCCGATATGAACGCACGGCTCGGCAACCCGTTCATCGCCAAGCTCACCGGCATCGACGTGCGCGAACGGGCCGCCTCGGACGGACACCGGCCGTTCGACGAATGGCCCGCCGCACAGGCCGGACTCCTGAAACGCCTTGAACGGCAACCCTACGTGGCGCACAACGCCACCTTCGAACACGGCTTCTTCATGCTCACCATCGAAGGCTATGCGGAACGCTACCGGGACGGCCGCATCACCATCATCGACACGCTCCCCATGAGCCGCAGATGGGACCCCGGCGCCGCACCCAGCGAACACCACCCGTACGGCGACAACACGCTCGACGCCTACGCCAAACGCCAGGGCGCGCTCGCACCGGACCGCAGCGAACGCCACCTCGGGCTTGAGGACGCGCACATCATGCTCGTCGCCATGAAACACCACATCGCCGCGCTGCGCGCCGAACGCCAAGGACCATGGGGGCCCGGTGGGCGCGGCGGCACCGGCGGCAAACGCTGCGGACGCGGCGCGTGAACGGCGTATAGTGATATCCGGTGATCGACCCTCCACGGGCGGTCAACCACGCATAACCCAACATATCCAGATACAGACAACGCGCAAGCGGGCGCACGCATGCCCGAACACGCGACAGGAGAACCGGTCCATGACACAGGACAACGGTGCGCACGGCGAAGCCGGCGCAACCAACAGCATCAACATCACGAACAACGTCAACGTCGCCGCGAACACCGCGGACGGCACCACGAACAACGCAAACACCACGAACACCGGGAACACGGCCACGAACAACGCCGCCAGCACCGACGCCAGCCTCGAAGGCCGCGCCAAACGCCCCGGCCGCCGTCACTCCCTCGGATGGCTGTGGTCCCTCATCGCCGTCATCGTCGTCGCCGCGCTCGTCGTCGGCGTCAACACGTACTTCACGCTCAAGCAGGACGCCTCCGCGGCCGGAAAACAGGCGGACACCGTCGCGATCGGACTGAAGCTCGCCCCCGTCAACCTCGACATCCGCCACCAATCCGGCTCCGCATTGGAACAGATCCTCATCGGCAACGTGTACGAAAGCCTCGTCTCCCGCGGCTCCGACAACAAGGTCCACCCCGGCCTCGCCAAAAGCTGGGAGATCTCCAAGGACGGCCTCACCTACACGTTCCACCTGAACGACCACATGACCTTCTCCAACGGCGACGTGCTCGACGCCGACGACGTCGCCTGGTCCATCAACGAGCTCAAAGCCAAGCAGTACTACAACTACGATCAGGTCACGAACCTCGACAAGGCCGAGGCCGTCGACGCGAAGACCGTGAAGCTCACCCTCTCCGCGCCCGACTCGAACATGCTGTGGTACCTGACCGGCCGCCCCGGCCTCGTCTACGACAAGGACGGCACATGGGACGAGAAGACCGGCGCGCTCGGCTCCGGTCCGTACACCGTCGCCTCGTTCGATCCGAGCGACAAGATCGTGTTCAAGGCCAACCCGAAGTACTGGGGCACCGCGCATAAGGCGAAGACCAAGAACGTCATCATCCGGTTCCTGCCCGACGACAACGCGGGGATCAACGCGCTCAAATCCGGCGACGTGCAGGTCCTCTCGCCGATCACCGCGACCCTCGCCGAACCGTTCCGCAAGAACCCCGACTACGTCGTCAAGGAAGGCGACGGCTCCGACAAGTTCGTTCTCGCGTTCAACATGACCAACGCCAAACTCGCCGACAAGCGCGTGCGCCAGGCCATCCGCTACGGCATCGACCACAAGCAGCTCATCGCCTCGCGCGGCGGCGTCGACGCGGCCCTCGGCGGCCCGATCCCCAAGGTCGACCCCGGCTATGAGGACCTCACCGGCCTCTACCCGCACGACGAAGCCAAGGCCAAGCAGCTCATGAAGGAGGCCGGCTATAGCGAGTCGAACCCGCTCCAGCTCACCCTCACCTACGCGAACGTGTACGGCACCGAACTCGGCGACCAGCTGAAGAGCCAATTGAAGCCCATCGGCATCGACCTCAAGATCAACTACGTCGAATTCTCCACCTGGCTGCAGGACGTGCACACCAACGGCGACTACGACCTTTCGCTCGTCGACCACGCTGAAAGCCACGACTTCTACAAGTGGGCCACGCCCAGCTACTACTACCACTACGACAACAAGCAGGTGCAGGACCTCTACGCCAAGGCCCTCGCCGCCACCAGCGACGACGAAGCCTCGAAGTACCTCGCCCAGGCCGCGAAGATCGTCTCCGAGGACGCCCCCGCCGACTGGCTGTTCAGCTGGCGCGTCGAACAGGCCTACGCCAAGGGCGTCTCCGGCTACCCCGAAAACCTTTCCCAGACGGTCCTGCCCCTCTGGCAGGTCACCTACACGCCGTCCAAGTGACGTCCCGCCACCCGCCCTGCGGGTGCGGCGGACGATGACGAAAGGAACGTCATGCGATTCGTGGTGAAACGGCTGCTGCTGTTCGCGTCCGCCCTGTTCGGCGTCTCGGTGCTCGTGTTCGCGGCGTTGCGCATCCTGCCGGGCGACGTGGCCGTCGTCATGGCCGGCACCAACGCCACCGCTTCGCGCGTGGCCGCGCTGCGCGCCGAATTCGGCCTCGACCGTCCGTACGTCGTCCAATACCTCGACTGGGCGGGTGGGCTCCTGCACGGCGATCTCGGCATGTCCGCGCTGACCGGACGGCCTGTCGCCGCGCAGGTGGGCGCGCGTGCGTCGATCACGTTCCCCTTGATCGTCATGAGCCTTGTCGTCGCGCTCGAGGTCGGACTGCCGCTCGGATGCGCCGCGTCCATCGCACGCTCGCCGCGGCTGCGCGGCTTCTTCCACGTGCTCGCCATCGTGGGCGGCGCCGTGCCCGCGTTGTGGAGCGGACTGTTGCTGCTCCTGCTGTTCGGACAGGGCGTGGGATTGCTGGGTCTGTTCCCCTCGCAAGGATTCCCGGCCGACGGATGGGCGGGGGCGCCCGGGCGTGCGTTCGCGTCGCTGATCCTGCCGGCGTTGGCCACCGGATTCGTCGCCGCGGCCGGCATCATGCGCTACACGCACGCCGCGCTCGACGACGTCGCCGCCGACGGCGGTCCGGTCGACATGGCGATGGCCTGCGGTATGACCCGACGGCAGGCGATGCTGCGCGTGGGACTGCGCCTCGCCACCCCGCAGCTCGTGTCCGTCGTGGGACTGACGTTCGCGTCGATGATCACCGGCGTGATGGTCATCGAGAACCTGTTCGCGCTGCCGGGCCTCGGCGCGCTGCTCGTCGGCGACGTCGGCAACCGCGACTTGGTCGCCGTGCAGAGCGAACTGTTCCTCCTCGCCGCGTTCTTCCTCGTATTGGGACTGATCGTCGACCTTGCCCACCGCGCGCTCGACCCGCGCCTTGCGCACGGAGAGGAGGAATGATGGCCGATATGCACGATATGTCCGATACGCGTACGAACTTCGCCCCCGCCGGCACGGACCGACGGCGCAGCCGTCCGGGAGTGGTCCTCGCCACCATGTGGTCGCACGGTACAGGCCGATACGCGCTCGTCGTGCTGGGGTTGTGGCTGCTCGTCGCGCTCGTCTCCCTGTTCTGGACGCCGCGGCCATTGTTGGAGACCGACGGCTACCACGTGTGGGCCGCCCCGTCCGCCGGCCACTGGCTCGGCACCGACGGCACCGGTGCGGACGTGCTGAGCTGGCTCATGGCCGGCTCGCACACCAACCTCGCAATCGCGTCACTGACGGTGGTGTGCTCGGGGGCCTTGGGACTGCTGCTCGTCGGATTCATGGTCGCGCGCTCGAACGCCCTCGCCTCCGTCTCCGTCGCGGTCGTCGACGCGCTCATCTCCATCCCCACCGTGCTCATCGCGCTCCTGCTCGCCGTGCCGTTCGGCGCCTCGGCGGCCGTCGTCGTCGGTGCCTGCTCGATCGCCTACGGACTGAACCTCGCACGCGTGGCCCGGCCCGCCGCGCTGCTCGCGGCGCGCTCGCAGTACGTCGAATCGGCGCGGTCCAACGGGGCCGGAGCGTTCACCGTGCTCGTTCGGCACATCGTGCCGAACATCACGCCGGTGCTCGCGGTGCAGCTGTCGATGTCCGCCGGCACGTCGGTATTGGCCGAGGCTGGGCTCACGTACCTGGGCGTCGGGGTCGGCGCGGGCGTGCCCAGCTGGGGGCATTCGCTCGCGACCTCGGTCAAGCTCATCAACGTGTTCCCGCTGACCGTGCTGTGGCCGGGCCTCGTCGTCACGCTCGTCGTCGTCGCGTTGAACCTGTTCGGTGACGCCCTGCGCGACGCGGCCGACCCGGTCGCCAACCCCGCGTTGAGAACCCCGCGTTGAGGGAGGCATGAATGGCTGTTGAGATCACAGGATTGCGCGTCGCCGTCGGGGCGACGGAGGTCGTGCACGGCGTGGACCTGTCCATCGTGGACGGGGAACGCGTCGGCCTCATCGGATCGTCCGGATCCGGCAAGTCGATGATCGCGAAATCACTGCTCGGACTGCTGCCGCACAACGCGACCCTGTCCGGACGGATCACAATGGGCGATACGGTCGTGCTGGACGGCGATGGCTACGCCGACGAGCGGGCGCTCGCCGACCTGCGCGGACGATACGTGGGCACCGTGTTCCAGAACCCGTCCGCGGCATTGAACCCGGTCCTGACCGTCGCGAAACAGGTCGAACTCCCGCTGCGGATGCACTACGACCTCACGGCCGTCGAACGCGCGGACCGCGTCAAAGCCATGCTCGGCAAGGTCGGTCTGCCCGAAGACGTGCTGGGCAAGCGCCCGCACGAACTGTCCGGAGGACAACGTCAACGCGTCGGCATCGCGACGGCTCTCATCACCTCGCCGCGCCTCATCATCGCCGACGAACCCACCACCGCGCTCGACTCCATCACGCAACGCCAGATCGTCGACCTGCTCGTCTCGCTCGTCGACGACGCGGGCGCCTCCATGCTGTTCATCACCCACGATTTCGCCGTGCTCTCGCGTGCCACCACGCGTTGCTACGTGCTCGATGCGGGGGCCGTCGTCGAAACCGGCACGACCGCCGATCTGCTCGCCGCGCCGAAGGCCGCGCCCACCCGCGACCTCGTCTCCGCCGCCCGCGTACTGACCTTGGAGGCGCATCATGACTGACATTGCCGCTGTCGCCGAACCCACCGACATCCTGCTCTCTGCAAGGCATGTCGACGCCTCGTTCGCGGTCCGCGACATGCACGCCGGGTTGTCCGGGTTGCCCGACCTGTTCGCCCCCAAACGCCGCCGTCAGGTGCTGTTCGACGTGTCCGCCGAGGTGTGCGCGGGGGAGTGTCTCGCCGTGATCGGCGCGTCCGGATCGGGCAAGACCACGCTGACCCGCATCATGCTGGGCCTCGACGCGGCGGATTCGGGGGCCATCACATACCGTGGCGATGGGGTCGCGCGTGGCACGGCCGGCATGCGGGCCCTGCGCGCCGAATCGTCCATCGTCTTCCAGGATCCGTACGGGTCGCTCGACCCGCGCTGGACCGTCGAGCGTTCGGTATCCGAACCGTTGTGGCTGCGCCGCAAGGCACTCGGCTTCGCGTTCGACGAAGTCGGCGCGAAAACCGCGCAGGCGTTGGCCCGCGTCGGACTCGACCCGCGCGCGTTCCTCGACCGCTATCCGTGCGACCTGTCCGGAGGGCAGGCGCAGCGCGTCGCCATCGCCCGCGCCATCGTCAACGAGCCGAAGGTCATCCTCGCCGACGAGCCGATGAGCGCCATCGACGTGGCCGCCCGCGTGCGCATCCTCGACACGCTCCAGTCGATTCTCGCCGGCGTGGGGATGGACGGTACAGGCGTGGACGGCACGGGCGCGGACGGCGGACGCCCGGCCCTCATCATCGTCTCCCATGATCTCGGCGTCGTGCAGCATCTCGCCGACCGCATCCTCGTCCTCCATGAGGGCCGCGTGGTCGAGACGGGCCCCACGGACCGGGTGCTCGGCAGCCCTGAATCCGACTACACCAGAAGCCTCATCGAGGCCGCCTCGCTGTAGCGGACATCGGACCGCGACACGCCGACGTCGTCGGCGGTGGTAGGGTATGAGGCATGCAGTTTATCTCGTGTTGTTGTCGCTAACCGACGCCCCCGGGCGAACGGTCAGTGACGCATAACTTGAGATAGAGCATTCGGACGCGGCCATCGGCCGCACATCCATGTCGAATTCACGCGCAGAGGTTTCGCGCAAGGCTATTGGTGCGTTGGGGGTACCGATATCCGGTCTTCGCACAAGGACATCGGACACCACGAACCAACCGGACGGGCCTGAGGCCCACACCCGAGGTCAGCCGAACAGCAGTCCGCAACGCATCCATCGCAACGCACCACGCATCGTCACTTTCCCATTCGTCCGGGAACGCCGGTTCGCGACGGCACACGTCGCCCCACCCACAACCGAACCCCAGACCAAGCCGACCCGGCCCGACGGACCGGAACCACATCAGGAAAGAGACGATCATGACCATCGCGAACAGCGTCGCCGACCTCATCGGCGGCACCCCCATCGTCAAGCTCAACCACATCCCGGCCGCCGAAGGCGTCAACGCCACCATCGCCGTCAAACTCGAATACATGAACCCGGGCGGCTCGTCCAAGGACCGCATCGCCGCGCGCATCATCGACGCGGCCGAACGCTCCGGCGAACTCAAGCCCGGCGGCGTGATCGTCGAACCCACGTCCGGCAACACCGGCGTCGGACTCGCGATGGTCGCCCAGCAGCGCGGCTACCGCACGATCTTCACCCTGCCGGACAAGGTCTCCGAATCCAAGCGCGCCGTGCTGCGCGCGTACGGCGCCGAAGTCGTCGTCACCCCCACCGACGCCGGCCCCGACGACCCGCGCTCCTACTACCAGGTCGCCGAACGTCTCGCCAAGGCCATCCCCGGCGGCTTCCGCCCCAACCAGTACGACAACCCGAACGGCCCCGCCAGCCACTACGCCACCACCGGCCCCGAGATCTGGGAGGCGACCGAAGGCAAGATCACGCACTTCGTGGCCGGCATCGGCACCGGCGGCACCATCTCCGGCACCGGCAAATACTTGAAGGAGGCGTCCCACGGCAAGGTCGTCGTGGTCGGCTCCGACCCGGAAGGCTCCATCTACTCCGCGCCGAGTCTCGCCGACGTCCACCAGTACGACATCGAGGGCGTGGGGGAGGACTTCTACCCGAAGGCCTACGACCGTTCCATCCCCGATGAGATCGTCAAGGCGAACGACGCCGAAGCGTTCGAGATGACCCGCCGCCTCGCCGCCGAGGAGGCCCTGCTGGTCGGCGGATCGTCCGGCATGGCCGTCGTCAGCGCCATCAAGTACGCGAAGGAGCACGACCTCGACGAGAACCAGCTCGTCGTCGTCCTCGCCCCCGACTCCGGCCGCAGCTACCTCGAGAAGATCTTCAACGACGACTGGATGCGCGCCAACGGCTACGCCGACG
This sequence comes from Bifidobacterium saguinibicoloris, assembly GCF_019331725.1. GTDB lineage: Bacteria > Actinomycetota > Actinomycetes > Actinomycetales > Bifidobacteriaceae > Bifidobacterium > Bifidobacterium saguinibicoloris. Next base: position 62,755 of record NZ_JAHBBF010000009.1, read on the forward strand.
TCGTCGCACGCACCACGAAGCCGTCGCTCGCCGAACAGTACCTGTGACGTGCGCCGCACGGCACCTTCGACACTCCCCGAAACCCGATAAACCGATACCTCAATACACAACATCCAGTACACCGAAAGGAACGCACCCATCATGTCCGCCGAATACAACGCCAAGTTCACCGCCACCGACATCGCCACCCGCGCCATCCACGCCGGACAGGAGCCCGACCCCACCACGGGCGCCGTCGTCACGCCCATCTACGCCACCTCCACGTTCAAGCAGGACGGTGTGCTCGGCCTCAGGGGCGGACACGACTACTCGCGCTCCATCAACCCCACCCGCACCAGCTTCGACGAACAGCTCGCCGCCGTCGAAGGCGCCAAGTACGCGCTGTCCTTCTCCTCGGGCCTCGCCGCCATCGACGTGCTGCTGCGCTCCACCCTCAAGCCCGGCGACAACATCCTGCTCGGCAACGACGTGTACGGCGGCACCTACCGGCTGCTCTCCAAGGTGTTCGTGCCGTGGGGCGTCGGCCTCGACGTCGTCGACATCACCGACGCGAAGGCCGTCGAGGAGGCGCTCGCCGCCAAGCCGTACCGCTACATCTGGGTCGAGACCCCGTCGAACCCGCTGCTCAACATCACCGACATCGCTTTGACCGCAGAGATCGCGCACCGTCACGGCACCAAGGTCGTCGTCGACAACACGTTCGCCTCGCCCGCCCTCCAGCACCCGCTCGACGAGGGCGCCGACGCGGTCGTCTACTCGACCACCAAGTACATCGGCGGCCACTCCGATGTGGTCGGCGGCGCCGTGGTCCTCAACGACGAGGAGACGCGCGACCAGGTCGCGTTCCTGCAGAACGCGGCCGGCGCCGTGCCCTCCCCGTTCGATTCCTGGCTTGACATCCGCGGGCTCAAGACCCTCGCCCTGCGCGTGCAACGCCACTCCGAGAACGCGCTCAAGGTGGCGCAGTGGCTCGAATCCCAGCCGGCGGACGTGGTGGAGCGCGTCTGGTACCCGGGCCTCGAATCCCACCCGGGCCACGAGATCGCCGCGCGTCAGATGCACGGCGGCTTCGGCGGCGTCGTCTCCGTGCAGCTCGCCGCCGGCGCCGAAGCGGCCAAGCGGCTCGTCGACCACACGGAGATCTTCACGCTGGCCGAATCGCTCGGCGGCGTCGAAAGCCTCATCGAGGTGCCTGCCGCCATGACCCACGCCTCCGTGGCCGGCACCACGCTGCAGGTGCCCGCGAACCTCATCCGCATCTCGGTCGGCATCGAGAACGCCGACGACCTCATCGCCGACCTCTCCCAGGCGCTCAAGGCCATCTGACGGGCCCACGGGCCTGCGGCGGGTGGTACAGGCTGGACCGCTACCCTGCGAACGCCTGATACACGGCGGCCGAGAGCGACGCGATCCGTCCGGCCGCCGACTCGTCCACGTCGTTCGCCATCACGGCGAACACGTACGGGTGCGGGGCGTAGACGATGGCGACGTCGTTCTGCACTGCCGCGAGCTCGCCGGTCTTGTTCGCCACCTGCACGCCGGCCGGCACGCCCGCCGGGATCTTGGTGCGGCGGGTCTGGCCGAGCAGCAGGTCGGTCATCCGCTTGCTCGCGTCCTGCGACACCAGTTCGCCGCGGTACGCCTTGACGAGGAACAGGGCGCAGTCGCGCGCCGACGTCCAGTTCTCCACCGTGTTGCCCGAGGCGGCGCCGGTCAGGGCGCGCAGCTCCTTCGTGTCCGTGAACCCGTAGCGTGCGGCGGTGTCGGTCACGGTCGCGATCGCCTGCGCCGTGCCGCCCGTGCCTCCGGTGCCGCTTGTGCCGCCGATGACGGCGAGCAGCCGGTTGGCCGCGTCGTTCGAGCTCACCGTGATCATCTGCGTGAGGTCCGCGTCGATGGTCGCGCCGTCGGCGATCGTGCCTTGATTGATGCCGTCGAACACGGCGAGCATGATGTACAGCTTGATGAGCGAGGCGGCGACCATCGGCTGGTCGGAGCCGGCCGCGCTTTCGAGGCCGCTCTCCAGGTCGACCACGTGGACCGACCATGTGCCGGGATACTGTCCGATGGCTGTTTCGGCCGCCTGTCTGGCCGCTTCGACGCGCGTCCGGCCGTGGTTCGGCTCCGGGGGTTTGGCTCTTGCGACGTCTCCGCCCGTGTTCGCCGTCGTTGTGTCCTCCATGTCCTTCGATGCGGCGGACGCGGCCGATGTCCCGGATGCGGCGCCGTCCCGCGCCGAGGCGCCTCCCGTGATCCGTGGATAGGCGAGCGTGCCGAGGAACACCAGTGCGGCGGCGAGCACGACGGCGATGGCCGCGGCGAGGATGCGGCGGTTCCGCGCCCGTCGCCTTGCCTCGGCGCGTGCCTGGGCGCGTGTCATGCGGGACTGCCGTCCGTCCGTCATTCGTCCGCCTTGGCGAGCTGCGAGTCGATGTCGGCGAGGACCTCGCCCATGATCTTCGCGGCCGTCTCCTTGCCCTGGTTCTGCGTGGCGAGCGCGACCGCCGCCTTGCCGTGCGGGGTGGTGACGACGGCGAAGTAGTTCCACGTGTTCTTGATGCCTTGGCCGCGGTGGGCGTGGACGGTCATGTCGGTGGGGATGGCCACGCCTTCGGACGCGACGTCGACGTTCATGAGGTCCGATGCGCCGTCGGCGTCCACCGCCGCGAGCATGCGCACCGCGTCATAGGTGGAGCTGTAGTTCTCGTAGCCGGCGTCGCTGGCCGCCACGTCGCCGTAGTTCCGGCCGAGGGTCGTGTCGTCGTATCCGTGGGACGAGAGCCATTGGTTGACCGCGTCGAAGCCGCCGAGGTCGGCGATCGCCTGGTTCGCGTCGTCGTTGCTCATCGTCGACATCATGGACTGCGCTTCGGCGAAGGCGTCCCCGCCGTTCGAGCGGGCGGCGACGTACACCGGCAGGTACAGGCCTGCGGAGACGAACTTCGTGCGTGCCGCGGCCGTATTGGCGATGTCGTCCGCGGAATAGTCGGCGCCGGTCGTGGACGACGTGCCGTCGCCGAGGAACATCGCCGAGACCGAGACGTCGGTCGACGAGTATTTGCTGGTGATCGACGAGAGCGATTTCGCGTCCGGTTTGGCGGTCGCCTTGGACTTGGTGTTGGTCTTCGTCTTCTTCTTGGTCTTGGAGCCGGTCGTGCCGTTGCCTGACGACGTGCCGGTGTCCGACGACGCCGATGATGTGGGCGGGGTGGCGCCGGTGAAGAAGTCGCGGCCGACGGTGAACGCGAACACGAGCGCCGCGACGAGGGCCACCGCCGCGACGATGGCCGTGATGACGGTCCACATGCGTTTGGGTTTTGCGGCGGTCGGCACCGGCGTGGGAGAGGGAAGCGGCCCGGGGAGCGGGGCGTCGGGCATCGGGACGGGAGGTATGCCGTTGGGGAGAGGTCCGTCGGGGAGAGTCCCGTCGGGCTGCGTCCGGTCCGGATCCTCCGTGACCGGTGCACCGCATTCCGTGCAGAACCGGGTGCCCGGCTCCAGCTCGTGACCGCATTCCATGCAGAACCGCATGTCGATCCCCTTTCCTCGTCCCTTTCCTCTGGGGACTACCGTCTATTATGGTATCCGTCATTCCGCATAACGCTAAGGGGGACAACAAATGGCCGAGGAAACCAAGGAGAAGCCCGTCGTCGAGAGCTTCCAGCTGGACCACACGAAGGTGAAGGCGCCGTACGTGCGCTATATCGACACGGAGAAGGGGCCGCACGGCGACGTCATCTCCAACTACGACCTGCGTCTCGTCCAGCCGAACGAGAACGCGATCCCGACGGCCGGCCTGCACACCATTGAGCACACGATCGCCGTGCTGCTGCGCGAGCGCATCAACGGCTACATCGACTGCTCGCCGTTCGGATGCCGCACCGGCTTCCACCTGCTCACCTGGGGCGAGCATCCCACCGAGGAGGTCGCCAAGGCGTTGAAGGAGTCTCTGGAGTTCATCGCCTACCAGGCCACGTGGGACGACGTGCCCGCCACCACGATCGAGAGCTGCGGCAACTACCGCGACCACAGCCTGTTCACGGCGAAGGAGTGGTGCAAGGACATCCTCGCCAAGGGCATCAGCTCCGATCCGTTTGTCCGCAAGGTCGTCTGAGCCGTTTCCTGTGATATGCGATGTGCAGGGCCGTCCCCGTGGGGACGGCCCTGTTGCGTTCCGCCGCGATGCGGCGGCGGTTTCCGCGGATGCGCCTATTCGCGTGCGATGCGCGTGATGGCGTCGTCCGCCTCGCCGACGATGCGGCGCATGGCGGCTTCGGCGCCGGCACCGTCGCCTTTGCGGACGAGCGCCGCGACCTCGCTGTGCAGGTCGAGCGCCTCCTGGTTCGCGGTCTTCGGCATGAGTTCGTGCCGTGTGCGTCCTTCGAGCGTGGCGACGACGACGTCGGCCAGGTCCGCGATCATGAGGTTGCCGCTCGCCTCCACCAGCGTGCGGTGGAAGAGGCTGTCCGCCTCCAGGTATTCCGGTTCGTCGGCGTGGTTCGAGTGGGAGACCATGCCGATGGCGGCTTCGGTGAGCGCCGCCCACTGTTCGCTGGTGGCGTGCGCGGCGGCGAGGCGTGCGGCCAGCGGTTCGATGGCGGACCGCAGTTGGGACAGCTCGTGCAGGGCTTCGAGGCGGTAGCGTCCGGACAGTCGCCAGCGCACCACCTGCGGGTCGAACATGTTCCATTCCCGAATCGGATTGACGGTGGCGCCGGCCTTGCGCCGGACGGTGACGAGTCCCATCGATTCGAGCACGCGCGTCGCCTCGCGCGTGACGGTGCGCGAGGGGTTCTCGCCGTCCAGTTCCGGCTCGGGGAGGCGTTCGCCGGGGGCGATGACGCCATCGACGATGGCCGTGCCCCATTCGTCCAGCAGCCGGTCGTGTAGGGATCGTTCGTCCGCTCCCGCCGTGCCCGTGCCGTCGGTCCCCTTATCCTTCATCTCCGTATTCATAGGATAAGTATCGCACGATTCGTGTTTATGGCATACATATTCGACACGCCGGCAATAAATCGTATTGCGTATTCCAAATCAAGACGTTATATTTTATTGCAACATACAAAACAGATTGGATGACACAGTTTCGTCATCCAATACCACGACTCAAAGAAGAGATGGATTATGAATACCATGATTCTTGCCGCGGCCGATACGGCGGTCAAGCTCAACGGCACCCAGCTCGGCATCAGCGTGGTCGCCAGCATCGTCGTCCTGATCCTGCTGGTCACCGTCGCCAAGCTGCACCCGTTCGTCTCCCTGCTCCTCTCCGCGCTCGTCGTCGGCATCGGCTCCGGCTACGGTCCGGTCGCCACCGTGGAAAGCTTCTCCACCACCTTCGGCTCCACGATGGCCTCCGTCGGCATCCTCGTCGGCCTCGGCGCCATGCTCGGCCGCGTGCTCAGGGACACCGGCGCCGCGGACAGCATCGTCGACACACTCCTCGCCAAGACCTCCACGCGCATGATCCCGTGGACCATGGCCCTGATCGGCGCGCTCATCGGCCTGCCGATGTTCTTCGAGGTCGGCCTCGTCGTGCTCGTGCCCGTCATCATCCTCATCACCCGCCGCTCCAAGCTGCCGCTCATGCGCGTCGCCATCCCCACGCTGGCGGGGCTTTCGGTGATGCACGCCTGCATGCCGCCGCAGCCCGGACCGCTCGCCGCCCTGAGCTGCTTCAAGAACGGCTCCGTCGGCATCACCATGATGTTCGGCCTGCCCATCGCCGTGATCACCGCCGCGCTCGTCGGCCCGCTCTTCTCCAAGTTCGCCGCCCAGTGGGTGCCCGTCGGCGCCCCCGAGAACTTCGAGACCGGCAAGGGCCGCGTCGACGCCGACGGCGACCCCGTGACCTCCAAGCCTCCGTTCGCCCTGTCCGTGCTGTGCATCCTCATGCCCGCCATCCTTATGCTCGGCAACGCCATCTTCGAGATCGCCGCCCCCGACCAGGCCGGCTCCGACGCCGTCTACGCGCAGGTCCTCGCCTTCTTCGGCAAGCCCGCCATCGCGCTCGCCGTCGCCGTCATCTTCGCGATGCTCGTGCTCGGCCACGCCACCCATATGTCCTGGAAGGCCGTCAACGACTCCCTCAAGGCCGCGTTGCCCCCGATCGCCGGCATCCTCCTCATCGTCGGCGCCGGCGGCGGCTACAAGGGCGTCCTTGTCGACACCGGCATCGGCGACGTCATCGGCAGGTTCGTCGAAAGCTCCTCCATCTCCATCTTCCTGCTCGCCTGGGTCATCGCCGCGTTCGTCCGCGTCGCCACCGGCTCCGCCACCGTCGCCATCATCACCACCGCCGGCATCCTGGGACCCGTCGTCGACCAGATGGGCGTGGCCGCCCCCGCCATCGCGCTGCTCGTCATCGCCATCGGCGCCGGCTCCGTGTTCCTCTCCCACGTCAACGACGCCGGCTTCTGGCTCATCAAGGAATACTTCGGCCTCGAGGTCGGCGAGACGTTCAAGACGTGGACCGTGCTCGAATGCCTGCTGTCCGTCGTCGTGCTCGCCCTCGTCATGATCTGCAGCATCTTCGTGCCGCTCGTCTGACCCTCCGAAGCGCGAACCCGCCGATCGTCCATCATCCGCATCCCAACGAAGGAACAACCAACATGACCACCGCACCCATCATCGTCGAGAACACCGTCCCGAACGGCTACTTCGACCGCACCAAGCCGATCATCGTCCTCATGGGCGTGTGCGGCTGCGGCAAAAGCACCGTCGCCACCCACCTCACCGACCACTACGGCATGAAGTACGCCGAAGCCGACGACTTCCACCCGCAGGCCAACATCGACAAGATGGCCGCGGGGCACCCCCTCACGGACGAGGACCGCTGGCCGTGGCTCGACACCCTCGCCGCATGGATCGACGACCGCATCGCCGCCGGCGAACCCGCCGTCGTCACCTGCTCGGCGCTCAAGAAGGCCTACCGCGACAAGCTGCGCCGCCCGGGCGTCGTGTTCGTCTACATGAAGGGCACGTTCGACGAGGTGCTGGCGCGCCTGTCCACCCGCGAGAACCACTTCATGAAGCCGAGCATGCTCCAGAGCCAGTTCGACATCCTCGAGGAGCCGGGCGCCGACGAGACGCACGTCGACGTGCATATCGGCTTGGGCACCCCCGACCAGGAGGCCGCGGCCGTCGCCGGCGCACTCAACCTCTGACGTGCCGCGACAACAAGCCGCAACAAACAACCGTCGAACGGGTGCGACGCCGTACCGTTGCGGACGGTCGCAACCGCACGCATCCAACACAACAGCACATCACAGCGAAAAGAAGGTACCTGAAATGCAGATGGGAATGATCGGACTCGGCCGCATGGGCGGCAACATGGTCAAGCGGCTGAGGGAGGACGGCCACGAGATCGTCGGCTTCGACATGAATCCGGACTCCGGACGCGACGTCGACTCCCTCGAGGCGCTCGTCGCCGCGCTCGTCGCCCCCCGCGTCGTCTGGGTCATGGTCCCCGCCGGCACCCCCACCGAAACCACGATCGCGAAGCTCGGCGAACTGCTCGAGGCCGGCGACATCGTCGTCGACGGCGGCAACTCCAAGTACACCGAGGACCGCGACCACGCCGCCGCCCTCGCCGAACACGGCATCGGTTTCCTCGACTGCGGCGTCTCCGGCGGCGTGTGGGGCGCCGAACGTGGCTACGCGCTCATGATCGGCGGCGACGACAAGGACTACGAGACCGTGCTGCCCATCTTCGAAAGCCTCAAGCCGGAAGGCGAATACGGGCTCGTGCACGCCGGGCCCGTCGGCGGCGGCCATTTCGCCAAGATGGTGCACAACGGCATCGAATATGGCATGATGCAGGCGTTCGGCGAAGGCTTCGCCACCATGATGCGCAGCGAATACGTGACCGACCCCGCCAAGACCATGGTCTCCTGGAGGTCCGGCTCCGTCGTGGCCAGCTGGCTGCTCGACCTGTTCGAGAACGCCACCAAGGACGACCCCGAACTTAAGGGCGTGCCCGCCGTCGCCAACGAATCCGGCGAGGCCAAGTGGATGATCGAGGCGGCGCTCGAACTCGGCGTGCCCACGCCCACCACGGCCGCCGCCCTGTGGCAGCGCCAGGATTCGCGCGGCGCCGCCGACGACATCCTGCGCGTCGTCACCGCCCTGAGGGCCCAGTTCGGCGGACACGTCACCAAGGTCGACGAGATCGCCACCCACTGACGATTCCCGTCCCGCCATCGGTTTCGGCCCTCCCGCCGCACGGACGGGAGGGCCGAAACACATTCCCGGCCGGATCGCGAGGCCATGCCCCGGCGTTTGTGGGGCGGACGTGGTAGCGTAGCCGGTCAGTCACAACAATTCCGCCTACCGTGAGGTGAACCGTGGTCTCCAATACGTCCTCCCGGCATTTCCGCCATGCCACCATGCGCGACTTCCCCCAGATGCTCAAGATCTACGCGCATGCGCGGGAGCTCATGGCCCGCAACGGCAACCCCACCCAGTGGGGCACCACGTTCCCCCGCGAGGAGGTCGTCAGGGACGACATCGCCAACCACCGCACCATGCTGCTCGTCGACACGCTCAACGGACACGAGCGCATCCTCGCCCAATTCGCCGTATGCCCGGGTGAGGACCCCACCTACCGGCACATCGAGGGCGCCTGGCTGGACGGCGACTCCTATGTGACCATCCACCGCATTGCCTCGTCCGGACTGGTCAGGCACGCGGCCCGCGAATGCATCATGTGGGCGCTCAAGCACCACGGCAACGTGCGCGCCGACACCCACCCCAACAACAAGGCCATGCAGCATGTGCTCGAGACGGCCGGTTTCGCGCGCTGCGGGCTCATCCAGCTCATCGACCGGCCCACGGACACTACGCGCATCGCCTACCAGCGGCACGAATGGTAGGGGCATCGGAATAAAAAACGGAGCGTCATCCGCGTTGCCCTGAATACACGGAAAAGCCCCTCGATCCCTTGCAAGGAATCGAGGGGCTTCGTCGTATCGGGCGGACGTGGCGGCTATTCGGCCTTCGTCGCGGCGACCTGCGGGGTGCCGGCGTCGTCCACGCCCTCGAGCTTGGAGTGCCTGCGGCTGTAGCCGAAGTAGACGGCCAGACCGATGGCCAGCCAGATCGCGAAGCGCACCCAGGTCTCCCAGTTGAGGCCGGCGATGAACACTAGGCAGAAGATGATGGACAGCGCGGGCACCACCGGCACGCCCGGAGCCTTGAACCCGCGATGCGCGTCCGGGGCCGTCTTCCTCATCCACAGCACGCCGGCGGAGACGATGATGAACGCGGACAGCGTGCCGATGTTCACCAGCTCGAACAGGATGTTGATGTTGATGAAGCCGCCGGCGATCGCGGTGAGGATGCCGAAGAACCAGGTGCCCTTGAACGGCGTGCGGTGCTTCGGGTGCACCTCGCTGAAGAACTTCGGGAACAGGCCGTCACGGCCCATCGCATAGCAGATGCGGGACTGGCCGTACAGCTGGACGAGCATCACCGTGGTCATGCCGACCAGCGCGCCGATGTTGACGATCACGGCGAGCCAGTTCATGCCGGTGTACAGGATCACGCCGGCGACCGGCGCGTCGATGAACTGCGCGAACTCCTGGTAGGGCACGATGCCGGTCATCACCAGCGTCATGATGATGTAGATCACCGTGGAGACGGCGAGCGAGAGCAGGATGCCGCGCGGCAGCGTTTTGTTCGGTTCGACGGTCTCCTCGGCGGAGGAGGAGACGGCGTCGAAGCCGATGAAGCTGAAGAACACGATCGACGCGGCCGGCAGGATGCCGTACGGCTGGGTGGACCCGGGCTGGAACGTGTAGATGCCGTACGGGGAGAACGGCTGCCAGTTGGACGGCTTGACGTACCAGATGGCGCAGATGATGAACAGCGCGATGATCGCGAGCTTGATCATGACCATGATGTCGTTGGTCTTCTTCGTCTGGTTGATGCCGATGGACAGGATCCAGGTGATGAGCAGCACGACCACGAAGCCGGGCAGGTTGAAGTAGGTGGTGACCCCGGGCGTGGTGCCGTACGCGGCGGTCAATTCGACCGGCAGGCTCAGGCCGAACTCTTCGAGCAGCTTGTTGAAGTAGCCGGCCCACCCGGCGGACACGGTGGCCGCCTGCAGCGCGTACTCGAGGATCAGATTCCAGCCGATGACGAACGCGATGAGCTCGCCGAACGCCAGATACGCGTATGAGTAGGCGGAGCCGGACACGGGCGCCATCGAAGCGAACTCGGCGTAGCACAGGCCGGCGAAACCGCAGCAGATCGCGGCGAGCAGGAACGACACGGACAGGGCCGGGCCCGCGGTCAGGGCACCCTTGCCGGTCAGCACGAAGATGCCGGTGCCGATGATCGCGCCGATGCCGAGCATCGTCAGGTCGAAGGTGCGCATCGTGCGCTTGAGCGGGGTGGAATCGGCGACAAGCTGATCCACCGTTTTCTTACGGAACAGATTCATGGTCTTCTCTCATGAATTAGTGGAATGGGCTTGACCGGACGGAATTCCGGGACCCCGACACGCCTCAACGCCGGGAGTCTGAACAATACGGTTGATTGTTGCCTCCGCAGGTTACGAGCGGGAGAACGGCAAGCGAACCGTGTAAGGGGAAAGTATACGTGCCACGCGGGAGAAGCGAGGGCGTGCGTCTCACGATGCGTCTTCTCCCATGGAACACGACGTCGGTGGACGATGGCGCCGCCGTCCGCCGGACGGCCGCAATGTGGGCCCGGTTACCGTCTCGTCACCAAGCCGAGCAAGAATAGGGCCTCATGACTATGAACGCAGCCCCCGGCATCGATTTCTCCGGGGAACAAGGCAAAGCCAACTATGCGGCCGCGCGCCGCCGCTACCCGGCGCAGGCCATCGTGGACCTCAAGGCCATGCGGGATAACATGACGCATCTGGTGCATGTGGTGGGCGGACCGGACTCCGGCACCGCCGTGATGGGCGTCGTCAAGGCCGACGCCTACGGCCACGGCCTGCTGCCCTCCGCGCTCGCCGCGCTCGCCGGCGGCGCCACCTGGCTCGGCACCGCGCAGTCGCATGAGGCGCTGCTGCTGAGAAAGCTCGGCATCGGCCCCGACCGCTGCCACATCCTCACCTGGGTCTACAACGGTGCGGAAGTGCCGTTCGACGAGCTCATCGCCAACGACATCGACGTGTCCGTCGGCTCCCTGCCCGGCATCGACGCCGTCGCCGCCGCGGCCCGCAGGCTCGGCAGAACCGCCCGCGTGCACGTGAAGGTCGATTCCGGCTTCGGCCGCAACGGTTTCACCCCGGAAGGGTTCGACGCGGCGCTCGCCAAGCTCGTGCCCCTCGCCAAGGAGGGCGTGCTGCACATCGTGGGCCAATGGAGCCACCTCGCCGTGGCGGACAGCCCGGACGTGCCCGAGTTCGTCGCCTCCACCGACCGTCAGATCGAGAACTTCAAGGACTTCACGCGCCGCATGGAGGCCGCCGGCATCCCGCCGGAGATCCGTCACCTCGCCAACACGGCCGCCACGCTGTCCCGCCCGGAGATCCACTTCGAGCTCACGCGCCCGGGCATCGGCCTGTACGGCTATGAGCCGGATCCGGCGATGGGCACGCCCTCCCGCTATGAGCTGAAGCCGGCGATGCGCCTGCAGGCGCAGCTCGGCACCGTCAAGGACGTGGAGGCCGGCCACGGCATCTCCTACGGCCGCACGTATCTGACGCCCGACGACACCTCCACCGCGATCGTGCCGCTCGGCTACGCGGACGGCATCCACCGCTCCGCCTCCGGCTTCGACATGCAGGGCGCCAAGCACGTGGAGAAGCCGGGCGGGCCGGTGCGCGTGATGACCACCGAAGGACCGAAGCTGTACCGCGTGTCCGGCCGCGTGTGCATGGACCAGTTCATCCTCGACCTGCACGGTTCCGCCGCCGCGCTGGGCGTCCACGAGGGCGACACCGTGGAGCTGTTCGGTCCGGGCCGCGGCGAGGAGTTCGCCGAGCCGACCGCCGACGACTGGGCCCGCGCCGCGGACACCATCAGCTACGAGATCTTCACCTGCCTGAGGAACCGCATCCCGCGCCTGTACGAGCACGCCGCCGAGGTGCTGCCGCCCGCGGACCTCGCCAAGCTGGACGCGTCCACGCTGCTGTGACGTCGCCTCCGCCGCTCGCGCCGCATCGGGGCCTTCCGGTTCGCCGGAAGGCCCCTTCTCGTATCCGATGAACGTCGCCGGACAAAGCGGTCCGCGCCGTACCGAAGGCCGGACATGGCCGCCACGCCGGATACCGATCCGGATGATGTGGCGTATCTCATAGTTCCCCTCATACGTGGGGACGTGGCAGGCCCCCTATCTATACTGTGGATGGGGGATGATGGAGGGGGCATTGTGGTGCCCGAAAGGGGCTTTGGGGGGCTGTAATCCGCAGTTTTCAATGGATACGATACGTGCGTACGGAAGATTCCGGGATGGTGCTGTTTGCCCCGTGGTAGGGGGTTCCGGGGTCGGAGGGAACCGAGACACGGACGCATGGGAATGCGGGAAGAGATGCAAACGGCAATGCGAACGAGCACAGGTCTGCAGGACATGATGAGAAGGACGGGCGCACTGGTGGCCACGCTCGCCATGATCGGCACCGCGGCCGGAGTGGGCGCCACCGCCATGGCGGCACAGGCGGGGAAGGGCGCCTCCTCCGCCGCGCAGGCCGCGGCGCAGGACGGTTCCGCAATCGCCACGAAGGCGCCCGCCGGCGCCACCATGACGTTCAACGACTACTGGGGATACGACTGGGACAACCCCGGCGAGCACGACGGCACCCTCGAACAGCTGAACCAATACAAAGAGGACTACGGCTTCGACTTCCGGCAGATCAACGCCGACGCCGGCAATCACCGCGACTCCGGCATCAACCAGGGCGCGCTGAAGTTCTCCCAATACGCGTGGGACACGATCTCCGGCGGACGCAACTACACGCCGTGGATGAACGCCTCCGCCAAGCAGGGCGTCGGCTCGGTCCCCGCGAAGGACGGCAGCAGCGCCGTACGTCAAGGCATCGTCGACCCCACTCTGGGGAATGACGGATACCCGCGGCTCGCCGGAAGCCGCGACATCGTCACCGCCGACGGACAGACGCTCAACACCGGGGACGTGACGAACGGCGCCACCGATTCGCTCGCCTACCTGTTCAATGGGGCGGACAGGAACACCGCCTGCACGCAGGACGAGATCACCTGCTACAAGACCAACTATCCGGTCAACGCCAACCTGTTCCAGATGACCGACGGCTACTACACGTACGACAGCCGCAACACGCACGCCCGGCTCTCGGACGCCAAGGACGCCAACGGCAACTACTCATGGACCGAGACCAAGGCCTCGGACGCGAACAGCCTCGGATTCTTCCCGCTCAACAACGGTTCGATCAGCCCCGCCGTGCAGGACTTGCTCGCCCACGGCTGCAACCCGGACAAGCTCACCGACTGCGGCGGACTCAACCACAGCTTCGGCCTGTCCATGACCGTGCCGTTCACCCAGCCGACGAACGGTCTGACCGGAGACAAGGACACGACGTTCGAATTCTCCGGCGACGACGACGTATGGGTGTACATCGACGACACGCTCGTCCTCGACATCGGCGGACGCCACGGCCGTGCCGAAGGCAAGATCGACTTCGCCACCGGCGAAGTGACCGTCGGCGGCAACACCACCACCCTCGAACAGATGTACCGCAACGCCGGCGTCACCGACTTCAGCGCGGACGCCGGCTGGAAGCGCGCCTCGAACGGCAAGTACGTCTACGGGGACGACACGCAGCACACGCTCCGGTTCTTCTACCTCGAACGCGGCAACGACCAGTCGAACATGATGCTCAAGTTCAATCTGCGCACCATCCCGCAAAGCGACGTGGTGAAGATCGACCAGACCGGCACCCCGATCCCCGGCGTACTCTTCGACCTCTACCAGGCGGACGGGAACTACGCCGTCGTGGACGGCGCCGCGCCCACGGCGACCGGCTCCACCGACGAACAAGGCCAGTTCACCTTCGTCGACGCCTCCGGCAGGAACATCACCCTGAGCCAGCTGTACGCGAAGAGCCACCACTACGTGCTGAGGGAGGCGCAGACCCCGCAGGGCTACCGTCCGGTGAAGGACATCCAACTGGAACTCAGACAGGACGCCACCGACGCCCACAACGTGTACGCGGTGTCGAACAACCGGTTCGCAACCGGCGCCATCGCCACGCCGCGCGTGCAGACCACCATCACGGACGGGCGCGTCACCGGCGAACGCGCGGGTGGCTCCGGCAAGACCGAGATCACCAGCACCATGCTGAAAGACGGCAGCCTCGTCGCCGTGCCCATGCGCTTCAACGGCACCGCCTGCAAGAGCGTGAGCGACGCGAAGGAATGCTGGCAGGCGGTCACCGGCGACGCCGTCGACGGATGGACACAGACCGGCGAAGGCTTCGCCGGCGTGCTCAAGGCCGCGCAAAGCAACTACGCCAAACACGGCGACGCCTACAACACGTTCGCCCCGAACTCCAGCAACCAGTGGATGGCCGACGTGGAGGACCTGCCCGGCGAAATCGGCGAATACTACTACGCCGCGCAACAGGGCGATCCGGTGCATTACGCCATCGGCTACTACTACATCCCGAACGACGTGCTCCAAAACAAGGACGGCACGGACACCTCCGGCATGCTCCGGTTGGACAGCGAAGGCTACGACCGCAAATACGCCACCGAAATCCAGGTGCCGAATATCCGGAACATCCTCGTCGTACAGAAGACCGACGAGAACGGCGTGGCCGTCAAGGCCGGCACACCGGGAACCTCCGACAGCCAGGCGACCTTCGCCCTGTACGCCGACGAGAACGGCGCACCCGCAACCAAGCCGCTCGCCGAAAAGCAGACCACCGATCAGAAGGTCGCCGATGGACGTCTCAGCCTGGAAGGCGCGGTCAGCTTCCCCGAAGCGAACGACAATACTCTGCTGGAGACCGGCAAGGCCTACTGGGTGGAGGAGACCGCGGCGCCGAAGGGCTACCGGGTCAACGAACACTGGACCAAGGTCGTCGTCGACGCGACCGGTGTGCACGCCGACGCCACCGCCTACACGCGGGATGCCGACGGCACGATGCATCAGGTCGCATCCGGAGCCAAGGACGACGTCAGCGTCAACGTGGGCGTCGGCACGCTCGTGCGCACCATGACCCAATGGGCCGGCGACGGCGGCGACGATCCGCTGCAGTACGTCAACGGCATCAAACAATCCGGCACGCAAGGGGCCGACGGCACGCTCACCTGGACCGACGCGCCGACCACCGAGGAATCGCTGCGCCACTTCCAGTACGGCTACGGCGACACGGCGGACATCCCCCTGCTCAAATACGGCTACTTCGCCCTCGACAAGGGTTGGAACCGGTACGCCAACCAGACGCTGCTCGAAACCACATTCGCATCCGAGGACGGCTTCACCGACGTCAAGGTGACGCCCTGCCCGGCGAAATCCACGACGCCCGACGGCTGCAAGGCCCCCGCCGACCTCACGGACGCGTCCGCGCTGTTCACCGGCTCCACCATCATCCGCGTGGCCGACGAGACCACCGACGCGCACGCCCGCATCCAGCTGGACAAGCAGGTGCAGGGCGGCGACTGGTCCGGCGAGAACGGCAGGAACTTCACGTTCACGCTCATCCGCACCGATGACGTGACCGGCGACGTGACCGTCCCCGGCGCCACCGCGCCCAGGAAGCTCGCCAAGTGCGACGCCACCGGCCTCGACTGGTCCGCATGCGCCACGGCGTCCGGCAATGACACCGTCAGGCAGCTGACCGCGCACACGACGGGAGCCATCAAAGCCGGCGCCACGCAGACGGTCGGTCTGCGGCAGGACGGCACCGCCACCGCAGGTGCCCTGCCCGAACTCACGTTCACCAAGGCCGGCACCTATACGTTCCGGCTCAAGGAGGACACCGCCGATCCGGCGGACGGCTGGCGGTACGACACCGGCAAGACCAACGGCACTGACGGGTACGCCGTCAAGGTCGTCGTCACCGATGCTGACGGTGGGCTCGATGCGGTCGTCACCTACGGCGACGTCACGGGGAACGACACGGACGGCGACGGCATCATCGGCAAGGCGCCCACGTTCGTGAACACGTTCGTTCCGCCGGTCTCCGTGCTGCCGTTCACCGGTGGCATGAGCGCGCGCGACTGGCTCGTGTTCGGCGGCATCGCCGCGATCGTCGCGGCCGCAGGAGCGCTCGTCGCCAACGAATACCGCAAGCGCAAGGGCCTCATGGCCTGAGTGTTCAGCGGCAACAGAAGGATTTGCGGATCGTGAAGGCTCCGGAAGGGGCCGGAGCCTCCGCGATTGCAAGAACAATCAATCGTGCCGACGGCTTCGGTCGGGGCACGGAGAATAGGTAAGGAAGAGAGGGTTTTCTCATGCAGTTGAGGAAGCTTTTCGCAGGCGTCGCCGCGGCGGCGACCCTGCTGGGTGGTTTCGCGTTGGGCGCGGCCACCGCGAATGCGGCGGAGGTCACGCTGGATGACACGTACCAGCCGACCATCACGCTGAACAAGGTCGACGACAAGGCCGAGAACAACACGTATACCGCGTACCGGATCGCCTCGTACACGGATGCCGTGGTGGACGATCAGGGTCGTCTCACCTCCGTGGGGCTCGAACCCGTCGACGGCAGCCAGTGGGATCTGAAGATCTCCGACGCCATGACGGCCGCGCAGATCGAGAAAGGCGACGCGCCGAACAATCTGTACGCCATCGCCCGGCTGGACACCGTCAAGGACGGCGCGAAGCTGCGTGCCTTCGTGAAGGCGCTGCAGGTGCCTACGAAGCTCGGATCCGACGAGCCGTCCGTCACCGGCACTCCGCTGACGCTCGGCCAGGCCGCCACCGTCCCCGCCGCCGGCTGGTACTTCGTCACCGACAGCAACGGCACGAACCTGCTGGTCGCCACAGCGCTGAAGGACGCTAACGGCACCGTGTACACGTCCCTGTTCGACACGGACGCGACCCCGGCGACCGAGCAGAAGCTCGGTGTGGCGGATGTGAAGCCGGACGTCGCCCCGACGCCGGACAAGAAGGTCGACGGCAGCGCGGCCGACAACACCGCCGAGGTCGGCCAGAAACTCAGCTACGCGGTCTCCGGCAAGGTGCCGAACACCACCGGATACGAGACCTACACGTTTGCGATCAAGGACGTCGCCTCCAAGGGCCTGACCGTGAACGCGGACAGCATCAAGGTGTTCTACGACGAGAACTCGAACGGCAAGCTCGACGGCAACGAGACCGCGCTCACGGCGGGCACCGACTACACGCTCTCCGGCCCGACCGTGGACGCCACGACCGGGCAGACCACGACCACGGTCACGCTGGACAACGTGGCCGGCAACGACGGCAAGACCATCACGCTCGCCTACACCGCTCTGGTCAACGGCGACGCCCTGGACAAGGTCACCAACACCGCGACCGTCAGCCACAACGGCGGCACCGAATCCGGCGGCAAGACCGTGACCACCACGCTCGGCAAGTTCCAGTTCACCAAGGTGGACGCCAAGGGCGCCGGCGTCGAGGGCGCGTACTTCGACGTCGTCTATTCCGGGGACGGCATCGGCAACGCGCTCGTGTTCAAGAAGGTCGGCGAAGGCGAATACGTGCGCGCCGCAGACAAGAAGGAGTCCGACTACACGGACCCGTCCGTCAACCGTGAGGACAAGGACGTCAAGGTCGGTGAATACACCACCAGGCTGCGCACCCCGAAGAGCGGCGTCGTGAAGGTCGAGGGCCTGAAGGCGTGGGGATACGTGGTCCGTGAGCAGAAGCCGGCCGAGGGCTACATGCAGTCCGTCAAGGCCAACTTCACCGTGCGGATCGACGAGAACGGCAACCCGACGGTCACCAAGGGGAAGGCCGACGACCTGTACGGTCTCGTCACCATTCCCGCCGACAAGACCACCGCCACAGTCCTCAACGTGAAGAACGTGACCGAGCTGCCGAAGACCGGCGCCGCGGGCATCGCCCTGTTCGTCGTGCTCGCCGGCCTGCTCGCCGGCGCGGCGGCCACCGTGTTCGCCAAGAGCCGCAACACCAAGCGCGCGCTCAACGCGTGAGCATGATGCCGACTCCTCCGGACCATGCCCGTCGCATGGCCGGGTGAGGCTCAATCCCCAACAACAAATGGGGCGCGCCGGTCGTATTGCGCGGCCGGCGCGCCCGTTCCATATGGCGACACGCCGCTTGATGGCAAGCGGTAGATATCGCCCGTTTCGAACATCTGTTCGATATAACGGATGCATCGAACCCATCGCATGTGTCATGACCCGGGAAAGGAGGTCGTCGTGGAAGTCGGTGAGTTCACGAACGAGGAGGTCGCATACCTCAGGTCCCTGCCGGCCGTGGACCGCGTATCCAACGGCCGCATCCGCTACACGGAGGCGTTCAAGCGCGAATGCATCCGACGCTACGCCGCGGGCGACTCGCCCGCCCGCATCTTCCATGACAACGGCCTCGACTCGTCGCTCATCGGGTACAAACGCATCGAACGGTGCATAGCCCGTTGGCGCGGTCAATACCTTGACGGCGACGAGCGTGCCGGAACCGAACCGCATGCCGACCGGAACGACGACCATACCGAGGAACGCACCTTCGTTCCCAAACTCCGCGTGCGCAACGGCAGGCGCGACCTGCGCGACCTGCTCATCGCGCAACAGGTCCGCCGCATCGCCGAACTCGAACACGAGGTCGCCGAGCTCCAGCAGCTGCAGCAGCACGAACGGCAGGACAGCCGGGACGACGTCGGAGAGGTTCCGCGCGACTGATAGGCTGTGGGCGAGGGGAGTCGCCTATGGAACAGACACGACCGGTCGAACGCATACCGGCGGGGGAGGGGTACGCCGCCTCCGATGAGGAGCGCTGGGCGCCGGAACCTCCCAAATCGGCCGCGCGCACCGCGTTCGAGCGCGACAGGGCCCGCCTCATCCACTCGTCCGCGCTGCGCAGGCTCGGCGCCAAAAGCCAGATCCTCGTCGCCGGCACCGACGACTTCGCCCGCACGCGTCTCACCCACACGCTCGAAGTGGCGCAGATCGGACGCCAGATCGGCAAACTCCTCGGCTGCGACCCCGACGTCGTCGACTGCGCATGCCTCTCCCACGACCTCGGCCACCCGCCCTTCGGACACAACGGCGAACGTGAGCTCGCACGCATCGCCGCGCACATCGGCGGATTCGAAGGCAACGCGCAGACCCTGCGCCTCCTCACCAGACTCGAACCGAAGGTGTTCCACCCGGACGGCCGCTCCGCCGGAGTCAACCTCACGCGTGCCTCGCTCGACGCGGCCGTCAAATACCCGTGGACCCTCGCCGAGGCAGCGCAACACCCCAAAGGGGAGCGCAGCCTGAAATACTGCGTGTACCCGGACGACGAACCCGTCTTCCGTTGGCTGAAGACCGGTGCGCCCCATGAGGCGAAACCCATGGAATGCCAGATCATGGACCTGTCCGACGACATCGCCTACTCCGTGCATGACGTGGAGGACGCCATCGCCACCGGCGCGTTCGAGCCCATCGTCCTGCGCGACGCGCGCATCGTCGACCGCATCGCCGTCTCCGCGCGCGAATGGTACGGCCCGCAATGGCAGGAGGACAAGCTCGTCGCCGCGCTCCTGCGGCTCAGACGTCTCGACATGTTCCCCGAGCATTTCAACGGATCCAGAACCGCGCTCGCACAGCTCAAGAACATCACCTCCGACCTCATCGGACGGTTCGCATGGAGCGTCGAGGAGGCCACGAGGGACACATACGGCTCCGGCCCGCTCACCCGGTACTCCGCGAACGTCGTCATCCCCGAGGACACCGCATACGAGATCGTCGCATTGAAGGGCGTGGCCGTGTATTTCGTCATGGCGCCCGGTGAGAAGGAGCCGCTGCACGAGCGGGAACGCCGCATCGTGACGGATCTCGTCGACGTGCTCATGGACGGCTCGCCCCACCCTTCCGACATCCTCGAGGCGCAGTTCCTCGAGGACTGGGAGAACGCCGCCAACGACGACGAGCGCCTGCGCGTCGCCGTCGACCAGGTCGCCTCCCTCACCGACTCCTCCGCGCTCGCCCTCCACTCCATCCTGTTCTGAACCCGTCGCCACACGCCCGCGTGGGTGCGGCGCGGGTCCGGCACGGCGACGGGCGAGTTGTTCCGGCATCCCACGCCAGGCGGTAGGGTAGTGTGTCATGGCCGGAATGATCAAGAAGGAAGACGTGGAGAAGGTGCGCGCAGCCGCGGACCTGTACGACATCGTATCCGCATCCGTGTCGCTGAAGCCCTCGGGCACCGGCACGTACGTGGGGCTCTGCCCGTTCCACGACGAGAAGACCGGCAGCTTCAACGTGCGCCCCGCGCTCGGCGTCTGGCACTGCTTCGGCTGCGGACTCGGCGGCGACGTGTTCAAATTCGTCGAACAGCAGGAGAACATCGACTTCCGCGAGGCCGTCCAGCTGCTCGCCGACAAATACCACATCGAACTGCACTACGAGAACACGGGCAACGGACGTGCGGAAGGACACTCCGGTTCGAAACGCGCCCGCCTCCTCGAAGCGAACGAGGAGGCGCAACGCTTCTTCGTCTCGCAGATCATGACCAAGGAGGCGCTCGCCGCGCGTAAGCTCCTCGGCGGACGCACGTTCAGCCAGGCCGACTGCGAACGCTTCGGCTGCGGCTACGCGCCGCAGGGCTGGGACAACCTCGTGCGGCACCTCGCGTCCAAGGGCTTCACGCAGCAGGAGATGCTCGACGCGGGACTGGCCCGTCAGGGCCAGCGCGGCGTCTACGACTACTTCCGCGGGCGGGTCACCTGGCCGATCCGCGATTCGACCGGCCGCACGCTCGGCTTCGGCGCGCGCAAGCTGTACGAGGACGACACGATCGCCGCGAAGTACATCAACACGCCGGACACGGCGCTCTACCGCAAGAACCAGGTGCTCTACGGCATCGACCTCGCGAAGAAGGCGATCGTCAAGAAGCGCCAGGTCGTCAT
This sequence comes from Bifidobacterium saguinibicoloris, assembly GCF_019331725.1. Classification (GTDB taxonomy): domain Bacteria; phylum Actinomycetota; class Actinomycetes; order Actinomycetales; family Bifidobacteriaceae; genus Bifidobacterium; species Bifidobacterium saguinibicoloris. The sequence continues at coordinate 83,774 of NZ_JAHBBF010000009.1, forward strand.
CGTCGAGGGCTACACGGACGTGATGGCCATGCATCTGGCCGGCGTGGACACGGCGATCGCGACGTGCGGCACCGCGTTCGGCGCCGAGCATGCGAAGATCGTGCGGCGTCTCATCGCCGACGATTCGCTCGGCGCGGTCCAGCTGGTGGGGCCGTTGAAGGTCGAGGGGCAGCCGTTGAGTTCGCGCATCGTGTTCACGTTCGACGGCGACGCCGCCGGGCAGAAGGCGGCGCTGCACGCGTTCGGCCTCGACTCGGCGTTCCTGTCGCAGACGTTCGTCGCCGTCGCCGACGACAACCTCGACCCGTGCGACCTGAGGATCGAACGAGGCGACGAGGCGGTGCGCTCGCTCGTGGCGAACGCGAAGCCGTTGTACGACTTCGTCATCGACGCGGCGATCGGCCGGTTCGACACCACGTACACCACCGGCCAGATGGGTGCGGTCAAGGCCGTGGCGCCGTTGGTCGCGCAGATCCGCGACCGTTCGTTGCTCGACATCTACACGCGTAAGGCCACGCGCCGCATCGGCGTGGATCTCGACATCATGCGCCGCGAAGTCAACACGGCTCGTCGTCGGCAGCATGTGCGCGAGGATGATGCGTACGCGCCGCGCCGCAGGTTCGGGGGAGCGGGCGGCGGTTCGGGCGCGTTCGCGCGCGGCGAGGAGCGCGGCGGTGCCGGCGATCCGTACATGAACCCGGCCCGCCGGCGTGAGATCGAGCACCGGGATGCGGCCGAACAGACGTACTTCCGCATCGACGACGCCGTGTTCATCGCCGAACAGCAGTTCATGGCGATGCTCATCCAGGTGCCGCGCGCCGTCGACCACAACTGGTTCGAGGCGCTGACGCTCGCGAACTTCATGACGCCGGTGTTCCGCACGCTCTACCAGGCGATCGCCGCGGCCGGCGGGCTGCCGTCGAACGAGACTCCGCAGGGTCTGTGGATGCACAACCTCACCAAGGCGGGCGGGCCGATGCTCGAACCGGTCATCAACGAGCTCGCCGTCATGCCGCTGCCGTTGCCCGCCGACGGCAGGACCGGTCAGGGAGGCGGAGCCGGCCAGGACGTCCCGGCCGCCGACGCGCAGCTGCGCGCCCCCTCCAAGGCCGAGCTCCAGTACGCCAACGAACTGCTCGCCAAACTGCTCGACATGGGGCTCATGCGCCGCATCGGCGCCGCCCGCCGCCGCATGGCGATGCTCCCGGACGGCGAGGAGAAGATCGCCCTCCTCGGCGAGATCACCAAGCTCGAGACCTCTCGCAAGGACCTTCAGGCCCAGGTCTACGGCAACAACATCGGGTGACGGCCGGCCTGGCCGCGTGGCCGGTCGCATGGCTGGATTGCATGGCCGAAGCCGGATTGGCTGGGTGAGGAAATCCCTGATTGGTCTGGTCCAAATTGGACCGGCTCGGGTGGGTGCGTGCTTCCGCGTTCGATAATGAACGCCGACGGACGTCGACCACGGCAACGCGCGGCGACGATCCCGTCCGATCATCACCTCACACGAAGGGACACCGAACACCATGACGCAGAACCGTGTCGAACTCAACCGCAACCTTGCCCAGATGCTCAAGGGCGGCGTGATCATGGACGTGACCACGCCCGAACAGGCGAAGATCGCCCAGGACGCCGGCGCCTGCGCGGTCATGGCGCTGGAACGCATCCCGGCCGACATCCGCGCCGCCGGAGGCGTCTCCCGCATGAGCGACCCGGCGATGATCAAGGGCATCCAGGAGGCCGTCTCCATCCCGGTCATGGCCAAGGTCCGCATCGGCCATATCGCCGAGGCCCGGATCCTGCAGGCCATCGACATCGACTACATCGACGAATCCGAAGTGCTCTCCCCGGCCGACGACGTCTACCACATCGACAAGAACCAGTTCGACGTGCCGTTCGTGTGCGGCGCGAAGAACCTCGGCGAGGCCCTGCGCCGCATCGCCGAAGGCGCGGCGATGATCCGCACCAAGGGCGAGCCGGGCACCGGCGACGTGATTCAGGCCGTACGTCACATGCGCACGATGAACAAGCAGATCCGCGAGCTCGTGGGACTGCGCGCCGACGAGGTCTACGAGGCGGCCAAGCAGCTCGCCGTGCCCTACGACCTCGCCAAGTACGTGCACGACAACGGCCGTCTCCCGGTCGTCAACTTCGCCGCCGGCGGCGTCGCCACCCCGGCCGACGCGGCCCTGATGATGGAGCTCGGCGCCGAAGGCGTCTTCGTCGGCTCCGGCATCTTCAAGTCCGGAGACCCGGCCAAGCGCGCCGCCGCCATCGTCAAGGCGACCGCAAACTGGCAGGACGCCGACCTGCTCGCCAAGCTCTCCGAGAACCTCGGCGAGGCGATGGTCGGCATCAACGAGGACGAGATCCAGACCATCATGGCCGCCCGCGGCGAGTGATTCCGGGAGTCCCATCATGGTCGTAGCCGTCCAATACATCTCCAAGGAGGAGTCCGACGACGCCGAGACCGCACGCCACGGCGTCACCGGCATTCTCGCCGTCCAGGGTGCGTTCGCCGAACACGCCGCCGTCCTCGACCGTCTCGGCGCCCCGTGGAAGCTGCTGCGCGCCGCCGAGGACTTCGACGACTCCATCGACCGGGTGATCCTGCCCGGCGGCGAATCCACCACGCAGGGCAAGCTGTTGCACTCCACCGGCCTGTTCGAGCGGATCGACGCGCACATCAAGGCCGGCAAACCGGTGTTCGGCACCTGCGCCGGCATGATCCTGCTCGCCCGCAGGCTCGACAACGACCCGAACGTCTATTTCGGCGCGCTCGACGCCGTCGTACGCCGCAACGCATATGGGCGCCAGCTCGGCAGTTTCGAGGCGACCGCCGACTTCGGCGCGCCCGGGGACCCGGAACGCATCGAAGGATTCCCGCTCGTCTTCATCCGCGGGCCGTACGTGGTCTCGGCCGGACCCGAGGCGCGCGTCGAAACGCAGGTCGACGGGCATCCGGTCGCCCTGCGCCAGGGCAACATCATCGCCACCGCGTTCCACCCCGAACTCACCGACGACACCCGCATCCACGAGCTGTTCCTCGGCCTGTAGCCTAGGGTGTTCGTAAGGCGCGTCGAACGGAATCCCAAGGAAAGGCGGTGAGGCGGGATGCGGTTGGCACTGAACAGGCATGACGCCGCGCCGCTGTACCGGCAGCTCGCCGCGCAGCTGCGCGAGCAGATCGTGTCCGGCGCGCTCGCCGCCGGCTACCGGCTGCCGCCCGAACGCGAGCTCGCCTCGCGTCTGGACGTCAACCGCGCCACGGTCCTGCAGGCCTACCAGCAGCTGAAAGACGAAGGCCTCATCGCCTCGAAGGTCGGCAAGGGCACGTTCGTGACGGCGGTGACGGCGGTGACGGCGACATCACAGGCGGCATCGGCGGTGTCCGTGAGTCGGGAAGGGGAGCCGCGGACGCCACGCGAATCCGCCGTCGTCCACACGATACGCGACGGCGTTGCGCCGGAACCGGAGGTCACCGAGCCTCCCGTCATCCGTCCGCCGTGGTCGGTGCTGTTCTCCGACTACTCCAACCGGTTCACCTACCACGACATCGCCGAGGCCGACCGGGCCCAGCGGGCGGCCGGCCCCGCGGATGGCCGGCCCTGCCCCGTCGACTTCGCCACCGGCTCGCCGAACCCGGCCGACATCCCCGACGACCTGCTGCGCGCCGTCAGTCTCGAGGCGTTCTCCTCGCACGAGTTCGACGGCCAGCCGGAATCGCCGATCGAGGGGTTCCACGAGCTGCGCGGCCTGCTCGCCGCGCACATGCGCGACCGCGGCGTGGGCTGCGACGCCCGCAACGTCATGGTCCTGTCCGGCTCCGAACAGGGCATCGATCTCATCGTGCGCGCGTTCGTCAATCCCGGCGACCATGTGCTCGTCGAACAGTCCACGTTCTTCCCCGCGCTGCAGACGTTCCGTTCGGCCGACGCGCGGCTCGTCGGCGTGCCCGTCGACGCCGACGGCATGCGCACCGACCTGCTGGAGGGATACTGCGCGCGGTTCCGTCCGAAGCTCATCTACACGATCCCCACGTTCCACAATCCCACCGGCACGACGATGCCGATCGAACGCCGCCGCACACTCATCGACGTGGCACGGCGCTACCAGTGCCTCGTCATCGAGGACGACGCCTACGGCGAACTGTGGTACGGGTCGTACGACCCGCACGGGCCGATGGGGGAGCGGGACGTGTCCGCCGCGTCCCGACCCGTGCCGCTCGCCGGCATGGAGAACAGCGGATACGTGATGTACCTGTCCACGTTCTCCAAGACCGTCACCTCGGGCCTGAGGACCGGATGGGTCGTGGCCGACCCGCACGTCATCGCCCGTCTCGCCGCGTTGCGGCGCATGGTCGACCAGCATACGAGCACATCGTCGCAGCGTATCTGCCTGGAACTGCTCAAGGAGGGACGCATCGCGGGCCATGTCGCATCCCTCACCGACGCCTACCGCGCGCGACGCGATGCGGCCCTCGCCGCGCTCGAGCGGTACGCGCCCGAAGGCATGCGCTGGACCGTGCCGGATGGCGGCTACTACGTGTGGGTGACGCTGCCCGACGGCGTGCGTGCGCTCGATCTGCTCGCCCGATGCCGCGCGTACGGCGTCACGTTCATGCCCGGCGGCGTCTTCGACGTCGACGAGACCGACGACGCGCACATTCGCCTCAACATGGTCCGGCCCGACGCCGGCGACATCGAACGCGGCATCCGCGTCATCGCCGGGTGCGCGGCCGACGAAAAAAGCTCCCCTCGTTGAGGGGAGCTTCCGGGTGCGTGCGTGCGTGCGTGCGCACGGAGCGACGGCTCAGGCGATCTGACGCAGGAGCGTCGGCAGCTCGGCCATCGTGTCGATGACCGCGTCGGCGCCGGCGGCGACGAACGCGTCACGCGCCTTGGCGCGGGCCGCGTCCTTGTCCTCATCGGACAGCGCCTCGAACTCGGCCTGGCTCAACGCCATCTGCGAGCTGCCCTCGGTCACGCCGATCGTGAACACGCCGGCGTTCTTGCCCTCGCGGATGTCGGAGAGCGTGTCGCCGACCTTCGCGGCGCGGCGCACGTCGGTCACGCCGAGCTTCTCCAGGTTGCGGAACACCATGTACGGGTAGGGGCGGCCGAAGCCGTTCACGCCGTCCGGGCTGATCCAGAAGTCCGGCGCGTAGCCGTTCTCGGCCGCCTTCGGCACGACGATCTCCATCATCCTGTCCGTGTAGCCGGTGGTGGAGCCGATCTTGAGACCGTCCGCACGCAGGGCGGCGACGGCCTCGACCACGCCCGGCTTCGGATCGGCGAAGCCGTCGAGGATCGACAGCAGCTTCGGCTCGAAGTGCGCGTACACGGCATCGGTGTCCGCGTCGGTCGGGGCGGCGCCGTGACGGTCCTCCCACGCGCGGGCGATGCGGTCCATGCGCAGCATCGTGGCGATGTGGTCGTGCTTGAGCATGCCCATCGGCTTCCTGGTCTCGGCCATCGTCGGCTCGACGCCGAACTCCTTGAACGCCTCCTGGAACGCCTTGACGGGGGCGAAGCAGCCGTAGTCCACGGTGGTGCCGGCCCAGTCGAAGATGACGGCCTCGAAACGGTTGGTCATTGTCGTAACTCCTTTGGTTTCCTCTTGCGATTCCCGCTGGATTCCCCGTGGAACGCGGCTCACGCGGTGAGCTTCACGTTCTTCGGCGCGGCGGCCTTGATCGGTTCGCCCGCCTTGTCCATCGCGGCGATCGCCTCCGGCACGGAGGCGGAACCGGTGGCGGCCTCGAGCAGGCCGCGCTCGCCCATGTACAGGGCCAGCAGCTCGGTCACCTTCTCGATGTCGTCGGTGTAGATCTCGCCGATGTTGCCGAGACGGAACGTGTCCTCGGTGGTGAGCTTGCCCGGGTAGATTGCGTAGCCGCGCTCCTTGATGAACTCGTACATGTCGTGGAAGTCGAACTGCGTGCCCTGCGGGTAGAGGAACGTGGTGATGATCGGGCCCTGATGCTCGTTCAGGAACACGCGGAAGCCGAGCGCCTTCATGCGGGCGATGAGCAGGTCGTTGTTGAGCTGGTATCGGGCCGAGCGGGCGGGGATGCCGCCTTCGGCGAACATCTCGTCGAGGGCCTTGGAGAAGGCGAGCACCACGTGGGTGGGGGAGGTGTAGCGCCACTTGCCGTTGGCCTTCTCGAGCGTGTTCCACTGGTCCCACAGGTCGAGGGACAGGGAGCGGGCCTTGCCCTTGGAGGCTTCGAGCTTCGCCTTGTTGCAGATGATGAAGCTGAAGCCCGGCACGCCCTGGATGCACTTGTTCGCGGAGGAGACGAGGAAGTCGATGCCCCAGCCGGAGACGGGGATGTCGACGCCGCCGAAGGAGCTCATCGCGTCGACCATGAACGTGCAGCCGTGCGCCTTGGCGACGGTGGCGACCGCGGCGATGTCGTTGAGCAGGCCGGAGGTGGTCTCGGAGTGGATCATCGAGACGTGGGTGATGGACGGGTCGTTCCGCAGGTACTCCTCGACCTTGTCGGCGTCCGGGATGCGGTCGTACGGCTCGGCGTACTGCACGTAGTCGATGCCGGCGTGCTCGCAGATCTTGACCTGACGGTCGCCGTACGCGCCGTTGGTGCACAGCAGCACCTTCTCGTCCTTGCCGATCACGGAGGTGAGCACGCTCTCCACGCCGAAGGTGCCGGAGCCCTGCATGAGCACGACGGTGTAGTCGGCCGGATCGCAGTGCGCGAGCTCGAGCAGCTGGCGGCGGATCTTCTGCGTGATCTGCTGGTAGTCCTCGTCCCACGTGCAGTGGTCGAAGAGCATCTCCTCCTTGACGGTGCGCGTCGTGGTCAGAGGGCCGGGGGTGAGCAGCTTGTATTCGTTGGCCATGATGGTCTCCTTTCGTGGGGTTCCCGGAAGCCCTCCGGGATGGTTTCGTGTGGTGTTTCGTTGAATTCCGATGCGATCGATGTCGTTGCGGCGTCTTGTCGTATCCGAGCGCCGAGTGTAGTCACGCACGTAATCGGAGAAAACTTCTACGTTGATTATGAGGTGCACTCGGCGTGTTGTATGTAGTTTTGTGAATCCCGTTCGCTCGGCGTTCACTTTCGGCGGGATGCCGGATAAGTGGGGAGCCGTATCCCGGCCCGGTGGGGGCGACGGGAACCGTCGCCCCCACCGGGCCGGGGAAGGCGACTACTCGTTCTGCGCGATGCGCTTGCATTCGGACGAGAAGTCCTGATGCTGCTGGAGGAGGTCCACCGTCAAAGGCTTGGGGAACGTCTTCGAACGCTTGGACGCATTCGCCGGGGCCTTCTCGCCCTGGTAGAGCGGCGTCGGGTACGTCTGGAGCAGTTCCTTGCGGCCCTTGTCGATGATGATCCCGGCCATCTTCTGCGCCTTCGGGTTGGTGGCGCGGCCCTTGTCGAGCACCGCCACCGATTCGGTCAGCGAGTAGTTGCCTTCGGTCGGGTCCACGTAGTCGATGGGCAGGCCCTTCTTCTTGTCCGCGACCGCCTGGTGGCGCAGGCCGAAGCCGATCGCCACCTCCTTGGCGCGCACGGACTTCAGCGGTCCGGAACCGGACTGCTCAAGGTGCGGGCCCGCGTTGCGGTAGATGTCCGTGAGGATCTGCCTGCCCTTCTCGCCGGTGCCGTAGGCGTCGACGATGGCCTGGACCATCAGCCAGCCGGTGGAGGAGCCCTCCATGTCCGGCACGGAGATGAGCCCCTTGTACTCCGGCTTGGCGAGGTCGGCGTAGCTGGTCGGCTTCGGCACTCCCGCGGACTTCAGCGCCTCGGTGTTGATGATGATGGCGCCCTCCTGCGCGGTGGTGGGGGAGCGGTAGGCCGGGGCCTTCGAGTTCTCCGTGGTGCCGAGCAGCTTGGAGTGGACGTCGGTCAGGTCGGCGAACATGTGGTTGCGTTCCTGCGCGGAATCCACGTAGTAGGAGCTCATCGTGAGCATGTCCGCCTCGAGCGCCTTGCCCTCGGCCAGCATCTTGCCGCCGAGCTCGGAGGTGCCGAACTCCTGGATGATGTACTGGTCCTTGTAGCCGTTGCGGTCGAGCGCGTGTTCGAAGGCGGTGACGGCCTCCTCGTCGGCGTTCGTGTAGATGACGACCTTGCCGCCGGCCGCCGCCGCGGAGGTGGATACCGCGCCGAAGGTGACGAGCAGCGCCACGCACACGGCGGACGTGATGCCCGTGAGCAGGCCGCGGGCCTTGCGGTTGTTGTCGGTCGGCAGCTGGAACGTCGCCGCCGCGGCGGCGAGCTGACGGCTCGGGCGCACGGTGCTGAACGAGGCGGCCACCTGCGGGGTCTTCACGGCGGCGCGCTCCTTGGCGCGGGCCTTCGCGCGCGCCAAGGAGCGGTCACGGGTGAACAGGGCGATCAGGCCCTTGACCACGAGGTTCACCACGAGGATGAGCAGCGAGAGGACGAACACGTCGTCGAACTTGGCGATGTGCTGCAGGGCGGAGATCTTCGTGGTGATGACCTGCGTGCGGGCTCCGGTGAGGAACACCACCGCGGAGATCGTCACCATCGCGTTGACGAAGTAGTAGCCGAAGATCTGCAGCAGCGTGGGCCACGCGTTCGGCGTGACCACGCGCACCAGCGTCTTGATCCAGTTGTCGCCCATGAGCTTGGCGGTGGTCTCCCAACCGGCGTTCATCTTGGTGAGCGAATCCTTGATCATCTGGTACGGGGTGGCGAAGTAGTGGATGATGTTCGCGATGATGAGGATCCAGAACGTGTTCTGCAGCGGCGAGCCGGAGAAGGCGAACAGGAACGCGATGCCGAGCACCATGCCCGGGACCGTGTTGATGATCGCGGAGATCGAATCGACCGAGCGGCGTGCCCACGCGGGCAGCTTCGAACGGGAGGTCACCAGGCCCGCGGCGTAGACGAACAGGCATCCGAAGATCGCGGTCATCGCGGCAACGTACAGCGAGTTGACGAACACCTGCGTGAGCTGCGAATCGGTGAACAGGTTCGCGATATGCGCGAACGTGAACCCGAGATGGTCCGGCCACTCCTGCACGAACGGGATGAGCAGGATCACGAGGAACACGGACAGCACGCACACGAGCGTCACGACGGACAGCACGCCGCACGTCCAGTCGCGGCGCTTGCCCTTCGGCAGCTCCACCTGGCTGATTTGCTTGTAGCGGATCGCGAAGCGTTCGAGCACGGTCATCAGGACGATCGAGATGATCGAGGGGATGAGCATGAACACGGCGATCACGGCGCCGCGGTTGAAGTTCGGGATGGAGCCGAGCATCTGGTTGAACAGCGTCATCGCCAGCACGTCGTATTCGCCGCCCACCGAGGTCGGGATGCCGTAGTCGGTGAACGCGAGGAAGAACGACTGGATGAACGCGACGGCCAGCGTGCCGACCAGCGGCCTCAGCACGGTGTTGAGGAACGTGGCCCACGGCTTGTCGCCCATGATGTGGGAGACGATGATGAACTTCTTGTCGACGAACTGGAAGCTGTTGTTGATGAGCAGGAAGCAGGTCGGCAGCGTGTAGATCACATAGCCGATGAGCAGGCCGTTGAAGCCGTAGATGTCGAACAGCGGATGCCCGATCAGCTGCGTGATGAGACCGTTCTTGCCGAACGAGTAGATGATCGCGAAGCCGTAGGTGATGGTCGGCAGCAGCATCGGCAGCTGGGCGAGCAGCGCGATGGCCTTCTTGAACCCGGACGGCACGTTCGTGCAGTTGATGGTGTAGGAGAGCAGGAACGCGAGGATCACGGCGACGAGCGCGGAGACCGCGGAGACGGTCAGCGAGTTGGTGATCGAACGCGTGAACTCGGGGCGCGACAGGATCGTCGCGTAGTTCTCCAGCGTGCCGGCGCCGGAGGCGGTGGTGAACGAGCGGATGATCACGAGGATCATCGGCACGACGAGGAAGCCGAGGAAGCAGGCGGCGACGATCGCCAGCAGCGTCCACAGCTCCGTCTGCTTCGGCTTGGAGGGACGCGCCTCGTAGTTGTGGATCTCGGGGCGGATGTTGGGCAGCTGCTTGCCCGCCTGGATGGATTCGACCGACATGGCTCAGGCCTCCCGGCCCGCGGCGACGGGCTCGGCTCCGGCGTGCGCGGCAGCGGCCCCGTCGCCCTCGTTGAACAGTGTGTAGATGTTGTTGCGCTTGACCTCGAGCTGGTGGAGGATGAACGTCCGCACGAAGTCGCTGGCCGGATGCTCGATGATGTTCTCCGGAGTGTCGAACTGCGCGACCTTGCCGTGGTTGATGATGAGCACCTTGTCGCTCATCGTGCACGCCTCTTCCGGATCGTGCGTGACCATGATCGTGGTGAGCTTGTACTGCTCGACGATCTGCTTGATCTTCGCCTTGATGGACTCCTTGATGACGCCGTCAAGGGCGGACAGCGGTTCATCGAGCAGCAGCAGCTTCGGTTTCATCACGAGCGTGCGGGCGAGGGCCACACGCTGCTTCTGGCCGCCGGAGAGCTCGTCGATGCGCTTGTTGAGGTGCTCCTCGAGCCCCAGCAGCGAGATGAGCTCCTTGATCTCCTGCTCGGAGGAGATGCCCGGGTTGTTGCGCAGGCCGTAGGTGATGTTCTCGTAGGCGGTGAGGTTCGGGAACAGCGCGTAGTCCTGGAACACGATGTTGAAGCCGCGCTTCTCCATCGGGACGTGGGTGAGGTCCTCGCCGTCGTAGAGCAGCTGGCCGCTGGTCGGCTCGGTGATGCCGAGGATGATGTTGAGCAGCGTGGTCTTGCCGCCGCCGGACGGGCCGAGGATCGACATGATCTTGCCGTTGTCCAGCTCCAGGCTGATGCCGTTCAGCACGTGCGTGTCGCCGAACGATTTGGTGATGTCCTTGAGTTCGAGCATATTCCCTTCAACTGCCTTCCGGAGACCCGCCCTTGCGGGCGGTCCGTATCGTGTGGTGCCGGTCTTGCCGGCCGGGTCCGTATTCTGTTATCGCGACGCCGGGAAGGCGTCGTGTCGGCGTGAACCTCTGCCGTATTCCATGGTGTCGCCGCTTGGGGGCGTACGGACGTCAAACGGGGGAAAGTTGGTTGAAAGTACGGTGAACAGCGAGTGAAACTACACCGGCCGGCTGTAGTCGCGTAGTTTCCGGCGGCCCGGGCGGCGACGGCGCGGGTGGTGGGTATGTGGTGGGTGCATGCGGAAGGGGCATGTTTGGAATTTGCCGTACGTTTCCCTTTCGTTCATATGTCGCAACAATGAAAAGTCGGCGATGAAACCTAATCGGCAGTAGTCGTCATCCCGGTTTTTCGACGGAAAAGGTCGGAAAACAGCACGCCGTGGGAACGTAGTTGGGGCGGGCGTTCCATTAGAATGAGTGGCGCACCATGCCGGAACATTCACGGAGGAACCGATGCGACGTTGGCTCGTCGGGCTGCTTAAGAGCGAAACCATTCTCATCGTCGCCACGGTATTGGCCCTCATCTCGTGCTTCATCGTGCCGCCGGACGCGGACTACAAGGGCTACGTCCACATGAGCACCATCAGCCAGCTGGTATGCCTCATGCTCGTGGTGTGCGGCTTCCAGCGCATTGGCGTGTTCCGCATCATCGGCTCGCGGCTGCTCAGACACGTGAATACGCAGCGCGGGCTCGTGCTCACGCTCATCTCGCTCACGTTCTTCTCCGCCATGCTCATCACCAACGACGTGGCGCTCGTCACGTTCATCCCGTTCGCCATCTCCGTGCTCGTCATGGCGGACATGGAGGAGCATGCGGTGCTCGTCGGCACGCTCATGACGGTCGGGGCGAACGTGGGCAGCATGCTCACGCCGATCGGCAACGCGCACAACCTGTACCTCAAGGCCCTCACCGGCATGCCGGCCACGGAGATGATCGGCATCATGGCGCCGTATTCCGCCACGGCGGCCATCATGCTCGTGATCGTCACCTGCGTGGTGTTCGGAGGGCGGCCGGTCTCCGAGTTCAACGAGCTGGATGGCACCGGCATCGAGCAGGGGGTGCTCGCGCCGGAGCGCGGCAAGCATCAGCCCGACGAGATCCGCATCACCGGCTACGGCGCCGGCTACGGCGGATGGCGCACCGTCGTCTATGCGCTGCTGTTCGTGGTCTGCCTGCTCGCGGTGAGCGACTTCGTGCCCCTGTGGGCCATGTGCGTGGTGGTGTTCGCCGCGTTCCTCATCTGCGACCGCAGGGTCTTCCGGAACGTCGACTGGGGTCTGCCGCTCACGTTCACCATGTTCTTCATCTTCATCGGCAACATGAAGCGCGTGCCCGAATTCTACGAGCTGGCCGCATCCCCCGTGGACGCGCACCCGCTCGAGGTGTCCGTAGGCTCCAGCCAGCTCATCAGCAACGTGCCCACCACCATCCTTCTGTCCGGATTCACCGAGCAGTGGCGTCCGCTCATCATCGGCACGAACCTCGGCGGCATGGGCACGCTCATCGCCTCGATGGCCTCGCTCATCGGCTACAAGAACGTGGTGCGCAAGTACCCGGACCGCAAGGGCCGCTATCTGGCCGTCTACTCCGCCGTCAACATCCTCTTCCTCATCGTGCTCGTGGGCCTTTCCTGGATCATCGAGCCGTGACGGCCGGGCCGGGCGCATCGGATTCCGTTTCCGTCGTCGTGTGACGGGCGGAGTGCCGCCGCGTCCGCGAGCCTTTCTCGCCGTTTGCTGCCGACATCCTCTTGTTGTATGTCGTAACGTTATGGTGAAAGCAAAAAACGTAACGTTGCGACACGCTGATATATATCTGTTGTGAAGTATTGCAAACCGTTGAAAAATCAGCGTTTTCTCCATGAGTCGCCGCGCTTGCCGGAGAAAAACCGTAACGTTACGGAAAATGGTGCTAAAGTGAAGTCATCGCCCAACGATGGAGCGAGAACATCCATAACCAGCAAGGAGAAAGACAATGCGGTCACGTATTACCAGGATGGTCGCGGCGGCGGTCGGCGCCATGGCGATGATCGTCCCGATGGCGGCGTGCGGTTCGGGCTCGTCGTCCGCATCGGGCGACACCCTGACGGTGTATTCCTACTACAACAAGAACACGATGGACCCGGTCGTCGCCGCCTTCGAGAAGGCCAACCCGGACATCAAGGTCCAGATCTCATACAGTCAGGGCGACTCCGACTACAACTCCACCCTGCAGACGCGCATCGCCGGCAACCAGGCCCCCGACGTCTTCAACCTCAACGGCAACAACCGCGCCGATCTCATGAGCAACGGCGCGGCCGCGGACATCACCGACGCCGACTACCTCAAGGGCATCGACGAGACGTATCTGGCCGACTACACCAAGGACGGCAAGATCTACGGCATGCCGATCTCCGGATGGCTGGCCGGCGTCGTCTACAACAAGGACCTGCTCAAGGAGGTCGGCTACGATTCCGTGCCCGACAACCTCGACGACTTCGCCGCGCTCGCCAAGAAGCTCAAGGACAAGGGCATCACCCCGTTCCTCGAGAACGGCCAGGAGATGTCCGGATCGCTGATCGGTCTGCTCGGCAGCTACTACGCGAAGGCCGGAGAGGACGGCGACAAGCGGATCTACGCCGGCAAGAGCACCTTCGCCAAGGAGTGGACCAAGGCGTTCGAGGCATGGAACGACGGATTCATCAAGTCCGGCGCCCTGCCCGAGGAGGCCACCGGCCTCAACGCCGACCAGGTCAAGCAGTCCTTCATCAACGGCGAAGCGGCGATGTACCGTACCGGCGGTTGGGACGTCGCCGACATCAAGGCCGCCGGCGTGAACTACGGCTTCTCGCCGTTCCCCGCGTACCCGGGCTCCGAGCCCTACATCGACGGCGGCGCCGATCCGGCGTTCGCCATCAGCGCCAAGACCAAGAAGAAGGCCCAGGCCGAGAAATTCCTCTCCTTCATGAACTCCAAGGAGGGGTTGAAGCTCTTCACCACCGCCTACGGCTCCGCATCCGTGTCCAGCAACTACGATTCCCAGATCGACGAGCAGCTCAAGCCCCTGTACGACGACTACTTCTTCAAGGGCAAGTTCCACTGGGTGTCGTTCGAAAAGGGCTCGACCGCGATGAGCGCCGAAGTCATCTCCCAGCAGCAGGGCATCCAGGGTGGGAAGACCACGCCGGCCGACGCCGCGAAGAACCTCGACTCCAAGTGGGATTCGGTCAAGTGACCCGACACTTGACGGTCCGCACGGCTGTCGCGCACGGGATGGACGGCGGATGGAATCGATATCCATCCCGTCGTCCGTCCCCATCACCACACAACAATCACCGCAAGAAAGCCATCCTCCCATGAACGTTTCGCGAACCCGCAACACGCCGTCCTCCGGCGCGGTTGCCGGCAGGAGGCGCATCGGCCCGGAGAACTGGGCCACCTTCGTCTTCCTGCTGCCGATCATGGTCGTGTTCGTCGTCCTGACGTTGGTCCCGCTGCTGTCGTCCATCTACTATTCGCTGACCGACTACAACGGATTCTCGGACGACTACGGCATGGTCGGACTCAGGAACTACGCCACGATCTTCTCCGAACCCGAGCTCCTGCACAGTCTTGGATTCACACTCCTGTTCGCCGTCTCCACCACGGTGCTCATCACCGTGCTGGCGTTGCCGTTGGCGGTCACCCTCAACAAGAAGTTCTTCGGACGGTCCTTCGCCCGTTCGCTGTTCTTCTTCCTCGGCATCCCCGCCCAGGCCATCCTCGGCCTCATCTGGCGCCAGATCTTCTCCCCGATGAAGTCCGGCATCCTCAACCAGATCCTCGACCTGTTCACCATCCCTCCGATTCCGTGGACGTCCGATGACCATTGGGCCCAGTTCGCGGTGATCTTCGTCGGCGTGTGGATGGGCGTCGGCTGGCACGCCACCCTGTATCTGGCCTACATGCAGGCGATTCCCGCCGATCTCTACGAGCAGTCGCTCATCGACGGTGCGAACTCTCGCCAGCAGTTCCTCCACGTGACGCTGCCCCAGCTGGTGCCGGCCGTGGTGGTGTCCACCTTCCTCATCATGACCGGCAACCTCAAGGTGTACGACCTCCCGTACACCCTCACCGCCGGCGGTCCCCGCAACGCCACGATGACCATCACCCAGGCCATCCTGCTGCGCGGCACCGGACAGTCGCAGTACGGCGTGGGCTCGGCGCTCGCCGTCACCTTCACCATCGCGTGCCTGTTGCTGGTCAGCGTGCAGCAGGTCGTCGCCAACAGCGTGCAAAGGAGATTCGAATGACAAACGCACGTGCCAACAGCCTGTCGCGCAGGATCGTGCGGTCGATCGTGGTGCTCGTTCTGGCGGTCGTCTGCGCGCTTCCGCTCTACTACGTCATCATCAGCTCGTTCAAGACGAGCGTGGACATGACCAGGCATCCCTTTGCTCTGCCGGAGAAGTGGATGTTCGCCAACTACGGACAGGCCATCGCGGACGGCAGCATCTGGACGGCGTTCCTCAACACGATCGTCGTCACCGTGTTCGCCGTGATCCTTCAGGTCGCCATCGGTTCGCTCGCCGCCTACGCCATGGTGCTCAAGAGGAACTGGCTCACCGTCGGCATGGGGGCCGTCCTGACGCTCGCCTTCTGCATCCCCGTGCAGTCCACGCTGCTGCCGCTGTACAAGATGGAGGGCGCCGTCGGCATCGTCGACAGCCTTCCCGGACTGATCGCCCTGTACGCCGCGGATTCGGCGTTCTGCTACTACCTCATCGTCGGATACATGCGGAAACTGCCCTTCGAACTGTTCGAGGCGGCACGTGTGGATGGCGCCAGCCCCTGGCGCATCTACTGGCAGATCGTCCTGCCGCTCATCCGGCCGATTCTCGCCACGGTGATCGTCTTCCAGACGCTGGCCGTGTGGAACGACTTCCTGAGGCCCAGCGTATTCATCTCCACGCAGGAGAAGCGCACCGTGGTGCTGCAGGTGTACAACGCGGTCAACGGCTATTCGACCAACTGGCCGCTGTTCATGGCGATCACCTGCATCGCGCTCGCCCCGGTGGTGGTGTTCTTCCTGTTCTGCCAACGGTGGATCGTATCCGGTCTGGTCGCCGGCGCGGTCAAGGGGTGATTCGCGGATGGGGCGCGATCTGTCGGCCCGCCCCTCCGCAACGTTTCGGTTGCTACAATGACGGGAGACGACGATGAACATGAAAGGTGGCATGGTGGCGACGCTCAAGGATGTGGCCCGCGAGGCCGGGGTCTCGGTCACCACCGCGTCGGCGGCGCTTCGCGGCGGTGACGGCGTCAAGCCGGCCACACGTGAGAAGGTGCTGAAGGCCGCCGCCGTGGTCAAGTACAGCGCCAACGCCTCCGCCCGCTTCCTCAAGCAGGGCAAGAGCGACGTCATCGCCTTCGTCGTGCCCGACCTCGAGAACCCGTACTTCGCCGATCTCGCCTGGGCCATCTCCAAAGAGGCGGCCAGGCACGGGCTGCAGACCATCGTCCAGCAGACCAACGCCTCGGTCGCGGTCGAACGCGACTTCCTCAAGCGGGTCAACTCGCCGATGTGCGACGGGCTGATCCTCAACCTGCACAACGTGCCGGAAAGCGAACTGCGCTCGCTCATCGGCAACCATCCCGCCGTGCTGTTCGAGGATTACTCGCCGCATCCGTTGTACGACAACGTCTCGTTGCCGCTGGAGCCGGCGTTCAAGGCGGCGTTCGCCTATCTGAAGCAGCGTGGCTACGAGCATGCGGCGATCGTCGGTGGACAGCGTCTGTCCGCCGGCCAGTTCAGCGCGGAAGGGCGCAACACCGGTGTCGAACTTGCGAAAAAGGCCATGACGGGTGTGGGGCTCGGCGTCGAAACCGACATCGTGCCCTGCGAATGGACCGTCGACGGTGGGCTCAAAGCGGCCGCCACGATCGCCCAGAACGATCTCGGATACGACGTGCTGTTCTGCATGAACGATCTCCTCGCCTTCGGACTGATGCGCGGATTCGCCAGCATGGGCATCCAGGTGCCACGCGACAAGGCCGTGTTCGGATTCGATGGTGTCAGCCCCGCCTCGTACACCTCGCCGCTGCTGTCCACCATCGCCGTAGACTTCGATGGCATGGCCGAATCGGCGGTGGCGATGCTCGTCGACCGGATGGGCGGGGACGTCTCCTCGCCGGTGAGGCGCGAGACCGTCGGATTCCATTTGGTTCGCGGCGAATCGGCCTGAGTCGGTTCGCTCGCGCCTCCCGTTGCATTTTTCATTGATTTCATATCGATCCGCCGCGGTCCCTCCGCGCGCGGAACGCCCACGTATGCCCGACGATGATTCGTAACGTTGCGGTCGTTGTGGTTCATCGGGCGTGGTCCTACGACTGAAAGGACGATTCCATGAACGACGTGTATCAGACTTCCCATAAGGGCGGCGTGTACCGTCCGGTCGAGGAGCCTCCCGCACTGACGCCGTTGCGTGAACCGGACGACGTCATCGACCGCTACGTCGCCGACTTCAACCGCAACGACGAGGAGCTGTACGTCCAGGACATCCCCAACGAGGCGGCCGCCGACTGGATGAAGCATGAGGTGCCGTTCTTCGAATGCTCCGACGTACTCATCGAACGTGTCTACTGGTTCCGATGGTGGACGTTCCGCAAGCATCTGGCATCCACGCCGGAGGGACGCATCATCACCGAGTTCCTTCCCGACGTGTACTGGGCGGGCGCATACAACTCCATCAACTGCGCCAGCGGTCACCATATTGCCGAGGCGCGCTGGCTCAGGAATGGTCCGAGACTCGTCCGCGACTATGTGGGTTTCTGGTTCACAGGGCCGGGCGACGAGCTGTCCTATTCGTCCTGGGTCGTCGACGCGGTTCGTCGTTACGCCGAGATCCGCGACGATCGTGCGTTCGCCGTATCGCTGCTCGACGAATTCGTGCGCTTCTATCACACGGTCGAGGAACGCAACATGACCCGCTACGGCCTGTTCTGGTCGTACGACGACCGCGACGCGATGGAGGATTCCATCTCCGGTTCGGGGCTGCGCCCGACGCTCAACAGCTACATGGCCGCCAACGCCCGCGCCATCGCGACGATTGCACGTTGGGATGGTCAGGATGCGCTCGCCGACGAATTCGAGGCGAAGGCGGCCTCGTTGGCCGCGCTCATCCACGAGGAGCTGTGGGACGAGGACGGACGGTTCTTCAAAGTGCTGCCGCTCGACGACAAGGACGGCATCCTCGCCACGACGGACTTCGCCGACGTGGATCCCTCACGCAACGTACGCGAGGAGATCGGCTACATCCCATGGATGTTCGATCTCGCCGACGAACGTCATGAGGACGCATGGCGGTTCCTCGCCGATGCCGACCATTTCGGCGGCGCCGTAGGCATCCGCACCGCCGAGGCGTGCCACCCTCGCTACATGAACTGCGATTCCCCGCACGAATGCCAATGGAACGGTCCCTGCTGGCCGTTCGCCACCACGCAGACGCTCAATTCGATGATCGCCGAGATCCGTTCCGGTCGCGGTGGCGTCACCTCCGATGACTTCATGCGTGAGATGCGCCGCTACGCCGCCATCCATCGCCGTCAGGCCCCGGACGGCGGGGTCGTCGACTGGATCGACGAGGACCTCGACGCCGACACGGGAGCGTGGATTTCCCGCGATCGGCTTGAAGCATGGAAATGGCGTGAGGACAAAGGAGGCTACGAACGCGGCAAGGACTACAACCACTCCACGTTCGCCGACCTCGTCATCTCCGGTCTCGCCGGTGTACGGGTCGAAGGCGTGCCCGATCGTCCGAAGACGGGCGATGCCGCCCATTCCACGCTCATCGTGAAGCCGCTCGCCGTAGGACACTCGATGCCGTACTGGCGCCTGCTGGGATTGCCGGTCGGCGGCACGACGGCCGACATCTACTACGACCGTCTCGGCGACCGTTACGGCCACGGCATCGGGCTGACCGTGATCGTCAACGGCGAGACGTATCGCAATGAGTCGCCGACGCCTTACATCGCAATAGCGCTCTGACGATGCCACGGGCATCGTCCCCCAAATCATCCACCGGCACGACAATCAACCAACCAAGAAGGAACATCATGTCACAGACGACACATCATCCATGGAGGACGGCGCTGCATGCCGTCATCGCCGTCATCGCCGCAGCCGCCATGGTCGCACCGGCCGGTGCGGTCGCCGCGGAAGACGGCGGACACGCGCAGGACAATCGGCGCGTGGTCTCCCGCGTCGCACGGAAAAGCAACGGCGAATACTACCTCGAAGTGAACGGGCGCCCCTATCTGTACTCGTTCGCTCAGAACATGGGCACCTGGGAACGCATGGGACATCAGGAGGAATTCAAGGAGGACTCCGGCTCCAGCAGAGACGGCTATCCTACGGAACACCTCGATCTCGGCTTCAGTGAGAACGCGTACGAGAAGACCGC
Organism: Bifidobacterium saguinibicoloris; assembly: GCF_019331725.1. Lineage (GTDB taxonomy): Bacteria > Actinomycetota > Actinomycetes > Actinomycetales > Bifidobacteriaceae > Bifidobacterium > Bifidobacterium saguinibicoloris. Next base: position 103,093 of record NZ_JAHBBF010000009.1, read on the forward strand.
GAACCTCAACTACGCGACCATCTCGCAGGCGCTGCTGTGGAGAGATGTCGAAACGGCTCCCGGCGTATACGACTTCACCGTGCTGGACGCCTACGTGAAGTGGGCGAGGAAATACGGACTGAAGATCGACCTCGCATGGTTCGGATCCGCATGCCAAAGCGGCTCGCGCATCCCCACATACAGCAGCGCATGGAACGGCAAGGAACACAAAACCGTCGACATCGGCTACCAATACACCGCGCCGTCCTGGTACGTGCAGGACGAGGACGGCAACCCCATCGGGGACTACTACGACATCACCGGAGGCAAAGGCAAGGTCGACTATCCGCTCATCACCACCGGTCCGAAGGCCGAAGCGATGAAGCAAGCCGAAATCAAGACGATGGAGGCGATCTTCGCTCACCTGGCGCAGACCGATCCGGCCGGCACCGTCATCTCCATCCAGCTCGAGAACGAGGCGAACAACAACCCGCATTTCAAAGACCAATACATCAACTGGATCAACGATCTCGGCAAAGCCGTCAAGGAATCGGACTACAGCATCGCCACCCGCGTGAACTACTCCGGCTCCGGCTATCCGGTGAACGTCAACGATTACGCATACATCGACTTCGCCGGACCCGATCCATACTCCACCAGCGTGAGCCGCATGAAGGAGATTATCGCCGACGGCAAACGGAATTCCACACTCGGCCACATCGCCGAGAACTCCGGCGACTACGCCAATCTGACCTCATTGGAGACCACCGCCTTCGCCGCAGGCGGCGGATACGGCACCTGGGAGATTGACAACTGGTTCTGCGACGGTGGCGGCGGTCACTTCAACGGTCCGCACGCGTTGTACTCCAACCTGGACCAGAGCGACATCCACTCCCAGGAGATGTACTACGACTGGAAACTCGGCGAGATGCCCACCATGACCGAACAAGCCAAAGAACTGCAGCGGTATAACCCAGGTCTCAACGCCATGGGACAGGTGCTGGCGGGCGCGACGGCATCCGACCGCACCGGATTCAACATCGACCAAGACGATCCGCAGACCGAATACTCGGCCATGAAGACGATCGGCCGGTACCGTCTCGGATTCCACACGACCGACGGCGCCGTCGGCATCGCTGCCACCGCTGGCCGGAACCTGTACGCGACCTCCGACACCGCCGGCTCCGTCACCATCACCACCGAACAACGACCCGACGCCGCCAGCGTCGGCGCATTCGGCGACGACGGCGAATGGACGGCGGCCGAGCAACGCGCCGTCGCCGCGCAGGACGACGGCACCTACGCCATCACACTGAAGACGGGGGAGGCGTTGCGCCTCGCCATGCCGGTCGGCGACGTACTGAGCAACCTGGCGTTGGACGCCACCGCGGAACACAGCAGCGTGAACGCCGACTATCCGGCCTCGAACGTCAACGACGGCGATGAATGGAGCGGCACGAAAAGCCGGAATGACCCCACCTATCCGCAATACGTCACCTTGACGTGGGACAAGCCGCAGACCTTCGACACCGTCGACCTGGCCGGCATCTACGCCAAAGACCAGAACCCCACCAATTGGGACATCGAGGTCTCAGCGAACGGCAAGGACGGATGGACGCCAGTCGCCTCCTCCGGCGACGTGACATGGAGCACCTCGGACGGCACGGCCGAACACCACACCGTCACGATGCCCATGCAACGTGACGTCACCGCCATGCGCATACGCATCAACAAGGCGGCAACCACCTGGGGAGCGTACTACATCACCGAAATCACCGTGACCAACACGTTGCAGCCACTGACGGAACTCGTCGCGGACATCGATTCCTCTGGGCCGAAGGAGACGGACTACACCGCCGAGACATGGCAGCCGTTCGCACAGGCGCTGAGCGCGGCCCGCACGATGCTGAAGCAATCGGAGCCCGACGGCAAAGCGGTGGACGAAACAAAACGGACCCTGGAATCGGCATGGAGGGCGTTGACGAAGGAGGAGCGGCCGGTCGATCCGGACCCCTCCGAACCGGACCGGCCGAACACGCCCGACGACCAAGACAAGACGGACCGACCGAATTGGCCGGCGGAACACGGAAACGACGGGGATGACGAATCCATCGATGCCGCCACCGGTCGAAAGCGGCTGTCCGACACGGGTTCCGCCGTCGCCCTGATCGCCGTGGCCGCCACCGTCACCGCGCTCGCCGGCATCGGTATAGCCATCGTCGGGCGCGGGTACGGAGACCGCGGATAGGAGACGGCCGGAACGGCATCCCAGTGCGGGCCCGGCCATGCCGGGCCCCGTCGCGTTCCGCCGGAGACGAGCCATGACGGCGGATGCATTCGCATCGCAATGCGACGCAAAAGTTAACGGACGGTTCACCTTGAAGACAACCCGCGTCATCCGCCGCCACACCCGCGTCGGCTAGTGTCGATTGCGGCAAACGAACAAGACGCCCGCGCGCGCGGGCGGAACTACTCCGGGGAGATGGAACAGTGCAGTCTTCGGTGGGAATTCGGGAACGCATCGACCACATCTATCCTTCGCTCCGCCCCGCCGAACGGGCGGTCGCCCGCTATGTGCGCGACCATCTCGACGAAGCCGCCGAACTCACCGTCGGCCAGCTCGCCGACGAGGCCCAGGTGAGCCAACCCACCGTCATCCGCTTCTCCCGCAAGCTCGGCTTCGGCGGATACCGCGAACTGCGCTACGTGCTGCGCCACCCGGAGGCCGAACACCAGGTGACGTTCGACCCGCTCGAAGGCTTCGACCTCAACCCGTGGGACGATCCGGAGGACGTGCCGGCCAAGGCCGCCGCCGGTGCCACGTCGCTCATCGACGAGCTGCGGCGATCCCTCGACGTCAAGGCGTTCCGCAAGGCCACCACGCTGCTCGCCGAAGCGGACGCCATCGACATCTACGGCGTGGAGAATTCGCTCGTGCCGGCCACCGACCTGTTCACGAAGCTCATGTATCTGGGATTGGACTGCCGGCTCAACACGGACGCCTACCTGCAGCAGATCGGCGCCGGCCACCTGCGGGACACGGACGTGGCCATCGCGTTCTCCCATTCCGGCTCGTCCGCCGACACCGTCAAGGCGCTGCGTCTGGCGAAATCCGTCGGCGCGCACACCATCGCCGTGACCAACCACGTAGGTTCCCCGCTCGCCGGGTCCGCCGACGTGACGCTGCTCACCGGATCCGGCGCGCACACCATCTACGGCAACGCCATCTTCTCCCGCGTGGCGAACGTGGCCCTCGTCGACATGCTGTACATGGGCGTCATCCTCTCCGACTACGGCAGGTTCTCCACGGCCCTCGACCAGTCCGGGCGCATGATCGCCGACCGCGAATACCACGGCTGATCTCCGCGACGCCATGTGTGCCCTTCGTGCCTTCCGTGCACCCCAACGTCTGCGAAATCTCGGCGAAACACGGTGAAAACGACGTCCCCATCAGGGACGAAACGGGGGTGACGGAAAAATCAAACCCCTTGGAATCGTTGGAATTCCAAGGGGTTTTCCGGTGACCCCGGCCGGGCTCGAACCGGCGACCCTGAGGTTTGAAATACTGTAATACGAGGGGTTACGGTGTTTTATGGACATGTATGAAAACGCTGGAATATCAACGTTTTTCGGTTTTCAGGTCTACGGTAAAACATGACTGGAAACGGCGTTTTATGAAGTTCATGTTGTCTGTATGTTGCCTGGTTTTATTGCTGCCCACGCCAACTGTGGAGATAATCTCCACGACTGTCCGCGCCAGTTGTTCGTGTCATACGAATAACTGCCCACGCCAGTTGTTGGGGTAATCGAAACAACTGCCCACGGCTGCCAGTTGTGGTCATAATGTCCACGGCTGTTGTCGGCGTGGGTGTAGTCTGGCGGTAATCGATTCTTAGGCCGTCCGTCCTTCCGTCGTCCTACAGGGCTTCGGGCTGGGTGTGCTATCGGACGGCCGCAATGCTTCGGGGGATGGGTCCGCCGGTG